>CAVPJC010000014.1:0-481192 GCA_963705155.1 uncultured Chloroflexia bacterium | reverse complement strand
TCGGTATTAAGGGGCAGGTTGCCAGAGTTGTCCAACGGAAGCTCTTCCATGGAGAAACCATAGTCGCGGAGGAGGAAAGATGCCTGGTATAAGCGGTGCTGGCGAAGGGGGAGCCTCAGCAGGCTGATTTTCAAGCGGGGTATCACGAACAGGATGGAAGGCTGAGTAGTATGCGCGCCGGAGATGCAGCGAGTGATAGAGGTACTCAGTGGCAGACAGCAGTTCCAGGTCACTCTCGCCAACGCCCCCAACCACAAACTGGGTGACCGAGGAAGGCCAGCGGCCATTCCAGCCAAGACGTGGAGGGCGGGAGCGGCGAATCTCATCTACCCAGCGGAGAGGGGTGAGAAGCTCGTCCAGAAATTGTTTGCGGGGAGCAAGAAGCGCCAGCCGGTGATCATTGGGGGCTTCAAGGTTGATCGATACCCGGTCTGCGAGCATGCATGCTGCGCTCGACCTGGTCACGCTCAGCGCCTGGCATGATCTTGAGATGGAGGTAGCCGATGTAGCCAAGTTTATTGCGGAGAATTTCAGCGGTATCCACCAGGAGATCCTGTGTGCGGATTCCGCCGCCGACGATTCCGGATGAGAGGAAAGCACCCTGGGCAATACCCGCCCGGTGGAGCGACATGTAGGTTCTGGCTAATTCTTCGGGTTTAACTGAGCGCGACGCGAATCACGGCCCGCTCGAAACGGACAGTAATAGCAGTTACGCTCGCAGGCTGAGGTGAGCAATGTCTTGAGCAGCGTGATACGCTGCCCATTCGGCAATACCGCCCGCTCAGGTAGGGCTCCCTGGGGGAAGATGCCAGTTTGGGGCAGCCGGCATCCTCAGCAGGCTCCAGTTCCATATCGGCTGAGAGTAGTTTCAGGCGTTGAAGTGTATCCATAGCGTAAAATCAGGGTTTTCATCCAGGACAACGCCAAGTATAGAACATTAGTTCTTTTATGTCAAGCCTGAAAGATCAAGGGTTTCAAATATTTCGCCGTTCAGCTAGCTGGTATTTGGTTACCGGAAGCATCTGGAGCAGGAATAGACCGGCACAAAGCAAGTAGATGCTAGGGAGACCGAGCCATGGGAGTAGGGCATAAGCGACCGGTGGACCGAGGGCGCTGCCGAAATCGCCTGAAGTGTGGAGCAGGCCAATTGCAGAACCTTGCTGGCTGGGATGCACAAGATCTCCGGGCAGGGTAGAGCTTATGGTTTGGAGGCCACCGGCAGCAATCGAGCCCAGTGAAATTGCCAGAATGAGGATTAGCGGTGAGTCCCAAATCAGCAGGAACATGCCCGACGCCCCCATGAACAGCACGATATTTGCCAGTTTCCAACGGCTGCTGGCCCAATCGGAGGCCTTTCCGGTTAGAACCGAAGCCAGCATGGATAAAATGGTACGGAGCGCAATGAGAATTCCAGTAAGTGAGGCAACACCGAGAGCCACGGCGTACAACTTCATTTGCTCTTGAACAAGAAGAGCCAGGGTTGCCGCCAAAACACCTGCCGTGATAAACCGATTTACACCATAGATTGATGCAGCGGTCCATAATCCACCGCGCGGCTGCATGAATTTAATTTCCTGAGTCGGAGCCGGTATATCCCTGTGGATGGAGCGCGTCTCGGGCAGGAACAGGAAGGCGACCGCGGTTCCTGTGAGGCCCAGGAGCGTGCCAATCCACATTGTACCCGTGTAACCTACGTAATCTGTTAGAAGACCGCCGGCGAGAGCCCCGAGGGTCTGCCCGAGAAAAAACCAGGTCTGGTACAGACCCATCAAGTGACCGCGATCCTGGTCTGAGGCGATATCCAGAACGATGGTGGTGCCGCCGACCCAGATCAATGACCAGCTCAGACCCCAGAGCAAACGACCAAGGAGGAGGAGCCAGAGACCGTTGGACACGGCATATAGAGCGGTCGACAAGGCACCGATGAACAGCCCAAGGATAAACAGTGGACGGCGCGGCAGACGATCATAGAGAAGACCCGCCGGTCCATTAAGAAAAATGCGTATCGCCCGATTAATACCCAGGATAATTCCCACGCTGGCCAGGGCTATGCCAACCTCACTCGTGTGGGTGGGCAGCACGGTATATAATGTAGCATCCCCCAGCAAAGAAAATGCGGTGCCGATACCGAGCGGCCAGATTGCCTTTTTGGGGTCGATGTGGAGCATTCACCAATCTTAACACATCTGGTTTGAGAACATATAAATTTGATTGAGGGATTATGGCAAATATCCGCAAGTTTAGGGTGGGTGCAAATCTCAAAATTTGCGATCTGAAAGAGCATGCAGCCTGGATTATCGAGAGCCAGCGTGATGTCGAGCTTTTCGATGCTTCGGTGGGGGAAGTTCTGGATGGCAACTGGCGAAAGCTGGCCCTGGAGGTTCAATTCTGGATGGACATACGGGAAGGACGGGTATTCATGGGCCGTGGGATGGATTGCCGCTGCTGTGTCGCGATCTGCGGGTCAGGCAGTTGGTGATCGAAAGGTTGAAGCAAGCGCTTGAATTCGCCGTTGAAGTGAGCGCCACACAAATGGTGCTGCACAGTCCCTTTGAATTCTACGGCAGCCCGATGGTTGCCCATACGGTTGCACACGGATTGAACGAAGAGATTGATCTTGTTCACCAGACGCTGAGAGAAATTCTACCGCTGGCACAACAGGCCAATTGCGCCCTGGTGCTGGAAGTGTGCTATGACACGAACAGCATCCCACTTATCCGGCTGGTGGAGTCCTTCAAAAGCCCCTGGGTGGGCTTGAGCCTGGATACGGGCCATGCCTGTGTGATGCAACGTCTGGCAGGGCCGCCGGCAGATCAGTGGGTGCGCGATGCAGGGTCGCTTCTCACGCATGTACACCTTGAAGATACAGATGGATTATTAGACCGGCATTGGGCGCCGGGGAGGGGAGTGTAAACTGGTATGCTTTGTTTGAGGCCTTGTGTGAAATGATCCAGCCGCCGCGTTGATTTTGGAGGTGAAGCCGCAGAAAAAACTCTGCAAGGCGCCAGGTGGCTGGAGGAGAATGGATATGTGATTTGATGGGGAGGTGGTTATTTGGGGGAAAGGGGGTTGACAACCCAGGATAATCAGGATAAAATATAAATGCTTTTGATAAGTATTATTATCATAAACAATTAAAGTATATGCAATATACACGATGAAGTGAGCCTCTTTAATCACAATGATCATTCGTGAGGCAATTAAGGCATACATTGAGAGCGTGACACTGGCTCGCAGCGAGCATACAGCCCGCGCTTATCAAAATTCGCTCACCTTGTTTCAACAGCTCCTGGCTGAACACAATCTCTCCCCCGGTCATGATGAAATTGACCTGCTCCCTGAAGAAGCAATCGTCTGGATGGCGACAAGCCTGAAAAGTTATGCGCCGGCTACTGAGCAGCTTTACCTGCAGGCCGCCAAAGGTTTCTATGAATACCTGGCTGCTGAAAACCTGACCAACCCCAATTTATCCCGTATCCGGTTACTGATCCGGCAGCGCAGCCGGCGTCCGGGCGTGCGACTGCCGCAATTTCCGCGCAATCAAATTGCGGAATATATTAAATTATGCCATTAATCTTGTAAATTCACCCAAAGAAAACCCGGAAGAACATTTGAGAGACCTGCGTGACCGGGCTTTTCTCCTGACTCTGGCCGATACCGGTTTACGGGTGCACGAAGCCTGCGGATTGAAGGCGCGGCGACCTGGATTGGAACGAAGGGCGGGCTACTATTATCGGCAAAGGCAACCGTGAAGCCGTTGTACGTTTCTCAAACCGGGCGATAGCGGCATTGCGAGATTACCTGGCGGCACGCGCCAGGCAGGACGGGGCGTCCGGAAGGGCCTTAAGCGCCCTGCCCCTCTTTGCACGGCACGACAAAGGCGCCGGAAAAAAAGTGAAGCCCATTACGACGGCAACCGGTCGCAATATTGTAGCTCAGCGTGTCACCGAGGCTCTCGGCGCAGAAGCTGCGGGTAACATCACCCCTCACTCCTTCCGACATTATTTTGTGACGACCGTGCTTCGGGGCTCAGGAAACCTGAAGCTGGCACAAGAGCTTGCTCGCCACAAGAATATTGCCATAACACAACGCTATGCGCATTTAAGTGATGATGAACTCGATCAGGGTTATTGGAACATATTCGACCAGCAGGGTAAAGATTAACTTTTCCGCAATTCGGGAGCAATTTGGAGGCCGTGATGTTAAGAAAAGCGAGATCAATCAGGGTAGAAGAGAAATTGGACCTGCTTTCGTCCTGGGTGTCACATTGGTGGTGATCGTTCTGCTGATGACCTGCGCACTGGGTGGTTTGTTGTTGAGGCGGCTGAACACACCACGCCCTACGCCGACACCTGAGATTTTATCCATGTTGACGTCTTTACCAACAGTCATACCTGTGACGATTTTTGAGGTGCATTTACCCATCATCCGTTCGTCAACTGACCCGAACAAGAGCTTGTCTATCCAATCTGTGACCCCCACTGAACCTGTATGGAAAGTCAGCAGAGTAAAGAGACTGGGTTATAACTTGAAGGGGAAACGATACGACGTGGCAATCTTTCGGAATGTCGTTACTCAAGACACTGCGAGGGGTTACTGCATAGATCAGGGATTGGATGTTCCAGAGATTGGAACGGAGTATTTGTTGAACGAAAATGGAGTTTTTGTTCCACTGGATGCACCCAGTGGGCCTCCCATCCAGCGGTTTCTCAGGTATCGAAAATAAATTGGCAGGGATAACGTACCCTTAAATATCAAGAAGCCCCAGCCTGGTTTGCGACTGGGGCTTCTGCTTTATGGCTTGGTTGTGGTAGCAGGAGCACCTTTGCCCTTCTTTGCATCCTGCTTGATAACCTTCTTCTTCTTTGCCTTCTCTTTATTCTTCGGACTTTTGTCGCCCATGGGATATCTCCTCTTGTATTCGAACCTGGATCTGATCGGATTTGGAATGACGCATAAACGATAGCATAATAATCAAATTTCGACAAGGAATATATTAATATTGGATGCGAGAGATTAATGACATATAATCATTCGGACGATCTTAGGTCGATATATTTTTACATCGCTATGCTTATAGCAGAGAGAAAATCTAATAGATGGAACCAGCTATGCAACATATACCTGTCACGGTGTCCGTTGGTATGCACGTGGTTATTGACCTGGTGCTGGTAAACGGCACAGAACGCTATGAGTTAGACATTGTACCGGATGAGAATGCAGATTTCACACGCGGCTCCTGGGTATGAGCACGCCTCTCAGCACGGCGATCATGGGTTCATCAGCCGGCGCCACCCTGCCCTACAAGGTGAACGATACCCTTGAAGTGCGGATTATAAGCGTTGCCCCTTCGCAGTCTGCGCCGCCAGAAGGCGTGCAGGCGCGCCGAGATGAAATCCTGCGCAAAGCAATCGACCTATCGGACCGCACAAATGCGATGATTTTTGCCAGCTCGTTCAGCGGAAAATGGGGGGATTACGACCCTACTGGATTTTTGGATGAAAATCCTGAGGCGAAAAACCCTGAAGAGCAGCATGATCCGGAAGATTAAGAAAGGATCGACGCAAAAGCGGATCAGATATTCGATTGGAACGATCTTGCAGCGCTCTTTGCGCCATATGCAGGAGTTGAATTGCGCGCGAATTGCCGGCAGAGTGCAAAACCTGGATGCAAACCCAGACAGGCCTGAGAGGGCAGCTCGTCTGCCAAAGGGCGCCCTGCCCCAGGCAGAATTAAAGGCAAAATCGGCTCGATTATTGCGGCGGCGCGGACCTGAGCGTCAGGTTCAGACCGGTTATACGCAATTTGTGCCATTCCGGCCAGGGCAATTATACGTGCTACTGGTGCATCCAGGTTGGCAGCGAGTTCACTCGAGCGCCTATATTGATCCCAGGCACTTTGCAACTCACCCCTCTCGGCCAGGATGGCGCCCAGAAGCGCATGAGCTGATGCCAGCTGGCCAGGAGAGCCGATTTCGGTGGCAAGGCTCAGAGCCCGGGAGGCGAATTCGTAGGCTCTGCCATATTCACCAGTGGACAGCGAAATGCTGGCGAGGTTTTCCAAAACGATAGCCATCCCCGTGCGATAATTGATAGCTTGCAGCTCATCCAGTGCCTGAGATGAAAATGCGGCAGCACGGTTATAATCACCCATCTCGCGGTAGGCCTCGCCGAGATTAATTAACGAAAACCCCATGGGCGAACCGATTCCCGATGTCTTCAGCCACAGCAGATGCCCGGGAAGCGTACTCGGCTGCCTGAACATAATGACCTGAGTAAAGGCTTGACTCACCCAGGTTGCTCCAAAGGATCATCTCTCCCATTCTATCGGCAATACGCTGCACAATTTGCAGAGCCTGAGTGTAATAACTGGCTGCAGCAATATAATCCTGGCGTGCATTGGCTACCACACCCAGGTTGTTGAGAACCGACCATTCACGCCTCGGCAGGCTGTGCTGCCGGGCAATGGACAGCGCGTCCTGCAGGTGATCGATGGCAGAGGAATATTCGCCGGCTCGCAAATCGAGGGTACCCAACTGTTCCAGAGCGCGGCACTCTTCAGAGGCAAGATTATTTTGACGCGTCAGGGTCAGAGCCTGTTCGAGCATCGGTCTGGATTGGGGCGCGTCGCCGCTCAAATAAACCGCGTGTGCCCAGAGCAAAAAGCCATCCACCAGTAAATGCGAAGGTATGCCGGTGTTGGCCTCAGTTACCTGGCGGGCAATCTGAATAGCTGAGGCGTAATCGCTCAGGTCGAGCGCGAGGCGACCCTGGCGGATCCAAGATCAGCCCGACGCACGGGATCAGGCGGCAGGAGGTCTGCCAGGCGGGCGAGCTCAGCTAAATCTTCGCGTCTGCTCAGCGCGCAAGCCGCGGAGATCAAAGACGCGCTCGCGACGGGAAAATAATTCATAGCGGGCTTGATAATTTTGTACTGGGGTGAGCTCGATGGCGCGGCTGATGTGCGCCAGGGCCTGTTCGTTGGCAAAGCCCGCGGCAGCCTGATCACCGGCCGATCGATAGTAGGCGGCAGCTTTCTCTGGCAGACCAGCGAGGTCGAAGTGTCTTGCAAGCTGGGCTGAAATCTGATCCGTCTGGTCAGCGTACAATTCTTCCAGGGTATCGCCCACCGACTCGTGCAGAAACCAACGCTCGATCGAATCCAGTTCGTGGTACAGATAACGCTGAATGAGGTTATGGGAAAAGCGGTAGATCGAAATACGCTGCATCCCCAGACGGAGGACTTCCTGGCCCTGGACAAGCTGGTAAGCCTTTTCCAATTCTATACTGAAGCGGCGGACCAGAGCGCGAATTTCCTGCGATTGGACCCGGGCAACGACCTCAGCGGTAAATTGTTCACCTTCCACACATGCAATGCTGAGGCTTTCGCGCAGATCAGAAGCCAGCGATTGAACCCTCTCAGCAATGACACCTTCAACCCGGGCCGGAAGGCGTTCCCAGGCAAGCGGCGCGCTGACTGCCCAGAAACCGTCCTGGTCCCGGGTAATAATGCGGCGGTCTTGCAGATCCCGCAACAGCTCAACAGTGAATAGAGGGTGTCCCCGGGTATGCTGGTAGAGCGCATTGCGAAAAGTGTCATCCAGGTGGTTGGGCTCCGCGTCCAGATAGGTGTCCACAAACTGCTGCCCCTGGTCAGCGCCAGCCTGGTTCAGATCCAGCCAGATATCGCCCTGATAACGGCGTAACTCGTTGAGCACTTTTTCAAGGGGATGTCGCTCGCCAGCCCGGCCGGCCTGGATTTCATTGGAACGGTACGTACCTATCAAAAGGATTCGAGCACCATCGAGACGGCGGCTGAGGCGGAAAAGCAGATCGATAGAAGCTGTATCCGCCCATTGCAGGTCATCGAGAAGCAGTAGCAAGGGCGCTTTCTGGCTAAGGGCACGCAAGACATTGACGTATTGTTCAAAAACCTGATCCTGCGAAAGACCCGATGGTGAAGACGCTCCCCCCAGCCCTTCTTTGCGGGAGATTTGAGATTTGAGTTTATCCAACCAACCAGCCTGGTCAACGGCGAATGTGCCCAGCTTTGCAAGCAAGGAAGCGCCCGGAATGAAGATGCCAAGCAAATCAGGGCCAAATTCCATAATGGCCTCACCCAGCAAGCCTACCACCTGTGCAAGCCGGGGATCTTTGCCAATCGGAGCGCTGGATTTGATGCGCGGCTGTTGGCCGGCGCCAGCGATGGTGGTCAGAATCTCCCGAAACGGGGTATAAGGCGCCTGTTCGCCAATCTGGGGATCACAAATCCCCTCGGCAACCACCAGGTCGGGGTGCAGTTGTTGTGACTGGCGGATAAACTCGCCCGCGAGCGCAGTTTTGCCCGTACCTGCTTCCCCTGCGACCAGGATGATTTGACCCTTGCCGCTCAGCGAAAGGCGCAGAAAATCCCGCAAGCGATCGAGCTCACCTTGGCGGGCTACAAAATGTCCGAATTCGGCCATCGATCAAAGAAATGAATTCTGGAGGATGAACACCTATGGAGAGACTTTGCTGGTGATGCTGGCGCCGCCCCTGCCTTTGCGGGTGCTACCTGGGGGCGGCGTTCCACGCGAGACAGCCTCAGCAGCCTTGAAAACATTTTCTCCAGCCTGGGCAACAAACTGCTTCTCCCCCACTTCAGGTCGTAAACTCCACATGGCGCCCACGGGTGTGAATTGGACCGTGCTGTCGCCTGGCTCCAGACGGGCAATGAAATATTCCACGCCGTCTGGCGAGGTGACATAAAGCAGCATGGACAGCGATTTAGTATTTTCGATTTAAATCGTTGAATAACCTGCGGACTGTGCTGATTTGGTTCGGGATGCCATCATCCACCTCCCTGGAAAGGAATGATAAATAGGAGAATACCTGCCTGATTATTGTATCACTTTCGATAGATGCTGCGCCGGTAGATCTCGCCATAGGTTCGTGCGGTAGGTATCTGGTCGCCGTTTGAGAGCTGGCGGACGCGCTCCTGAACGTAATCGGCCAACAACAGGACCGTTACGTCGGGCATCGCTTTAAAGCCATCCAGAATACCCTGGGTAAAATAACCATGTTTGTAGAGCGAATCTTCAAAAGACATGGTGTCTTTTTCAGTTGCGCTGAGAATATACTGGGCGCGCTCATTAATCGAGATAAGAAACTTGGCCAGAACTGTGGGATCGATGTTGCGGATCAATTCTGATCCGACCAGTCCTGAACGACAGGTATCGATCAGAAAGATGATCTCGGTGGGCAGACTGGTGATCTGCGAGCCCAGATCCATCAACCGGATGCCCGTGGCCTGTGGGTTCTTAATATCGAAATCATGCGACCAAAAATAATACTCACCATCGTATTCCACGCCATGCCCGGCGAGAAATACGACCGTCAGATCCCGGTTATCGGTTTTTGCTGCCAGCTTTTCACCGGCGCGGTGATTGATTTCGGCCAGGAGCCATTGAAGGGATGTGTCGATGTCGGCCTTTTTTGCCTGGGCATTGACCAGGAGCCTGGATTTTACGGTGTTATAGAGCTTATGTTCCTGGGTTTTAAATTTCTCAACAATGGCAGCGGCATCCAAATGGGCATAATCTAAATTCTCGAAACCGAGTTCCGGTGCAGGATTAGCGATTTTGCTTACGCCAACCGATAGGAGGTACAGATCGGGCAGCGCAGGTGCCCCGGCAGCTCGTGCGACCGAGCTTCTCTCATCTGCCTGGACCGGCTAACTCCCGCGGCTCGCAATGACTCTACCGGCATCTTTTTGCTGAAAACTCCACGACATCAAACTGCGAGGGGTATGTGTGGATTTATCCCAGATCTCAATCACGTGATTGCCCGGTGTAACCGGCAGCGAAACACGATAGCGGCCTTTTCTTGCGGCCGGTTTGCCAGTATGCTCCCAGATTGGTTCACCATCGCTGGTAATTTCCAGACGAACCCTCTGGCGAGCAGGACGTGGCACTTCAAATTCAAGGATGACTGTACGAGGCAATAGAACAGGCAGGTTTTTATCAGATTCCGGCGGAGCGGTACCATCACCCTCGACTGGCATTCCAAAGGAGAGCGTGTCTGTTGGCCATTGCATCGACTGGCTTTCTTCGAGCAACCATGTCGCAACGACCGGCAGCGATTTAGCTGCTTTACTTTCTGCAAGAATCTTGAAGCGGTTTTCGCCGGGAAACAACGACACCTGTAACTCGAAGCTGCCGCCATTTGAAATATCATCGCCAGCCTGCTGCCAGAGGAACTGGTCATTGTGGAGAACCCAAATGCGTTCCACTGCGGCTTCGGCGGGCCGAACTTCGAAATGGAGCGAGGCTGCGGCTGCAGTGTAAGTGGCAGTACTGGGTGAAAACAACTCTACCACCGGCGGCAAAATTTGGCCAATATCCTGCCTGTGCATTGCCAATTTCGCCAGGGCTCGATCTTCACTGCCCGTTTCCAAAATAGCGCGGATCAAACCCGGACGGTAGAGCTGTTTGATAAATCGGTCGCTGGGATAGAAAAGCCCCTCCTGGTTTTCACCCTGTGAAATGTGAAAGCCGATATAACGGTCGCCGTCCATGCTGGCGGTATAGAAACCGCTTTGCGACCAGATCACCCATTCGCCATCCCGAGCAATAAAGATAGTCAGCGCAGGATAGAGAGAGCCCGGAGCTGCTCTATCTCGTAAATCAGGTAGATACCACAGGCGAAGTGTCTGGTCGGCGCTGCCGCTGACCAGCCAGTCATCCTGAACGGCCAGGTCCCAGATGGTATCGGTGTGACCAAGCAGATATTTTGGGGATGAATACCCATCACGGATGGGCAAGTAGGCACGCATCCAACCCCCGCGCGCGCCTGTGAAAATGGTTCCATCCTGAGAAAAACCGAAAACCTCGGCATAATACCAGCCAGGTTCTTTGAAATAAGTAAGGCACTCGCCCTCCGGCATTACGAAGAGGTTGACGTTCTCACCGGGCGGGATTTCCAGATAGTGATCGCTGAGACGATCTGCAACGCGCTGGTAAGACTCGGCTTCATCTGGCTCAAGCGTTTTTATTTTCAAATCCTGCAGGTCGAGCGCTTTTTGGAGAGGGGCAAGATTATTCAGGTCTTTTCGCTCACGCTGCACATTCCCGTAACCGATGGATTTATTCCCCTTCCACCCAACGGCGTAGACTACCTGGCCGGCTCCGGTGATCTTGTGCTGCAATTCACCGGTGAGTGGATTCCAAAAATGAATATCAAAACTGCTGCCACCCGCGGTGACAACCGTAGATGGATTGAGATAAGCAACAGCCCGGACAACAAAATCATGACCATGGTAAGTCGTGAGCAGGCTGAAACCCGAGGCGAAATCATAAACACAGCAATCTGAAGGGTCTCCGGAGGCAGCGCTTTTCGTTCCGGCCAACAAGTACCGGCCGTCGGGCGAGAAAACCAGGCCAGCCGGGTGAGGGCCAGAGTCGATTTGCTGAATGGGGTTGAACTGGTAATCGAGGATCCAGATACTTCTAAAATGATGCCCACACACGGCAATATGGCGGTGGGATATTGCGAAATATTCGGGAGCCCCCAGATCTGGGAGAGAAAGCTCCTTATGCGCGCCCGTCTTTAATGCGAACAAGCTGGCCAGGTGCTGGTTTCCCACGAGGTCCCATTCACCATACACCAACCGGTAATCGCCACCCTGCTGAAAGAAACGTACACCGAACGGTTGATAGGTACTGGAAAGGATGCGCGCAGGGACTATGTTTGCGGCTGTAAGGATCTGCTCGCTCAGGTAGAGATAAATATTATTGCTCGTAATTTCCCCAGCTGCCAGGTAGCGGCCATCAGGGCTGAAATCGATGGATGAAAGTGTGCCGCCGTGATCAAAAACACGCACAAGATTGCCATTTTGCAGGTCATAAAACCGGAGCAGAGAATGCGGGGGTTCGCCGTCATTGGCCATGTTGACATTGACGGCAAGATAGCGATCATCGGGGGTAAGCGCCAGTCCCTTCACCTGCCCTATTTGGCCTGGGCCTATCTGTCCCAGGATCTTCCGTATTTCCTTGCGTGTGGCCATATCCCAGATGCGGACCATCTGGTCTGAGGCGGCGGTGATGAAAAATTTTCCGCTTGAAGATGGAAGAAGACTGTGGATGACGCTGTTATGTGTGCCGGTGTCAATCTTCAGGAAAGCCTGCGTTGCGGCTGCGTCTGGCATACATTTGCCTCCATTTCAAACAAATCAGGTGATTAACAGCCGATTTTAACACAGGTTGGAGTCTCGAAGCCGACTATGTCCGCGCTGATCAAAGACAGGTATTCCTTGGCGGTCAGGGGATTGGTGTGATCGTGGCGGGAGGCGTGCTGCCGACATCGGCAATGAGAACCCAACCAATCACTGCCCCACCCTCCCGCAGGTACTCCACCAGGACACACTCGCGATTGAAGGTGTCAAAGCGCCGCTCGGCAGGCAGGAAACGTAAAAATCCTCCGGCTTGCACCCTGCCAATGGCATTGAAACTTTCATAACAACCATTACGGGCCCACACGTCACGTTGTGCAATGCCTGCAACCGGCGTAGGTGTGAAAGTCGGAGAAGCAGTTGGGGTAAAGGTGGCTGTTGGCGTAGACGTGGCTGTAGGAGTTAGTGTTGGCGTAAATGTG
This sequence comes from uncultured Chloroflexia bacterium, assembly GCA_963705155.1. Taxonomy (GTDB): domain Bacteria; phylum Chloroflexota; class Anaerolineae; order Anaerolineales; family UBA4823; genus CAVPJC01. The sequence continues at coordinate 468,563 of CAVPJC010000014.1, read as the reverse complement.
ATCGTGGGTGTCAACGTTGGGGTGGGTGTGAGCGATACCAAATAGTTCTGGTATCTGCCAATCCCCCACCAGATCATGAGACCAGCAATCAGGAGAGCAAGAAAAACCCCGGCTACACGCAAAGCAAGCATCGATAGATGATAGCGGCGTAAACCACGCTTCAACTCAGCGACATTGGGGTCATTGGGATAACGCTCACGCGCCGCGGCGCTGATCCGTGAAGCCTCGACAGGCCAGCGCGGATTGCTCATGAGGGCATTTTTAGCCTGCTCTACATCATGATCCAGCTTTTGAATTTCACGAACCAGGCGGTCAACATCGGCCTGCAGTCGGTCCAGACTGTCATCAATGCCTTCGAGATTGCAGAATCTGGTCGAGCTGTTGGCGGGCCTGCCTGGCGAGATACAACCCATTTTCCAACGTGGCGGCGCGCTCGGCCTGACCTTTGAGCGCCCGGGTCTGCTCTTTCAGCGGTTCCACCACACGCGGGATGACGCCATCCAGGCGCGAACGCAGGCGGGTAAAAACCGGATTTTCTCCATATACGGATGAAAGATTGTCAAGATCGGTTTTGACCTGCGATGCAATCTGTGGTTCGATGACTGCCAGTCCCAGTACCTCATTGATGGCCCGGACGCTTTCTTTTACTTTTCGATAATCCAGAGCACGATCCGAATACTTGGGTAAACCGGTGGCACGCGCAGCAGCTTCAACGCGCTCGATAGCTTCATCGATCTGGCCCTGGCGAAATAATTGTAAGCCTTCTTCGTAGATGTTATTGGCATCGATGTTTTCTTGCAGCTTCTGGGCGAACTCCTGCCCTTCCTGCCAGCGCTGGATACCCAGCTCACGCAGAGTGGCCTGGGCTTTTTCAACCAGGTTGAGGGCATCTGCGTAGCGACCAACCCGCGCAGCAGATTGGGCCTTGCCATAGGCAGATGCAGCATCTGCGGGGAGGGCGACTACCGGAATGTAACCGGTGCGTAAATAGTTTTCAGATTCGGCACGGTGCTGGCGGGCGCGTTCCCATTCGGGCTCCAGTTGGAGCACACGGTCAAAGAGATTGATGGCTTCCGCGTAGCGACCACTGTAGAATAACTTTTCTGCAGACTCCATCTGCTGTTCAGCAGCAGGATTGTGCTCGAGCTTTTCCGCAGGTTGCCCGCTGGAGGCGGGAATTTGATCGGGCGGAGAAGCGCCGGGTGTCTTCCTGGAGAGATTATTTTCCTCGGTGGAATTTCCCGCCACCCCACCCCCCTGCTCTTCGGCATCCTCCAGCTGTCGTATGCGCGCACGCAGCTCCTTGCGCCCATTCTGAATACGGGATCGATCTGCAGTTGAGAATTCCAGGTAGTCAGGCGAGTTTATCAGTTCGTCGAAGGACAGCATCAATTTTCTGAAGTCAACCAGATTTGTATCCGGTTGGGTCAGCAGAGACGTGAGGCGATCCAACAATGTTTCGAGATCCGACATCGGTTAACCTTCCAGAGCGCTGATTGCCAGTGCGAGCACTCGTTATCCTCCAGGCTCGGCTGGCGTGTCCCGGGTCTGGGTATAGACAGAATATAGATCGTTACGAAGATCCTTGATATTAGCGTAACCCGCGCGCAGGACTTCGGCAACGATCTCTTTTACCTGCTGCGGCAAACGTTCGTCATCGTAGGTCCATTGAACCGCATATTGGTGGGCTGATTGTTCAATATCTTCCGGGCGGTTTGGGCCAAGTGGTAAGGCCCCCGGGGCAGGCCGGCCTGTGAGGATATGATGAAGCGCACGGGCCCCAAATTGGACAATATCAAACTGTCTTTCTGATGAAGTGAGCCCCTGCGGATGGCGGCGAGCGATGTTCCAGTCGATCATGATTACCCCGGCGCTGCCCGGGTCCCAGTAATAATGCAAGATTTTGTGGTCACGATACACGATGTTGCGATCATGAGCAATTTGAAGAATATCACAGATTTGCAATACCAGGAACAGGCTTTCCCGTAACGGCAAAAACCAGCCGCGTGTGTGTCCCGCATCGCAGTACATGATCAAATTATCCTGGTGGTTACGTTTCTCAAGGATGATATAAGGAATCCAACCCTGGCTGGCCCTGGGTTCAAGAATAGTGAGGAAATTCTGCACTTGCTCAGAGCCAAATCGCTGTAATTCACCCCGCAAACCAGCGGCTGATATGCTGCGATCTTCTACCGGGAGATTCATGCCGGGCGATAATTGGATAAAACCCATTTCTGCAAGAGGTGTAATCCCGGGGACATCATGGAGGATGCTGAGTATCTGGACTTCTTCGCGGAAAAGAGGCAGGGCGTATTCGGCGCGTTCGGGACGCATCACTTTTACTGCCATCTCGCCTGGAATGTTATTCAGGATGCCGCTAAAAACACGCGCAGATGAGCCCCGCGCCTCTGGAAGCCAGGTGTCCAGCGGAGTGGTTAACTGCAGATCCATGTTCTGCCCCAGGCGACCTTCATCGACGCCGCGAAAATCTGAACCAGAGTGCGCCAGCGGCCGGCGGTCAAAACTAAATGGCGTCTGGTGCGGCAGGCTGATCGTTTCGCGGGAACGATATTCACTTAACCACGGAATATCCGTTAGCAGCTCCGGATGCATCAAGAGGAGATCAGCAGGTTTACCGCCATTACGGAGCTGTTTGAGGGTTTGCAGGATAAGATCCAGCCAGGGCGCAGCGCCTACCTGGTTTCGAATTTCTCGCCCCTGCAGTTCTACGGCGGTTACGAAATCAGGGAACGGCTCTCCACTGACCGGCCCCTGCCGCAGGCGAAGCTGCCAGCGGGGAGTCAATTGAATTGCACGATCTGCCTGAAAGAGGCGGAAGCGGTCAGGATCCCAGATAAAGATTTGGCGCAGACCGCGTTTGGCAGTCTCGAAATCCTTATCGCGCCAGGCATTGAGAGTAATTTCCACCTGGGCCCTGGCCTGAACCAGATTATTCTCAAGAGTTTTATGTGAACCCGGAACGAGCTCATCCATCTCGTCCAGTAAAGATGTAATTTCGGCATAATCGATACCAGAATATGGAGGTGCGGGCTCCACCTGGCGCCATTTTTTTATCACTTCTTCACTGTAAACTTGCAGGAGTTCCTGCAATGGGGCTGAATTGTCAGAAATTTTTATGCTGGACGCCTGGATTACGCAGGCTTCCAGTGTGTAGTAGGCGCGGGTAGCAGCAACATGTGGCGTAATGGCATCTGCAGAAAGCCCCAGATGATGGCTGCGGATTTGACGGCTGATTGCTTCCCACCAGTCTGGGGATATGCCTTCCTGACCGGCAATCGCAAGTTCCCAGAGAGCAGACGGCCAATCACCTGCCAGAGCCAGACTCAGAGCCTTGCAAACAGGTTTGAGATGTGAGGCATGTTCCGCGTCTGGAATCGACGCAATTCGATCGAGCAAGAGCCATGGCTCAGTTTGGCCTGTTGCTGTGCTGCTGGCCTGTCGAACCGCGGCACGAAATTCATCCAGCTTTTCCTGAGTAGCCAGACGCATGGCCAGGCGTGCGTAGAGAGCATCCATCCCGTGCTCGGCCGGGGCAACTCCAAAATCGAGGATGCGCTCATGGAGCTGGATTAATTCTGTAATATTTGCCTGGTCGGGAGTAGTGACCGCCAGCGAATCCGATTCCCTGCGCTGCAGCTCGCGCAAACTGGTAACGGAGGCAGCCTGTAAAGCATGCAAGCGGTTCCTTAATGGCAGATAGTGCTCAGACGGGCGTTCAACAGGGGTGATTTCAGCCGGCCATTCAAGTTTCTCAGCCAGGTCGGGCTGGTATTCCACTAGAAAATGACCGATTTCATCCAGAAACTGGCGCTGATCGTCTGCAACAGAAAAACGGCGATCTTTCGAGCTGCCATCCTCTTCAAGGAACTGGCTGTTGCCCCAATCGATGACCGTGAGGCAGCTCTTTGATGGATCCCAGTACAGGTGTTGCGTTTTGATATCATTCCAAATGATACCGGCTATCTGAGGATTGGAAGTGGTCTGGGGTGAATGTATGATCGAAAACAGATCGACCAGGTTGGCCAGAACCATTAAAAGGAATGGCTCAGGCAATGTCCCAGCATGCACAATATGCCGGGCAAGCCTGCCTGCCGCGCCCGGGATGGCCTCCAGCTCGGCCGGGTCTGGTGAGAAACGCGACCACCGCGCAAGAGAGGCCAGGTCAATGCCAGCGGCTTTTTCAATAACGATGAAAGCGCGCTCGCCGGTTTCGGCTCCGCCGGAGCTTTGATCAAGAAGTGTTGGGACAGTGACCGATGGAAACCGGGTTGAGCTCAACAAACCGGCCAGTGCAGCCAAGATACTGCCTTCGTTTTTGATCTGGGCTGACTGGCGTAAAATATCATTGGAGAACGCTGAACGATGCGGCCGCTTCAAGATTGCAGGCTTCCGTTCCAGCAGTGATTCAACCTGGTAGACTTCGCCTGCATCACCTTCGCCAAGTTTGCTAACCAGACCCCAGCGTTGGCGTTGACCGGCAACAATTTCAATAAAGGTCATGCTAATTTATGCCTGTTTTTTGTTTGTTGTGGTTGGGAGCCAACACCATCGCGTTGATATACATTGAATAGAAGTTCGGATCTCTGTCAAGATCCACCTGTTCTGTGCGGTCCGCCAATTCTTCGCTGAAGGCGAAACCTTCATCCGTGAGAAACATTGCCGCCCCTAAACCTGCCCCATTTGGCAATGTTTCAATGGCCTCACGACGAACAGGGGGAATCATTCCCAGCTCGTAGGCTGCATCGATATCTACCTGACCGCCGAACGAACCGGTGAGGATCATGCGTTGAAGATCGTCTGGCACCAGTCCCAGTTGGCCCATCAAAACATCGATGGCGGCGCGGATGGCTCCTTTGGCTTTCTGAAGCTCCCGAACATCCCATTGGGTGAGCGTCAACCTGGCATCGTGTGTCAGTGGAATGCTGCGAGCTCCCGATCGATCGGTTATCAATTTTCTGGCAAAATGAGGCGGGTCGACCGCGATGCGGCCGCTGGGTTCAATGACATTAGACCGGAGCAACTGGTGGACAACACTTAGCAGTCCGGACCCGGTGAGCCCAACCGGTAATTCATCCCCAATCGTGGTCAGAATCAATTCACCGCCGTTCATTCTGGCGCTTACGATGGCGCCATCGACAGCGCGGGTGCCACACGAAATGTTTACACCTTCAAAAGCAGGTCCCGCAGCCGTAGATGCCGCCAGAATGCGATGACCATCAGTGACCAGAACTTCACCATTGGTGCCCAGGTCGATAGCAGCCATGGGAGCCGGCGCCTGATCAAAACCGAAGTAAGCCAGACAAGCCAACGCATCGGAGCCGACAAAACCACCAATCAACGGAGGCAGCGATACGCGGGCTGCATTGGGAAAGATGCCGCCCATCAAGTGAGATGCATCTCGAATAGCAGATTTGCTGTAGGGCTGGAATGGCATAACAGCAAGCGTGTCGAGCGGCATGCCCGCCAGGATGTGATGCATGGCGACATTGCATACGAGAACAACCCGTTCGACACGTGAACGGATTTGCGCAGACATTTTCAGCGAATCGACTGCATGGTTTACAGATGCAACCGCCAGTTTTTGTAAACGTTCGGCATGCATCGGATCAGACATCGCAGCAGCAATTCGAGAGATCACATCAGCGCCAAAAACTGTTTGCTGGTTTAATCCAGCAGCGCCTGCTTGAACCTCTCCACTATCCAACATGGTGAGAAATGCCGCGACGGTGGTGGAACCCAGATCAATCGCAAGGCCGAGAGGAGAATTTTCGCGCTTGTAGCGGCTGCTTGAGCGGAATATTTTGTTGGAATAAATTACGATGGGGGCTAAAACGACGCGGGCATCGCTATCAATGCGCGCCCTGCAAGCCAGACGATTATCTACAGCTAGCTCGCCAGCCGTCAGGTGGCTGCGCTCAAGCTCATCTGGTGCAGAAACGCCTGTTTCAACAAGAACTTTACACAGGCCGCAGGTGCCGCGCCCTGCACAGGGCTGTTCCAACGGAAGACCCGTTGCTGCGATCGCTTCGCCAAGCAGGCTGCCTGATTCTACTTCGACGGTGCGAGATTTCTCACCATACACTACGGTTACTGTGGGCATGTTTAGCGAAGGAACTGCGACTGGCGCAATTCGCCTCCAGGGGGAACAACAATGAAATCCTCGTTGGCCAGATCCAGCGCAGAAGAAACCTCTACCAGCCTGCGAACATATTGGTCTGACCCGAGAATTTCTTCATATTCCATACCCCAGCGCTCGCAAAAACTGGCGACATCCATGGCTTTTGGGCGGTATTTGTCCAGATCTTGTATCTCGTGGGCAACAAAGACCAGGCGTTTGTAGTGCTGGTATTGCTTGTCCATCAAGAACATGGTGGTGTCGGGACCATATTTGGGCAGGTATTTGTTGTACTCCATCAACGGATTGCTACCGGATTCGAGCCAACCTTTGCTGAGGTAATATGTTCCGGGGGTAGAGTCAAACTGGTTCCGGTAAGCTTCGTAAGAGCCCAAAAGGATTGCAATACAATCATCCACGCGGGGGATGAGGAGGACATTATTCCTGGCATGGATGCCATGCAAGCCGTTACCACATAATCCATATCCGAGTAAAACCAAACTGGACTGCGGAATACTATCGATGGCGTCCTGAACAGTATCCTTGAGCTTTTTTTGGCACCGCGTGGAGGCCATAATCCAGAAAAGTGATCTGGCTGGTCTGGTCGACCGGTAAAAACTTGTCCAGCAAATCTTGAAAGATTTTACAGGAGATTACCACGAGGGGCAGTTTTTCTGGTTGATTTGAAGTGTCCACAATAAATTCCAGATCGAGCGTTATGCAAGTGCGTGACTAACCGCTAACACGATGGCTCAAATTTTACCCTATATGCGGAGGATGTGGAGGAAACAAGTAAAAGGGGCTGTCTAGAAAGAACGGCTAGACAGCCCCCCAAAAGTCCTGAAGGGCAAAAAGGTCGAAAGACAAAAAAACTGGCGGCATCAGCCCGCCAGTTTTCGCATATTATGGGCAATACATACCAGACCCCACTCCGTTTTTACCTTCTCCAACCCCCGTAAGTGGAATCTACGGAAGCGCATATTGTGTTTGACCTGGCCGAAAAAGGTTTCGACCTCCACATTGCGCTGCACTCGCAGGTATTTGCCTTGTTCGGAAAGCAAGTTCGTTTTAGCTTGCTCTCGGAAGCGTCTCAAGCGGAAACTGACGCGGATGTGGCGATTGCCTTTGGCCTGGGTACATTCAGGCTTGAAGGGACACGCCTGACAATCAGCCGCCTCGTAATGGCGGGTCTCGATCGGGTAGCCATTATCAGACTTCTCATGCCCGGTATAACGGTAGGTCAGGCGCTTCCCAGCCGGGCAGGTGAAGGCATCGGTGTGTTCGTCGTAGGGGAAATTCTCGGAGCGGAACAGCGCTTTTCGGATGAGCCTGGGGTCTCGGTGCTTGTGTTGTTCACGGTGGAAGGTGTTGTATTTGACATAATTGCCGAGCTTGTTTTCCTCAATATACACATAGTTCTCTTCACTGCCATATCCGGCATCGGCAGAGATATGCCGGGGTAGAAGGCATGCTCGGGCATCTTCTCCCCTGGGCAGCAATCCCGGCTTTCGCCCGGCAATCGCAGCCAGGTTGGCCTTGACCCCTTCCAGGTGCGGGATCAGGCAGGTTGTGTCTCCACTGCGCTGGTGCAGACTGAAACCGACCACAAACTGATCTTCCGTTCCCGTCTGAATGTTGTATGCCGGTTTGGGCAGCGGTTCTTTGGCCCCACGATCTTCTTTCATGCGCATGAAGGTCGCAGCCTCATCTGTCTTTGAGTAGCTGCTTCGCCCTCCCAGTTTGCGCTCCTGCTCCTCATACCGTTTCTGCCGCGGCAGGTAGTCGGTCTCCATCTTCTTGATCGCCTTGACCAGTTTCTTGTTTTCCGGCTGCTCTTTCAAGCGCTGGTTCAGTTCGGTGATCTTTTTCTCCAGTTTCTCGGCGTCTATCCCACCCCCGCTGCCGCCCATTTCCTCCAGGTCCTTGTCCCCATATTCGGCGTTCTCAGCTTCGTTCACCCTATCGATCTCTTTCAGCAGTTCCCCTACTTTTTCACCTAAGCGCTTCTCGTATTTCGCCCGGCTCTTGGCCCACACCACCTTGTGCCGGTTTGCATCCGCTTCAATCTTCGTCCCATCCACGAAGTAGTTCTCCAGCTTGACATATCCTTCTTCCACCAGCAATTCCAGCACCAGCGTAAAAACTTCTTCGATTGCTCCTCTCATCCGCTCTCCCCGAAAGGCGTTGATCGTCCGAAAGTCGGGTTGGTTTCCTCCACTCATCCACAGAAAGTTTACGTTTTCTCGCACCGCCTTCGCAATCTGCCGTGACGAGTAGATCCGTTGTGTGTAGGCGTATACCAATATCTTCAGCAACATTGCTGGATGGTAGCTGCTGGTTCCGCCACCTTTGTACTTCTTCAATAGGGGTTCCAGATGGATACGCTCGATTGCCCGGTTGACCACTCTCACAATGTGGTTTGCCGGGATCAGTTCATCCCAGCTCGGTGGGATCAGGCTGGGCTGTGCCATGCTGTATGGCTTGAACACCGGGGCGGCTCGTTTTCTTTTCATACCCCCTATTAAATCATATTTTCTTTAATCGCGAAGGGGGCTGCCCACTTCTTTTTGGACAGCCCCACGGAATTTGTTTTAATTGACCGAATATTATTACTTATCGGTAAGTTGAGCAGCGCGGCAGAGTATTGCGCAGCAGCATGGCAATGGTCATCGGACCGACCCCGCCCGGAACCGGTGTAATGGCGCTGGCAACTTCTTTGACTTCATCGTATGCCACGTCACCCACCAGTTTGTATCCCTTATCATTGGTGGGATCGTCAACGCGGTTGACACCCACATCGATCACGACGGCGCCTGGTTTGACCCAGTCAGCGCGCACCATTTCGGGACGACCGACAGCAGCGATCAACACATCGGCAGAGCGGCATATGGAAGGCAGATCACGGCTGCGGGAGTGGCATATGGTGACGGTAGCGTTTTTCTCAACCAGGAGAAGGGCAACTGGCATGCCAACGATATTCGATCGACCCAGGACGACAGCATTGGCGCCATCCAGCTTGACACCCGATGCTTCCAGCAGATAAATACAACCATCCGGGGTGCAGGGCACGAATAATGATTTGCGGCCCTTTTGAGCCAGCCGGCCGATATTGACAGGATGAAAACCATCCACATCTTTTTCGATGCTGATCGTATTCAAAACGCGCTCTTCATCCAGGCCTTTTGGAAGCGGAAGCTGTACCAGAATGCCGTTGACCTCAGGATTGGCATTCAAATCCGACACAACTTTTTCGAGATCCGCCTGGGAAATATCGGCGGGAAGAACGTGACCAAACGATTTGATGCCCACCTTCTCACAATTTTTTTGTTTCATACGCACATAGACTTGTGAAGCCGGGTTATCCCCCACCAGAACCGTCGCCAGACCCGGGCGCGACAATCCTGCCTCCAGGCGGGCGGCAACTTCTTTGGCGACGTCAGCGCGAACTTGTTCCGCGATTGCAGTACCGTCGATTATTTTGGCAGTCATTTTTCTCTCCTGAGCTTGGGTGATTTTTTTTGACCGAATTCGGACATAAATACTCTTGATATATTACAGATATATCAGACTGTTTGATTATAGCTTCAGCTGAATCATAATGCAATGGATAATGATCATATTAAAATCTAACGTTTTTCTTATTCTTTTTGGGTATAAAATTGGGCGGAACCGAATTGTTGTCAAAGGAGCTGTCAAGATGGAAACTCAAGCTGCACGTGATGGTGGTCAGGTAAAACCGATGCGATTTTAAGGCCGAGACACGGCAACTCTTGAATATATTGATCCATTCACTATATACCGACCGGGATATCTTTCTGCGGGAGTTGATCTCGAATGCATCCGACGCTCTGACCAGGCTGGATTACGAAATGTTGACCAACCGGGAGGTTCTAAACCCGGAGATGCCAGGGGAAATTAGAATCTATCCGGATAAAGAAGCTCAAACCCTTGTAATTGCCGATACGGGTATCGGGATGACTGCTGAAGAAATGGAAGAAAATCTAGGGACGATCGCACACTCCGGCGCACGGGCATTTGTTGAAGCCTACCAACCGGACGGGAAAGATCTCAGCGAAATCATCGGTCAGTTTGGTGTAGGATTTTACTCGGCATTTATGGTGGCTGACCAAATCAGGGTTTTATCGCGTTCGTATAAACCGGATGCGCCTGCTGCCGTTTGGGTTTCTGACGGCAGTGACAGCTACACAATCGAAGCAGCCGAGAAAGCTGAGCGGGGAACGCGCGTTGAAATCAAACTTAAGAGCGATGCAATCGAATTTCTGGAACCCAACCGCATCAAAGAGATCATCCGTAAACATTCTGACTTTGTTGCCCACCCCATATTTGTTGGCGATGAATCGGAACAAACCAACCAGCAGACAGCCATATGGCGGCAGCAGCCACGCCAGGTGGAAGAGCAGGCCTATGTAGATTTCTACAAACAGCTTACGCTGGATTTTGATAACCCGCTTGACCACGCCCATATGGTGGTCGATGCGCCTGTTCAAATGTATGCATTACTTTATTTGCCGGCGAGCCCGGAGCGGAGCATTTTCTCGACACGCAAGGAAGACGGGCTGAAATTGTATTCACGAAAAATTTTAATTCAAGATTATTGCAAAGAAATATTGCCGGAATACCTGGGATTTGTGCAGGGCGTGGTTGATTCCGAAGATTTGCCTTTGAACGTATCGCGAAATCGGTGCAGGCCAATCGTATAATGGCGAACCTGAAGAAACTGGTGACTGCCAAAGTACTGGATACTCTCAAATTGATGGCGAGCGATAAACCGGAAAAATACATCCAGTTCTGGGAAAAATTTTCACGGCACATCAAGCAGGGAATTGCGATCGAACCTGCAGATCCAGAAGGACTTTACCAATTTCTGCGCTTCCGCACCGATCAACATCCTGGCGAATGGGTTTCTATGGATGATTATCTGGAAAGGATGCCAGATGGACAATCCGATATCTTTTATGTTCTTGGCGATGACGAGCGCTCTATTCTACACAGCCCGCATTTGGATATCTTGAGAAAGCACGGATTTGAAGCCTTGCTGTTAACAGATCCCCTGGATTCATTCGTTCTTGTGCGGATGAGCCAGTATAAGGGTCACAAGTTGAGCAATGCAGCAACAGCCGAATTAGAGCTGCCCGAAAAAATTGAGGATCCAAATCAGATAAATGATCAGACGATCCGGGAAGAAGGCATGAACCCTGTCATCCAGCGGTTTAAAGAGCACCTGGGAGATCGGGTCAGTGATGTGAAATTCACCAATCGCCTGTCTGAATCTCCGGCGCGTCTGGTGGATCCGGCTGGTGCACCCAATCAGGAGATGCAACGGGTTTACCGTATGCTTGGAAAGGAATTTGAAGTTCCCAAGAAAATATTAGAGTTAAACCTGAATCACCCCGATTGTCCAAAGCCTGGCAGGCATACCGACGGAAAGCAGCCTGGCAAAGCTTGTCGTTGAACAAATCTATGAAAATGCACTGCTAATCGAAGGGCTACATCCCGATCCTGCAAGCATGATCACGCGGATACAAGAAATCATGGCAGCAGCATTAAAATAAACCAGTGTTTTATGCCAGCCCGATGGTAGCTCAGGGGTTCAATTATATTTCCGTTCGTTGCAGTTGCCCATAAGGATGTAAAATGTTCTTATAGGATAATTCTACTTCGTTCGCGTCCTGGATCGAGTAGTATGGGCAGACTTTTATTGTTGATAAATGTAAATCCATCCTGGAGCCGTCTTTTATGATTCCCAGGATTGGGTTCGATGGCCAATTCATTAATGACCGCTATCATGGGATTGGTCGTTATGCCTATAACCTTTTTGAAGCGGTTACACGAAAAGATGCCGGTAAAACGTTTGTATTATTCGTTGGGAATGGTGAAAACAGCCGTTTCGATCTACAAAGTTTGACAAAAAGGCCAAATGTTGAGGTAAAACGTGGTCCAAAACCGCTATACGCGCCCTCCGGAACAAATCATTTGGCCAGGGCTTTTGAAAAAATACAAGATCGACCTTTTCCATTCGCCATTTTTCGTAGCCCCACTCCTCTGGAATAAAAATTCTCCGACGGTTATTACAATCCACGACTTGATTTTTGACAGGTACCCGCACTTTATGCCAAATGCGTGGTCAATGCCCTATTACAAGTATCTCATGTGCGCCAGTCTGCGATTTTCCAGGAAAGTAATTTGCGTATCAGAAGCGACCCGCAGAGATTTAGGCACGTATTATCCGATTGATGAAGGAAGGACGCGGGTGATCCCTGAAGGAGTGGACCAACACTTCTGGAAAAAGCCGGCCAGAGGTGTGATGACCCGTATGGTGAAAAAATACCAGTTGGATTGTCCTTTCATTCTTACCGTTGGAGCGCGCAGACCGCATAAAAACCATGCGCTGTTGGTCAATGCGTTTGCCAGGATTGCTGATCGCATTCCCCACGATTTAATCTTCGTAGGCCCGGCAAATTCACGCTTTACGGATGATACCATCGATGCAGTTTACAGTAACAATATGCAAGGGCGAGTACGGTTCCTGGATTGGGTTCCAGAAGTCGAGCTGCCAGGATTTTATCGTCTAACTGACCTGGTTGTGTTGCCATCTATCATCGAGGGATTTGGATTACCGGCTTTGGAGGCAATGGCCAGTGGTACGGCGGTTATTGCAGCCGGAAATACTTCCTATAAAGAAGTCATCGATGATGCCGGTATATTGTTTGACCCCGAGACGCCAGGTCAGCTTTCAGAAGAAATTCTCAAAATTTTGTCTGATCCGTCCGAGCGCCAGAGGTTGGCTTTCGCCGGTCAGGAGAGAGCCAGGTTATTCACCTGGGAGGAAGCCGCCAGGCAGGTCAACACGATTTACACCGAAATCCTGGATTAATACACCCCCTATTTGGGGACGATTGTCACTGCATGCTTTCTGAATATTTGGTGTATGATTTATGCGTAAGTGATATATTTCACATAAATCGTACACCTGTTTTTTTTGAGGCGAAGTCATGAGCCAGGAAGATCCTCGAATTACAGAGCTGCGTGCCTACAGGGAAAAAGCCCGACTCGGCGGCGGCGCTGAGCGAATTGCAACCCAACATTCCAAAGGGAAGTTATCCTGTCGGGAACGGTTGGATTTACTATTAGACACCGGCACCTTTAACGAACTGGAACCCTTTATCACCCATCAGGGCGATGAAATGGGAATAGCCACCGAAAAGTATCTCGGGGATGGGGTCATCACCGGTTATGGTCAAATTGAAGGTCGCACAGTGTACGTCTATGCCCAGGATTTTACGATCTACGGGGGTACCCTGAGCGAAATGCAGAGTCATAAAATATGCCGGGTTATGGATCTGGCCTTGCGCAACGGCGTTCCGATTATCGGGCTGATCGACTCTGGCGGAGCCCGCATACAGGAGGGGGTAAAAAGCCTGGGGGGTTATGCTGAAATATTCCGTAGAAATGCCCAGTATTCTGGTGTTATCCCGCAGATCAGTGTCATGCTGGGACCGTGCGCCGGCGGGGCTGCCTATTCACCTGCCTTAACTGATCTGATTATCATGGTGCGGAATCACTCCTTCATGTTCCTTACCGGCCCCGATGTGATCCGAGCGGTGACCGGAGAGGAAATTGACGCAGAAAGTTTAGGTGGGACCGATGTTCATATGGATATAACGGGCACAGCTCACCTAGCCACCGAATCCGAACAGGAGGCCATCAGTTTAACCCGCCGCCTCATGGGATATTTTCCTTCCAATAATGTAGAAAATCCACCGTATCGAGTGCCAGAAGATGATCCACTCCGTATGGAGGAATCTCTCAACTCTATCGTCCCAATGGATCCATCAACTCCTTACAGTATGCACGAAGTCATCGGACAGCGTCGTGGATATTGGATCGTTTATCGAGATACAACCCACCTTCGCTCGCAATGCAATTGTGGGTCTGGCGCGGATCGGTGGGCACTGCGTTGGGATCATTTCTCAAGAGCCGAATGTCATGGCTGGCGTCATCGATATCGACGCTTCGGACAAGATTGCAAGATTTGTTCGAATGTGTGACTGTTATAACATTCCCCTGGTAACGTTTGTCGATTCACCGGGCTTTCTGCCGGGGGTTGGCCAGGAGCATAGTGGTATTATCCGGCATGGAGCAAAGGTTCTATACGCTTACTCCGAAGCAACCGTCCCCAAGGTGACGGTAATTACCCGCAAAGCCTATGGCGGGGCATATGTCGTGATGAGCAGCAAATACCTTGGAACCGATGTAACCTATGCCTGGCCCAGTGCGGAGATTGCCGTTATGGGGGCTGAGGGTGCTGTTAATATACTGTTTAGAAAAAAGATTACGTCGGCATCCAATCCGGCTGCCGAACGAAAAAAACTGGTGGAAGAGTACCGTGAGCAATTTAACAATCCATATTACGCTGCCAGGGCCGGGTACATCGATGACATCATCGAACCGCGGGAAACCCGGCCAAAAATCATCTCTTCACTGGCAGCCCTGCGCGACAAGTACTCTGCAGCGCCGCCCCGTAAACACGGCAATATTCCGGTATAGGTGAAAAATGACAGGCAATGCAATGTTTGCGGCTGTACAAATATCAGTCATTGGAATGGGTCTGGTTTTTGGCTCAATACTCGTCTTGTGGCTCGCCATGTTGTTGCTGGTTCGCTTAACCGGTGAGAGTGAACCAGCCAACTCGGAGGGTATCGCCGAAACAGATGTCTTAAAGCTTCGTGCAGCCGCCGCGGCTGTGAGCATTGCGCTAGCTGAGGAGGCCAGCGGTAAGCTGCATGAATTTCCGCTGCCACCCACTGCTCTGGTCAGTGCCTGGCAGCTTGCCATGCGATCGAAAACCATCAGTAGAAGGGGCAGTACCCGATGAAGTACCGTGTCAAAGTTGAAGGGAAGATTTTTGATGTTGAAATTGAAGACTTGCATACCCAGCCTGTTCTGGCGCGAGTAGATGGCTCAACTATTGAGGTGTGGCTAGAAGACGCAAACACTGAAAAAAAAGCTGCCAGCAATTCCATAAAGTCTGCAGTCAATTACATCTCCGTTAATACAGCTTCGCCAGCGGAACAGTCATCGAGCACTCGGATTTCGGATGCCAATGGAAACACAGCCAACCTCGATATGAATTCGGTGCTTGCTCCAATACCGGGTGTCATTGTCTCAATATCAGCCAAGGTAGGGGACGAGGTTGAGCCAGGCCAGGAATTGTGCGTATTGGAAGCAATGAAAATGAAGAATGTTATCCGGGCATCCCGGAATGGCAAGATCGCAGCTATTCACATTACAATCGGACAAAGTGTGAAACATCACGACCTGCTACTTGATTTTTCCGAATAATAACCATATATGGACCTGACACAGCTCGCCGCTGAATTGTTTAAGGGTTTTATCCACTTTACCCTGCCCAATGCGATCATGATTGCAGTCGGTGCAATCCTGATCACATTGGCGGTGGTCAAAGAATACGAACCTGTATTACTGCTGCCCATCGGGTTTGGGTGTATCCTGGCAAATATTCCATTGACCGGTATGAATGATGGCAACGGTTTGTTCCGCGTGCTCTACCAGGCGGGTATCAGCACCGAACTATTCCCGTTGTTGATTTTTGTCGGAGTGGGGGCAATGATTGATTTCAGCCCTTTGCTCTCCCAACCGAAACTGGTTCTGTTGGGTGCTGCCGGGCAATTCGGTATATTCGGAACCCTGATGCTGGCTACGGCATTGGGCTTTCCATTGAATGAAGCTGCTTCCATCGGTGTGATTGGAGCGATCGATGGCCCCACGTCGATCTTCGTAGCTACAAAGCTTGCTCCAAATCTACTGGCGCCGATTGCTGTTGCAGCTTATTCCTATATGAGTCTGGTTCCGATCATTCAGCCCCCATTGATGAAGTTATTGACGACGCGGGCTGAACGGCGTATCCGCATGGAATATGCACCCAAACCCGTTTCTAAACGGGCACGGATCATCTTTCCAATCCTGGTTACGCTGCTGGTGGGATTATTGGTGCCCGATGCAACACCGCTGATCAGCATGCTGATGCTGGGCAATCTGCTGCGTGAGAGCGCCGTGGTCGAGCGGTTGAATAAATCTGCACAAAATGAAATCGCTAATATCGCGACGTTATTTCTGGGGGTAACGATCGGGTCAACCATGAGCGGCGACAGTTTTTTAAATATTGCTACCCTGCAAATCTTAATCCTTGGGCTGATTGCCTTTGCCCTGGACACTGTTGCTGGATTACTGTTTGGAAAATTAATGGCTGTATTGAGCCACGGGAAAATTAACCCTCTAATCGGCGCTGCCGGAATCAGCGCTTTTCCAATGGCCGGCCGCCTGGTGGCTAAAATGGCTCAGGATGAGGATTTTGAAAATTTCATTTTGATGCACGCCATGGGCGCAAACACTGCCGGCCAATTAGGCAGTGTTATGGCGGGGGGGGTATTGCTGGCGCTTGTTTCCGGCATGGTGTGAGTTTTTTTTAAGGATATGGGTAGGGTGTGGCCGAGGGAGCTTCCGTAGGCGTTGGCAGAGGCTCTATTGTTGCCTCTGGGCGAGGTGTTTTTGTGGGTAGCGGAGTAACTTTAATTTTGTGTGGCAGATAAAGGATTTGTCCAATCCTGATCATTGTGTTACTCAAGCAATTAGCATCAACCAGCTCGTTCACCGACTTTCTGACAGCAAGACCCAACTGAAAAAGAGTATCCCCTTTTTGGACAGAATATGTCACCCACCCGGCCGGCGGCTGGCATGTCTTCATGGGGGGAACTGCATCGGATACAACAATCGAGGGGGTGGACAATAAAATTGGCTCATGAACCTGATGAGTTTGCTCAGGCGGGATGTTCAGATTCGGATCAGAACGCAGCAAATAGGGCAGATACAGACCATAAAGGTTATTAACCACTTCTTCAGGTTGTAATGTGGCGAGTTCTGGTTCCGGTGTGGAAATCGAGGCCGTTGCGCGGAAAACGGGGATAACCTGTGTGGCTTGACCTTGTGTAGGTGTGGGCAGGGCAAAGGCATCACCGAACTGCCGGACAGTTAAAGCCAAGATAATCGCTAAAATGGTTATGCCGCTCAATACCGGTATAACAGGAAGAAAATTGGTTCGAGGTTTATTGGCGGCAACTCCCTTTGGCAACTTAACAGGCACAGAGCTGGAAAAAACCGCACATGTCGGGTAATTCGGATTGAGGCAAAAAGCTGCCTGGTGTTCCAAATCTACCCGCAGAACTGGATTAGCATTCTGGCAGGAGTGCCTATCGGATGGAAAAGTAAACCGGGTGTCAGGATCATCCAATAAACCCAGGTACGGGCAACCAAATTCGTCAGGCTGTTCCACCATTCACCTGTTCAACCTTGCGAAGAAATAGTTGGATCGGATGCATCGAACTTTTCTGTACGCCATCTTCAATCTGGGCATGGCATGAAACACCCGAGGCTGCAATCAATAGACCACCGGTTTCAAGCTGGTTAGAAGCCTCCCGTAGAGCTGGAAAAAGCGACAACTCTCCCACCTGCATAGATAATTGATAATGCTCAACTTCATAACCGAATGCACCTGCCATTCCACAGCAACCAGAATCAATCTGGTGAACATGATAACCGGCAGTTTTCAGCAATGCCATGGACGCTGCAACACCTGTAGGATATCCATCGCTGTTAGGCGGCCTGGCTTTTTGGTAACAATGTCCATGTAGATAAACGGTTTCCCTTGACAGTTCGTTACAACTTTTATACCAACTCAACCGTGGATTACCGCTGAGACCGGGCCTGAGTAAAAATTCGTCGATCATCCAGGCGCGGCTTGCAACGGAAATTGCCCGGCTATCGTGCGGCAATAAATCTAGGAACTCATCCGAAAGGGTATACACCTCGGAAGGTTCAAGACCGACAATTGGCATCTGCCCGTCAGGATCCATTTTATAAATCACTTCCACCAGACTGGCGGCGTGCCGGCGCGCTGCTGGCAAGAACCCCTTGGAAAGCAGCGTGCGTCCTGCGCCAAGAACAGGCACAAAAATTGGACGGATACCAGATTTGAGGAGTATTGATATTGCCGCAAGGCCATTCTCGGGATAATAATATTCCGTAAATGGATCCGAAAGAAATAATACATTCTCGTTAAAAGCGCCATCGGTTGGAAAGTACCTGGCGGCTGCTTTCTGTAAGGATTTTCTGGCAAAGGATGGAAGTGGACGTTCCCGAGATACCCCAAACGCTTTCTCGAGAATTGAATTTTACTGGGCGGCTGCCAAGTAACGGGTTGAGAATTGGTGCGAATGGTTGGCCCAGACGTGTGAATCTACCGATATAAGCGAACAAGTAATCGCGCAGTTTGCGCGGATTATTTTGGTAATAGGTGTATAAGAACTCATATTTTAAACGGGCGATATCCACTGCCGAAGGGCACTCGGCTTTACAGCCTTTGCAAGCCAGGCACAGGTCAAGAGCTTCGAAAACAGAGGCTGATAATTCGGCGAGATCGGGTGAGTTTTCCCCGGCATAGATCATGGCACGTAACAGGTTAGCACGGCCGCGCGTGCTGTGGATTTCTTCCTGCATCACCTGAAAAGAAGGGCACATAACACCGTCTGTTTTGCGACAGACGCCGGCGCCATTGCACAGTTCAATTGCGCCTGAAATTCCAGCCTGTCGTGAGAAATCCATGACCGGGCGCCAATCTCGAAGATCGTTCATCTTCTCCACACGCAAATTGGTGTCCAGTGGTTGGGCGTCCAGTATCTTCCCTGGATTTAACAGGTTCTGAGGATCAGCAGCACGTTTGAGGGCGCGAAAAGCCTGGATAAGCTCAGCTCCATACATCTGCTGCAACCACTCGGAGCGCGCCAGACCATCGCCATGTTCACCGCTAACGGAACCCCCAAGACGGATGGTGAGGCCTACCGCCTCCTGCGCAATTTTTCGAAGGGTTGTCGTCCCGCCAGGGGCTCCTAAATCGAGCATAGGCCGGATATGCAAACAACCAGCCGAGGCGTGCGCCGCAAATTCACCGGTAGTATTGTTTTCCGCAAGGATGCGCTGCATCTCACGCACAAACTCACCCAGATGGCTCACCGGTACCGCTAAATCTTCAATGAAAGCAATGGATTTGAGATTTCCCGGGCGGGAAGAAAGCAATCCCATGGCTACTTTTCGAACACCCCAAACCTGGCGCTGGATTGCCTGGGTATCTGCAATAAAAACACCAGGGGCCAATCGGGCGGCTTGAGCGCGGAGCTCGTCAAGGTTATCACCTGCAAACTCAACAACAAGTAATGCAGAAGGCACTTCTCCATTGATCAAGAGCTGGTTGATGAACGAGAGTTGCGCAGCATATGCTGGAACTGAACGAGCGAGCAATATTAGCGATTGTGGTATCAACTCGATTGCAGACGGGTTGTGATCGAGTAAATTTGGAGCGGCCTCGCAAGCTGCCACGAGATCTGGATAGGCAAGTACACCCAGAACGGTGTATTTGGGCAAGGGGACAAGACGCAATGTGGCATGGCGGATGACTGCCAGCGTGCCTTCTGAGCCTGCGAGAAGCGGTGCAAGATTAATTGTGTTGGGTGCTACAGGCGGGTACGGCAGCGGAGATGTAGATCGATCCCAGGTGCTCCATAGGGGAGGTTGTGTTGGCGAGAATGGGAGGAGGTAGTTCAAACTGTAACCGGAGGCGCGTCGCCAGGTGATCGGCCACCGCTGACGTATTGCGGTACTATATTTCTCTCGAATATCTAAAGCTGACCTATAAATAATGGCTTGACGCGATTGGGTAATTTCTGCGGAAGATATTCGATCCGCTTCATCGGAGATACCGGCAAGCTTACGGGCGTGTTCCAGTGGAACACTGCCGAAATCACACAGAGAACCATCTGAAAGAATCACAGATGCCGATAACAAATGGTCAGCAGCCATGCCGTAGATTATGGAATGGGCCCCGGTTGCATTGTTCGATAGGCTGCCCCCCATCGTTGCTCGTTCGGCTGACGCTGGGTCAGGCCCAAACTGCAAACCAACACCAGCGGCTTTACGGTTGAGTGTATTTAAAATGACACCAGGTTCAACCTGTGCAGTCCGCTCCTCGGCATTGATATCCAAAATTCGGTTTAAATCCCGCGAGCAATCGAGGATAAGAGCATGACCGATAGCTTGACCAGCGATACTGGATCCTGAACCTCGGGCAAGGATTGGAACCTGAAAGCGAGCGGCTATTTCAATCGCGGCAGATAACTCATCGCCACTGCGCGGATAGGCAACCCCCAGAGGCTCTATTTGATAGATGGATGCGTCGGTGGAATATCAGAATCCGGCTGGTGAGATCGGTTCGAACTCCACCAGAGACAACCTGCTTTAGTTCATGGATAAATTCAGGCAGGAGCTCGGTCATGATTTCAACGGAAGATAAACGAACCTTGTCAAACTAAACGCGGGGCGTGGTCTCTTCATTTATCGGATAAAAGCAGCGCTGTTATTATCGATTAAAAGCGCCCAGGCTATAAGAAATCCAATGATCGCCAGAACTACTCCGAAGTGAAGCAGAAGATTGGTTTCACCCAACCACCCAGATGATGGCAGGAATTGCAGAACCGCATTGACAACTACGAGGAAAAGACCAGATAACGGCAGTAACCCTTTGCGGTGCGCCAGATAATCGGAGAGCCTGTCAATCAATCGATTGATCTTTTGTGCCATTGTTTATTCTACTGCTCCCGGGGCAGGCTTATAAACGAAGGGCTGATAACGTGCTACCATGCGACCTGGCAACCGGCCATGGATGATCACACCGGCATGGGTTTGCTCAACCCGTTCTACCTGACCCTGGTCATGGAATGCTGCGATCAGACCGCCATCTTGATAGGGCAAACGAACTATGACCGGGATAAAGGTATCATAAAGATTTGCGTTTACCCGCTCAAGCAGTTGAGAAATGCCCTCACCTTTTAGGGCTGAAATTGTGACCGCATTGGGAAAGGACATCACCGCTTCTCTGGCGGATTCCGGGTCCGCAAGCAGATCGGTTTTATTTAAAGCTGCTCAAAATTGGAATATGGGCGGCCTCGATCTCTTCCAGGGTCTGGTAAACTGCTTCGGCTTGAGCGTGCGCGTTTTGGTGGGTGACATCCACAACGTGCAGCAGTAGGTCGGCTTCAGCGATTTCTTCCAGCGTCGCGTGGAAGGCAGCCACCAGGGCGGTTGGAAGTTTCTGAATGAAGCCTACCGTGTCGGTGAACAACGCCAGGTGCCCACCGGGCAATTCCACCCGCCGTGTCGTCGGGTCCAATGTGGCGAATAGCTGATCTGCAACGTAAACATCGGCCTCGGCCAGGTGGTTTAACAGTGTGGATTTGCCAGCGTTGGTATAACCTACAAGGGCCACCACCGGAACCCGTGATCTCTGTCGCCTGGCGCGATACTGCTGGCGGTGAGTGCGAACTTTTTCGAGCTCATCTTTTAAGTGCCCGATACGCCGGCGAATATCACGCTTATCTACTTCCAATTGGGTTTCGCCAGGCCCGCGTAAGCCCACACCACCTACCCCTCCTGAACGGCCGCCACCGCCGCCTGCCTGGCGAGCAAGATGCGTCCAGGCACGGGTCAGACGCGGCAAGCGGTATTCATACTGCGCCAGCTCCACCTGCAAAGAGCCTTCCCTGGTGGCCGTGTGCATGGCAAAAATGTCGAGGATCAAGGCAGTCCGGTCCAACACCCGCACCAAATCGCCAAATTTTTTCTCAAGCTCACGCAGATGACGGGGTGAAAGTTCTTCATCGAATAGTACAACCTGGGCTTGAACTTCTTCAGCCAGGGCCTGGACTTCCTCTACTTTCCCGGGGCCAATATAGGTTTGCGGATTTGGATGATCCAACCGTTGGGTCGCCTGGCCGACAACATCCAATCCCGCTGTGTCGGCGAGAAGAGCCAACTCCGTTAATGAATTATCCAGCGACAATAGATTTTGTTGTCCGTGGATTTCTGTGCCAACCAGAAAGACGCGCTCGCGTGCCATCCGGGTGGGTTCAGGCATTTTTTTGGCCATCATTAGAAAATATCCTCACTATTATCTGTACCGACTGATGCGTGGAATAGGCGGGCAATTTTTTTATCAGGCGGGCTTTTGCGAAGCGGCAGCAATAAATGGAAAGTTGCTCCTGGACACCGGATTTCATCATAACCTTCTGATTCAACCCAGATGGTTCCACCATGCGCTTCGATGATCCCTCTGGATATTGCCAGACCCAATCCTGGACCTCCACCCTTAAATTTGGTTTTACCGCTCGAGTGTAACGAGACACTGCCCAGCCGGCCAAATTTCTCAAAAATGCGCTCCTGATCTTCCAGGGCGATCCCGATTCCTGTATCGGTAATTAGAATTTCAATAAAACCCGGCAGCAACCTGCCGTCAATGATTATGCTACCGCCGTCCGGCGTATACTTTATGGCGTTGGATACAAGGTTTCGGAAGGCCTGGTAAAGCCGTTCTTCGTCTCCAAAGATCATCTCCTGGCTGCCAGCAAAGGAACGAACATCCAGGTTTAATCTCCGATCATGGATTATCTGCTTAAATTCCCGGTGAACCCCATCCAAAAGCCGGTTTATCCATACAGGTTGGAAGTTCAATGCGAGCAGATCATTGTCGATCATTGAGACATCGATCATATCATCGATGATTTCTTCAAGCCGGCGTGTACCATTATCAATCCCTTTCAATAAAATCTCCGCCTGGTTAACTCCGTCCAGTGGCTGCAAACGTTCTTTAAGCATGGCAGAATAACCCTCAATCAAGGTAAGGGGTGTTTTAAGCTCATGAGCAGCTATAGCAATGAAATCCGATTTGTTTTTATCAAGGCGGTCCATAGAATCGCGAGCTTTTTCAAGCTCAGCCGACATGTGATCAATTTGCAGATGAGATTTATTGTGTGCTGAGTAGTTGCAGGCGTGCATCAAAATCGGCAAGATTGCCCCGATAACAGCCAGGCCATCTTCAGGTTTCAGATTCTCGTTTGCGATCTCATAGGTCTGCAGGGTGATTTGATCCAATATGGCGGACAATCCGGATATCTGACCTTTCAGCTCAGTTTCTGTGCGCGAGGCAGCCCATTCGTCCAATACAGGATTTAACCACCCGGGATCTCCCGTTTCAACCGCCCGGATAGTAAGATCGAAGAATTGTTCGAGCTCAACCTGAATACTCTGTCGGATTTCCTGCCCGCGCGAAGGCGGCCTGAGACCCTGGTAATCCAGAGAGATCGAATTTTGTTGAGTGATTTTACAACTTGCATAAAATTAAAGTGTACGACAGGTTCAATGTTTTGCCAATGCCATTATTTCTGGCGGGAAATAATCCAGTGATAAAGCGTGTCACCAACGGCATTTAAACTCCGGGCTGACACCTTGTCGGCTGTGTCGGAGGTTGTATGGTAGTAAGGATAATCAAAGTCGATAATGTCCACGGCAGGAATGCCAAGCTGCAGAAATGGCGTGTGGTCGTCTAAAATTGCAAACTTGGATTGAGGAATAAATTGCTCTGAATAACCGAGTTGACTGGCTTTAGCCCAGATCTCTTCCGTTAGCTGCGGGTTTGAATTTTTTTCCTGATAAATGTTCAAATCCGCATCACCGATCATATCCACAATGATGACTACTTCAGGAAACTCAGTCAGGCTTGACGCATACGCTTGAGAACCCAGGATCCAATCCCACCCGGGAAGGTTTCCATTATCTTCAGCGTCAAAAAACACCAGTGATATACCTGGATTTTAAGTCGGCAGGCAAAACCCGAGCCAGCTCCAATAAAACCGCTACACCTGAAGCGCCATCGTTCGCCCCGGGAACAGGTTGGTTTCTATTGGGTCTGGATCATGGTCGGCAACCAGTCTGGAGTTGTAATGAGCTCCAATGATGATCCATGAGGACTTTGAGCCGCGATGGGCAATGATATTACGTACCGGTTGATTTAATAGACTCGTTTTTCTGAATCTCCACTTCCCAGGCAGCCTCGCGGAGTTGTGCAGCCACCCACTCGACGGCGCGGTTGTGAGCATCTGAGTTTGGCACTCGCGGGCCAAAGTTTACTTGCATAATTACATCCTGGTATGCCCGTTCCCCATCGAACATTGTTGCTGGTGTATCATCAGAACTTTTTGACAGGTACCCTATGTTATCCAGCAGCAGTAGCAGTAGAAGCAGGGCTAGTAGCAGCAGGGGTATGGATTTATTGTGAAAGAAAGGGGTTTTCATAGTTTTGATTTGTAATGGCTATGCGCATTAATTGGGTCTAATATCTTCGTCCGCAATCGCATTTAGAAATTGCTCAACTGCATCGGCTGCCCGCTGGGAAAAGGCCTGGGCGCGGGCGCCTTCCGCGCAATTGACCTGCCTCCCCTGTCAGTGGCGGGAGAATGCCAAAATTCGCTTTCATGGGCTGGAAATCTGCCGGCGATGCATGGGTGACATATTGACACAGAGCTCCAAGCATCGACTCTGGCGGGAATATCAGAACATCCCTCCCTGTTACAAAACGGGCAGCATTCATGCCTGCCAGCACTCCGGTGGCAATATTGCCGGCGTAACCTTCCACCCCTGTAATTTGACCGGCAAAGAAAAGTTCCAATCGTGTTTTAAATTGCATGCTCGGCAGCAAGTGTGCCGGTGAAAAGATAAATGTATTCCGGTGCATTTGCCCATACCGGACAAATTCGGCATTTTCAAGGCCCGGGATTATCCGAAATACCCTGCGTTGTTCCGAGAATTTCAGGTTGGTTTGAAAACCCACCAGATTATACAAGGTTGCGGCCTGGTTGTCTTGTCGCAGCTGAAGAACCGTGTGCGGCCACCTACCCGTTCGTGGATTCTGTCAGACCTACAGGGCGCATCGGCCCAAAAGCCAACGCATGAGGATGTCTTGCTGCAAGAATTTCAACAGGTAAGCAACCTTCGAAAAATTGGTCAGCGCCAGCCGTTACCCCGTTTTCAAGCACCTTCTCGAACTCCATCAGATCTATCCGCTCAGCGCCGAGCAGGTTTGCAATAAATTCATTGTATTCCTGTTCATTGAGCGGACAGTTGACATAATCGCCTGATTTAATCTCCCCACGAGAATAACGGGAAGCGGGATAGGCGGCATTAAAATTGATTGACTCTCGTGTAACAATGGGGGCAATTGCGTCATAAAAATAAAGGTGCGCTTCACCGGTAAGGGTGGATATCGAGCGGGACAAAGCACTGGAGGTGAGAGGCCCAGAAGCGATAATTGTTGGCAGGTTGGGAATTTCTCTCATTTCCTTGCGGATAACGCGAATCCCTGGGTGAGATTGCAAAATTTCAGTGACCAAGCGGGAGAATTTTTCTCGGTCTACAGCCAGAGCGCCTCCCGCCGGCAATGCGGTTGCATCAGCACATTTCACCAGCAGCGAGCCCAGCCGGCGGAGCTCATTCTTAAGGACGCCATTTGCCCGATCAGGCAGGTTGGAGCCAAGAGAATTGGAACACACTAATTCGGCCAGATTTCCGCCAGTGTGCGCTCCCGTTTCAACCAGCGGACGCATTTCATATAAATCTACGCGCAGCCCGCGTTGGGCAGCCTGCCAGGCAGCTTCGCTGCCAGCCAGGCCACCTCCAATGATCACAAGGTCTGTTCTTGTCATAAATGCTACGATTTCGTTGAAGGATTGTACCAACAAGTAACTCAAAGGGCAAACACTTTTCTCTTGGCAGCACAGAGAAGAAACTTACCCTGGATTTAGAAGTATAATCTCGATCGATAAGGATTACTCAGATGAAATGATGGGATTCCAGGAAATCCTCAAGAAGTCTGCCTCAAGACACAGCCACCTCTGCCCCAAACAAGTTTTGGGAGTACGGGCGGGGATTGAAGGATTTAGGCTATTAGGGTCATATGCTAAATAGGGAAAGCCAGAGCCTTGATCTGAAGGAAATCTGGCTTACCCAACAAGCGATTGATGTAAATGCACAAAGTATGAGCCGTCAGCTTACTGTACAAACGAGTACACAATCCCCAAAAGGTGTGGGCATAGTTCTTCTCAATCGCGAACTGTCCAGACAATTGGCCGTTGACGGTCTCGATCAACTGACGGATGGCATTGTGCAGATGCTTGAAAGCAGACGAAACTTGCTTCTTCTGGTTTGCTCGAGGGATGGTGCGCAACAAGATGCGGTTATTCTCCCACAGTGCCGCCGCTTTCTCTGCACTAATGTAGCCTTTGTCTCCCAGCACCTCCTTGTCGGTATGTTCACTCAGCAGTTCATATCCGGCTTCCAAATCAGTACAGTTGGCTGGGGTCAGTTCAAAGTCGAGGATCACACCGCTCATCGTGATCAACAAATGCAGGCGATAGCCAAAGAACGTCTGCTTTTTCGTAATCGCCTTGCCGTAGGTGGCATCAAAGGCTTTCCAATCGCCGCTCGAACTGGGAACCAGATGGAATTGGAGCGCCGGGATCGGCACACTATCGATCAGGCAATGGTTGTCCTGGCTCAAGTCCAGACTGCGCAGGATCACCTGCCGGATCAGATTGATCGCTTGCATCAGGTTTCGCCGCCGCCGATTGAACCGGCTCTGAGACGGAATGCGCGGAAACAGGTGCCGGTATTCTTGCCAACAGCTCAACAATTCCGTTTCCATATGCCAGCCGCGACATTCTCCAATCAAACTCATCGCAATCAACTCGCTATCCCCGCATTCCGGCTTCGGTCCGGGCCGTTTGAAGAAAGGAGCAATCGGTTTCCAAATATCATCCACGACGATAAACACCCAGGTGCAAAAATCCTCAAAATTCGTTATCATCAGAGTGTCCTCCGTTTGGCAAGATTGAGTTGTGGTGACCCATTTCTTACCATATCGGAGGATCTTTCGTCAATCAGTTTGAACTAGCATAAGACCCTATTAGGTGTGAAAACACCCCTTGAGAACAAGGATGTCTTCATCATTCTTGAGACGGATGGATGCTTTGTGGATGGCATCGAGGCAGCCACTGGAGCAACCATCGGACACCGGACTTTACGCATTGAAGATTATGGCAAACTTGCTGCAACCTTTGTGCATGTACCATCCAAACTTGCACTCCGCCTGGCGCCAAGGCCAGACATTCGCATACAAGCCAGTATATACGCGCCCGGCGAACCTGACGCTTACCACACACAACTCGCCGCATATCAGATCATCCCGGCAGGTGAACTATTTACAGTGCAACACGTGTCACTAATTGCATCGATTGACTGGATAATCAGCCAACCGAGCTTACGGACGACCTGCAAAAAATGTGGCGAGGAGATCATCAATCAACGCGAGATTGATCGGGATGGGCTTATCCTCTGCAGAGCATGTTCTGGCCCGGTTTATTATGTGCCCACTAAGAACAACCAGTCTCGGTAAGGCGGTTCAAGGCAAACCTGAAGAAAGGCGGCGCGGCATTGGCAGATTTTACATCGGGGACATGCTGTTCTATACATTATGTGGATTACCAACCATCAAGCACCATACCTGTCGTCCTCTTGCATGGATTGGGGGCAACCAACGAATCTGGGGTCTACAAATCCCAGCTTTACTCGGGGCTGGTTTTCGAGTTATCGCCCCGGATGTCCGCGGGTTTGGGAGATCGAGTTATCCAGGAGGCGGGGTATCGATCCAAATTTTTGCAGAAGATATCCTGGAATTACTCGAAAGTTTGAGCATTTACAGAGCGCATGTGGTTGGTATCTCCATGGGAGGGCGATAGCATTGCAGCTTACACTGGAGCACCCGGAAATTGTCGAAAACCTGGTACTCATCAACACGTTTGCCACCCTCCGGCCCGAACGACCGGGGGTATGGCTTTACTATGCGGGGCGATTTCTCATGATCCACACCCTGGGGCTCGATGTGCAGTCTCGCGTCGTTGCCAGACGTATATTCCCACGAGAAGATCAAGAATCCCTTCGAAAAATCCTCATAGGACAGATTTGTCAGGCAAACTTGAAAGGATATCGTGCAACCATGCGCGCTCTGGCCAGATTTGAAGTGACCACACGATTAGGCAATATCCGACAACCGACTTTTGTCATTACCGGTTCGAAGGACACCACCGTAACCCCAACCAACCAGAGAAAACTAGCTCAAGGCATTCCGCATGCCCGGCAAGTTTTCATCGAGGGCGGAGGGCACGCAATCATTGCCGAACAACCCGAGTTGGTTAACAATTACCTGGTCGAATTCCTGAGATCTTGAGACCTCCACAAGGTCAACGATCTGCCTCTTGAAAACACGTGATTATTTTGCTATAGTAATTATGGAGATAGTTCAAATCATCCACGCTGGACTGCTCCTTCCATAACGATAAGCTCCCATCACCGCAAAATGCCCGGCTGGATGATCCCTGATGTCATCAAAAGCCGGGTATTCTCTTTTTACCCACAAACAGTATAAATAAAAGGTCTACCTTGAAAGGAGGTTGGAGATGAGCAGCGAGCAAATGGTCCCCACGACATACCTTCTTGCTGTTGATGGTTCAATACACGCACAGGCAGCAGCCCAGATGCTTTCAGACCTGATTACCTGCCGGCCCGATCCGGCCCATACTTGTGTCCAATTACTGGCTGTTTTCACACCCGCTCAGGCAACTGAATTACAACCTTTGCAGCAGGCTGTTCTTCACATTGAAGAAATATTCCAAAAGCGCAGCCAACTCATCAAAAGCGAGCTCGTTTTAGGTCATGCCGCTGAAAAAATTATTGAGTACGGTGAAACGATTAAGCCTGCGATGGTTGTTATGGGTGCTAAAGGAATGCGCGCTACCCTTGGGATTTTATTAGGTGGTGTCGCTCAACAGGTCGTTGAATATGGACATTGGCCAGTTCTCGTTGTAAGGGCGCCTTATCATGGACTCCGAAAAATCCTGGTGGTAACAGACGGTTCTAAATGCAGCGAAAAAGCGGCTGCTTTTTTGGGTAAACTATCCTTACCCGCTGGCGTAAGAACCTACGTCATGCATGTTCTGCCCCCGATTCCTCCTGAACCGAGTGTAGAGTATTTTGCACGTGCCTGGCCGCTAGGCACAGAAATCTTGCCGCCAATCCCGCTAGAAAACGACGCAGCGCAACAAGATTGGTTGAAAGAAGAAGAAAAACACGGACAGATAATCATTTCACAAACAATTGAAGAACTCTCAACTTTTGGCTTACGTGCTGAGGGTGTTCTGCTGAGAGGCGATGCTGCGACGGAAATAATCGAGCACACCAATAATTACGGCATCGACTTGATTGTCACAGGCTCACGAGGATTGAGCACTGTGAAGAGCTGGCTTCTGGGAAGTGTGTCTCGTAAGCTTGTGCACTACGCCGGTTGTTCTGTCCTGGTCGTGCGTGAAATTGCTTGTATTCCGTGAATATTGGCGTACCGCGAAACGGTATATGTTATTCATAAAAAAAATAATCGCCTCTACATGAATTGAAGCGATTATGGTTGCAGTTCTGGCGGTCCCGACGGGATTCGAACCCGCGATCTCGGCCTTGACAGGGCCGCATGTTAGGCCGCTACACCACGGGACCAAGCGAACGGTAGTTTACTATACATCCCTGACAGAGTCAAGACGCCAGGCTCAAGTCAGATTACTCTAAAAAAGATCTGCTGGTTAGCAGATCCTGGTGGCGAGGGTGGGGATCGAACCCACGACCCGCGAATTATGAGCTCGCTGCTCTTCCAACTGAGCTACCTCGCCAATCAATCAAGCGGGCAATAGTTTACTACGGCACGTTGATTTTGTCAACAAAATTTATTGCCCCTTTACCCAAATAGTAAGTCCCCTTTTACCAAATAAATGCCCCTTGAAAGGGACCCAAAGTGGACCACTCTAACCATGAGCAACCGAACTAACCCGTTGAGTCATGCAACGCATCAAAGCAAGCGCCTCACCCAAGAAGCCGCCCAGATGCTGACTTGAGGTTCGGCAAATCAAACGGCTCTATCGGCCTACGAGCGCAGGGGCAAGGATTGATCAGTGCCGCCGGGAAAGCCAGCAACAACGCTTGACCCCAGGTGGTGCAGCAAGCGATCGACCTGATTACGAGCGTTACGGGATTTTGGACCCACGCTGGCGCACGAGAAGTGGTGGAGAGCCGGCTCCAGCTCTCCGAGAGAGTGTGCGCCGCCTCATGATGCGGAGGGCTCTGGAAGCCGAAGCGAGCCAACAGCCGAGCGCCACCGATGCGGAACGCCGTGCCTGTTTGGGGAGCTAGTGCAGATCGATGGCTCCGAGCATGCCTGTTCGAAGAGCGGGGCCCATGACCCTGCTGGTATATATCGACGATGCGACCGGCCAGTACTGGATTGTGGTTCGTGCCGACGGAGAGCTTTTTCGGCTACTGTGAAGCCACCCGGCATTATGTGGAGCACTCGGCAAGCCGTAGCCTTCTACAGCGACAAACATGGCATCTTTCGGGTCAACCAGGAGCGACGTTGCTGAGCAACGGTTTCACCCAGTTCGGGCGAGCCATGCAGGAACTGGACATCCAGATCATCTGCGCCAACAGCCCGCAAGCCAAAGGACGCGTGGAGCGCGCCAACCAGACCCTGCAAGATCGCCTGGTCAAGGAGCTGCGCTTACGAGACATCTCGGACAGCAAGCTGCAATGCTTACCTGCCGAGTTCCGGGAAGATATCAACCGCCGCTTTGCGGTGGCGCCCCGCAGCAGCACGATGCCCATCGCCCTTGCTCAAAACCGATAACCTCGATGTCATCCTCACCCACCAGAAGACCGCACCCTCCCAAAAACCTGACCGTGCAATACCAGCATGTTGTCTATCAAATCCAGTCCCATCGCCCAGACTACGCCCTGCGCAATGCGCAGTCACCGTCTGCCTAAAACCCAAGGTGAAGTCACGATCTTCTACAAAAACAAACCTTTAGCTTACTCCATCTACCACAAGGCCCCTCGCCAGCCGAAGTCGCCAATACCAACATCGATCTCCAGATCAAACCCTGAAACCGCCAGCTGATCATCCCTGGCGGCGCTATGGACAACCCCTCAACGCTGCCCCTTCCCGAAGGTACCCAATGACGCACTCTAAGCCGACCGGCTCAGAGTTTTCGCTCGGCCAAAAACAGGCAGAACCAAAGAGCAGAGCCTGGCTCACTCTGCCCTGTCTTCGCCTCGTGCCGGCGCTCCGGTTGCTCTCCAGCAGAGCCGACCCTCCGCACGAGTGTTCACCCTACCATACCCAATCTCTATCCCTGACAAAGGGACACTTCTACTTTGTCAAAAAGAGACTTTTCTACTTTGGTTGACACAAAATTTATTGCCCTTAAAACCATAAAATCAAACTCCTCGTAACCATAAAATCATACTCCTCGTTTCAAAGCGGTTGTTTTGGTATTTCACCATGTTGCCCCAGAATCAAGCCGTGCAGCACCCGAACACCCACTTCTGCTTGCTCAGCATCGACGACCAGGCTGATCGAGACTTCCGAAGAGCCCTGGGCAATAGCAATCACGTTCACTCTTTCGCCGCCAAGAGCGCTAAAAACGCGGCCAGCGATACCCGGGGTGCTGCGCATCCCTGCCCCCACGACCGTGATAATGGTAACGGCGCCAGTCGCCCAAACGTGGTCGATATCCCCGCGATCGAGCTCGTGCGAAAACGCAGAAATAAGGGATGCGACAACTTTTTCGGAAACACTAGCCGGAACTGCAAAACAAATGGATTGCTCAGAGGAGGCCTGTGTTATCAAGGGTACACTGGTTCCGGTAGCGGCGACTGCCCCAAAAGTCCGGGCAGCTACGCCCGGCACACCGAGCATACCGCGCCCTTCAACTGTAATTAAACACTGCCCGTGAATGGCTGTGACTGCTTTGATCGCCCCGTTCCCACTTACATCCACATCTGCTACCAACCGCGTACCCGGATGGGAGGGATTGAAGGTGTTGCATACACGCAGTCCAATGCCAGCATCAATTACTGGACGGATCGTTTTCGGGTGAACGACTTTTGCGCCGTAATACGCCAGCTCTGCAATCTCACGGTAGGAAAGAACAGGAATTGTCCGGGCGTCGGATACCATGCGAGGGTCAGCCGACATGACCCCATCGACATCTGTCCAAATCCAGACCTCGTCTGCCGGTAAAGCTGCCCCGATAATTGCAGCCGAGTAATCGCTCCCGCCTCGTCCCAGTGTAATCGTTACACCTTCGGGTGTTGCACCAATAAAGCCGGTGATTACCGGTACACGCCCCTGTTTAAGGATTGGCTCCAGGATCTGCCGGGTGCGTTGCCTCGTCAGCTCAAAATCTGGCTTCCCAGCCTGGAATTCTCGATCCGTGATGATCAATTGGGTTGCCTCAACAAACTGCGCGGGAGTTCCGTTGGCTTCTAAAACACCAGCCAGGAGACGTACGCACATGCGCTCACCCAGGGATGAAACTGCATCCAGGGCCCTGGGGGTGGCTTCCCCCAGAATAGCAATCGCCTGGCAAAGATTGGTAAAATCGGTGATCAGAAAACCCAGCTCTTGCTTCACCTGAGCCCTTCGGGCAAGATCAGGCAAAAGCGCATCGACTATGGCGAAATGCTGACTACGAAGCTGGCTGGCAGCATGGTGAATGAACTCAGTCTCACCCTTAACAGCCTGCTCAGCACTGGTTAAAAGCAGGTTGGTTACGCCCGTCATGGCAGAAGTAACAACGACCAGGCGCGGCCAGGCCGAGAGGGCATCAGATACAATATTTGCTGCGAATTGAAAAGCATCCCTGCTGCCCACCGAAGTCCCGCCAAACTTCATAACCAATGTAGGTGTCTTTTCCAAGTCAATCATCGCCAATTTTTACTCCCGATAAACACTAACTGAATATCCCTACCAGGGCAACGACGCCAAAAAACAGGATTATCCCCCCTGAAGTCCGGTTTACCAAAACAAGGGCTCTTGGATCAAAGCGCTTCCGAAAGAGACTCACGATCATACTCAACGCTAACCACCAGCATGCCGACCCCAAAAATACTCCCAGGACCAGACTACCGGCCGCAAGATAATTGCCTTGTTTAACACCCAAACCCAGGCCGGCAAAAATCGCCGCAAAAGATAGGATCGTCATGGGATTTGTGAGCGTAAGCATAAAAGTTGAAAAATATGCACCCATCTTACTTTCAGATCGAATCCCGGCGGCCTGGCTGGCCGGTTGAGATAGAAAAGTCCGCACGCCTAAATAACAGAGAAATATACCGCCCACCAGACGGATCCAAGCCTGCTGGCTGATCAGAAAGGATGAGATGAAGGTCAGGCTAAATCCGGCGATGCTACCATAAACGGCGTCGGCGGTTGCCGCACCTAAACCAGAAAGAAGACCTGCCACCCTTCCACCTGCCAGAGTACGACGGATACACAGCACGCCGATTGGCCCAACCGGAGCGGCAATCGACAACCCGACGATCATGCCTTTGAATAACAGGCTTAACTCCATTGTCTTATCATCCAGGGTCCACAGGTACTTATCTATGTTGGCAGTTTAACTCCCCGGCTGAGGACACCAAGCTCTGTGAGCGCATCGTAGTATGGCTGAATGCTGGGGATGAAGTGACGCTCGTTGCTGGAATGAGGACCCAGGCCTGACTGCCCCCAAACAACTCCCTGGCCACCAGGTGCAAACCGTGCACTTGTGCCAGGAAGCTTTCGTCCCAGGGATGCGGATGCACCTGAGGTTTGCTCAACTGCGTGGATGAGACTCTGCAAGTATGGATTCTGCAAATCGCAGGCAATTCCCCCTTCCATGACAGAGATTTGCAATTCCAGGTTTGACGCATTACAGAACTCTTCAAGCTCCTTGCGCAGACCGGCAATATCATCCTGCGGGATCGGTCTGACCTCAACACCAACCAGGCCAAAATCAGCAGTGACGTTATAAACGCCAGGCGTCCCTACCTGGATAAACGGAAAGCGCGCCTGTGATTGCCAGCCGTCAGGACTACTGAGAGTGAGATGTTTTCCCAAGATGCCTGTGATGGCAGCACGGGCAACCAACAATCGCTCCGTAAGGTCTGTTTTGGCGCCTGCAACACCGGAATGCCCTTTCTGCCCTCGAGCAATGATGTCAAATCGCATCACGCCGCGATTTTCAATGCAAATCTCACCCCACAGCTCATTTCCACCTTCTCCGGTACGCTCGCCGGCGATCACAAGGCGAGGAGAATATTGCTCATCTGTGGCGAGCAAATTCAAGACATGCGGGGTACCCATCGGTTCTATCTCTCCATTCTCTTCATTACCCACAAGAAGGAGATTCACCGGCGGGTATGGCGGCCCTTTGTGTAGCAGGTCTTTCATCCATGTCAGGTTCGTCGCAACCACCGTCTTCATATCCGCTGAACCACGACCCCAGAGGTAATCGCCATCAATTCTGGGCTCGAACTGGCGCTCGTCCGGCTCCGCTTCCACCACGTCGAAATGTCCGCTTAGCATGACGGGCGCGTATAATTGTCCAGGAAAACCAATCAGGAGGGCGGGGTATTTGTCCAGGTCGAAATATTGCACAGTCAGGCCTCGATTCCGAACATAGTCGAAAATCAAGGTTGCGGCCCGGTGAACTTCATCCAATCTTTCCTGGGGGCAAGCGGTGACAGAAGGAATCCGGATCAATTCCTGAGCAAGCGCCAGAATCTCGCTGGTTTTATCGGGATAACTGATCTCGACCAAAGCATCCGGTCGCGGCCTGAAACGAATGGGGACATGTGTGTCGGTGTGAACATCATCACGAGCGCGCTGGAGAAAATCCCCCAACTTGGAAGATTCATCGCCAAACTCCAGGTAAGACTCGGCAATTATCTCCACGTCTTTGGCAACCATATTTGTACGCTCTTCGGCTAAAGATTGCAATAATTCCAAAGGCACTTCCCGGCAGTCCCCGATTTCGTCACATAAGCGCTGGCGTATTTTTTCAGCAGTGTTTGGTCCGCCGGATGCCATTTCAACGAGCGGATACAGGTCATCCCATAAACCCAATTCGGTAGCCAGGGGGCGAAGTTCTTCCAATGTCCAGCCAAGGAAATCGCGCATTTTTACAGGTTTGCCGGTAAGCGGATTGCTTATTTCAGCGCGCAGCCCTTCGCGTGCGCACAAGTCTTCATTGCGCCTGGAGAGAGCGATATCTTCACTGTCATAACGAAAAGCACGTGCAAATTCTGGATCGGCATAAAAACGAAGTACAAGCAGGTGTTTCAAGGTGAGGTTCGCAATCTCTACATCCATAGGATGCCCGCCATCATCTGTGCGTACCTCAGTACGAGACATGGGCAGGTTGATGCGTGCCATGAGGTTTTGCATCTCAATCTGGTGAGCCATTTCGTCCACAGTGAGCGGTTCATCTGCAGCGTATAAACCGCGTGCATACAGATCATTCAATTGCTCACTGGTCACCAAAATCAGGCGCTCAACGGGCTCAGCAAAAGAACGGGCGCGCACAGGGGTCCAGTTGTTGTTGCCAAAGCGCACGCCTGTGCGAACCAGATCGTAGGATGTTTGCAAATAGTCCTCGTACGAGCGGTACAGGAAAGGCAGGTCAATATTTTCTGGATTTGGAAAGGTAAGATTTCGGACCGAATCAAATTCAGTTACAATCACCACCGGCTTGCCATCTTTCATCCCGGCCTGAAGTGGTGTGGATGCACTGGTAGCCACAAAAAGAGCTGCAAAAGCACGCAGAAGGCGGGTTGCGGTAATGTAAAACTGGCTCTTATAATCATCCAGGTGATTTTGACCGCGCTTGCTGGTCGGCAGGTGCATGAAATCCCAGGCAAGCAGCGGTTCGGGCAAGGAAAGATTGGTGTGTGTTCCGGCTGTAGCCAAAGAATTTCCAAATAAATCTACGCAGCGTTCCAAATAACGGCGCTTTGCCAGATTCCAAGAGCCCGGTATGGAGCCGCTGCCCACGGGGGTACTGTATAACAGATTGCCATACCAGGAATACAACTGCTCACCAAACTCCCGCCCCGCTTTGTCGAGTGCGTTGATCAAACTGGCTTCCAACAAGCGGCCTTCATAGACCGCCCCGCGTGGATGATAATAAGGCAAGGTTGCCCATTCAATCATCCAATGAAAAACCTCCAATTGGCTGTAGGAACGCACCCAGGCAGGCAGCGCTTCAGCCCTTAAATAATCCACAAAAGATTGTTTATTTGGCCCGGTTCCAACGGTCAACAGCGGACGCAGTTGTGAATCGAGCAGGTTCCACTCCAATTCAAATCCACAAAGCCCGCCATTCGGTTTTTCTTTTATTGCGGTATCCAGAGCCAGGCGATATTTTTCTGCAAATAATAATGGGTCAAACATGAAAGCTCCGTTAAATTGATTACGAACTCAGAGCAAGGCATTCAAACCTTGCAGCAAGCGTTGCGCAGCGCCCAGGGTGCGCTCTGGAGGTGTGGCGTATGAGAACCGGATCCAGTCAGCGCCATACTGCGAAAAGAATGCGCCCGGGACAATCGCCACGCCGTGCTCTTCTGCCAGGAATTGGCCCAGTGGCTCGCTGTCTTGCCAACCGCGGGAGCGCAACCACCTGCCGACCTCGATGAATGCATAATACCCTTTTCCCAGGATATAAGTCAGATCGTTTTGCTCCATAAATGAGTGGAGCGTAGTACGGCTGGCGTTTGTTGGTTCCACGATCGTCCTGCATGCTTCAGCATAACCCATTTCGTAAGCAGCCATTGCCACGGCCAGAGAGTAATAAGATGGGATAACACTGTGCGAGGAGCGCGCAACGATGAATTTGATCACATCGTCCGATGCGATCAAATGACAATTGCGAATATTCGATCCACCCAGGCTTTTTGTAATGCCATCCAGGAACATGAGCCGAGGCCGCTCACCGGGCTCGAACATTTGAATAAATGTATTCAAATCCATCGGGCTTTCATCGGTGACATAATGATACATCCAGTCAAACAGAACATATGCCACGCCTGCTTCTAGAGCAGCTTTAGCGAGTGCTACCTGACGCTCCGGCGTGATGGTTAAACCCGTGGGATTATCCGGGCAGGTGATGATGAGGCCGGCAACTTTTCGCCCACTGCTGCCGGCAAATTTGACGCATTCTCTTAAACCCTCTTCAGAATAAGCCCAGCCCTCATCAGGTTTCCCGGGCGCATACAGCACATTGGCGCCAACCCCATACGGTCCCCAGTTATATGAGATCCATGGAACACGCGAAACGATGATGGCATCTCCCTGGCGACCATAACCAAGCCCGAGCATGGCTTGAAATGCTTTCACCAGGGCGTCACGCCCACCTACAGATGCCAGGATATTTGCCGGGCCAATACCCGACGAAGGATCCAGCTTCCAGTATTTTTCAACGACACACCGGCGATAATCATCCGTGCCGAAAGGCATATCGTAGGCTGTGCCATGATCCACCTGCATTTGATAGGCTTGCTCCAGAAGATTGCGAGGCACACCGGGCAAGCTTGCTCCACCATCTCCCTGAGAAGCATCAAAAACCATATCGGTGGGATTTTTCTGGGTATAAACCTTGAGGGATTTGTTGATCAGAAACATACGAGATGGGGGGATAGGGGTCATCTGAGAGAGATGACCGCTGACGGGGATCAACCCAGAATCCGGAACCGCATACACAGGCATATCGTTTGAAGACATAGCTTTTCTCTCCTGGATCACATGATTACAAAAGCGCCCCGATATTTTCGGGGCGCTGGTCGGCTTGTGGATTGATGATCTTTCAGATTATGCCTATCATATCCCGCGGCCACACCCCACATCACCGGTACGGCGAGTGTTATTGGTGGCCAGGGTAGTCATAATGGATTTCAAGGATTTCATATTGGGCGCAAATATACCATCAGAATGAATATTGGTCAACATTCCTCGTTATGGAATTTTATAAACTGCGGTCAACAATGTAATTAGTAAGGTCCACCAGCGCTTGCTGCTCAGGACCTTCAGGTTGATTTACAAGCATATCCAAGGCACGGCTTACGTACTGGCGAGCTTCATCCATGGCCTTATCAATTGCACCACTCCTGCGAATCGCAGTAATCAGTCGATCCATTCGATCCTCACTGTAATAACTGCCGCTTTTCAGAAACTCCAAATCAGGATCGCCTGGGTTCATTTCAATGTAATAAAGCGCAGGGAGAGTGATCAAACCCTGGCGCAAATCACTGGCAACTGGCTTGCCCACGGTGGCTTGTTCACCGGTGAAATCCAAAATATCATCGACGATTTGAAAAGCCATACCAATGTCGTAGCCGAATTTGCGAGCACCTTCGATCACATCCTGCCCTACCGGACAAAGAAGGGAGGCGGCGGCAGTTGCAAGTTCGAACATCGAGGCGGTTTTCGCATAAATTCGACTGTAATAATCATCGCGACTGGCCAACCCCCGGCTTGTGAACATCTGGGTTAGCTCACCATTGACAATAATCGCCAATGTTTCTGCGAACAGGCGCATCACTTCGACTGAATCAGTCTCGGCAGCAAGTTTTGCGGCGCGCGCAAACACAAAATCACCTGTAAGGACTGTGGCTGCAGGAGACCACCGCGCGTTAAGAGTGGCGATACCGCGACGAAGTAGAGCGCCATCAATCAGATCGTCATGCACAAGCGTGGCTGTGTGAAGCAGCTCAATTGCAGCCCCCAACGTAACCAGCCTTGTCGGGTCACCACCGTACATACCACCGGTGAGAAGCGCAACTGCTGGCCGGACACGTTTACCCCCGGAGGAAAGCAAATGACCAAGCGCTGCCCCGAGGTCGGGATGATTCCCAACTGATTGGGCGCGCATTACCTCTTCGACCAGCAGGATGCGGTCTTGAATGGGTGCGATAAAATTAACTTGAGTCAAAGGTATATTCACCACTTAAACAAACGATTTGCATTTCTCGCGGAGGCGATAACCACCTCATTCACTGGAAGATCACGAATTTCGGCAATCTTTTCCGCGACATATCTGACATGGATAGGCTCATTTCTCTCTCCCCGGTGTGGATGGGGAGTAAGAAAAGGAGCATCGGTTTCAATTAAAATTCGATCTAAGGGAACATCTGCTACCAATTGACGAAGCTCGTGGGCGTTTTTATAGGTCACTGGACCTGTGATCCCGATGTAAAAATTAAGTTCCAGTGCCTTATTTGCGAATTCCGCATTTTCTGAAAATGAATGCAATACGCCCGGGTTATCCGCCAGAATTGATCCTGCCCGGACCAATTCTAGTCGCCACTCCTTTAAGATAGCCAGGATATCATCACCTGCCTTCCGGTTATGGATGACTACTGGCAACCCCAGACTTGCGGCAAGCTCAAGCTGGCAATGAAACACCTTCTTTTGCAATTCTCCAGGCGCGCGGTCACGATAGTAATCCAATCCAATTTCCCCAATGGCAACCACTTTCGCATTGGATGCCATTGTCCGCAAAGTTCCGATTGCAGCCTCATTCCAGGCGGCAGAATCGTTGGGATGAACACCAACTGCAGCATACACATCTGGAAATTGCTCAGACAGGTCTACGGCCTGGCGGCTGGTCGGGATATCGACGCCCGGGTTGAGCATGCGGTGAACACCTGCCTGGCTGGCACGAGCAATTACAGCTTCCCGGTCAAGATCGAATGTGTTAAAGTTCAAATGGCAGTGCGTATCGGTCAGTTGCACCGTCTACCCGCCTATTGAATACCCGCCACCCGCAAACCATCTTGCAGAATGGCCTGGACATTGTTCTGATGTGTGGTCTCAGTATAGACCCGGATAATGGGCTCTGTACCAGAAAACCTGATCAGCAACCAGCCACCATCCTCCAGATTAAATTTATAGCCATCCGTAGTATCCAAACCAGTAACGGCCAATCCGCCAATTAACCTTGGATGAGCGTTGAGGATAGCCTGTTCGCGGGAGCTGCGGTCCCCCTGAAAACGGGTGTCGATCCGGTCGTAAAAGTGGGCGCCAACTTTATCAAATAGCTCAGAAAGCAATTCGGATGGCTTTTTGCCGGTCTTCACCATCATATCCAGCATATACAGGCCGGCCAATATCCCATCACGCTCAGGCACATGACCATGGAAGGCGTATCCGCCAGACTCCTCGCCGCCGATCATGGCATGGGTTTCCAGCATTTTCGGGGCCACGTACTTGAAACCGACACCGGTATCATACACCGGAACGCCATAGAGTTTACCAAGCTTATTCAACATGTTAGTAGTTGATAACGTCTTCACGATCGGGCCACGCAATCCGCGAATTTCCAACAAGTAATAAGCTAATAAAGCAAAAACCCGCAATTGATCGATAAATTGGCCATTTTCATCACCGATGCCAACACGATCTGCATCACCATCCGTAATGAGCAGTACATCGCTACCAAATTCTTGAGCAGCACGCAAACCAGCATTGATGTTGGGTGGTATCGGTTCAGGACGGCTCATCTCAGGGAAAATGGGATTACGGTCGCTGTGGATTTCTTTGATAACTGATTTTCCACCACCCAACAATCGGGAAAACCACCCGGCGCCATTCCCCCACATGGGGTCGACGGCTATATTTAGGCCAGCACTCTTGATAATCTCCAGATCTACCAGGCTGCGTATCTGTTTAATGTACTCTGGCGCGGCATCAAAGCGCACAATCCGGCCGTCCTGCAGTGCCTCTGTTAACGAGGTACGCCTGACGCCCTCTTCGCTCTCTGGAATCAGGCTTTCGATGACTTTTAAGCCCTGCGGGTGAATAGCACCGCCAAATTCATTGCGAACCTTAAAACCATTATCCGTGGCGGGATTGTGAGAGGCAGTAATATTCAAGCCCGCGACCGCCTGGCGATTCACAACCGAGAATGCAATTGTGGGCGTAGGCGTGGCTCCATCGGTGAGGTAAACTCGCAATCCGTTGCCCGCCATCACCTCGGCGGCAGCAGCAGCAAAATTTTCGGAATGGAAACGACGGTCAAAACCAACTACAACCCACTCGCCTTTATTGCCCAGCTGGTTAAGGTAATCGGCAAAGCCCTGGCTGCAACGACGTACATTCGCAAAGGTATAATCTTCTGCAATCAAGCCGCGCCAGCCGTCCGTTCCGAATTTAATTTCTTGCCCCATACCACCTCCATTGCAAGTGAGAATAATTACAAAGATTATTATATCAGCGGATAGATGAGACGTGAAAGGGCAATTTAAGATATTTATACTATGAATTGAGAAGCTAAAATGGTTGCGTTTTCTATCGAGTTGTCGTATAAATGCTTAGCCTAGGAGTGGATATAATTACAACAGCATTTACCTGGAGCCCGATATGAATTTCGTCTTTCTTTCACCCCATTTTCCACCCAACTATTATTTATTTTGCGTACATCTTCAACAGTTAGGCGCAAACGTTCTCGGCCTAGCCGATGAGCCTTACGATAAACTCCGTCCAGAATTGCGCCAGGCGATGCATGAATACTACCGAGTCAATGACATGCATAGTTACGACGAGCTGGTTCGCGCCATTGGTTTTTTCACCTTCAAGAATGGGAAGATTGACCGAATCGACTCGCAAAACGAGTATTGGCTTGAAACAGAAGCACGCTTACGAACAGATTTCAATATCCCGGGGCTCAAAAACGAAGATATTGTGCGTGTCAAGCGCAAGTCCATGATGAAGAAAACATTTGCCAAAGCCGGAGTGCCTGTGGCACGCGGCCGGGTCGTAAACACGATTGCCGAAGCCCGCAAGTTAATTAGGGAAATTGGCTACCCGGTGGTGGCAAAACCCGATATTGGCGTTGGAGCAGCGCTGACATATAAAATTCACTCCGATGCAGAACTGGAGGCTTTTTTTGCAGAAAAACCGGTGAATGAGTACATCATGGAGGAATTCATCAACGGGATCATCTGTACATTTGATGGCCTGACAGACCGTGAAGGCAACCTGGTATTCTTCACGTCACAC
This sequence comes from uncultured Chloroflexia bacterium, assembly GCA_963705155.1. Lineage (GTDB taxonomy): Bacteria > Chloroflexota > Anaerolineae > Anaerolineales > UBA4823 > CAVPJC01. Next base: position 426,486 of record CAVPJC010000014.1, on the reverse strand, counting down.
CAGTATTCTCAGGGCATTATGGAAACCGTTAATCGAAGACCGGGATGTCTATTATTATTCGCAACGGGATATACCCAAAGACCTCGAAGAAGCAGGAAGAAGGGTGCTCAAAGCATTCCAGGTGCGGGAGCGGTTTTTTCACTTCGAATTTTTCCGGGATCCAGATAACCAAATCATTGCATTGGAAGTAAACATGCGTCCTCCAGGGGGCATGACCACGGATATGTTCAACTATGCCAATGATATTGACATCTACAAGGAGTGGGCCAACGTAATTGTCCACAATAACTTCTCATCAGATTATTCTCGCAAGTACCATTGCTGTTATATCGGGAGAAAATTCAAGCGTTCATACCTCTATCCTCACGAGCAGGTGCTAAACACCTTCCGAGATAAAATCGTCCATCACGAAAATATTAGCGGTGTGTTTGCCTCCGCACTTGGAGATTATGGCTACCTGGTACGTTCTCCAGATCTGGAAGAAATTTATGCAATGGCAGACTACATCCAAAAGCAAGGCTGACGAGCAAACGACTATGAATATTGAGTATCACAGGTGGTTTAGCCCAAGTCTCGGGCACGAAATGGAACTCAAAGTATATGGCAGCTTTGGCAAGCCGCTCCTGGTCTTCCCGGCGCAAGGTGGCCGGTTTTATGAATTTGAAGACTTTAAGATGATAGATGCCATCCATAGCTTTATTGACACCGGCAAAGTGAAAGTTTATACAGTGGACAGCCTGGATAATCAGACCTGGGCTAACTGGAACGCACACCCAGCAGACCGCGCCCGCCGGCACCAGGATTATGACCGATATATCGTCGATGAAGTGACACCCTTTATTCACAATCACTGCGGTAACGCCGAGCAGAAATTTATTGCGGCGGGCGTAAGCATGGGCGCATATCACGCTGGAAATTTCTTTTTCCGCCATCCGGATATTTTTGATACAACTATAGTCCTCAGCGGGCTATTTCAATTGCATATGTTCGTTGGCGACTATACAGATGAAAACGTATATTTCAATTCTCCACTCTATTACCTGCCAAACTTGAGTGATGCATGGTTCCTGGATCTATACAGGCAGAGCAAGATCATCGTTTGCGTGGGTCAGGGCTCCTGGGAAGATGCGATGCTAGCCGATGCATATCGACTTAAACAGATCCTGGAGGAAAAACAAATTCCGGCCTGGATTGACATCTGGGGCCACGATGTTAACCATGACTGGCCCTGGTGGCGCCAGATGCTGCCTTATTTTCTGGAGAAACTGGATCTATAAAATGCCTAAAGTTTACATGGATTACGCTGCCACAACGCCCGTTGATCACCGTGTGCTCCAGGTAATGCTGCCATACTTCTCTGAAGTATATGGAAACCCTTCATCGGTGCACAGCTTTGGGCAGCAAGCTGATGCGGCTCTTGAAACGGCTCGCGAGACAGTTGCCAGAGTATTACACAGTCAGGCCGATGAAATCATTTTTACGTCCTGCGGTTCTGAGAGCGATAACCTGGCCCTGCGCGGGGCCGCCCTGGCAGCCAGATGGAAGAGCGGGGCGAACCACATTCTCATCAGCCCGGTGGAACATCATGCAGTAATGCGCACCGCCCAACAATTAGAGAAACACCACGGTTTTGAATTAGAGTTTCTCCCGGTCGATCCAACGGGTATGGTCAATGCAAGCCAGGTAGCCTCCAGATTGCGGCCAAATACCGCCGTGGTATCGGTCATGTACGCCAATAATGAAATCGGTACGATCAACCCGATTGGGGAAATTGGAGCCCTCTGCAGGAGCAACGGGGTGATCTTTCATACGGACGCTGTCCAGGCAGCGGCTTATCTACCCGTTGATGTCACAGAACTCAACGTCGATCTACTGGCATTGGGAGCACACAAATTTTACGGTCCAAAAGGTGTCGGTGCATTGTACATTCGCAAAGGTACGCCCATCGGACCGGTTCAAACCGGAGGCAGCCAGGAATTCGGTCTGCGGGCTGGTACACACAACATCCCGTACATTGTCGGCATGGCTGAAGCGCTGCGTCTGGCAGAAGAGGAGCGTCAGGCCAGGAGCGCCCACGTTACTCCCCTGCGCGACCGCATCATCGGTCGCGTGCTGGAGGAGATACCCCGCGTGAGCATGAGCGGTCATGCGACCCGACGTCTACCAAATCACGCCAGCTTTGTCTTTGACGGCGTGGATGGCAATGCACTTCTGATGCTGCTGGATGTAGCCGGCTATGCCTGCTCATCAGGATCAGCCTGTAAAACTGGCGATCCAGAGCCATCGGATGTATTGATCGCGGTTGGGTACCCGCGTTCATGGGCAATGGGGTCTTTGCGCCTCACTCTAGGATCGATGTCGAACGTTGATGAGGTAGAAAATTTCCTGGATGTTTTACCGGGCATCGTTGAGAAGGTGCGCAAATTATCATGACGAGCGAAGCAAAGCGGATCGTCGTTGCAATGAGTGGTGGTGTGGATAGCTCCGTGGCGGCTGCCCTGCTCAAAAGCCAGGGGCACGAAGTCATTGGTATGATGATGCGGCTGTGGAGCGAACCCGGGGCCGAGGAATCCAACCGCTGCTGTACACCTGATGCCATGGCGCAAGCCCGCCGAGTAGCTGCCCTGCTTGGCATCCCTTTCTATGCTGTCGATGCTCAAGATGTGTTTTACAAGACGGTGGTCAACTACTTTTTGGATGGCTACGCGCAAGGCGAAACGCCAAACCCTTGCCTGGCTTGCAATCGTTCCATCCGGTGGGAATTCTTACTTCAGCGCGCTCTGGCATTGGGAGCCACACATATGGCCACCGGCCATTATGCTCGGATTTCTAGAACCACGGATGGCAAGCAGCAGCTCTTACGGGCTGTGGATCAACATAAAGACCAATCCTACATCCTACATATCTTAAACCAGGAGAAGTTGGCACACGCCATTTTCCCCCTGGGTGAGTACACGAAACCCCAGGTTCGCGAGCTGGCAAGATCCTATAATCTGCCGGTCGCCGAAAGACCAGAAAGCCAGGATTTGTGCTTCCTGGGTAGTAGCGGTTACCGTGCGTTTTTGCATCGCAATGCACCGACCACCCTGCAGCCTGGCGATATCGTCAGGCGAGACGGCAGTATTCTTGGTAAACACCTGGGGTTAGCAAACTATACGATTGGGCAAAGAAAGGGTTTGGGCGTTTCTTCGCAGGTGCCATTATACGTTTTGGACAAAGACGTCCCGAATAATCGGCTGGTAATAGGCGAGGCAGTAGAGCTTGGCTGTGCTGAACTTCTTGCCGGTGATGTCAACTGGGTCATTGGTGAGATCCCCCAAAATCCATTTCAAGCCCAGGTAAAAATCCGCTACAAAGCCCGAGAAGCCCAAGCGTTGGTGAGCCCTCTACCAGATGCCTGTGTACGGGTGAAGTTTGATGAATCCATGCGGGATATCACACCTGGTCAGGCAGTCGTCTTTTACCAGGATGAGATTTGCCTTGGCGGCGGTATCATCCGACAGCAAGTCGAGCAAGTACAGCAAAATGTCCTGGAGGATCAGTTATGACATTTCCAACACTATTACTGGGTGTAGTGATATCCACACTTTATGGTGCGGTATTTCACCTGTGGCGAGGCGGGAACATCGGCCGGCTGCTCCTTTATCTGATCCTGGGCTGGGTGGGGTTTTGGATTGGCCACCTGATTGGCAACCAATTCGGTTGGACTTTCAGCAGCGTGGGAGGACTGAGATTGGGAATGGCCACCCTGACCAGCATATTATTTCTGGGTATTGGGCACTGGCTTAGTCTGGTGGAAGTTCAACGCAAATAAAAAAAACAATGCGGACGGCATCCGTCCGCATTGGATAATTGAGCACTTAAAAGTTATATTTTATGCAACGACGGTAACATTTGCCGCCTGAAGACCTTTTGGCCCTTTTTCAACACTGAATTCCACCTTCTGTCCTTCGTTCAGTGTGCGGAACCCTTCTGTCTGAATGGCAGAGAAATGAACGAAGACATCTGGACCACCCTGACGTTCAATGAAGCCATAACCTTTGCTCGCATTGAACCACTTAACTGTGCCTGTTTCACGCTCACTCATTATTCTTTCTCCTTCTCATCAAATGAAAAATCTGTTACGGACACATGTATCTGTGGAAACGAATCTGACAACCATTCAGACAATAAAAATCGGCCCGAACAGGCACAACTGTCCAGACCGGTCCATTACGACTTCCAGATAGAACACACGTGCCACCATCTTAAAATTAAGTCTATCAGGCGGTGTTGATTTCGTCAAGGTTTCAACTCCGTTGAAGTTTATCTTCATGGTAAGATATTAGCCATCCATACCAATCCAACCCTACCGAGGTAAAAATGATCCGTATCGAATCACTCCTCTCTGCAAGGCTGTTTCTCAGGCCCCAGCTTGTAAAAGACCGCATCTTTTTCTTGAGCAATCTAAGTGGGCATATCAATCTGTATGTCATGGATTATGGCGGTAGCGTACCGGAGCCATTGCTTCCGCCACACATAGCGCTGCAAAATCCACATCTTATTGGCGGTCATTCGTTTATGGTTTTTCCGAAGCTCAATAAAATCCTGGTGATGATTGACCGAGATGGGGATGAAAATTACCAACCTATGTTAATCCCGCTGGATGGAGGATTTCCCGAACCGGCTTTTGATAATTTCTTCGCAGAGTATCGCTGTCATCTCGGCAGCTGCAACCTGGAGAATAATATCTTTTATCTGGCGGCAGAATCTCGCAAGGAACAGATGATCAAATCTTACCAGTGCCATCTGGACACCGGTGAACTGATAAAGCTGGCAGAAAGCCCCTGGGGCGCCTACCCAGAGGGAATGAGCGACGACCACACAAAGGTTATCATCCTGGATGGATACTCGATTGGCGACAACGTCCTCTACCTTTGGGATCAGACCGCCAAAGGATTGCGCCTTATTTATGGTGTACCCCTTGAAAAGCGAGAAGCCGGGCAAGAGGTGCCGCTGAACGCCATCAACCATATCCATTTCACCGCCAGCCAAAAAGGAATAATTTTTGTTACCGTCCTCTTCAGTGATACGGGAAGCCTGGGATACCTGGATCTAAATGATCCTGATAGTGTCCTACCAGTGGCAATTCACGGCATCCACCATAAAGGTCAGGGCGAACTTGAATCCTGCGAACACTTAACAGACAATCGCTACACACTTACGTACAATATTGATGGCTGCTCCTGGCTATACGAAGGTGAATTTGACGAATCTACTCTTTCTTTCACGATAAATCATACGATCTGCGGTGATGGTCTTATCTCCAATGGAGTTTTAGAGGCAGCATCGTACGAAAAATCCAGTGATCGTTTCACCCTCGCCTTTTCGACTGCCGTTTCACCTACACAGATCTATACCGTCGAAGATCAGGGTAGAAACCTGGTATTCCGGCACACCAGCGAGCGCATTCTAGGAATAGAGACCAGTCGCCTTTCAGCCGGGGAAGACGCATCCTTTACCTCCTTCGATGGCACCCGTGTCTCTGCCAGACTTTACATGCCATCCTCCACTCTGGGGTTCGAAGGTCCAAGGCCTGTAGTGTATTATGTTCATGGAGGCCCGCAAGGTCAGGAGCGGCCAGATTTTGCCTGGTTTTCAATGCCGCTCATCCAGTTTTTAACCCTTAAGGGATTTGCTGTCTTCGTTCCCAATGTGCGTGGCAGCACAGGTTACGGCCTGAGCTACACCAAACAGGTGGATAAGGACTGGGGTGGTATGGACCGGCTGGATCATGTGCATGCCATGACCAGAATTCTGCCCGGCGACAAGCGCCTGGATGTAAAGCGGGCCGGCGTTGTTGGCCGGTCTTATGGCGGGTATATGACATTGACCTTAGCCAGTCGCCACACTGAGCTGTGGTCTGCTGCGGTGGATATGTTTGGGCCTTACGATTTGGTCACATTCCTGCACCGCATACCATCCACCTGGAAACCCTATTTCAAGCTCGTTCTGGGTGACCCGGAAAACGACGCCGATCGTGGGTTCCTGGTCGAACGATCTCCAAAAACCTACATGCACCAGATTGCATGCCCCCTGCTCGTCATCCAGGGGAAAAATGATCCGCGGGTTGTCGAAGCCGAATCTCGCGATGTGGTGGAGAATTTGCGCGCAGTTGGCAAGCAGGTAGATTACCTCATGTTTGAAAATGAAGGACACGATGTGCTCAAATTCGAGAACCGTGTTGCTTGCTACGACGCCATCACCGAATATTTTGTGAAATACTTAAAACCCTGATGACATTTACTCCTTCATCCACCATCACACAGCCGGGTGATCTTGCGCAGCTTGTCAGCCCGAGCAACAAAATTTTCACAGTTCAACTCGAACCGGGAGGAAAACTTCACACTCACCGGGGGGTGGTCAACTATGATGATTTGATCGGCATCCCCTGGGGCAGCCAGGTAGCCAGCCACCTTGGAAGCACTTATTTTTTGCTCCAACCTGCGCTGAATTCGATACTCCAGGATATTCGCCGGAACACGCAAATCATGTATCCCAAAGATATCGGTTACATCTTGATCTCGATGGGCATTGGCCCTGGCAGCCGGGTGATCGAAGCTGGGACCGGATCAGGCTCCTTTACAACCGCCCTGGCCTGGACGGTCGGCCCGCAGGGACATGTGTTCTCCTATGAAACCCGGCAGGAAATGCAGAACCTTGCGCGCAGAAAATCTTGAACGCCACGGATTGGCCGACCGCGTTGAATTGAAGCATAGGGATATCCAGCAGGGTTTCGATGAGCAGGGCGTTGACGCGCTTTTCCTGGATTTACCAAATCCCTATGATTACATGGAACAGGTGCGGCAGGCTCTGAAACCCGGGGGGTTTTTTGGCACGATATTGCCAACTGCGAATCAGGTGATTCTTCTGGTACCGGCTCTACACCAATATCATTTTGCATTTGTAGACGTATGCGAAATTATGCTGCGCTTTTACAAACCCGTTTCAACCAGATTCCGGCCAACCGACCGTATGGTAGCTCATACAGGATTTTTGGTATTTGCCCGGCCGGTTATCTTAACCAACACGGGTGGATTTGAATCGGAGGGTGATATAGACGCTGCCGATGTGAGTATCGAAGGATCAGACAGAAACGATGGATGAGCTTGGCGCAGATCTGCTTTCGAATCTGGAAGAAGCGGTTATCAGCCAGCAGCTGGATGCTTCCCGTGACTGCCCTGTAGAATCCCCATTCCCACCTGGATTCTTCAAGAACTCCTGCCGCCCCGCGGCAGTGCTGATTCCACTTTTGAAGGTGGGTGGTTCATGGAACGTGTTGTTCATACGGAGAACGACCAACCAGAATGATCCACACAGCGGTCAGGTGGCATTCCCGGGCGGAGCCGCCGACCAGGGCGAGACCAACGCCCAGGAAACAGCTCTACGCGAAGCTTTTGAAGAAATCGGGTTGAAACCGGAGGATGTGCACATCCTGGGCCAAATGCATGCCTTTGACACCATCACAGGCTACCGTGTTACACCGGTTGTGGGGGTAATTTCGTGGCCTTACCCTCTTTGCTTGGAACAGAAAGAAGTAAGCCGGGCCTTCACCGTCCCATTGAGCTGGCTGGCAGATCTTAATAACCGTGAAGACCGCGCCCGGTTCCTTCCAGCTCCGTTTTTTCCGATCAACGTGATCTACTACCGAGAGTATGACGGAGAAACCCTTTGGGGAGCGAGCGCCCGCTTCATCACCAGGTTTCTCGAAATCCTTTTTGCCAATCAATCTACCCGTCCCTGTTAAACAATCGAGCAGACCGTGTCTGGTCTGCTCGATAAACTAAATATGGATAGATCAAACAACTGACAGGAATTAAAATTCTTCTCTTTCTTGCCCTTTTCGATCACTTCCGGCTCTGCAGGGGCGGCAAGTGCCTCTTCCTCTTCGGCCTCAGGAGCAGTGACCAGGACGACCATTTCGTCTGGATCGGTCAAAACTTCGACTTCGCTGGGCAATACAATATCGCGAACATAAATTGCATCACCAATTCGTTTCAAAACCGAGATGTCAATGGTGACTTGTTCGGGAAGGTGCTGCGGCAGACATTCCACATCAAGCTCTTCCTGCCCCGTAACGATGATGCCGTTGAAATCCTTGACGGCTGGCGAATTGCCATCGATATAAATACCAACAGTGGCGTGCAGCCTCTCGGTCATGGAAACAACATTGAAATCCACATGCACAAGTGTACCCAGGATGGGGTTATACTGCTTCTCACGCACCAGGGTTGTGTGACGCTCGCCTTCTATCTCAATGACAACCAGATGAGACGTTGTGATTGCCGGTAGAATGCGGTTAGATTCACGCGCATCCAGGGTTACCGGAATAGGCTGTAATTTGCGACCATACAAAATTGCTGGCAGCCCGCCTGCCCGGCGCAGCGCCTTAACTTGTTTCCCTGTTACACTGCGATGTTTTGCTACAAGTACAACTTCTTCCATTTCATCCTTCCTTGGAGCGCCTCTCACCTGTAATATTTATAATCATAGCAGGTTACCTTCACTCCGTTCTCATATTTCCGGTTTCCACCGGTGGTTATTTACGGTGCTCAAGATATCTTGAGCACCGATTTCAACAATTAACGGCGTCTACGCGTAAGCAGACTGCCTAAAAACATTACCAAACCCACTGCCGTACCCGCAGCCAAACCAGCAAGCAAGGCGCGGGGCGTATCCAGCAGCGTGGATACATTACCGGTTACCTGCCGAGCTAATAAAACCGAGGTATTGATTTGCTCACCCTCTACCTGGTTAGCAATCAGAAAAACCGTCTGCCCGTTATTCATCACCAGATTTTCAGATTGAATTGCTCCGGCATTGCTGGTGTGTAAGCTAACCTGGCTGGCTTGAATTACACCGGCAATGCTATCTGTGAGACGGACATCGCCTGAATTGATTACTCCAGCCATGCTTTGCTGAAAACGAGCAGTATCGGCTTGTACCTGACGGGAGAGAGATTGGCGAAGCTCGATTTCCTCAGCACTTATTTGGCCAGCCGAGCAATTATGCAGCCGGACATATTCGGCCTGGATCTGATCGATTGAAATATCAGCCAGATTGACAGTCTGGGTCTGATCTTCCTCCAAATTATCCAGGTAATCATCTCCATTACCGTTCTGAGACGATGCATTCATTCTGGCCTCCGGCAAAAAAAGGCCGCCTATTACAGGCGGACAGGATCCGACGCGAGTAGATTTTAGCCGTCTTGTTCGTTTTCGTCAATGTTTTTCCCCAAGCTTGACAGGACTGCTCAATGAGATTTATATTTCCGCTATGCAGAAAAATCACCTCACGGTACAAGATCAGTATACCCAGATTTACCAGTTCAAAACCGAACTTGATAAGCAGGAAATAATGGTGTGTTCAAAACCTGGTATACCTGAATGGGACTTCATCACACCTTCGGTGCATTTGCTGGCTGAACATACAGAAATCGAACCAGGCTGGCAGGTATTGCAAATTGGCATCGGTAACGGAGCGGGGAGTGTGATTCTGGGACGGAAGGCAAATCCAGCAAGTGTGTATGGATGGGATGCTAATTTTGTGGCGCACCAATGCACCCGGATGACTTTGGCCGCCAACGCGGTGGACAATTTCGATCTGGTGAACCGGGTGGATCTAGAAGGCAATCAGCAAGAACGCTTCCATGCTGCAGTTATGCTTGCCCCAAAAGGTCGTGGATATGGCCAGCGCTGCCTTGCCATGGCACACCAGGCACTCCGACCCGGCGGCATTTTTTACCTCGCAGGGTCTAAACAGACCGGCGTGCAACCCTTGATCAGTGATGCCGAGGAGCTCTTTGGCAAGGGAGTTATCCTGGGTTACAAAAAAGGTAACCGGATTGTTCGGTTCATAAAAGACGGCCAGAACATGGAATTACCCGGCTGGGCCTTGCGCCCCGGAATTTCCCCAAATACCTGGCAAAGACTTGAGATAGACATTGCCGGTCGAACAACATTCATCGATACGCTGCCAGGAATTTTTTCGTATGACCGTTTGGATGAAGGCAGCAGTTTTTTACTCGAACAGAAGATTTTGCTGGACGGCGCGAGTGTTCTCGACCTGGGATGTGGATGGGGAGCAATCGGATTGTGGGCCGCAAGAAAAGCCGCGTGGGTGGACATGGTTGACTCAAATCATCTGGGGGTGGCTGCCAGTTCACGAAATATCACGTTGAATGGCGCCACACACGCCCGTGCAATAGCTAGCGATGTGACCAGCTCTGTAGCCCAAGAAACCTACTCCCACATTTTGACAAATCCCCCGTTTCACATCGGGCGGGAGGTAGAATATTTTACACCCATGGCATTCATTCAACAGGCTGCCAGAGTCCTGATTCCAAAGGGCGAACTGTGGCTGGTCGCCAATAAATTTATCCCGTACATCAAAATCATGCAACCTATCTTTAGACACACAAGGATTGCTGCTGAAAACACCAAGTATCATATCTTGGTGGGCATAAAGTAGCGATACATAGGATATATGTATGAGACCATTTTACATCAGCATGTGGCATTTTCTATTGGCGGCTTTACTATGCGCCTGTCAACACACCGGCGGTGTTAACCCAATTCGTGAAACACCTGCTATCACCGATCAGCCAGCGCTCCGATCCACACCATCCGTTGCCATACCCACACAAATCCAAACAACAAAGATTATGGCCTATTTCATTGCGTTGGAGGACAATGGAAAATCGGGCAAACTGATCGGGTGCAATGATAGTGTTGTAGGTATAGAGGCAGAAATTTCACCGGCGACTGATCTGATGCGAGCTGCTCTGGAAATACTCTTTTCGTTTCAAGGGCAGCAATTCATCGAACCTGATAAATTTTACAACGCCCTCCACCAATCTGAGCTCAAAGTTACAAGCATTGCCGTGAATGGCCAGGGAGAGGCTACAATCCATCTGACCGGAACTTATCTACTGGGTGGCGTTTGTGATAACCCGCGGTTCAAAGCCCAGATTGAAGAAACTGTGAGCCAATTTCCAGAAGTCAAAAGCACAAAAATATTCATCAATGACCTCGCATTGGATGATATTCTTTCCAATAAATGATCAAAGGGCACGCCAGAGAATTCTTTCCATTTGAACTGGCGTCAATGCAATCGGATTCCCTTTCATGCTGCTGGCACGGGAAGATTTATCGATAATTTCAGAAAAATGGCCTTGCTCAATGCCGTATGCTGATAATCTTGGCAGACGAAGGTCTGTGCATAATTTACGCACCCAGGTAACGCCATCTTGTGTAGCAGCTATATCATCGCCTGTTAAGATTTTCGCAATTTCCGCATACCGGGTCAACGCATACGCACCCTCTCTGGAAATTTGCAAAGCTTCAATGTTTTCCTGCATCACTTCGGCCAGCAGCAAACCACAAATCGCCCCATGCGGCGCAGAAAACATCCCGCCGAGAGGTCCGGCAAATCCGTGAACAGCGCCCAGGCGGGCATTAGCCAGCGCCATGCCGCCAAATAACGCAGCCAGCGACATGTCTTCCCGGGCCTGCATATCTTCACCATGCTCGGCAGCTCTGCGTAAAGAACGGGCAGCACGAGAAATGCCTTCTCGGCACACGGCATCGGTCAGCGGGCTGGCCCCCGGGGTGACGAAAGGTTCCACAAGTTGGGTCAGAGCATCCAGACCGGTGCTGGCTGTAATTCCGGACGGCAAGGAAAGGGTAAGCTCGGGGTCGATGATTGCCAGCCGGGGCAGCATCTGGTGACTTCGCAGGCTTACTTTCACACCGTGTTTGATTGACCCAAGTACCGCGTTGCGGGTTACCTCGGTGCCTGTTCCAGCCGTTGTCGGTATCGCGAGATACGGCAGGGGCTTATTAATCAACTGCAGGCCCTTGCCGATGACTTCCAGGTAATCCAGGATCTCCCCGGGGTTCGGTACCAGCGCAGCGATGGCTTTTCCTGCGTCCAACGCACTCCCCCCGCCCATGCCAATCACCAGGTCACAATCCTGTTTTCGAGCCAGCTCAACCCCAAGTGCAACATTATCCGTAGTAGGCTCGCCATCGACACTGAAGAAAGTGACCTTTAATCCTGCCTGCTCCAGTTTTTGGGAAATCATGTGCGCACGATCCCTGGACCTGCCTGTAACCAGCAAGGCATGCCGCCCAAAGGGGCTGGCATGCTCACCAACTGCCGACGCGACACCCCGCCCGAAAATGATACGATGCGCAGTTGCAAATTCAAAATTCATAGTTATCCTAATTTATTAAGCTACCAGCCTGAATCCTCAGGAAATATATTCGAGTACATTGTCCTTGTGCGCTCCTCAACCAACATTTCAGGGACTGTATCACGCCAGTGGGCGTAGTGAGCTGTTTCCTTATGCTGGGCAGGTGCTTGATCGGACCGGTACACTTCGACCAACACGAATTGGGTGGGATCGTCGTTCTGTTGGATAACGTCAAAACGCGCAATCCCCGGCTCCTTTACACTGGCGCGCGCGTTCGCAAGCGTTTCAGCCAGAAAGGCTTGAACAAATTCTGGGCGGACATGGATATAAACATGCACGATCAACATATGAACCTCCTCACATAATAAAATACACACACGCGACTTGTTGTTTGCTCTGATTCTACCAACAGGAACCATGCTTTGGGAAGTTTGTTGGAATATTCGGTTGTGAATTGACTCGGAGCCTCTACCAAGTTTATACTATGATGTGAGTGTCGATTGATTTACACCTAAGTACGTGACCAACCAGATGAAATCAGGAGAACGGAATAACATGGATACTCCGCGAGTGAAACGACTGGGCGTGCTGACCAGCGGCGGTGATGCTCAGGGAATGAACGCAGCCGTAAGGTCAATTGTCCGTACTGCGATGGACAAGGGGGTAGATGTGTACGCAATCTATGAGGGTTACCAGGGAATGGTGGAGGGTGGCGAGCGCATCCAAAAAATGACCTGGGATTCCGTCGGTGGAATCCTGCATCGCGGGGGAACGGTGATTGGTACGGCCCGTTCAGAAGAATTTCGCGCTCGCCCCGGGCGGTTGAAAGCGGCTTTCCACCTTCTCGAACACGATATTGATAATTTGATCATCATCGGCGGTGACGGCAGCCTCACCGGAGCCAATATTTTTCGCGAGGAATGGCGCAGCTTGCTGGCAGAACTGGCTGCCGGCGGTCAAATCAGCCAGGAAAAGGCAGACCAGCACCCGAATTTGTTTATTGCCGGCCTGGTTGGCTCAATTGATAATGATATGTTCGGCACCGATATGACCATCGGTGCAGATAGTGCCCTGCACAGAATCACTGAAGCAGTTGATGCAATCTCCAGTACTGCTGCGAGCCACCAACGCACGTTCGTTGTAAAAGTGATGGGCAGAAACTGCGGTTATCTGGCATTAATGGGCGCCCTCGCAACCGGAGCCGATTGGGTATTGATACCTGAAAGTCCTCCGGATGTAGATAACTGGGAAGAGGTGATGTGCGAACGCATGAAGGCAGGGCGTAAAGCCGGGAGACGGGACACGATCGTGATCATGGCAGAGGGCGCCCGCGACCGTTACGGCAACAGCATTGGCAGCACACATGTATCCGAAGTTTTGGAAAAAGCGATGGGAGAAGAGGTGCGTGTGACCGTCCTGGGTCATGTGCAGCGCGGTGGGGCGCCCAGCGCATTTGATCGCAATTTGGGAACTTTGCTGGGTAATGCCGCAGTCGAATCGGTGCTTGCAGCCGATCCGAACAGCGAACCACAGTTGATTGGTCTACGCGGCAACCGGATTACCAGCACTCCTCTGATGGATTGTGTTAAGAAGACGCACGATGTTGCCGAAGCCATCGCGGCCCATGACTACAACCTCGCCATGGACTTACGCGGCAGCAGCTTCCGGGAAGCTTACGACACGCTGAAAACGATGCTTCGGGCGCTGCCCCATCCACCTCAACCTGGCCAAAAAAGGCTGCGTCTGGCGGTGATGCACGCCGGATCTCCTGCTCCAGGCATGAACACTGCCGTCAGAGCGGCTATACGCATCGGTATCGATAAAGGCCATGTCATGCTCGGAATCCACAATGGCTTTCAAGGTCTGATTGATGGTCAGGTCGATGAGATGGATTGGATGAGCGTGAATGGCTGGGCTTCAATGGGCGGCTCTGAACTGGGCACGAATCGCAAAGTGCCCATCGCCAGCGATTTTTACCTGCTGGCGCGTGCAATCGAGAATTTTGCCATCGATGGATTGCTCATTATTGGCGGTTGGACCGGGTACGAGACAGCCTTCAAACTGGTGCAAGAGCGCAAAAACTTCCCTGCGTACAATATTCCAATCGTTTGTCTCCCGGCTACGATCAACAATAACCTTCCTGGCTCAGAACTGAGCATAGGCGCCGACACGGCTTTGAACAATATTGCCTGGGGGGTGGACAGGATAAAACAAACTGCGGTGGCACTGCGGCGCTGCTTTGTGGTGGAGGTGATGGGCCGCACCTGCGGATATCTGGCGCTCATGGGCGGTTTAGCCACCGGCGCTGAAAGGGTTTATATTCACGAAGAGGGTGTTACCCTGCGCGATTTACAAAATGATGTTGAGAATCTGAACCAGGGGTTTCGTTCAGGCAAACGTGTGGGATTGATGATCCGCAACGAGCATGCCAATGTAGTTTACAATACTGCCTTTATGGTCGCTCTATTCGAGGAAGAAAGCGGTGGTCTCTTCGATGTGCGCCAATCTATTCTTGGACATCTCCAGCAGGGCGGCAACCCTTCACCGTTTGACCGCATCCAGGCGACAAGACTGGCTACGCGAAGTATCTAATTCTTTAATCCAGCAAGCCGAGACCCGTTCTACACAGAGCGCCTTCATCGGGCTGCAAGGCAAGGAGATAAAGTTTCACGACCTGGAAGATTTTCCAAGAATGGGCGAGCTTGAAATGCAGCGGCCGAAAGTGCAGTGGTGGATGGATTTGCGCCATATTGCCAGTATCCTTGCACAACCTGCACCAAGCATATCCCACCCGGACACAGTTGACCAATGAGCCGTGAGCACCAAGATTCTATTGTTGTGTTTTGCGCGCACGGAATTCGTTCCGCCGCAGTGACGGGGTATTTGATCTTTCATGGAATTCCCGCATGGAGTCTGCACGGCGGCATCTTCGACTGGCATCAAAAGGGTGGCAATGTAGAAACCGGCCCCCCTTAAACTGGTCAATGCCCTGGCCTTAACCGCTCATCGCGTAAATCAGGCAGGAAGTTGTTACCATGGGATGTGCTGGCTGGTGTTCAGACCAGCAGATTTTCCAATCTGCTTATACATCGTTACGTCAGTGAAGGCTTCGCCGAGGATATGATCGTGAATTGCCCAGGACCGAAGGCGGACATGATCTGCAGCATTCGGTCTGGCGAAATGGTGTTGAGCCATCCAGCAACGGCCGAAGCTCACCATTCTCCGCGAAACCGGCGTGGATGCGTTCCATTAACCGGCGGCCTTTTTGATAAGCAAATCCGTAACGCTCGAAGATGATCGCGTTGTGATAGTAAAGTGGTTCGACAAAGTACATGTCTTGTCCCAGAGCAGCTACAAATCGCTCAAAGGACTGAATGGCGGGTTTGAGCAGCTTTAACCCCTGCCGCACCTGACCCGGTGCAAGTCCATAAGCCATTGCAGCGGTCTCAGCTGATAGGTTTCGACTGAGCGTACCGAATTTCGTTCGTGTACCATCTGGCATCCGGTCCACATCAAACCGCGGAGAAGCCGGGTCATTCAATACATACAGCAAAACGTGGATTCTCCCGCTCCATGAATCAGTGATCTCTCCGTAGAGAACCGGATCCTGAAAACCGTGCGTGTGCCGCAGCTCCATTTCGGCTGTGGTGCTGCCACTGGGAACATGCAAAGACAACAAATCATTCCCATCACCGTCCATAAAAGATGGATCGATTTGAAAACGATCCAGCAGTTCATTGGGGATGAGAAGGGAATAAATTGCTCGTTTTTCGCTTTCCGAAAGCCGATTTACCCCGCTGATCGTTGAAGCCAATAGAGTATGTTCCATAATAAATCAATCACGCTGCCCAGATTGCCTTTCCATATCGCGTTGCGCATCACGTTTCGCGATCGCCTCACGCTTATCGTATAATTTTTTGCCCTTTGCTACAGCAATTTCGACTTTCACGCGTCCATCTTTAAGATAAACGCGCACCGGAACAATAGTGACGCCTTTCTGACGTACATCGTTCCAAAGCCGGCGAATCTCTGCACCATGCATCAACAAACGCCGCGGACGGCGGGGCTCATGGTTATTGCTGCTGGCCTGCACATATGGAGCGATATGAGCATCCATCAACCATGCCTCCCGAGCATCGATCCGGACATATGATTCAGCCAGGCTGATTTGCCCGGCGCGGATCGACTTGATCTCACTTCCCTGCAGGGCAATACCAGCCTCAAAGTGTTCCAGTAAAAAGTATTCGTGCCCGGCTTTACGATTAGTTGCAACTACTTTAATACCCATGGTTTTTCATTCTAACATAAATTATGACGCGGTGCGTAATATTTTACTGCCCAAACATTTCTGATAGCAGTGGATTGATCTGGTTCCAGTCTGGCAGAAGAACGCTTGCACCTTCGTCGGTCGTGAACGGGGAAACCATTTCCCTTGAGATCGTGCGGGCGTCAAGACCGTCTGAACCAGCGCGTAACAGCGCCAGACTTATCCTGGGCCACTGCCACCAGGGCAGGTTTGTGTCTATGTTTTTCAACAACGCAACCACCACGGCGGGTATGCGGATCCAACCCGAGGGACGAGTCATATGACGCAAAATCGCTTTGAAAAGTAATTGGCCTTGCTCCATACGAAAAAAATCATCCGAACCCAAACGGTGACGCGCAAACGCCAGGGCTTTGTTCCCGGTTAGATGGTGTATTCCCGCCGGGTAGCCAGCTAATGGTTGGGATAATTCGATGTCCACGCCTCCCAACGCGTTGACCACTTCGCGAAAACCTTCAAAACGGATTCTGATATAGTAATGCAGATTGATCCCGAATATCGACCGGACAGCTTCCACGCTGGCAGGAGGGCCGCCACCCACTTGCGCGGCCTCTCCGAAGAAATGAGCGGTATTAATTCGATTTTCCCCCACCCCGGGCAGTGTGACCCACAGGTCTCTGGGGATGGATAACATACCGATATAGGGTTCCAGAGGCAATATGGTAGTCAGAACGATCGTGTCGCTGCGGGCGACCGCATTCTCAGGTGGCGCGTAATCGATACCGAGTAAAAGAATATTGGTACGCAATGGCGCACCAAAATACAGACCTCCAAATATTAAGACAATTAAGGTAATTATCAATACAGGTGTGCATCCACACCCTCTTCGAGATTTACGTCTACGAACATCCATCATTCATCTCCAAGCAGCAACCTGGCAGCTTCTTGAACCAACGCATCCTTCCCGTTCGGGTCAGGCGATGGCTCAAGATAGACATCAGGCTGCACACCTTTTTCTGCAATTGCAGGCTCTAAATCCGGCACCCACCAGCGGGCAGCTGTGATATGCAAGCTGGAACCATCCTGTAAATCAAATATCATTTGGATGGTTGCTTTCCCAAAAGTAGGTACACCGATCAATTGGGCGCGATCATGTTCCTTCAAAGCTCCGGCAATAATTTCAGCTGCACTGGCTGTATGCTGGTTGACCAGGACCGCCAGCGGAATGTCCATGAGTGTCCCCGGTTTTTCAACCCGGTAGGTAGTTATCTCCTGATCCCGGAACTGCTCCTGGATTACGACACCCTCCGCAAGAAACAAGCGAGCCACATCCACGCCAGCCGTTAGTAAGCCGCCAAAATTATCGCGCAAATCGAGAATAAAGACCCTAGCCCCGCGTGAATTCAAGGTCCTTAACTGCCTTTTCTACCTCTTCAGCGGTTGTGGCAGCAAAAACGTTGATATCAACAATACCCATATTTGGATGATCCGCATCAAGATACCAGATCACCGAAGGCAAAGCAATTTCTGCCCGCTGGATTGAAAATTCCAGAATCTCACTGGTAGAAGGGCGTAAAATACCAATGCCAATCGCCTGCCCAACAGGCCCACGAATCGCAGCCTGAATTTCGTCAGTTGTGGTGGTGATTTCGATCATTAAACGATCTATGCTCAACAATTGATCGCCATCCAGCACTCCGGCATCGCTGGCGGGACCGTCTGGATAAGGATACAAAATTACATTGCCAGCATCATCCCGGCTTATGCGCACTCCAATTCCTCCAAAACTACCTTCGAGGGTATTGGTTTCCAATTCGTGTTGGGTTGGCTCCACAAAGACCGTGTAGGGATCATCGTAAACCTGGAGTAAACCGCGCACCATGCCGTATTCAAGCTCTTGTGCAGGCGGCAGTTCCTTAAGCCCGTGCTGCTTCAAAAGCGAAAGAACCTTTCCTAACAAAGGCAGGTTATTCACACTTGAAGCGAAATGATCCCGAAAAAAATAACCGGCACAAAAACTCCCCCCCAGAAGCGAGAGCGCCAGAAATGTAATAAAGAAAGACCGGCGGAATATCATCGAAAATACTCAGATAATTTCTGAATACCTGCCAGGGTTAGAGGGATATTCGATAATCTGGTAAACTCCCATGTTTCGTCTAACCTCGTGCTCTCCCCAGGTTGGATGAATTGCAGAGGACCAACAGTTTCAAGCTCAACGAACCGGTCATTACAGTAACATTCGCTGTTGCAGCCAAAATCAGTATGCAGTTTTCCCGGATAGACCCGGAATTTTTTTGTAAACAAGATATCCTCCCGTAAATAACCAACTGATCCGCTCTGGTTGAAATACCCGATTTTTAGGGGCGGAAGGGAAGGAACGGCATTAATAAGTACATAATCATCATTCAGAGAAAGTCGTTGGTCTTTCCAGGATGAATAAGGCCATTGGACAAGATGGCGATTGGGCAGCAAAGCATCTTGATTCAGATTCCCCATCGGCTGGGGGAGAATAATCAAACCGCCGTGGGGCAGCATTGTTAGCGCCCAGGGAGCCAATTCAATGGGCTGGCTGCCCTCATTCGTAATATAGTGATGCAGCTGTACACGCGGGGCATGGTCGTCCAGGTGAATTTCGATTGCTTTTCGGATTCCTTGAGGTAGTTCGACGTTCCCTTCCAGACAAACACCTGTTCCCACAGGTTTTACCTGGATGGATTTTCCGTCTGGATAATATGAGTCCGGAAATTTCTCAGGCGCATACCAGAGACGGTGCCCACCAAGAAGGAAATAAATTCCATAAGGCGTGTCGATTCCTTTTTCATCCAGTTCCGCCAGAAGATTATCCTGCGACCCGGCCAGGTACAGGCCAACGATTCTGGGTCCGGCGTCTACAAGATATTCCAGGCGCAAATATTCATTCTCAAGTGCTAGAGCGCGATGACCGCGATATCTGATGGCCAACCGTACCATCCTTTCAAAAAACATCATTTTCTGTCGATGCAGTATTGGACGCTGCCCGAAGATCGGATCGCTCAGGCGGCATTATAACAGAACCATTGACTCGATTTGTTTATTTTGATAAAATTTATCTCTATTAGTCTACTCATTCAGTCCAAATTTGCTGAGAGGTAAATACAATGTTAATGGATCAGGTTCAAACCGATTTTATTTCTCTAACACCCGCAGCTGCACAGGCGGTTCAATCTTTACTTGAAAAACGAAACCTGTCTGGGTACGGCCTGCGTGTCTTCATCTCGGGCGGTGGCTGCTCCGGATTTCAATATGGCATGGCGCTCGAAAATAATTTTCGGGAGACAGACCTGGTTGCCGAGATGCACGGCGTCAAGATCGTCGTAGATGAAGTTTCGATCACCTACCTGCGTGGAGCGAATGTAGATTACGTCGAAGATGTGATGGGGAGCGGTTTCAAGATTGAAAATCCCAATGCTGTCTCTTCATGTGGTTGTGGTAGTTCATTCAAGACCAAAAACTCTTCTGGTGAATCCAGTTCGTCAGGTGGATGCAGCTGCCACTGATGATTATTTCGAAAAAGACCGGTCTGAGACCGGTCTTTTTATTTCAGGATAAATCATCTCCCGCGTAATAAGGAAATTAACAATCCAAACACCCCGATTACGCCCATACCGATGATGACCAGCCCCATCGGAATGCGGCTGCTGGAAGTTGTAACAATCTCGGCCGGAAATGTGGGTATCAGCAGGGGCGGTGGAGGGGTAAAGGTAGGCAAACGCGTGGGTGGCACTTCTACGATAAATTGAGCCGCCAGTGTCGGGTCTATGGTCGGGGTGGTCCGCGGTGTTGGCGTGGGCGGCGGAGCGACCACAGGTAGGGAACCAACAATTTCAACCAGCGGTGAATAGACCCAGGCAACTCCGTCTGGCGCTCCGGGATAAGCAACCAACACCCACTGGCCACCGACAGATCTACCCAGGGCAGGTATCTGTTGTCCTGCGATTAATACTCCAATAATTGGATATTCAACGCCCGGACCTCCGCGTACGTTGATTTGGTCTTGTTCACGTGTAACCGTTGCCGTCGCACCGGATGGGCTGCTGGTTACGGTGGGGATCGATACCGTCGGGATCTGGCCTTGTTTGCTTGCCAGGACATGCGGTACCAAAAGAAAAAGGTAAATCCCACCTACCAGGCATACCGGGAGCAATATTCTGCTTACCAAACGCAACATAACACCTCCAAGTCTCACTTTTCCAATGAGGATTATAATCCAGCGTGCAACAATCCTGGCGCTGTTTGCGTAGAGTAATATATAATACCCGTATGAATCCATTCAACTTGCAAGGTAATGTCATGGAACCAAGAATATACCACGGCGACATTTCTCCGCAGGATTTTGCCGCAGCGCTCATTTCACACTTTAACCGCGGCAATTTGCACGCTCAGCAGTTCGGGGCTGGCGAAAAGATCGCTGTACAAATTGCTACCCGAGCGATACCAACATCTGGGGGTCAGACCGCCTTAACAATCAGCCTGCAAAAAGTCGCCGATGGCGTCGCTATCCAAATCGGGCAACAGGCCTGGCTTGGGGTAGCTGCCAGTCTGGGCATGACCGCTCTAAGCGCGTGGCGCAACCCATGGGCGCTGCTCTCACGACTGGATGATCTGGCGCAGGATATTGAATATCTTCAAATCAATGAACAGGCATGGCAAGTTATCAATGCCACCGCCCAGCGAGCCGGCGCTTCCTTTGAGCTGTCGGAGCAACTCCGTAGACTGGTTTGTGCTTACTGTGATGCAGCCAACCCTGTCGGTGAAAGCAATTGCATCGCCTGCGGTGCGCCGCTCGGCCTCGCTCAACCACGTACCTGTAAGAGATGCGGTTTCGTAGTCAGAGTCAGTGAAAATAAATGCCCGAACTGTTCGTCACCATTGTAAAGCCGTTAATCATTATGCCAGGAATGATCCCCACCATGGCGGGCAAACTCTTCTGCTTCAGGCGGACCCCATGTTCCGGCCTGATAGACCGGCAAATTCTTAACAGCAGCACTTTGCCACGCTTGCAGTATACCGGTGGTAAAAGACCAGGCTGCATCCACCTCGTCGCTGCGAGTAAATAAAGTCGCATCGCCCATAATACAATCCAACAGCAAGCGTTCATAGGCATCTGGCGGTATACCGCCAAACGAATTCACATAATCGAAACTCATTTTCACCGGGGAGATCTGATTGATCGGTCCGGGCGCTTTAGCGCCAAAGCTCAGGTTGATCCCTTCATCCGGTTGGATCTTTATGGTCAAAATGTTGGGAGCCTCCCCTGCATGATTGTGCCATTCGAATAATGGGAGGGGAACCTGTTTAAAATGGATCGAGATCTCGGAGACGCGTTTTGCCAGACGCTTGCCTGAACGCAAATAGAATGGCACGCCAGCCCATCGCCAGTTGTCCACAAAAAGGCGGGCTGCCAGATAGGTCTCTGTAACAAACTCGGGCGACACACCGGGCTCGTCTCTGTATCCAGGTACATCTTTTCCATCCACCGGTCCTGAAATATATTGCGCCCTGACAGTTTGCGCCAATGCTTCTTCCCCACGCAGAGGACGGAGAGAGCGTAATATTTTCTGTTTCTCATCTCGCATACAATTTGCAGTAAAAGCCACCGGGGCTTCCATAGCCGTTAGAGCCAGCAGCTGGAGCATGTGATTCTGAAACATATCCCGGATAACGCCGGAGTGCTCGTAATAATCAGCCCTGCTGCCCACACCAACGGTTTCTGCGACAGTAATTTGCACGTGATCAACATTTGTCCGGTTCCAAAGTGGCTCGAAAATGCCGTTGGCAAACCGGAAAACAACAATATTCTGGACGGTCTCCTTGCCCAGGTAATGATCGATACGGTAGACCTGGTCTTCTGGAAAAACCCTGTGGACTTCGACATCCAGCTCGCGCGCAGAATCCAGGTCTCTGCCATATGGCTTCTCGATAACAATCCGCGTCCATCCGGTATCCAGATGGTTCAACCCGACTTCACCCAGGCTTTGAATGATCGTTGAGTAGTCTTCAGGAGGTGCTGCCAGATAGAACAGCCGGTTCCTGGCTTCAATGTTCTTTAGTAATTGGACAAGCTGTCGATATCCATCAGGATCATCAAAGGTGGACGAGATATACCGCATCGAATCCGTCAACCTCAGCAGCACGGCTTGATCGATGGGTTGGGAACGCGCATATTCGACAACACTGGCTCGCATATTCTCTACCAATAAGGCGTCGTTCCAGTCTCGGCGAGCGAAACCAATGATGTGGAATTTATCTGGCAGGCGATCGGCAACCGCCATTTCATAGAGAGCAGGGATCAGCTTTCGGCGAGTAAGATCACCTGTCACCCCGAAGATGACTATAGCGGTGTTGACAGCAGAATCGCTTTCCACAAAATTTTCCATTATTATCTGGTTGCCAGTAGAGCGAGGGCAGCCTTGATATCCGGGAGTAAACCGGTATCGTCAACCCCGGTTGGCGCGGCAAATGGCATGGATTGCTGACCATTTACACGCGCTTCGCCACGTTGGAGCATGCGCTCCAGAGCCGGAACAGCATCCAGATAACCAACCATACCTATTAATTGAAGTGCCAGCCGGCGAATCTCCAGGGGAGATTTTCGGGACATGGCGATATCAGAAAGGTGAGTGCCTGCGTAGGGTGCAGCGTATAACAATTTACTCACCGGCTGGAGCAGCTCCGGATTTTTTTGAACCACGAGAAGTAGTGAATAGATTTGCCGTGTTCGCATATTGGAGAGATATGCAACCAGTGTCTGGCGCACGGTGGTTGCTGCAATTGCGCCGGTAGCATCGGCCGTTAAAACACTGGCGAGAATTTGGATCGTCCGGCAGCGAATGATTTCATCGGCATCTGTAAGATGTGAGGCGAGCAAATGAACAACCACTGGCGATAAGCGGGCAGCGCCGCTCTCTGCCAGGTAATCCAATGCTTTTCGGCGGGTGGCAGAATCAAAAGAGACAAGTCCTTCTGCCGCGCTCCACACCGCCGGGAAAAGCTCAACGATGCCCGCATGGACATTCTCCAACTCGAAGAGCGCAGGCTGCGATGCTTTTAACAGCGGGTTATTTAACTCCATGGGTTACCTCTGACTGGAAAGCAGACATGAGGTTTCGGGCTTTGTGAACTACATTGTCAACAGTAAATCCATATTTTTCCATAATTAACTGGTAAGGTGCAGAAGCGCCGTACCGGTCGATGGATATGGTTGCTCCATGATCGCCCACCCAGCGATGCCAACCTTGCGAAACACCAGCTTCAACTGCAAGACGTGGCTTGATATATGGCGTTAAAACCGCGTCTTGATAGGTTTTATCCTGGGCAGTAAATAATTCCCAACTCGGAAACGAGACCAGCCGAACGGCAATTCCATCTTGTTCCAACTGCCGGCCAGCTTCAACAATCAATGAGACTTCCGAGCCGGAAGCCATTAAAATGATTTGTGGTTCGCCTTCGCCCAGATCGGCAAGCACATAGGCTCCCCGGTGAAGTCCAGATGCGTTTGCATAAACGCTGCGATCCAAAACAGGCAAATTCTGCCTGGTGAAGATTAATGCGCTGGGACCCTGGCGGTTTTTGATGGCGGCAATCCATGCCTGAGTGGATTCGTTGGCATCTGCTGGACGCAGTACAATCAGGCCTGGAATCGAACGTAGAGCGCTTGAAATGTTCCACCGGTTGATGAGTGGGGCCATCTTCGCCAACACCCACGCTATCATGAGTGAAAAGCCAGATGCTTGGGTATTCTGAAAGTGCCGAGAGCCGGATTGCCGGACGCATATAATCTGAAAAAACCAGGAATGTGGCTCCGTATGCAATCACACCCCCGTGCAGGTTCATACCGTTGACGATCGCACCCATGCTATGTTCGCGCACGCCAAAATGGAAATTACGTCCCTGCGGACATTCGGCCTGGAAACTAGGAGAGCCATCGATCCAGCTTTTATTGGATGGAGCCAGGTCTGCCGAACCACCCATGAGCTCCGGGAGCCTGGCTGCCAGAGCATTGAGCACTTTGCCGGAAGAAATCCGGGTGGCCTGGCCTTTAACATCCGCTGGAAATTCAGGCAATCCATCTTGCCAGTTATCCGGCAGTTGGCCAGACAGGCGGCGCTCCAACTCGCCAGCCAGTTCCGGAAATTCTGCCCGATAAGCAGCCTTACGCCCGCTCCAATCCAGTTCATAGGCTGCCCCCCGGGAGATTGCCTGGCGGAAATACGCCAGGACATCTTCGGGGATATAGAAGCGCGGCTCTATCGGCCAACCCAGGTTCTTCTTTGCGCCGTTTAATTCTTCGTCTCCCGGGGGTTCGCCGTGTGCTTTTTCTGTGTCTTGTTTCGTCGGCAACCCGTAGCCGATGTGGGTTCGGCACACGATGAGTGATGGCCGCGGGTCGATTTTTGCCTGTTGGATAGCTTGATCAATTTGCCCGACATCATTTCCATCCTCAACCTGGAGCACCTGCCAGCCATAAGCGGCAAATCGTGCTGCCCGGTCTTCTGTAAAAGCCAGGTTGGTGCTGCCATCGATAGAAATGCGGTTATCGTCGTAAAGATAGATCAATCTGCCCAATCGAAGATGACCTGCAAGCGAAGCTGCCTCAGATGTTATACCCTCCATCAAGTCGCCATCTGTGACAATGGCGTAGATAAAGTGGTTAATCAGGTCAAATCCAGGACGATTGTAAACGCCTGCCAGGTGAGCCGCGGCAATTGCCATTCCCACCCCATTGCAGAAACCTTGTCCCAGCGGGCCTGTCGTCGTTTCAACCCCTGGTGTCAGTCCATATTCTGGATGTCCGGGCGTCTTGCTTCCCCACTGCCGAAAATTCTTTATCTCAGCCAGGGTCAGGTTGTAACCAGTCAGATGCAGGAGACTATAGAGCAGCATCGAGCCATGCCCACCGGAGAGAACGAAGCGGTCCCGGTCGGGCCAGGCCGGATTTATTGGATTGAAGCGTAAATGTCGAGTCCAAATTGTATAAGCCATCGCGGCTGCCCCCATGGGCAGTCCCGGATGTCCACTTTTAGCTTGCTGGACCGCATCCGCAGAAAGAAATCGGATGGTATTAATAGCCCGTGATTCCAGTTCACTTGACGGTGTCATCTTTGTCTCCAAATCGGGCATGGTGGATCTTTTGATTAAATTTCCCGCTTTTCAGGGAATTTTTATTCGTATGATGCCCTCATTTTCAGTTATTGTAGCAAAAGGGGTAAAATAAAGCAATATAACCAGGCCAATCCTTATGTGCAAATGATGAATAACAACAATTCACCTGATAATCCGCTCAATTTCACCCTCAAGGACGGCCGGCAGTTGACCATTCGCCCGATTCAGGCTAATGATGCGCCTCTTTTACAGGATTTTTTCCAGCGGTTATCACCCGAAAGTGTCTATTTCAGGTTTCTGGAATATCTGAAATTTCTTCCAGGCGAACAGGCTGAACAGCTCGCCGGCGTGGATTACCATACTCGCATGGCTTTCGTAGCCTGCGTGCAGGTAAAAAATGCATGCGAGATCATCGCAGTTGCCCGGTACAACAGTGTTGATCCTGCTCTGCCCGGCAGAGCTGAGGTTGGTGTTGTCGTTGAAGACCAGTATCAGCAACAGGGATTGGGGGCGTTCATGATGCAAATCTTAGCAGAGTATGCCCTGAAGCATGGCGTAACCGTATTTACAGGAGCTGTTTCTCCGGCCAATTTACGGGTATTAAAATTTATCGAAGCCAGCCGCCTGCCATATCAAAAAAGATATGTTGAAGGCGTATGGGAAGTTGATATATTTCTAAAGCCAGCTGAATAAACAGGGCCCATATCCATTCACCCTGTTTGTTCAAATTCATCTTTAAAATCGTCTCGTGATTTTTATACGTGTCGAAACACGGCCTCTTATCTAAATTCTCATCCTTGTTTGTGAATTAAAACACTATAAAGTCAGAAATCCAGGTAGTAACTTTCGTCACTATGCTGGCGTGCTATTTGTCACTATACTTTGATACCTGATTTTCACATACTAATTATGTTGGGTAAATATTGAACCGTTTTTAACGGAGGTTTCCAGCCGCATTTTCATTCTCTTCGCCTGCCTCATCAGATGAGCCTACGTTTTCTCGATCGCCCCGCACCACCAGAGGAGGTGCAAATTGACTGCTACAGCCACCGCAACAAAATCACCTGTTCCCAAGTCAGGAAGCAATCCCAATCTCAGATTCCTTGAAGAAGTAAGTGCTGCAACCGCGGGAGTTGCCCGCCTCGAAATGTGCATTCAATGCGGCACATGTGGAGGATCCTGCCCATCGGCTGAGGATATGGACCATACGCCCAGAATGCTTTTCGCCATGATCAGGGCAGGTATGCGAAAGGAAGCCCTCAGCAGCAACACCCCCTGGATGTGTGTGTCATGTTACCACTGTGTTGTCCGCTGCCCACAAGATGTGCACATTGCGGATGTTATGTACACGCTCAAAGGCATGGCAATTCAGGCCAAGTTGTACCGGGATGCGACTGCGCCTGATTTTTCTCAGACCTTTGTGGATATGGTAGAAAATTACGGCCGCAGCTATGAGCTCGGATTGGCCACCCGGCACTACCTCAAACATTTCCCACTGCGCTTGCCTGGAATGGCCCCAATGGGGATCGGCTTGTTGAGTAAAAAACGCATGAAGGTAACGCCTCGCCGGATTGATGGGATTGATCAATTAAAAACTATCCTGGCGTGGGCCAAAGAATTGGAGATATCGTCATGACCGATTATCTCTTCTACCCTGGCTGTTCAATGGAATCGAGTGCGAAATCTTACTTCGATTCACTCATGGCAATTTGTGAACCATTAGGATTGAGCTTGCGCGAGATTTCAGGACTGGAATTGCTGCGGAGCAACGGAGTACGTTGGCATCAGCCTGACCCCGGCTTATGCGTTAATTGCCCGCAACCTTGCCCTGGCTCACGAACAGGCGCAAGATGCGCATACCGTGGTTGCGCCTTGCAGCGCCTGTTATCTAAACCTGGCCAAGGCGGATCATTACATGCTCGAGCGGCCTGTCTTAGGTCAAAAAGTAAACCAGGCCCTGGCAGCAGGGGGATTGCACTATGACCCGGGCAGCTTGACGATCCGTCACCTGCTGGACGTTTTATTGAATGATGTTGGCCTGGATGCGATCCGTGCCAGAGTGACCAGACCACTGGCAGGTTTGCGTGTGGCCCCCTATTTGGGTTGTATGGTTCCACGACCAGATTATGATAAACGCTGGTCTGATCACGAACACCCCAACGAATTGGACCGTCTCTTGAAAGTATTGGGCGCAGAAGTCATCGACTTCCCTCTGAAAACGCACTGCTGCGGCGGTCATATGACGCAGATCAGTCCATCCACAGCCTTTGAACTGATCCGCCGCCTGGTTCACTCTGCAGACCAGTACCAGGCAGATCTGATGGTGACCGTTTGTCCAATGTGCCAGATGAACCTGGACGCTTACCAGGCTGAAACGAACCGGTATTTCCACACCAATTACAAAATGCCTATCATATTTTTCACCCAGCTCATAGGACTGGCATTTGGAGTTGAAGCTACACAACTTGGCTTCGGCAGCGAGATTGTGGATGCCCGGCCCGCTTTGAAACGCATTGGTGTAGAGCTCCCTGAGCCTGAAGAACAGAAGGCAAGGCCCAAGAAGGCCAAGAAAGTCGGTCTGCCGATGCCCGGTATGCCCGGGGACGATGAGGTGAACTCATGACCAGCGAACAACACACCCCGAAAGAACCAAAAGAACGAATTGGCGTCTATGTCTGCCATTGCGGCACGAATATCGCTGGTATCGTAGATGTGGAAGATGTCGCGAAATGGTCTCAAGATAAACTAAAAGAGCAGGGCGTAGTCATTTCCCGTGATTATAAATTTATGTGCTCCAGCCTGGGGCAGGAGCTCATTCAAAATGACATAAAAGAACTGGGACTGACTCGCGTGGTCGTCGCAGCGTGCTCGCCTCACCTGCACGAACAAACTTTCCGAAACGCTACCGAAAAAGGTGGGCTCAACCCTTACCTGTGTGAGCTTGTATCCATCCGGGAGCAGGTTTCATGGGTGCATACCGATAAAGTCTGCTGCTACTGAAAAATCCAAAGCTGTGGTGAGCGGCGGGGTTGAAAGGGTTATTCACAACCAGGCTCTTGAACCACTGCATGTCCCTATCCATCCGGCGACATTGGTTGTTGGAGGCGGGATTGCTGGAATCCAGGCAGCCCTTGAACTGGCTGATGCTGGCCACTTGGTATATATGGTCGAACGTGAGCCATCCATCGGCGGGCACATGTCCCAGTTTGATAAAACCTTTCCCACCCTGGATTGCGCCGCCTGCATCCTCACGCCCCGGATGGTATCGGTAGGTTCACATCCACACATTAAAGATGCTGACCTGGAGTGAAGTTGTCCGTGTTGACGGCTATGTGGGCAATTTTACTGTGACAATCCGCAAAAAGCCTCGTTATGTAAACGAAGACTTATGCACGGGTTGTGGAATTTGTCAGGAAAAATGCCCCAAAAAGGTCATCGATACAATCTACGAAGCGGGATTGGGATACAGGAAAGCTGTATACACACCTTTTCCTCAGGCAGTTCCGAAGTTTCCTGTTATCGATAAACCCAACTGCACCTTTTTCCAGAAAGGCACATGCAAAGCTTGTGAAAAGTTCTGCCCGACAAACGCCATTGATTTCAATCAGCAAGATGAATTCATCACGGTTCCGGTGGGCAACATCATCCTGGCAACAGGTTACGACTTGTTCGATCCTCGCCGGGTAACCCAATATGGCTATGGACGGTTAGCAAATGTATTCACGAGCCTGGAATTTGAACGCCTCTCCAATGCAGCCGGGCCGACCAATGGCAACATTGTGCTGCGCGATGGCGTAACAACCCCAGAGTTTGTGGGTATCATCCACTGCGTGGGCAGCCGTGACCGGAACTTTAACAATTACTGCTCGGTGATCTGTTGCATGCAAGGCTTGAAGTTTGCTCATCTGGTGCATGAGCGAACGGGTGCAACAGTCTACAATTTCTACATCGATATGCGCACAGCCTACAAAGCTTACGATGAGTTCTACCAGCGCGTTTTGGAGGAGGGCACACTATTTGTGCGCGGTAAGGTTGCCGAAG
Source organism: uncultured Chloroflexia bacterium (assembly GCA_963705155.1). Classification (GTDB taxonomy): domain Bacteria; phylum Chloroflexota; class Anaerolineae; order Anaerolineales; family UBA4823; genus CAVPJC01. The sequence continues at coordinate 396,805 of CAVPJC010000014.1, read as the reverse complement.
TTACTGACGCTGCACGCCTCCCGGGGGAAGAAGGGAAACTGATTATTCAAGTGGAAGACACCCTGGCCGGGAAGCAGCGGCGCATACCCGTGGATATGGTCGTACTCTCTGCCGGCCTAGAACCCCGCCACGATGCAAAAGAAACGGCCAAACTGTTTGGAATATCTTGCTCAGCGGACGGATGGTTCATCGAAAAACACCCCAAGCTTGATCCGGTGGCGACCATGACCGAGGGGATTTTTATAGCAGGCTGTGTACAGGGACCCAAAGATATCCCGTCCTGTGTTTCCCAGGGAGCCGCTGCGGCTGCGCGGGTATTAGGCCGTATTGAACAGGGGGAAATTGCTCTGGAACCAGTACGTGCCAGTGTGGAAGAAACGAAGTGTTCGGGCTGCCGGATATGCAATAATCTGTGCCCATTTAACGCTATCACCTTCCTCGCCGACAAAATGGTTACAGAGATTAACCCGGCGCTTTGTCAGGGCTGTGGAACCTGTATTGCTGCCTGTCCAGCTGGGGCAATCTCAGGCACCGGGTTCAGCAATGAACAAATCCTCGCTCAGATCGAAGGCCTGCTTATGATCAACCTGGATCTTGGAGCGGTTCCTGCTTGATGTAGGAGAAAAATCATGACCGACGCTCAAACCTTTGAACCCGTCATAATCGGTTTCACCTGCAACTGGTGCAGTTATCGTGCTGCCGATCTTGCGGGGACCGCCCGAGTCAAATATCCCCCCAACGTACGCTTGATACGCTTGATGTGTTCGGGACGCCTTGATCCCACATTCGTGATCAAGGCTCTCGCCAATGGGGCAGATGGCGTTCTCATCACGGGCTGCCATCCCGGAGAATGCCATTATGTAGAGCAGAATTACAAAGCGCTGCGCCGCTACCTGTTGCTTCGCAGAACGCTCGCCCAAATGGGTGTGGAGCCAGGACGGATCAAACTCGTGTGGGCCAGCGCCGCGGAAGGAGTTAGGCTGGCCGAAGAGATTCGCATCATGGTCGAAGAAGTACGCGCCCTTGGACCTCTCAGCTGGCCAAAATGGGCTGGCTTTGATTTCCAGAATGTCGAGGCTGAATTGACACCCCTGGAGGTGCCGGCATGAGCAGCAACGGAAAACCGAAATTCGCTATGTACTGGGCAGCCTCGTGCGGCGGTTGCGAAATCGCTGTTCTCAATATCAACGAGAAAATTCTGGATGTCGATGCCAATTTTGAGGTCGCATTCTGGCCTGTGGCGATGGACGCCAAGTACAAGGACGTTGAAGCTCTACCCGACAAGGCCATTTTGCTGACGCTCTTCAATGGCGGTATACGCAATCAGGAAAACGAGGAGATTGCCCAGTTGCTACGGCGCAAGAGCCAGATACTTGTGGCTTTTGGCTCTTGCGCTACCGAAGGTTGTATTCCCGGGCTGGCGAACCTTAGCAAACCGCAGGATATTTTTGACGCTGCCTATACGAGTATCTCTACAGACAATCCACACAATATACGTCCAAACTTCCATACCAGCGTACCCGAAGGCGAGCTTCACATACCTGTTTTTTATCCGGTTTTGAGAACCCTTGATCAGGTAGTGCCAGTGGACTACTATATGCCCGGCTGTCCGCCTGAATCGCACCAGATTGCCGCTGTGGTGGATCTGGTCATCAAGGTTCTGCACGGCGAAGCGACACTGCCGCCCATTGGAACCACCATCGGGGCAGGCGCTTCCACCGTATGTGATGATTGCCCTCGCCAACGCAATGTCAAAACGATCACCCAGTTCAAGCGCATCCAGGATGTGGAACATCTGGATCCTGCCTTGTGTTTATTGGAGCAGGGTATCCCATGCAATGGGCCTGCTACCCGCCAGGGTTGTGGGGCCCTCTGCCCGCAGGCTGGTGCTCAATGCATCGGATGTTACGGACCTGCCGAGGGTGTGCTGGATTATGGCGCCAGGCTGATCGCGTCCTATGCATCTGTCATAGACAGCAATGACCCGGCTGAAATTGAGCGCATTCTGGATGGCATCCCGGATCCTGCAGGGCAGTTCTACCGCTTCAATCTGGCAGGCTCATTACTCAGGGCGAGCAAATTCGCCTGGAAAGGCAATGGCTCCGTTTAGGAGGATCACACCATGCAACGAATTTCCATAGACCCAATCACACGTCTTGAAGGACATGGCAAGATCGAAATCTTCCTGAACGAGGATGGCGATGTAGCCAACACCTATTTTCAAATTCCGGAATTGCGGGGATTTGAACGATTTTGTGTGGGCAGACCGGTAGAAGAGATGCCCCTGCTGACTAACCGCATCTGCGGCGTGTGCCCTGAGGCTGCATCACATGGCCGCGGCAAAGGCAGCCGACGCGGTCTACAAAGTGGATCCGCCCCGTCCGGCAAAACTCTTGCGAGAATTGTTGTACAGCGGGTTTTACTTTACAGACCACACCACGCATTTTTATGCTCTGGCCGGTCCAGATTTTGTTATGGGACCGGACGCCCCGGTTGCCGAGCGCAACATACTGGGGGTTATCCATAAGGTAGGCTTGGAAATTGGCGGCAAGGTCATCCAGGCGTGGAAGTATGGCCACCGGATTGTTGAAATCATCGGAGGCAGGAAAGTTCACCCCTGCACGTCCATTCCCGGCGGATTGACGAAAGGCATCACCGAAGAACAACGGCAGGAAATCGAGAAGATTGGCCAATGGGGGATCGAATTTGCCCAGTTCACGCTGCAGCTCTTCAGCGATATCGTGCTTGGAAATAAAGCATATCTCGATTTGATCCTCGGTGATATCTACACGCACAAGACTTACTCTATGGGCCTGGTGGATGAGCAGAACCGGGTGAATTTCTATGATGGCAGAGTCAGCCTCGTGGCCCCTGACGGAGAGCGAATAGCGAAATATGCTCCATCCGAGTATACCGATTGGATTGCCGAACGTGTCGAACCCTGGACCTATCTGAAATTTCCATACATTAAACCAGTCGGCTGGAAAGGTTTTGTCGACGGCAAAGACTCGGGAGTTTATTTTGCTACTCCGCTTTCCCGGCTGAACGCCGCCGACGCCATGGCCACCCCACTCGCCCAGGAGCATTACGAGAAATTCTACACCACACTCGGCGGAAAGCCTGTCCACCAACGGCTGGCAATTCACTGGGCGCGTTTAATCGAGCTGCTTTATGCTGCGGAGCGAATTGTTGAACTGGCCAGCCGACCCGGAAATCACCTCACCAAATGTTCACAGAGTGCCAGCAGAAACACCCACCGAGGGGGTTGGGATCGTCGAAGCGCCGCGTGGCACGCTCACCCACCATTACAAAACCGATGAACGCGGCTTGCTCACCGAAGTCAATTTGATTGTTGGAACCACAAACAACTACGCTCCCATCAGCATGTCCATTAATAAAGCCGCCAGCAGCTTAATCAAGAAAGGAACAGTCGTCACAGAAGGTATGCTGAACATGGTTGAGATGGCATTTCGCGCCTACGATCCTTGTTTTGGTTGCGCAACTCACTCATTGCCCGGCCAAATGCCTCTCCAGATCACCATCCATGATGCAAGTGGAGAACCTCTACAGATACTAAAGCAATATTGTTGACCATTCAGCAGAAGTTTGCGATAAAAATTGCAAACTTCTGCTGCTCCTACATAACATGACGATGAAGACAATTGTGGTTGGCCTTGGTAACCCGCTGCTTGGAGATGATGGCGTGGGCTGGCGTATTGCCGAAGAGGTGCTCATGTCTCTCAGCGCTGATCAGCCGGCTCATGACAATATCGACGTAGAATGTCTGGCGCTGGGCGGGTTAAGCTTGATGGAGCATCTGATCGGCTACGACCGGGCAATCCTTGTAGATGCCATTGAGCTGCCAGATATTTCCCCTGGACATGTGCAAAAGTTTTCATTGAACGATTTACCGGATTACGCAGCTGGTCACTTGAGTTCTACACACGATACTACTCTTCCGAAAGCGATACAAGTTGGAAAGTCTTTGGGAGCGCGTCTACCAGATGATATCCAGATAATTTCGGTTCAATCTCCGTTTATTTATAATTTTTCCGAAACCCTTTCACCAGCCGTGGCAGCCGCCATCCCAATTGCAGTGAAGCTTGTGATAGACGAATTGGCTAACGAAAAATCTGATATTGCAGAACAGTAACAATGGAGGATCCGATATGATCTCACCAGAATTATTGAGACGATACCCGTTTTTCAGTAAGCTTGAAGACCACCAGCTCCGGGCACTGGCAATGCTTGGGCAGGAAATTGAAGCAAATGAAGGAACAGTGATTTTTGAGGAACAGAAAGAAGCCGAGTGGTTATGTTTACTGGTGGAGGGAAGCATTGAGCTTTCTTTCAAATCAGAAGAACAATTCCACCCGAAAGGGAAGAAGGAATTTGCTGTTGGGGACATAAATCCGGGTGAGGTGTTTGGGATCAGCGCGATGATCGAGCCATTCAGATATAATGCGACGGCTAAGACACAGACTGATTTCGAGAATTATCAAATTCGAAGGCAAAGCCTTGCACAAGCTGGCCGAGGACGATGTGACCCTGGGATGTAAATTGATGCACCAGATAGCAAAGACAACCATGGAACGGCTTGCCTATACACGCATCCAACTGGCGGCAGCGTGGGCATGATCAACAATCTGGAGGGCATCGTGGACACAAGAGACGAACTGGCATACCGGCAGGTTGTGACCCTTAGAGATGGGGCGCGAGTGTTATTACGCCCACTCACTGCAAATGACCGGCAAGGGCTGTTAAACTTCTTTCTGCATACATCCCAGGAAGAGCTGCGCTTTATGCGCCACAACGTAATTGATCCAGAAATTATTAATGGGTGGATCGACCATCTGGATTACGACAAGGTATTCCCACTCATTGCCGTCGTAGGCGATCGGATCGTGGGCGAGGCTACCCTGCACTTTCAAACTGGATGCGCTCGCCACAAAGCCGAAGTCCGAATTTTCCTGGCGAAGGATTTCAGGCGCAGAGGCCTCGGCATGCGATTGACCCAGGCTATCATAGATATTGCAAAGCGCCGCAGTATGTATCTATTGGAAGTGCAAATTGTGCGCGATCTGTCCAATGACATCAAAGCGATGGAAAAAGTAGGTTTCGAAGTAAAATGTACCTATGAAGATTATTATGTTCTTCCCGATGGCGAATTACGTGATGTAGTCCACATGCTGCTCCGTCTTCGTACTCCAGAGGGAGAATTCTAAAAACGAATAAAAAATAACAACAGCCAGACAGGCGTGTGAAAAACTCGCCTGTCTGGCTGTTTATTGGTGCTGGGTTATCTCAATGGCTACGGCGTAGTGTTGTTATAGAACCAGTTGTAGGCAAAGTAACCGGACCCGGTTTTGCTTTCAATCCGGATGGCGATCCGTCCTTCGCCATGATATTTAGCAGGAATGTTAAAGGTAAATGTCTGGTTGCCGCCAGCCTGCGAATCGATGCTGGTAACCTTGGTGCCGTTAATGCCCCTGGTTCCGTAAAAACCCATGAGCACTTTAAACTCATCATTCTTCGGCAGGTTCTGCAACCGTACAGTTACAGTTGAATTTTTCACCACACCGGTGACCTTGATGGTGGGGTAACCAGAATACCCGGACGGTTTACCGCCCGTGCCGCTTCCGCCTGAGCTGGTGGTGTTATTGTAAAACCAGTTGTAGGCGAAATATCCCGACCCGCTGACACTCTCAATGCGAATAGCAACCTGGTACAGGCCTTGAACTCCCGAGGGGATATCAAAGGTGAACTTCTTAACACCACCTGACCCCGTGTCGAATTCCACTCCCTTGATGCCTTTCACACCACGGGTGCCCATCTTGCCCATGCGCACAACGAAAGTGTCATTGGCAGGCAGGTTACTGGTCCTGATGGTTACGGTTGTGTCTTCAACCACACTGACGATAGAAAATGTTGGATAGCCAGAGTAAGCCTGCGGGGCAGCGTACGCCCGCCCCACAAACGCTGACGAGCCGAATGGGGCAAGCAGCAGAGCGATTACGAGCAATATTGCAGCAAAGTATTTCATGGTTTTCTCCCTTCGTGATTAATGACGATCACCTAATAATCGTTTACTGGATTTGTACGGAAAGATGTCGATAACTTCGCCTGTTTTATGTCTTTTTTGCATGTTCCTCCAAAAATCGATACCGAATAGGTCTGCGTGTGCAGATTTAAAAACTGACCGGTAGGGTTCCGGGAGACCTAGAAAAGTCTCAAATTCCTCAGGAAAGATATCGTTTTTCCCCACAAAAAACCACGGATCGGCCTCCATATACTCACCATCTGAGCTCGGTTTGGGAAATTTGCGGAAATGACATTCGCTTAGAAGTGTGAGTTCATCGTAATCGTAGAATACGACCCGTCCATGCCGGGTGACACCAAAGTTCTTCAGTAAAATATCTCCCGGGAAGATGTTGGTGGCTGCCAGATCCTTGATCGCCTGCCCATAATCCAACACTGCTTCTCTCACCTTCTCGCCTGGAGCCGATCGAACGTAAACATCCAATGGATCCATGCGGCGTTCCGTATAAAGGTGTTTGATGACAAGCTTTCCATCCATAATCTGGATACTGTGTGCAACCTGCTGCAGCATTTCATTCAACAGGCGCGGAGTGAAGCGCTCCAAATCAAACTCCAGATACTCAAATTCCTGGGCATCAACCAGCCTGCCGGCTCGGTCGTGCTTGAAAACAAGCTGATAGCTGTTCATTACATCCCGGCGGGTGGTGCTTTTCGGCTCTGAAAAGCGATCTTTTATGATTTTAAAGACCATATCGTACGTGGGCATCGTAAAAACGAGCATTACCATACCCTTCTCGCCTGGAGCAATATCAAACTGATCGGTTGAACTGCTTAAATGACGTAAAAGCTCACGATATAGTTCCGTTTTACCATGTTTATTATATCCTATTGAAATATAAATTTCGGCTATACGCTTATTGGGCAGTATTGTGTGGAGAAATTTGACCAGCTCATGCGGAACATCCACGCTCACACGAAAATACGAACGCGTATAGCTGAAGATGATACTGACCTCATCGATCGTAAGCAAGGCTGCATCGACATAAATTTGACCCTGAAAATTTAAAAGCGCTACTACCAATGGTTAAATCTTGTTGTTTCTCCAGATTCTTCCAACAATATACGCACCTTTTCCTCGGTAGAAAATCGAATTAAGGATATCGATATGGTCAATGCGGGCGTCTTCCCCTGTCCGGCTCAATTCAGACTGTATCTCTTTAGCGACGATGTTTGCATCCCGAGTCACATCTTCATACTGGAAGGAATAATATTCCAAAATATTTTTCAGTGTAGTGGTGAGATCGGCTTCGCCTGGATATCGGGTAAAAAGCTGAGGATGATGATCCTTTGGAAAGTATTCGAAGTCTGTATCGACATACTCGATGCTTGTATCAACCCCAACGGTTGTGAAGATTTTACGCGAAATCGAATTAAAAAAGGTTTCTGCCAGATCCAGATCATCCCGGTGGCCTACCAGCTCTGAATATGCAGACCGCATAGCGATCCATATTGACCGGTCTTTGCAAGAATCGCCCAGGATATTCTCACATAAATCCTGAACATTGCTCTGGACTATTTGAGTATATAGATCAAGCCGCTCACTTGCATCGCTTTGCATACCTGACCAATCCTGGTTTTCAAAACGACTCCTGGCACGCAAAGTGACTTCCGAAAAGGCAGCCTGATATTGCACAAAGGCAGAATAAATCGACCGCGCACCACAATCGGCAAGGCACGAGACATTGGTCAGCGAGATCGATGAAACACCTTGCATGTTATTAATTTATCTCATTTTCGTTAAAATTGCAATAAGAAACGTGTACAATTGTGTTATGAATGATGCAGGGAAAAATCACGCAGCGAGCACATGCTCAAGCGCATCGGCAATGGTCAATGAACAGTTATTCGGCACAGTCCCTGAAACACAGGTCTGGATCATGCTGGAAAGCACTCACCCACCCGGAGCCAATGCGCTTGAAGATAGTGTGCTTCCAGGACAGGTAAAGAGCTATCTGGCCGGTTGCATAAAATCACTTCCAACCGCGCGCTTTCAATTGCTCCGCCAAAAAAATCCCGGGGATGTGCCAAGATTATTCCTGGCAATCACACGCCAAACGGATAATCGGCTATACGAAGTCCCCATCTTCTCTTATGATACCCTGCTGAATTTAAACCTGGGTTCAGATCTCGAATGGGAAAGCCAATTCAAACCTTATCAGCGCAACGACCCAATTCTCTTGGTTTGCACAAACGGGAAACGCGATCCCTGCTGCAGCCAGCATGGTATCCATTTCTTCGAACCTTTGCAGAAGAAAGATCCAGATAACGTATTCCAGACATCCCATCTGGGAGGCCACCGGTTTGCACCCACAGCGGTTTGCCTGCCTGGCGGTTATTACTATGGGAGGCTGGCTGCAATGGACGCAGAAGGACTGGTAAAAGCGAACCGATTGGACCGCGTATATATCAACAAACTGCGCGGCCGCGCTTGTTACAATCCGCCTGTTCAGGCGGGCGAGTATTATCTCCGCCAACGGACGTCTGAGTATGATGTCCACGCTTATCTATTGGTAAATGCACACCAGGAAGGGGTTGTGTGGGAAATTCAGTTCCGTCATACCCAACACCACACGACTCATCTGGTAACCCTAAGCGAAGAAATGTCATCCCACCCAATTTTTGAGAGCTGCTCCAAACCTGCTGAAAGCCACCCGCGAGTTCAATATCAATTGATAAATCACAGGATACTTGAGTAATTTTGAACAGAAACGAACACATTGGCGTGCTTAAAGAGACTTCTCTTCACGCTGCATTGAAAGAACGATACGCTCTGCCAGGTGATCAAATCGAGACGCCTCTTGATGGTCACATCATTGATATTTTGCGCGGCAACCAGTTGATCGAGATTCAAACGCGCAATTTTTCTGGCATTAAACCAAAAATCATTTCGCTTCTGGATCGATATTCGATCTTGCTGGTGTATCCTATCGCACAGGAAAAATGGATCACCCGCTACAAGTCGGGTGATAATCAAATCCTCAGCCGGCGGCGCTCACCGCGCCACGGCCGTTTAGAAGATCTATTCCGTGAGCTTGTCCGCTTCCCCCATCTGGTATTGCATCCCAACTTCTCGCTGGAAGTACTCCTGATTCGGTCAGAGGAGGTGTGGCGGGACGATGGCAAGGGCTCCTGGCGTCGCTCTGGCTGGAGCATAGGAGACCGACATTTACTGAATGTATTTTCCATCTACAATTTTCACGGCGCTGCAGATTACCAACGGTTTCTGCCAGTCGAGCTCGCTGAACAATTTACTTCCAGTCAAGTGGCCGATACAAATAAAATTCCCGCTCGACTGGCATCCAAAATGATGTATTGTCTCAGAATTATGGGGCTGGTGGAAATTTCCGGAAAATCGGGCAGGGCTTATCTTTACAGACACCGAGGTTCATATTAAACTGAGAGAGGCGAAACATTAAGCCAACAAGCGGAGGGTTAATTCTATGTCAAATCTAACAAACTACCAGTTATACGATCTGCTCAACCGGCCTCGCCCACTCTGGTTGGTCAAAATCAACTTGAGCGAAACCAATTTATGGATGGCGGATCTTTCCGAATGCAACATGGCCTGGTCGGACCTGACGAAGGCTGACTTAAGCTGGTCGAATCTTATAAAATCGAACCTTCAAAAGGCCACCTTGAACCTGACAAACCTTTACGAAGCCCACCTCACGTTAGCCAATCTGGCTGAGGCCAACCTGACACGCGCCAATTTCACACGCGCTAACCTGGATAAAGCCAATCTGACCAATGCAATCCTGGTTGAAGCAAATCTCAGCCGGGCCAATCTGAGCAGAGCAGTCCTGAATAAGGCGAACATGAACGGGGCAAATTTAACACGGGCAGATGTGAGCAAAGCCGACCTGATCAATGTCAATTTGAACGGTGCGAATCTTTCATATGCAAATATGTTTGAAGCCAACCTGAATGGGGTAGATTTACGCGGGGCAAATCTGGAAAAGGCAGACTTGACCGGCGCTAATCTCATCAATGCGAATATGGCCAACGCAATCCTGACCGGTGCAGACCTGACGGATGCGATTATGCCAGACGGTAAAAAACACCTGTAATTTCAGGAGCCAATCTATGGATCAAGATCAGGATAAAAAAGTACAGTTTTTACCGTTTCATGCCTTGAATGAATTCATGACGACTGAATACCGCCTGGAAGTTGTTCGCGCGGCAATAACTGTACTCCCCGATCTTCCAGAGAATTTGCGGAATCCAATTGACCGGTTGACAAAAAAAGCGGTGGTTATCCCGGGGTTCAGAAATTCCATAAAAGCACCCTCTGCTCTAAAAATCAAACCGGTAGCGCAGGCTTTTGAGAAAAATCCACACCTGGTTGCCGCAATACTGGCTGTTTGGGCTGAAAAGAACCACATCCTGCGCCAACAAATGTACGATCTCTTGATCGGGCGCGGCTGGGAGTTGCTGCCAGTGGACGCCGATCGCACCCGGCTGCCGGGATTTATCACAGTTTGGCCAAAGGGCGAAGACTTCGATGTGCTGAATGCCGATTTTCGCGAAAAATATCCGGAATTGGAGGCCTCCGAGAATGATGTCTCCCTGATGGCGGTTTGGATGAGCGGGAGATTGCCATACCGGTCTTCTGATGAGGATGGGCAAAATCCTGAACCTCCGGGTGAATAATCGAAAATCGACAGGGTAAACCTGGCGGCGCCAACTGCCTGTTCATGCTGAAATCATTCGGTGCAAAGCTCCTCGTGTTTGATAATCAATAATGATCCAAACGCTGGCGTTTAACAAGCCGTACGAGGTGCTGTGCCAGTTTTCTGATTCAGCTGGTAAAATGACCCTTAAGAACTTCATTCCAGTCTCGGGGGTTTATGCAGCGGGCAGACTGGATTATCGCAGTGAAGGACTGCTGATCCTCACCAACGACGGCAATCTAATCCATAAAATTACCGATCCGAAATTCGATCACTCAAAGACTTATTTCGCCCAGGTTGAAGGCCTAATCACGGCCAAAGCGGTACTCAGCCTGCGATCCGAAATCTTGCTGCCAGATCAGCTAACCTGCCCTATCCAGGCCGAAATCATTACCGAACCTGACATTTCACCCCGACCGGTTCCGGTCCGCAATTATCACCCCACCAGCTGGGTGAAAATCATTCTCAGCGAAGGCAAAAAACACCAGGTACGCCGAATGACCGCCGCGGTTGGTTATCCAACCTTAAGGTTGGTTCGCTATGCGATCGGCCAGGTGACAATTCAAGATCTTGAGCCAGGCCACTGGCGGTTTCTTAATCACGCTGAAGTACGCCAGTTAACGGAATATCCGCGTTAGAATAAGCATATGTTAGAAATTGATGGCTCGATGGGAGAGGGCGGCGGGCAGATACTTAGAACTGCTTTGACTCTTTCAATTTTGACGGGTGTGCCATTTATCCTCAAAAATATCCGGGCAGGACGGAAGCAACCTGGTCTAAAATCACAGCATTTGAAATCGGTGGACGCTGCCGCTGCAATTAGCCGGGCGCGTGTAGTTGGCGCTCGTCTGGGCGCAACCTGGTTGTCGTTTGTGCCGGGTAATATCCGCTCGGGGCATTACCGCTTTGATATTGGAACTGCCGGTTCTACATCTCTCGTCTTGCAAACTATTTTCCTGCCTCTGACCCGGGCCGGCAGTGCATCATCGCTTGTAATCACCGGAGGAACCCATGTCCCGTGGTCGCCAACGTTTGATTACCTCAACTTATTGTGGAAACCGATGCTCACTCGGTTGGGGTACGATTTTGCCCTTAACCTTGAAAAGGCAGGCTTTTACCCGGCAGGAGGTGGGCGAATTCAAGCCTCCATACGACCGGCGGCAGAAACAACTCCGTTGCTTTTACTGGAGCCTGGAAAACTGGTGCAAATCAATGGAATATCCGCAACAGCCAATCTGGATATAAACATTGGACACCGTCAAAAATACCAGGCATTAAAAAGGTTAGAAAATCTTGGTGTTCCTGTCAAGATTTGCACGGCAGAGCTTGCGTCGGATCATAAAGGCACAGCGTTGACATTACAGGCAAACTTCACAACCGGAACAGAGCAAAACCACACAGCCTGCTGTTACACAGCACTTGGAGAATTAGGTAAGCCTGCCGAGCGAGTAGCTGATGAAGCCATCGATGCATTGCTGGGGTTTTTGGAAACCAAGATGGCTGTGGATGAGCACCTGGCCGACCAGCTTCTCTTACCACTGGCATTTGCCGGTCAGGAATCTATTTATACGACCTGCTCAGTAACCCAACACCTCCGCACCTGTGCCGAAATTATTCGCAAATTTCTAGAGGTCACCATCGAAATTGATGGCAGTCTTGGTTCTCCAGGCAAGGTACGGATTCTGCCGCCAGGAATTTGACCATGAAAAGCAAAATCATTCACCTTGACCTGGATGCATTCTTCTGTGCAGTCGAAGAACAACAAAACCCGGAGTTGATTGGAAAGCCATTCGCGGTTGGCGGGAAACCATCCGAGCGAGGTGTGGTAGCCTCATGTTCGTATGCTGCGCGCATGTTTGGTGTACGATCCGCGATGCCCATGGGGCGTGCCCTGCGGCTTTGCCCGGAGTTGGTGATTGTTTCCTCACGACATGGATTATATTCCGAGGTTTCAGAACAGGTGATGGCAAGATTGCATAATATTTCCCCATTGGTTGAACAAATCTCCATCGATGAAGCTTTCATTGATGTCAGCGATCTGCCAAATTCACCGGAAATAATCGCACGCCAGCTACAGCACCAGATCAACTCGGATTTGGGGCTATCTTGTTCGCTCGGGATAGCGAGCAACAAACTTGTAGCGAAAATTGCCACCGATGTTGGCAAGGCAGCCCACAGGAGCTCCAACTCACCCAATGCCATCACATTCGTACCCGCTGGTGAAGAGGAATCTTTTCTGTCTCCGCTGCCCGTGGAGGCGCTGTGGGGAATTGGAGTAAAAACTGCTGAACGGTTGGCTGAGCTCAATATCCTGACAATTGGCGATCTTGCAAAAAAATCTGACCAGGACTTGCTGCGTTGGATGGGTAATCCGGGCATTGAACTGGCGCATCGTGCCCGCGGGTTGGATGATCGTCCGGTCATTACCACGCATGAGATTAAATCAATCAGCCAAGAAATAACATTTGCCAAAGATGTGCGTGATGAAGCCGAGTTACTGCGCACCATCACCCAGCTGGCGGAAAAAGTCGGAAGACGGCTGCGTCAGTCCGGTTTGAGCGGGCAAACTGTTAAACTGAAGCTACGCTGGCCCGATTTCACCACCCTCACCCGCCAATTCAGCCTGGCACAGGCGACCGATCAAGATAGCGAGATCCACAATGCTGCTGTCCATCTTTTTTACACGATATGGAATCGTGGAAAAGCCGTTCGTTTACTTGGAGTGGGTGTCGGTAAACTGGGTACCCAGCCTCGCCAATTGAATTTTTGGGATCAGGAAACACAAAAAGAAAGACGCTTGTTAGAAGTTGTCGATAAACTGCAACAGCGCTTTGGCAGCCAGGTTGTTCTCCGCGGCCGCGATCTGGAACATCGCAAATGAGCGCCACACTACCTGATCCTGTAACTGAGTTGCACACCACAGCATCTGCTCCAGAAACCTGGAAATTCTTGGATATACTTGCGATCAGTATCACAGCAATTGCACTTGTTATCGCCGGTTTAGCTGGTCTGACTGCCTATCTAAATTACATGTCAGCGGGAGCGAGCCTTACTGAACAGGCGTCTCTATTACAAAACTCAATTGTGGCTGGCATTGAAGCGGTTGCGCTTATTGTGACGGTCGCGGTTCTCGGCGTCTGGCGTCGCAAGTTTAAGTGGGCAACCGCTGGCCTGCGGCCTGTTGACGCCAGATGGTTGGTGAGAGCGGTGGGAGCTGGCGTACTGTTCATCCCATTGCTTGGTCTAATTGCCATCCTCGTGCAACTACTTCTGGGGTTGCCATTACAAAATCCACAGTTAGAATTTTTAGCGCCAGAAGATTTTTCCTGGGGAGGAGCCTGGGCCATGTTGGTCCTGGGTGGGATTTTGGTACCATTTGCAGAGGAATTGTATTTTCGAGGCGTGCTCTATCCATGGCTGAGGTCGCATCTCAGACCCTGGGTGGCAATCGTCATCAATGCGGCTTTGTTCGGCGTGCTGCACGGCGAGATATCCCTCGCTGTCGCCACCTTCGCCATGGGTATGATCCTGGCCTGGTTCTATGAACGCACCGCCTCCATATGGCCGTCTGTTTTGATCCATGTGATAAACAATAGCAGCAAGTTGGTGCTGTTATACGCCATGATTGCTGCCGGTGTCCAGATAAGCCAATAATGATACGCTCACAAAAGCCGGCGATGAGAGATTAATATGCTCAAAATCCAAGATATTTATACGATTTTCTCTTTTTGTCTGATCTTTTTATGCTCATCTTGTTCAGAGTTGAGTGGTACTCCTGCACCTGACGAAACACAGATGGTCGCCCTTGAAGAGTGTCAACTATCAGCCACCGGAGTCTCCACACGGCTTGCTGCAAAGTGCGGAAAAATAACTGTATTGGAAAACAGAAGTCAACCCGGCGGCAGGAAGATCGATTTGAATATCGCGATCATTCCCGCCGTCAGCCGCAGCCCGGCGCCTGATCCGCTCTTTTTTCTAACCGGCGGGCCGGGGCAGGCGGCAACAGAATTGTATTTACAGCTATCCTTCTGCGTTTAACCGGATCAATCAAAAGCGGGATATTGTACTGGTGGATCAGCGCGGTACGGGCAAGTCTAATCCGCTGTTTTGTGGTGGAGAGGGAGACAATGATTCCATCTCGGATGATCCAGATGCCTACATAAATACCTGTTTGGAGAAGTTAGACGCTGACCCAACGCAGTACACCACCCCAATCGCCGTACAAGACCTGGACGAAGTCCGCGCCGCTCTGGGTTATGAGAAGATTAACTTATACGGTGTATCCTATGGCACACGCGCAGCTCTCACTTACCTGGCAACTTTTCCCGAGCGGGTCAGGTCCGTTATCCTGGACGGGGTAGTTCCCCAGGATGAAGCGCTTGGGATTGATGTCGCCTCAGACGCTCAAAGAGCGCTCAATTTGATTTTTACACGCTGCCAATCGGACGCTTCCTGTAACCAATCCTTCCCCAATTTACGCGACGAGATGCAAGCACTTCTTACAAGGCTTGACTCTGCCCCTGTAAAAATAACGATCGCCCACCCGGTCTCAGGTGAAGACACCGAAATGGAGTTCACGGTCGATGAAATGGCCTCCGCGAATTCGACTGCTCAGCTACACACCCGAAACCGCTGCCCTGTTACCTCTTCTCATCCACCAGGCGCATGTCAAAAGTGATTTCAAACTTCTTGCTGCAGAATACCTGATCGTAGCCGGTCAACTCTCGGAAAGTATCGCCAACGGGATGGGGTTTTCAGTGCTGTGCGCAGAGGATGTGCCTTTTATCACAGCAGAAGCAGCCAGCCTGGCTAACAGAAACACTTACATTGGCTCCAGTCAGACCGATGAGCTTACCAGGATTTGCCGGATATGGCCGCGCGGCAGCATCCCAGCAGATTTTAAACAGACCGTTCGATCGGATGTTCCTGCCCTGCTCTTATCCGGTGAAGCCGATCCGGTAACCCCTCCCGAGAATGGTGAAAAGGTTTCTGAGGGTCTGACGAACAGCCTGCACATAGTTGCGCCGGGACAGGGCCACAACATTATTTACAGGGGCTGCTTGCCTCGTCTGGCCAGCTCCTTTATCGAAGCGGGAAGTATTGCTGAATTAGATACTCAATGTGTCAGCGCAATTCGGCCGATGCCGTTTTTTACAAACTTTTCGGGACCAAAACCATAATTTGGAAATATACCCACTATGATTTAAGTTGACAGCCTGCATAAATCATTCGGACCAGTTCATGCGCTTCAAGGGGTAAGTTTCACTGCGCCTGATGGCAGCATCACCGGTTTACTGGGACCTAACGGGGCCGGGAAAACCACTACCCTGCGTGTGTTATATACGCTCATCAAGCCCGACAGCGGAACCGCACGAATAGACGGCATGGATGTGCTGACCCATAAAATGAATGTCCAAAAGCGCATCGGTGCACTACCCGACAGCCAGGGCCTTTATCCCAGGTTAACTGCCCGAGAGAACATTCGATATTACGGAAAACTGCACGGTCTGCGCGGCGAAGCTCTGGAAAAAGGCATTGATAACCTGATCAAATTGCTGGAAATGGATGAAATTGAACACCGCAGAACAGAGGGATTTTCTTCCGGCCAACGGATAAAAGTGGCTATCGCCCGCGCCCTGGTTCACAATCCCCCTAATGTTTTACTTGATGAACCCACCAATGGATTGGATGTGATGAGCACGCGGGCGATGCGGACCTTCATCCGGCGGCTGCGGGATGAAGGGAAATGTCTGCTTTTTTCCAGCCACATCATGCAGGAGGTGTCAGCGCTTTGCGACCACATCGTCATCATTCACAATGGCATTGTTGTTATCAGTGGCTCGCCAGCCGAACTGCTTAAAAATACCAGCCAGGATAATCTGGAAGATGCCTTTGTCGCCGCTATCGGATCTGAAGAAGGATTGGTTCGCTCATGAAGATATCCTTATCTCAAATTGGGGTGATTTTCAACAAGGAAGTAATGGATAACTTGCGGGATCGCAGGTCGATCTTCAGCGCGATGCTCAGCTCACTGATTGGACCAGCCCTCCTGTTAGTGCTGATCCTCATCATAGGAAAATCGCTGTTCAAAGAACAAGATGATCCGGTCTTCGATTTGAACCTGGGCGGCTCAGAAAACGCGCCGACTCTGGTGGAATTCTTCCGCCAGGGGGGTGCTAACATCCTGCCAGCTCCGGACGACCCGGAGGCCGCAGTCCGCAATGGCGATGTAGATGTCGTCTTGATCATTTCGAATGATTTTGATGAAGATTTCAGCCAGGGGGTGCCAGCCACCGTTCAAATGGTGTACGACTCAACTCGCCAATCAGCAATTGCATCCGTGGAACGGGCGCGCAACTTGCTGCAGGCTTACAACCAGCAAATTGGAGCGTTACGGTTGATCGCTCGCGGCATCAACCCCAACGTTATTGATCCATTGGCTATTGAGAACATCGATGTTGCAACCCCGCAGACACAAGCCCTCATCTTCCTCAATATGATGCCGTACTTTATTGTCATGGTAGTTTTCATGGGCGGCATGTATGTAATCATCGATACCACAGCCGGCGAACGGGAACGAGGCTCACTTGAGCCCTTGTTGATCAACCCAGCCTCTCGAACTGAATTTGTTCTCGGAAAGTTGGCTGCCTCCCTGCCGTTCGCAGCAGTCACACTTATATTTAATTTGGTAGCGTTTGCATTGGCCTTCAATGCCATCCCGTTGGAAGACTATATTGGCTTTCAGTTGAGCATCGACATCTCTGCTCTCCTTAAGATATTCTTTCTCGCCTTACCGATGATCCTGCTGGCATCTGCCCTGCAAATGATCATCGCCACATACACACGCAGCTTCAAGGAAGCGCAGACTTATGTGGGGTTTTTACCGCTTATCCCGGCGTTACCTGGCATTGGACTGGCATTCCTACCGGTCAAAGCCAATCTATTGGCAATCGCCATCCCCACTTTCGGGCAGCAGTTGCTCATTAATCAGATTATGCGGTCAGAACCAATCAGTTCACTGCATATCATCGTCAGCACTCTGACGACAATCAGTTTGTCCATCCTGCTCATTGTTGCAGCCGTCAGGCTTTATCAGCGGGAACAGATCGTATTTGGCACCAAATAAGGAAAATCTCCTGATAAAATGACTGACGAACGATGGTTTTCGGAAAAGGAACTTCGCCGGTTCGATGGCGAAGACGAACCAATGTATATTGCATTTGATGGGATCGTGTACGATGTTTCTGATTGTCCGCATTGGAAAAAAGGTCTTCATGAAGGATTACACTTTCCCGGACAAGACCTGAGTAGCGAGATTTCCAACGCGCCTCACGGCAGAGATGTATTTAATCGTCCATGCATCCGCCAGGTGGGCCGCCTCACCAATACCAAAGAATTCTAACAATCAAATGAGGTGTTATTAAAAATGCAGACCAAACGACCAGATTTAAGCCAGGTCTCCACCGAGATACAGGTTTATATCGAATATCTAGAAGGTGAAATCGCTCGATTGCAGGGCAATGGTCCCGACCCAAAAATTATCGCTGAGGAAATTGTTGAAATCCAGGTACCCAGCGAACCGCCCAATTCGCTGTATGTCATCAGCGCAACACCCAATGGGATAGCCAAGCGAACATCGCGGCATCTGTATATGCGCCAGCGCCGTGGCGGGATGGGGGTTTTCGACCTGGAGAATGTGGATGGTGAAGCGCCCTCTATCCTGTGCATTGCCGGTGAGAGTCAATCGCTTTTATTGATTACCAATCTGGGCAGGGTGTTCCGGTTGCCGGTAAACAGCGTCACTGAATCGCCATTGCATGGCAAAGGTGCATCCATTATCTCCAAATTGAACCTCGCTCCGGGCGAAACGCTGGCTTCGATCCAGCCCATCCAGGCGCAGGGTTACCTGGCTGCTGTCAACCAGAAAGGTATGGTACGGGTGCTGCGTCACCATGTGTTTGGTGAATATATGAAACCGGGAACCTCATTGTTCGACGTCAAATCCTTCGGAAAGGTCACCTCAGCCTGCTGGACGCCAGGTGATGGGGATCTATTGATTGCCACACGCTCTGGAAAAGCAATCCGGTTCTCCGAAAAACTGGTACCCCCGCAAGGCTGCCTTGGAATCCGCGTTGCTGATGACGATGCGGTAATTGGCATTACTGCGGTCTATGATGACAGCCGCGTATTCTTCTTGGGGGCTGATGGAAAAGGCACCATCCGAGAAATGACTACCTTCAATGCCAATAAAGCTCCCGGCGCAGGTGGAAAAATTGCAATAAATAATATGCAGCTCATTGCCGCCAGTACAGTGACCAGCCGCGATGATATTTTTATTGTATCCAAACTGGGGAAAATCATCCGGTTCCAGGCTGATGAAATACCAGAAAAAGACGGGGTCGTTCAGGGTGTTATTTGCATGTCATTTCGTGCTGACGAAGCCGTGGCCAGTGCAATTGGATCACCCGTAACGGCTCAATAATCTATTCGCGCCGATATCATGCTGGAGATCAACGAGATCGATCCTGCATCCAGAAGCGACGTGGCGGCATTTATAAAGTTGCCATTTCGCTTGTATGCCGGTACACCTCAATGGGTGCCGCCGCTCGATTTTGAAGCGCGTGGGCTCTTTGATCGGCGCCGGCATCCGTTTTACCGCGAAAATGAGGCGGCTTTTTTTCTGGCGCGCCAAACCAACGGGCAGGTTGTCGGGAGACTGGCCATTTTGAATAATAAGCGTTACAACCAGTTTAATGACGAGAATACCGCCTTCTTTTATCTTTTTGAATGCGAGCAAGATACAGCTACAGCTCAGGAACTGTTCAAGGCCGCAACCGAATGGGCAAAGGCGCGCGGCCTGACTTATTTGACCGGGCCAAAAGGGTTCACTGTATTCGATGGGATGGGTATGTTGGTAAACGGATTTGAACACCGCCCAGCCTTTGGTCTGCCGTATAACCTCCGCTATTACCCGGAATTGGTCGAAAATGCAGGTTTCCATAATTCAGGCGAGATGGTCTCCGGCCACCTGGATGTGAGTGCTCCATTTCCTGAAAAATTTCACCAACTGGCCGAGTTGCTCAAGCAACGCCGTGCTTTGACCGTAGCCAGCTACCGGACTCGCAGCGAACTGCGGGCGCTCGTACCTCGCCTGAAAGAGTTGTACAACTCCTCGTTAGACGGGACAAGCGGTAATGTACCCATCACTGAAGAAGAGGCAGCCGCACTTGCAAACCAAATGATGTGGTTTGCCAATCCACGCCTGATCAAAATCATCTTAAAGGCTGAACAGCCAGTGGGGTTTTTATTTGCATATCCGGATATCTCTGAGGCGCTACAAAAAATTCAGGGAAAAGTATTCCCGTTTGGGTGGATAACCCTGCTTCGGGAATTTCGTAAGACCAAATGGATCAATATTAACGGAGCAGGCATGGCCGAAGGTTACCGCGGCCTGGGTGGTACAGCTCTACTCTTCAGTGAAATGTACAAAAGTGTTGCACAGGAAGGTTATTTGCACGCCGATCTGGTTCAAATTGGGATCGACAATGATCGTATGCTGCGCGAGTTACGCAGCCTGGGGGTTGATTTCTACAAAACACACAGGATGTATTCCAAATTTCTCGAAGATTGAATATTGAACATTACTGATTGAGTGCGAGACAGATCCAATGAGCAACTTAAAGAGTTAAAAATAATCCTGCTCGTGGGCGGAAACACGGTGGTAAACTATACCTGCCAACGATAAGCTGGTATCAGAACAGCAATACAGCAAATTGTGGTTCTCAATTATTGGTTCGATTTGTGGGCATCTTACAGGTAAATACATGTTCCATGTGCTGACGCATCAGGAAAACATCCATCGAACACAGAAAAGATAAATCACTAGTTCAGGTGGAGGGCCATGCTGCAACCTGAGATTGATTGGGAGACGTGCCAGACTTGTGAGCCATGTCAGGCGAGCAAGGTTTGTAAAACACGCGCCATTGTTAAAATTGATCTCGATGAACCTCCATATATCGATTTTTCGCGCTGCAACAGCTGCGGGAAATGTGTATCTGCCTGTCCTTGCTCCGCGATTGTGTTGACAAATATCCCCAAATTGAAATAAGGCTGGAAATGTCCAGCGAGCGCTGGCGAACGGCATCCAATAACTGGTTTGAACAATCATCGTGCAAATATAGTAAATCAATGTCCAGATTAATCCACGCATGGAGTTCATTGCTTGAGAACCACCTTAAACCGCCCGATTTTTGATGTACAGACTGCCCTTCGGGACAACCGCTTGCAAGGCCTATGGCGGCTGATGACCGGGTTCCGCCTGGCATACCTGGGAGCTGCACTGAGCCTGGGGATTGCAGCAACTTCAAAAACAGGCACATACCTGCTGCTGAGGTATTTTTCAGATCAGGTTTTGAGCCGGCTCACTGGGAATTCCTTACCAGCCGAGGCGCTGGCAAGACTTCCGTGGATCGCAGCAGGATTCGTCGGACTGGCGCTATTTGAGGGTAGTTTCACCTATCTCAGTGGCAGATTATCAGCTTACACCGCAGAAGGTGTTGCGATGCGCCTTCGCAACTACCTGTTTGACCATATCCAACGCCTTACATTTACCTACCACGATAAAACCCAGACTGGTGATCTCATTCAGCGCTCAACATCAGATGTGGATGCGATGCGTCGTTTCTATGCCGATCAAGCCATTGGCGTGGGGCGTGTGATTCTTTTGTTTGTGATCAATTTTACTGCTCTGGTTACTCTCAATCTCAAGCTTGCTCTCCTATCGATCCTGGTTGTTCCAGTTATTGTGATCACATCGCTCTTCTTTTTCAGGAAGGTGACCAAAGCATACGAAGCTTACCAGGAACAAGATGCAGTAATCTCGACGATATTACAGGAAAACCTGGCTGGTGTGCGCGTCGTTAAGGCATTTGCCCGCCAGGATTTTGAGAAAGATAAATTCGAAAAGGGAAATTGGGAGAAATACCTGCGCGGCCGGCGCTTGTTGATCATGCACTCCGCTTTCTGGCCTCTTTCAGACATCCTTTGTGGAGCGCAAATGTTGGGCGGTTTTACCGCAGCCGCGGTTATGGCAATTAATGGGGAAATCACGGTGGGTACGTATGTGGCTTATGCCGGCCTCGTGGTCTGGCTGATCTGGCCCATGCGAAATCTGGGAAGATTGATCGTCCAGACTTCCACCGGGCTCGTCTCTTATGGACGCGTGATGGAAATTGTCCGGCAGCAGCGTGAACCTTTAACCGATGGAAATCACCGGCCTACGGAAGAATTACGCGGCCAGGTGGTTTTCCATCACCTGGATTTTGCTTATCAGGGCGAAAATTTATCCCTGTATGACATCAGCTTTGAGGTCGAACCAGGCCAGGTCGTTGCTCTTTTGGGCTCTACGGGATCTGGCAAGACAAGCCTGGTAAATTTACTGCCACGATTTTATGACTACACTGGCGGCACCATCAAGCTGGATGGTGTTGAGCTAAAACGGTATTCACGTAAGTATTTACGTGGCAAGATTGGCATCGTGGAACAGGAGCCATTCTTGTTTTCGCGCTCGATCCGGGAAAATATCACCTATGGAGCTGGCAGAACTGTCACCCAGGAAGAGATCGAACATGCGGCTCGAGCTGCAGCAATCCATGACGTCATCCTGAAATTTCCAGACGGGTATTCGACCTTAATTGGTGAGAAAGGCGTGACCCTCTCAGGAGGCCAGAAGCAGCGCGTGGCTATTGCCCGAACCATCCTCAAGAATCCGCGCATCCTGATCCTGGACAACTCGACTTCATCGGTCGATACGGAAACTGAAGCAGAGATCCGCGGGGCGTTGAACAGATTGATGGAAAATCGCACGACCTTCATCATTGCCCACCGGATTCAAACTGTAATGAATGCCAACTTGATTCTGGTGTTAGACAAGGGCCGAATTGTCCAGCGAGGCAGACACGAAGACCTTTTGAGTGAAGGTGGAATATACCGTCAGATATTTGATATTCAGACGCGTATCGAGGCGGAATTGGAAAAAGAAATTAATTTTGTCGACGCTGCCGCAGGGTAGCGGCGGGAAAGATCAACCAGGCCAAACAGGAAGCTGAAATGTCTGATTCCTATTTTGAAGAAGAAGAATTTTCAACACAGTTTAGCGGCAGTACGGTACTCCGGATTTTATCTTTAACCAAACCTTACTGGATTTGGGTTCTTGGTTTTGTAATTACCATTACATTGGTCTCAGGTCTTGACTCGTTTTTTACGTTTCTCAGCAAGCAGATCGTAGATGAGGGCATCACCCAACGCGATCCTGTCGCACTTTTTCGCATTGTGCGCCTGTACGGAGGCTTGCTGCTGGTGCAATCGGGCTTCGTTTTCGTATTTATTTACCTGGCTGGAGTGCTCGGTGAGCGGATTCGGTACGACCTTCGCCAAAAGATGTTCAACCATCTGCAGGGATTATCTCTCTCCTATTTCAACCAGACGCCCGTCGGTTGGATCATGTCTCGAGTGACATCGGATTCGGAGAGAGTGTCGGAGCTGGTTACGTGGGGATTGTTGGACTCCACCTGGGGGATAATGAATATTCTGACTGCAACAACCTTTATGATGATCATCAATTGGCGGCTGGCGCTGATTGTGATGATTATGATTCCCATACTGGTTGGTGTTGCTATTCAGTTCCGCAAGAAAATCCTGGTAGAGTTTCGCACCTCGCGTAAATACAATTCAAAGATAACCGGCGCATTTAATGAAAACATCACGGGAGTTCGCGTGGTAAAAGCGCTGGGGCGTGAAGACAAAAATATGGGTGAGTTCAGCATACTGTCCAGCCAGATGTACCGCTCAAGCTACCGGGCCGCGTGGCTTTCAGCGCTGTTTTTGCCCACTGTACAGATGATCAGCGCCATCACGCTGGGCATCATCGTTTGGTATGGCGGTATCCAGGCGCAATATGGAGCAATGACCATTGGTGGGATTCAGGCATTTGTGTCCTACATCACATTTATGATGTGGCCCATCCAGGATCTGGCGCGAGTTTACGCCGAGCTCCAGCATGCAGTGGCTTCAGCCGAGCGTATGTTTTCACTCATAGATGCTGTTCCCGAAGTAGCTGATCGGCCCGGCGCCAAAGATCCAGGCAGTGTGCGCGGCGAGATCGAGTTCGACCACGTCTATTTCACCTACAAAGGTGGGAAGCCGGTATTGAATGACTTTAGCTTGAAAGTGCGTCCTGGTGAAACAATTGCTCTGGTCGGTCCCACGGGTGGTGGAAAAACCACCATTGTCAATTTGCTCTGCCGCTTCTTCGAACCGAAACAAGGGTTCATCCGGATCAATGGCACGGATTATACCCGGCTTACATTGCACAGCATTCAATCGCGGGTTGGAATTGTGCTGCAGACGCCGCACCTGTTTTCCGGCAGCATTCGAGAAAACATCCGCTACGGCCGTTTGAATGCCACCGATGAAGAGATAGAAACTGCTGCGCGATTAGCTGGCGCCCATGACTTCATTCAATCCTTCGAGAAAAACTACGACGCTGAAGTTGGTGAAGGAGGAAACCTGCTCTCCACAGGTCAAAAACAATTGATCAGTCTGGCGCGTGCTGTTCTTGCTAATCCGGAAATCTTCATCATGGATGAGGCAACGAGTTCGGTGGACACTTTGACGGAGTCATTAATACAAAAAGGGATGGAGACCTTGATGAACGGCCGAACAAGTTTTATCATCGCCCACCGGCTCTCAACGATCCGCAAGGCAGATCGTATCCTGGTTATTGAGGATGGCCGAATTACCGAAATGGGCAGCCATGCAGAGCTCTTGAAGAATTGCGGTCACTATTATCGGCTGTACACACAACAATTCCGGCAAGAACTGGAACTGGAATATGACCCGTTCGGCTTGGGGAATTCTCCTGCTGTAGTTTAATAAACGCATTCATGGATGCGCCAAAAGGTTTACAATATTATTGCAACAATGTTAGAATAAAAATACAGAATCGATCCTGATAGGCAGTGTGGATGGAAAAAGAAACCATTTTTGTGGTTGACGACAATCGTCAAATAGCAGATTTCTGGTCTGGCGTACTCTTGCCGGACCTGGGTTATTCCACGCTGGTAGCATATTCAGGAAAGATGGCGCTCGAAGTTGTTCGCACGCATGAGATCTCGCTAATGCTTCTGGACCTGCAGCTACCAGACATGAGTGGGCTGGACGTGCTTCGACAAATCGTGCGTGAAGGTCATAACGTCCCCACGATCCTAGTTACTGCACACGGTTCAGAACAGATCGCAGTCGAATCTTTTCGTCTGGGTGTACAAGATTACCTCACCAAACCCGTAGATACTGCTCGGTTGAACGAAGCCCTCAGCCGGGCGCTGGCAGAATCCCGCCTGAGAAGGGAAAAGACAATCCTGACAGCGCAGCTGCGCGAACAGCTCAACAGCCAGCTCGTGCTGGCCAGAGTGGGTCAGAGTGTCACATCTTCTCTGGATCTGGACGAAGTACTGCGGAGGATTGTGCATGCAGGCGTCCAGCTAACCCATGGAGAAGAAGGTTTCCTGGCTCTGGTTGATGAAAAAACCGACCGGCTCTATCTGCGCGCAGTCAAAAATATTGCCCAGGATCGTGCAAAAACAATCCGTTTGCCCGTAAATGATTTACTTGTGGGAGAAGTCTTGCGCACAGGAAAACCCGCCAGGACGACAACCCAATCAGCGGAAGACCCTTTGATTAAAAGTCAGCACTGGCTTTTTGGTGCACAGCCTGCTGCATGTTCCCATTAACTCCCGTGGAAAACCAATCGGTGTGCTTTCGGTAGTTAACCACAGCAGCCAACGGCCTTTCATAGACAAGGATGAAGCGCTCCTGATCGCTTTGGCTGGTTATGCCTCCACTGCCATCGATAATGCCCGCCTTTACGAGAACGCTCAGATCGAGATTTCTGAAAGAATAAAGATCAGTGAAGCACTGCGCGAAAGTGAAGAACGTTACGCTCTTGCCGTGCAGGGCGCCAACGATGGATTGTGGGATTGGGACATCCGCAATAATCAGGTGTATTTCTCGTCAAGATGGAAGTCCATGATCGGCTGCACCGACGAGGAGATTAGTCACAAACCCGAGGAATGGTTCGCACGCGTCCACCCGGACGATATCGAAGAGATGCGTGTCGATATGAGCACGCACCTCAATCAGAAAACACCCCACTTCCAAAACGAACACCGCATCCTGCACAAAGATGGCAGCTATCGCTGGGTATTGAGCCGTGGGCAAGCGGTCTGGGATAGTGCCGGGAACGCCACTCGCCTGGCTGGCTCGCTCACAGATATCACAGACCGAAAAATGTCGGAGGAAAAGCTCGTTCAGGACGCTTTTTATGATAAGCTGACCGGTTTGCCTAATCGGGCTTTGTTTATTGACCGGCTCAACATGGCACTCGGACGGACAAAACGGCGTGCAGATTATCTATTTGCAGTGCTCTTTCTGGATCTTGACCGGTTCAAAGACGTGAATGACAGCCTGGGTCACATGCTGGGTGACCAACTATTGGTTTCAGTGGCGCGAATTTTGGAAAAGAGACTGCGACCCACAGATACTGTGGCGCGTTTCGGGGGTGATGAGTTCGTTTTGTTGTTGGACGACCTTCGTCGCAGCGATAATGCCACGCAGATTGCCGATTGGATCGAAACAGCGCTGGATTCTCCGATTCAATTAGGCGAACACGAGGTATATATCACCGCCAGTATTGGCATCGTCTTGAGCGAGTTCAGGATACACTCGGGCTGAAGATGTATTGCGAGATGCTGATATCGCCATGTACCATGCTAAAAACAATGGCAAGGCCAGATATGAGTTTTTTGATCCGTTAATGCGTACCCGTATCATGGAAAGAATGGAGCTCGAGAGCGATTTGCGTAGAGCGCTAGACAATCAAGAGCTGCGTGTGTTTTACCAACTCATTCTTTCCCTGGAAGACAAGAAAATCCAGGGATTTGAAGCCCTTGTCCGCTGGCAGCATCCCAAACGTGGGTTGCTCCTTCCCAAAGATTTTATTCTTCTGGCTGAGGAAACCGGTCTGATTATTTCAGTTGACCGGTGGGTGCTTTCGGAGGCGTGCCAGCAGCTTGTGACCTGGCAGCGTGAATTCCCATCTCTTGGCGAGATCTCGATCAGTGTGAATTTATCGGACAGGCAATTCAGCCACCCTGATCTGGTGGCCTATATTCAGGAAGTCATCAATAAATCCGGGCTGGATCCAAGCTGCCTCAATATTGAAATCACCGAGAGCATCATCGTTGAAAATCGCGAGATGATCATTGAACGATGCAACCAGATCCAGTCGCTGGGTGTTCAAATCCAGATCGATGATTTCGGCAGTGGTTACTCTTCACTGAGTTATCTCTCGCAGTTTCAGTTTAACGCCCTGAAAATTGACCGCAGCTTTATCGAAAAAATTCACCACCACAGCAGCGACTCTCAAATTGTTGAGGCTATAGTTGCCCTGTCTCACCGCCTGGGTATCGAGGTGATTGCTGAGGGTGTTGAAAATGAAAATCAGATCGATCAGTTGAAAAGCATCGGCTGCCAACTTGCGCAGGGTTTCTTCCTATCCCAACCATTGAACAGCATTGACGCCACCCGATATCTAATCAATCACGATACTGCTTAGGTTTTCCTCCGGTTTCGGGTACTCCATCTTAAGATCTTTTAGTGCGTTTACCAGCACGCTGGCAACTACCAGGTTGCGGTACCAATTCCTGTTGGCCGGCACCACATACCAGGGCGCCCAGGGTGTGCTGGTTTTTTCTAATGCATCTTCATATGCCTTCTCATACTCTCCCCACAACGCCCGCTCTTTTAGATCGCCGGAGTTAAATTTCCATTGCTTGGTAGGATCTTTTATCCTTTCCAGCAACCTCTCCTTTTGTTCATCACGGTCAATATGGAGGAAGAATTTGAGAATTAGAGTCCCCTCGTCTGCCAGTAATCGCTCGAAAGCATTTATATGCTCATAGCGACGCGACCACACGTTCTCTGGCACTAATTTATGTACCCTGACAACCAGCACATCCTCATAATGTGAGCGATTGAAAATCACAAGCTCACCTTTCGCAGGAGTCTGTGCGTGAATTCGCCACAAATAATCGTGCGCAAGTTCTAACGGCGTTGGCACCTTGAAGCTTGCTACTCGTACACCAGCCGGATTGACTCCTTCAAACACACTGCGAATGGTGCCATCCTTTCCACCGGTGTCGACAGTCTGCAAAACGACCAGGACTTTATGGCGATTTTCTGCGTAAAGTAATTCTTGAAGTTTCTCTAATTCGCCGTTGAGTTGCTTAAACTTCTTTTCAGCAGCGTCCCGGTCTTTGAGAACACTGGTATCGTTTGGATCCCAGTCTTTGAGCTTAACTTTCTTCCCTGGCAAAATCCGGTAGCGGTCCATAGACACCTCTGAGATTAAAAATTTCTACGAATTTTATTTGATTCTATACCATGAGCGCAGATTTAGGTTAAAATTCAGCTATGCTGGTAAAAACATTAACGGTTTCAACAAGAGACTTCTACGATGCAAACACCCAATGCTCCTATCCGATATATTCAAGTCAGCCCAGGAAAGTGGGAAAACAATGCCGCCGATGTGATTGTGGAAACACCGGTTGCTTTGACAGTTAACGGCGAAGTCTGGTTAAGCTTCATGTGCACACCCATTGATCTTGAAGCAATGGCAGTTGGTTTTCTTTTCAACGAAGGGATCATTCACAACCCAGAAGAGATTGCCGATGTGCGTTTGTGCGCAGCTGGTGATAACGTAGACGTTTGGCTGCATCATAAAGCAGAAAAACCTGATCAATGGCGGCGCACGTCGGGCTGCACAGGTGGTGTTACGGCAGTCCAAAATGTGTCCAATCTCAGCGTACAAAAAAATGGCGGTATCTTAAGCGCCCATGCCGTCGGCGATTTGATCAATCAGCTTTTTGAAAATCAGCAGTTATATCGCACTTCTGGCGGTGTACATACGTCGGCCCTCAGCGATGGCCAGAACATCAATATCCTGTGTGAGGACATTGGACGCCACAATACCCTGGATAAAATTGCCGGCCGGGTGTTGTTGGAAGGAATTACACTTCCCCGCCGGATCATACTTACCACGGGTCGCATCAGCTCCGAGATGCTGCAAAAATCAGCCCGGTTATCCGCGGCTATCGTCATCTCGCGCACATCACCCAGTTCTCTCTCAATCCAGCTTGCCGACCAACTTGGGATCACCTTGATCGGCTATGCGCGTCGCAATAGATTCAACATTTACAGTCATCCAGAGCGGATAATGGCGACAGAGAATGAACCGGAAGCCAATGTAGAATCCATTTTCTAGCAGAAAATGGATTTTTTTTATCAAGAAGATGAGGATTAGGATGAGCAATAAGCAAACAAAGTTCAAACCAATCAATGAAGAAATTGTCGCACTTGCTCAGGAGTATCATCAACGGCCTGAACACCTGCTGGATATATTTATGGAATACCAGGCCCAACACGGAGGACTGTCTCGGGGTGTAATTCAGGATACTGCCCGGGCATTACACCTGCCGGCTGCACATGCCTATGGTATTGCATCCTTTTACTCAATGCTCTCATTGAAACCGGGGAAAGAGCAGGTCATCAGGGTATGTGATGGTCCAGTCTGTTGGATGAAACATGCCACACCAGTACGTAAGTCTCTTGACGACGAAATTAAAAAACACCCGAACTGCCGGGTAGAACGGACAAGCTGCCTGGGATTGTGTGACCGGGCGCCGGCCGTTCTCATAGACGATAACCAGGCTGGCCCCATTAATCCAGAAGACGCAAACCGTGTAATAAATGGCTGGCGCGGTGAAAATACGGATTATTCCGTACCCCGACCCGGCGAGTTGCGCATCATGCTGGCAAACAGTGGTGTCATAGATCCTGATTCTATTCATTCCGCAATCGAAAAAGGAGCCTACCAGGGTCTCAGAGCAGCCCTCGAAAAATCACCCGATGAAGTCGTAAGCATCGTGGAAGCGTCCGGGCTCACCGGCCGCGGTGGGGCTGGTTTTCCGGTGGGACGCAAATGGCGTTTTGTTGCCCAGGCCAACAGACAACCTAAATATATCATTTGCAATGCGGACGAATCAGAACCGCTGATTTTTAAAGACCGGGTTCTGATGGATACGAATCCACACCAGGTATTGGAGGGAATGGTTATTTCAGGCTACGCGACCGGTGCAAGTGTTGGCTATATATATATTCGCGGCGAGTACCTCGGACAGGCGCAGCGCATGGAACGCGCCATTGCTCAAGCGGAAGAAATGGGTTTTTTGGGAAACAATATCCAGGAAAGTGGATTTTCTTTTCAAATCCATGTGCACCGCGGAGCCGGGGCTTACATTTGTGGAGAGGAGACCGCATTAATCGAGTCCTTAGAAGGCAAACGCGGCGAGCCACGCTTCAGACCACCTTATCCGCCATCTTCCGGCAACCGGGGGTTGCCAACTTTGGTCAACAATGTCGAATCGTACGCCGCAGTACCATCCATTCTTCAACATGGCGCTGAGTGGTACCGGGCTCTAAGCCGTTATCCCATCCCGGGAACCAAACTATACATGCTATTAGGTCATATCAAAAATCCCGGTCTGTTTGAAGCGCCATTCGGACTGTCGCTGCGTCAGGTGATTGAGGAGTATGCTGGAGGGATGATCGACGGATCGGAATTCCACTTTGCGCTGACCGGGGGCGCTGCAGGTACAATCGTGTCCAGCGCACAGATGGATATCCCGATCGACTACGCCTCGGCAGCTAAGGGAATCTCGCTGGGTGCTGGCGCTTTCCTGATTGCCAATCAAGATGTATCGACCGTGGCTTTTCTGCGGGAATTACTCCATTTCTTCACGGTAGAATCATGCGGAAAATGTACACCCTGCCGGGTTGGAACGCGACAGGCTCTTACTATTCTGGAACGGTTGGCAACCGGCGGCGGCATTTCCGGTGATCTTGAGCAGCTTTACCAATTGTCTGATGTGATGCAGGTGGCTTCCTTTTGCGGTTTAGGCCAATCTGTTGCCATTCCCGTAAAATCTGCCCTGGCCAATTTTGCAGACGAATTCAAAGCCGCCATACAATAACGCGGAGAACATCATGAGTATAAAACTTACCATCAACAATCAGGCCATACAGGCACAAGACGGTCAAACCATCCTGGAAGCGGCTCACGAGAATGGCCTGATTATTCCCACGCTCTGTTACCACAAAGACCTTTCGCCGGTAGGCTCTTGCCGCCTCTGCCTGATAGAAGTAGAAAAAATGCGCGGGCAGATGGCTGCCTGCACTACCCCCGTGAGCGAAGGTATGGTCGTTCATACCGAGACGCCAACTGTGATCCAATCCCGGCGTTTAGTGCTTGAAATGTTATTGGTGAACTATCATGACACCGGGTATGCTGCAGTGGATAAACACAGGACCGAATTTGAACATTGGATTGATCATTACCAGGTGCAACTGCCAGTAGAGCAGCGGGTACAACCACGATACAGTGAGAACAGTGATCCAAATCCATTCCTCTGGGTAGATTTTAATAAATGTATTTTGTGTACGCGCTGCGTGCGTGCCTGTTCCGAGGTTCAGGGACGGTTTGTTTGGGGGGTTGCCGACCGAGGTTTCGGGGCGCGTATTATCTCTGGCGCAGATACCGCTTTGCTCGAAGCGCGCTGCGAATCGTGTGGCGCTTGTGTGGCATACTGCCCAACAGGAGCTCTGGATAATAAAATGTCGGTGGGAATGGGCATGCCTGATAAGGTTGTCACCACCACCTGCACATACTGTGGTGTTGGCTGCCAGTTCGATCTTAATGTAAAAGATAATAAAATCATCCGGGTGACATCCAATCCAAATGCTCCAGTGAATGGGATGCATTTGTGTGTCAAAGGACGCTATGGCTATGATTTTGTTCACCACCCCGAGCGCTTGACCCGCCCGATGGTGCGAAGATACCTCTTGGAAGGCAAATCCAGAACTGGCAGCGACCGAGGCGATTGGGTGGAAGTGGACTGGAATACGGCGCTGGACATTACTGCTGACAAGCTGCGCCAGGCGCGCGACCAACACGGAAGCGACAGTATTGGCGTCCTCACTTCGGCTAAGTGCCTGAATGAAGAAAATTACCTGATGAACAAATTTGCTCGACAGGTAATCGGCACGAATAATATAGATCATTGCGCCCGTCTCTGACACTCCAGCACCGTGGCCGGTCTGGCCACTTCCTACGGTTCAGGCGCAATGACCAATTCAATGGATGATATTGTCCGGTATGCCCAGGCCATGCTGATCATCGGCTCAAACACCACCGAGCAGCACCCGGTATTTGGATCGAAAATTCGCCAGGCTGTCTTAAAACGAAAAGTTAAACTGGTCGTCGCCGATCCACGAAAAATCGATATCACAGAATTTGCCACGCTCCACCTGAGGCATAAATCTGGCACAGATATCGCCCTGTTAAACGGTATCATGTATCTCATCCTTGAAAACGGGTGGGAAGACCAGGAATTCATCACCAATCGAACGGAAGGCTTTGAAGAATTTAAGCAAACAGTAATGCAGTATCCCCCGGAAATTGCGGCTGAAATCACCGGCATACCTGCTCAACAGCTAAGAGAAGCCGCAGAGATTCTGGGAACCAATAAACCCATGGCGGTCATGTGGGCGATGGGCATCACCCAGCACATCGTCGGTGTACGCAATGTGATGGACCTGGCTAATTTGCAAATGCTCCTTGGTAATATCGGCATCCCGGGCGGCGGTGTAAACCCACTGCGCGGGCAAAACAACGTTCAGGGAGCCTGCGATATGGGCGGCTTGCCCAATGTATATCCCGGTTACCAGGCAGTACCACTGGACGCCGTGCGGGAAAGGTTTGAAAATGTTTGGGGAGTCCCATTATCGAATAAAATTGGGATGACTGTCACCGAAATAATACCCGCAGCGGGCGATGGCAAAATCAAAGCCCTGTATATCCTGGGTGAAGATCCGGTGATGAGCGACCCGGATTCTCACCACATCCGGCATTGCCTCGATATGTGCGATTTCATCGTTTTGCAGGAAATTTTCCCTTCTGAGACCGCGCCTTACGCCGATGTGCTTCTACCTGGTGTCAGTTTTGCTGAAAAAACAGGCACTTACACCAATACAGAGCGGAGAATCCAGATGGTTCGCCAGGCGGTTAACCCGCCTGGACAGGCAAGGCAGGATTGGTGGATCACGGCTGAGCTGGCGACCCGCATCCTTGACAAAGGAAATCGGAAAGTACAGCCATCCCAATACTCCTCCTGGAATTACGACAACACCGCAGAAATTCTCAACGAGGCTGCGGCGCTCACCCCCAGCTACGCCGGTGTTAATCATGAGCGGTTGGAACGTGGCGACCGGCTTCAGTGGCCTGTAAAAAACGATGAACACAACGGCACACCCATCTTGCACATCGGACAGTTTGCTCGCGGCCGGGGCAAGTTCGTCGCCATCGATCATGTGCCACCAGCCGAACTGCCGGACGACGAGTACCCCATGCTGCTGAACACCGGGCGAGTCTTGTACCACTGGCATGGTGGCGAAATGACCAGGCGGTCCGCGGGATTGATGGAAGTCTACGGTGAATCGCTCATCGAGGTGAACCCGGATGACGCCCAGCGCATGGGATTGAATGGCAACAAAATGGTCCGCGTCGTCTCACGGCGAGGCAGCATCGAGGCCGAAGCCTGGGTAACCGACCGCGTGCCGCCAGGTATGGTGTATGCAAATTTCCACTTCCCTGAGGCGTCTGCCAACGAATTGACCCTTGCTGCGTTGGACCCGGTGGCAAAGATACCTGAATACAAAATCTGTGCGGTGCGTGTGGAGGTAATTTAACCATGGACATTCTGAAGATCTACCAGTATGCTTTGCAGCGCGAGTATGAAGGCAAGCGTTTCTTTGAAGAGAACGCCGGGCGACTGAGTCATGCTGCTGCTGTGGGCGCATTTAAAAAACTGGCTGCCGAGGAACAAAAACATATTGAATTTATCCAATGGCAGATTGATGCCTTAAAGCAGGGCAAATCGAGCGCCGAGTATCCACTGGAATCCATGACGGACACAGCATTTTTTACCCGGCGCGCCAGTACCGAGGTGATCGATCAGACCGTCCTGGAAGCCATGGTACCTGACCTGCCGGTTCTGCGTATGGCCTACCTGATCGAACGGGACTTTGCTGAATTTTACGAACAGGCAGCTAATAAAACAGAAGGCGATCCCCACGAAGTTCTCACATTGCTGGCTCATTGGGAGCACGGGCACGAACGATATTTCAAGGATTTACATGACCGCGCCTTTGACGAGTACGCCCAGATGCCATGGGGCGGTTGATCGTCCCTGCCCAACGGATTAGGGAAAACTGCTAAAACCACATTTTTCTGCTGGCTATCGAGTACCGGTCATGAGGAGAGTTGAAATGAAAAACCCGCTGATCACCCGTATGTTTTTCGGCATAAGCGTGGCGGTTGTGATGTTGGCATGCAATATGGCAACGCCAACGGCCCCCGCCCCTGGATTTGACGTAAATGAGTTGAACACCAAAGTCGCCGGGACTTTTTCAGCGCAATTGACCCTCTCAGCACTCAACGCCACACCAACCATGCCGCCGCCTGAACCAACTGTAACTCTTGAGCCAACACCAATCAAGCCAACCGAGACACCTACGCCAGTGCCACCTACATTACCCCCATCCGCCACGCCTCTGCCGAGCTTTACGCCGCAGTTTACTGCGACTCCGACCGCCAGCGCCAACCCTACCCAGGGATCATCTGGCTCATCGGGCGGCGGAACTTCTGGAGGCACCGGCACGCAGCCCGCTTGCCTGGCAGCCAGGTTTGTCAAGGATGTTACTGTTCCTGATGGCACCCGGTTTGATCCAGGTAAACCGTTCACCAAAACCTGGCAGGTCAAGAATACCGGTACCTGTGCCTGGAACACAGATTTTTCTCTGGTTTTTGCCCGCGGTGACCAGATGAGTGGGCCAGATTCCCAGGATCTTGACATGCGTGTGGATCCCGGCGAAACCGTGGAAATATCTGTCGATCTGGTTGCACCGGTAAACTCGGGTGATTACCGGGGAAATTGGATGCTGGCGGATGATAAAGGGAAGCGCTTCGGCCTGGGTTCGAGTGGCAGCCAGACCATGTGGGTTGATATCCAGGTCAAGGAGGTCGATGAAGGCATTGTCTTCAGTTTCGTCGAGTCCTATTGCTCGGCTGAGTGGGAAAGCGATGCAGGTGTGCTGGATTGCCCCGGCAAAGAAGGCGACGATGATGGCTTTGTAATCCTGTTGAGCAACCCAGACCAGGAGAATCGCAAGGAAAATGAGCCAGCGCTCTGGACCAATCCAGAACAGGTCAAAGATGGATGGATAACAGGAACCTATCCACCCATTAAGATCAAAAGCGGGGACCACTTCCTGGCAGATGTCGGCTGCCTGGATGAAGCCGAAAATTGCGATGTGATTTTTGAGTTGAACTACCGGGTGGATGGCGGTAAAGTCAAAAACCTGGGTGAGTGGCACGAAGTCTTTGATGGCTCGATCACACGCATCGATATCAATTTGGGCGACCTGGCAGGAAAATCTGTCCAATTTATCCTTACTGTCGATGCCAATGGCTCATTCAAAGAGGATTTGGCTTTTTGGCTCGTTCCACAAATCTACCGATAAATCGATGCAAAAAATCGTCTAACTTCAATAAAAGGATTATTCAACGAACTATGTGCGGAATATTCGGCTACATCTCTAGTAAAGAACTGAATCTCGGCCCCATCATGATCGACGCAGGACGAAAATTGTCTTACCGTGGATACGATTTGGTTGGCTGCGCAACAATCCACGCCGATCAAACCATAGACCTGCGCAAAGATGCAGGCAAAGTGGATGAGGTTGCTGGTCGACTCAATTTTGCAGAAATGACCGGTAGTCGCGGTATCCTGCAGCTCCGCTGGGCTACCTTCGGAAAGCCATCTCAGGTTAATGCGCAGCCCCACCTCGATACCGATGGCGACCTTGTGGGCGCTCACAATGGGAATGTCGTCAACA
The DNA here is from genome assembly GCA_963705155.1 of uncultured Chloroflexia bacterium. Classification (GTDB taxonomy): domain Bacteria; phylum Chloroflexota; class Anaerolineae; order Anaerolineales; family UBA4823; genus CAVPJC01. The sequence goes on along the minus strand of CAVPJC010000014.1, from coordinate 360,908 downwards.
ATGTTGAACTGCGCCAGGAGTTTATGGCTGAAGGTATGCTCGTGCGCTCAACCAATGATGGAGAGTTGTGTGTTCATGCTGTTGAACGATATGTCGATCGAGGATTAAACATGGTTGATGCCATACGCTGCGCGTACCGCGATCTGGCTGGAGACTATGCCTTCGTCATCGGCCGGGTCGGCGAGGAAACCCTGTATGCCATCAAAAAAGGGTCGGGGTTGGTGGCAGGCATCGGGGATGGGTTCACCTGTGTCTCATCAGATTTACCATCCATTTTACCGCTTACCCGGGATGTCATTCGTGTTCATGATGGTGAAATTTTGACCCTGTACCCCGATCGAATTGAAGTGCACCGTGTGGAAGATGGCAACCTGATGGACCGGCAGGTCGAGAAAATCACAGAAACTATGGAAGCGGCGCAAAAAGGCGGCTATCCGCACTTCATGCTTAAGGAAATTCATGAGCAAGCAACAGTAACGCGCGAGCTGGTAGAGCTGCTGGATCGTTCGGCTGAGGTTCAAACAATCCTCAACAAAGTACGTCAGGCGCGGCATGTTTATCTGGTTGGCTGCGGCACAAGCTACCATGCCTGCGTATTGGGAGCTGTGTATTTTGCTCAGCTCGCCAACACAGCTGTGATACCTGTGCTGGCGCCCCAGTTCTCCGCTCAGTACGGACCGGCAATCACGCCGGATGATGTGGGTATCTTTGTCAGCCAGAGCGGGGAGACCAAGGATGTTTTGAATGCCATTGAGGTTGCCCGCGGGAAAGGGATGACAATCTTCAGCCTGGTCAATGTCATCGGCTCTACCCTGACCCGTGTAAGCGAGTGTCATCTGCCTCTAGTCTGCGGGTATGAAATCAGTGTGCCTGCGACCAAGACCTTCACGAACCAGGTGGTCGCCTTCTTGTATCTGGCGCTGCGCCTGGGAAACCATCCTACACAAGAACTCGGGGCGCTTCCCACTTTGATTGAAAAAACACTGGAAATGGTCGAGCCGGTGGTTACTGCGATCACCCCCGATTTGGCCGCGTGGGATGACCTTTACTGCCTGGGATATGGTTACACCTACCCGATCGCAATGGAAGGCGCGGTTAAGCTCAAGGAAATTACCTATGCGCATTGTGAGGGCATGTTGTCCACCGAATTTAAGCATGGCCCATTATCGGCTGTGAGAGATCGTTTCCCGGTATTATTTCTGGCGGGACCTCAGGATGTGCCATTATTGGTCAGCGGCATCAACGAGGTCACCTGCCGGGGTGGGAGAGCGATTGTCATTGGCGAAGATGATCCACGGCTGCGCGCCAATGCAGACGATATGATCGTTCTACCAGTAGGCGCCGGCCCACTTGAGCGCAATCCTTTCGGTGTTGCCATTGCAATTGCTTTCCTACAAGATCAGCCTTGAGCTGGGTTACGATCCCGACTTTCCACGCAATCTGAGCAAAACTCTCACGGTTGACTGATCATCCACAGCCGACATCTCCTGTAAAAAGCGAAAATTTGGAGAAATGACATGGCAAAAAAAATCATACTGGCTTTACTGGTTATCCCAGTTCTCCTGATCGGATGCTGCTTACTTATCCAGCTACTACCGTTCGGCCGTGATCACAATAATCCTCCTGTCGTAAAGGAACCCAATTGGGACAGCAGCCAGACTGCTCACTGGCGAAACGAGCCTGTTTTGACTGCCACAGTAATGAGACTGTATGGCCGTGGTATTCAAATATCGCGCCTGTTTCATGGCTGGTTCAGAACGATGTGCGTGAAGGAAGAGAAAAGCTCAATTTTTCGGATTGGCGGTGGTTCGAAGAAGTTGATGAAATTGGGGAAGTGATTGCCGAAGGCAAAATGCCTCCCTGGAATTATTATCCCACTCACCCGGAAGCCCGCCTGACTGAATTAGAGATGCAACAGCTTATAAGCGGCCTTGAGACAACCATCCATTCCACACGCTGATTGCAATCCGGAGATAACATGATGCCAAAATTTGTTGCAGCAATTGATCAGGGAACCACCAGCACACGCTGCATGATCTTCGACCACGGTGGGCAGGTCATCAGCATCGCACAAAAAGAACACCGCCAGATTTACCCGCAGCCCGGCTGGGTAGAGCACGATCCGCTCGAAATTTGGGAACGGACACAGGAGGTTTGCCGTGAAGCAGTCTCCAAAGCAGGGGTTCATTCCGGTGAGCTGGCTGCTGTCGGCATAACCAATCAGCGCGAAACCACCCTGGTATGGGACCGCAGAAGCGGGACTCCATTCTTTAACGCAATTGTTTGGCAGGATACGCGGACGAAAAGCATCTGCGACCAACTGGCCAGCGAAGGCGGACAGGATCGCTTCAGATCGAAGGTGGGATTACCCCTGGCCACCTATTTTTCAGGGCCTAAGATCAAATGGATCCTGGATAATGTGAATGGCGTCAGGCAGGCAGCTGTACGAGGCGATGCGCTCTTCGGAAATGTCGACACCTGGGTGATCTGGTGGCTCACAGGTGGTCCTGACGGTGGTGCCCACGTCACAGACGTAACCAACGCTAGCCGCACGATGCTGATGAACCTGGAAACCTTGGATTGGGATGACGAAATCCTTGCGATATTGGATATCCCGCGTGCCATGCTGCCGCGCATCGTTCCATCCAGCGACCCACAGACGTGGGGCACGACATCCAAAGATGGCCCTTTTGATGATGAAATCCCTGTTTGCGGCGACCTGGGTGACCAGCAGGCTGCTCTGGTTGGCCAAACCTGTTACAGCCCTGGAGAGGCAAAGAATACCTACGGCACCGGATGTTTTATGTTGTTAACACAGGCACCCAGATCATTCAATCCAGGAGCGGGCTGTTGACGACCCTGGCATACAAGCTCGGCAACCAGCCGGCCGTATATGCCCTGGAAGGTTCCATTGCTATCACAGGCGCACTGGTTCAATGGCTGCGGGATAATCTGGGATTGATCAAATATTCATCTGAAGTGGAAGAATTGGCAAATTCCGTTGCGGACAACGGTGGGATCTACTTTGTACCGGCCTTCTCCGGCCTTTTTGCACCACACTGGCGCTCGGATGCCCGCGGTGTGATTGTAGGAATGACGAGATTTGTCACTCGCGGTCACTTTGCACGCGCCGCCCTGGAAGCGACGGCGTTCCAGACTCGGGAAGTTCTGGATGCGATGGAGAAGGACTCGGGGGTAGAGTTGAAAGCATTGAAAGTTGATGGCGGTATGGTCTACAATGAGCTGCTGATGCAGTTCCAGGCCGATATCCTGAATGTGCCCGTAGTCCGGCCGCGGATATCAGAAACCACCGCTCTCGGTGCCGCCTATGCAGCCGGATTGGCAACCGGGTTTTGGAACAGCCTGGAAGATTTGCGCTCCAACTGGCAAATTGATAAAACCTGGAAACCCGTCATGGATGAAAATCAGCGCACCCATCTTTACAATAATTGGCTCAAGGCCGTCGAACGAACCCTTAATTGGATTGAATAAAGGCATTATTTATGCAAACCTATCAGACTGAAGTCCTCGTTATCGGAGGCGGCGCAACCGGCACTGGCGTGCTCCGAGACCTGGCGATGCGCGGATTTCAAACCCTGCTCGTCGAAAAGGGCGATCTGACTCACGGCACAACGGGCAGATATCACGGCCTGCTGCACAGCGGCGGTCGGTATGTGGTCAAAGACCCGCAAGCGGCGCAGGAATGTATTGAAGAAAATCGCGTTCTTCGACGGATCATGCCTCACTGTATTGAAGACACAGGCGGTTTTTTTGTGACAACCCCCTGGGACGACCCGGAATATGCACCCCGTTTTGTTGCAGGCTGCCAGAAGGCTGGTATCCCAGTGGAAGAGCTGCACATTGGGCAGATGCTGCGCGAAGAACCTCGGCTGAATCCAAAAATTCTGCGCTGCTTTCGTGTTCCAGATGCATCTGCTGATTTGTTCCTGGCAAGCCACAGCAATGCCGAATTTGCACGTCTGCATAATGCCCGGGTTCTGACCTACCATCGTGTGACACGCCTCATTTTTGACGATAAAAACCCCCCTGGACGGATCGTTGGCGCAGTTTGCCAGGATGTAGAAAGAGATGAGGAAATTGCTATCTATGCAGATATGGTGGTGAATGCTTCGGGGGCTTGGGCGGGCAAAATCGCAGCCACTGCCGGGATCAAGGTTCACATCGTGGGCGGGAAAGGCACAATGCTGGCAATGAACCACCGGATTGTCAATACGGTCATTAACCGATGCAAGATGCCATCCGATGGTGATATTCTGGTACCCGCCCACACGGTTTCAGTGATTGGTACGACCGATGTCAAAGTCGAAGACCCGGACCATTTCGGCATCGAAGGCTGGGAAGTCCAATTATGCCTGGAGGAAGGCGATAAATCTGATCCCGGGTTTTAAGGATATGCGCATGCTGCGCGCCTGGGCTGGTGTCAGGCCTCTCTACCAGGAAAGCGCGGTTGGCGATACCCGCGATGTGACGCGTGCCTTTGTGCTCCTCGATCATGAACAGCGGGATGGCATAGCAGGGTTGATCACCATCACCAGCGGAAAATGGACCACCTACCGCAAGATGGCAGAAGTTACAGTTGATCTGGTATGCGAAAAATTAGGAACACACCGTCCCTGCCGAACACACCTGGAGGTACTGCCCGGTCCTGAAACCCATGGAAACCATTACCTGGGAGGACGCCTGTATGAAGTGGAAAAGAACTCCAGCTATGGCAGCCTGGTATGCGAATGCGAGCTGGTGAGCCGTGCAGACGTGGAACGCGCCATTAAAGAAAACAAAGCCAGGACAATCGATGATATCCGCCGTGATGTGCGTGTGGGTATGGGACCCTGCCAGGGCGGTTTTTGCACCTACAGGGTGGCAGGTATCCTGCACGAGCTAGCAGATCCGCCGATCAAGCCGGAACCAGAGCGGTGGAAAATACCAATGCATCCTTGCGTGACTTCTTACAAGAACGCTGGAAAGGATTGCAAGCCGTCCTATGGGGTCAACAGCTTCGCCAGGAACGGCTGGACGAATTGATTTATCTCAATATCCTCAATGCCGATCACCTGCCTGGCCCACTCGCCACGCAACTCGCACCAGAAATGTACGCTCCCGGCAGTCCCCCTCCAGTTCATTCTCCCGAAAAGACCGATATTGAGTACACCCGGGTAACCAACACTCTGAGAGAACCAGGGCGCACGAGATCTGCTGTCGATGTCCTCGTGATTGGCGGCGGTCTATCTGGATTAGCCACGGCATGGCAGGCAAGCAAGACAGGAAATCGCGTGCGCGTGGTGACAAAAGGCTGGGGGGCTACTCATTGGGGTTCTGGATGCATCGATGTGCTTGGATACTACCCGATCGCTAACTCCATTCCGCTAGGATCGCCCCTGGCGGGATTAAAAACCTGATGCTGGACGATCCCAACCACCCCTACGCACTGGCAGGTATCGAAACCATCCAAAACGGTCTGGTATGCTTCCAAGAGCTATGCAAACAGGCCGGTTATCCAATGAATGGGTCGCTCGAGAAAAACTGGTTGTTGCCCACCGCGCTTGGTACGTTGCGCCCCACATGCCTTCTACCGGAAACAATGCTTGCCGGTGACCTATCCAGCAAAGCTCCCCTCTTGCTGGTGGGTTTCAAAGGGTATCCGGATTTTTACCCCCATCTGCTAGCAAATAACCTGTCCATCCAGGGGTATACAGCAGAAGCCGTTCTGCTTGATCTGCCAGAATTGCGAGAGCGTAAGTTTGTCACCAGTATGATCCTGGCTGGTTTATTTGAAGATGCGGGTTTTCGAGAAGCAGCAGCGCGGGCGATCAAGTCCAGGCTGGGGGGGATGGGACGCGTGGGACTGCCAGCCGTTTTGGGCATTTCAAATTCTGTGAAAATCATGCAGGAGTTGGAACAAATCATCGGCGTTCCTGTCTTTGAAATCCCGACACTACCGCCATCGATCCCGGGTATGCGAATACACCGGATACTGGTGAATGCGATCCATGCGAATAGTGGAAGTGTCTTCGATGGAATGGAAGCGACAAGCGCCGAGGTGGAAGAGAATCGTATTACCAGGGTATGGACCGAAGCAGCCGCGCGAGCCAAGGCGCATTCAGCCAAAAATTATGTGCTTGCCACCGGTGGCATCCTCGGAGGCGGAATCGCCACAAATTTTGAAGGTGACATCCAGGAAGTTGTTATGGATCTGCCCGTCAGCGGACCCGACCGGCGCGAGGGGTGGTTTTCACCAGAATTTCTCGCTCCAGGCAGCCATGCAATTTTTCGCTCGGGGCTGCGCGTCAATCACCAGCTCACCGTGGTTGACCAGAGGGGCGAGTTGGTATACGAGAACCTTTACGCTGCCGGTGCTACCATAGCGTCTGGAGATAGCCTGCGTGAGTGCTCGAGAGAGGGTGTAGCATTGACCTGCGCCGTTATGATAGGATCAAGACTTAACAAAGAAGAACATCATGGCTGAATATCATCGATCCGTTGAGATGAGTCTCGACCAGTGTATCAAATGTAATATTTGTACGACAGCTTGCCCGGTTTCCGCGGTGACCGATTTGTTCCCCGGGCCAAAGTACGAGGCCCCACAGGCAGGCCGGTTCCGTCAAATCGACCAGCCCACTCCCGATCACTCTGTTGACTACTGCAGCGGTTGCCGCGTATGTAATATGATCTGCCCCACCGGCGTAAAAATCGCTGAGATCAATGCCCGCGCCAGGGCCAGCCTGGTCGAGCAAGGAAAGTTCCCTCCATTACTTCGCCTGCGTAACAACCTGGTTGCCAGGGCGGAGCTCCTGGGGAAAGTCGCCTCCCCCATCGCTCCACTGGCGAACTTGTTGCTAAAAAACGGTCTGATCAGGGCCGGTATGGAAATAACGCTGGGTATTCACCGTAAGGCGCCCCTGCCGGCGTTTTCGAAAGACAAGTTCAATACCTGGTTCAAGAAGCACAAGCCGTTTCACAAGGCTACACGAAAAGTTGTGTATTTTCATGGCTGCTCGACCCAGTACTACGAGCCGCGCGTGGGTCGCGCTGCCATCCGCGTCCTTGAAGCCAACGGGTTTGAAGTCATCATCCCCAGGCAAAACTGCTGTGGTTTACCGCTGCTTTCAAACGGTGAATTCACGGCTGCCCGCCGCTACCACGAGAGCAATGTAAAATCACTGGTTGAATATGCCCGCCAGGGAATACCCATTGTGGGGACGTCCACAAGCTGTACACTGACGCTCAAAGATGAAGCCCCGGAGCTTTTGGACATGCACGATGAAGATACCCGCCTTGTGGCTCAGATGACCTACGACTTCAACGAATTTTTACTCATGTTATTGGACGAAGGCACGCTTGCCACAGATTTTCAGTCGGTTCCCATGACCCTGCCTTACCACGCACCCTGCCAATACCGCGCTCACCGGCTGGGTCGTCCAGCCATAGAAGTGATGGAACTGATTCCTGGTTTAAAAATCGTGGATAGTCATGAAAGCTGTTGTGGAATTGCCGGAACATACGGATATAAAAAAGAGAAATACGATATTGCGATTGCAGTTGGAAATCCCCTTTTTGAATTTATCCGCTCTGTTCCAGCACCATTGGCAGTCTGTGATAGTGAAACCTGCCGTTGGCAAATTACCCATGGCACCGGCACGCCCGCAATTCACCCGGTGGAACTACTGGCTGCAGCATATGGCTGTGAGGTGGAGGGAGCATTGCAGCGCGCTCTGGCACAGGCTGGGCTCTACCATACAATCCAATCGCCCGCAGCATGAAACATTTCGTCATCCTGACACTCCTTGTGAGTGTTCTGGCCAGTGGATGTGTGCGTCCACGGTCAGTGTCGCACGCCCCCGGCAACCCCGCCCCGCCTGCACCGGAGATCGGTTCACCAATAGAAATCAAGCCGGTTGAGATACCCATCGGTGGGCTGCTCAAAAGTAACGATAACGAAATTTCCGCCATGGCCTGGTATGGCGATCACCTGATATTGATACCCCAGTATCCCGGCCGTATCCAGAGCACAGGCGATGGCAGCGTCTTCACTTTACCGAAGAAAGATATCCTGGCCTACTTGCGTGGAGAAATAAGCGGACCTCTGGAAGCGGATCTCATTCCCCTGTATGCACCGGGATTAGACGAGCAAATCAAGGGTTTTGAAGGTTTCGAAGCTATTGCCTTCAAAGACGATGTTGTTTTCATGACAATTGAAGCCAGCCCGCTGCTCATGATGGGCTACTTAATCAAGGGTACGATCGCGCCAGACCTGAGCAGCATTCGTCTTGACACAACCCACATCACCCAGATCCCCCCGCAGACGGCGCTTCCCAACCTGACGGATGAAGCCCTGATCGTGCTGGGTGACCGGTTACTGTCAATTTATGAAGCCAATGGGGAAAATGCGAATCCAAACCCGGTCGCTCACCTGTTTGATCGGGAATTGCAAAACCAGGACCAACTGGCTTTCCCGAACATCGAATATCGCATCACCGATGCCACACCCGCAGATGAACAGGGACGTTTCTGGGTGGTCAACATCTTCCAACCCACCGATATATTTCTGTGGCCCGGAGAAGACCCGCTCTTCGAAAAGTATGGGGAAGGCCCAACCCACCGAAGATTCTATTCAGTTGAGCGCCTTGTGGAGTTACAGATCAACAAATCGGGAATTGTCCTGGCGGAGTCAGAACCGATCCAATTGGAATTGGCGGGCGATTTTAAAACTCGCAACTGGGAAGGAATTGCCCGGCTGGATAAAATCGGATTTTTACTGGTCACAGACAAAATACCCGCCACCCTGCTGGCCTTCGTACCCTTACCGTGACATCCGGTGTTTTTATTAGCAGAAGTTTCACTGGAGATCCGCTGTAGTCAAGGCTGAAGAAAAATTATCTGGTTTGTAACATATACCGCTATTCCTGGCTGAGCTTATTCGGCTATAATGTTTGCCAGGATACGATTCAGGAGCAGGCCTCATGTCCACCCACCCTTTAAGGATCTTCAGCGGATCAGCGCATCCAGAACTCGCCCGGGAAATTGCCGTACGGTTGCGGGTTTCCCTGGGAAAATCCACCACCCACCACCTGCCGGACAGTGAGCTGTTGGTTATGATTGACGAGGTGGTGCGAGACCAGGATATATTCCTGATACAGAGTTGTCCGGCACCGGTTAACGATAATATCATGGAAATATTGCTCTACCTGGATGCATTCAGGAGGGCAAGCGCCCACGAGGTCAGTGTTGTCATTCCCTATTTTCCTTACGCACGGCAGGATCGAATGGCCCACGGACGGGAAGCAATCAGTTCGCGTGTCATCGCCAATCTCCTTGAAAGCCAGGGCGCCAGCCGCGTCATTTTTGTAGATATCCACAACCGGGCCATCCAGGGGTTCTTCAACATCCCCATTGATCCGCTGAGCGCCCTTCCGCTCCTGGCCGATTATTTCCGCAAACCTGCGTTCGAAAATGGCGCCATCGTCAGCCCCGATGTTGGACGAGCCGGCATGGCCGGTCGGTACGCAGAAGTTCTCAACCTGCCTCTGGTTGTGATGCATAAACGCCGCACAACCTTCAGCAAAACAGAAACGACTCATGTCGTCGGGGACATCAGTGGCAGGCGTCCGATCATCATCGATGACCTGATGGCAGGCGGAAGTGTTATGAAACAAATCGATGCTTTGTATGACCGCGGCGCGGTCGGAAAAGCTTGTTTTGCTGTGACCCACCCGGTGCTTTTACCCTCAGCAATAGAAATTCTGGATAAGGACGACCGTATCGAAAAACTGGTCGTGACAAATACACTCCCCGTACCAGAATCAAAACGCCACCCAAAAATTGAGATTCTCTCGGTCGCGCCCCTTCTGTCAGATATTATTACCCATATTCATAAAGGCAAAAGTATTTCAGAAATGCTCATTCTTGCATAGGATAACGCCCATGAAAAAAACCTCCAATTATCGATGGTTTGTTGTAGCAATATTCTTCGTTTTCATGTTGCTGCACCAATCAGATAAATTATTAATTGGTCCATTGACGACGCCAATTATGGAAACTTATGGGATAGACGAAGTGCAAATGGGAGCGATCTTCACGGGAGCGCTCCTGGTGGGAGCGTTCCTCTACCCCATCTGGGGTTATCTTTACGATCGTTATGCCCGGTCAAAGCTTCTGGCACTGGCGGCATTTGTATGGGGATCCACGACCTGGATCAGCGCTATCGCACCCACTTATCGAACATTCCTGATCAGCCGCGCTTCAACCGGGATCGATGATTCGAGCTACCCGGGTCTGTACAGCCTGATCAGCGATTATTTCGGCCCGGCGGTACGCGGCAAGATCTATGGAATTTTGCAGCTTGCACAGCCAATCGGTTACATGGTGGGCCTTTTAGTCGCCACGCTCTTGAGTGGGGTCGTTGGCTGGCGAGGAGTATTTTACATCACCGGTTCACTGGGTCTGGTGTTAGCTGCAGTCATTTTCTTCGGGGTCAAAGAAGCGCCGCGCGGCAAGAGTGAGCCAGAGCTTGCCGATCTGGAACAAATCGGAATTTATCGCTTCGACAAAAAAATCGCCTTAGGCCTGTTCAAGAAACGCAGTTTGCTGCTGCTGTTTGCCCAGGGATTTGTGGGAGTTTTTCCGTGGAATGTGATCACCTACTGGTTCTTCCGCTATCTTGAGACCGAGCGCGGTTACAGTTCAGACCAGGTGCTTACCACGATGGCGCCTGCAATCCTGATCCTGGCTTCCGGATACTTTATCGGTGGAGCTATCGGGGATTACTTCTTCAAACGGACTCCACGTGGGCGTATTCTGGTCTCTATGTTCGGCGTGCTCATGGGCGCCATACTTCTTACCCTGACGATGAACGTGCCGGTTGAAAATCAGACCATGTTCCTGGTTCTTCTCTGCGCTACAGCAATTTTCATCCCCTTCGCATCTGCCAATGTCATCTCGACGGTTTATGACATCACCCTGCCTGAAGTTCGCAGCACAGCTCTGGCGGTTCAGTACTTCATTGAGAACGGTGGCGCAGCCCTGGCGCCTTTGCTGGCAGGGTTGATTGCCCGCTCTGGATCTCTCCACCTGGCAATCTTGCTGATCTGCGTTTCCGCCTGGATCGCCGGCTCGATCTTACTGGCATTCACGGCCTATCTCCTGCCGCCTGATATAGAAACTCTCCGGGGGCAAATGCGCGATCGCGCCGAACACGAGAGGCATCAAGTTGCGGCTTGATCCAAAACAACCTGGCGCGCAGGCTCTGAACGACCAGATAGGCTGGCTGGGTGTGGAACGAAAATGGTGGGTGCTGATTTCAATTGGCGCCGGCACCTTTATGTCTGCTCTCGACATCAGTGTGGTTAACACAGTTCTGCCGGTCGTCAACCAGACAATGCACAGCGATATCGCCACCGTGGAATGGGTGGTGATCATCTATTTACTGCTCGTCAGCGGACTTTTACCAGGGTTTGGCCGCCTGGGGGATATTCGTGGTCACAAACCGGTTTACATCGGCGGTTTTTTTGTGTTTATTCTAAGCTCTGTGCTGTGCGGTCTATCCAGATCGGTACTTGCACTCATCGCCTTTCGGGCGCTGCAGTCACTCGGGGCCGCCATGCTTTCGGCCAATTCGCCTGCCATTCTGACCAAAAGCTTCCCAGCCAGCCAGCGCGGCCAGGCCCTGGGTATGCAGGCAACCATGACGTACCTGGGGCTCACCGTCGGGCCGTCCCTGGGTGGCTGGCTCACCCACAAGTACGGCTGGCCTTCCGTGTTTTTCATTAATCTGCCTGTCGGGTTATTGGCTCTCCTGCTCAGTTACAAGAGCATCCAGGCGGATGGTGGAAAGAAATTATCGGAACGCTTCGATTGGAAAGGCGCGGCGCTGTTCATGGCGGGTTTGATCTCGCTGCTGCTCGGTCTGAACCAGGGGCATAACTGGGGTTGGGGTTCTCCTGCCATCTTGAGTCTGCTTGCGAGCGCTGCTATCATGCTGGGTTTATTTGTCATGGTTGAACGAAGGGTCGTAACCCCCATGCTGGATCTCAGCCTGTTCCGCACACGGCTATTTTCGCTCTCCGTAGCCAGCGCAGTGATCAATTACATCTGCGTCTACAGCATCACCTTTCTCATGCCATTCTACCTCCTGCAGGGAAGAGCATGGAATCCGGCTGAAGCCGGACTGATCTTGAGTGCACAGCCAATTGTCATGGCAGTCGTTGCCCCCATCAGTGGCACGCTCTCCGACCGGATCGGGGCGCGCCTGCCGGTGGTGTTGGGCATGGCCATCCTGGCCTGTGGACTGGCGCTGCTCGCTCAATTATCTGCCACGACCCCGGTGCCCTATATCGTCACTGCCCTGGCGATCACCGGCCTGGGGATCGGAATATTTATTTCCCCAAACAACAGTGCTCTCATGGGCGCCGCCCCACACAACCGGCAGGGTATTGCAGCCGGCCTCCTGGCTACATCGCGCAATGTGGGCATGGTACTCGGCGTCGGTTTAGCGGGTGCAGTTTTTACTACCGTACTGGCACAGGGTGGAGCGGTTCAGAATACCCACTTGTTTCCAGCCATCCAGGCCGGTTTTACGGTGGCGGCGGGTGTTGCTGTTCTGGGTTTTGTGGTATCGGCGGTTCGTGGCACATAATATAGCACGGTAATTAGTTGCTTTCCGGTGGTATCATAAAGATGAAGCATTTATTCCACGGGAGCCATGATCCATGGTCAAAATCATCACCGACACCACAAGCTGCATTCATGCTGAGACTGCCCGCCGGCTGGATATACCAGTGATACCACAAATCGTTACCTTTGGTGAAGAATCCTTCTACGAAGGCAAGGAGTTGGACAACGCTGGCTTTATGTCGCGACTGAGAGCGGCAAAACAATTACCCAAGACCGCCGCACCGCCTCCCGAGCTGTTTATCGAAGTTTTCCAGCGACTGGCCCCGTTGGGAGAACCCATTTTGTGTATTCACCCATCCTCAGATGTCAGTGGAACGGTGCGGTCAGCCACTGTGGCAGCTCTCGATTTCCCCGATTTAGATATCCGCATCATTGATACCCGCTCAGTGGGCAGCCCGGTGGCTTCGCTGGTGCAGATCGCTGCCCAACAAGCCGCTGACGGCGCCAGTGCCGATGATATTGAGCTGCTCATACGCAGTATGATCCCTCACTGCCGGGTTTATTTCCTGGTTGCCACGCTGGAATATCTGGCAAAAGGGGGACGGATCGGAGGAGCCGCCGCATTGTTGGGTAGCGTATTGCAAATCAAACCAATTCTCACCCTGCAGGACGGGAAAGTGGAAACATTTGAGCGCGAACGCACGCATAAGCGCGCTTGGCGCGCCTGATTGAAATCGTTAAGAATGAGTATCCTGCCGGTGGAGAAGGTTATCCTTCAGTCATGCATGCCGGTGTGCCGGAACAGGCGCAGGCTCTGGCAGATGAACTGGAAGGCCGGCTGAACCTCAAAAATATTCCGATCTACGATGTTCCCCCGGCAATTGCTACTCACGGCGGACCCGGTATTTTAGCTGTTGCATTCTTCACCACCGCGTAGCTTTCGTACGGAGATTGATATGCGCCGATGGAATGGATGGGGAGATATCCATACAGAGTATCACCTGCCCCCCAATGCGGTTCGCTATCTGCAAGAACAGGTTGGGCCCGGTACGCCACAAGTTGATGTATCTTTTGAATCTGCAGTCCGATGCGTACCACCATCCACCCTGCGCCAGGAATCCTTCCTGCGGCTAGAACCAGAAATGCGTCTGCTGCATGCAAGGGGTCAAAGTTTGCCAGATTGGCTTGAGTTACGTAGCGGCAGGCTGACGGGTTTCCCGGAGGCAGTGGTACAACCGGCCTGTGATGAAGATGTTGAGACAATAATTTCATTTGCACGCAAGAACGGTATTGCTTTGGTTCCCTACGGCGGCGGCACAAGCGTCGTTGGGCATATCAATCCCCCACAAGATGGTCGCCCATATATCAGCGTTGACCTCAGCCAGGATAACTTGCTCGTTCAGCTTGATGAAACCAGCCGCCTGGCTGAATTTGGCGCTGGTGTATCGGGACCCGCATTGGAAGCCCGATTGAACCAGCAGGGATATACCCTGGGGCATTTCCCCCAATCCTTTGAGCTTTCAACTCTCGGCGGGTGGATCGCAACACGCTCCAGCGGGCAGCAATCCTTTTATTATGGTCGCATTGAAAACCTGTTTGCGGGCGGGTGTGTGATCACCCCTTCTGGTGCAATGGAGTTGCTACCCCTGCCGGCGAGCGCGGCGGGACCGGACCTCCGGCAGCTAATCCTGGGCAGCGAAGGGCGGCTTGGGATTATCACGCGGGCATGGGTTCGCATCCAACCAATTCCAGAGTGGGATAAATTTTATGGCGTCTTTTTTCCAGACTGGCATTCTGGCGTTGACGCGGTGCGTGAAATCGCTCAGGCGGGCGTTCCGGTTTCAATGCTGCGCTTGAGCAACTCAACCGAAACACAGACCACCCTGGCGCTTTCGGGAAAAGAAAAATTGGTGGAATGGGCAGAGCGTGGGTTAAGGCTTATAGGCATGGATGAAAACCGTGTACTGCTCATTCTGGGAATCACCGGTACAAGGCAGCATGCAGAACTTGCCCTGGACGACGCTAATGCGATCTGCAAAAAGCATAAGGGTTTTTTCACCGGTGAAACCATCGGCAAAATCTGGCGTAAAAGTCGTTTCCTTACCCCGTACCTGCGCAACACTTTATGGAATCTAGGATTCGGTCTGGATACACTGGAAACCGCACTGCCCTGGATCTCGATTGAAAGAGCAGTTATCGATATCCGAAATGCCATTCGTGATTCAATGACCCGGCTGAATAAACATGTCCTCGTATTTTCACACCTTTCGCATGTTTATCGTGATGGCGCCAGCATTTACACAACCTACCTATTTCCGCTCCCATCCGATCCAGATGAGACGCTCTCGCAGTGGAAAACCATGAAAAAGGCCGCCAGTCTGCAAATCCTGAAACACGGCGGCACGATCAGCCACCAACACGGAGTGGGACTCGATCATCGCCAGTATCTAACCGCAGAAAAAAGCCCGGCAGGTCTGGCAGCCATCGGCGCTGTGTTCCACAGCCTGGATCCAGACGGTTTGATGAACCCCGGCAAGCTGGTGGAAACCGCTTCTCAATCAGTCTCGAGCCACATCATTCAGCCAGTGAGCGAACGATATGATCTGGAATAATGCCTGGCGAGTGGATACCTGGTCAAATCTCGAGCAGAAATGGGACATCATCATTATCGGCGGCGGGATCACCGGCGCAGGGATCCTGCGTGAAGCGGCGCGTTCGGGGTTACGGGTGTTGCTGGTAGAAGCCCATGATTTTGCCTGGGGAACATCCAGCCGATCCTCAAAGCTGGTACATGGCGGTTTTAGATACCTGAAAAACGCTCAGCTCAAGATGACACTCGAGGCGGTCCATGAGCGCGAAAAGCTGCTTAAAGAAGGCCGCGGATTGATCAACCAGCTCGGATTTCTCCTGGCGAGCTACCACGGCGACAGCCTGCCCATCTGGATTTTCGGCGCTGGATTGATACTTTACGACTTGCTTGCGCTCAAATGGAATCACCGCTATTACGACGCCTTCGATATCCAAGAACTGTGTCCCTCCATCCGCTCAGATGGCCTGGTTGGAGGTTACCGGTATTTCGATGCCCAGACGGATGATGCCCGGCTTGTTTTGCGCATCCTGCAGGAAGCTGTTAATGATGGCGGAGTAGCGTTGAACTATGCCCGCGTCAGCAACCTGCTTAGAGCGAGAAATGGAACCGTATGCGGTGTACGTTTGGAAAATGAGGCGGCCTCGGGTGGAACCAGCGGGCTAGAACTTCAGGCTAAAGTCGTCATCAATGCAACTGGCGCCTGGGCCGATGAAATCCGATCGGAAGTTAGCGGAACAGCCCGCCTGCGCAAGCTGCGTGGCAGCCACCTGGTTTTTTCTGGGAAGAGAATCCCCCTCACCCGGGCAGTGAGCTTTCTCCACCCACAAGACCGCCGCCCGGTGTTCTTTCTCCCATGGGAAGGCGTCACAATTCTCGGAACCACCGATGTGGATCACCGCACCCAAATGGATATAGATCCTGCAATCAGCCAGGGCGAGCTGGAATACCTGATGAATGCTGCCAGGATCATCTTTCCTGAACTCGATCTGAACCCCCGGGACGTCCAGGCCACATTTTCGGGTGTGCGCCCGGTGATTCACACCGGGAAGACGGACCCATCCAAGGAGTCACGCGAACATGTGTTATGGCAGGAAAACGATCTATTGACCATCACTGGCGGGAAGCTGACAACTTTTCGCCTTATGGCCCACGATGCACTCCGGATGGTCGCACCTCGGCTACCCGCGATGACACGGAAACAGCCTGAGCACCGCGTTCTCGATTATTTCCCGGTTGAGGATTTCCCCGCCCCTCTGCCGGTGGCGGCCCGAATCCGCCTCCTGGGACGGCATGGAGAAAACATGGGCAGTATGCTCGATTGCGCCAACCTGGACGAGCTCACACCCATCTGCGGGACCGCAAATCTTTGGGCCGAGCTGCGCTGGGCAGCCAGAGCCGAAGCTGTGGAACATCTGGATGATCTGCTGCTCCGCCGGGTGCGCCTTGGCCTGCTCCTTCCCAGCGGTGGCTGTCATGCCATGTCACAAATCCGCCAGGTGGCCGGCCCAGAGTTGGGTTGGAGTGAGCGCCGCTGGCAGACAGAAATTGACCGCTACAGTCAGCTCTGGCGGCAATGCTATTCGCCCCAACACCGTTCCGAGCATCTGGAAACCGTTCGAGAAAGCCTTGAGTATGAACAAAGATTTAATCCTGGCAATAGATAACGGAACCCAGAGCGTGCGCGCTCTGATCTTTGACCTGGCTGGTACGCTGCTCTACAAAACACGCGTAGCCATCGAACCATATTACTCCACGGCTCCTGGACTGGCCGAGCAGCGGCCCGAGCTGTTTTGGGAAGCCCTGTGCGAGGCCTGCGAGAAACTCTGGCTGCTTTCCCCACCGGGTGATGAGATCCGCCAGAGGTTGGCGGGGGTAGCCCTGACCACCCAACGATCTACATTAATCAACCTGGATAAGAATGGGCAGCCACTTCGTCCTGCCATAGTATGGCTGGATCAGCGGCGCACAGAAGGCTTAAAGCCTGTGGGTGGTCTCTGGGGTCTGGCATTCCGCCTGTCGGGAATGACGAAAACCGTGGCTTACCTGCAAGCCGAAGCGGAAGCCAATTGGATTCGCACCCACCAGCCGGATATTTGGTCACAAACCAGCAAATATGTATTTCTGTCTGGCTACCTAACTCACCGCCTGACCGGCAAATACCGCGATTCGGTGGGCTGCCAGGTAGGCTACCTGCCCTTTGACTACAAAAAAATGCACTGGTCTGGAAAATGGGATTGGAAATGGGAAGCAGTTCCCATGGACCCGAAAATTCTGGTAGAGCTGGTGCCGCCGGCATCTCCATTGGGCGAGATCACAAAGCTGGCCTCCGAAGAAACCGGTATCCCCGCCGGTACTCCTTTGATAGCCGCAGCCGCCGATAAAGCCTGTGAGGTGATCGGAGCGGGCTGTCTGGATCCACATATCGGCTGTTTGAGTTATGGTACAACCGCCACAATAAACACCACCCACAAACGCTACATCGAAGTCATCCCGCTGATACCACCCTACCCGGCAGCCGTGCCCGGCTCTTACAGTGTGGAAATGCAAATTTATCGCGGTTTTTGGATGGTGAGCTGGTTCAAGCAGGAGTTTGGGCACCACGAGCAGCGTCTGGCCGAAGAGCGAGGGATTGAGCCGGAAACCCTTTTTGACGACCTGGTGCAGGCGGTTCCACCCGGATCGCAAGGCCTGATGCTCCAGCCCTACTGGTCACCGGGTCTCAAAATACCCGGTCCGGAAGCCAGAGGCGCCATCATCGGTTTTGGAGACGTGCATACCCGGGCGCATGTGTACCGCGCCATTCTGGAAGGCCTGGCTTACGCCCTGAAAGAAGGCGCTCAGAGAACGGTTCGGCGCAGCAAAGTGCCAATCACCCAGCTCCGGGTGGCGGGCGGCGGCAGCCAGAGCAACGCAGCCATGCAGCTCACTGCCGATGTCTTTGGCCTGCCCACTGCCCGACCGCACGTGTACGAAGCATCAGGGTTGGGAGCAGCCATTGATGCTGCCGTTGGCCTGGGCTTGCACAGTAGTTTTGAGAGCGCTGTGAAAGCCATGACGCATCTGGGGGAACACTTCGAACCCGATCCGGCAGCGCACCAAATTTATGAAGCTCTGTTTCAACGCATCTACCAGAAGATGTATGCGCGCCTGCAGCCGCTTTACCAGGAAATTCAGGAAATTATCTCAAAAGAATAAACTGCCTGTGACTGATTGCCAATCGCAACCATCTGGCATACAATACACCCGCGTGCGATTAGGAAATTGCGATAAGGAGTATTGAATGACGGTTCCACCCCGTTTAGGACATATTATTGAAGATTTTCAGATATGTGAAGGCAGGGAAAAAGTTGACCTGTTGGTACAGTATTCTGAACAAATGCCCGTACTTCCGGAGCGATACCGCAACCAGCATGACAGCCTGCAGCAGGTGGAAGAATGCATGACACCAGTATTTGTCACCGCAGAGCTGAAAAATGGCGGGATGCATTTCTTTTTTGATGTACCCGCAGAGTC
Organism: uncultured Chloroflexia bacterium; assembly: GCA_963705155.1. GTDB lineage: Bacteria > Chloroflexota > Anaerolineae > Anaerolineales > UBA4823 > CAVPJC01. The sequence continues at coordinate 342,178 of CAVPJC010000014.1, read as the reverse complement.
TCCCACGGTGCGCGGTTTTTCTGCGTTGCTCGCCGATGGATTGGAAGGCTGCTCACCGGAGGAAGTATTGCAGGTACCCAATGATTTTTACAGGCAGATGGGTCTCGACCAGGTGCTTTCGATGCAACGCCTGAATGGCATCCGCGCCATCCTGGCACACATGAAACGTTTGGCTGCCGATCGAATGGTGCCCTGAATTCCTTTGGAACCCATCCTACTGGCCCTCGATTTTGGCGGCACCAAACATTCGGCTGCCATACCAGACCTCCAACGCAAGAAATGGGCGGCCTACGAGCGCGTCTACGTGCCCACCCATGCCAACGCCCAGATTGACCTTGCCACGATGCTGGAAATGGCTGATCGCCTGCTGGCAGGCCGCAAACCACACGCCGTTGGGGTCTCATTTGGCGGTCCTGTGGATCCGACCACAGGCTTCGTCCGACTCTCACACCATGTGCCGGGCTGGGAAAATATCCCCCTCGCCGATCTGCTCCAGAGCCAATTTCATGCTCCAACCCGGGTGGATAACGATGCCAACGTCGCAGCACTGGGGGAGTACGTTTTTGGCGCGGGGGCTGGATGCTCCAGCTTGCTCTACATCACCATCAGTACCGGCGTGGGGGGCGGGTGGATATTCAATGGCCAAATCTGGCACGGAACCGACGGCATGGCGGGTGAAATCGGACACACGATTGTCGAGCCGGACGGCCCCTTGTGCCTGTGCGGCAAGCAGGGCTGTGTAGAGCGCCTTGCCTCTGGGCCTTATATGGCCCGGAACGCCGCTGAAATTCTTCAGGAAAATCCCACCCAGGGTATTCTCCTTCGCCAGCTGGCAGGCAATGAGTTACAAAAACTGAATGGAAAGATCATCAGCCAGGCAGCCGCCAGAGGCGATGAAGTGGCTATAAAGGTCTTGACTCGCGCAGCCCGGGCTGTGGGCATGGCTATCGGCAACGCTGCCAATTTGATCAATCCAGAGCGCATCGTGCTGGGGGGCGGTGTAACTCACTCGGGTGCGCTGTTTTGGGATACCGTGCGCCATTGGGCCAGACAAACTGCCCTGCCTCAAGTCAATCTCCAGATACTGCCGGCGGCAATGGGAGATGACGCCACCCTGTGGGGGGCGGTCAGCCTGGCAGGTGGATTGCCGGGGTCCCTGGTCTATGTCGCTGAATAAACTTCTCAATCACTGGCGTGCAGAACCGGGTATCAGCGGAAATATCGTTGCCTGGAAAGATCTGCCGTTCCGGAAAGCCAGATATACGCCGTTTCCAGCTGGGATGCATCCGGGTCTCGCCGCGGCGTTGATGCAGCGTGGCATTCATGCGTTGTACACACACCAGGGTCTGGCGTGGGACCTGATTTAAGCCGGCCGGCATGTTGTCATTGTAACCGGCACAGCCAGCGGTAAAACCCTGTGCTACAACCTGCCCGTCCTCAACCGACTTCTCACCCAACCTGAAGCGCGTGCCCTGTACATCTTCCCAACCAAAGCCCTGGCCCAAGACCAGCTCGCCAGCCTGCGTTCTTTTTGGCTGGCCAATCCCGAGCTGCCTCACGCTGCCTATAGTGTGTATGATGGCGACACACCGGCGCGAGACCGCGCCGCAATCCGAAGCCGGGCGCGGCTGGTCATCACCAACCCAGACATGCTGCACACCGGCATTTTGCCGCACCACACATCCTGGGCTGAATTTCTGCATAACCTGCATTATATTGTCATAGACGAAATGCACGCCTATCGAGGTGTTTTTGGATCACACGTGAGCAATGTCCTCCGGCGGTTGAAGCGGTTGTGTGCCTTTTATGGAGCAGCGCCTCAGTTCGTGTTGACGTCAGCCACAATCGCCAACCCGGTGGAGTTGGCCGGCCGTTTGACCGATTCAAACGTCGAGCTGATTGACGAGGACGGCTCATCTCGAGGTCAAAAGACCTTCCTTATTTATAATCCGCCCATCGTCGATCAGGAATTGGGCTTGCGCCGCAGCTCGCTGCAGGAAAGTGTGCGCCTGGCAGATGATCTGGCGGCTTTTTCAATCCAAACCCTGATTTTTACCCGATCCCGGCGCAGTGTTGAAATCTTGCTAACCTACCTTCGGGAAAAAATGGATGCCAGCCAGGTGCGTGGATATCGATCGGGCTACCTGCCAGGCCAGCGCCGTGAGATCGAAGAGGGACTTCGCCAGGGAAGTGTGCGCACCGTGGTGGCTACGAATGCCCTTGAATTAGGCATCGACATCGGCGGCATGGGGGCTGCCCTGATGGTCGGGTACCCGGGTACCATTGCAGCCACCTGGCAACAGGCCGGGCGTGCCGGGCGCGGCGAGGACGCATCGCTGGCTGTATTTGTCGCTACAGCTGATCCTCTGGATCAGTACCTGGCGCGCTATCCGGAATACCTGTTGGAACGCTCTCCCGAACAGGCTCTGATTAACCCGGATAACCTGCTCATCCTGCTTAATCACATCCGTTGTTCGGCTTTCGAGCTGCCTTTCCAGCCCGGCGAGGGGTTTGGCAGCTTGCCGGGGAATTGAGTCCGAGAATTTTTAGATTTTCTACAGGAGCAAGGCACGTTGCATCGATCCGGTGAGCGATATTTCTGGATGGCAGACCAGTATCCCGCACAAACTATCTCATTAAGAAGTGCATCCACCAGCAAGATTCTCCTGCAAATTTACGATAACGAACACCCAACCATCATTGGTGAGGTAGATCGTGAAAGCGCCAACTGGATGGTGCACCCGGGCGCAATCTATCTGCACGAAGCGCAAACCTTCCTGGTCGAAGAGTTGGATTTGGAACAGTCGCTTGCCCGACTGAAGCGCCAGGAGACAGATTACTACACTGAGCCGCGCATGGAAACTACCGTGCATTTAGTTGAAATAAAAGAGGAAAACACCACAACCGGAGCAGTGAAGACGTATGGTGATATCCAGGTGATAACTCAACTAAAAGGTTTTCGCAAAGTTAGATGGTTTACACACGAAAACCTTGGCGTGTCGGATTTGAGCCTGCCGCCAGGCGAGTTATTGACGACCGGCTACTGGCTTGCACTCAACGATCAGACGGTTGCCAGTTTGATGGAACAGGGAATTTGGAACAGTGCAGCCAACCAATACGGCCCCGAATGGCGCCGTTTAAGCGGCGCAATTCGCGCCCGGGATGGTTATTGCTGCCAGGTGTGCGGTGCGCCGGAACAGGGCCGCGCCCACGACGTGCATCACAAGATGCCCCTGAGATCTTTCCAGGGAGACCCCGGGCGACCTGCCTACCTGCTGGCAAACCATCCAGATAACCTGATCACCCTCTGCCAGACCTGCCACCGCCGGGCCGAAACTGCCGTGCGTGTCCGTAGCGGGCTCTCGGGGTTAGCCTACGCCCTGGCGCATATTGCTCCTCTGTTATTAATGTGTGACTCCCGCGATCTGGGCGTGCATTCAGACCCACAATCGCCCCTGTCAGGCGGAAGACCCACGGTCATTCTGTACGATCGTATTCCCGACGGGATAGGATTCAGCCAGCGCCTCTTCGAGCAGAACGATGAGCTGATCGCACGCACACGCCAGCTTGTAACCACCTGCGAATGCAGCGATGGCTGTCCATCCTGTGTCGGACCCGGCGGCGAAAACGGAGCCGGCAGCAAACCCGAAACGATTGCGATATTAAATGCACTTGCTCCCGAAATCTAAGAAATGAGATAAACTACTGCGTATGCCTGCTCTCTCTGACCGTCTTAAATCACTGGGTGTTAAGGTCGGCGTCCAGGATATTCCCCAACCCCCGCCAGCGAACCCGAATACGATCGAAAAAGTCCTTGGTGGACAGGTGGTTGAGACCCACTTCGGAGATACCTTTTTAGTTGACGGCATTTACCCGCTGGATCATCAGGTGGGCGATTACACCCTGGGCATTACCTCGCCGCTCAGGGGACTGGCAGCTTGGTGCCAGGATGACCGCATTGCCAATCTACCTGTGCAATCCTTTGCGTATCTTGATACCGAAACCACCGGTCTGTCAGGCGGAACAGGCACCTATGCCTTCTTGATCGGCGCAGCGCGTTTCGAAGCGGATCATTTTCATTTACTGCAGATTTTCATGCGTGACCCCCAGGAAGAACCTGCACAACTGGCTGCGCTCGAGGAGTTTCTCGCCCCCTGTCAGGCGTTTGTAACTTTCAATGGCAAAGCATTCGATATTCCATTACTGAACACCCGCTACACTTTTCAAGGCTGGAAACCACCATTTAAAGATCAACCCCATGTTGATCTGCTTCACCTTGCCCGCCGTCTTTGGCGGGACCGGCTGCCAAGCCGGACCCTGGGCAATCTGGAAGTCCAGGTGTTAAAAACCCACCGGACCGAGGATGATATTCCTGGCTGGATGATCCCACAAATGTACTTCGATTATTTACGCAGCGCAGATGCGCGGCCATTGAAAGGCGTTTTCTATCATAACGCCATGGATGTCGTTTCACTGGCAGCCCTCTTTCAGCATACAGCAGCCCTGCTGGCAGACCCGCTCAACCAGCCTCTCGAACACGGAGAAGACATCATTGCACTGGCGAAATTATTCGAAGACCTTGGAGAGATTGATACAGCCACCGGTTTATATTTGCGCGGACTGGATCGTGAGCTTTCTGAACCAGCCCTGATCCAGGCCCTGCAGCGCCTGGCAATAATACACAAGCGGCAGGATCAACTTGACATCGCGATTCAATTATTTGAAAAGGCCGCCAAACTCCAGGTTCTGGATGCGTATGTTGAGCTGGCCAAACTTTACGAACATCGCCTTAGAGATTACGACCGAGCCATCTTCTGGACACAAACCGCACTGGCAGTACTGCCGGTTGTTTGCAGCACAAATTTTGAGCGCCAGCAATGGCAAACCGATCTGGACCACCGGCTGGAAAGACTGGTTAGCAGACACAAATGAATGCTGAAATCTCTAGAAATTTACGGTACAACTTTATCGTCAACCTGCTGGATGGCGGTTTTTTCGGTTTTGCCATGGGTTTTGCTTCCTTTGTAACCGTAATTCCACTGTTTGTCAGCACGATGACGGCCTCAGCCATTTTGATCGGTTTAATCCCGGCGATTCATTCAGTTGGGTGGCAACTGCCCCAGTTGCTCCTGGCTAATCGTATCTCCCGCCAGGTAAAATTGAAACCGATGGTCATGGCGCTTACCATCCAGGAACGACTGCCCTTTCTCGGCCTCATGGTTGCTGCCGGTTACATGTCCAGAATCGGTATCCAACCGGCGCTCATTTTTACCTTCGTCTTGCTGACCTGGCAGGGGCTCGGCGCTGGTCTGGCCGCAAATCCCTGGCAGAGCATGATAGCAAAGATCATTCCATCGGATGTTCGCGGCACCTTCCTGGGAGCCCAGGCTTCGGTAGCCAACCTGCTGGCCAGTGTGAGTGCAGTGCTGGCCGGAATAATCCTGGAAAGAATTGCCTCCCCGCTTGATTATGTCTTATGCTTCTTGTTTGCCTCGATCGCGATGGGTGTTTCCTATGCCTTCCTGGCGTTGACCCGGGAGCCTGAAAATTCTCCTCCTGCCGAAGCTGCAGGGAATGGATCATTTTGGAACGGAATTTTAGCTATCCTGAAAAGTGACAACAATTTTCGATGGTTTCTGGTTGGTAGAATTTTATTCTCATTCGCGACCACAGCGTTTGCATTTTATACGGTTTACGCAGTAGGCCATCATGGCGTTTCCGAGTCAATTATGGGTGTGATGACGGGCGTTTTTCTTGGAACACAAATCATCGCCAATCCACTGATGGGCTGGCTTGGCGATCGTTGGAACCGGCGCTACATTATCGAGATTGGATTGGCAGCCTGCATAGCAAGCGCCCTCGTATCTGCCTGGGCGCCCTCCTCGATCTGGTTTTATCTGGTTTTCATTCTGGCAGGCATTGGTAATGTCGCCTTGTGGACCGTTGGCCTGGCGATGATTATGGAATTTGGACAGGACAAAGAAAAACCAGCCTATATCGGACTGGCCAATACCCTGGTCGCTCCCAGTTCCATGGTGGCCCCTTTCCTGGGCGGCTGGCTGGCGGATGCTTACGGTTATTCGGCCACTTTTTATCTCACCGCTGTTTCAGGGATCCTCACAATTATAGTATTTCAGTGGTTTGTAAAAGATCCTCAACGCCAAATGATTTAGGATTAATTACATATTTACAAAAAGGTAAACTACGTATTGCATTTCTGTTAGGAGAGAAATGGATTGTTTATGTTAAACTATCAATAGGTAACTGATTGACGGTCAATCAAGCAAATTGGTAGCCGGAAGTTGGTGCGGTTCACAAGGAGGCTTCTATCGTAGAATTCATCCTAAAACCTCACACCCACCCCATCGCCGAGACACCCGGAAGGATCCGGGTGTCTATTTTTTAACTTAATTGCTTTGCCATGCTTCTTGACACTCCACACCATCTTTGTTATATTGATTGCAGGGACGCGAATTCAGGGGGGAGATAATCATCATTCTTCTAAATAACGAGAGCACGTTATCCAAGGAGGAGCGCAAATGTCCATAAAAAAGTTGTCCTTCATGATGATCTGTATCGCCGCGCTGGCCTTTTCGGCCTGCACCCCGACTGAACCTGCTGCCGGTCCGGTCATTTTACGCATTGGCTGGCTTGGCAAACCAGACACATTAAACCCGGCTTATGCCTTCCTGACCGAAGCCTATGATATTTTCGATCTCGTCTATGGAACATTGACAACCGAGAATACCACTGGTGAATACATCGGCAACCTGGCTTCCGAATGGAGCCATTCTGATGACGGCCTGACGTGGACCTTCAAAATAAAGCCAGGGGTCAAATGGCACGACGGCACACCGTTTACGGCTGATGACATGGCCTGGGCGATCAATGCCGTGATGACAGATCCAGACGGCTGGGCGGCTATCTCGAACTACGTCAGTGGTTTTTCTGAAGTGACAGCAACCGACCCGCAAACATTGAAGATCGTAGTCGAGCAGCCGATTGGCAACATGGAGTATCGCGTATCCTTTTTGTATGCAGTCTACCCGAAAGATTTTGAAGCCTTCACAACGGCTGAAGATTTGCAAAATTTTTCAAATGATAATCCGGTAGGCACCGGTGCGTTCAAGATGAACGCTTTTGACAAAGATAAAGGAATCCTCATCCTGGATGCTAACGCCGATTTTCACGGCACCAAGCCCCAGGTGGACCAGATTATCTTTCAAACATTTGATAATGCCGACGCTCTCGTACAGGCCCTGAAAGTTGGCGACATCGACATGGCTCTTGAGGTCCCAAACAGCGCTTTTGCCACAGTGAAAGCGTTTGATAACGTCAAAGCCGTACAACACGCCGGTCGCTATTTCGCAGAGTTGATCATCAATTCCGTACCCGCCAACCATGATCCAGCGCCTGTTAAAGAATCCAGCCCTGGATGATCCCCAGGTACGGCTGGCACTGGCTACCGCCATCAACAAGAAAGACCTGGTAGAGATTGTTCTCCAGGGGCTGGGAAGCCCTGGCGTCACCATTGTTCCGCCCACCCTGGGAGGCGGTTTTTGGCAAAGCCCCATCGAGGATCATGCCTTTGACCTGCAAAAAGCGAATGAGATCCTGGAAGCAGCCGGATATACCCTGGGTTCAGATGGCGTGCGTTCCAAAGGCGACCTGCGGCTTGAATTTCGTTTGCAGTATCCATCCGATAACCCGCTCTATCCGCGGGTTGCTGACCTGATGACCGATTGGTACAAGCAAATCGGCGTCAAGACCACACCAGAATCGGTTGATCCCGACAGCTTGGTCGCTGCCACTACCCCCACGGGCGATTACGATCTGGTTCTCTGGGGCTGGGGTCCTGATCCAGACCCGGATTTCATCCTCTCCGTTATGACCACAGACCAGTTTGTCGATGGCGGTTGGAGTGATAGTGGTTATATGAACCCAGAGTACGATCAGCTCTATCTCGACCAACAGGTGACCGTGGACAAAAACGAGAGGCAGAAGATTGTCTGGCGGATGCAGGAGATGGTCTTCAACGATCTTCCTTATGTAGTCCTTTGGTATGAAGATATTTTACAGGCCTATCGTTCAGACCGTTTCACAGGGTTTGTCGAATCCCCACTGGGTATACAAATTTCGCTTTCCCTGGTAAATGTCGCCCCCGTCAAATAAAGCCTGGACTTATACCTCCCCACTCTGGTTGAGTGGGGAGGCTCTACGATTGCCGTGAATAGACGCGACTACCTGTTCCGTAAAATTGGATTTGCCCTGATCACACTTGCAGTGGTAGTCACGCTGAATTTTTTCCTGTTCCGCGTGCTGCCCGGCGACCCTGTCAGGTCGGTGATCGGGCGAAATGTTCGTATATCACCTGAAACACAGGCAGCGTTACGCGCCCAATTCGGCCTGGACAGGCCACTTTTCCCGGATCAATTCCTGGCAACGATTGGTCAATGGTCGCGGGGCAACCTGGGAATTTCCTGGTCCTTACGACAACCGGTCAGCCAGGTTTTAATCGCAAAACTGGGCAATACCCTGCTGTTGCTCAGCCTTGGTCAGGCGCTTTCCATTGTTCTGGGAGTATCCCTGGGGTTATTTGCCGGCTGGAAGCGTAAGACCGCCATCGATGTCGGCGCTTTGACGTTCTCGCTGGTAGCCTGGGCTATGCCGACTTTCTGGCTCGGTATTATATTACTGGCGGCCGGCAGCACCTGGTTCGGGCTGCCAACCGGCGGGATCGTCGATCCAACCAATCTGGGGAAACCCCTCTACCAGGTTTTGCCAGACCTTGCCCGCCATCTCATCCTTCCAACCCTGACCCTGACCATTCTCTACCTGGGCGAATACATGCTCATCATGCGCTCTTCAGTATTAGAGGTGTTGGGAGAAGATTACATTTTGACAGCCAGAGCCAAAGGATTGAGCCCCTGGCAGGTAATGTACAAACACGCTCTCAAAAACGCCATGCTGCCCATTGTGACTCTGATCGCAATAAATTTGGGGTTTACTGTCTCAGGCGCGATTTACATCGAAACCGTGTTTTCTTACGACGGTTTGGGCAAGCTGTTCCAGACCGCTCTTGTAAAGCAGGATCTGCCGCTGCTTCAGGGAGCTTTCTTGCTACTGGCTGTCAGCGTCATCATCGCAAATATGATTGCTGATATCCTTTACACGTATCTTGATCCGCGGGTGCGGGCGAATTAGTTGATGAACGAACGCTGGATACTACTCAAACGCAACCTGAATGACTTTTGGTTTGTTTTTCGTCGAAACCGGATGGGCATTTTGGGCGCCTGCCTGGTCGCTTCAGCTGTATTCGTGGCAATTTTTGCACCGCTTTTAACACCCTACCAACCTACGGATACCATCCGCGACGAAAATGGGCGCGGCATGACATTTGCTCCACCTTCTGTGCATGGCCCTCTCGGCACCGATGATGCCGGCCGAGATATCTGGACTCAACTGGTTTTTGGGGCTCGCATTTCGCTGAGTGTGGGTTTCCTGGCAGGTTTCATATCCATGACGATCGGCAGCCTGTTGGGCATTTTTGCTGGATATTTCGGGGGGAGGATCGACAATTTGTTGATGCGAACAACCGACGTGCTGCTCGTGATTCCCGATCTGCCTTTGATGCTCATCCTGGTTGCGACGCTCAGACAGCTCGATCTGCGAATCTCCCCCCTGCTTGTCCTGGTACTGGTCATCGGTTTGCTGTACTGGACAAGCACCGCCCGGTTGATTTGCTCGCAAGTGTTGAGCATCAAGGAGCGGCAGTTCGTTGCAAGAGCCCGCGCCATCGGAGCCGGCCACACTCATATTATCCGCAAGCATATCATCCCCCAAATTATGCCGCTGGTGGTTGCGAACACCGTCTTGATCCTTTCTACTGCGATCCTGGTTGAATTTGGATTAGCGTTTCTTGGGTTAGGTGACCCTACCCAGCCATCCTGGGGTACGATGCTTAATTTCGCGTTCGACAGAAACGCCATTTCAAACAACGCCTGGTGGTTTTACCTGCCTCCCGGCCTGGCAATCGTTTGGGTGACCCTGGGCTGCGTTTTATTGGGCAATGTGCTGGAAGAAATTTTAAACCCGCGCCTTTCGACCCACCACCTGGAGGGAGAGGATAAGATGGTCGCCCGGGCAGAAAAACTCCCAACCACAACCGATGCGCCAATCAAGAATTAGCCGACAGGCTCTTTAATCACATGGAAATCCCTCTCCACCCCAATTCCAACAACAAAGCTCCCCTTCTCAGTGTTCGCAATCTGAGCACCGATTTCCTTAGCCCGGAAGGCGATGTGTGGCATGCGTTGGAAGATATTTCTTTTGATGTGTATCCAGGCCAAACGCTCGGCCTGGTAGGTGAATCGGGCTGCGGTAAAACGACTACCATGCTCTCCATTATGCGCCTTTTGCCCGCAGCCGGCCGGATCACATCTGGAAAAATTCTTCTGGATGGGGTTGATCTGCTTGATCTGGATGACCGCGCCATGCGGCAATATCGCTGGAAAGAGATGGCCATGGTATTTCAGAGCGCCATGAATGCCCTTAACCCCGTGATCCGGGTTGGCGATCAGATTCGAGAAGCGATCTTGCTGCACGGCTTAATGGACCGGGAGAATGCGGATCGAAGGGTAGATGAGCTCCTGGATTTGGTTGGCATCGCCAGATCACGTAAAAATCAATATCCCCACCAGTATTCGGGCGGGATGCGCCAGCGAGCGATGATCGCCATGGCGCTCGCCTGCAGCCCACGCATCCTGTTTGCCGATGAGCCGACCACTGCTCTGGATGTTATGATCCAGGCACAGGTTTTGGAGCTGCTCAGAAATATCCAATCGACGTTTGGTCTGGCGGTTGTCCTCGTCACCCATGATCTGGGGGTTGTGGCGGAGGTGTGCGATTCGGTCATTGTGATGTATGGCGGCACAATTGCAGAATACGGTCCTATCGATGCTGTCTATAATAACCCGCAGCATCCTTACACACAGCGTTTGCTCCAGGCGTTTCCTGATTTGAACCGTCCGGGAGATACTCTGCTATCTATTCCTGGCGTACCACCCAGTTTGAAATCGCTGCCTAAAGGCTGCCGCTTTGAGCCGCGCTGTGATAAGAAATTTGCGCTTTGCAAGCAAGTTACCCCTGTCTTGATGGAAGTTGTGGAGACGCCTGGCCAAACGACCAGAAATGTGACCACTCTGCAGATCACCAGCCATCTCGCGGCCTGTCACCTGTTGGATCATTCAGCCGGGGGCTTGGAATGAGCAGCCCTCAGAATAACGAAAGCATCCCCATGCTGGACGTGAGAAACCTGTACAAGCATTTTCCGGTCAGGTCATCCATAATCAACTCTTTATTCCGACGACCCGCCGAATTTGTTAAAGCTGTGGATGGAATCTCATTTTCAATCAACAAAGGAGAGGTGTTGGCGCTGGTGGGTGAGTCGGGCTGTGGAAAAACCACCATTGCGCGCACGCTCATCGGGTTGGAAGAACAAACCTCAGGAGAGATCTTATTTAATGGCCAAATTGTAGAGGCGCACCAGCGACGCAGGCGCGCTGGCCTCGTGCCTCTGGAAGCCAGTGGTCCGGGAAGCCGCGAGCACCTGGTCTTCCCCACAGTGACAATGAAACGGGTCCGGCAACAAGCTCAAATGATTTTTCAGGATCCTTATGAATCACTCAACCCGCGCGCCACAATTTTTGAAATTGTCGCCGAACCGTTGGAAGTTCACGGCATCGCCCGTGACCGTAAGCAGCGAATTGAGCGCGTGAAATCAGCTCTTGAGGATGCAGGTCTGCGCCCTGCTGAAGATTATTTCCTGCGCTACCCTCATGAGCTTTCCGGCGGCCAGCGCCAACGGATTGTCATCGCCAGCGCAATGGTGATGGAGCCAGAATTACTTCTGGCAGATGAACCGGTTTCGATGTTGGATGTATCCATCCGGGCAGAAATCTTAAATTTATTGAACGACTTACGAAATAAGCGCGGGGTGAGTATATTATTCATCACCCACGATCTGGGTACGGTCGCGTATTTTGCTGAACGCATCGCGGTGATGTACCTGGGCAGGATCGTCGAGACCGGCGCAACCAGGGAAGTGCTCAGCAACCCTCAACACCCGTACACACGCGCCCTGCTCTCTGTCGTTCCGGTGCCTAATCCCAGGTTGAGGCGCGAACGCCTGATCCTGCAGGGAGAAACACCAAATCCGATCCACATACCTGTTGGTTGCCGGTTTCAGCCACGCTGCCCGGTTGCCTTTGAACGATGCCAGAAAGATGATCCCCAGCTCGTTGGAATTGGTCAAAACCACAGCGCTGCATGCTATTTGGCAGTTAACTCGTCATCATCTTCATAACCATCAAGAATCAAACACCATGACTAAAATCATCCATTACGCTCATCTCACATGGCCTGATATCACCGCTCTTCCACGGGATATACCTATCCTGCTGCCGCTCGGATTAAACCCTAAAGACACCGCAATTAAAAATGTCCCGGGAAATCCAGGAGAAGTCGTTGTCCTGCCACCGTTCCCATTCGGCTGGCGGGGAGCGCGCTGGAAGTGGCGCCAAAAACGCTCAGCCTTTGTCTGGGGAATCTACTCTCCGGGCTGCGTGAAGATGGTTTCACCAGCACCTACTTGTTCGCTCCCGAAAGTGTTGACCTCGATCTGCCTGAATCCTGGAGAATAATAGATACGGATGAAAACGTTCCAGGTCAACAGCCTATCTCAACCAGCACGGCCAACAATAAAGTCGTCATTGTTCCGATTGGGCATACCGAGCAGCATGGTTACCACCTGCCCATGGCAACCGATACCATCATCATCGAAGCCATCGGGCAGGGAACCACTGCAAAAGCAAACGATCAGGCGATATGCCTCCCGGTTATGCCGTACGGCGTGAGCACGCACCGCAATGCCTTTGGCGGCACTCTAAACATGGGCGGTAGAGCATTTGAAGATTTTTGGCTGGATGCAATTGGCGCACTGGTTGAGCGCGGATTTGACAGGTTTTACTTGATCAGCGGCCACGGTGGAAACTGCTCGTTCCTTACCAATGTCGTAAAATATGCCGGTGAACGCCACCGTGGGATATTTTGCGCTACATCCTGGCTGTATCTTTCCGGACCGGCAGGTATATCGGCGTTGGAGAAACACCGCAGCTCGCCAATCGGGGGCATGGGTCATGCCTGCGAGCTGGAGACAGCGCTCATTCTGCACCTGAATCCCGAACTGGTGAATATGGATCGTGTTGTTGACGAAATGGATTTTATCGCAACGCCATCGTATTATATGGATTGGGTAGAAGGCGGCGCGTTGGTGGCAAACCCTCCCTGGGATGACGATACCGCCACAGGCGCCTATGGCGCGGGCAGCATGGCCAGCAGCGAAAAAGGCGCTATCTGGCTCCAGGCAGCCATCGATGAAAAAATCGGCCATGTGGCAGAAATCAACGAACAACAACAACGCCGCACCGCGCGGCGACAGGCCGGTTACGGATTGTGGGGAAAAACTTAATCTTCCAGGTGAAAGGTGTGGTAATTATTCTCACAGGGATTTCCCCAGGCAATGTGCATTGCCCGGGCAGTTAAGTCCATCACCACCGAATTAATCGTCTTTTCACGATCCAGGGGGTCCAGATCATGCTCTGCATGGTTGCATATTGAATTCGGGAAGTTGATATGATCACGCAAGATCGACTGGAGCGAGTTGATGGTGTGCTTTTGCATGCTGGTAAGCAATCGCAAAGCCCGGAAATAGCGTACCCGTGTTTCAACAAGCTCATCTGGCTCGTCTTCAATCGCCTGCATCTGCGGATCCAGGTAAAAATTTGTGTGCACCAGGTAGCCATCCTGCCCATAGAGAATTGCAAATTTCCTGGCGGATACCTCTACACTGTAAATTTCACCGCTTTCGTGTACCAGTAAATGGTTGTACCCCGCGGCACGGTGAGGTGACAGCGTGGCTCGTATGGCATTGCCAGGGGTCCGTGCGCCCAAAACCGCACGCGAGACAATCACGCGTGGAATGCCGATACGGCTGTCTGTGGGGTACACCGAGTCGCAGCACTGGGCGATTCCAGCAGCATTAAAACCGATATTGGGCAGCAGGCCGCCATACGACATAGCCAGGAACGGCGGCTCGTCCACAGGTGAGGCATGGACAAGATAAACATCCGACTCGTCTTCCGGGACCCAGTCTTCGTTGTGGGCCACTAGCACATGCCCATCGGCTGTTCGCAAATCGTTCACAGCCATGCTGGTGCATTTCGTCAGGTGCAGCGCATCCGTGGTAACAGCCTCCATTGCATTGATCACGGCCACATCGTCAAACGGCACCTCTGCTCCTTCGGCAATTCCCAGCATTTCTTCCACGTATTGGGGGAATCGTTCCTGGGCAAACGGGATATATTTCCGCGCCTGGATCTGGGCGCCATCCCAGGTTAATTGGAGGACATCGTAACCGCTCTCCAAGAGGATGTGAGCATTCTCAATACTGCGTTGCACCTGAACCTTGCAGGCCTCACCGATCTGACGACCGATTTCACGATGTGAGCCGCCTACGCGCACCAGGGGAGGCGGCGAGGGATGAATATTATTCCTTGTTGTACTCATCAATTACTCCAGCAATTCAAACTCTAGGCGTAAAGTTCTGACCCAACAGCCATGTGTATGGCAGGTAGTCACAATCTGTTGGACCACCTCTGCAGAAAAATTCTCGTCGGGAGTTAAAAGCACCCCTTCTACTTGAGCTGAGCTCAAAACCGAATCCAGATTTGAAATGCCCCCCAGGATACCCACGCCATGGATCTGCCTGCCCGCATTATTGGCATTGTCATCCAGAAAACCCACCGGGCGGTAATTGAATTGGGGATTCATCCAAATCCAACGAACAGCCATCTCACCAGCATCGCCAGCGCCAAGCACCAGAACGCGCTTTTCCTGTGGGCGTATTTTCTGACCATAGATCAAATCCATTACCTTGAAAGATGATCTGGAGGCAGCCAGACCCAGGAAAAGGAATACGGCGAAGAATAAAAAGACAACAACCGAATGCGAAATTTCCGGAAATAACAGAAATACACCTACCGCAACCAACAAGACTCCGCCAGTTGTGGCTTTGAAATATGAGATCAAATCTCCCACACCAATATATCGCCAGACACCCCGATAAACACCAAATAAAAAGAAGGCAGTGTACGCACCAACAAAAGCGACCGGCAGGGTTTGTAAAAACATACGCAAACTCGCCTCGGTCATGGTCAGCCCATTGCTGAACCAATATGCAAGGTAATAGGCAATAGCTATAAGAAAGAAATCCAGCGCGATCTCCAGAGACCGGCGTTTATACGTCAGATCCACCATCAATTTGGTGATAGCGCCAGCCTGGGTCGATGCTGCATTGACCACTACTTTTATTCGACCCAGATAAGCCGCCAGGAGCGCCAGCGAAACCACGAGAATGGGCACAAATACAAGGCTTAACCAGTAATCCACGGTTTCAAGCGCAATACCCGCAATACCCGATAGGATAGCGACACCATACAATACCAGCAGAGTTTGCCGTTCGGTTAATCCGAAGGCGATCAGCCGGTGGGAAGTGTGGTCGCGCCCACCCTGCGTGGGCGATTGCCCGCGCAGAATGCGAGTGATCGTCACCAAAGTCGTATCCAGAATCGGTAGTAAAAATAACAGGGTGGGAGCGCCCATAACGGCAAACACATCTGATGCTTGCGGCTGCCGGGCGATCGCCAGAACTGCCAGGGTAAAACCCAGGAACAGGCTGCCGCTGTCGCCCATGAAGATGGATGCAGGCGGAAAGTTAAACACCATGAACCCTAATAAACTGCCGGCAATCGCCATGGCAATGTGGAACATTCCCAGGTCACCGCCGCGCCAGAAAAAATAACTCAGAAAACCAGCGGTGATGAGCGAGATCCCGCCGGCCAATCCATCCATGTTATCAAGCAAATTGATGGCGTTGGATAGGCCGACTAACCAGAGAAAAGTCAGAAAAATGTTAGGAATTTGAGCCAGAATACTATTCGGGATTTTTGGCGTGAAGAAATTTGTGGTGTATCCCAGGTAGACAATCACGCTGGCAGCCAGGATCAGGCCGAGCAATTTTGCAGGCGGCGTGATCCGTTTAAGATCATCGTACAAGCCAAGCAGAAAAACCAGAGACGAGCCAGCTAAGAGACCCCAGCGAATGCTCTCCCATTCCTGACCGACAAAGGCGGTGACAACCAGCGCAAGGATTGCTGCCAAAAAAATACCAATACCACCCAGGGTGGGTGTTGGTTTGCGGTGCCAGCGGTCTTCGCGCGGTATGGAGACTTTACCCAGTCGAGAACTCAACAACCGCACAGCTGGAATCAAAGCCAAACTGAGCAAAAAAGCAGCGCCGAAGCTGAGCAGCATCATACTGCTACGGTAGTCCGCCTCCCAATTGTGCCTGAATACCCAGCAATCGCTCTCGTTCACTCTCTGGTGCATGACTTAGGGCATTTTGGATAGAGATCATTGCATTGTTCCTGTCACCCACCTGGACATATAGATTGGCAACGGCCTCCTCGATACGCCAGACCTCGCTCCCGACTGGAGCGAGCTGGATTGCCTGTTTGTATGCGTCCACAGCCTGGAGAGACTCCCCCAATTGAGCGTAGATCCCGCCCAGGGCCAGAGCGTAATTATAGGGGGCATTGGGTTCGCCGGGAGTCGGCAGAGCCAGGGCCTTTGAATAATTCTCCGCAGCAAGCTGAAGCGTGTCTATTTTGGTTTGTTCATTGGTGGCTGTACGATACTGGCTAAGATGATATTCGCCGATCAGTGCATAGGTCCAGTGGTATTCAGGGTCAATCTCCAGGGCTCGAGTCAAGCGGCTCAACACCTCTCCAGGCTTTTGCAGGGTATTTAATGACAACAACGCCCACTCATCCCATAAACGTGCACTGTTTGGACTGAGCACAACCGCTCTGGAGAAATATTCAGATGATTTCAAACCCTTTTGCTCACGACCTTCGGTTGTTGGGTCATAAGAAGCCCACAAGCTGTAAAGACGCGCCAGGTTGGCAGTGTGATCGGTGTTGAGCGGGTTCAAAGATTGCGCCTTGCGCAGATCGCCTTCAGCCTGGCGGATCAAATTATCCCGCTCGGTTGTGTCGGTCAATGTTTTCGCGTATTCCAGATAGGCACGACCTAAAAAGAGATAGTAATAATCTTCCTTTGGCGCCAGCTCGTTGGACCGGTTATAGATTGCAATCGCTACGGGCCATTGTCCTGACCTGGAAAAGGGCTCTGCAAGCTTGAATACAATATCTGCCTGGATAACACGTAGATTGGTGTAGGAAACCAGGCCAAAAACCAGGACGCCAATCACTCCTGCAGCCGCCAATCCCCAGGTTGTCGGTCGTTCAATTTTTCCACCGGTATCTGCAGCTAGAATGGCTGCACCGATCAATATCAGGAAGAATACCACCAGATAAAAACGACCCAGTAGTCCTTCATAACGCCCAACTTGAGCCAGTACCTCATCCAGGTTCGTAGCGCTTATCCGTGCCATGGCAGCCAGAGCTCCGGAATGCCACATCCAATAAATCAACACAATACCAAACGAGACACCCAGGGTGACAACAAATTCCTTCCACCACGCAGTGCCACCATTTATAGAGGCTTCAGAAGCAAAAACAACCGCCAGGAAAACCAGCGTGGTTAAGATCATTGCCAGAACGCCGTACGAAAGCGCAAAATCCCGGTTTGGCAGGCGGGTAAAAGAAGACCACAGTAGCTCGGATCCCGATTTCAAGCCGCGTGGGTTTGTAATGAAGTTATATCCGAGGGTCACAAGCAGCACGGCGATACTGACGGACGAGATTAGCGCTTGCCTGGACCAGGCCGGTATAGCCGCAAGAACGCCTGGCTGAGCACGCGATGCATGGCGCTTGCTTTTTGATCCACGCGAGGTTGACTTCTTTTCTTCAGGGATCATAACCTGCCGTGCAGGCTTTATGATCGCGCCAGCAGGCTCGGCAACATCTGCATAAAAGGGAAAAATATATCCCACGATGACTAATAATGCAGCGTAAGTCCAGAAATACGTACGTGTAACTGCGATGGCAATTCCAAAATTGATCTCAACAAAGTGGGCGACAACCGCAGCGATGAGAAAGATTAAAGTAAGCGAGCGAGCCGAATTCAGCAGGCGATACGGGTGCATGGTAGCGTGAAAATACCGCTATGACCATGATATAAACCAGCAGGCCGATCAACATCCCGAAGGGCAGCCCCACGCCGAAATATGCCATGCCACGCCAAAGGATCATACCGGCTGCGCCTGCAACGCCGCCGCCTAAAATCAAACCCAGGAAGAGCAGCCGTTGGCGGTATCCAGAAACCAGACCGATCCACTTCAGGCCATAATAGAACACCAGCGTAAAAAGAGAAAGATAAACGATGATCCCCAGTATGCCGGTAATCACCAGGGCATCCCAGGTTTCGTTATGCGATCGATCCGGAGATGCATTGCGTTTCTCAACCAGGGCCAGTTCTGGAACATAAAATGGATTATAGGCAACATACATGCTTTCCGGCCCATAACCGACAATCAGCCGCATAAAGTTAAACGGATCCTTGCGTCCATCTGGGAATTCAAGCGGCTGGTGAGGGGTGACCAGGTCAGCTGCACCCTGCCAGATATATTTTCTGACCAACGCGCTGTTGCTTTCCGGGTCCAACAACAGACCAAAACGACCAATTGCCGGCGAGCTACGCAATTCCTCCAGAGGTCCGTTGGGGATATTAAACACCGATAGGAAGGCCACACCTGCGATCGCCGCCCCGATGATCATTAACGTCAACCAGCGCTTATTCCAATGCATGGAGAGCAGCAAACCAAGAAAAAAGGTGCCTGCCATCCAACCCAGAGCAGGGCCGCGGCTACCGCTCATATACAGGGCAATAATTTGCAAAGCAGCGATAAACACATAAACCGTGGCGCGCGCCATCTGCGCCCAGATGTGCTCTTCGTCACGAAGGATCGCCGTAAACGACTGCACAATCCGTCCCAATGTCAAAGGAAAAACCATGATCAAATAGGCCGCGACGAAAATCGAATTACCCATATTTGAAGCAATACGGATTGAGGTATCACCACCCCACGGGACAGGATCGATTTTATAACGCTGCAAAACACCGTACAAAGCCACCGGCATGCTGGCGAGCACAATGGTTGTGATCAGACGTTCCAGTTGGGCGCGCTTGCGTAAATTCGCCAGCAAGGATGTAAAAATCACCAGGTAGGAAAAAGTTGTATACGTCCCCTGTAATCGCTGGTAAGATCCCAACAGGCTTGTTCCCGGAGTAATAGAGAATATGGTCGAGATCAAATACAATAACGCCATTGCCCCAACCGGAAGAAGAAGCGGGATTCCTGAAATAAATTTGAGGATTGGCTGGTTGGGTTTTATTTTTTCCCAGCGGGGCCCTCCCTGTTCAACAAGCTTCACTATCCACGCCCCCAGAATTAGAAGCGCAATCGACCGCAGCAGGGTGATCTTATCGGGCTCGAAGATTCTACTCGAATAGATATTGTAGAAAACGGGAACAAGAATAACAGCAGCCAGCCAGGCCGCTTCCATGACCCCATCGGCAAAGCGACTGAGTTTGGTTGTCGACATACATCCACCTGTTGAGAGTAATGTCCTGAGCGAACCCTGTTACGATATCACAAATCAGCATAACGGGCAAGCCTGACCGTTCGCGCACAATTGTATATTGGCGTGTTAAAATCAGGGCAGTCAGGATCGTGCCGGTTGGTTCTTTCACGGCCTTACACCAGTCATCATGGCATCTACTCGTTATAACGCATTGTGGATTACACCCTGGTACCCTTCACCCGAAAATTTAATTTCGGGTATTTTTGTGCGTGAACATGCAAAAGCTGTTTCACGGTACGATAATGTAACTGTTATTCATTTTCTCGAACGACAAAAAACTGTCGGCCATGCCTGGACAATCGAACAGGATCTTTCCGAATCAAGCGCGGCTGGAGCGCTCACATACAGGGTTCGTTCTACGAAAAGTCCGGTGCCTATCACCGGTTTCTTGTTTCATCTGCTATCTGTATTCAATTGTGTCTCCCAGCTAGGTAAACGAGGTCAAACTTTTGATGTAGTGCATGCACACACCTACCGGGCGGGTGTTCCGGCAGCTCTGGTAGCGCGCTGGATGAATGTCCCGTTAGTAATCACGGAGCATAACTCGATTTTTCTTCGAAAACTGCTAATAGGGACTCAATACGCCAAAGCGGCCTTTGCATTCCGATGTGCTCAATGCGTAATGCCAGTGAGCAAAGCCCTCCAGCGAGCGATTGAATTTTATAATTTTAATCCACCATTTCACGTAGTGGGAAATACCTTCGATCCAAATATTTTCAAACCCGATCCAATCATAAAAAAAACTGGGTATTTTCAAATTACCTTTGTGAACAGCTTGATACTGTTAAAGGTCTCGATTTGTTAAAATAAAAGCTTTGGCCAATGTTTCAAGCCAACTACCAGATTGGAGAATGAATATTGTTGGGGATGGGTTAGAAAAAGGATATTATCAGGAAATGGTTCGACAATTAAATCTCAAGGATAAAATAATGTTCCTGGGTGTTTTGGCCAAAGAACAGGTAGCCGAGATATTGCGAAATTCCGACTTATTTGTACTATCTAGCCTGCAAGAGACATTTTCAGTAGCTACCCTTGAGGCATTAGCTTGCGGTGTCCCGGTATTGGCGACGGCATCGGGTGGTCCAGCAGAATTTGTCACCCCCGAAATGGGTTTGTTGATATCTCCAGGAAGTCAAGAAGAAATCGAGCGCGGTTTGTTATGGATGGTATCCAACATAAACAAATTTGACCCGGGTGCTATCGCGAGGAAAATACACAGGCAATTCAGTTATGATGTAATTGGGGCGCAAATCCACAACATTTATGCTTCATTAAGTGTCGAATAAACGCATGGAGCCATATGATCCCCATACCTATTGGGAAAAGCGTCTGTCTTGTGATGCTCTCGATATTAACCTTGTCGGTTACCTGGGGCTCGGCATCACTTATAATCGTTGGCTGTATCGACTGAGATTTGCATCCCTTCTTCGCGGACTTAGGAAAAACAAGATTCGGCCTGCTGGAAAAACAATCCTGGATTGTGGCGTTGGCAGTGGCGCCTATATTCCATTTTGGCAGGAACAAATACCTTTCAGCATTACAGGCATCGACATAACCGAGGTTAGTGTTAATACCCTGCAAAAGCGCTACCCTTCCCACCATTTCAAACTTGCCGATCTTACGGCTCTCCAGGCTGCCGATATATTTAATGGGAAAAAATTCTTCCTCGTGACTGCCTTTGACGTGCTATTTCACATCACCGACGATACAGGATTTCATAGAGCAGTAGCCAACCTGGCAAATTATGTAGAACCAGGTGGATGGTTGTTGCTCAGTGATGGTTTCTGCCAACAACCATATGGCCCTTTTTATCATGAGTATCATCGCTCGGGTTCAGCCTACCTCGAAGAACTCCACCTTCACAACTTTCGTCTGGTTGACTATGAACCTATTTTTTATTCGATGAGCTATCCGTTATGCGCAAATGGCAGCCCGTTGGCTCATGGGATTCAAAAGATCCATCGAGCTATCAGTAAACTCGAGAAAAAACAACTCTCAGGCTTAATCAATCTCATCGGCAGCATGCAATACACTCTGGACCTGTTGGCAGGCATCTTGAAGGTTCCCTGCCCAGGTGTAAAGATACTTTTTGCCAGGAAATTATGAGCAACCAGCGTATTCCTATCGGATCAAACAATCGACTTGGATTACGTAGCCTTGCCCGGATTTTTTAATCAATTTTTTCCGACAAGGGTATACCATCTTATTGGCAATTTTCATCTCGATACTATTAGCTCGAGGCCTCGGCAAGGAAGGGCGGGGAGTATATACTCTGGCTTTATTGTTATCGGAAACTTTGATTACGGTCTTAAATCTAGGAATTGCTTCTGCTAGCGTATACTTCATCAGCCGCCGTGAGTTCTCTACCGGTGAGGTATTCCGCCAGAACATTGCGATTTCATTTTGGATCAGCCTGGTTGCAATCGTCCTCGGAATAATTGTCATTTTTTTGTTTGGCAATTGGATTTTTCCACACATCCCGGTATCGTTATTATTGTTCAGCCTGTTAATCATCCCTGTCAACATGCAAACCCGGTTTCTTGGGGTAATCTTTCAAGGAATGCAGGATTTTCGTAGTTATAATTTACCGGGGATGGTCAGCCAGATGGCTATTTTATTGCTCGTGATCCTCTTAGTCTGGGGCTTTCACCTGGGTGCTCTTGGAGCTCTAATAGCCTACATAGTCGGTGTAAGCATTGGTCTGGCATCTTTGATCTGGTTATTAATGAAAAAAATTGATCATTTACCATCCATGAGCCTCATACCTGATAAAGTATATCTCCGCCACGTTTTTGATTATGGAATAAAAGCACACTTAAGTAATCTGCTGGGTTTTCTGGGTTATCGCATGGACAATTACATCCTTAGTATATTTTTGGGCACCGGCGCGGTTGGGATTTATAGTGTGGCTGTCGGATTAGGAGAACGGTTGTGGATGCCTGCAGAAGCACTCAGCAGCGCGTTATTCCCGCGGCATCGCATCCTTATTCGATGAGCAGGAAAAGCAACGCCGGATTACTCCCTTAGTAAGCCGGTTGGTCCTGGGTATTTCTATCCCGATATCGCTTGGCTTGGGATTGATTGCCCCCTGGGCAATTCCGGTCTTTTATGGAGAAGATTTTTCAGCATCTGTTCTGCCATTGATTGCCATCCTGCCTGGAATACTTCTTTTCAACGTGGGTAAAATTCTGGCAAACGATCTGGCTGGCAGGGGCCGTGTGGAAATCAACCTTTATATCACAGGGACAGGAACCCTGATCAACTTGCTCGCTAATATTATTTTGATCCCGAGGTACGGAGCTATTGGGGCCGCCTTATCATCCACCATTTCTTACTCTCTCGTTGCAGTATTACTAATTTGGAATTACGGCCGCATTACAGGTATACGTTGGTATCATCTTATATTTCCACAGCCGAGTGATCTAATATTGATTAAACGAGTAGTTCAAATGATCAACTCCCGCAATGACAGTTTCAAAAAATGAGTATGTGTAGTTCAGGAATCCGGATAGGGATTGTTGCCTTTTCCAGGATTGCCAGCGATGCTCGAGTTCTCCGGCAAATCCAATATTTACGACGCTATTTCCAAATTAGCGCCATCGGCTACGGTGATCTACCGGATATGCCCGACGTGGAAATGCTGACGTTAGAGCCGATGCATCATTCAGCAAACCTCACAGCCAGTCAAAAACTTACGCGGCGCATTCGTTCAGGTCAACTCCTTCCATATTTCCAACTGATTGCTGGACGGCTCTTCCCACAGGTGGCTTACGAGTCGTGGTATTGGGCGTGACGGGAATGCCAACAAGCGTACCGTTACCTACTCAAATCAAGGCCGAAATTTATCCATGCCAATGACTGGATGAGCCTGCCACTAGCGTGCCGCGCCGCAGATGTGATTGGCGCAAAAGTAGTGGTAGATTTGCACGAGTACGCCCCGCTGGAATTGGAGGGACTGATCTGGAATCTGTTCCTGCGGCCCTTGCGTGAGTACGTTCTCCGGCGCTATATACCCGAAACTGTAGCGAGCATCACAGTTAACCAAACAATTGCGGAAAAATACCATATTGAATTTGGTTTTTTACCAATCGTTGTTTTGAACACTCCACAACCCAATCCGGGGATCACCTTTAGGCCTACTTCTCCAGACAGAGTCCAACTTATACATCATGGTATATTGGCACAGGTTCGGAAACCCGAGTTGATGGTTTTGACAGTAGCCCACCTCGATACTCGTTTTGATTTAAATTTTATGCTGATGGGCGATCCAGCAAAAATTTCTTTTAAAGAAATACCGCCGACCAAGTTGCCCCTGGACGGGTCACTTTTCACCGACCAGTATCGCCGGAGAGCGTCACCCAGAAGATCGCCAACTTTGATATCGGGTTCTATTTGTTGCCCGCCAACAATTACAATAATTCAGCAGCTTCCCCCAATAAGTTTTTTGACTTTATCCACGCCGGGCTGGCTGTATGTGTTGGTCCATCACCCGAGATGGCCCGCATGTGCAGGCAATATGGTTTTGGTGTTGTAGCGGATTCCTTTAATCCTCAGACAGTCGCTAAAACTCTCAATCGGTTAACCCCTGGGGCGATTGACCAGATGAAACATGCAGCGCTCGACGCAGCACAATTATTGAATGCAGACGTTGAGCTAAACAAACTTGTGCACCTCTATCAAAAACTCGCCAGGGAGCAGGTCTGATGTGCGGTATTGTGGGTATCTGGCAGACAACAGGTCTGCCAGTCTTCACCGAAGCCGTTCTTCGCGCCACTCGTGTTCTACAACACCGCGGCCCGGATGATGAGGGCTTTTTCTTTTCAAATACCACAACCGGAGCATGGAGCGAAGCCACTTACACAGACGCCCGCACCTGGGATATGGCGTTTGGATTCCGTCGGCTAGCGATCCTCGATCTCTCGCAAGCCGGCCATCAACCCATGCGCAGCCGTGACGGCTTGTCATGGATCGTTTTTAACGGAGAAATCTACAACTTCATAGAACTGCGTAAGGAATTGCAGCAACAAGGGATTGAATTTCAAACCGGCACCGATACTGAAGTCGTACTTGCGGCCTTTCAGGTTTGGGGGGAACGGTGTCTTGAGCGCTTCAACGGGATGTGGGCCTTTGCAATATGGAATTCGACTAAAAAAACCCTTTTCTGCTCTAGGGACAGGTTCGGCATCAAGCCATTTTATTACTGCTGGAAAGCAGGATTATTCGCATTCGCATCAGAGATCAAAGCGCTGCTGATGCTCACTCCCCTTGCTAAAAAACCCAATGATCCATTGATTTACGACTATCTGTCCTGCAACCTGCTGGATCACACAGAAGAGACATTTTTCAAGGATATTCTACAGCTACCGGCTGGGCACACCCTAACGATCAAAAATGGAAATATCTCAATCAGAAGATACTGGGATCTTGATTTTTCCAATAAGGGAGATCTCGAAACTGATGCAACTTACTCCCGGGATTTCAAGGAATTGCTTGAAGATGCAGTAAAATCCACCTGCGCAGCGACGTGGCAATTGGCACTTGTTTGAGCGGGGGTTTAAATTCATCAGCTATTGTGACCATCGCAAACCGGTTAATATTCCGTGACCACGTTCTCGATCCTGCTCTGATTGGACAGCAGCAAAAAACGTTTTCGGCTTGTTTCGAAGACCAACGCTATGACGAACGGCAATACATTGAAAAGGTACTCGAGGCAACCAACGCTGAAGCGAATTACATCTTTCCATCACCATCAAAATTACTGGATGATCTACCTCGCTTGATCTGGCATCAAGATGAGCCATTCGGTTCATTGAGTGTCTATGCGCAATGGTGTGTAATGCGGGCAGCTCGCCAACGCGGCGTACGTGTTACATTAGATGGGCAAGGCGGTGATGAAATCCTTGCTGGCTACCATAGTAATTTTGATTACTTTTGGGGAGGGATGTTGCAGCGCGGCGCGCTCTTGAACATGAAAGCCGAATGGAATGCTTACCATCACCGGTTTGGAAGCGGGTATCCTGCAATGGCGGCCAGAACACTACGCCCCTTTCTTCCGGCCGCAATAATCCGCATGGCACGACACTTCCGGCGCACCCGATGGTTCGGCACGCGTGTCCTGGGTATCCATCCGGAATTCTCGAGAGGCTTCTCGGATCGTGATATGGAAACCCTGCCCACCGGTTTGGATCCTTTTTCTGGAAATCTCTATGCTAATTTTACAAAACTCAGCTTACCTAAATTGCTGCATTATGAAGACCGGAATTCCATGGCATTCTCCATTGAAGCCCGGGTGCCATTTCTGGATTATCGCCTGGTAGAATTTGCCTCCCGCTTACCCGACCATCAAAAAATCCATCGAGGTGTGACCAAAGTAATATTGCGGAACGCACTGCGGGGAGTATTGCCCGAAACGATCCGCACACGCATCGACAAAATGGGGTTTGTAACCCCGGAAAAAGACTGGATAGCCAAGGATTTATTTGCCTGGGCTACCGAAATATTCACATCGTCAACCTTTGCCAGCCGGCCTTATTTTGATGTGCCTGCAATTCGGCAGGCCTTTACTGATCATTCCACCGGTGCTGTTGATCTGACCGGGTTAGCCTGGCGTTGGTTAAATCTGGAACTTTGGATGCGTCAGATGATCGACGGATCGGGTGAAGCGCCATGAAAATTTCCATGTTGCTGTCCAATGGCTTTCGACCTGACCCGCGTGTGCTGAAAGAGGTGACAGGTCTTTCCTCGTCAGGATATGCAATCACAGTGATCTGCTGGGATCGTAGATTTGAATTTCCACCCGAGGAGATCTTACCCTGCGGCGTTAAGATTACTCAGGGTTCAAAATATCCGCTCTTCTTATGGGATTGGAACCGGTCAACTGTTAAAGCTGCCACGATTCTGGCTAGAGGCATTCAAAATACTACAAAAAATTAGTCCCGACCTGGTTCATTGCCATGATTTCGACACCCTGCCGGTCGGATCAATCTGGGGAAAAATTCACAGGAAACCGGTGATTTATGATGCCCATGAATACTATGCTGACCTGGTCGAACCCCGCCTCAAAGGGTGGGGCGGTAAATTTCTGCATGCCCAAATTCAGCGGGCAGAACACCTCGCAGCCAGGTTGTCAAGCGCGGTTGTCACGGTCGATGGCACGCTTGGGGCAATCTACCTGCGCGACAACCAGCGTGTGATTGTCATCGGACATTATCCCTCCATCGATTTCTGCAATCAACCGGCGGCCGTTTTTACCCGACCAACTCTGCGATTGATCTATACAGGTAGATTGTCCACCGATCGCGGTCTCCTGGTATATGTCGATATCCTTCGCAATTTACAATCTCTTGGCGTACCAGCAAAGCTCGTGCTCGCAGGTGTTTTTACACCAGCCAGCGAAGAACAGGCACTGCGAAGACACATGGCAAGGCACGAGACCTCGATTGAATTGCCTGGCTGGATACCGTACAGCCACATGCCCGAAATTTTAAAGGGGCAGATGTCGGCCTGGCTATCCTGATGCCTGAACCACGCTACAAAGCAGCCCTCCCGGTGAAGCTATTCGAATACATGTCTGCCGGGCTGCCAGTGATAGCCAGTGACTTTCCAATGATCTCAGAAATTGTCAACCGCGAGCATTGTGGCATCCTGGTTGATCCACTGGCGTCTCCCCAAGACACTGCCGAAACAATTCGCCAGTGGTGGCTTACAAAAGAAATTCCCCAGCAGATGGGCACTGCGGGACATCGAGCTGTACGCGAGCGGTACAATTGGGAAACGCTTATGAACCAGCTTAGTGAACTGTATCAAACCTTGCTCAAGTCATCTGTATGATATGCGAATATTGTATCTCTCCCAGTATTTTCCTCCCGAATCAGGCGCTACCCAGACACGCGCTTATGAAATGGGTCGTAACCTGGTACGCATGGGTCACTCCGTCACGGTGATCGGGGAGATGCCCAACCATCCATCGGGAATCATCCCCAGAGAGTACCAGGGAAAATTATTTGAGCGCACTCAACTCGAAGGGATGGAGGTTATCCGGGTGTGGGTTAAGGCTTCACCCGTAAAAAATTTCCGTAACCGGATGCTTTTTTATTTTTCTTACATGATCAATGCCACGCTGGCTGGATTACTGCTGGCGCGCGGCAGATATGACCTGCTGATTGCCACGTCACCACCTCTTTTTGTTGGCGGCGCTGCCCTGGCTTTGAGCAACCTGAGGCGCATCCCCCTGGTGTTTGAGGTGCGCGATCTTTGGCCCGAATCGGCGGTTGCCCTCGGAGAGCTCACCAACCGGCGCGCAATTGCCCTGGCGACCCGCCTGGAGGAAAGCTGTTATCACAAAGCCAAAAAAATCATCGTTGTAACCAACGGGATCTATCAACGTCTGGTGCAACGCGGCATCGATTCTGACAAAATCGCCATCATACCCAATGGAGCCAACATCGATCTCTTTCAGTTCTCTCAGCAAGAACGTCAAGTCATTCGAAAAAAGCTGGGGCTGGAAGGCAAATTCGTACCGGTGTATGCCGGAATACACGGGATTGCCCAGGGCTTGGAAAGCGTTGTGGAGGCTGCCAGGCTCCTTCAAGAAGCCCAAGACGTGCACATTCTATTGATTGGAGATGGCCCATCAGAAGGCGGAAATTGCCAAACTCATCCAGTATTATGGATTGGATAATATCAGCTTGCTTCCCGAACAACCCAGGGAAGTCATCCCGAGTTATCTGTCTGCGGCGGATGTTGCTTTGATCCCATTGAGAAAACTTGAAATATTCAAAGGCGCACTGCCATCCAAGCTTTTTGATGCGTGGGCGTGTCAGCGACCCGTCCTGCTCAGTGTGGAAGGCGAGGCCCGTCAAATTCTGGAAGAAGCCAATGGAGGTGTGTTCGTTCCCCCCGAAGATGCCTCCGCACTGGCAAGGGCTATACTGAACCTTAAGGGCGATTCTGCAGCCAGGGAAGCCATGGGCAGGAGCGGCCGAGCTTTCACCGAGCAGCATTACTCTCGAGAAACCCTGGCCTTGCGCCTTTTTGAAGTCATATCCGGCTAAGGACTAAAGCATGAGGTGGCTTACACCGTTTTCTTCAATTCCTCAATATAATCTGCCCAGGCCGAGATATCTTTTCCGGAACGCTTGCGTAAATAATATGCCTGGGTGATGTTCCCTTGCTGCTCCGGGTTAAAGTCTTTGAAAAGCTTGCTTTTCTGGCGGCTTTTCAGCAGACCATCCTGACCACCATAATCATACGCCAGCTCCTTTTCACGTAACTGGGCGCGGACAGCCTTGATCAGGTATTTCCAGCCCATATGCTGGTACTGCCAGGCGTGGGTTAGCTCATGAACCAGCCAATCCATCTTGTAACTCTCAGGGTCATTTGGACCGGGAAGAGCCTCAGGCAGTTGCACCGGAAATAAACAATGATTACCCAGTGTGATGGCGTTGTGTTCACCCGGTTTTGGCGGGGCCATGCCTTTTAATTTTCTACCCAACCGAGTCGATTCGGTCTGGAAACGTTGCGCACTCATGAATTCGGACGTCATCGTAACGCAAAGTATCCCCGAATACGGAGTGGAACTCCTGAATTTCCCAATCGTATAGCTTTCGTACTCGTTTCTGGCAGCCGGAATTCATCGCTCACCATCCCTCATAACTAGTGTAATCCAGAATATTATCAGATAAATTTTATCATCATTATTCAGGAATTTCCCAATAAGATATCTCAGTTATGTCAACTGTAAACCCATCTGTATTTTTGGAGCCAATAAACACACCGAAGCTGCCATCGGAATAAGTGTCATCGCTGGCCGAACCCGCCGGGTTTCCGTTCACATATACCGAGAATTGATCACCTTTAACCATTACGCCCAGGCGGTTGGTCTGGTTGCCGCCTGACAGGGCAGCCGCACTTGAAGACCAATCGAGAAGCGCCTTGAACCGCTCACCATTCCATCGTCTCAAAGATACCTGCCCGTCGCAGGATAATCCCACCAGATAACCCGTGCTGGCATCAGAACGGATGATAAAACCATAACGATCCAACCCGCGGCATTCAAGCGTCTGGAATTCAGCCTCCAGATAGTAATCCTGCGGATCCGGCCAGGTCAGCAGCCACGAATCACGACCTTCCCCAAAAAATGCGACCATCTCTAGTTTTCCGTTGTCAATATCAAAACCGGCATGTTCGTCGGCGTACAATGACCAATTCGTGGAATTTTTAAATGTCTCGTCCAATCAGGATCGCCCAGGGCTGCCCGTGGATCGCTGTCAGCAGGTGTTACGGTGGCTGTTGGAGCAAGCGTCAGGGATGGCTGCGGGGTAAGTGTGACTGTCGGCTCTTGGGTGGGAGTGGGTGATATCTGATTAACAACTTCTGCCTGCGTCGTAGTTGGAGAAGGCATAAGCGTAGATATAGGGAAAACCTCGGTAAGCTGGGCGACAATTGTTTCAGCCGCGGCCGTATAAGCTGCATCAGGAGGTTCGGTTGGTGGAATCTGGCTGTACGGAAGATTACAACTCGCAAGGAGAACAGCCAGAAACAGGATAAACATAAATTTTACAGGAAATTTAGACATAAAAGTTACTCCTTACCATGAGTTTAAGTATTATAACGTTGCGGTTATCCTGGATGTTCCCGAGCAACATGTCAGGCAAAATCCGATTCATTTCTCTAATAAGCGCTCTTCGTAAATTCTGCGGATGGTTTGTTCAATTTCCGGCTCTCTGACTTCCAGATCGTGTAAGCGATATTTGGAGGAAAGCGTCCCGATAAGGTCAGATGCAGCCACTTCACCGCGATTAAACTCATAGGTAACCCGTAGTCCGTCATGGGCAACGATAACCGCCCCATCCACATCCAGATGAGGATAATTTTCTGCAAAATCGACCACCAATCGCCGCTTACCTCCAAATCGCTCACGCAGCCGCTCCAATTTGCCATCATAAAGCAGCTTGCCATGGTCGATGATCATGACACGGTCACACAATTTCTCAACGTCCGATAAATCATGTGTGGTCAACAGCACTGTGGTGCCCTTTTCCCTGTTGAGGTGATGGATGAACTGCCGGATCCGCTCTTTGGCAACCACATCCAGCCCGATAGTCGGTTCATCCAGAAAAAGTAATCCAGGATCATGCAGCAAGGCAGCACAAATTTCTGCCCGCATGCGCTGTCCTAAAGACAGAGAACGCACCGGTGTGTTTAGAAATGGATCCAATTCCAAAAGGGTTTTGAACTCACGTAAATTTTGTTTATACCGATTTTCCGGTATGCTGTAGATATGGCGGTTCAAATCCGAAGATTCGATCACAGGGAGATCCCACCACAGGGTGGTTCTCTGGCCAAAAACAGCTCCGATCACACCCACATGCTCTTTTCGATCTTTCCAGGGTATGCGCCCATTGACCAACAACTCGCCGCTGGTGGGTACAAGCAGGCCTGTCAGCATTTTCAGTGTTGTTGACTTGCCAGCTCCGTTTGGACCCAGATAGCCAACAAGCTCTCCCTCATGGATTTTAAAGGTGACACCATCGACAGCCCGAACAATATCGTATTCACGACTGAACAGGTTGCGGAGCGCCCCAAATGTGCCGCGATGGTGCTTTAATAATTGGAAGTGCTTTCGTAGATCAGTGACGATGATCATCAGGTCCCCGTGCTTTGATAATGGCGAATTCCATAATTCCAAAAGACCATGCTTATCACAAGAACTCCAAAACCGGCAATAGGCGCAAGAAACATAACAAACTTTGGAAAATGAAATGGGTCTGGCATGTCCAGGAAATACAAAGCCGGATAATAATTAACAAAGATGGCTGGCAGGATAAATGTGAAGAACTGCCGCATCCAATTGGGATAAATATCCATCGGGTAAGACATCATTTCCGAGCCGCCGTAGGTGAGCGCATTCATGGCTTCGATCGATTCTCCGGTCCAAAATGTAATTGCCGAACCCACAACAAACAAACCCCCAAAATAGGCGATGATGCTCAGGATGACAACAGGCAAGTACAATATCTTGGCAAATGTCCAGTGGATATCGTTCCACGAGATTGCAAGAAGTATTATCAAAAATCCCTGGATCATTCGGCCAATGCGCCGAGAAATGAAACGCGACCCAAACACCTGCAGAGTGATGTCCACCGGCCGGAGTAATAGTTGATCAAATGTGCCCCGCCGAATATAAAGTGAAAAAAAATCCGGGTCAAATCCACTGAACAGCATATCCATGCACCCAAATGAAAACTCGATCAGACCAAACAGGAATGCCACCTCCTTCAATTCCCAACCGGCGATTTGATCAAATCTTTGCAGCACCAGGGCAATGGTAATAAAACCCATCGAATTGGCTATCCCTGTCGCAAGAGTTTCCAGGACAAACGATGAACGGTACTGCATCTGTGACCGGATTTGAACATCAACGAGGCGCAGGTAGAGCTGGAAGGCGCGCTTCATTTCACCCTCCCTGTATGACAAGTCGCCGGACCCCAGCTTGCAATGTGATTTGCCCGGCAATAAACAAAGCGAGTATCCAAACGAGCTGACTGAGTAACAGTGCAAACATTTTTCCCGGCTCGACAACGCCTAAAAATGCCTCGACAACAACGTTAATCGTATGAGGGAAAGGGGTCAGATAGCACATTTGGATGAACCAATCCGGAAAAAAACGCAGCGGCATCAAAAAACCCGAAAAAAACCAGGAAAACGTAAACACCAGGCGGCCTATCCCAATCGCATTGGGAACCCAGAAACCTGCCAGGTTTACTAAAAAGCGCCACGAAAAGCTGAGGAGCCAGGCCAGAAAAAGGGCAAGCAAAAATACCCCCCACTGGATCGGTGTACGGGGAACTTGAATATCAAAGATTAAAGCATATGCGACCATGATAGGCGCGCCCCGCAGCAATAACTGAGCGGACGCTCGACCCAGGTCAATTGCCATCCAATATCGGAAAAAATCGACTGGTTTGAGCAAGTCTGATGAAACATCACCGCTGGCAATCAAATTCATGATCTCAAACCATGAAAAAAGACTGAGATAGGCGATGATCGCCTGGGTTAAACCGGTGTAGGTGATGGCTCCATCCAGTGATATACCAGCCACATCATTACGAGATCCGTATAACGC
Organism: uncultured Chloroflexia bacterium; assembly: GCA_963705155.1. Lineage (GTDB taxonomy): Bacteria > Chloroflexota > Anaerolineae > Anaerolineales > UBA4823 > CAVPJC01. Next base: position 309,328 of record CAVPJC010000014.1, on the reverse strand, counting down.
CACCAGCACGGCTACACGCAGCAAGCCAAAGAAGAAATTTGTTACGATACCTGCCACAGTGGCGATCCGGTAGGTGATCTGGCGTTTAAAGGCCTGTACCACCAGCGCACTAAACAATTTCATGATTTACTTCCTGACTTAATGTTCCTCTATTGACCCGCAAACCAGTATTCAGTACAATGATAAACGAAACCATCCGGAAAGGTGCACTATGCCAGTTTATGAATATGTCTGTCAAGACTGCAGAAGTAAATTCGAGGCTCTACGCTCGATGCGTGATGCTGATGCAACCATAAAATGCCTTAAATGCGGCAGCGATCACACCATACGCCGGATTTCTGTATTTTTTGCCCAAAGCGCCGGTCATACCTTTTCCAGTTGTAGTGGCGGGGGTTGCTCCGGCTGTAGCGGAGGATCCTGTTCATCCTGCAGGCATTAATCCCTAGGGATAAGGACTGGGGTTCGGATAGGGATTTGGTGTTCGGGTGGGCGCAGGCGGATCGGTGGGAGGTGGATTAGTGGGAGGCGGATTTGTGGGAGGTGGTATCGTTGGGGGAGGACTAGTCGGAATTGGCGTTGAGGTAGCCGCAGGATTTGTTGGCCTGGGTGTAGCAGAAGGTCTGACCGTAGACGATGGTTGAGTGGCGCCCTGGGTTGGCCTGCGCGTGGGCGTTGGTGTACGCGACGGCGAACCGACCAGCGTTGAAACAGGGGGGATATCGCTGGGCGTGGGTGTCATTGTCAGTTGCATGGTCCACGTAAGGGTGGGTGTTCCAACCAGTGTAATCGTAGCCGATGAGATTATGAGTGTGGAAGATGGAGTTCCTGATTGAGTTGTGGGTTGTGTTGCCGGCGTGATCGTCCCCCCACCCGGTGCTGCCGTAGGGATTGAACCCGGTAAAGGCGTTACGGATGCCGGAGGTGTCTGCAGGGACACTTGCAGTGTAGCTACTTGCGCAATACCATCGGATGACCCCAAATCAGCCAGCACATCAGCAATTAATTCCAATTGCACCACCGGGAATTGGAGCGCGAGGCGCTCACTGCTGTAATCTGCATTGAGTTCAGAGTGCAAGTTAAAAAGGCACAATCAGTAATCCATCAATTTTCCCAAATAGTACAGCCAGAAGAAATCCTGCAAGCAAGATCAGAAGGACGAGAACAGACATCACCAGCCATCGGCGATCGTCTTTCGGAAGGCTGCCATAAGCCTTGGTAAGCCTTGTGCGAGATTTCATTCCGAATTCTCCGATGTGTCAGAAACGGCATTGTTAGGAATCAGGCGGTAAAGCCAGATCAATTCGCGTTTGCCTCTGAATGCATGCTCTCCTAAAGGTTCCAAATTGAACTCACTCCGGTTGATTTTTAAGGCTGTGAGTGTGCTTTCGCTGATCACGATACCGCTCTCACCGAATTCCTGGGTCACACCTTCAATCCTTTGGGTAGTGTTTACCGTATCTCCAATGACAGTGTAGTTCAAACGATCTGCTGTACCCAATCCACCCGCAATCAATGAGCCGGTATTAATCCCGATACCCGTCACGAACTCGGGTTCACCTCGAGACAAGCGCCGCTGGTTGATCTTATTGATCACACCTAAAATCTCGAGCGCTGCCTGGCAGGCAGCATTTGCGCTTTCTTCGGGTGGAAGCAGCTTCGGAAGGATGCCAAAAAAAGCCATCACGGCATCACCCTCAAATTTATCTACCACCCCGCCATGCGCGGTAATAATTGGGACGATCTCTCCGTAATATTCATTCAACCAATTCAAGATAGTGGTCGGCGCCTCTTTTTCCGAAAGCGTGGTGAACCCGCGGATATCGCTCATCATGACTGTCGCGATTGCGCTTTGCCCCTCGAGTTGAAGCTGACCAGAGGCGAATGAATGCCGCAGGGCTTCACGCACTTCAGGAGAGACGGTTCGCCCAAGTAAATCGCGGTAAATGGACCCTTCCTGCAAACCGGTCACCATGTAGTTAAAGGCGTGAGCCAGCACGGTGACCTCATCACCACCTTTTGATGGGACCTTTATTTGAAAATTACCCCGGGCAACTTCGATGGATGCCCGGACGACACGCGAAAGCGGGTTTGTGATCTGATTGGCGATCAAGACACCTAATACGATCACCCCAACGACAGCCATTGCGATGATCAACACGGCTTGTAAACGAGTCAACAGAGACGGTCGCGAAAAAAGTTCTGAGCCAGTGATGTTCCTATCACACCCAGATCTTGACCCCCACGTACTTCCCAGGGACCCAAAATCTCGGAATAAGTTGTACTCGCGATTTTTATTTCTCGAACCGGGCTTTGCACATCCTGATTGAGCAAGAGCAAATTGGCCTGAGCAGGGTCTACGGGATGGTCCACACCTTGAAAGCGCAATGTTGAAGTCAGAATCGTGCCATCCAATGCATAGAGTGTCACATGCCCCAGGGTGTCCTGGCGTATGTTGTCAACCAGGTTTTCCAATGATCGCCCGACAGCTACACATCCAACCAGATCACCAGATTTGTCATAGACCGGGCTGATAACGAAAAAAAATCTTCCTTTGTCGAGGAGTACATAACCAGAATATTTATTTCCCCTTGCATCCGCTTGCTGGTTCAGAGATTTGCGAACAAAATCCGTACCCATCAGGGAAGTGCTTCCCTGGGTAATCGCATAATCAACTACATTTGCTCCAGTCTTCTTATAAATGGAAATACGACTGATTCCCTGTGTATCCAGGAGTTCAACAGCATCTTCCTGGTAATTGACTGCCACCGGCAACGCAATGGATTGCAATGTAACAGCATCGCCAAGCTTGAGCGCATCAGGTAGGCCTCGGATATTGGCTATAAGCCGAAGTGTCTCCAAAATCCGGCTTTCTTCGCGAACCATCCAATCCGATGTGAGTTTGCCTGTATCGATCAATTGGATTGTGAAACGGTCCCGGATCGAACTCGATGATATATCGGCTGGCCATAAATGATGAAACCAGTGCGAAGAACAAGGCCAACAACGTGTATGGAATTGTGATCTTTGAGCGCATCGAGACACGCACTCGCGGCAGGTTGTCCCCGTTAGCCGACTGTCTGATTCTTTGAGGTTTTGTCTTCTCAAGTTTTAGGATCGCACTTTCTATCCAATTGGCAGCAAAAGGGGCACGCAAGAATACCCGCACACCTCTCTGTTTTACCAAAAGTTCCCGCCGGACATCTGGATGTAAGTTGGTTACGATGATTCCCGCACTCGGGTTGTGTATCTGCAGCAGTCTTAGCGCCTCCAGCCAGTCATTTCCTGGCAGGTGCAAATCGACGAAAGCAATTTCAAATTTCTCATGCCGGATCGCCAGCTTGGCTTCACTTAAAATCGTCGAAACTCAAAACCCGATCACCCTGTTTTAAGAAATATTGTTCGAGGTACCAGGCAGCAGTTGTGTCGGATTGCAGCAAGAATACCGATCGTGTCATTTTGAGCGGCCCCTCCCGGTAGGTGAATACATGAAGTCAGTCAATCGAATCGGATTTATTGCGCCCAGGCCAGGCTAATTCTACCGCGCTCTATTTCAACCTGTAAAATTTCTACTTGTATCAAATCTCCCACATTTAAATTTGTTCCCCGCGGGATCCTGGAATTGTGAAGCAGACCATCCTGTTTTACACCGATATCCACAAACGCGCCAAAATCCACTACATTTCGAACCGTGCCTTTCAATTTCATCCCGACCCCAAGGTCTTCCATTTTCAGGATATCCGCCCGCAAGATCGGTGCGGGGGTATCCTCCCGTGGATCGCGCCCCGGGCGGATGAGTTGATCTAAAATATCCTTGAGTGTGGGCAATCCTGCGCCAAGATCAGCAGCCAGGTCTTCAATACTCAGACGGTAAAAGAGGGCCTCCAGGGCTGATTTCCGTTCAGCCGGCGTAAGCGCCAGCGAAAAATTGCCTTTGGCCATCACTGCCCGGGCGATTGCATAGCTCTCTGGATGGATTGCGCTCTCATCCAGAGGCTCGTTTCCCCCACGCACCCGTAGAAATCCGGCCGCCTGTTCAAATGCTTTTGGTCCAAACCCGCTGGATACTCCGCAATGCCTGGCGGCTTAGAAATGGACCATGCTGGTCGCGAAATTCCACGATATGTCCGGCGAGTTTTTTACCGACCCCGGAAACATAGGTCAACAAAGCAGGAGAGGCGGTATTGGCACCGACGCCCACCTGATTGACAACACTCTCGACGACACCGGTGAGAGTATCTTCAAGCCGTTTTTGATCCACGTCATGCTGATACATACCAACGCCGATGGATTTTGGATCAATTTTCACCAGCTCAGCCAGGGGATCCTGTACCCGGCGGGCTATGGATACTGCGCCGCGTATTGAAACATCCAGGTCAGGGAACTCTGCCCTGGCGAGGGGGCTGGCACTGTACACGCTGGCGCCCGCCTCGTTTGTGATCAGGTAGTGCAGCTTCTTTCCAGGACTGTGTGTGGCATCGACCAGGTGGATGAGCTCCACCACCAATTGCTCGGTTTCCCGTGAAGCAGTGCCGTTCCCAATAGAGATGATGGTTATAGATCGGCGTGTCACCATACCTTCAAGAAGAGAAAGTGCCTCCTGCCATTTTTTCTGTGGATCATGTGGGTAGATTGTGGCAGTTTCAAGGAGTTTACCGGTAACGTCTACGACTGCAACCTTGCAACCGGTACGGAACCCGGGGTCGATGCCCATCACGTGATGCCCACTCAGAGGCGGTTGGCTGAGCAGAGCACGCAAGTTGACCGCAAACACGTTCATGGCATGTGCCTCTGCCTGATCCGTCAATTGCCTGCGAACATCGCGCTCAATCACCGGCAGAAGTAAGCGCTGGGCAGCATCGTCTATTGCCAGCTGGAGCTGTTCAGCCAGCAGCGAATTTGGATCAGCACGAAATACTGTCTGGATAGCGCCCCGCCAGTCTCTCTCAGCTATGAACACGCTGATCCGGAGAATCTTCTCCGCCTCGCCGCGATTCAATGCCAGCACCTGGTGTGGACGCACGCGATCGACCTTCTGCTCGAAAGAGTAATATAATTCGTAAACGCGCCGGGGATCTTGAGCGCTTTCAACCTTCTGTGCCAGAAGCATCCCCCACTCCAGGGCCTTCTGACGCAGCACCCGGCGGATATCTGCATGGTCGCCGATGGCTTCGGCAACGATATCGCGCGCCAGCCCAGGCATCCTCAACTGTAGGAACCATTTCCCCCAGGTAGTCTAGAGCTAATTGCTCGAGCATCCCGCCACTCCACCTTTGCTGAATAATGAGATCTGCCAGTGGCTGCAGACCACGGTCCCGGGCAATACTGGCGCGCGTCCGGCGTTTGGGTTTGTACGGCAAATACAAATCTTCCAGAGCCGTCAGGCTGCCAGCTCCAAGTAAAAGCTGGCGAAGCTCAGGGGTCATCTTTCCCTGTTCTTCGATGGAATTGATCACCGTCTCACGCCGGTCATCCAGAGCACGCTGCTTTCTTAATGCTTCTTCTACAGAGCGGATCTGTTCTTCATCCAGGCCGCCTGTGGCTTCTTTGCGATAACGTGCAATAAACGGGATTGTATTATCGGCATCCAAAAGTTCAATAACCGATGCCACCTGCTTGTCCGGCAGCTTCAATTGTTTGGCGAGCAATTCAGTAGTTGTCATCAACCGTCTTTACCATTTTTCATAGCGAACGAGTTCATCCAGAGATTTGCGTTCCTTGACACCAGCCAGGTCGGCTGGATATCCTAACGGTGTAAAGATCAATGGCTCGACATCATCCGGTAGATTTAGTATCTGACGGGCTGCAACTGCATCGAAAGCAGCCACCCAACAGGTGCCCAATCCCAGATTTGCTGCGGCGAGGATCAGGTGATCCATGACAATCGCTATATCAACATCCAGGTATCGCCGGCGATCATTCCGCACCCATCCCAAACGCGGCACCCCCACAGCGCAAATCAAGAGTGGCGCCTGCACAAACCACTCCCGCGAGTAAATGCGTCCCAATTCTGCCTGCCTGCCGTGAGTATGTACCACAATCAACTGAAATGGCTGGCGGTTAGCTGCTGTTGGCGCCATCCTGGCGGCATCCAAGATCTTAAGGAGCTTTTCCTCCTCCACAGCATCCTCCCAATAAGCGCGCACACTGTACCGGGTACGAATTAGATCAAAGTATTCCATTCAAACCCTCCTGAACGAATAACCCAGAAGTATTTTTCAAGCCGTATAAAGCACCGGTTTAAACAATTTACTATCAAAGTGGTGCACGTTCCCTGCACCCAGCGCAGTCAGCTCAGTGTAAACGCGCTCTGCATCTGCTCGCAGCTCAGCCACATTTACACCCCTGCAGTGATCCGGTAGTGGATCGATCCACTGGCGAACACGCATGAACATCTTTACTGCCCCACGGTAATTTCCACGCTGAATTTGGAGATAAGCCACAGCCACCTGCAGGATTGCCCGGTACAGTTCACGCCCGGCCGTCTGGTCCTCATTCCAGGCTGCTTCCAGGGTTTCATGGGCCTCGAAATATTCCCCCCGGTTGAACTGCTCCAAACCCGAACGGGCTGTATCAGACAACACCTGCTCACAAGCAGAAGTGATAGCTGAATTATCGGGCACGCGGGCATACTGCTTGATCAATTGAGGTAAAGTTCTGGAGAAGTGTGAACGTGCGAGGACGGCATCAGCGCCACAAGATTTTGCCATCTGCATTGTGTCTGTATCGACATGCGACCCGAAGCAGATAACGGGCAGTCTGCGCGTCGCTGGATCAGTTTTTATCAATGGCAGCCAGGTCCTCCAGGGGATATCGTTGTTACCCAGATCAAAAATAATCAGCGCCGGCTTTTTCTTCGTCAACAAATCCAGGAGAACCGCGGATTGTTCAAGGCGAGGCTCCGCCATGTGGGATAGGGGTTCATCCATCAATTCCTGGTCAATCTGGCTGGCGCGCTCGATCCAACGCAGCCGGTAGCCAGTTGATTGTGCAACTTGCTCTATTTTTGAATAGAAAATCAGATCGGATACGAATACCAGGATTTCAGGAATAGGCACAGGATTTGACATTAAATCATTCCGGGTGAGGTGTTCACATTAATATTTAATTGCGAGACATTTTCCTGTTGAAACCCCATGCAACACCCACAGGAAATACCGCGCCGATGGCAGTCAGCAGTGCCAGGATCATCAACCCACCGCCCAACACCATTACAGGCGGCAGTACGACCCCCAGAGCGCTCAGAAACCCACCCATCACGAATAGCACCACGGCAATACCAAGCATGAGCAATGTTGCGCGTTGCGCACGTTTAATGGATGCTGTACGCTGGCCAAAAACCTGACCGCTTTGCCCGTAAATCAGTATCGATTTCGGAATACCGGCATCATCCAGATAATATGTGGCGTAAACTGGCATGAGCATTAAGCTCCAGTTATGATTATTAAAGGCGGGTGACCACTTGAACTGGCGAACATGATCGGCGCCTGCCGCCAGACGGCACTCATCACTTGCCCGACCTTGTAAGGCAGGCAGTGCAACCTGCCATGCTTCCTGGTGGTTCCGGTCGGGCTGGCGAACTACAGCGTCTTTCAAATCATCCCCGCTGTAAGGATGGGCGGTTTCGATGGCAAAACCACCCAGGCGGCGAGCGAGTTGGGGCTGGCTTTCAAGCGCGGGCGCCGTGACATTATCGTACGATCGCTTGATCGTACCCCAGCGAGATTCCCAACGCACCCGGTTTTCATTGACCTTTTGAGAGGTCCACCCGCCTCGATTTTCGTCATATTGATCTTGATGGCTGACCACCTGGTAATTAAATCCAATTTCAGCATCCCAGATCGCTTCCACATCCACATCAACCAACCATGCCGGCATGAAGACACGCCTTATTCTGCTGTATAAAATCTCAGCCTTCAAATCGAAAGGAGCAAATGGAATCCCGGAAGCAAATTCCGCTACATGCTGAATGAGTGTACTTGAGTCCAGAGTAAACGGCATTACCAGCTCCGCATAACCGATGTCAACAGGGATTTCGGTGCTTGTTACGGGAGTCAGAAGTTCACTCCAACAGTTGGGGCAACGATCCAATGCCTGGCCATCTGGTATCAGGTAACGCCACCTGCAACGGCTGCATTCAACGCTTTGTGGGTTTTCCCCAGGCTCTACCTGGCTCATATATCATCCATGGCGGCCGCCTGCCGCAGGATAAACAAAGCGATGACGACACCTATGATGAACAATACAAAACCGGCTACACCAATCAGGCTGCCAATGCCGCCCAGCGGCAGGGTAACAAGCCCCAGGAGGCATAAAATAACCCCGGGGAGACACAACGATGCTACCACCAGCCAGATACGCGCCCAATCCACCGGACGCTGACCGGTTATCGTACCATTTTGTCCGTTGACCATCACCTGATATTTGTTCTGATTATATGAGTACGCCGCAAGGTAAACAGGCATAAGAATATATCGCCAGCTTTCGTCAGAAAAATCCAGGTCCATTTTAAAATTCCTGATCTGGTTTGTGCTCGCTTTTTCCTCGCAGGCACGCCGGGTGATCTCCCGCATGAGCTGGCGTCCTTCCTCCCATGCCGGCTCCAACGGTACATCAAATGCTAAAGCTTGCAAACCGGCCAGGAAACCTGGTTCGTAGAGTGTCAGTTGAGCCATATCATATGTATTCAACTTGCCAAGCAAGAGCTTGCTGAGACGGCTCGTGCCTTCCACCAGCAAATCATCATGTACAAGTTGCACCTGCCCTTGCTCCCACCTCCACACGGTTACGGTTCGGGTTTTCCACTCACCATTATCAAAATATTGTTCTGTTTCCGAATGTCCCACTTCCGCTCGCCAATCAGCCTTTGTGACTGCATCAAACGTCCAATATGGCAGGTAAATTCCAACCAATGCCGATCGATCATTTAGATTTTTTAAGCTTCCGGGTGTCATCCAGCTATTGCCAGACCACTCTCGAATAATTGCACGGCATTTTTCCAAATCAAACTGAAATGGGATCAGATAGCGTGGACGCAGCGCATCCCGGGTATCCTGGCGTTGTAGTACCTTGTTTGATCCACAGAAAGGGCAGGTATGCGTTAGCGATTCAGCCGGAACTGATGTACGCGCTCCACATTGCTGGCATTCCAGATCTTTTCGAGTTACTCCCCAACCATGATTGGCGTGTTCCATCGTCTCAGTCGTAAATTCAAGTTCATCAGCCCGTACACCGACCACTTTTTGGCTTGGGATCTGAACATACCCGCAATGGGCACAGGTGACTCCACCGCTGGCAGCACTAAAGGCTGTCGTCCCACCGCACTTTGGGCACAGAAAATCGATCACTTCTTGCTGTTGGGGGGGCGGCGCAGGCGCCGGAGCATAAACCGTTATCCCGTCGACCCTGGATGGGACAGGAATATAGTTGGGAGGTGGAACTATCGAGGTAGACATAGGGTGATTATAGCGTAGATTATGCCTGTCTTTAACAGTCAAAAGAAGTGATTTTAGAGTATCATTATCGCGGAGAATCGCCGGGGCAGAATAGATAGGATTAATCGTCAATAAGTCTTCGGATAAATCCAGAGAATTTCTTTTACCGCTATGACGCTGGCCATCCACTCGTCTGAGTTAACCAAGCAATTTCCCCTGCAGCGTGGACTGCGCACCTTCATAAAAGGCAGCGCGCAGATGCGCCTTGCGGTAAATCGCGTCAGTTTATCTGTGCTTCAGGGAGAATTATTTGGTCTGTTAGGGCCTAACGGAGCGGGTAAAACTACCTTAATAAAAATGCTGTCAACACTGATTTTACCCACCTCAGGTACCGCAAGGGTTAATGGATATGCTTTAAACTGCGACACAGCCATAAAATCTACGATTGGTTTGGTAACCAGCGATGAACGCAGCTTTTATTGGCGGTTAACCGGCAGACAAAACCTGGAATTTTTCGCCAGCTTGCACGGTTTATTCGCAGACAAAAACAAAGATCGGATAAATGAAGTACTCGAAATATTCGATTTATCCGCATATGCCGACGAACGATTTCTCACCTACTCAACCGGAATACGCCAGCGGCTGTCGATCGCCCGGGCGCTCATCAATCAGCCGAAGATATTATTTCTGGACGAGCCTACCAAAGGCCTGGATCCTGACGCTACCCACAAACTTCACCAGCTTATCCGCCAGCGGTTGACAAACCAACTGGGCTTAACGGTGTTTTTAACGACCCACAACCTCACCGAAGCACAGGCCCTCTGTGACCGGATCGCTATCATGCATCAGGGCACAATGCGAGCGTGTGGTACGATAACTGAATTACGAAGCAGCCTGCAAGCAGGGCGGCGTTATATCTTGCATGTTAACCGCTTGACGCCTGAATCTGCCACGGCGCTTACACAATTTGATCCAGATATTAATATCCAGACGCCAGATCCAGGCCATACCAGCAGGATCACACCAATAGAAAACGACCATCCGGCCATTCTACGATTACCAACCGACACCCACCCGGCCAGATTGAACCTGACGATCGACTGGCTGCGTAAACACCAGGTAGAAATTGGCTCGGCGGAACAGGAAAACCTCCTCTGGAAGTGATCTTCCAGCACCACACCGCTACTGCCTATGTACTCGAGCCGAGCACAACCTCGGTTTCAACCACCGCAATTCCAGAATCGGACATGATACCAGCTGGAAGCCGAAAGGATCAGCCGGTAGTCCAATTAAGCATTCCACTGATTATTGCTTTCCTTAAGCGGGATTTTCTATCCGAAGCGAGTTATCCGGTCTCATTCGGCCTGCAGGTGTTGGGGATTTTCTTCTCGGTTGGCGTTTTTTATTTCATTGCACAGATGCTTGGACCCAACGTATCGCCACTCTTGCAATCGTATGGCGGCGATTATTTTGCCTTCGTATTAATTGGCATTGCCTTCGCCAACTATTTCGGGGTTGGTCTGGCCAGTTTCGCCGGAAGCCTCAGGCAGGCGCAAACGACCGGGACGCTGGAAGCGATGCTCACCACCCCATGCAGAATTTCAGCGGTCATTGTTTCATCGTCTATGTGGGATTATGTCCTTACAACGGTACGCGTGCTGGTGTATCTTGGCCTTGGAAGCCTGTTTTTGGGTGTAAACCTGGAAAAAAGCAATTATGCGGGTGCTCTGCTGGTGCTTATACTCACCATAACGACATTTGGAAGTGTGGGAATTATTGCAGCCAGTTTCATCATGGTATTGAAACGCGGCGACCCTGTGACCTGGGTATTCAGCGCCTTCTCCAACCTGGTTGGCGGTGTTTATTACCCATTGTCCGTGTTGCCTGGATGGCTGCAAAGCCTGGCAGGATTATTGCCGATCACCTACGCTTTGCATGCCATGCGCCTGGCTTTGCTTACCGGAGAACCCCTAAAGGGTCTATTACCCGACCTTGTCATCCTGGCGATTTTCAGCATTGTGCTTATGCCTGTAAGCCTGCTGGCATTCCGCATCGCCGTGCGTCGCGCCCGGATCGACGGAAGCCTGACACATTACTAAAAAAAATACCTGTGGGTGCAGATGCTCCCGCAGGTATTTGGTCAGCAAAACTCACCAGTGCGAAATTTAGATTGCCCGCCGCCGTAACCAGACCAGGACCCCGAGTGAAACCAGCGCCAGGAATACCAGGGTTGAATAGGCAATCAGGTTCGATGGCGCCGAAGTGGCCTGAAGCTCGGTCAATTGGATTGCGTTTGGTCCGAATGCCCACAGGTAGTCTTCCACCTCGCCGGATGCTACATCGGCGGTGCCTGGACTATTGCAGGCTCCCGATGCATCGCAAACCCGGAAACGGGCATAATATGAATTGGGGTCAGTGTAACTGGTTGGTACGTTGAATTTAAGGGCAAAGAAACCAGCGTAAGTACCATTGGCGATGGCGCGATCGTTAAAGATCTGGTCATCGGCACCGCTGAAATTGTTGTCGCGCTCCCAATCAATCCACCCATTCAAGTAGCACACATTGGCGCAGCCTTTGACGACAACATCGATAGAAGCCCCGTCCGTACCGACAACCCAATTCACGGTTGGAGTTCTCACCACGCCATCTTCATCGCTAGATGGCCCCTGGTCAAGATCATCGGCTGTGGCATTCGCGCTGGGCAGTGCTGCAGCTTCGATATCGACGTTGTTTCCGAGACGAACTTTACCAGGCATATGGCTGGGTGTACCATAGACAGCCGGGGCATCCGAATAATCACGGAAATTATCTGCTTCGAAGAAATTGATGCTCAGGTCTGCGCCTTCTGAAGCCAACGAATTACCGTTGATATACATCTCAAACGCACCCACGTTGGTGATAGCTGCCCCAGCATTGACAGGAGTGAACAGTGCAAACGGTACAAAGAAATCCACATGGCTGTTCGAGGTTATTCCGCCAGGAAGCGTGAGGGTGTATTGGTTATAATCCGTTAGAACTCCCCGAATAATACCGGAATGTGACATCAATCGGGTTGTCGTCAAAAAGCACTTCAAAGTGCAAACCATCGTTGGTACCGCCGCCGGTCAGATCGCGCCCTGTGCCTGCCGGACAGCCGGCTTGTGAGCACAAACCATCCGGATCGATTGCCGGGGTTGGGTCGCCCCCATCCCAGACGATGTTGGCATCTCCACGCGTATTATTATCCGAAGTGTAATCCAGGACATTTGTGGTGGTTAGATAGTCTACACGCGCCCAGACAAAGGCTCCCGAATACCACCGAACTGCCACGTCCCGGTTACCACCGATACCGCTGGTACCACCACGATTATTGAAACCATTCGGCGCAGTACTATTTGCATATACATTCTGTTCACCCACATCGAAAGTGTCGATCATAGTTGTTGCTGCAATAACGGTGCTCACGACCATGAGTGCCAGAATCATTGCCAGACTGATTGCAAATTGCCAGTTGTTTTTCTTGGTAAATATCTTCAACATAAGCTCATCCTCCTTTGATTTTTCCTACCCAAAATAATTGCACTCATCACTTTCAGCGGGTCTATCACATCAACCCATTATTTCATTATATAGTCGCAATTTCGTTCAAATCGGTTCAAATTGCGAGACATATGACCGAATGAGCGAACTACCGCTGCACACCTAATTTCCGGAGGATGAAAGCCGTAATGCAGGATCGCCGAAGAGCATAAACGTGAGCATCACATCACGACTGGTCTCGTTATCCACCGGCACCTGACGACGGGCTGCCAGGTGCAAGTCGCCCAGACGTGCATTGGGATCGGCAAGCATTTCAAGCACAAAGGGATGGCTGAGAAAGCTTTGATCAATGGGTAAGGTTAAACTGGATGGAGCTAATACCGCCACTGCGCCAGCCCCGGGCTGCCAGAGAAACGCTTCAGCCAGAGATTCAACTTTTGGATGCGTATATAGCCCGGTCAGGCATGTCATATTGATCAAGACGGGCACATTGGGCTGCGGCGGAAGCTCCTGCACGTCTTTAGTCGTGAAAAGTCGATCTTTCCCCCACATATTCAAGCTGCCATGGCCGAAATAGGCCACCAGAAAGTCATCTTGCTGCAAGATGGACTGGATTTGCTTGTTGGCGCCCGTTACACCAGCTTCAGGAGCGAACAACTCGGTTGAGAAATCATTCGTAAATAAATCGAGGAAAGCGCGCGCATCCGATTGAAAAATCGGATCCTGCCCGTCAGCTATAGCCATAATCTTACGAGTGCCGCTGCTGGTTGGTAGTGATTGTTCATATGCCAGGGTTTTATTTAACAAAAATCTCGACCTGCTCTACACTGCGGGCAGGCACGCGGCCAATGGCAAGATCAGGCCATGGATCCTCATTGAGCTGAACAAAGCCAACGTCGCTGGCAGTCTCACCGCCAAAGACAGTTTCTACGAGAAATGTCGGCAATTGGTTAGCCTCAGGTGGTGCAACGAATCCTTTTGGATCGTAGCTCGCATCACCCACCAACAACACATACCGAGGGAGAACGGTCCAGTTCTGGCTTGCGAAACGGATAAAGTTATTGATTGCCTGAGGCTCGGGAACGCCATCATTAAATTGGTCATAGATCGCATCGACCGGTATGGCTAGAGTTCGCATGCTCTGTTGGGCACGCAAATCCAATAACGGGCGAAGGCCATCCAGCAAAGCTTGCGGTCCCACGGCAAGATACTCTGCCCCAGGTGATGTCAACCGGAGATCAGGTATGAATTGCGGAGACGATATCGCCACAGGTTCCAGATAACCGCCCTCACCCACGGCAGCGTAGGTATTTCCCGGGACACCTTTGAAGGGTTTACCAGGTTTATGGTCAAGTTCTACCGGCCCGGGTTGGTCAGGGTTGCTGATGTCGTAAATACTCACCGGAGAAGAGAAATTCTCAAGGCTTAACGCGGCGTCCGGCTGGATAAACTCGAGATAACCGTCGACGGCTTCAGGAATTCGGGGGTACTGGATACGAATCCAATCCAGGTAGTCAATTTCAGCGGCAACGCCCAGATCGCCGGGCAACTGGAGCCGGATCGTATTTTCGCCATCTTTTAGATGCGCTGTGTCAACCTTCGCATCGATGATATGCTCACCCCCGCCGTCCCAGGTTTCGTCAGCAACGACAATATTATTTATTGAGACTACAATATGATGATCGGGTTCTGCTGGTGCTTCTGTGGAGGACCAGATCCGAACCTGAAGATATGCAGTTCCCCCGGCACTTACCTGTCTGAGCGGGATAACAAATTCTTGCGCCTGAGGTGCTGGTAGGTTGGCCCAGAACCAATGGTCTCCGACCACCACTTGTGGCTGGTAGAATTTGTTGATCTCCGCGTGCAGTTCATCCAGGTAAGCGCCTTGAGGTAATCGAAGATCTTGCTGTCCTTCAACCCGTTCAACTTCCGGCGTCTTGGGCTCATCTCCGCGAGTCACGGCAGGAGGCAGTGGGCTTCCAGCCAGCCAGTAGGTATTTTGCTCGGTGTAGATCGATTCAACCGGAACTGCGTAAAACACATAGGAGATGCGCTTGCCATTCTGCACGATCCAAACCGGCACTGGGCGGCCGCGGTTGTAAAGAAATACCGGACTACCGCCGGAAAGCGTGGATAAAATCCCAGAATTGAATAAATCAACGCCGTCGATTCGGTAAAATCCCGGTTTACCGGTGGTTATCTTTGCTATCCAATCGGCTTGTATCTGGGCGCCAGGAAGCGGGGTTGCAGCCGGGGTGATAACTGTGGGCGATTGATTACAACCGGTCAGAACGAGCGACCCTACAATCAAAATTCCGGCGGCCTTTCGGAGCTTACTCGCAATTTTTTGAACAATTCTCATTCAATCCGCCGCATCGAGATGAAAAACCAACCACCCAGCAGTATCCAAATCACAACAATAACCAGGATAAAGATAATTCTACCGGGCGTCAGCCAGCCTGCAACCTTACTTCCCGCCGGTTGACCAGACTGGGGCTCCGGGGTTAGCGTGGCAGTAGTTAAGGTTGGCTCCGGGAATTGTAAAACCAGGTCAGGCAGAGGCAAAAGGGTCGCTGTGGCTGTTATCGACTCGCCTGGTTGAGGAATAGCAGAGCTGGTTGCTGTGGGTTGGATTGCATCACCACTTGCCTGGGTAGGAACGATCTGTGGCGCTATTACGGTTGCAGTGGCTGGCACCGGGTAAGCCGTTGAACCAACCACAGTCAACGTGCGCGTGGGTGTTGGACCGGAAATTGTAGCGGAACGCGTTGCTGTTGCTGTAGGTGTGACAGAAACCAACGTTCCCGTTGTTGTTGGTGATGCCGTGCCTGTGATGGTAGCGGCAACTGTCATTGTGGGCGTATTGACTACCTCGCCCGGAATTGCCTGGACAGGCGGCTCATAAAATGAGGAATTCTGGTCGAAATCGATTGCCTCAAGTTTGTACCAGTATCCAACCCCATTTTGCACTTCTGTATCAATGTAGCTGTAGATAGCTCCGGTGATGCTGTCGCCTTCACCCGGAACAAAAGGGCTGATACGCTCGTAGCCAGAGAATTGCTGGAAGCTGCGGTTCACATAAAAACCGGCGTTATCCAGCTCAGATGCTGTTTCCCATAAGATGACCACCTGGTTTGGCTGTCCCTCCGCCGCGAAAGATACCAGTGTTACGGCAGCATAAGTCTTTCCTGCGGCTTGCCACAAGAAGGAAGATAGGAGGGCAACCAGACCCCAGACGCGCATATGATTATTGGCCTTGGTTCGTTCCGTGCTCATAAAAAATCAAAATGCCTATGCGAAAAATCAGACGGCGGGCGGTTCAGTCAGGATGAGAATTCCCTTTTCAACCAGACTGTCGATAAACTTCATTGTATCTGCTTCAGCTTGATCAGGTGACACGTCGTACTCAAGACAGATTTGGGCGGCAATCCCGCGGACATTTCGCTTGCCATCTACCAATGACCATATCCTGGCGCCAACATCATTGATGACCTTCAATTTTCCCTGGCTGGGTAGAACCAGAACAACCTCAACCTGCCCCTGTGTGCCGGTTTCAACGATACTCGCGATCACCCCGGGAACTGCAACTGGAATGGTATCCACGGAATGCATCTAACTTACCTCCCAATGAGATGAACTACCCAATAAACGCAACGAAAGGGTAGCCTGAAGACCGAAATACCTCGCTTCTCAACATGCCTCCGCGTTGTATTCCTGTCATTCTCCATAAAAAAACCATATACTATGCTTTCAAGGTAACCCAACTTGCCCAACAATATGTTTGTTAATTTCCAGGCTGGCGTATCGGAATCAACTCGCCGGCCTTTTCGCTCAAAAGCCACCACCTGTTCGAGAATACTGCCAGGGACATCCGTCCACAGCATGGCATCCCCCTTTGTAATCCAGACGCCAGTCTTCTTTTTGACCGCTCGGTGCATTACCAGTTCCATTTCTCGATCCACCACGAGGATATCACCACATCCCAGCCGTGAATGATCTGCGCGCAACACTTCGACAGAATCTCCAGCCTGCAGGATGAGTATAACATGAGACTTTTATTGCCACGAACACTTTAAACGAGAACGAGCTTCGCATACATTTGCGAAGCTCGTTGGCGATTTAATTACACAAACATTTGTTTAGCAAACGGTTTGTCTTGCCAGTCTATCCTGATCAAAAAATAATTCGAGAAAGACCGTTTGTCAAGCAGCTTTTTTATGAACCAGGCAGGTTCATGGGGTCGGGATCAGTGGATAATGGCGATCCTGCCCGAGTTTCAAGTTCGAGTTCGACGATGATTTCAGGCTGTGTATACGGTTTCAATTCTTTTTGTTTGTCTTCCATAATGACCCTCCGGGTATTCGCTCCCCTCAACAATAACTACAGGATGAAATAAATATTTTGTAATCAATTTGCAATTATAGATAATTCTAACTTAAACCACGCAACTATGCAAGCACTAATGCCTTTCGAAATCTATCAGGTTGGATATTGCAACGATTAACAGAAGAACTATACAAGTAGTTTGCATAGCCTTTTTTCAGGTTAATGAAAATCACCCGTTATGCAGGTAATCCGCGTCGGGTTTTGAATGAATTTACCGGCCAATGTTCGACGAGGACGATGATGATATACGTCATTAGCAGACCGGAAAGTAATATACTTAACTGCCCCAGAAATGCAGATATTGGATTTGTTGTAATAGGTCGGCTGAGAGCAAGGCGTCCAGATGATCCAATTCCCTCAACTCGATAAACATACCTTTGAAAAGGTAGTAAAAATGGATCAACATAACGGTAACGCGTTTGTGCGCGCACGGCAGATATTTCACCGATCAGCTCAAAGTCCTCGCTTCTTGTTGAGGCGCGGTAAATTTTGAACACCTCGGGGGTCTGGCCGCTCACCTTCCACTCCAAAACCACCCCCGGACGAATCGCCAGCCACAACCCGACTACAAAGACAAGCAGCAACACCAAACTCATCAGCCGCTTCTGGTGAATGAGCAAATTTACAAACCACGGAGTGCTCACCGGTTTGAGATTCGAACAGATCGATGACCATAACCTGGGATTTGGTAGGTTTAAGCTTCTGATCAATCAACGAACCATCGATGACTTTCCACTTCTCAAGTTCCTGACGGGCTTTTTCAAAATCAGCCAACAATCGATCGACAGCAGACATCTCATCAGGATCGAGGGTACCATTTTCGTACCAGGGCAATAATTCAATCAGGTTTTTCTTCACGGCTTTTTATTCACTTCATAATTTACAGCTTCGAGCGCCTTCATCAAATATTGGCGCGCATAACTCATTCTGCTTTTGACAGTTCCAACCGGACAGGCCATAATCTCAGCAATTTCGTTATATGACATTCCATGAAAGAAAGTTAGTTCAATCACTGCTCGATGGTCTGGAGATAGGTTTCGCACAGCGATTTGCACCTGCCCTTTCACCCATTCGCCAAACACTCGTTCGTCTGAAACATCACTTCCAACCAGATCCTCGGTTGCACGAACCTTAGCCCGCGTGTTCTTTCGAAGCCAAGTGACCGCCTGGTGATGAGCGATCCGAAATATCCAGGTTTTTACCGAAGCCTCGCCACGGAAACGAGCCGCACCGCGCCATATGGCGATGAATACTTCTTGAACCAAATCTTCAGCGACATCGACTTCAAGCAGAATCTGAACCAGGTAGTGAAACACACGAGCGCCAAATTTCTGATAAAGTTCAGCTAAGGCGTCCTCTTCACCAGAGGCTACCCGTCTGAGCAAATCGAGATCGCGGGAAGCTGGTGAATCAGTTTCCATGGATTCACTCTTATAGTCGCTAATCAAGAAACTCTGGTTCAAATCTTGTCCAATCGAGCAAATTGCACTTAAAATTACCCTTTTTCAACCATTTCGGCGTTGGATTGAACGTAGCCACGCTGCTTGAGCTGTCAGCAAAAGTATCAAATAAGCACCCAACCATCCCACAAACTCAACCGGCGATTTTTCGAAACCAGCTCTGGAGACTGCAGGATAACCAGCACCGATGCTCCAAATTCCATTCAAATCACTTGTAGACGGGCAGGTGAACTCGCCTTCATTTGCTGAGTTAACTTCAAATTTGGAAAGACAATTAAACTGCCCCCAGGCAAACGATTCCTTTACCAGATGCCAAGTCGCTTTCTCTAGTCGGGCGCTTTCAGTGTCACCCGCTGAAATCGATATGGAAGCTTCGTAAGAGGCAGCTATGGGTACAGTATATATTTCGATTAACCGCTGATTGGAATTAATTGGACCTGTCTTTTCGGCAGCAGCCTGTGGAAACACACATACTTCGGCTCGATCCAGATTTTCGTACCTAAAATCAAGCGTTACCCCCACTCGATCGAAGAGATACTCTCCTGAGCCTGAAATCACAGCTTGCTGGCAAACCGGACAACGTGTACGCATTACTTGTTGGCCGGTATGGTAGTTTGTCACCCAGGCATAGAGATAACCGCGAAAGACTGCCAAAACGCTATACAATTGGTTTCGATTGCCTACCAGCCGTGGGAGTGCAGGCTCCCAATCGAGAGTATGGCCTGTTTCATTCAATTTTCCGGTCGTTCGCCACATTTCCCATCCTCGAATACTGTTCGACACTGCCAGGTAAAGCGCATCATTATAGACAACAGCCCCGTCTACAACCACAACGTAATTTTCGGGTTCTGATCTCTTATCCGATTTCGCCATTCCCGGGCGGTTCGTTTGTTCCCAGGTGCCATATTTTCCAGAAGAGCTGCGATAAATCAACACTCCTGCAGGACTCATCGTGGATAGATATATGAACCCATCAAATTCACCCAGAAGCATGGCATGGTGACTGCCGGATGGTCCACGAAAAGACTCTCTCCCAATCATCAACACCGGCAACGGTCGAGGTGCGATAGACAATCGCCACATCATCTCTGGAGTTATCTGGATCATCACCCAAATTCTGTACCCCGGAGTACAAAAAACCGTCAAAAACGGTGCCAGACCATATCACAATGTTTTTGGGATCGCCAAAACCGCTTCTGTTCTTTATCTGCCATGTGGTTCCATCAGAAGAACACCAGACCTGTGCTCCCACCGATTCATTCCAGGTGCCCCCGCATAGGTGGTCATTGAAAACCTGCAGATCCTTGAAGTTTTCGTTTGCGGGATCACCAAAACCCGGATCAGCAGAAAAAGTAACATCGAACCAATCCCCGGAATCACCCGTCTCGCTGCTGTAAAGGCGAAACCCGGTAGCCGAACCGGTGCGATTAGCCGTACTGGCGTAAATTCTATTTTTAAAGACAGCCAGGCTGTCAATATGATCATTTTGAGCCAGGTTTGAAATCGCCGAACGGCAAACCATTCGCATCTGCGGCGACTTCTTCCCAATCAGCCTGATCGCCGGGATATGCAATTCCCACTTTTGTTCTCCACAACCGGGCTCCCAACGAATTGTCTGCCTCCATACCCAGGTAAAGTCGATCCTGATAGACGTACCGATTCGAATCCTTCCTCAAAAAGATATGGATCGCTCGCAACAGATCCATAAAATAATCTATTGATGTGTATATCACCCGGGAGACCAAAAGCGTTATCGTTCACTTGTACCCAGGGCTGACATTTGCCAGGATAGGCATCGCTCACGGCTAGAACGGGTGAATGCGCCACGGATATTGGCGGATTTTGTGGATCCGGGAATGAGGCGCTGGTTACCGAACAACCCATAAACAGCACACATCCCCCCAAAATTGCGGTGATTTTCCAGAAGAACCGACATCCAGCTATCATCTGCCTGATCCCACGGGGCTGTCATACCAACCCGGAATTCACAATCGCCTGCCAGAATGTGTTATCCGGTAGAAAATGCAGATCGAAAGAGGGAACAAGTGCCAGTAATGTGGAACAGCGCTCGAGCACCTTTCCCGACCTGGATGGATCAGAAGCGATGACCGGCACACAGGATACCATATGTGCCAGGGCTTTGCCTTTGC
Source organism: uncultured Chloroflexia bacterium (assembly GCA_963705155.1). Taxonomy (GTDB): domain Bacteria; phylum Chloroflexota; class Anaerolineae; order Anaerolineales; family UBA4823; genus CAVPJC01. Next base: position 288,382 of record CAVPJC010000014.1, on the reverse strand, counting down.
TTATCGACCGCAAAAAAACGCTCTGGTCTTGTACCAGGTGGAAAAAACCTTTCAGCGGAGCGTGGTTTCTATGAGGATGAATCTGCGATGGATTCCAGAAAGGCGTTGCGTACGCCTGCCACCCATCTTCACGGGGAATCAGCAGGAGCAAATCGTCATTTAACACCACATCCTGAGGCGAGAGGCGTGCTACCGTAGTCTTTCCACTGCCCGAATGCCCAAAGAAAATATATGCCTGTCCTTTCCGAACAATGCCGGCAGCGTGAAAAAGCAGACCTCCAAATTCAAAAACCATAATCGCATAAACCACTCGAAGAAAATAATCGGCATCTTCAAGGCAATGACTGGATGTTAATGCCAGTTCCCCATAATTCAACTCGTGGTCGAAAAAGCCATTGTAGCCTGGCTGGTTGAATATCGCTTTACCGCCCTGGAACTCAACCAGAGAAGTAATAAACCCGGCAGATTTACCACGGCTATCCGCAAGGATGCGAATATGTGCCGAGTACGCATCGCCCCCGATGAACTCGTGGTACCGGTTGGTTAGCTCGTGAAATAATTGGATGTTATCCAGATCGATACGCACCCCAATACCGGCAATCTCTACAATAATTCTGTCCATTGGATTTTATGCGATACCCGCTGGTTTTCTTTTATTACGCAGCACCTGGATGCCGGCAATACCAAAAAAGAAGAGAGCTATCGCCAATACCATCTCACTGATCCCTCCTGCCTGCGCCTTTACTTCAATCGGACCGAAACTGTTGGAGCTGCCATCCGATTCGATATCCTCCAATTGATAATAATAAGTTCCTCCGGGTTTTACATCGCTATCACGGTAGGTGTAAGACCCTCCGGTTAGAGGATCGGATGAGCCAGGGATCAGGCTCTCGTTCACAAGTTGGTATTGCCCATCCTTTGTATCGCTCCGGTACACATTGAAACCAACAGTGTCCAACTCGCTGGCTGTGGTCCATTCGACTATTACTTCAGCATGATTAATTCCCCTCCATGCAAAAAAACCTGCCGCGAGGGCAGCTGGAAGACAGGCCACAAACAAAATCCACATTAACACTCGCATTTTCAAATATTACACCTGACATTATGAGAAGGGAATCTGCCGATCTCCCCACGCCAACCATTCATCATCCAATATTATACCAATCTTGATCGGTTGGACGCATTCCTGGCATTCGCCCAACAAAATTGTATATTTGTTAGAAAATCCTTTTGATCCGATGGAATAAATCCTGCACCCTGACTCTATCAAAGCAATTTGGTGTATCATTAATCCATTGCCAGTCATCGAACATTGTCCGGAAGGATGAATTGGGATGGGCATCCGTGATTCAGGGAATATTTCATGAAATTTAGACTAGGAATTTTGATTGCGCTGACAATATTGGCGATGCTTCTCCCGCAAAAAATACTGTCGGCTCCATTACCTCCCAGGCTCTTGGATGACCCGCCTGCAATAGATCCGGCCGAAGAAGCAATCCTGAGCGCATTAGAAGAGCGAGGGCTGGCTGTCCAGTCGATACAACTGGTGAAATTCGATGTTGAACTGCAGGCGTATTCACAAGATAACTCCTGGGCCTCCGCATGGCTGCTGCCCCTCCATCCACAAACAGGCGAACCCATTCCATCAGAACCGGGTCTCGCTTTCGCCCATCGCAATGGCGATATCTGGAATGCCATCCTGCCTTCCGATACTGCTTTTTCAGAGGCTCTCGCCACCGCTCCCGGCGAAATTATCTCTGATACCGTCCGGCAAACCTGGCTGGCAATGAACCAGCCGCTGACAGCTCTCCAACCATCAGCTCCGATCAGCGGCTATTTGCTCCCCTGGGAACGCGGGAAAACCGTTTATCTTTCCCGCAGCGTCGCCCACGATGCTGATTTCCCATCCAAAAATGCGCATTATAGTTTTGATTTTTATATTTCCCGGACGATGTTTAATATACACGCTGCCCGTGATGGGAAAGTGTGGATGTTCTACGATGCAGTTGAGAATGGAGATCCAGACGCACCCAATTACATCGTTCTGGAAGATACCAGCACTTCTCCTGTCACCTACCAGCTTTACATGCACCTGGCGCAATACAGTATTCCTGCGGCGCTTAAGCATATCGGTGCCAGCGTTTCACAAGGACAGTTCATCGGCATTGCCGATGACACTGGCATGAGTACGGGGCATCACCTGCATTTTCAGGTGGAGACGCTGCCATACTGGACTTACTGGGGGAAATCCGTTGATATCACCTTCAATGATGTGGATATCAATGGCGGTAGACCGCGAGTCAGCATTGATTTTCCGTACTGCACAGAACCGGGAGATGTTTGCGTAACGGCGCGTTCAGCCTATATATCGGGTAACATCGTACGATCTGATTTGAACGCGCCGTGGGGCGACCTGATAACGCCTGAGACCGGGTCGGCGGTTTCATCCGCCACTATCCCAGTTACCGGTTGGGCGAGCGACGATCAGAGCGGGGTTGCATCAATTCAGATCAAAGCGAATTTCAATGATGAATGGCAAAATGTCGGTCCACAACTCACCACCTCACCTTTTACCTATCAATGGGATATGTGCACAAACCAGGTTCCCGATGGACCTGTCAGCGTTGCCCTTGAAATTCGAGATCAGGACGGCAACCAGGCAACCGGGTTGCCCGGGCTGCGCCATTTCATCAAAGATTTCAATTGTCCCCCGCCACCATCCTGTAATCCCGGGATAGGCCAGGCAGCTCTCTTCGCGGACACGGATTACCAGGGAGCCTGTGCTGTGTTTGGCATCGGCTCCCATGATTCATCTGGCCTGGGTGCTCTCGGGAACAACAATGCCGCCTCATTGAAAGTTGGCCCGACCGTAACCCTCACAATCTTTGATGGGGAAAATTTGAGCGGCAGAAGTGAATCCTTCGGTACCGCCGATGCCAGTTTGGATGACAACCGCGTTACCACCGACACGACCTCATCGCTCCTCATCCAGGCCTCCAATCTCCCACCGGCTTCGCCTCGCCTCATTTCGCCGTTACCAGATGAAACAATCAGCGAAGCTGCTGATCCCACCGCCATCCTGCACTGGGAGGATGCAGGTGCTTCAACCCAATTTCGGGTCCGGTGGAATGGGGTTGTCAAGGAATGGCAGAACGAAAACAACTATATTCTAGGGAAGATCATTGCTGGCGCATATACCTGGCAGGTGCAATCTCGTAATGCTGCAGGAGAGAGCGGTTGGAGCGCGTCACAATCATTCACGGTGCAAACAATTGACTATCCAGCTTCCAGCACCTACACAGCGCCTTATTCTGACAATATGGAAACAAGCTACAACCTCTGGGGCAGAAGCCGAAATTGGGACCAATCGGTCGAAAGTAACCATACTCCACTCGGAGCGCGCGGCTGGTCGTACGAGGTGTATGGCGCAACCGGTTATGATAATGGAAAGCCAAATTTCGGCGACCTGACCTCCCCGCCTATAAATATTTCTGCCACCGGGTATGCCCTTCGATTTTGGTATCGCTATGAAAGTGAAAGTCCTGGAAGGCACTGGGATCAGAGATGGGTGCAAATCTCGGTGGACGGCAGTCCATTTACCAATTTACTCCAACTTACCGATGACCCTGTCAATTACTGGCTGCAAAGCCCGGCCATCGATCTCTCGGCATTTAACGGTCATACCGTTCGGATCCGCTTTCATTTTAATACCCTGGATGCGCTGAAAAATACATATTCTGGCTGGTTTATTGACGATTTTTCAATTTCACTCCAGACCCCGCCTGGTTGTCTGGCAACCGGCGAACCAAATGATCTTCCCGCACAGGCTCGTCTCATGAGCTATGGGGCAACATTGACCGGACAAATATGTCCGGCGGGCGACATGGATGTGTATTCTTTCAATGGTACTGCCGGCGATCAGATAGGGGTGTCTGTTGAAGCGCTTCAACCGGTCACTCCAGATACCATGGTATTTTTATTAGATCAAGACGGAATCTCTGTACTTGCCAGCAACGATGATCGTTATCCAGGCGTGAGCACCGACTCGTTACTAAATTATCGCCTTAACAGAACTGGCGTCTATTTCATCAAGGTAAAAGCCTGGGATCATCCCGGTAGTGGTGGCAGCCTGTACACTTACACGATCAAACTTTACGGTAACGAGACCATCCGCCCCACTACTGTGTTGGTCTCGCCTCCAGTCTCCACCTTCCTGCCTAACGGGACTGTCAATTTGGATGTTCAAACCAGCGATGCCGGCAGCGGGGTGAGCCATGTAGCCTACTACTGGCATCCCGGTGACTGGGCGTTCGCAGACTGGAGTTTGCTCGGCATGGATTGGGATGGCAGCAATGGTTGGAGTTTTCCTTTCAGCACGACCAGCTTGCCAGATCAGAAAGACATCGCTTTTTACGCTCGCTCTTTTGATTGGGCTGGCAATTGGAGCGGCGCGGCTTCGTGGAACCTGTGGCTCGACCGCACCCCGCCGGTGACATCCATGCTGCAGCTTCCTCTAAACCCTGAAAGAACTGCAATCCTCTTGCAATGGAATGGAAGCGATAACCTTTCAGGGATCGATTATGTCGATATCCAAAAGCTTGTGGGAGGAAACTGGGTAGACTGGGTGACGGGTATCTCCTCCATCGAAAACTCAACCTGGGTGATCGGCCAGGCCAACCAGACCTACAATTTTCGGATGCGCGCGGTGGACCGGATTGGCAATGCCGAAATCTACCCAACCCAGGCAGAAGCCAGCATCACAATCCCGGCAAACATTTGCAGCAGTGGGGATTATTTCGAAACCGATAACAGCCAGGTATCTGCTAAAATATTATCGGGTGTGGGGAATTTGCAAACACACACTTTCTGTAATCCAACAGCCGGGAGCGGTTGGTTAAATGACGAGGATTGGTACCAACTCACGGTCAGGCAAGGTGAACGGCTGGCTGTGTTGGTACATCCACTGGATGTCAGCAGTGCAGCCCGCCTCCAACTTTATGCCGCTGACGGCATTTCGTTGTTGGCTGAAAAAGCTGCGTCAGAATTTGGCGAACCGGTGAACCTGGATTGGAGAGCAGGCACTCATGCAACCGTGTACCTCAGGGTCACGCACATTGATGGGCGTGTTGCCGGAAACGATGTGGCCTACCAGATCTGGGCCAGGGTGGGTTTACCCGTATTCTTGCCTGCCATTCCGAGATGAAAACAGACACCTGATCGCCAATGTAAAGTAACCTGAAACCTTGAAACTCATCATTCAGATCCCTTGCTACAATGAAGCTCAGACACTTCCTGCAACCTTGCAGGCGTTACCACGCCGCCTCGCCGGTATCGACTCAATTGAATACCTGGTGATCGATGATGGCAGCACAGACAGCACCGCCGAAGCAGCCGCCCAAAGCGGCGCGCATCATGTCGTCCGCCTGGGCAGCCATTTAGGGTTGGCCGCCGGTTTTACCGCCGGCGTTGACGCTTGCTTGAAACACGGAGCCGACATCATCGTCAACACCGATGCCGACAACCAGTACCTGGCAGATGATATCGGACGACTCATTGCGCCGATATTGTCCGGCGCAGCCGATATCGTCGTTGGGGATCGCGGGGTTGGCACATTAGCAGCATTTTCACCCTCCAAACGCCTGTTGCAGCGTCTTGGGAGCTGGGTGATCGGCCGCGCCTCCGGTACAACCATACCCGATGCCACCAGCGGATTTCGAGCTCTCAGCCGGGAGGCTGCACTCAGAACGCTCGTCTTAAGTGAATACTCATACACGTTAGAGACTTTGATTCAAGCCGGGTCGAGGCGGATGGCGATAGCTTTTGTCCCCGTGCGAACCAATCCACAAACCCGCCCATCACGCCTGATGCGCAGCCTGCCTCATTACATCACCAATTCAACAGCCACCATCCTGCGCGCTTACACCATGTACCGGCCCTTGCGAGTATTTACAACCGCAGGGGTGTTAATGATCCTGGTTGGATTGTTACTGGGGGCAAGGTTCATTTACTTGAATTATTTCATCGGTGCGGGGACCGGTTTGATCCAATCGGTGATCCTTTCGGCCGTATTACTCATCCTGGGTTTTCAGGTGCTATTAATTGGCCTGCTGGCAGATTTGATCGGTTTCAACCGTAAGATCATGGAAGAGCTGCTCTATCGCGTCCGGAGAATTGAGCTTGACAACTCCCCACCACGCGAGGAAAAATGAGCACCAGGGCGGAACCGCTTTCGAATGCGCTAAAGACGTTTACAAAACTGGCGTTGGTACTCGGAGGGGATTCTCGTTCTTTGCGCCTGTTCCCCAATTGTCAGCTTCCAGCAAGTGCAGCATACCGGAAATATCCCGCTGACACAGACAGGCAGCATCGGACAGACATTCACTGCCGCTTACGCCGGATTGCAAGGGATAACAATTTATTTAAGTCCAGATCAGCCTGGAGAAGGCGAAATTCGCCTGAGCCTGTACGATAAACCCGACACACCAAACCAGGAAATCGCGCGCGCCGCTCTCCCTCTCGAAGACATAACGCAGCCCGGTTTTTACCGCTTCCGCTTTCAAGCCCTGCCCGGATCACAGCATCACGATTATTTCCTTCAGCTCCAAGTACAAGGCAAAGCCAGCCTGTTAGCCGGCTCTGGACCCGGGGACAGCTATTTGGATGGCGCAGCTTATCTCAACGACGTGCCCCTGGATTCTCAACTCACCTTTCGCCTTAACTACCGGTCACAAGAAGTTTCCAGCGGCCTGGTCAGGGAACTATTCACCTGGGTGGGCATGCTGGCTGCGGCAGTCGTGTTATTCTTGCTCCCCGGATGGGGTTTACTGGCACTGAGCCTACCAGACTGGCACCAACAACCTTTTAGCAGCAAACTCGCCCTGGCAGGCGGCCTCAGCGCTGCCATCTACCCATTACTGTTTTTGTGGACGTCGATCCTCGGAATGCGATTGGGCTCGATATACGCCTTTCTACCACCCATCGCTGGCGTACTGGCGCTCTTCTGGCGAGGCGGGATCCAAAGAAACCTATCCCGAAACGCTAAGCTGGTTATTCGAATCACACCACCACCTAGAATCCAATCGGGTTTCCCCGAACTGGCCTTCATTCTTGTCGCAGGATTGATCATTTTCTCCCGCTTTTGGGCCATTCGCCTGCTGGACGTACCCCTCTATGGCGATTCATACCAGCACAGTCTCATTACTCGCCTGATACTGGATCATAGTGGGCTGTTTAACTCGTGGCTGCCTTATTCAGAACTGACCACATTTACTTACCATTTTGGATTTCACTCTCTGGCCGCCGTCTTTGCCTGGATGACCGGCCTGTCTGTTCCCCAGGCCGTGCTTTACACTGGCCAGATATTAAACGTGCTGGCGATATTGGCGCTGGTGCCGCTCGCACGCAAGCTTTCCTTGAGTGCATGGAGCCCGGTGATCACCATCCTTGTAGCCGGCTTGCTATCCCCCATGCCGGCAGAGTACACCAATTGGGGACGCTATACACAACTTGCCGGACAAGTTGTTCTCCCCATCCTGGCTTGGTTCCTTTTCCAAACCTTTGAGCAAAAAGGATTCAATGCACGCCAGCTTGCCTTGACCTGCGTGCTGTTGGCTGGCACTGCGCTCTTCCACTACCGGGTGCTCATTTTTGCGGCAATCTTCATCCTGGCATACACGTTAATAAAGCTGCCTACCCTGATATGGAAACAACATTTTCAAAAAATCATTATCCTGGGAATTGGGTCTGTGGTGTTATTTTCCCCATGGCTGATCCACGTATACGCCGGTAAGACCCTCGATATCCTTGGCAACCAGCTTTCCACGCCTGCCAGCCAGGTTGGCACCCTGGCAATGCAAACCAATTCCATCGGCAACCTTCTCACTTATTTGCCGGCATGGTTGTGGTTGGTTCTTCCACTTCTGGCAGCCTATGGAATATGGCAAAAAAACAAGTGCGTTATCGTGATTTCAGTGTGGTGGCTGCTGAATTTTCTGGCGGCCAATCCCCAATGGCTCAACCTCCCCGGCGCGGGCGCTATCACAAACTTTGCGGTTTTGATTGCAGCCTATATACCGGCGGGGATATTGGCCGGCGCGATGATTGGCAGTCTGTTTCCAGCCGATATTACCGTGGAAAAACAACCGCCTCTGCAGAGACCTATGCTCATACGGGGCGCCATATCAACGATCTCATTGGTGGTTGTGCTCGTTGCAGCCATCCTGGGTGCGCGCGCCCGTGTTCAGGATATCCAACCAGCCCGGTTTGCATTGATCACGCGGGCGGATTTACGGGCAGCCCATTGGATACAATCACACTTGCCGCTCAATTCACTTTTCATGGTTAACGCCTTTCCCGCTTATGGCGATTACACCGTCGCCGGATCCGACGCCGGTTGGTGGCTGCCGCTGCTGGCAGAACGGGCGACAACTCTTCCACCGGCCAATTATGGCTTCGAAGAAGGTCCTCGACCAGATTACCGCCAGTGGGTTAATGCCCTGGTGCAAGACGCGCATGCCCTGGGAATGGATTCTCCCGATCTCATCAACCGGCTTCAGGAACGCGGGGTGACCCACATCTATCTGGGTCAAAGGCAGGGCAGCGTCAACGCCCCGATTGATTATGCACTCGATGCGCAAATTTTACTGAACAGCCCCTATTATCGCCTCGTTTATCACCAGGATCGGGTGTGGGTATTCGAAGTCATTTACCTTCAATAACCTCAGCGCTGCCCCGGTTTGCGGGTAAAATACCTGGTGGATTAGATACAGGATGCGTGTTTGTTATTTTGGCACTTACCGGGCTGAATATGCCCGCAATCAAATCTTGATCGAGGGACTGCGCCGCGCCGGGATCGAGGTGGTCGAGTGCCACCAGAAGCTCTGGAGCAGTGTCGAAGATCGCGTCAACGTTGCCAGCGGCGGGTGGCGGAAACCAGGCTTCTGGATTCGAATGGCGAGCGCTTACACCAGGCTCTTGCTCCGTTATTCACGCTTGGGTCCTTTCGATATTCTCGTGGTCGGTTATCCCGGGCACTACGATATTTTCCTGGCGCGGCTGTTAGCCTGGACCTCGCGCAAACCACTGGTGTGGGATGTGCTCAACTCCCTGTATTTGATCACGCAGGAGCGCGGCATACATGTGCGCAGTCCCGGCACCGGCAAATTGATACGGTTTCTCGAAAAACTGGCCTGCCGCTTGCCCGATATGATGATATTGGATACCCGGCAATTTGTTGAATGGTTCTGTCAGACCCACAATCTGAAGCCAGACCGCTTTCGCATCGTGCAGATTGGCGCCGATGAACGCTTTTTCGTGCCCCAACCTGCCGCTGAAAAAAAACAAATTGTATTCCGGGTGATCTATTATGGCTCCTATATTCCCAACCATGGCGTTGGAACCATCGTTGAAGCCGCCCGCATGCTGGCGGAAGACCCAAATATTACCTTCGAAATGATTGGCGCAGGTCCGGACCTGCCCGGCGCACGTGCTGCTGCGGAAAAATACGGCCTTAAAAATGTACAATTTATCGAGTGGCTGGAGCGAGATGCCCTGGTGCAGCACATTGCCAGGGCTGATCTGGTCCTGGGGGTCTTTGGCACCACCCGGCAGAACACCCTGACCAATAACAACAAAATCTATGAGGGGTTTGCGATGCGCAAACCGGTCATCAGCGCCAGTACCCCGGCTCTGCCAGAGAGTCTCCGGCATGCGCAGCACCTTTATCTCTGCGAACGCGGCGATGCTGCCTCTCTCGCTGACGGCATCCGCACCCTGAAAGATGACCCGGAGTTGTGCCGCCGACTGGCTAAATCAGGATTTCAAATTTTCCACGAAAAATTTAATCTCGACCAGATTGGACAGCAGTTTGCCCGGCATCTGCGTGAGCTGACCGGTGAGGGTGTGTAAATGCGAATCCTGTACTTGTTGACACAGGACCTGGAAAGCCCCAGCGGTTTGGGGCGCTACCTCCCACTGGCGAGCGAGATGGCGAAAATTGGCCATCAGGTGACCATCGCCGCGCTGCATTCCAATTTCGAATCTCTGGTGCAGACCCGCTACGAATCCGGCGGTGTTGAAATTAGTTACCTGGGACCGATGCACGTGCGTAAACAGGGCAATATAAAGACCTACTATTCTTCAAGCCAGCTGTTGCAGTTGACAACCCGGGCGACGATAAAATTTGCCCGCTTGGCAGTCAGCAGCCAGGCCGACATCATCCACATCTGCAAACCCCACCCGATGAACAGCCTGGGGGGGTTGGCCGGGAAGTATCTAACTGGAAAACACGTATTTCTGGACTGCGACGACTATGAAGCTGCCATCGGTCATTTCAAGGCTGGCTGGCAGCAAAAGGTAGTTCAATTCTTCGAAAATTGGACACCCCACCGGGTGGATGGAATCACCACCCACACCGATTTCAACCGCCAGCGCCTTCTTTCCAACGGTGTGCCGCCTGACAAGATTTTCTACGTTTCCAACGGGGTGGATCGCGAGCGGTTCAAGCCTCCTGACCAGGGGGTGGTCGATGGTTTGCGCCTCCGCTTGGGCTTGCAGAACCGGCAGATCATCCTTTACGTTGGCAGCCTGAGCAGCCCAAGTCACCCGGTCGATCTCCTTTTTCAGGCTTTTGCTCACGTTCACCAGGCCGTTCCGGAGACAGTTCTTCTACTCGTAGGCGGTGGGGATGAATTCACCCGCCTGCAAGCCATCGCCGCGCAGATGGGCCTGGCAGGCGCGATCACCTTCACCGGGCGCGTTTCCCCTGCCGAGGTAGTCAACTACTACCACCTGGCGCAGGTATCGGTCGATCCGGTCTATGATGATGGCGCCGCTCTCGGCAGATCCCCATTAAAATTATTTGAAAGCTGGGCTTGCGGTGTGCCCTTTGTCACTGCAGACGTCGGCGAGCGCCGGCGTCTGCTGGGCGACCCGCCGGCAGGTCTGCTTTGTTCACCTGGAGATGTAGAAAGCCTGGCCCACAGCCTGGAACAGGTTCTCACCGATGATGCCTTGAAAGACGAGCTGCGCCACCGCGGATCGGAGCGAATTCAGAATTATTACTGGGATGTGCTCGTGAAAGATATGGAAGCGGCCTACCTGGCCATTTCGATCGGCCGCTGAACCGGATTATATTTATTGCGACGACGGCAAGCGCAGCAGGGGCAAATACGAGCGATTGGTCGTTCCAAGCACAGTCCACAGGCCAAACTGCTGGGGATGGGCGGTTATGGTCTGGGTATCCGTATCTACCACGCTCGATGGGTCTGCAACCCATGCATAGCCATCCCAGAAAAATGCTGCAAGTGAAGCTTCGATTGCCGGGCCGCGCGTTGTATCATCATAACCCACGGTCAATGTGTATGGTTGGGTGGGCAGGGCTTGCTCCATATTAAATCGGTATTCTGAAATAATGCGGTAGGGCTCCCTGATTTGGATGTATTGACCATGCGGGGGATTTTCCTCACTGCCGGGTAAAAACTGGGTCAGGACGACGCGATTATCGAACGTATCGGGGGCGATCACCAGATTGACCTGGATGCTTGAAAAATCAGCAGTTCCGCCGGTTGTTTGAATTTCCACCACGCTGGTGGCAGGGATAATTGCCTCATCCACATAAGCAGTCTTCCCGGCGCTGAAAGTGCCCGTATACAGCCAGTTGGCCTCGTCCAGCCAGGCGCTCTGACATTTGCTGTTCCACCAGGCAGTCATCATCAAATGCCGGGGGATTATTCGAAACCGTGCTCGTTCAGGTTGTGCCAACGTGAAAAACGCAGCTCGCCGTTTCGGAACCAACCCTGGTAATCCTGCCCGGATTAGGCACTCCACGGCTCAGTGTACCCCCAGGCGTAAACCACCGCTTCGCACCCGTAATTGTATTTAACGGCGAAGGGAATCCAGGAATTAGTGCTCCGGGAAATTTATAACGCTGGTAAACGCTGCCCACGAATGGGCTGATCTTACAAATCCTGTTTCCCACCGGGCTGTATGCAGCCGGAATTCCGTCGATACTGTCATCGCAGAAATCAATTCGCTTTTTTGAGAGCGGCTCGCCCAACATCTCTTTACGGTAGGCTGACGATATAGCCATTCCCGTGGCATCCGGCAAATTCCGATGCTCGAGGCAGCCATGGATGTATAACCGAAATCGTGATTTTGATCCACAACAGGGTAATAAACACCCGACTCCGCAATCGTCCTCACCCACCTTGTGCGATTGGTCTTCAGATCCAAGCCCCAGTTGGAGCATCTGGTATGTGTGCCCCGCCAGCGCCAGCGTTCCCAATCATAGGTTTCAAAATCACGCCCGTGTAAACGGAGAACCATTCGGGGACATACTGAAATCGGAATACTGGTCCTCACGGTCATTGAGTATGCCGGGTTATCTCCCGTGTAAGGCTGGCTCCACTCCCAGACCATCTGTCGATTCTGGTAATTCGGTGTCAATGGATTACCACGTCCATTTTTTAGCCGGTGTACTGCCATTCGTCCGCTTCCCTGGCCAGACGGTTGCGTTCAGGGGGCATTTGGGGCCGTGCTGGCTGCATATATCCAGGCTGTCGGTGCCGGTGATGACATCGCCAGGCAGAAAGAGTTCCTGTTGTTGGCCTTGCAGAAGGCTGCGGTTCCACGCAGATCCACTGGCGATTTCACCGCCCGAAACAGGGCAAAATTCAGGGAGATTGCAATCACCAGAGGTATGTTGATATTCCGCATGTCATCTTTTCCTTCCTGACAAACTGGATGTCCCCGGTCATTATAATCGAAGGGCAACAAATACGCATGATATAATGCTATTCTTGCCGGGAGACGGAATGGAGGACAGGACTGCGATGGCAAAAGTTGTTATCCTGGGAATGGGGATCGCCGGTCTCAGCCTTGGGTGGGCGCTCAAAAAATACGGAATCGATTTCGCCATTCTGGAAAAACAGGCCTATATCGGGGGACTTGCGCGGCAGCTTCGAGTGGCATGGTTTCTACTGCGATTTTGCTGCCCACCGTTTATTCACTAACGATGAGTTCACCTGCAGCAGCTGCTCAACCTGGTGCCCATGGGCCGCCACCTGCGCCGTAGCCGCATCTACCTGAATGAACGCTGGATGCGTGATCCCCTGGACGTCATCGAGCTCGGCACCCACCTGCCCATCCTGCACCGTTTTAAGGTTATCTGGGACTATCTCTTCCGCCCGCGTAGCCTGCCGGATGACAGTTTTGAGAATTATGTCCTGCGCAGGTATGGCAGGTCGCTCTATCGCCTGTTTTTTCAGGCCTACACTGAAAAGCTTTTTGGTGTACCTGGCAATGAGATTTCAGTGAGCTGGGCTCGCCAGAAAGTCCGCCTGGCAAACCCGATCGATCACTACCGCGAAAACACCAAGACCAAATTTCAGTATTTCTATTACCCGATTCGTGGCGGTTACGGCGCCATTGCTAACCGCCTGTATGAGGAAGTCAAAGATCATGTCCTGCTGCAGACCACGGTAACCGGTTTTGAACAGGATGCCGGCGCCATCCGCGGAGTGCAGTACCAACAAGACGGGCAAAACCACCTGCTCGAGGTGGAACATGTTGTTTCCACCCTGCCGCTCACCCTGACAGGCCGCCTGCTGGGGTACGAACTGTTTATGAATTACCGCAAGGTTGACGCGGTGTATTTGCTGGTTGATCGCCCGCTGGTGACAGACAACCACTGGACTTATTACATCGACAGCCAGATATGCATCAACCGCATGGTGGAATTCAAAAACATGAGCGCAGTGGATACGCCTGCTGCTACGACCGTGCTTTGCGCCGAAGTGACCCAGGATCACCCCAATGTGGTTGCAAAGGTGATTGATGATCTGGAAAAAGTTCACCTGATCTCCAGGTCGGCCATATTGGATACAAAAGTAATCCGCGAGAAATTTGCCTATCCAGTGTACGATCAGGTCTACGACCGGACGATAGAAACTGCCCAAGATAACTTGAGTAAAATCAACAACCTTCATCTCGTTGGGCGGGCTGCCGAATTCCGTCACCGCGAAGTGGATGACAACTTCGCTGCCGCTCTGGAAACCGCCAGGCTGATCGCCGGGAAGTACCAAAAGGCTGAAATAATACTCTCAAAAGAGGAAGAGAAAATGACCGGCAAACAACAAATCTATGCCGTGATCTTGACCTATAATCACTACGAAGACACCCACGAGTGCTTACAATCGCTCCTGGAAGCGGCCGGGGCGGAGATCCAGATTGTCCTGGTAGACAACGGTTCCAGCGATGGTACTCCGGCCAGGGTACGGCAGGATTTTCCGCAGGTGCACATCCTGGAAAATGGCCAAAACCTGGGCGTCCCGGCGGGTTACAATGTCGGTTTCGCTTACGCCCTGGATATGGGCGCCGATTACATTTTAATGCTCAATAACGATACCGTCCTGGCTCCCGACATGCTCAAGGAACTTATGGTTGTGGCCGAATCCGACCCGAAGGCCGGGCTGGTCATGCCCAAAGTGCTCGTTCACGGCAGTAATGAGAAAATCTGGTCGAGCGGAGGGCGTTACCGCATCTTCCCGCCCGCCATCCTGATGACCGATACCCGCAAAGGGCTCGAGAACAAAACGCGCTTGATTGAATACGCTCCCAGCTGTGCGCTGTTGATCCATCGCCGGGCATTTGATCAGGCCGGGTTGTTCGACCCGGGTTATTTCTTTTTATACGATGACTGGGATTTCTCTGAACGAGTGCGTGCACACGGATTGAATATCTGGTACGCACCTAACGCCCGCATCTGGCACAAAGTTTCTACCACCACCCAGGGGCCGCAATCGCCCTTCTTCTGGCGCACCTTTGGGGCCAGCATCGCCCGCTTTTACCGGAGACACGGCCGTCCGGTATGGTTTGCCCTGCCGGTTCATATTGGATACGTCATTCTCCGCGAATTCTTCTGGAAGCGTAACTGGGCCTACTGGCCGGATTTCTGGCAGGGGATACTTGAAGGTTTACAAAGACCGTTGGGAAACCTCCCGGCTGGCATGAGCACCCGGTCACCAGACCCTGTCCACCGAGCCTGAATGGAAAGCCTTCCTGTCATGAACAATGTCCATGAACTTGCATGGGAACGTGCGGATTGCGACTGGTGCGGGGCTGATGAAAGCCAGGTTGTTTTTCGAGGCCCAGACCGCCTGGAAGGACTGCCGGGCTGAATTCGTCCTATCGCGCTGGACAAAATGTGGCACCTACCGGCAGAACCCACGCCTGAGCTGGGATTCGCTGCAGCACTATTACCCGGAAGATTACGCCTCCCACCCCCGCCCTCGTGCGCGAGGAGAAGACGGTAATTCGCCGTCTAGACAAACGTTACGGACCCTGGAAACGGCTACGCGCAATTGAGCGCTTTCAGCCTGGCGGTAAACTACTGGAAATTGGCTGTGGCACAGGTCTTTTTCTGGAAGAAGCGCTCAAATCCCACCGTTGGGATGTCACCGGCATCGAACCCAGCCGGCGGGCTGCAGACTATGCGAAAAATCAGTTGAACATCCCGGTGTACAACGGGCGGTTTTCGGAAATTGAGCTGCCGCCCGGCTCCTTCGACGTTGTCGTGCTCTGGAATGTACTCGAGCACCTTGACCAGCCCTTTGAAGATTTAAACGCGCGCCCGCAGCCTGTTGAAAGACGGCGGCTGGCTGGTGTTTTCTGTGCCCAATTTTGAAAGCCTGGAATTGAAATTTTTTGGACCCTTGTGGGTTGGTTGGGATCTTCCCCGCCATCTGTATGTCTTCCCGAAGCCGGTCCTGATAGATGGGCTAAACCGGCTTGGTTTCCGGCTGGCGTCCACTCGCTGCATCTCAACCAGCTACTCGGTTCTGGGTCACAGCGTAAATTTTTGGACACAGACCTGGGGCAGCCGGCGACCCCGTCTGCGTCGGCTGGTGCTGCAGGCCTATTATTCCATCTTCACACGGGCCGCGCTGGTTCCCGTTCTGGGTGTGCTCGACCGTTTAAATCTCTCGACGATTATCACATATTTTGCTCAAAAAAAGAGCGAGCAGCCATCCCATGATTGACCGTTTTCCCGAGCTTTGGGATAAATTCCAGCAGCAAGCACGAAAAAGGTGGTCCTGGATAGGCCGTTTGCTGACCCTTGCTGCAATTGCTTACATTGTTATCCTGCTGTATGTGAGTGGTTTTGAGATTCGCAGCATCGAATGGCACAAATATTGGGCTCCCACTTTGCTTTCCTTGGGGTATTATGGCATTTCGCTGCTCATCCAGTTTTTTATCTGGACCCGCATCATATCCTTTCACCGCAAGATCACATGGAAAGACGCCGCTATTTACGCCCGGGTGATCCTCATCCGGCGCCTGCCCGGTGGCATCTGGCATTGGGTTGGGCGGACCGCCATGTACTCCGAAGATGCCAGCAGTAACAACCGCATGATCGTGCTCGCAAATTTTCTTGAATGGGGAATCCTGCTTCTGGTGGCCATTGGAATGGCGTTTACCGGGCTCGAAATCATTCCCCTTGCGTTGCGACTGGATTTGCCAGGGCTGTTCTTCGGTTTCGCCCTGTACCTGGCGTACACATGGCAGCCTGCCGATCGCAACAAATTTTCTCGTGCTCTCGAGAGCCTGGTGTGGGCTGCCGTTTATGCCCTTTCCTGGGGTCTAGGTGGTTTGATTTTCTACGCTTTTGCCGAAGCCGCCGGGGTGCAGGGGATAGGCTGGTTGAAAGCCGTCTGGGTGTGGAGCATCACCGGCGGGAGCAGCATGCTTTTATTCATCGTCCCGGGGGGTTCGGGCATCCGTGAACTCCTGTTGGCTTTCATTATGCAGCCCTATATGCCCATGGCCAGCGCAGTGTTTGTTGGCATCCTGGTGCGGATCACTTTTATCCTGGGTGATGTGCTCTGGGGTGTGGTTGGCCTGCTCCTGACGCTACGCGCTTTCCCGACGATGATGGGGGCGGCCCGCCCAGAGATCTTAAAAAAATAACCGGGAGGGAACATCACCCTCCCGGTTTACCGATGGACTGCGCATCACTTTATGGGGCTGACTGCCTTTAACTGGCCCAAATCCAGAACCTGTCCGGCCTGAACAATCACATCCAGTTCTTTTGTGTCATCTGCTCCCTGCATATGCACAACTGAAATGCTGTGCGGGGTAAACAGGATCAGGATGTATTCATCTGCTGGAACATCGCCGATGGCGAACTTGCCTTCGGAATTGCTGATCGTGTGTGGAGAGCTTTGCTCCTGCAGCCCATAAGTATAACCCGTGCCAGTTTTGAAGGGGATCTTCTGGCCCAGGTACACCGATTGAAACGCTAACGGTTCTCCCGTTTCGACGTTAATAAGTTGTCCGGTGACAACACCTGCTGTAGCGCTGGCAGTCGGAACCGAAAAGGGCTGTTCAGTAGGTTGTCCCGTCTCCGCACCCGGATAAGATTGAGGCGTTGGTGGCACATATAGGGTTGCCGCCGGAGACGGGTATCCGGCCTCTGTTTCTGTAGGCGCTGCTTCCACAGCCGTAGTAGCTGCCATGGTTGGCTGAGCCGTTTCACCGCCTGTATTTTGCCCACAGCCAGTCACAGCCAGAACCAACAGGCAGGCAATCATCAAAAGCTTCTTCATAATGAACAATCTCGCAGATAGTGGAAATTTTGGAGGCCACTGGCTTGTCTTCAGTGGCCTCCAATTTATTTATACCGTCATGACTTGTGTTGGATTAGGGATTGACGCCGTTATAGGAGTAGAGCTGATCCATAACAGTGGTGGCGCCAGAGCCTTCGTTGATGTCCTGGTTCACGATGCACACGATCGGCTGACCCGACGTGATTGTCGCCGAGCTGATGTAGTTGGGCGGTGCAGCGGCCAGGGCAGGATCATTCGGCTGGTAGAAGAGGTGGGTGCCGCCAATTGCGATGCTGGGCGATGTGGTCGGCCCAGAGGCGCCGGTTGCATACGTGATGGTCATCGTGGCAGCCGCTGCGCCTACGTTCTGGCAGGTGACGCTGGAGTTGTAACCATAGTAGCGCTTTTCAACGATCGGGGCGCGGTACTTCGGTGCCGCCGGCGGCAAAGCCAGAGTAACTGGCTGCACGATTGTAGCCGTTCAATTCGTTGACCAGCACAACCAGCGGCTGGGCATTGGTGCTGGATACGGTTGCGCCGTAAAGAGTGTTGCCGCTCGGCAGACCAGCGACATCCGGCGTATACAACGAAGCTGCCGCGCCTGGGGCAATGGTGTGCGTGGTGAGAGTACCGTTGGTGTATCTGACTTCCACTGAAGCGTTTACCGTGCCAATGTTCTGAACTACCAGAGCAGTATTGTAGCCATAGTAATTCTTCATGATGACCGGCGCGTAAGCGGTGGTGGAGCCGGATGCAAAGGCATTGTAGGAATACAGTTGGTTATCGGCTGTGCTGCGACCGTAGATGTTGACGATCGGCGCAATCAGAGCCGGCGTGGTGGTTCCGGTTACGAAGCCTTTGATGATCGCTGAATAGAACTGGTTGTTTGCCAATTCGGTCAGGCCTTCCTGTTCGAAGGAGGTGGCGGCGCTGGCGGGCACGTTCGTGGCAGTTTGTGTCTTGACGGGCACAGCGTTGCCGGGGGCGTAAATTTCAACTCTTACATCAACACCTGCCGCGGTAGCATTCTGCACGGTGATGTTGGAATAATAATTGAAGTAGTTGTCGTAGATGCCCGGAGCATACCAGGTGTCGTCCAGCTCGGAGACACCGCTGTAGCTGGCGCCCGAGTTGGCATCGCTGAAGTTCGATACTGCAGCTACTTTACGATCACAGCTAACCACTGCAGAGTACTCACCCTGTGTAATTGACAGGTCAGGCACATACACATACAGGCTGTCGCCAGGGTTGACAGACACCGTGGTGCTGGTGAAAGCCACGGCTCCCGCAGAATCAAAGAACTCGTAAACGCACTGCGCTGAAGCAGTTTCCAGGTTCTGAACGCGGAAAGCGCTGTTGAACGGGCCACCCGGCGCTGGGACAGAAGCCAGGGCGCTGGACGTCAGGCTCAAGATCAGTACCAGGATAAAGACCAGAGATAAACCTTTTTTCATTGTATTTTCTCCTTTGCCAAATTTTATAATGCCTGTTGTTCAAATATGAATAGCCAGGCTATTCATATTTTTCGTTTGCTATGCTCTATTTTATGGATATTGGTAGCTTGCGCAATACTTCCTTTGGATAATCACACACTCGGGAAGCGACTCGAAAGACATGTCAAGGCTCAATTTTCTGAACCACTTTGAGTGGATATTTTTGAATACGGGAAATGACATACTACTTAAGGGTTATTTTCCGCGTTGCCCGGCAGTAACGGGATCGAAACCGTGTAAACCACCTGGTAGATCAACTGTCCATCCTGGAATTTGTCTCCCACACGCCCGCCCAGGATGTACAGGAAAGAATTGGTGGCTGCCATGCCAAAATCAGTGACCGCGACCGGGTAAGGCGGTTTGAAAGGCTGCCAGATTTGCTGCTCGTTGAGCAGCTGCAGCGAGTTCAGGCTCTGCTGGTTGGCGCCCATGCCACCCACGACAAACACAAATTCCGAAACACTCGCAACCCCCAACCCGTAACGTGGCTCGGGGAGGTTCACACCTTTTATCCACGGTTTTTCCTGGCTGACATCCAACACCGGAAGATAAATCTCATTCACCCGCAGCGGGCCGCGCTCGTTTTTCCCGCCGAGCACATAGATTTGACCGCCGGAGACAGCCGCGCCGGCGTACGCCCTGGCTGTCGGCATGGCAGTGCGCGCTTCCCAGGCATCCTGGCCGGGATCGTAAACAAATACTTCGTTGCGGAAACTGCTCCCATCCCAACCCCCGAAAAGATACAACTTTCCTTCGAATACCGCCAGGGCATAGGCGCTTCTGGCTTCAGGCAGGGCTGCGCCTTTTTGCCAGCGATCTTCGCGTGGAGAATATATCTCCAGCAGATCGGAGATTTGGCCACCGGCGAGTTTTCCACCCGGCACATAAATGTTCCCGCCAATGACCCCAGCCCGAATTTCGCTGACCGCAGTAGGTTTGTCTTCCAGAGATTGCCACTCATCAGTCCTGGGGTTGTAACGATCCACGCGGTCAAGGACCCCGTCTTCATCCTCCCCACCGATGGAATAAATCATATCTTCGTAGCCTACGGCTGCCAGTCCCTGCCGGGGGGTCAGCATGGGGGATTTTGCCTGCCAATCTGACAACCCCTCCGGCATAGGCAGGCTGCTCGAAGCTAAACGCCCTGACCAGTAAAACCAGGCAACCACCCCGACAACCGCCAAAATAATCACCGCCACACCGGCAAGCAGCCACGACCGACCTCTGGTCGCATACTTTGCTCTTTCGACGCTCTCCTTTAAATCTGAAGGGGTTGATTCCCCTCCCCCCTCATCCGCGTTCTCTACAACTGCCGTGGCTGCCGGCACCCAGCCATTTTGCACTGCATACATCGCTGCTTCGGTGCGGGAAGCCGCGCCGATCTTGGCGAAGATATTGCGGAGATGCACCTTGACGGTATTCGCGCTGATATAGAGCTGCTGAGCGATTTCCTTGTTGCTCGCCCCCGTGGCAACAAGACACAGTATCTCGCGTTCGCGCTCGCTTAGTTCGTTGTTTTCAACCATGAATGAACGTCAAATATCCACAAACCAGATTTGTTCTGCTGCCAGCCAGTTGTAGCCACGCCCAATTATAAGGCAAATTTCCCAACCCGGACATTCAAGTGGCGATAGGATGAAAGGTATCGCCAGCAATGAATCCCGGGGGAATAGAGCCCGCCCTTATCAAAATTATTGGTAATTAAGGTATCTGCGCCAGCCAGTGATGCAGCCCTGAAACCAGGTTCTCGATGATGCCCCGAGTGGCCTGGTGAAAAAGCTCGATATTGCCGTACGCCTCCCCAGCGCTGCTGCTGACCAGATCGGTAACCCCGCGTAAGATCAGGCAGCGAACTTGGTTACGCGAAGCCACCCAGGCAATGGCTCCGGATTCCCAATCTCCAACCACAGCGCCATAACGTTGTTTCAGTAGAGGGATATCCTCAGGAGCCAGGTCACGGTCGCCTGAAACTATTAAAGCCCTGCGGAATACCAGCGGAGGCTCGCTTTTAAGCCAGGAAAGGTCGAGTTGCGTACTGTAATGAGCGATATGCTCCTCGTAATCACCCATCTGCTCAACGATATCATAAACAATCGTCCGGTCAACCAGCACGATGGTGCCGCGCTCGATCTCCCCCTGGAAGCCGCCGCAGGTCCCCAGATTGATCAGTACATCCGGCTGCCAGGCATCGATGGCGTACTGTGTCGAGGCTGCTGCGGCGATCTTACCCCAGCCGCCGTGTAAAAAGATCAGTCCAGGCGGCAAACTAAATTCACCACCCTCCAGCTCGAACCATTCGCCAAACGGCGAAGTCCGAGCTGCTTTCCCCGGCAGGACCTCTCCCACGGCGCGCCATTCGGAATCGGCGCTGATGATAATAACTGCTCTCGCCTTCATCTTGTGGATTGATTTTTCTTCTCGGAGTACAGGCGGTCGGTGCTCTCACCGTCCAACAGCCCATCAGCAGCTCCACTCTCCCCGATCTTATAAGATGCATAAAGCATCGCTCGCTCGAGCGCTCCGTAGGGATCGTGGTCGCGCATATAATAATGCACAAAGCAAGAGAACAGCGCATCGCCAGCGCCGATTGAATTAATCACGGGTCGCGTGAACACCGCCGGGAATCGCTCCACAAAATGATCCTGGCGCACAGCCAAAACCGCTCCACGCGAACCCAGTCCTATGACAATGATCTCGGCAGGGTATTTTGCCTGGATCCTGTGCACCCACTCCACCGGTGTACTGGGCAGATTTTCGTCGCTCATAAATAAGATATCGGCGGCAGCCATAAAATCACGGTTGTAGTCGTCTTCCAGGTTCGAAATGGTATGGATATCGGTAGCCACCGGAATCCCAGACGCCCTGGCTTTACGCAAAAAAGGGCGGGAGAAATTGATATTACAAAGAACGGCCAGCGAGCATTCTGTCAAAGCCTGATCGAACCGGTCTCCCGGATAGTCTTGTTCCTGAATGTCTTTCAGGTCGGTGTTAAATCTGGCGAGTCCCCTCGTGGTCATATAAGATCACCGATTGGGGAGTGCGCGCTAAACGATCGTAAATATATCGATTGGGAATTTCAGCCTGGCGCATTTCTTCGAGAACCAGTTTACCGGCAAAATCTTGGCCGATCATCGAAACAAAACGAATTTCTTCACCCAGTTTAATCAACGCCTTTGAGATGTTATATCCGACCCCTGAAACCGTCGAATTCACACCAAAAAAAGGAAAACGCACCGGAGAATAATAGATAGGAAACGACTCAACCCTTAATGTTGTCTCGATATTGATCAAACCCGACACTAAAATCGCGCCCATCGGATCATCTCCGCATCAGGATTGGCGAGTAGCCAGTATCACTGACTCACCCACAGAGACCTGTATTTCAGTTGCAATCACTCGGGGATCGTTTAACCAGTATTCACGTACTTGATCAGCATCACCCTTCGGTCGCAGCGACACCCGGTTTTGAGGCGGCATACCATCTAAAACAATGACACCGCCGGTATTAAGCGACTGCACCAGAAGATCGGATCGCTCTGCCCGGGTGCTGTTAACACTGGCAAAAATCATACTAAAACGGCGGTTTTTCAATAAGTCCCACCAGTCACCCTGGATCACGCGGACATTAAACAGCGAATCAAACAGTGCGCCTACGGAGGCCGCACGCGCTACATCCTCCTCCACGGTAAAAAAAGATGTGGACGGCGTTAAACCGCTGGCTATCCAGGCTGAACCAACGCCACAACCGGCGGCAAGCTCTCCAATTACTCCGCTTTGAAATTGACTGACTAATAACTGCAACAACCGGCCAGTTTCCACCGTGCAAGAGCTTTCAAACTCCATTTGCTCGGCCAGATTCTGGGCCCGCTTTACCAATGCAGGCAGGTCGGTCAGGGCGCGATAACCAGGCATATTGAATTTTCCACTCCAATCACCACGCGCAAGCGTGATTCGCTTTATTCCGGTGCAGACTGCACCATGCTCTCGATCTGCGAAATTATCTCCGCCAATTCATCCAGCATCGGCGAATTGTCTCGCTCTCGAAAAATCTTCACCAGACTACGATAATACCATACCGTACCCTCGACACCGCCCTGAAATCTATTCAGGGTCGATGTTCCATCCTGGTGTAAATCCACCAGGATGGAACGGGCATTGTGAAGCTTATCTGCCAGGGATACCAGCCGGACATCCTCAGACGCCCCGCGGAGATGGTGCAGGTAAGCTTCTTTTCTCTCCCTCCAGGGAGGTTTTGGGAATTCATCCGCATCGGTGCAGCCTTTAACGATTAAGGCCACGCGTTCGCCGAATCTGGATCGGATTTCCTCCTGTGTTTTCCGCCCTCCCTGATCTTCTACGGCATCATGTAATAGTGCCGCAATAGCCATATCCTCATCGCCGCCGTTCTCCAACACCAGGGAGGCAACTGACATCAGATGCGCAAGATAGGGGATCCGCTTGCCTTTGCGTGTTTGAGTGACATGCAACCGGAAGGCGTACACCAGAGCATTTTCGAAACGAGATGTCAACATAGACAATCGGGCATTTCATCCAGCCTGTTTCAAGCAAGCAAGCCAAATGCAATTTCAGGAAACAATTTCATAATCGCTGGTGACGGGAATACCCAGCCGCAGCGTGCTGATCACAGAACAGTATTTATCTTCAGCAAGCTGGATTGCCCGGTCAAGTTTTTCGGGATTCACTGGCCCGGTGACGATGTAATGGAGATGCAGACAGATAAAAGTGTAGGGAGGATCTGATTCTTGATCCCCCTGGCAAAAGACTTTAATATCCTGCAACGGCTCACGCTGCTTGGTAAGGATTTCGATAACATCATACGTCGAACAAGATGCCGCCGCCAGCAGCAGTAAATCGGATGGTTTCATCCCGGCAAACTTCGATGGATCTTCCGGCGAACGCCCAATCACGATGGAGTGCCCGACCGAATCGGTGCCTACCATCATCTTCCCTTCTACCCAGCGTAAAGTTACAATACCCATTTAATGCTCCAATGTAAGTAGGATAGCTGGCTGTGCCGTGACAACAACCAGCTTAATATTGAATTCAGGTAAATCAATCCACAATCATCCGCCGGATCAGATCGGCAGCCTGTGAGAATTCGGGCGATTCAGCCCGGTTATGCTGGATTTGATCCAAAATGCGGCTCAACAAACCCGGGTTCACCAGAGCCAGCGATTCTGTCACTTCACGCCAGTGCGAGCGCAGCCGGTTGTTAGGATGGGTGGCGATGGAAACCGCAATTTGCGGCGGCGATGCCGCATTAAAATTCCACTCGCTGGTGTTTACGCCCAACTCGCGGGCCGCATTGACCCAATAATACGCCAGCATCGGATTGATTAACCCCCGCATGCGGTCCCAGAGCGGATCATCCTCCTGCACCAGCGCAAAGAACGCCAGGTAGTAAGGCCGGGCTGCCGTGTAATCTTTGCTGACCTGTGAAAGTTTACCGGCATTGGCAGACGCATAAGAAGCCATGTACCAGCGCAGATCTTGCAGGGTGGCGCCGGTGTCATTGCGCTCAACAGCATCCCACTGCAACCGGCAGGCCAACAAAAAATTGTTGGCTGCGGCGATAAAGTCTTGTGACCGCTGAACCATAGCGTTTTTCGATAAGGCTCGCGCCATGTTGACGCCCTGATCCAGGCCGGCTGGAATTTCGACCGTCTCTATGTCGTGGCAAACTGGCTGCAATACCGCCTCGTCCCGGAATGGTATCGCATCACGGCCTGCCAGCCAGTAGCGGCGTTCTTTCCTTACAATCAAACCGCGCTGCTTAAGGTCTTCCACCAGCGTATTCACATAGGCTTGTTGATCGCGATCATTCAAAATGATGCATGCCAGCTCGGCTGGATCCAGATCCAGACCAGCCCGGATGACCGCATACACATAATCCGATTCCGCCCTGCGAACAAAAGCGGCCTCACTGTCAATGCCTTTTGCCAGGCGGAAGGGCACTGCCAGCGAGGCGCCCTCCTTGCCATAATCAAACGCCCGCTGACGGTAAGCCATTTGTAGAATATCACGCAGCAGCGGCTTGCTGCGGATCAAATCCTGCGCAACGTAGCGTTCGCGCAATATTTCCAACAGGTCTTCTGTGTTCAATTTGCCCGGTCGTTCGATCAACTCACGATAGATATCCCGCAGTACATCCCGCCGGGTCGCCAGGTCTGCCGAGGTCATTTTTAGCCGGGCAAAGAGCTGGCGGTACAATTTTTCTGTTGTAGCTGTTGTGGTAGAAGCAAATTCCAGGGGCATCTGGGCTGCATCCACAGGGGTCAACTCCAGATTTTCAGGTACTGAATAATCCAACGGGGTAACGTAAAGCTGCAAATCTTTTATGTACAATTTGATTAAATCTTGATTTTCTTCAAGCCAGGTTTTAAATTGCGAATGACCAAAATTGGCTTCATTAAAAGCCGGGTCAATCAACAGCATGGTTTGTTTTAGTTTGGCTGCCAGGATCGGAAGCTCGCCGCGCTGGCCGTGGGCTTGCAGGGCGCGGCGCAAAATTCGGCGGGCATCCTCCCGTTCCGTATTGATTTGCACATCGGCTTCGTCCGTTTCACCCAGGATCGTTTCCAGATACACAAACTCATCGCAAGATTTCACCAGCAGGTTGTGGGTCACACTTCGAGGGCCTACCCCCAGGATATATCGTCCGTATTCACGCAGCTTGGCAGCTAAAGGACTGAAATCACTGTCACCTGATACGATGACAAAATTTTGAATTTGAGAGCGTGTCATGGCAATCTCCAGAGCGTCGACTGCCATGCGAATATCAGCCCGGTTTTTCCCGGCGCGAACGCTGTAAATTTGAATCAGGTCAATGGAGAGATTCATAAGCTCATCACGGTAACGCTGAAAACGGCTCCAATCGCCGTAAGCGCGCTTAACCACAAGAGGCCCTCGACTTTGAAGGTATTCGATCAACGGTGTCAATTCAAAATCATAGAATTCTCTTTCAGCCCATAACGCAATATTTTCAAAATCGATAAATATCGCCAGTTGATTTTCCACGGATTTTCCTCCTTTCCACTTATAGTCCCCAAATCTCCCTGGCGCGGCGATGAACTGCCTGCCAGGAGCGCCCTTCCGCGCGGGGTGATGCACCCAACGTATCCGTCCAGTGTTCACCCAGCAGGGCGGCTGTAACCGCTGACCCACAGGCTGCTGCAGCAGCCAGATCATAACCTCCTTCCAAGAACAACCCGATGCGCCCGTTGCAGCGGGCATCAGCCCAGGACGTTAACGCAGAAATTAAATCCCCATACCCACCTGCTGAAAGTTCCAGGTGACCCAGAGGGTCTTTCCAGTGTGGATCGAAACCAAAACTCACCAGGAGCATTTCCGGAGCATATCGATCCAGCAATGGCAGGATCAATCCATTCATGAAATTCGCGAATGCCTCATCCCCCGAGCCAGGTGGAAGCGGGAAATTTGCTGTATACCCCTGCCCGAGCGCCATCCCCGGTCTCCTCCAGGCTGCCCGAACCCGGATAGAGCGGCGATTGGTGGGTAGAGATATAGAATACATCTCCGCGCTCCCAGAATATATCCTGTGTGCCGTTGCCGTGGTGCAGATCCAGGTCAATAACGGCCAGCTTTCTTGCCCCCAAAATCATCGTCAAATATTGAACTGCTATGGCGACACTATTGAGCAAACAAAAACCCATGCCGCGCTCTCGGGTGGCATGGTGCCCGGGCGGTCGTGTGAGGGCCAGTCCCCGGCGGGCTTCCCCCCTCCAGATGGCATCGGCAACCGCTGCCGCGCCCTCCCGCAGTTGCCAGGGCCACAGACCACGAAGCCGTCGTCACATAGGTATCCATATCCAACCGTCGGCCTTGACGACAGGCATCCTGGAGCGCATGCAGGTAAATCTTGCTGTGGACTTCGTGCAGGACATCCTCGGGAATTTCCAGCGGAGAAAGCCTGGCAAAGCGCTGCCACCAGCCTCCAGCCAGCAAGGCCTGGCGCAGGGTTTCCACGCGCTCGGGTCTTTCCGGGTGGCCTGCCTCGGCGTGCGCCGCATGCCCCTCCGGATAATAGAAGATCAGATCGTTTGCGGATGTATGCATAGTTTATGTCTTACCGCGAGTCCCCACCAAAGACCCTGCGTGCGATCGCCTGCCATCTGGTAGGTCAACCTCCAGCATAGCAATTCCTCTATCGATTTTACCCCAAGATAGACCAGCCTGATGAAGACATATCTGTTGAATTTGGCTGGAAATTGGTTATACTTTGTAATAACGCATGAACGCTCTCTCGGTTGTGATCGGATTTATCTTGATGGTAACCGGGCACCAATCGCACTGGTTCTTTGCAGCCGGGGTTGGCTTCCTGGCGGGCAGTGTCTTTATGGCGTATTACCAACCGGGTCTCGGGCAGGGCGAATTGATCTCTACGCCCTTTCCTGCGGTGTATTGGGTGCTCTCGCAGCCGGTTTGTTCAAACGAGTGGTGATTCCCCTGGCTGTTTTCGCCGCTGGAGTTTACCTGTGCTATTACCTGCCATACGCGCTTGGCTGGTCAACCAACTGGGTCAGCCTTCCTGTCGTTCTGGGGTGTGGAGGGATTGGCCTGATCGCTTATTTGCTCTGGAGGTCGTTGCCCCTCATCCTCATTTCAGCTACCCTCGGCGCGACTCTGGTCATCCGGCACGTCACTTTGGATAGCATCGGGGTGACCGCCATGTTCATCATTTTATTGTTTTTCGGCGTCATCGCCCAGTGGGTGCTCTTCCAGTATAAGCAGCCAGACAATCCTTGATTTTTTGACCACCTGAAGTGTGGACGGTCCTGATCGTCAGGCGTCCAGCACGGGGCAAAACAAAACCAAACCTGGAGTAGATCATGACACACCTGCTTTATCAAACCGATAGTTATCTCAAAACATTCAGCTCGGTCGTCAGCGCCGTCGATGAAGTCAACCGCGGCGTGGTACTGGAACAAAGTGCTTTTTACCCTGGCGGAGGAGGCCAGCCTGCAGATAGTGGTACGTTGCTGTGGGATAACGCCAGCCTGGTGGTCACCCGCGCCAAAAAAATCGGCGCCGATGTCTTCCACTATATCTCCGGTGACGGGCCGTTGCCCTCGGTCCAGGAGCGCATATCGAAGCAACGATTGACTGGGATCGCCGTTATCAGTTGATGCGTACCCATACGGCCATGCACATCCTGTGCGGAGTCATATTTCGGGATTACGGCGCCTCCGTAACCGGCGGCGATATGGACCCCCTGAACGGACGCATGGATTTTGAGTTTGAGACCATGCAAAAAGAGCTGGTTGATCAGATCGAACAGGCTGTCAACGTGGAAGTCGCCCGCGCCCTGCCGGTGCGCGTGGGCATCCTGCCACGCGACCAGGCATTTCAAATACCCGATCTGATCCGCACAAAAATCAACCTGCTCCCTGAAGGGATACAGGAAGTCCGCATTGTAGAAATCGTCGGGCTGGATCTGCAGGCCGATGGCGGCACCCACGTGGCAAACACCTCCGAGGTTGGGCGCATCCGGGTTGTGGATTACAAATCCAAGGGAAAGATCAACAAACGCATTTACATCGATTTGGGCTGATCAGGCATGACCAACCCGTACGAGGCCGTTATTTGTGGTGCTGGTATTGCGGGTATCAGCGCTGCCTATCATCTTGCCGTGCATCACGGAATCAGGGACATTCTACTGGTGGACGAAAGGTCTCCTCTCAGCCTGACCAGCGATAAATCCACCGAGTGTTACCGCAACTGGTGGCCCGGTCCTGATACCGCCATGGTGGGGTTGATGAACCGCTCAATCGACTTGATGGAGAGCCTGGCTTCAGAAAGCGGTAATATTTTCCAGATGAACCGGCGCGGCTACCTGTATCTGACCGCCAATCCACAGCGCTTGCCAGCTTTCATAGCTGCCGCCCAGGAACCGCCCGGGTTGGGCGCCGGGGAGCTGCGTATCTACCGGGGCGAGGCGGGTGACCCGCCCTATATCCCCGCTTCCTCCGAGGGCTTTGCCGGTATGCCTGCCGGCGCCGATTTGATCCTCGACCCGCTGTTGATCCATGAGCAGTTTCCCTATCTCTCAAGCAGTGTAATGGCTGCCCTGCATGTGCGCCGGGCCGGCTGGTTCAGCGCCCAACAACTGGGAATGTACCTTCTGGAAGGCAGCCCGCCGGGCTGGTGTGCGTCTGGAAAACGCGCGGATCGAATCGCTGGATGTGACCGGAGGCAGGGTCAACGCAGTTCGCCTGAGCAGCGGCGCTACTGTGGCTACACGCAATTTTATCAATGCCGCAGGTCCACTGCTAAAACCAACCGCTAAGATGCTCGGTATTGATCTCCCGGTACATTGCGAGCTGCATCTCAAGGTCGCCTTCAAAGATAGCCTGGCAGCCATCCCCCGCCATGCCCCTTTGCTGATCTGGACCGATTTACAATACCTGGAATGGTCTCCGGAGGAGCGATCCTTGCTTGAATCCGATCCAGATACCGCCTGGCTGCTCGAGCAAATGCCGGCAGGCGCTCACACCCGCCCGGAGGGCGGCGCGGGAAGCGACATCGCCCTGATGTTGTGGGAATACCATGTCAATACCGTTGAACCTGTCTTCCCACCCCGGCTGGACGACCAGTATCCAGAAATCGCGCTGCGCGGCATGGCTGCCATGCTGCCCGCCATCCGGGCGTATTTTGGCAGGTCGCCGCGTCCCATACTGGATGGCGGCTATTACACAAAAACGATCGAAAACCGGCCTTTGATTGGCCCGCTGCCCGTACAGGGCGCATATGTCATCGGCGCACTTTCCGGTTATGGCCTGATGGCAGCCTGTGCGGCCGGGGAGCTTCTCGCCGCCCACCTGACCGGCAGCTCTCTCCCTGCATACGCCTCATCTTTTGTCCTGGAACGCTACTCCGATCCAGGTTATCAGGCGGTTGCTCCAAAATTGGTCTGCTTCCGGGCAGTTATAAATTCATCCAGGTCAGGCGATCTGTGGAAATCCTCACGCCACGCTTGAAGCTGCGCGAGTTTCTGGATAGCGATTGGGTTGCCGTGCATGCCTATCAGAACGACCCGCGCTATTTGAAGTTCTACACCTGGGAAGCGCGGTCGCCGCAGGAGGTTCAGCAGTTTGTCA
The DNA here is from genome assembly GCA_963705155.1 of uncultured Chloroflexia bacterium. Taxonomy (GTDB): domain Bacteria; phylum Chloroflexota; class Anaerolineae; order Anaerolineales; family UBA4823; genus CAVPJC01. The sequence goes on along the minus strand of CAVPJC010000014.1, from coordinate 258,148 downwards.
GCCGGTTTATTGGCTGGCAGGCGGAAATGCCGCGCCTCATGTTTCCAGCTCGCCATCACGCGGGCTTGAAGATGGCCTGCTTGATTGGCAACTGCGGTATCCGAAAAATCCAATTGCAGGAAGATGAAGCTGAAATCGGTTTCGAGCTGGCCCCTGAACACTGGGGTAAGGGCTATGCCACCGAAGCAGCCAGGGCTATGCTCAACTACGGATTTACCGCCCTGGATTTAAAACGCGGTCTCAGCCACCTGCCTGGTCGAAAACCATGCTTCTGCCCGTGTGTTGGAGAAAATCGGGATGCGCCTGGAACCATTACAACCACAGAAAGCTGAGTTTAAAAACCGGACCTGGGATGTTCTGCTTTATTCGATCCGGAGACCTTTGATCGATTAAGTCAAGGAATCATCCACAGCGCCGTCGGCAAACAAACGGGCGACTTCATCGCGTTCCGGGCGTGACAACACTTTCAGTCCATCGAGGGTATTTTGCCAGACGCCGACTGGTCCGGCCTCCACCGTGCCGATGCAGGCGCAGGCGATTTCTTGACTGCCCAATACGGTGATAATCTCTGTGACACTATCCGGTCTGGCAGTCAACAGCAGCGCCCCTGAAGCGATGGCTGCCAGTGGATCGATCCCCAGTGCGGCGCAGATGCGCCCGGCAAGACTTCGGGCACCGGCACTTCGGCTGGATCAAAAACCAACCGTTTCCCACTGGCCTCGCACAACTCCCACAGTGCGGCTGCCAGGCCTCCTTCGGTGGGGTCGTGCATGGTGGTCACGCCGCCCGTCTGCACAGCCAACCGCGCCTCGGTGGTAATACCGATCCCCGGGTCAACCAGGTATTGCCGCGCAAGCTCCAGTTCTGCCGGGTTAAGGACACCTGCCAGCCGGTGCGGCATTTCACGCGCCAGCAGGGCGGTGGCTTCAATGGGCACTCCTTTGGTCAACAGAATCCTGTCCCCAACCCGGGCGCCGCGTGGGGTTATCAGGTCTTCCCGGCTTACCTCGCCGATCATGGTTACTGCCAGCAGTGGCCGGTTGAGGCTATAAGTCACCTCGGTGTGACCGCCCAGTACGGAGACGCCCAACATTGTGCAAGCCTGGTACACCTGTGAAAGGATGTTTTCAGCCATCGCACCTGTGGCAGCCCCTTCGGGCAGCAGCAGCGTCGCCAGCAGCCAGCGTGGCGCCGCTCCGGTGGTGGCGATGTCATTGGCGTTGACCTGCACGGCGTACCACCCGATTTCGCTGGTCGCAAACGTGATCGGGTCCGACTTGAATACCAGCAGTCGATCCCCCAGGTCCACCACGGCGCAGTCCAGGCCGACACCCGGGCCAAGCAGGATGCGCTCATCCGTCTGTGGCGCTTGCGCCAGCAGACGCCTCAACAGCTCAGGCGGCAGCTTACCGACCGGCAGCCGCGCCATGCTTACCTGGCTGTTTCCTCAGCCAGATCAGGCTGGGGTGATATTGCAGTACCGGTTGGAATGGGCGCTGCTGGCGCACCCTGTTGGATGGCGTTCGAACCGCTGATGGCAGGCAGGAAGGAAAAGTATGACCACTCCACTGGCGGCACCAGACCACCCTGCAAGGTTTCCTCCCTTATCCAGCCCACCGTACTGCCGAAAGCCACCTTCCACCAGAAGGAGTTCTTCGCCAGCACGCCGTTCATATGGTTTTGGTGATCCAGGATCACCCCGGTGTCGCCCGCAGCCAGGCTGTCTATCGTCGCGTAGTTGGCGCCGGGGCCGAGGCGCAACTCCGCCGGCATGAGCGTGGTCACATTTTGCGTGGGGATGAACGAAGTGGAAAGCTGCACGGGCTCGACCGATACCATCATCCATCCGTTGCCCACCCGGGCCTGGTCTAACAACTCATCCCATTCAACCGTTTTATCGTCGGGCGGCATGATATCGACCTGCAGCGTTGAGGTTGGCACAGCGGAAGTCTCCGCCTGCAGGGTGCCACAGTCGCGCGTGTAGTTGCAGTAGGTGTTGTTTACGACGGCATCATTGACCACCATGGTGACAGAGGTGCCGCTGTCAAGGGAAACAGCATCGCTGGCGCCCAGGGTATTGACGATAAATGTCCCCAGTGAGCCAATGTTCAGGCCCTCGCTCACGCCTGGATTAAAGGCATCAACAACAATAAAGAAAACATAGGTGTCGTTATAGGCGATGGCGGTGCGCGAATTGCGCACGGCTGCGTCGGGATTGGAGAAATCTGTCCGGATCACGCCCCCGGTGAGAAAGTGATAATCGCCGCCGGTGGTGGCATAGGTCTTGGTCCAGTCAAGCGCAGGAAAATTTTTACAAACACTGATTTGCTGCACCACGCGCAGCGGGTCGCCCACGGCGATCTCGCCGGCAGCGATCTTATCCAGTATGGTGGTGCCCACATCCCCCCAGGCCGCGACGACCACATGGTCAAACGGGATCGGGGTGGAGCCCTGGTTGGTGTTGATCTGGCGGATGTAACCCAGCGGCGCGATACCAGGGTCTGAGAGGATCACCGTCGGCCGGATCATCTCAACCAGAATCTCGACCCTGGGGGTATCCCCACCTGCTTCTGTGAGTGTGGTCGCGTCATATTGGGGTGTGTATAGAATCAAGTCCTGATCATCGTGGAGAACATTGATGGCGCGAATATTGGGACTGTAGGCAGTCGGGCTGTCTGGAAAGATGATGTAATTCCTGTTGGCAAGATGGGTGACGCAGGTGCCAATGTGAGCGGTTCTGTCCATCATCCAGGCAAACCCGGCGTCACCCACCGCCTCGTCGAAACGCTTGGCATACCAGCCGGATTGCGCCTGCCCACTCCAGGGCATGCCAATGGGTTCGACTCGATCGTTAAAGAAGTAACCATTGATCGCAACAGCTACATTGTTTCTGTTGCCCCATACCCCACCCCAGTAATTGACCGCCTGGTCGTAGCGGGCTGCCATTCCGAGCACCGTCTCGGTGCCGCCGGACATGCGACCTTGAGCGATGCTGGTGTCAAGCGTTGCACTGGCATTGCTGCGGTCCATCCGTGAGACAAAGATATCCACCGGTCGGCCGTTATTGGTGATGTGGAACTTCTGGTAATCAATCCCAGGGGCCACAAATTCCCACGCCTGGGGTGTTTCGCCTTGCGCCGGCCCGGCAGCCAGGGCGGGAGCTGCCTGCGCAAAAACCATAAATACCAATACCAACCCATAAACAATAGATTTGACTCGCATATCTTATCCTGGTCCTTGGATACCGGTTATGTTGACGTATCTGCCATGATACCCCAGACGATCTGATTCTTCAAGTTATAATTGCGCCCATGCATAACCTGGAACAGTACTTCAGCCTTGAACCGGAAATCCACTTTCTCAACCACGGGTCATTTGGCGCAACCCCAAAGCCGGTGCTGGATGTTTACCAGGAGTGGCAGCGGCGCCTGGAACGACAGCCGGTGCGGTTCCTGGGGCGCGAGATCGCCGCCCACTTGAGAACCGCCCGGGAAGCGCTGGGCACTTACCTGCACGCCGACGCCGGTGACCTGGTGTATATTCCCAACGCCACACATGGCGTCAATATTGTTGCCCGATCCCTGGATCTGCACCCCGGCGACGAAGTGCTCACCACCGATCACGAGTACGGCGCCTGCGATTACACCTGGGAGTTTATCTGCAGCAAAACCGGCGCCGTTTATGTGCGCCAACCGGTGAGCCTGCCGGCGGTTTCCACTCAAAACTTACTGGAAGAAATCTGGCAGGGGGTCACGCCGCGCACCCGCCTGATCTTCGTCAGCCATATCACCTCACCCACCGCCCTGCGCCTGCCTGTGGAAGCCATCTGCGCTCGCGCCCGCCAGGCCGGCATCCTGACCTTGATCGATGGAGCCCACGCTCCCGGGCAAATCCCCCTCGACCTCGACGCCCTGGGCGCCGATTTCTACACCGGCAACTGCCATAAGTGGATGATGAGCCCCAAAGGCGCCGGGTTTCTCTATACATCCAGAGCCCGGCAGCCTCTGATCGAGCCCCTGGTGGTCAGCTGGGGTTACCATGTGGACACCGCTTTTAACAGCGTTTCACGCTATATCGATTACCTGGAGTGGAGCGGGACGCACGATCCGTCGGTATATTTATCGGTGCCGGCGGCGATCGATTTTATGCAGGCCCAGGGTTGGGAGCAGGTGCGGCAGCAGTGCCATACGCTTCTTACACAAACCCTGCAACAACTACATACGATCACCGGTCTGCCTGATCTGTATCCCATCGATTTAAACCTGTTCAGTCAAATGGGCGCCTTCCAGATGCCGCCCATCCACGATCCATCTGAATTAAAAAATCGCCTGTACGACCAATATCACGTTGAAATTCCCGTGATCTCGTGGAAAGATAAAATCCTCCTGCGCATCTCGGTGCAAGGTTATAATACCGTTCGAGACCTGGATGCGCTTGTATCCGCCGTCTCAGAACTATGCCAGAAGCCGTCATAATCTCTCAATCGAGGTGAACCGATGCCGCCCAAGCCGCCTTACTACTATGTCATCCTGGGAGCAGGACGCCAGGGCACTGCCGCCGCCTATGATCTGATCCGTTTTGGCGAAGCCGGGCGCATTGTGATGGCTGATTTAAATCTGGCTGCCGCTCAAAAAGCTGCCGACCGGGTGAATAGCCTGACGGGCACCTCAATCGCTGTGGTACAGCACCTGGATGTCACCGACCCTTCCTCCTTGCTGGAAGTGCTCGGTCCGGTGGATGTCGCCATGAGCGCCGTCCCGTACACCCATAATCTGGATATCACCCGGACAGCCATCGCTGCTGGCACTCATCTTTGCGATCTGGGCGGTCACACCGACGTCGTCCTGACCCAGCTGGCGTTGAACGAAGAAGCCATCCAGGCCGGAGTCAGCGTCGTTCCCGACTGCGGTATGGGTCCGGGTCTGATCAACACGATGGCCGCCTACGTTGTGGATCTTCTGGATGAGCCTGAGGAGATATATATTTACGATGGCGGTTTGCCGCAAAAACCAACCCCGCCCTGGAACTACCAGCTGACATTTCACATCAACGGTCTGACCAACGAAATGGACGGCGAGGCGGTTTTTTTGCGGGATGGCAAAATCACCCGTATGGAAACCCTGACCGAGCCAGAAATGATCGATTTCCCCCCGCTGGGCCTGCTGGAAGCAGATATCACCTCCGGCGGCGCATCTACATCACCCTGGACCTTTGAAGGACGGTTGAAGCGTTATGAGAATCGCACTTTGCGTTACCCGGGCCATTTTGAATGGCTGCGGGCTTACAAAGCCCTCGGGTTGTTCTCTGAAGCGCCAATCGTCGTCAACGGAAAAATGGTGATACCCCGGCAGGTGTTCCACACCCTGCTTGAGCCAAAGATCACCACCCCAAAGGTACGCGATGTCACCGTGATTTGGGTTGTAGGCAAAGGCAAGAAGAACGCTCACGCTGCCACGGTGCGTGTTGACTTGATCGATTATTTCGATGACGCAACCGGTTTCACTGCCATGGAACGTCTCACCGGCTGGCACTGCGCCATTATGATGGGGTTCCAAGCGCGTGGAATGATCCAACCCGGCTGCGCGCCCGTTGAAACAGCTGTGGATGCCGCCCTGTTTATGCAGGAAGTGAGCAAACGCGGCATCCGCTTCGAAGTGGTCGAGCAAACCGGATCCTGAAACCGGCTATTTCATCATCACGGGTAGGAACATGCGCCGCCACACAGCGGTTGTAGTTACCTGCACCTGGGCCGTTACAGAAGCATCCAGGGTCGAAACTGCCTGTACGGTGGTTATATCACTGGATTGGTCCGCCGCATCTCCGGGCACATCCACCCACAGGATCGCCTGTACACTTGCGCCGGGCAGCATCTGACCGGTGGTCGTCTGGGAAAGCGATGCGTGCCATACCCCGTCTGCGCTCAGATTAAAGGTATCCGTGTAATTTCCCGTATTTGTGATGGTGAAGGTATAGGTGATTACCTGACCTGGTAAGCCGGTTATTGCTGCGCTGATTGGCAAAAGCTGTAAACCCGCATCTACGCGGGCGGTTGTGGTCACCTCAGCACGAACGGTCACCTGGCTATCCCAATGCGAAACGACATCCAGCGAAAAATGATCGGTTCCCGAATGGATATCGCGCCCAAACAGGTGGGGGATTTCCACCCGTACACTCACCGGGCTACCTGAACCGGAAGACATCCAACCGGTGGAAAGAGGCGCCAGGCTGTTCCATGCATTACCGCTTAATACCAGATCGTACGTATCCGAGTAATCACCGGTATTGGTAATCATGAAGGTATAGGTGATTACATCTCCCGGCATACCATCACCGGTTTGCACGAGCGGTGAAATCTGGACACCGGGTGATACGTTGGCATTCGTGATCCGCACCGCATGAGCCGTTGTCCCCGGCTCAAGTTGTGATGCCGCAGTCACGGTGAACACATCACTGGCGATAATCGCATCCGGAACGAGGTGCTCCGGGATTGTCACCCGGGCATCGATCACCTGAGCATCACCCGGGGCCAGGGCGCTGCTGGTCGCTGGCAGGTATGTAACCCATGTGTTCCCTTCCAGGGTGAGTGTGTAAGTATCCGTGTAATCACCGGTATTTTCAAGGGTAAGGGTGTGGGTTACGACCTCCCCTGGAGCGCCTGCGCGGCTCTGCAGGCCAGGGGTGAGTTGTACTCCTGGATTAATTACTCTACGGGTCGTGCCCGTGGCTGTAACTGCCGACCCCGGCTCACCCAACGAATGTGCCGACACCGTGAACATATCACTCCCGAGCAGCATTTCAGTGGGAAGGAGAGGTATTTGAACGCCAACCTGCACACTGGCCGAAGCGCCAGCACCCAAAGATAAGGGAGATGGGGTTGTTAACGAAGTGGACCAGGCTGCGCCATCGAGTGTCAACACATAGGTATCTGCTCGACCCTGATTCTGAAGGGTAAACGTGTGTGTAATCACCCTGCCTGGCAGACCGTCGGCGGTGCTATCAGGGCCTAAAGATGCGCTGTATCCATCAAGTTGGCAGCTCTGCACGACCACATCATCGATATACCACCCCTCCCGGCTTTGCGATGAGTCAGATCCCAGTCTGAATCGAAATCTGGCATTCTGGCCTTCATAACCCGCCAGATTAACCACAGAATTCAACCAGTCTTGCGGATCGCCGCACCAGGCATGAATGCCTGCCAGCGGGTTGCTGAACCCGCTGTCAACCATCCCGTTGTATGGATCGGTAAGCATAGCCGATCCAGGCAATTGAGACCAGGAGGAACCGTCATCCGTACTGATCTCGACAATGACGCCATCATAGCACCCAGACGCTTTGTCTTCCAGCGACTGGTAATTCCAGAACTTTAAAGTGAGCGGCGATTGTCCGGCTGGCAAAGCAATCTCAGGGGAGACCAGCCGCTGGTCGCTCACTGTCGCCGGGTCATTTGCGCGGAAGGCATTCACACCGCTGTGAGTGCGGTTGGAAACCAGCGCCCAACTATCGCCAATGCCGCTGTGACTCCAACCCAGGCTGCCGGCCTCGAAATCCTGGCTGTATACTGTCACAGACAGGGTGCCCAGCGGGCAGTCGCCAGGAGCAGATAGTGTGCTGAATGAAAAGACCATAGAATATGCGCCATTCCCACAGCCGTTCAGGGAACGCACCCGCCAAAAATAGCTTGTTCGGTAATTCAGGTCGGTCTCAGGCGTGTAAGTGTTGCTGGCTAATCCAGTGGCAGAATCGACAATGGTATTGAATGTTGGATCGGTCGCGATCTGAATTTCATAGGTTCCACTCTGAAGAGACGGCTCCCAGCTGAACACAGGGCGCAGAGTCTGTCCGCTGGCGCCATCGCCTGGCGCCTGCAGGACAGGCACAGTTGGGATCGCATTGTACAGGGACAGAACAACGGTTTCCGTGTGCGTTCTGGTCAAAGCAGTACCGACCACATCCACGTGATACACACCCGGCGCCGCCTGGGAGGTGTTCCCCAGGGTCAATATACTCGAAAAAGGCGGCGTACCCGGGTTTTCACTGAAGCCGCTCGTCAATAGGCTGGTGGGCGCCATTCGGGTGCTCAGCGTTACCAGGTCTTGAAAGCCCAGGATGCTGCCGGCCTCAATAGCGTATGTCGCATCAGTGGGCGCGCACACGGCCTGGAAGACAGGCGCTGCAGACAGGGTGAAATCTGGAAATTCAGAGCAGTTGTAGCAAACCAGGGCAAAATCCTGGTCTGTAGTATCTCCATTGTAAGGCACGCCGTCTCCAGCCAGGTTGGCTGCCTGAATCGATATGGTTGCAATACCGGATGGATTTTGCAGGTAAACGTTTTCGAGGTTATTCAGACTATCGGATGCGCCGCCGGTTGCGCTCCAGCCTGCGCTGAACCGGTTGCCCAGGTAAGTGGCTCCCCCGGTGGTCACACTCAGATTGAGATTATTCACCAACGCCGGGTTCGCACCCACTGCACCCGCAGCGTCGGTCCATGCCAGGCTGATCTTTAGCGGTTTGGTAGGGTCGGCAATGCCAACCGAAAGGGTCCAGGTGTCTCCCGTGTTATGGAAGAGGTGCGATTGGTCATAGTACACCATGCTGGTGGCATTATCGATCACATTTGGAAGGTGGATCCGGCCCCAACCTTCACTGAAATTCGGAATATCCGCAGTTCCCATGTCCACCGCGCCGTTGACCAGCAATGCCTTTGCCATGGCAGGGCTGGGATTGCTGCCGCTGTGAGTGGTTCGCCACCATTCAGAAATCAGCACAACAGCTCCGGAAGCGTGCGGCGACGCCATGCTCGTCCCGCTGCAAAACGCATAATAATTATTGGTTCCTGAAATGGACGTGGCGCAATCACCGCCCAGGTCATTGCGCGTTGAAGCGATCTGTTCGCCCGGTGCTGTGATCGTTGGGACATAGCGTCCATCCACCGCCGGACCGCGGCTGCTGAAGCTCGATATCGCATCGATGCTTCCGGCGCGGTAATTAAGACTGCTGGCGACCACGATCAGGTTCTTGGCTTCTTTTGGCGCTGTAAGGGTGCTGAGGCTTGGACCCGAGTTGCCGGCTGAGAACACCTCGATAAACGGTTCAGCTACGGCGAGGGTATCGAAGTTCCCATCCCTTACCATCAAATCGTGCGTGCGCTCCGATGCCTGGTAACCATGCGCCGTGCCCTCTCCCGTGGTCCACGAATTATTCCCTCCGATCGCATTCCCCAGAAGAGCCTGTTTGCTGTGTTCCTGCCAACCGCCGGTTGGAGGCCAGTTGGCGCCGGATAAGGAATTCATGGCAAAAATACCGTGGGCTGGAGCCACACCCAATCCATATCGGAAACCTGCCGGGTCGGTAAAACCCGCCGCGCCATTTCCGCCAACGATTCCGGTCACATGCGTGCCATGACCACCCCCGCTGCAATCGCTGCCTGGCTGCCCGGGAAAGCTGCATGCGCCCGTGAAGTTGTAACCGCCCACGATGTGCGAACCGAGATCTGGATGATCATAATCGACGCCGGTATCGATGATCGCCCAGGTGACACCTGAGCCATCCAGACCTGCTGAGTTTAACCAGGCCTGATATCCTGTGGTGGGTATTCCGCCAGAATAGTTGCCAGCCAGGACTTGGTCCGACATTTCATCATCCAAACCGGGCTCAGGACTTGCATAACCAAGCCATAATACAGTATTGAGCAGGGATACAGCTTCAATCGCGGCTGCGTCGATACGTACGATGGCATTGAAAAAGGTTTTATCAGGCTGCGATGGATAAACCTGTAAAATGTCTGCTCCCAAACGCTCCAGGCGCGCCAGGGTTCCCTTCATATCGCCATCGTTGTAGAACATGATGTCAATATTTGAGATCACACCGCTTCGATTTATCAAATCCTGGTTGATTTTATAAGCCGGGTGGTATACCCCGCTCCACCGCACGGTAGGCAGGGTCTCGGCGCGGCGGGTCTGCTCGGAGCTTCCCCAGACCAGATACGCATGGTTGGGATAATACTGCAGTACGTCCAGACCCGTTATTTTTAGCTGGTCGATCCATTCATCTTTGATAGGACCGCTAAATTGGACCAAATGGAATCCCCGGCGGCTCTCATCGATTTTTACGTCAGTGCGAAACTGCGGTTCTCCCTGGCTTTTGGGATCAAATTGATAACCCGGCACCGAAATCTCGCCAGCCCCGGCAAACTCATCGTATCGAATTGAGCTGGCACGTAAATTTTCAAAATTCGCCTCGTCCAATTCAAGCCAGACAAAAGATCCATAATCAATCACATTCTCTGCATGGAGAGAAAGCTCTACTACCCTGCTGTACTCGGATGCCTGCAGTATGACAAAGCGGCTGCTCATCCTTGCAGCCGCGGGTGTGACCAGTGCCCCGGTGAAGTTTACCAGCAGGGCTATGGCGGTCGCGATTGAAAAAAAGGACCGTTTGAGCCAGATCATCCAACCTCCAGATGTATTCAAGGTGTGGCGTACGATCGAACCTGGCTCAAATTATATCTTAATATAATCTTACACGTGTAAACCCACATTTGAGATCGTGCAGCCGATGACAGCGCTACGCTCAGATCGTCCCCATTCGATACCCGACAGACTGGCGTTCCCAGGATAGCCAGATGATCGGCCACCCTGTCAGTACCCCTGGAGCCGCCAAATGAAGCTGCATCCAGCAATACAACCACCGGACGCATTCCACGCCGCTCCAGTTGCTCAACCGTGAGCGCGACTTCATCACCGGTCGCCGGCGTGATCAACACAACTGTACTGCCGCGGGGTAAATTTTTGACCTCGGTTTCCACCAGACCGCGCAGCGGCAGTGTGCCTTCCGCCCGCATCAATGCAAGCGACTCGAGGATTTTACCCATTTGCCGCCCGCCGCGCTCGGCAGGCACCACCCTGAAAATCTTACCCGCAAAAGCCAGGCCCACCACACGACCACGCTGTAAATAGTAGCGTGCCAGCGATGCTGCGATGCTCACCGCGTACTCCTCGCTGGATGGCGGCAGCGGGATCTTCACCGTGGGTCGCCACATTTCGCGCTCATCCAATTTCAAAGGCTCGCGCGGCAGGGTGCTGTGGACATAGCGCGAGGCATCCACAAAAATCCACACCTCAGCCAGCGGGTCCAGCTCAAATTCTTTTACCATCAGACGGTTACGGCGGGCGGTGCTCAACCAGTGAATGCGATTGAGGGGATCTCCAGAGGCATAATCTCGCACACCAGCCGCGTTTGCAGTGATCTGGTGGGTTCGTCGCCGTAGAGCTTCTCCCCCGGAGAGCCACCCCTGCGGGCTGGGAAACACAGGCACATCCACCATCATCGGATACACCAACAACGATTCCTGTGCTGGAGAGCTCTTGCTCACCGGGAAAAGACCAAAAATATCACCAGAAGCGATCACCGTATCGCCCAGCGGGAAAACCCCTCGCTCCAACAATCGAGTGCGGACGAGATAGGAGCGGCTCTCACGCCCACCCACCAGGCTGAGCACCTGTGAACCACGCGAACCCGGCAACGGGGATTCATCTCGGATTTCAAGCCACAAGCGCGGCAGCCGGCCCAGGTTCACGACTTCAAAGCGCTCTTCGAAGATCTGGCCGACCTGCGAACGCACCGAACGGGCCGTACGGCGGAACTGTAAGTTGCGCAGGGCTACCCGCGAGATCATCCAACTGGCAATGTAAAGAAATGCCCACAGGTAGGCCAGCCGGTAGTAAAACGTTGCCCCGGTCACCACCCCTGCCAGTAAACAAGCTACCAGCAGCAGCAGGACAACCCGCTGGGAGGTGGTCATGATTTCGTGCTACCACGGCTGGAGCGCAATTCGCCCAGGTCTCCACCTGGTACAGGAACTGCGTTCATAATCTCTGCAACGATTTGCTCCGAGTTCGATATCCCGCAGGCGCGCTGCCGGACCCAGGATAATCCGGTGACCAAACGTGGGTACTACCAACGCTTTCACATCGTCTGGCAGGATGTAGTCCCGGCCGCGCATGGCTGCATACGCTTGAGCAGTGCGGTAGAGAGCCAGGCTTCCGCGCGGGCTGGCGCCCAGGTAAACTTCCGGGTGGTCGCGCGTGTGACGGGCGAGGGTAACAATATACCGTTTGATCTGCTGGGCAGCATAAATTTCCTTAACAGCCTCTTGCATGGCTGCCAGCTCGTCCACCGATACGATTTGATCCAACGTCTCCAGCGGGTGACGGAACTGCTGTCTCTCAAGCACCATGACTTCGTCGTCTAGCGTGGGATAGCCCAGGCGTACACGCATCAAAAAACGATCCAACTGGGCTTCAGGAAGCGGGAAAGTGCCCTCATACTCAATCGGGTTCTGGGTTGCCAACACCATAAACGGCTGTGGTAGAGCATGCGTTACCCCATCCACGGTCACCTGCCGTTCTTCCATGGCTTCCAGCAGGGCAGCCTGGGTTTTTGGGGTGGCACGGTTAATTTCGTCCGTGAGCACAATTTGCGCCATGACGGGTCCGGCGCGAAATTCAAACTCGCGGCTCACCTGGTTAAAAATCGATACGCCGGTCACGTCACTGGGAAGCATATCCGGTGTAAATTGGATCCGGCTGAATGAACACCCCATTGAACGCGCCATTGAGCGCGCCAGGACGGTTTTACCCACGCCCGGAACGTCCTCGATCAGAAGATGCCCCTGGCACAAGAGACTGACGATTGCCAGCTCTACAGTGGATCGCTTACCCACGATTACTTTTTCGATGTTGGCGATAACGCGCTCAGAAAATTCTTGTACGGTCGACATAGGATCTCCACAGGATCAGAGTATGAGGGATTGTTTGAAGTTTACCGAATAAGTCACGATTTTAGAAGGAAGATATTTAACACCATCCATAGAAAGCTGTAATTGAGCACCCGCATTTGGCGGTACTTGCTGGCAGCCAGTATCACCACAGGGATAAGCCCACAGGCAAACCGCAGTAACCCTCCCGGTTCACGATACGTTGAGAATGGCAAGAATAGAATTATAAGACTATTCGCCAGCAAGGATAATCCTACCACATGCCGATCGCCCGTGGCTAGTTTACGCAGCGAGATCCAGATTCCCCAGATTGCCGGGAGAATCACCGCCGGGCCAAACACCACCAGCATACTGACGAAATAGACCGGGCTGAAGAATGCGATCCGCACCAACCCCATGAACGGAATAATCTCAAATGGGGTCGCCATATCGCCCCCGGAACCCAGGCCAAACTGACCAAAAGTCTGCCACAACCAGAATTGGAAAACTACGAATGGCAGTACAGCCACCAACACCATACCCGCGACATCTCGCCAGCGCCGCTCCAGAAATGCCGATAGAAGGACGGCAAAAACAAAAACCGCTGTGGTTTCCTTGGCAAATATTGCCATCCCAAAAAACAGCCAACTTAATGCATGCTTGTCGCGCTCGAGCGCCAGAAAACCCGCCAACACCAGACCGATCGCTAGCGGCTCCGGCAGATCCAGCCGCACAGCCAGCAAAAAACCCACCCACAAGCCATAAGGCAGCGCATACCAGATGCTCACGCCCCGAATCCTCAGCAGAAGCGTGAGCAGCCATGTTCCGGTAACCTGGCTGAAAATCCCCAGAAGGATCAAGGTCCATGGTACAAGAGCAGGTTGCCCGAAAGCCAGAACGCGTGCCAGCACTGGAAACAGGATGCGCTGGTAACGATAAGCGGGTGCATCCAGGAGAACATTCACGCTCTCTGGATCAGGATTGAGAGCAATATAATAGACAAACTGACCATCATAACCGCGTGTCCCGGCAGGGTCTCCCTGGCTGTAGTAGGTACCTAACCGGGCCAGAGATTTAGGATCGCCCCCTTCAACGAGTAAGGTGCCGATGACGATCAAAAGCAATACGAGCCAGGTAATGCCAACCGGATGGAGCAGAAATGACTTAGCCCTCTTCCTGCCGCGAGTTTCAGGTTTGAAAACCTCATTGAGATGGTTGGCCAATGCTTCCCCGTTTTTTCAGGATGATCCACGCGACAAAAATTGTTAGCCAGGAGATTGTGCCAATGAAGATACCCGCCCAAAATGAAACCGGTCGGTAAATGAATTCTACCCGGTGCTCCCCTGCCGGCACTGCCACGGCTCGGAAGAGGTAGTTGGCTCGTTCAATTACTGCAACCTGTCCATCGATCCTGGCTTGCCAGCCCGGGTACCACATGTCCGAAAGAACCAGCCAGCCGTTTGAACCCGGGTTCAACATGGCAACCACGTGGCCGGGATCATCCAGCCCCAGTTCTATCGCTACAGGCGGGAATCCCGCGCTGCACTCATAAGCCGCCAGATCCTCAACCCCTTCCAGCACGACAGTCTGATCGAAGTCAAGGCTCGCGGCGGTCACAAGGTTCCAGGCGTCTTCGCCATCCCGGGCTGCCATTGCGCAGGTGACCCAGCGCAGGCGTTTTGCTCCGGTTCGCTTATTATAAAGAATGCCAACCTCACCGGTCGAACTTATATTCTCTACCACGCTGGCATTCATAAGGTTCAGCATTTCTTTTTGACGGTCCCCATCCAGGCCTTCCAGCGCATCCATCCAGCGGGCGTAACGCCCGGGAACAAGAGGATCGTAGTTGCTGGCTGTTGGCAGGTGGTTGATCAGGTTTAGATTGGGAAGCAGCGTTTCCCGCATTTCATCCCAGGGCTGGCGCGGCTCAAAGCTGTCAAATCGCATGAAATCATCAAACTTGAGGCGATATTCGTCCTGAGGCGCAAGATATATCCGCCCACCAGCCAGGGCCTGCTCAACCGCTTGAGTTGAATTTGGGATGCGTGAATAGAAAGCAGGGTCAATACCGGGGTTCAGTCCCCAACCCGCCAGAACGACATCGAAAGCAACAAAACCAGCTACACACCAACCCCAGATCGCCATGGTGTGATGTCTCTCAGACTCAGCTGCTCCCTTCTGAGGCGCTGATAAATTAAGCATTCCCGCCGCAACACCCAGGATGCCTGCCAACGCCGTCGCTCGAAGAAATGTGGGGCTCACATTCCCGAGTGCGTAGGCCGCCAGACCTGCGCCCAAAGAGACAGCCAGCGCGCCGGCTGTCGCCAGGCGCGCCCAGTACAAACCGCGCTTCTCAGGCCTCCGCCATGCATCGATGCCAAAACCGGCCAGCAGAGCCAGTCCGAAAACGGCCCAGATGCTGAAACGCGTCGGGGCCTGGAAAAGATCAAATGTCGGAATATGGTTAGAACAGCCATGGAAAAACCACCGTATTCTTACCCAGGGCCAGCAGAAAAGCCACGATCACCAGGCCAATAAGAAACAGGTGTACGCCGTTATCGGTGAGTTCCTGAGACTTTTGCATGCGCCAGGCTCGCACGCGTTTCCATACTGCTCCCAGCCCAACAGTCAGGCCGAGGATCAATGGAAGCAAACCGATGTAGGCGGCGTCTTCCCAGTAATTTGCATAACCCCAATAATCCCCGCGGGCAGGGCTGCCAAACATATCCGGAGCAATCAATGTCAGGAAGCGCCAGGGCCAGAAGGAATATGTGGCTGCAAAATCATATCCCACCTGCGCTGCTCGCTGCGATTGTGCCAGGTACTCCGCCGTGGGCAGGAGCTGCCCGGCCGCCAGCATCACTGCAGCCAGGAAGACACCCGCCAGCAAAGCGGCTGGTGCAAAAAGTTGTTTTAATCTACCCGACCCAGCTGCCAAAAAGCTCCCATTAATCTTAGGTGCATGAGCGGCTTCCTGGGCCATATGGTCAGGATGGCCCAGGCACCCGCCAGGAGCCATGTATACCAGGTAAGCTGGGCATGCCCCGCCAGTAATTGCATCGCCAGGATGATCGCCAGGCGAAGGGCGGATGCCGGCCCTTTATTGCGAAACCATCCCTGTAATGATCGGGTATCAATAAATACAATTACACACTGTTGAACGCCCAGAACCACCCACGGCAGCCAGGCCGCGGCAGCATTGATGCTCAGGAAACCCGAGCGCGCCACCAGGTATGCGGATAACCCGAAGGACAATCCGCAGACCGTTTGTGCCACAGGACTCAAGCGCAAAGATCTGGCGAGAGCCGCCATCCCCAATCCTGCCCATGCCAGGTGGCCGGCAACGATCAGGCTTAAGCTCCAGGCAGCCAGCTCCAGACCCCCGAGTTGATACGCCAGGAAGAACAACCAGTTGGGCGGGTAAAGCAGACCGGCCTGGTAATTGGCCAATAGAGGCGCACCCATCCCCAGGAGCGAGTTCCAAAGCGGCAGTTGGCCGCTGCGAATCACCTCCCAGGCATAGGCCCGCCACGGCAGGAACTGAAGTGAGACGGTGCCCCAGAACAGCGCCTTCCCCGTCAAGATCAAGGGCGAGAGCAGAGCGAATGGCGCACCGATCAGGAAGATATATGGATTGATGTCTCGTGAACGGTTCATGGCTGAGTTTGATCAACCCGATAGATCTCGTAACCATCCTGATGGTAGATGGACCGTGCAAAATCCATTGAGGCCAGGTCCCAATCAGGTTGGGTGCGCTCTAGCGGCCCCAGGAATATAAAAGCAACCCCCTGATCTCGAATTAAATTAATTCGCTCCTGGCGCTTTGTATTGCTGCGATAAAATGCGTTCACCTTCGGCTGCAATGAAGACAGGCTGACACTCTCGGGTCCATGTCCAACCACCACACGCACATCGGCCCATGCGGGTAGTGCGTTGCCGGTTTCAAAAGAGGCAAGCACCACATCCTCTGGTTCCGAATGGTTATCCAGGAACTGAAATGCTGCCACTTCTGCTGCTGGCCGGAAAAGCGGCAGGCTTGGCCGTAGTACTGCGAATATTCCCCCCGCCAGCAAAATCAAGGTAGATGGAAACGATAGGAAGAAAAAGGATTGCGGCATGCGCCAGGCCAGGCTCTTGTGAATATTCTGTTTATCCTCCAGGTAAATCAGCGCCAGTATCACCAGCGCGACCCAGATCCCTTCAGGCAGCCGCCGCTGGAGATTGAATGGCAGGTAGGCCAGCAACGGCAGCGAAACGCTCCAGGCAGTCAACAGCAGCGTTCCATCGGTAGGCTCGCGCCAGGATTGCAGCATGCCTCCCAGGGTAAAAACCAGCACCAATCCATAGGCCAGTGCATAGTGAAATGGGTGGGGCGAAAGGATGATATTTTGAGCTGTCCAGGCCTTAAGAAATGGATCCGTGCTGAAAACGATCAGGTTATACAAGATGAAAGGGCCTGGAATCAAAGCTGCACCGGCTGCGAGCCGGAAATGAGTAAACCAGCCCTGCCAGGAAATTCTATCTACCCGCCTGTTCGCGAGATTCCATACGCCTCTGATTGTCAGATGAGCTGCCAGGATGTATCCGAAAATAACTGCATACAACGGCTGCGCAATCGCGGCAGCCAGCCATAAAACTCCCAGTCGGGCGATCCCCTCCCAACCAATTCCCGACCGGCTGCCGTTTTTTAAATAAATCAACAATCCCCACAACATGAATGCCCGCCCAAGAGCCAGATGTGGAACGGCATACAAACTCAAGAAACCAAAGCTTTCCGGAGAGTAGAATTCTAATGGAAGCGACCCCAGAAAATTCTCCCGGCCGAAAAACACCAACAACCACCCCAATCCACCACCCAGGGTGATCAGCGCCGCTGCCAGCCGGCGCATGGACACGTTTTTAATAAAATACGCCACAAGGTCATAGCTGGCCCGAATCAACAGCCAGCCTGATAAGATCCTGAACAGGTGGAAGAGGGCGACCAATTGTTCATGACGCCCGGCTCCAGCAGTCAGTTTCCCCAGGAGAAAATAGGGTAAAAACGCAATCACACCCTTCTGTGGGAAAGTGGTGTATGGGGTGCGAAAAACCCAGGCGCCCTCCCCACCCAGCAGCATTTTAGCAATGTATGAATTTCCGTCCTCAACCCCCAGGACAAATCCCGTGAAACGCCAATCACTGGTTTGGGTTGAAAACCCAATCAGATATGGCATAGACACAATGACGAGCACCAGGATCGCGAAAATGGCCAGCCAGCGGCGCTCTTGTGCGGTGATTTGACCTGCGCTCTCTTCGCGAAGCACGTCTTTTTCCACTTTCAATTCCATCATGCGCGGCCAGGTTGTAACTTCTCGAAATACTTTATGGCGACCAATGCCAGCAATCCCAGCAATCCCAGTCCTGAACCGACCCAGACCGATACCGGTCGAAACTCAAAACGGATAATGTGTGCGCCTGCTGTCAGGCGCACCGCCCGCAGCAAATCGGCTGCAAGAAGCACCTCCTGTGGGACTCCATCCACGAACACTTGCCATCCCGGGTAGGCAATTTCTGAAAGCACCAGAACGCCCGGCCCGTCTGCCATTATTTCAATACGATTGGGTCTCCATAGGATCGATTTAACCGGCACTGCCTCAAACATCTGCGTTTGCAGATCTGTCTGCACCCACGCCCGTGGTAAAGCCCGATTATTGATATACAGGTTGGCATCCCCGACGTGATCCACCAAGGTCAAATCAACATGGTTTATCGGAAATGCCGAAACAATGTATTTTACATTGAGAGCCCCCAACAGCGCAGGATCTGGCATAAAATCCTGGTTGGCAGTGCGCGGATTGCCATTTGCAAATGCAGGCAAGGTTACACTGTAGCCGGTTGGTGGGACGCCGGTTGCAGCCTGCATATAATCACTATAGCTGCGCAGTTGCAGCGGGTCGATGCCGTCAGCCAGTTCTAGACCCGATCGCGCAGCGGTCTGTTGGGGTATGCTGTAAGAAGGCGAATATACACGGAACTCGCCCGGCAGGGTTCCTAACCGCTTCGCCAGATTTTGACTTTCAGCCAGTACTTCCGCGGCTGGACGATATTGAAAGACACGGCTATCGTAAATCATCAAATCCAGCAAGGTGAACAGGAATAAACCCGTTATCCACAGGGATGTTTGTTTATCGCTTTGGAGACCCAAAGCAAGCCACACGCCGGCCACGAGCATTGCAACCGCACCCAATATAAAGCCTGGCGGTATCGTCCCTGTAATCCAATATATGCCGCCAGCTAAAATCCAGACAAAAGCCACCAGGGAGGTTAAGGTTAGCCGCGCCAGCCGGCGGGGTTTCACCTGGGCAAACGCGCCAAAATTCTCAAGAGTGTGAGACGCCAGCGCTGCCAGGGCCATGCCAAATAGAAACATCATTCGAGACGGCACGCGCAGCAGGCTCAACCCGGGCAGCCCCGATAGAAACGGCATCAGCGGCAAATTCGAGCCAAAGGAAACGAGCAGACTGCCTACTGCAAGCGCGATCCACCAGGAGCCTGTTTTGCGAACTCCGGGCAAAATAACACCTAAAATACCCAGCAGGATTACGAATGCACCGAAATAAACTGTCCACTCGTGACTACCCTGCGGGTCGGGTACGAGCAGCCCAAGCAGACGTACAGGCGGCAATGAAAAACTCATGGAATCCACAGGCGTCATCGCAGCCCGTGTGGAAAGCAGACTGTATTCCAATAATGGCACAAGCTGAGGAGCTGCCAGCAAACCGGCGATGCACACCTGAGCCATAAGATTTCAAAACACTAATCTTGTCCGGCGCCCATCCCCCAACACCCCTTCCGGTCTGATAAACCGAAAAGAGGGATGTTATCAACCACACCAGGCCCAGCATTCCCGCCCAACGGATATCTGCCAGGCAAATCAACCCCAGAACAACGCCCGGCATCACACGTTCAATAGAAAAGACAGCCGATTTTAGGCTGGCGCTATAAACCTCTCCTCTTAACCTGATCGTACGCCGCGTTTGTGCCTGGCTGTAAAACAACCACGGCGTCCAACAAACTGCATAAATCAACGAAAGATGACCGGCGCCCAGATGAGCAAATATTTTCGGCATCGCCTCAAATGCCAGACCACCAAATAAGGCAGGCAGTTTACTTAATCCCTCCAGGCGTAGAATCCGGTACATACCATAGCCGCCCCACAACAGATGAAGTACTGCCGTAAGATTAAATCCAAATGGCAGCGGGAAAAGCAGGGCGATCCAGCCGGGCGGATACCACATGCCGGCTAATGGATTGGCAGCAAATGGATAACCGCTTAAGATGGTTGGAGACCAGAATGGCAAGGTATGCCATTCTTGCAAACTGCGCAGCAAGTACACCGCGTTGGGGTAATGACTTATAGCAATATCTGAGAATGAGCCCGCAGCCCGCGGATAAAGGAAGCCAGATGAGGCTGGAATTAATAGGCAGGCAGGCGCCAGAAGCAGCCAGGTGCCGTTAGCGAGCCACCTGATAAATGGTAACTTCTTCATTGGAAAATACGATTGGGATGGTTGGCGGCAGAGGAGATGCTAACGCTTGCTTCTCTCTTCCACTGATGTAGATATAATCGGCGGTCGCCAGGAACTCATCAGTGTTAAGGCGGCTCGGATTGACCAAAAACTGTGAGACGGCACGGAGCTTTTCTTCAGCATGCACAGTTTCGTAAGGATGACCGTAGATCACTTTCCGGCCCGTCCGTGCCGGAAGCATCAAGCCGCTCTCAGGACCGGTCAAGAATATGGCGTCCTCTGGGATATTCATTGCGATCCAATCCATCGCAGCCAGCTCGCTCCGATTGATGTAAAGCGCAGGCTGTCTCTGGCTGATCCCCTGCTGCAGGGCGATCAGCGTAATCAAATTGGTAGGCAGAACCAAGGCTATCCATAAAACAGGTAACACCCGGACAATCTTCGGTCTTCCCTGCAAACCTGCCAGACCTGCTGCTGCCAGAACTGTGAGAGGCACCCACATGCCCATCATGAACCGCCGCTGTAGTGACCACGGTACATACATTAACAACAAACCCATGCAAGCCCACACAAGCACAGGTCGCAACAGGGGGTTCTTCGTCTTTATTACCAACCAACATCCAGCCAGCGCCAGCAGTATGAGTTGGAGAAAACGAGATCAAGGTATCCCAGATGGGTGGTGAGGGCGTGATGTTTTGGGAATTCCAGGATGCCAGCATTGGATTTGTCTGAGTCACCCAAAGATCATAGATCAGCAGGGGCAACCCCCCTGACCCGATTGCGATCAGGCCTGACAGGCTGGAACGGATAGATTTCCGTTCTAACAGCTGCCATAGCACCAGGAAAGTTTTAATTCCCAACACCAACACCACGCCGAATGGCGATATTACTGACAACACAAAACTCGAGACCAGAATTACAGGCACACTCTTTAAAATTGAAGCTGTTCCTGGTGTTTTTTCTGGCGCGAGGAGTGACAACAGGATTGCCAGAGCCAGTGGAAAATGAGGGTTGGCTAACCCGGATAAGAAGGGGTAGCCTTCTGCAACCCAAAAATCAGCCGTAAATGCCCCGGTTGGCAGCGCCAGCCACCCCATTCCACTTCCAAAAATTGCAACAAAGAAAGCCAGCCGATAGCTTTTTTGATCTTGCAGACCCAGCTTAAGGAAGCAGTGAATGCTCCCCAACAACGCCATGGCAGAAAGCAAGCGGGCTATGTGATATGTCGCTACGAGTGATATCCGCAGGACACGGGCAACATGCCCCAGCAGCAGATAATAACCAAACAAAAATGCACCTTCACCACTTTCGGCAGTAAAAGGCAGCGTAAAAAGCCAGGATCCTTGCCATCCCTGGTACATTTTTGCCAGATAACTATTTCCATCCTGGGTGTTGATTAAAAAGCCTGAAAAGGCCAAATTCCGGGTTTCAGCCCGGTACGCAAGCCAGTAGGGCAATATGAACAGTAAGACAGCGGCGCACGAGACGAATATTGGATAGAGTCTTGCGGGTTTCGTAACCATACCAATTGAAAATGATTATAGCACGCCAGCCTGCATGCAGTTTCCGCCTGTGTCTAACAAGTATGATAGGTGACCCAGACCTGCCCCTTGCCTTTCTGGCATTCCCCTTCTATAATCACACCACATTATGAGTGAGCCGTTCAAGCTTTTCAGACTGCAGCAGATCGACACGCTGATCGATCAACACCGCACTCGCTTGCGGGAAATTGATGCGATTCTATCCGATCAAACGGTTATCCGCAGTGCCGAAGCCAGGGTAAACGAGACCAAAGCGGCTTTCTTAAGCGCCAGGGAAGATTTGCATCACGCTGAAGGGTTGGTACAGGCTCAGCGCATAAAAATTGAGCAAACCGAAGCATCGCTTTACGGCGGTAAAATTCGTAATCCAAAAGAACTGCAGGATTTACAAAATGAGTTGGCTGCTTTGAAACGCTATCTCACCGTGCTCGAAGACAAACAGCTCGATGCAATGATGAAATCCGAAGAAGCCGAACAACACGATCGCGATGCTGCTCAAGATCTGGATAATATTCTCCAACAAATCGATCTCCAACGGAAAGAACTGAACTCGGGAAAAAAATATCCTTCTACAAGATGTTGAACGGCAGGAAAGCGAGCGCCTTGCTGCGGCTGGCTCGATCCCCCCAGAAGACATAAAGCTCTACGACCAGCTCCGTGTTCAGCGCCGTGGATTGGCAGTTACGCGGGTAAAAGATCGCACTTGTACGGCATGTGGGTCAACTTTAAGCGCTGCCTTGCTGCATGCTGTTCGATCCACATCACAAATTGCGCGTCTGTGAGCGCTGTGGGCGGATACTCTACTCCGGATAACCATGCGCCAATTTCTTGGCAATCTATCATTGGATAAACTGTCCTTTTGGTTGGGATTTCTGGCAGGCACACTTGCCTGGTGGCTGCTTGGAATATTGCGTCCAACCTTGAGAAGCCTGTGGAAAGGATTACGCGCCCAGTCTGCAGCCGCCCGCGCCGGACTGACCACCACCACCGAAATCCGCCTGCGTAACGACATCCTGAAATTCGCTCAGCGCCAACACCTGGCTGCGCCCATTTTTTCTCTCGACGAAATCTTTATCCCGGTCAGCCTGCTCTCGCCTCCACAGCTTGTCAATCCGGGTAGCCTTCCCACCCCCATCGATATCGCTGAGGTGGTGGTTCCCTATATGCCCGATTGGCCCGAGATGGCTGCCGTTTATGGTTCACCTCAGATCACGCTGGAGGATGCCTTAAAGTCCGGTGCACATATTGTTCTAACAGGTCGTCCAGGTTGCGGTAAGACCACCTTACTCGCCCACCTGGCTGCTGAATTATGCAGGCCAGATACCGCCGCAAAAACCGGCCAACCGGTTCTACCGCTGCCCGTGCATGTGCATGATCTGGAACTGCCGCTTCCGGCGGAGCAAGATCCTCTTAGCGTCATCACAACGGCGGTCGCACGATACGCTTCACCCGTCACACAAACCCGATTGGCCGCATTTCTCCAGACTCATTTCAATGAAAAAGGCGTGCTGCTGATCGTCGATGGTATGGATGAGAGCACCGAATCCACGGCCCGGCTGGTGTCTGCCTTTCTGAGCGATTTGCTGGATAAGTATCCGGCCATCCAGGTGATCGTTGCTGCATCTCCGGAGTGTTTCCCGGGGTTACCGGTTTTAGGTTTCATCCCGCTGGCGATGGCTGCGTGGAATGAAAATCAACGGATTGCCCTTATTAATCGCTGGCATGAAAACTGGAGCCGCTACATCGAGATTCCCGACCAGGGGAAGCCAAGTTTTGATGCCTCCCTGTTGGATGCCTGGCTATATACAGATCGTACACCGCTCTCCCCACTTGAATTGACCCTTAAGGTCTGGTCTGTCTACGCTGGCGACAACCTGGGACCATCAGGCGCGAATGCAATTGAAGCTTACACCCGCCGGATGAGCGCAGGCATTCCAAATGCTATGCCTGTTATGCAACATATTGCATCACAGGCATTGACCAATTGGAAGCCCATATTTTCTCAGAAAGAAACTCAGGAGTGGATCTTCGATGTGGATATCTCCCCAAGAGAATCCCCAACTTCTGAACCCCAGCCAGCAAGCTCGTCCAGTGCGCAGCCCAGCCCAACACCGCTGGTTATCTCGACTCTGGTTGAAAGCGGCCTTGTAAGGGCTTCACGGGATGGCAACAGGCTCAGCTTTGCCCACCCCAACTTGCTGAGCTATCTGGCTGCACAAGCCTTGACCGGGCAGACGATTATTGAACTGCTTACCGACCATGCCGGGTGGGTCTGTTTTGAACAAACCATTGAATACATGGCGAGCCGTTCAGATTTGACCCAGGTTGTCGATCATTGGCTGAAACTTGACAGCCCACCACTGCACAAGCAGGCTATCAGCGCGGCGCGCTGGTTACGCAATGCAAGAGAAGAAGCACCATGGCGGACTAAATTGCTGCAAGGTCTGGCTGTCCTGGTACAGGATGAAAAACAGCCGCTGGCTTTGCGCACTCGGATTATGACAGCATTGTGCCTGGGCAGCAGCAGCGGCGTCGACACTCTCTTCCGCCAGATGTTTAGTTCACCACAACCTGCTGCTCGCCAAATCGCCGCTCTGGCAGCCGGGCTTATGCGGGAATTCAAGGCTGTTGATGAACTTGCGCGGCTCCTCGATGACCCATTCCCGGTTGTTTACAAAGCAGCCGGCCTGGCTCTGGTTGCCATCGGCACCCGCCCGGCTCTGGAAGCAGTTGCTGATTGTCTTGTTCAGGGCAGCGAAGATCTGCGCCAGAGCGCAGCTCGGGTTTTGGCCAACCATGTTGAAGAAGGTCACCCGACACTGAAAGAGGGAGCTACGCTGGAAGATTTATTGGTTCGTAAAGCAGTGGTTGCTGGCTTACAACGCGTGCGGCAACCCTGGGCTTTGACCATGCTGGAAAAAATGCGTCACGAAGACTCAGAATGGGTTGTCAAAAACGCTGCCAACCAGGCGCTTGAAGAACTCGCCCAACCCTATGAGAACATCCCTCACCAGCTACCCCCTCTAACCGAAACCCCCTGGTTGATTGCATTTGCCGGTGAAAAAGGTATAGGCGTTGCACCCGGCAGAGCCGCAGTTGACTTGCTGCTGCTGGCACTAAAAGAAGGCAAGGAAGAACAGCGTCTGGCAGCTCTGGATACCATCCGACTCACGGGTGATTCCCACGGCGTGCTGCCGGTTTACCAGGTTTTTTACTCGACCCACGGCGATTTATTTGAGGCAGCCTATCAGACGCTCTGGCATCTGGCTGCATCCGGCGTAAGCCTGCCGCCGCCAGAGCATTTGGGTCACATCAATCCTGTCTAAGCCAGATGTTGTAAGATGCGGTTGTGAACGGTTTCTGCATCCAAATCCAAAACTGAAACTAATTTATCGCGCCCCGTATCTCCTGCCACGATTTCGAGACTGGATCGTGGTATATCCAGCACTTCGGACAAAAAATTGATCAACTCTGCATTTGCTTTGCCTTCAACGGGAGGTGCGGTGAGGCGGATTTTTATCGTGCCGTCACTCAATATTTCTGAAATCTCATTGCGGCTTGCTCGGGGTGTTACCCGGATTGCCACGGCCGCGCCTTTCTTACCACTGTGCAAGTGAAATTTTCGACCTGCCATCACAGACCTCAAATAGATATCAATAACCCGATCAGGATACGGGCGATGACTTGAACAAGCAAAATCAAGATCATCGGGCTGAAATCGACCATACCGGTCGATGGCATAAAACGGCGGATTGGCGCCAGCATCGGTTCAACGAAACTATCCACAGCCTGGCGCACTGGATGAAAAGGAGACATAAAATAGGATAGCGCTACCTGAACAATTACAACGATAGTTACCAGCTGAGATAACAGGCTGATGATTTGAATAATTAAATTCACAATTTTCTCCTAAAAATATTCGTCGCAAAGAATCATTGGGCTGGCCTGGGTCCCATGATCGCCTCGCCTATGCGCAGCCAGGTAGCACCTTCTTGTATCGCAATTTCAAAATCACCGCTCATTCCCATGGAAAGTTCGACCAAATTCAAACCGGGCATGGCTTCCATCGCATAGCTACTCAAATATCTCAGCCGGCGAAAAAAAGGGCGTGAGAGTTCAGGATTCGCGCTGTAAGGCGCCATGGTCATCAATCCACGTATATTGAGGTTGGCGCAAGCCTGAAGGCTTGCGAGGTCGTTTAACCAGCCGGGTATCTGGCTGTCATCCCAGGCAGGAAATCCAAATTTCGTTTGTTCCCCACTGACGTTCATTTCAAGCAACACGGGTAAAATCTGATTTCTTTCTGCTGCCTGGCGGTTCAGTCGCTCGGCTAACTTCAAGCTGTCCACAGAGTGAATAAAATTAAAAATAGTCAACAACCTGTCTTGCTTTACGGCTCTGGATATGCCCAATCATATGCCATTTTAAGCCGGATTGGCTTCCAATGGATTGAATTTTGCCGACAGCCTCATCCACATAATTCTCGCCCAAACAGCGTACGCCAATATCCAATGCTTGATGGATGGCTTCAAGCCCATGCCCTTTTGTTACCACTACCAACTGCACCGCATCGCCTGCCCTGCCCGCACTCCGGGCTGCAACGGCAATGCGATCCATCACTCGCTCAAAACGCTCTTTAATCATAATCCTATCAGTGCACCAAACCTGCCTGTATTTCCACCCTCACCCCGGTGAGAAAACCAATCCTGAGGGTTGCAAACGGTGCACAAACCAGCCAGCTCGATTTGATGCACACCAGATTGTTCGAGTACCAACAAGTTCGCCGCCCACAAATCGAATTTTACACCATTCTGACCATTATCACCGCTGTCTGACTTGCTCAACAACAGCGAAGCGGCTTCTTCTCCAAAAGCAGATAATACTCGCTGAACAACATCCCCACCAACCGGATAGTGGTGCGCGGCAATGGACGGTCCGATGGCGGCCAGTATTTGACCAGGCCGGCATCCGTAAGCATTCTCCATGCCTTCAACGGCTGCAGCCACAATCTTTTTAACCGTGCCCTGCCAACCAGCATGGACCAGACCGATGACCCTCCGGACAGGATCGAAAAGCAGTATCGGGACACAATCAGCAAAGCGCATGAACAGCGTTATGCCGGGCCGATTGGTGAGAATGGCGTCAGCCTTCAAGTGAGGTGTCTCTGGCAACCGCGGCCGGTCTGTACAAACTACATCAGCGCTGTGCACTTGCCATACATCATAAGATGTTTCTACCGCCCGTCCAAGTGCAGCAAATGAGCGCCGCCGGTTCTCAGCCACCCGGGCCGGATCATCTCCAACGGTGCCGCCCAGATTCAAACCCTGCCATGGAGATGGACTGACGCCCCCCTGGCGAGTAAAGATACCATGGGATACGCTTGCGTCACTTAAAGTCTCGAAAGTAAAAAAACGGGTAGGACCGGTTTCCTGAAATGGCATATCTCGACTCGTGGCTTAATCCGATGTCTGGCGGCTTGCCTGGGCACCGCGAACGTGCAGCAATTTTGTAGCCATGATCCGGCGAGTTTCAGCCATGGTTTCTTCGACCATTGGATATCCAAACCACGCTGTTGTAAAACCAAAGAGCGCTCCTGTTAAAGCTCGCAGGAAAGGCGTGCTCTCTCGGAACATAAAAAAACCAAATGGCGGTTGGCTCAGCAGCTGGCTGACGCCATCGAATCCAATCGGCGCAAGACCAACAAACACCCACAAATACCAAGGCAGCGCAGGAATGCGTGATTTGCTGAGAGCAAAAATTAAGCCGAAAGCCAGAATTGCTCCGTAAATAGAAATATCGCGCTCACAAAGCGCTACCTTGTAGCCCATCTGATCATTCCCCACAAATTGCCGGGCAGCATAAAGATTATCGGCTGTGATGTCTTCGCTGATGCCGGAGGCGCTCCCGAAGGTGCGCAGGTTTTCCATACCAGCAGCTGCACGAGGATATGCTGTCTGTTCACCAAACAAAAAAAGGATCGAAACGCGAGCTGGTGACAGACCATGCCATAACCCCGATAAATCAAACCGGCAGGAGCGGTATAACCGGCTTTCATCAACATGGGAGCAAGGACGGGCAGCCCCATGTAAATTAGAACGAGCAGGTTAAATACTGCCAGGTAGTGTTTCCCCAACCAATAGGTGAAACCATCGGCCTTCGTCCACACACGCCCGCGTTGTTCATGTTCGATAAATCGCTCGCCTTGAAGCTCGTGAAGCTGAACACGCCTGTCGCGTGCCGCGCCCAGTGTCATGCCAAGCTCTCTACGGTCAAACGGCGCACGTAACTTATAAGGACCCACCTCCACTACCGGCACTTCAAAACCATATGCACGCTGTAACTCTGATGAGCTGTCAACGTCAATGGTTACCAGTTCGTGGGGATGTTCCATCTGCAGCGCATCCAGGTCTTGCCGGGCTTGATCGCATAAATGGCAATCTTTTCGGCTGTAAAGCGTTACGGTTATCACTCACCCACCCCCATTTTTTTAAGGTAATTTGCGAGCTGGTCTTCGTGTAATAAACCTATATGCTGATAACGAATAATGCCTTCTTTATCAATAAAAAAGGATGTTGGATACCCCCGCAACCGATAGGCTGCCTGGGTGAGACCCCCTGGATCGAGCAAAATCGGAAATGAAAGCACCATGTCGGCGACAAACTGCTTTACTTCGGGGAGTGATTCATCTGCGTTAATTGCCAGGACTTCGAATTGGTTTGGATAAATATCCTGATAATATTTCTGCAGATTGGGCATCTCCTCTACACATGGCGTGCACCAGGTCGCCCAGAAGTTTACAATAATGAGCTCACCGCGCAGATCACTCAAGTGAACCCTGGCGCCATCTACTGACACAAGGTCAAAATCCGGCGCCAGATAGCCCACTTCTGGTGAGCTTTGCCCTGATTTTGAGCCGGGTAGAAAACCAGCTCGGCTGAAATTGCCCCCAAGACCAAATAAGACAAGTATGCCCAACCCGAGCCCAGTGGCTAATCCGGCTGCAAGGTAAAGCCAGGTTCGCGTTTTTCCAGCTTCCGGTTCATCCATCTAGAGACCAAAATCCACGAACAAACCATACCGGGCCAGCAGCTCAAACGTCCCCAGGAATAACATCGAGCCGACGATGATCAGGATAATACCCATGACAATTTCAACGTAACGCATAATTTTCCCATATTTGCGTATCGTGGTCGTAACCCATCCGATCCCGATGGCAGCCAATAAAAAGGGGATCGCCAAACCAGCCG
Organism: uncultured Chloroflexia bacterium; assembly: GCA_963705155.1. Classification (GTDB taxonomy): domain Bacteria; phylum Chloroflexota; class Anaerolineae; order Anaerolineales; family UBA4823; genus CAVPJC01. The sequence goes on along the minus strand of CAVPJC010000014.1, from coordinate 229,098 downwards.
AATATGCGGAAAGCAAGCTTACTCCCTGTGAGATTGAACCACCGTTGAGCGCCAGTGTCAGTATGGCCCCGAGTACAGGCCCTACACATGGCGACCACCCGGCTGAAAAGAAGACGCCCATCAGGGCAGACGCAAGATATCCTCGGTTGCGATCCGGAGCTGTCTGCGGTCTGAGATCATACTCCAGAAATGGAATGCGGAATACTCCGGTCATATGTAAACCAAAAATAATGACCACAATACCGCCAATCTTGGCGATCCAGGTGCGGGCGCTGTACAGCAATCCTCCCAGGGCGGAGGCGGCCACACCCAATAAAACAAATACAACGCTGAAACCCAATACGAACGCCACCCCGTGGCTGAGGGTCAGCCAGCGGTCTGGTTTTCCATCTTTTACAGAGGCAACTGACCTGCCTCCCAGATAGCCGACGTAAGCCGGCACCAAAGAAAAAACACACGGCGAAAGAAAAGATGCCAACCCGGCAAGAAAGGCAAGACCCAGGCTAATATTCGCTCCAGGCATAAGACTGTAAATCTCCCTTATCGATATCTAACCTTCTATAACTTTGACCTTGGTGGGTGGGATACTGGTGTCCTTGCTGTAAAGATCACCGGGATCATAGACCACCGGAGGATTTGCCCATCGAAAAACCCATTTGGCATCTTCTGGACGTGCGTTGACGCAACCGTGCGACATCAATTCCCCACCAAAATTGTTATGCCAGAAGGTAGAGTGAACGGCAACGCCATCACCAGAAAAAAGCGCGGTCCACCCTATTCCGGGTAAGTCATAACCTGCGCCGGTGGTTCCACCGCTCATGTGCGTAGATACCTGTTTACGCCAGATCGTATGTATGCCTTTGGGTGTGGACGAGCTGTCCAGGGGCGTTCCGTCCGGATCAAACTTCTTACCGGCTGAAATTCGGCAAAAATACACTTCTGAGTTGCCTTCATAGCACGAAAGCGTCTGGTATTTCTCTTCAACATTCACCTCGATGCGCTTGTCTTCAACCTCAGGGTGAATTGGACTGACTTCTTCTTGAGTTAACGGCCGAAAACCTTCCGCCGGCGCCCAGATTAAATCACCATACCCGAAACGCTCATTGACACGGTACAGTACCTGCCCGGCGTCATCAACTTTCACCTGATCGACCCATAACACCTGGCTGTAGTACAGGCGCAAAGGCAGCTGGCTTTCAAGACGAGCCTTGAATCCCGGGCTGGCCGGCTTGTTTTCCAAAATGATATCCACATACGGCACACTCACTTCAACCCACATCCCCTGTCCCAGGCTGGTAACCGGTAAGTCTTTCAGCGGCAGATTTGGCAGATTTTTCACGGGCTGTAGATTTGATGCCCAAATGTAGCCGTCTGGGGTCTCCACCCAGCGCTGCTTATAGCGGTAAGGGTGATAACCAACAACTTCTCTCAGCCAGGGTGTAATGTTATCATCGTACAGGTAACCTACGGTCTGAGCATCATAATTGGGCTTGGCTTTTATTTCCACCTTGGCAAATGACCTGCCTAACCGATCTGAAACAGGAAATTCGGGAAGAACCAAGGCTTGTTCAAACGGATGAACCAGGAACGCTCCCAAACCCAGGGCTGCGCTCTTCAAGAAATCACGGCGGGTAATTGATCGGGATAACATGGGGTTAAGCATAATCCAAAAAAGGGCGAGGGTCAATAATCTGGAGATTCACAGGGATTAAGGTTTCGTGAGAGCAGTTTTCAAAGCCTGGGCCGGTTTGTCGGGCTGCTGTGGGCAGGGGGTGTGTTCATTGCCAATATGAACTATCCTTACGTCACATGCCCGATGATCATGCTGGCGGGGTTCGGCGTGAGCTATACTTCTCATTTGCTTTTAAACGACCGCAGCCTCAAACTGTTGCTGACAACGAATATGCTGCTAAATGCCATGGCTCCTGCCGCCAGCATAGGATTGAGTTTTCCTGCAGCCGCTGCCGGGATCAGGATAACATTGTAAAAGAAAGCCCAGAATAAATTTTGCTTGATGGTTTGCAATGTCCGTCTGGATAACTCAATGGATCGAGCTACCCCTTGAAGATCGCCACTGATCAATGTAACCGGTGCGGCTGCCATGGCCACATCGGTACCTGTTCCAATGGCAATGCCCACATCAGCCTGAGCTAGCGCCGGTGCGTCGTTAATACCATCCCCCACCATGGCAACCACGTCACCGAGCGCCTGAAATTTCGACACCATGGCTGCTTTATCACCCGGCAACACCTCCGCCAGAACTGCATTATACGCCGGGTTGGAATCAACATCCAAACCCACCTGCCGCGCAATTGCCTCCGCTGTGCGTTGGTTATCACCCGTGATCATGACAACTTTTAAGCCCATCTGGCGTAGCCTGCCGATCGCATCTTTGGAATTCTCCTTCACTGTGTCAGCCACGCCAATAATGCCCGTAGATTTTCCATCCACGGCTACAATCATGGCCGTTTTTGCCTGGCTTTGCAGTTTCTCCACCTCTTGTGCTACCCCATCCAGGTCAATTCCCCTTTGCTCCATCATGCGTAGGTTACCAACCAGCACGTGATGTCTATCCACATGCGCTTCTACCCCAAACCCTGCTTCGGCGCTGAAACCATCCGCCGGGCTTAATTCCAGGCCCCGGGCATTGGCTTCGGCCCAGATGGCCTCTCCCAGAGGATGCTCACTTCCCCGTTCTACGGATGCCGCCAGTCGCAGGATTTCTGATTGATCCAAGCCAACAACAGGCCCTGAGACTGCGGCGATAGCTGGCTCCAGAACGACAACATCGGTGACTGCTGGCTGACCTCGGGTAATCGTGCCAGTCTTATCCAGCACAATCGTCGTCAACCTACCAGCCCGCTCCAACGCCTCTCCGGAGCGGAACAAGATACCCATTTCAGCGCCTTTACCAGCGCCAACCATCACCGCTGTGGGTGTAGCCAGCCCCATGGCGCACGGGCATGCAATCACCAAAACTGCTACCATGTTGATTAAGGCACGCGTGAAGATTTCCATCCCGGTTCCACCAGGAAGGGGAATCGCAAAATTCCAGACGAGGAAAGTTAGCAGTGCCATCACGATAACAGCCGGCACAAAGACTGCGGACACCTGGTCAGCCAATTTTTGAATGGGCGCTTTACTACCCTGGGCGTCTTCCACCAGGCGAATGATCTGGGCCAGGGCGGTTTCTTTACCCACCTTGGTAGCTTCAAATTTAATATTTCCGAGTTTGTTTAATGTGGCGCCGATCACATCGTCGCCAGGCCGTTTTTCTACCGGTAATGATTCCCCCGTCAGCATCGATTCATCCACGCTGGAACGCCCTTCGACAACAACCCCATCCACCGGTATTTTTTCACCGGGGCGCACCATGACGAAGTCTCCAACCTGGACGTCATCAACAGCAACATCCATTTCAACGCCCTGCCGGTTGATACGCGTCTGTTTTAGCACGCAGACCCATCAATTTCTTGATAGCATCACTTGTCCGGCCTTTGGCTCTGGCTTCTAGAAATTTGCCGAGTTTTATGAGGGTAATGATTACCGCTGCTGTTTCAAAATAGACATGCCCGGCAATCCACCCCAGGGTGATCGGTAAAGAGTAAAAATAAGCGGCCGATGAGCCCATGGCAATCAGCACATCCATGTTTGCCGATCTATTTCGCAAGGCTTTGTACGCGCCAATATAATATTGCCGCCCCACATAGAACTGCACGGGTGTCGCAAATGCCAGCATCAGCCAGTTTGCCCAGGGGTCATGCGCCCAATGAGGCAAAAGTCCCAGGTCGCGACTCATGGCAAACAAAAATAGAGGCACGGTAAAAATCAGGCCGATCATCAGCAGATGCCGCTGTTGTGCAATTTCAGCCTGGCGGGCTTCTCTTTCTACATCTTCGGTTTCACCTCCGGTCTGCAGTGCCTCAAACCCGTTGGCTTTCACGGCTTCGCGCAGCTCGGCCTGGCTGATGAGCGTGGGGATATAAACGACTTTTGCCCGTTCTGAAGCAAAACTAACCTGCGCGGCTGTAACGCCCTCCAGTTTAAGAAGCGCTTTTTCCAACCGGCGGGCATCGTTGTCATCACTCATCTTGCTAATGGACAAATCGGCCTCTCCCATGGCGATGCCATAGCCAGCTTTTTGGATCCTGCTAACCAAATCGTCCAAACCGGCGAGGGACGGATCAAATTCAACCGTGGCCCGCTCTGAAGAAAGATTTACCATTGCCTGTTGGACGCCAGTAACCTTCTTTAGATTTCGTTCAACGGTGCTCACGCAATTTGCACAGGTCATCCCTGTGACCGGTAAGGTGATCTGTTTTGTATCAGTCATATGCCTCCAATAAAAAACGCACTGCGGAATACGGCACCCGCAGCGTGTAAACATCTACCGTGAATGTGGCGTATTTGAAGAGCAGGTTCGATCAGTTCGCTGCCGGGTAATTGATTTGAGCCAGCAAGGATTTGATGAGTTCCTCAGTTGCTGGCGAATTAAAAGTTATCGTGGCCGTCTTCGTGGTCTGGTCGGCCTTCACCTGGGTTACGCCGCCAAGCTCGCTGACTTCATTTTGAATAGTGTGTACACAATGACCACATGAAATATTTGGAATGGAATAGGTTACTGTTTTCATCTCTTTCTCCTTTGGCTTATGTTTTTGTCGCTGCTTCGTAAACATCGGCGATTTCTTTCAATACACGTTCCCGCTCGGCTGGATCGTCTCCCCTGACAGCAGTAATGAGACAAGAGTTTAAGTGCTCTTCAAGGATTATGGCATTGATGCGGTTGAGCGCCGATTGCACCGCCTGGATCTGCCGGATCACATCAATGCAATAGGTGTCATCTTCCACCATCCGAACGATGCCATGAATATGACCTTCAACCGTTTTTAATCTTTGCAAAGCACTGGCATGCTGCATGAAAGAAATCCTCCTAAATACCCCCCCCCGGGGGGGGTGGGGTATTTCTATTTTATCTCAATTTCTGATACTGTCAAGAGGATTTGTCAGGGAATCAGCTGAAATTCCTGCTCGAAGTCGCCGATCGGTACAGACCCACGCCATTCATGAAGGATAGCTCCCTGCTCATCTAAAAGGTAGAACAGAGGCGGCAGACGATTTCCAATCAAGTTTTTAAACAAGGCATTGGCCGGGTCATCGACGTCCAAATAAACAAAATTAATCCGCGCTTTGTATCGTTCTTGCAAGTTATTCATAATCGGGGCCATGCTCTTGCTGGTAGGAGACCAATAAGCAAAGAACTCAACCAGCTGGTATTTACCAGAGATCAGGAAAAAGGTCCGCGGGTCAGTAGACACTAATCCGGTGCGAACCACAACGGGTGTACTGGTGGGGAACGGGGTAATCGTAGCCGCAGGGGTGCTGGATGGAACCAGGGTGCTTCCGGGAAGTGTGGCTTGAAGGGTTGCCGATGGGACAGGTGTGATTGGGGCAGATTCTGTTCCCGGTTCGGGGTATGGATCGTAAGTAGGAGGGATGACTGGCACAGGATAAGAATTTGAAGTAGGTGTCAATTCCGGAGCGGGATACTCGCCAAAAGACGTTGCCGACGATGTAGCCGTTGGTTGTTCAGTCGGTGATGGAGTAGGCTCCGGAGTGGGCGTCAGCGTGGATGCAAGTTGCTGTGCCCTGGGTTGTGTTGGCGAAACCTGAGCTACCGGTGTATGGGTATCCACCGGGTTTGGATAAGCAGTGGGTATCGAAGTCTCATCACTATCCGGGATCGGGTATGCGGTGGCGCCAGTGGATACTTCAGTCGCCGGATTGGGATAAGCCGTTGATACTCCCGTCGCCTCTGGACCCGGACCGGGATAACCGCTGGCAGTCTGGGTAACTTTTCCAATTCCGGCTGTTGCAGTCACTTCAAAACCTGACGTGTCTGCAGGTATAGGAGTACCGGTTACTTCTGTCGGGGTTTTGGCCTGGCAGGCAGCCAGGATATAGATCAACAAGATGATATACACCCCCCCTCGCAGGTTGTGAAATGACATTACGAAACCTCCTGAGCCAAAGGATAACATCGAATATTTATTTGTCAAGCTACCGTGGAACCACTGACACTGGCTTGATCAACCATTCAATGCGTGTTATATTGAAATTAAAGAGAGCCATGCACACACTTTGGAACAGACAAAATCCACCATTATTCAATATCGTCTTTCTGATTGCCGGATTGGCGTGGATCTGGCTCAGCCGGTTAAACCCGTCAGACACCATCCCGCAAAGCATAGCAGCGCCTGCAAAAGGCTTTCAAGCTCCGGAATTCAGCCTGCCAACCATTCAGGGTGAACAGGTCGCGTTGAAGGAACTACGTGGTCACCCTGTGATTATCAACCTATGGGCCAGCTGGTGTACTCCATGCCGTGCTGAGATGCCAGCGCTGCAAAATGTATATGAAACCTATCAGGACCAGGGCCTGGAAATCCTGGCCATTAACGCCACACATCAAGACGATCAGGGAGAAGCGGTTAAATTTGCAGAGGAGTTAGGCCTCACGTTCCCAATTCTTCTGGATTTAAGTGCTGAGGTATCTCAACTTTACCGGCTGCAATCGCTGCCGACCACGTACTTCGTTGATAACCAGGGGAAAATTCATGAAGTGGTTGTAGGTGGTCCCATGTCTGAAGCCCTGCTACGCAGCCGGGTTGAGAAATTATTGCAGGTCAGCCAGCCATGATGCCGATCCTCCAAATTGGGCCACTCGCGTTGCCACTGCCGGTACTACTTTACATCGTTGGCGTTTGGGCAGGTTTATCGTTGTCCGAAAAGAATGTACACCGGCGTAACTTGAATCAGGATCAGGTATTTAATCTGGCGCTGGTGGCTATGCTGACAGGGGTTGCCGGAGCACGTTTGGCTTACGTAGCGCGCTATTCGTCCATGTTTGCGGCGAACCCTCTCGATATCTTCTCGAGAAACCTCGGATTGTTCGATCCATTGAGTGGAATCGTAGTCGGTGTAATTTGTGCAGCAATCTATGCCCAACGAAAGAGTATGCCATTATTGCCTACGCTCGACGCATTGACCCCTGCTTTCGCCGTCATAGCTTTTGCTTCAAACCTGGCCAATATTGCATCTGGTGAAGCCTACGGCCGTGTGACCAGCCTTCCCTGGGGAATCGAGTTGTGGGGAGGGGTGCGTCACCCTTCACAATTTTATGAGAGCTTTGCCGCCGGGTTAATCCTCTGGCGCCTGTGGCCCAGCCGGGCAATGTCAACATATTCGACTGCCGGTTCATATTTCCTCACATTTATTGCGTTCAGCGCAGGTGCGAAGCTGCTATTGGAGGCTTATCGGGCAGAAAGCTCCACGCTGCCTGGGGGATTTCGCTCCTTTCAGGTGCTTGCATGGTTGCTGCTTGCAGCCTGCCTGGCAGGTCTTCAACGCCTGCAAAAGAGACATAATCACGCAGACATTTTGACGTAAAACCAGGCAAATATCAAAGGAGGCGCAATGACAAAAGAAATGGGTTTTGAGGTGAACTTGTCCATTCCCTATAAGGAAGCGGTCGAACGCGTAACTGCAGCACTGAAAGCAGAAGGATTCGGCGTGCTGACAAGCATTGATGTTAAAGCTACCTTGAAGGAGAAACTCGGGGAAGACTTCCGTCCGTACTTGATCATGGGAGCCTGTAATCCGCCTCTCGCGCACCGTGCTCTTTCCGAAGAAGGATTGGTCGGACTTATGTTGCCGTGTAACGTAACCGTTGAGGCGGTCGCGGATGGAAACTCTCTCGTAAGAATTGCCAATCCCGAAATGATGATGACGGTCGGTAGTTTGCAGGAAAACCCGATCCTAGTAGAGGTAGCCCAGGCAGCCCGCGCCCGGTTAGAGCGTGTTGCTGAGGCATTGCTGGAATTATGAGTTTGCAAGGTAAAAATGTATTAATTACAGGGGCAGCGCGGCGGCTGGGCCGTGCCATGTCTCTCGCGCTGGCGGGGCGTGGAGCCAGCGTTATCATTCACCACCGGAGGTCTGAGAACGCGGCGCAGGATTTGCTTGAAGAAATCGAAACCGCTGGAGGAACGGCCTGGATTTTGCAGGCAGATCTGGAAGACCCAATTCAAGCCGGAACACTGGTTCCCAGAGCAATTGAATACGGCCCGCTTTACGCACTCGTCAACAATGCTTCAATCTTTGAAACTTTTGACTGGAATAGCACTGATCTGGATGCCTGGAACCGGCATCTCAACACAAATCTCACAGCGCCATTCTTAATTTGCCAGTCATTCGCACGCTCCCTGGAACAATCTGGTGAAGGCCGCATTGTCAATATCCTCGATTGGCGCGCTCTGCGTCCAGGATCTGATCATTTCCCTTATACCATCAGTAAGGCAGCCCTGGCGGCTCTGACACGCTCATTGGCTTCAGCCCTTTCCCCAAATATCCTTGTAAATGGCATGGCGCTGGGCGCCATCCTTCCGCCCAGCGATGGCGCCCCCACTTCTAAAATTATTGAAAATGTGCCCGCTAATCGGTGGGCGCAGATAAACGAAGTAACCGATACCCTGCTCTTCCTCCTGGATGGCCCAAAATATATAACCGGCGAGATCATCCACGTGGATGGCGGCCGGCATCTCGTATGACCCAACTGTATTCCTAATCACCGGAGATCGTCAATGGATCGTGTCATTATTAAAGACCTTTTAGCCCGTGGAATTATCGGCATCAATCCCTGGGAGCGAGAAAATCCCCAGGAGATCCTGATCAACTTAACCCTATTCGCCGATCTTGAAATTGCAGGTGAAAGCGACAACATCGACGACTGTTTAAATTACCGCACCATATCCAAGAAAGCCCTTTACCACGCAGAACATGCTCAGCGCCTGACGGTCGAAGCTCTGGCATCAGATCTGGCCAAAATGTGCCTGGAAGATCAACGTGTGAAAAGAGTCATCGTGCGGGTCGAAAAACCCGGTGCGGTACGTTTTGCCCGGTCTGCGGGGGTGGAGATTGAGCGCGAGCGCCGCGATTGAACACCAGATCTATATCAGCCTGGGCTCAAACATCGCGCCGGATAAAAACCTTCCCCGCGCAGTTCAATTGCTGGGCCAGGTGATGAACTTGGCCGCTCACTCTACGGCCTGGCAAAATCCTGCCATTGGTGTGGATGGTCCCGATTTTATCAACGCGGCCGTTCTGGTGCTCACTCGAAACAACCCCTCAGCCCTAAAATATGAGATTCTCCGCCCATTGGAAACCCAACTGGGACGCATGCGAAGCAGTCATACACATGCCCCCCGCCCGATCGATTTGGATCTCTTAATAACAGACGGCGAAGTAATGGAGCCAGATATTTGGCGCCTTGCTTACCTCGCCGTACCTCTTGCAGAAATTTTCCCGGATTGCACCCATCCCATCACAGGGGAAAAGCTTTCATCCATTGCCAAAAAATTGGCCCAGCCTACTAAGATTTACCCGCGGCCGGATATCCTGCGGAAAACCACCCGAATCCTACCTGATTTCAAAACATAGGTGCAGACCCGCGCGAGATATTTTCAAGAAATTCCTGGCGGGTGGCCGGATTTTTCCGAAAATACCCAAACATGGCAGAAGTCGTCATGCGTGCACCGTGCTTTTTCACACCCCGCATTGTTGCGCAAAGATGCAAACCCTCTACAACCACGGCAACCCCTGCTGGATGCAGTAGTTCATCCAAAAATTCCGCAATTTGCCTGGTCATGCGCTCTTGTACCTGTAGCCGATGCGCAAACATGTCCACCAGCCGTGGTATTTTTGAAAGACCCAGCACCCTGCCTTTAGGCAGGTACGCTACATGCGCCCTGCCGATAAATGGAAGCATGTGGTGTTCGCACAACGAATAAAATTCGATATCACGTACAAGTACCATCTCATCGTAGGTAACATCAAAAACCGCGTCATTGATCAATTGCAGAGGGTCCACACGATAACCTGCCAGCAACTCCGTGTACATGCGTGCCACACGTTCCGGAGTACGTAGCAATCCTTCACGCTCTGGGTTTTCGCCAAAAGCCACCAACATTCGTGTGATCAATTCCTCAATCGTACCCAAATCGATATCACCATCATGGATTAAATCCGCAATTTGATAGAGAGATTCCCGGTTTTCAAACATTCTTATCCTCGTTTCTTCTTCCAAGTGGTAAGGAAGTTTACCCGTTTTAAGAACAGAAGTCAACGCGCCAAAGACGATTGTTGCTATCTAGCAAATTTAGCATTAAAATAAAATTGGTGCGGGAGGATTGATCATGGAACTTGGAAATATTCTTAGGAATGTCGAGATATTCAACGGGATGACGGAAACAGAGCTGGATGAAGTCGCCCAATTATGCACTGAACGGAAACTCCAACTCGGAGAAAAAATAACCACGCAGGGTGAAATCAACGACGATCTGTATATTGTCACCGAGGGTTTCGTAGAAGTGCTCCTGAATGAATCTCAAGGCGAGGCTCATATTATCGTCAGTCTGGGAGAGGGGCAAATAATCGGTGAAATGGCCCTGGTTGACCAGGGTCCACGCTCTGCAACCGTGCGTGCAAGCGTTGAACCGACCATTATCCAGGTGATCCATCGCGAGGATTTTGAAGAATTATGTTCGCGCAATAATCACATCGGTTATATCGTCATGCGCAATATTGCTATGGATTTATCATTCAAGCTCAGGCACCGCAATCTGAGTGCAAGGGGGCGGTGATGGCTATCTATAAAGTCAGTTTCGTCGTCACTGGTCGTGAACATCCAGGCGCAATCGTTAACTGGGACCATCAACCAGAAATCGGGGAAAAAGTGACCTTGGGCACAGATACATTTGAAGTCATTGAAGTCATGGAATTAATGCCCCTCGGGGTCAGTTTTATTATTTCCATGCAACCATCCAACTCCCACGTAATAAAACAATGCCGAGAATCAAAGCCACAAAGGCTAAATAAACAAAAAGGGCATCCCATATTCTTAGCGGGGATGCCCTTTCTATTTGATAACAGTTTAGCCGATTTCAGGCTCGATCAAACCAAATGTTCCATCGCGCCGCTTGTAAAGGACACTGATTGCGTTGGTATTCACGTTATAAAACACAAAGAAGTTTTCGTGTCCCAATAAACCCATTTGTTCGATGGCCTCCATTTCATCCATTGGGTGCAATAGAAAACGCTTTCGACGAGCAATCACAGGTCCCAGCTCGCCAGTTTCCTCATCTACCGCTTCAGCCACAACAGGTACAACCTCGGAAGCCGATCTACCATCACCACGGCCGCGATGGCGCTTTCCCTTATAACGCTCAATTCTGCGTTCAATTTTATCCAATGCGGTATCCAGAGCGGCAAAAATATCTTCTGCACGTTCCTCAGACCGTAAAATGAAACCTCTTCCTCGCACGGTTATCTGGGCTACCTGCCGGTCTGCTGCACTCCGGGCAGACTTTACATACGAAACATCAACTCTAGCTTCTTCGATCCCTGGCAAAAATCGGTCTAAACGGGATACTTTCTTTTTGACGTAATCTTGAATTCGATCCGTCACTTCCATATTTTTTCCATAGACTTCCACTTCAAGTGTCATAGGATCCTCCGTCGAGAATTTTGGCTTGCCTGACGATCTGATGATGGTCTTGCAATAGATCAAACGGGCGTCAAGCATTCAACCCGCCGTTTTTTTCGATTGAACGACCTAATTATAAAGCCCGTGCCAGCGTTAGGCAATAAACCCGAGCCGCACCACCTGCCATGATCGCACAAGAACAGGAATCCAGGGTTGCCCCGCTGGTTGCTACATCGTCTATTACCAGAATTGTTTTACCTTTAACTGCCAGTGGAATCGTTTGAAAAGCCCCTGCTACGTTTTCCTTGCGTTGCCGCACAGATAAACCAACTTGAGTTCGAGTTTCCCTCGATTTCTGCAGCCAGGCTGGCCGGTACGGCAGACCGGCCGCCAGCGCAACGGGCCTGGCCAGAAGCGCCGCCTGGTTATAGCCGCGCTCTGCCATACGTTGTTGGCTGAGCGGCACCGGCGCGACAGCGTCGACGCCCCATCCCAACCTTGATAACAATTCAACGAGAGATCTCGACAGAATTTCACCTAAAGCGATATTCCTCTTGTACTTCATCCGGTGCATCGCATTCCTTAACGGATCGCCAAACACCGCCCACGAACGCAAAGCAGCGAAATGCGGTGGATGTGCCCGGCATGCAGCACAAACACCATTCTGGATTACCGGTCGACCACAAATATCACAAACAGAGTTGGAAATAATTTTTAACCCTGGACTGGCAATCGTTGCACCAGCGCGCACCCACGCTACCACATCCCCCGCAGTGTGGTGGATACAACCAGTCCAGTCCAGACCACAGCCACTGGTACAGGTGATAGGCCGGACGATCCGGCACAGCCATCGGGTACCTCGCTGTAAACCGATATTAGAATGGATTATTCGCCATTCTAGCCGCCAAAGAGCAGCGTTTTTAATGCCGAGCGCATCAACATCAGCACCGCAGGCGCCATGAGTACGATACAAATTGATGGAAAGATTAATAACGCCATAGGAATAAGCATTTTAATCGGCGCTTTATGCGCCTCTTCCTCAGCCATTTGCCGGCGTTTGATCCGCATTTGGTCCGATTGGATGCGCAGCACTTTAGCCATACTCACACCCAACTGCTCGCTCTGGATGACAGCAGCAACGAAGCTGGTCATTTCAGGAATACCCATCCTGTCAGCCATATCTCGCAGGGCTTCACGGCGCAGTTTTCCTAACTGTATCTCACGGATCACCCGGCCAAGCGCAATCGCAAGCTCGTTATCCCACTTTTCATTCACCTTCGCCATTGCCCCATCAAAACCGAGCCCGGCCTCAACGCAGATTGTCAGTAGATCCAGCGCGTCTGGCATAGCCTTGCGGATCTCCTTCTGCCTGCGTTGAATTTTACTGGTCAACAACATTTCAGGGAGATAAAATCCCAGGGCTGCAAACCCCCCGATCACCAGGATCTTTGTGCTCCAACTCCAATTTTTAATCCGATCGACATCATAAAGACCATCAACCCACCTACAACGACAGCAGCGATAAAGCGCATTGCCCACAATAAAGTTGGATCCAAACCGCGTGGGCTGCCAGCCAGCTCGATCTTGCGTTGGGTGGATTGCAGGGCATTCTGGGGTGTAAACCGCAGGGCGATCTCGCCCAGTTTGCGCGCGACGGGATAGATGATTCGTTCGGAAATTGGCTGCGAAAGCTCGATCTGTTCCAGGGTAGCTGTTTCACCGCGCGCAGCATAATCTGCCAATCGATCCTGGAGTGGGTCGGCTCCGGATGAATCGCGCAATCCGATAAATACCAGTGCAATCGCAGCGATTACAACCAAAACAACAGCCACAATGATAATAGTGGTCACAGCCTACCTCCTGATCTGCCTGAAAACAGTCCCAGGTAGAACACCTTATACCTCAATCGTTGCAATGCGTGTCATCACAAAATACCCGGAGGCGATCATAATTGCGCCAATAGCAAGCAGGATAAGGCCCACCACCCGGGTTTCTGGGTTAAAGAATTCCATCATATAGGGCTTGTTCAGCAGCCATAACGCAACCATAATCAACAAAGGCATCATAGCAAGAAACCGGCCGGAATAGATCACCTGAGATGTGAGTACTCGGATTTCGCCTTTGATTCGAACTCGCTCACGGATGGTATGAGATATGGTTTCCAAAATCTCTGCGAGGTTGCCGCCTACTTCGCGCTGCACATTGATTGCCGCCACAACCAGGTCGAGGTCATCGCTGGGTATTCGCCGCAGCAAGTTATCCAGCGTCTTCTCCATAGGAAGACCCAGCTGCATTTCTTGTACAACCCGCCGGAATTCATCTGAGATCGGTGGAGGCAATTCTCTGCTGATAGCTTCCATGGCCTGCATGGTGGAATAACCTGCGCGCAAACCATTGACCATCAGATTGAGCATATCCGCGAGTTGGTCATTAAACCGATATAACCGCTGGCCTTGCTGCCGACTTACGTAGACACGCGGCAGTAATATCCCGAGCAGCACTCCAATGGCTCCAAAAATAATGCTTCGACCACCCAAATACCAGCTAATGAAGCCAACACCGATCATCGAAATGATGATTAATGCCAGGTATTCACCGGTCTTCAGCTTGATGTCTGCCCGCGCAAGCTGCTTAGCGATTGAATCGCCCCAGCTCGATTTTTCCAGGCGAACATTCAACCAATCGCCGACTGGTGAAGCCTTCTCCCCTTTGTGCGAGACCGCCACCTCATCTTCGATGTAACGACCCAGCCGCTCCTCCACCAGTGACCGTTCACTGGTAACGGTAACAACCAGGCCGATCACAAACATGAGCAGCGCCAAACCGCCACCGATGATCAGGATCAAATTAATCAAGCCCATAGTTTTCTATCCGTGCCTGACCATTCTATCTGAGTAACCCGGGATTAATATCGTCTCCGGTCTCCGATACCGAAGATTGATGCAGGAAGATGAATTCCTGCGGCTTCAATCTTATCGATAAACTTAGGTCTCAAACCAGTAGGTCGTAATCGGCCAATAACTTTTCCCTCCTCGTACCCACTTTGTTCAAAGAGGAAAATATCCGTCATGGTGATGACATCGCCTTCCATGCCGCTGACTTCTGTGATATTGACAATCTTTCTCGTGCCATCCCGCAAGCGTTCCTGGTGAATAATCAGATCGATTGCCGAGGAAATCTGTTCGCGAATGGCTCGAATGGGCAAATCCATCCCAGCCATGAGCGCCATCGTCTCAACACGAGCCAGAGTATCCCGCGGGCTGTTGGAGTGCGCAGTGGTCATTGAGCCGTCGTGGCCCGTATTCATCGCCTGCAACATATCCAGGGCGGCCTCGTCGCGAATCTCACCAACAATAATGCGATCGGGACGCATACGCAGGGCATTAATCACCAACTGACGGATGGTGACCTCACCTCGTCCTTCAATATTGGGTGGACGCGAACTCGAGTGTGACCACGTGTTCCTGGCGTAGTTGAAGTTCCGCAGCGTTTTCAACGGTTACGATCCGCTCATCGTTGGGAATGAATTGGGAAAGGATGTTCAGCAAGGTGGTTTTACCAGAACCTGTACCGCCGGAAATGACAATATTCAGGCGAGACTCCACACAAGCTTTCATGAATTGCAGTGATTCAGGGGTGGCAGTTCCAAAATTAACCAGTTGGTCAATTGTGATCGGGTTCTTGAAAAATTTTCGGATGGTAATAACAGGCCCCACCAGCGAAATTGGTGGAATAACAGCATTGACACGCGAGCCATCCGGTAGACGGGCATCTACGTAGGGGCTGGATTCATCAATCCGGCGTCCCATTGGCGCCACAATGCGGTCGATGATGCGCATAACATGATCATCGCTTTCGAAAGTAAACGGCACCCGGATAATTTTCCCTGCTTTTTCAATATAGATGTTTTTTGCGCCATTCACCATGACTTCAGTGATGGTTTCGTCTTCCAAAAGAGGCTGCAGCGGTCCAAACCCAAGGATTTCTGCTGCGATCTGTTCAAATAGCCGGTGACGTTCCGGCCTGGAAAGAACAATGTTTTCCTCTGTGAGTACCTGCTCAAACAACTCCTGGATCGTGGTTCGAACCTCATTCACCTTCGATATGTCCATCGAAGGGTCGAGTTCAGCCAGCAACCGGTTCTGGACGCGTGTTTTCAAATCCAGGTAGGTATCTCGCTGGGCGCCCACACCTGGAGCTGCCACACGGCGAGCTTGTAATGGCACCAGGCGAGAGCGCGGCTCTGCTTCCTGGTTCCCGGCCTGTTGGGTGAAATTTCCCTGACCTTGTTCAATCCTTTTAAGCAGGGACATAACCTGACTCCTTATGCTTTACCGATCTTGCTCATCCGAGAAGCACTCACCAATTTTTCAGACACAGCTTCCCCCTCCGTCAACTGGCTTAGGCGCTGGCGAAGTGTCTCGGCGAGGGACAAGATGGAACGGGAAATTGGGCGTGATTTATCATCCAATATAAAAGGTCGACCGCGATTAATAGAAGGCACCACCACGCGATCTTCTGCTGGCAAAACTGCTGAAATCTCGTGTTTAAAACTTTCACCAACTTTTTCCGGCGTGATGCCTACCCGTCGATCGTAGCGGTTCATCACAAAAAGGATCCGCTTGCGATTGATCTTGAGCACATCGGCGAGATCCAGAAATAAGCGAGCGTTTTTGATGGATGGAATATCCTGATTAGTTACCAGAAGAATGATATCAGCGATGTCAATGGCTGCCAGAGTCGAATCGGTCAAACTGGATGATGTATCAACAACCACATAAGAGTACATCCGCCTTAGATATTGTAGTACCTTCAAAAACTGGTCGCCGGTCACATTTTCGGCGTGCTCGGGTCGCGCTGGAGCCGGGAGTATTTTTACACCTGAAGCTGCATGGGTTACGATGACTTCCTCCACAATCTCCGGATCGAGCTCATCGGCGCGCGGCGTCAGATCGGCCACGCTGTTTTTACTTTGCTCATTTAGAAAAACAGCAACATCGCCAAACTGCAAGTTTCCATCTACCAGTATCACAGGTGTTTCTTCATTGTGCAGGGTCATGGCCAGGTTAACAGATATAGTTGTAACCCCGGTGCCGCCTTTTGGGCTGTACACGACGATGATTTTTCCATTTGAGACCATCGGCGAGATCACCGACGCCAACCCCGATCCGCCACCCTGCCCATGAATTGAGGCTTTGGAACGTTCATCCTGCGCCATTTTACCAGCCCGGCGAATGGCCGAAGTAAGTTCATCCACCGACGGTGGCTTGGTCAGGAAGTCGCGCGCCCCCGCCAGCATAGCTCTGCGCATGTAGTTCGGATCACCCTGGACCGAAAGGATGACAATCTGAGTAAATGGCAGGCTGCGCCTGATGGTCTCGGTTGCGGTAATACCATCCATGTCGGGCATGTTGATGTCCATGAGAACAACGTCGGGCTTGGTCTCGCGTGCAACCTCAATCCCTTCCCGCCCGGTTCTTCCAACACCAACGACATCAACATCATTCTCAAATTGCAGTAGTTTGCGAATATTCTCGCGCGTTTCTGCAATATCATCCACAATGAGTACTCTAATTTTTTCGCCGCCTGCCATCCATATACTCCAAAGAAATTTCGTTAATTCGTCCGGTCTAGATTACTGGGCTGGGGTCGGCACAGCATCATTTTTCAAAGTTGGCGCCTCCAGCGTCCTGGTTGCTGGCTCCATGCCGTTGGGCAGTTTTGCAGGTACAGTGATATTATACTGCTCCAACAAGAACTGAAGCGTGACCGATTCGGTGGCCACCCGGCTGTCATCTTCTGCTGCACGCAATGCCAGGGTGAGCTCAGCGCCGCTGTAAAGCAGGTAATTTAACGTGATGGCATCTTGCGGGCTGACAATCAATGTAATCACGTCTGGCGCCGGTGGAGGTGTGGCTGCTTCCTGGCCTTCAGCAACCGGAGCCTCAGGAGTTGGTTGTGCCTGTCCATCTTGTGCGCCTTCATCGGTATAGGAGAAATCTCCAACCCGAAGAACGACGGCATCCTGAAGCAGGTTTTGGCTGACCATGCGTGGCCGTTGAGACTCAGACGGTATGTGGTAAAACGATTGCGCCAACACGGTATCAGTAACTGCTTTACCAATCTGCGAGCCACCGCTTCCACTCACTGCGACGACCGATGTCGTCTGGATCAATGCCTGGGTGTTGCGGGTGGCTTCTTGTTTGTCAGATTCCTGGGCGCCGCCCAGGGTAGAGCCAGACCCACCCGTGAGTGTGCCTTCACCCGACCCCGGTGCCAATACACCTGTGTTTAAGTTCGGAAGCACGGCCTGGAAGTCGGTATCCAAATCAACAAACATCATGGTTACAATCACATTGACATGATCGCCCGATTGTGGAGCATAGGATACACTCGAGAGACGAC
Source organism: uncultured Chloroflexia bacterium (assembly GCA_963705155.1). Lineage (GTDB taxonomy): Bacteria > Chloroflexota > Anaerolineae > Anaerolineales > UBA4823 > CAVPJC01. The sequence continues at coordinate 211,157 of CAVPJC010000014.1, read as the reverse complement.
TGATTGGCACTGAAATCGCCACCATACCTCGCGGGATGGAGAGCGCTGCCGTAGAACCTGTGCCAGAGAGCTGCTCAGCACTATCGGCCAACATGCCCCTTGTCAATGGTATGCCAGCATCCAGGTCAAACTTCACCATCCGCCCTTCCACCTCACTGATATCGGTAAACATGCCTTCGAAGAACAGGTCCTGCTGGATCGGGACCATTCCAAGCACATCCGCAGTGAGCGCAGTAGCTCGGGGTACTTTCTGGGTAACTACGATAACGTTGACGGTAGCGATCACCGGCGTCGGCTGAGGCCCCGTGGTGTTTACTGCACCAGGCTGGAGGAAGCGCTGCCAGATCAAATAAAACGCCAACACTCCAAAAACGATGATGAACGCCAGATAGAAGAATATCCTTCCTCGACGCATGGTTGCCTCCCAATCTATCCTAATATCAGGTGAATGAAGCCCTTTTTGTTATCATAATTGTTCTATACGAAAAGTCAAGAACAAATCAGTACAAAAGTCCTATGCTATACAAAACTGTTAGTGTTTTGCGGTCGAAATTTGAAATTTTTTTGCGGCTGATAAGAAAAAAATTGCGGCCCCGCATAACGCAGAGCCGCCATTTGTGGATATGAGATCCGACGTGATCGTTACAGGTTTGAGATGATATTGCTGAAGACGTTGCTGATGGCCGGGCCCAGGATGACAAGAATGACGATCACAACAATCGCGACCAAAACAAGAATTAGCGCATACTCTACGAGGCCTTGACCTTTTTCCTTCGGAGCGAATAACATGGGTTTCACCTCCTTCCTTCCGCAGATTTTCTTCAACCTTGAAGTTGATATCATTATATAGAATCTTTTTAAATTTTGCAATAGTTAAAAACTGAAATTTACCTTGCATTTTTGATAATCTCACTGGGGCTTAGGCGCCGAATTGCACCGATGGCACCTGAAACGTGACCCGTGTGCCTTTTCCGAGCACGCTATCTACCTCCATGAACCCACCCAACTTCTCAGCCCGCTCTTTTATCACCTTAATGCCCATCCGGCCGCGCTCTTCCAGGATATCTAGCGCGAAGCCTTTTCCATTGTCATCCACAACTACCCTGACATTTGTATCCCCTAAATCGATCTGGAGCTTGACCTGGCTGGCCTGGCTGTGTCGCATCGCATTTCCCAGTAGTTCCTGGATTGCCCGGAATATCATCACTTCCAAATAGGGCTCAAGACGACGTTCCATCCCCGTAATGGTTAATTGGATTTCTGTGCCAGGCTGTTCTTTATAAGCATCCACATACCGTTTAATTGTCGGTGCTAACCCCAGATCATCGAGCATCATCGGTCGCAGCTCAAAGATGAAATCTCTGACTTTTTGAAATGCGCTCGTCGCTGAAAGTTTCAGGCTGCCCAGCTCTTCACGCGCTTTGGACTGGTCCAAATCAAACAGCCTCATGGCAATTTCTGTCTGCAAGATAAAATTCGAAAGCGCCTGGGCTGGTCCATCGTGCATTTGACGAGACAATCGCAACCGCTCTGCCTCCTGAGCCTCGATCATCATTTCGACCGTTTCCACCATCGCTTGAGAGCCTTTTGAACGACCTTCATCCGGGGAGGCTCCTTCTAGCGCCTGGGTTAGGCGTTCTAACACCTGAATATAACGGCGGATATGCACCAGGTCGCTCTGCAATTTTTCAACCTGTCCGCGCATAACAAACAACCGCTGCTGAGCATCTAAGGCGGTATCATAAGCCATGCGGATATCTCCGCGCGGCAGGCTGTCAAACTGTCCCTGAACCTGCTGCAGGTGAGTTGTAATTGCAGCATTGCGCTGGGCCATTTTCCCCACTTCGAGCTGGCTCTGCTCCTGTAGTAACGTTATTTCCTGCAGCTCCTTTTTTGCTTGAGCTAACTCTTCACGCACACTGTTCTTGAGTGCATTCCAGTTATTCATTTCTTCCTGGTGGTCAACAGCAACCATAATTCATTTACTCCTGATTTTCTGTACCAGATTGATGTAAACGAACCCAACCACGCCGGAGTGCATAGATGGCTGCCTGCGTTCGATCATCAACCCCCAACTTGCGAAGAATTGATGTTACATGGTTCTTTACAGTCTGCTGACTGATTTTGAGTAATACAGCGATTTCTTTATTGCTCATCCCCTTGGTCACATACGTCAGAACTTCCATCTCACGGGTCGACAGCGGTTGGAACGGCTCACCTGGATCACTAAAGGCACGCGGGGCTCCATCCGTTTGTGTAGCCATCCACCGATCCAGACTTGTGGCGTCAAAAGTCATTTCGCCAACCACATATTTACCTGAGGCCACCTGCCGGATCACATTGACAAGTGACTCTGGCTGGACATCCTTGGTGCAATAAGCTGCAGCGCCTACCCGCATTGCGTGGATTTTTTGCTCAGTATCATCATATGCAGTTAAAAGCAGTATTCGTGTTGGTATGTGTTCCACGACCACCTGGCGGGTAAGCTGCTGACCATTCAACCCTGGCAGGTTTACGTCTACAACTGCCACAAGAGGCTGAACGTCGCGGATTAAAATCAATCCTTCTTCTCCGCTCGAGGCCTGGGCCACAACTTTCAAATCTGGCTCCAGAGAAAGCACATCTGCCACGCCCTGGCGGAAAAGTGGGTGATCATCAACAATGATTATCGCAATCTCATTCATCCTCACACCCCTCGGCTTCCTATTCACCGACTTGTGAGAGTATAGCACAGGTAGATTAGAGATACAACAATTCCTTAAGGAAGCGTAAGCCAGCGGTAAACAACCATATTTTCGTATCCTTGCTCAATAGCGAACTCTCCGCTGGAACGATACACCATGAGGCCGCGTTTTGAAAGTTCAGGATACCAACCCGGGAACGTGACCAGATAATCAACACCCTTATCATCCATATAATCAGCCAGGTGCTGCTCGTCGCGGATAATGGGGATCACATCGACTGAAACCAATCCAGCAAGATCCACCAGATTGCGCTGTCCAAAAAATCCCAGAGCTCCAATGTCATGGGCAGCCACAAGAGCATTGGCATTCGTGTTATGCGCCACCCAATTGGCAGTATTCACCATTTCACTTTCAATAAAAGCCACGTCGTTTCCAAATGCTCGACCCCCCATCAGCCAGAAGATTACCAGTACAACAAACATACAGATTTGCCAGGTACGGCTGACCACCCTTCGTAGCATGACCGAAGAAGACGTTTTTACCCACGATAACATACCAGCCAACCCCCAGGTGAACAGCACGGGCATCATCGGGATCACGTATCTGCCGTGCTGATAAGTGACCGGCAAACGGAGCGCGTACAGGCACAAATATCCTGCTGCCCACAGGCCGCCAGCCAGGATTCCCCATTGCCTGCGCCGGGCCGCGTTGTAGAATAACAGCAAAAAACCAGGCAACAGAACAGACCCAACTCCCACCAGCGGGAGAGCAGCCTGTTCCATCAAGCGATCCCAAAGCGCTGCTTGTAGTTCTACCCCATACTCGGCTTGTTTGGCAAAGAAAGTGTTGGGCCACCACGCACCGGCTAAGGCCTGGTTGAAAAGCAAATAAGGTGTAAAAACCAAAGCAAACCCAAGCGATAAGACTACCAACTGGCGAAGTTTTTCGGTGATCACTTGCCTGGACAGGCCGATGACCAACCCTGCTGGCGCCAACAAAGTTATGCCATCCGGGCGCAGCCATGCGGCTGCCCCAACCAGCATTCCCAAACCCAACCACTGTACTCTGGCTTGCAACAATTGGCTCAGTGCAAACAAAACAACAAGGCTATACGCAGCGGTTTCCATGCCTGATACCGCTGACCAGACCATATGCCACTCAAAACCCAGGATACACCCGTACCAGATATGGGTATTCTCCCGATTTTCAGGCATCAGTTTTAACAGGGTGGTTCCGCACAACCACATGGACATTGCCAGAGCACCCCACCCTGACAGCGATGACCACAAAACCGGATGAATGGCGAAAAAATGGCCTGGAGCCAGAATAACCGACCACAATGGAGAGGTCGAACCGGCCGATGGTATACCCGGGATGAACGACCACTCCCCGCGCAATGCCAGGTTTCGAGCATAAGTCTGGTGAATCCAGGCATCATCCAACGGGAAACCCAACCGGTAAGTCAGATAACTAAAAGTCTGGTAAATAACCACAGACATGGCAGACAACAGTACGCAAGTTAGAATAAACTTTCGATTAGATTCACCGGATTTCATAAAGGTAAGTGCCTTCAAGCTCACCCAGATATTTCCAACCGGGATGCTCACCCGGTCGGTTATAGAATTCACGCAGGCTTGCAGGGTGGTTTGGCTCAACGAGAAGATAGCGTGCTCCATATTCGAGAGCGGCCAGCCGCGCCACCGTTTCATCCCCGTTCGGTACAGCAATTGCCGGGCGGCGGTTCGCCACATAATAACCCGGCGGATTGTTTACCAAGATAACCGTCCCTCGCTTGGCTCCGGTGCTTTGCAGGAATTCTTCCAGGCGTTGGTAATACAGAGCATTGGAGCCCCATTCTGGATTTTTGATATCTTTTCCGATCACCCGTCGGTAAGCAGTGAGTAACGATAACAACAGTGCCAGGCACAGCAACCCAACTCGAAACACGGTAAGCGCCTGATCTGTGTTCCACCTGCGCACCCGTTTACCCCATTCGACAAAGGCTTCCAGACCTGCCGGGACAACTGCCCAGAGCACCGGCTGCAGAGCTATCCCCGAATGGAAATACCCACCCCTCCAACCTGCCAGGGGAAACACAAATGTCATCACAAAAAAAATTATCAACCAGGCAACCAGCGCCAATTTAAGGATATCGTGGCGACGATAACGCCACCAACCGGCAAGAATGAGCGGTGCAAGAAATATCTGGCCTTGTACCACCAGGGTCGATTGTACATTTTGCCAGAGCGCCGCCCAGCGTTCAGACAGCAGGCTGCCGACACCTGCCGACCACCACCGGGCAGGCGTGAGCGTATTGGCTGGAAATTGGTATAACTCGTCATAGCTCAGCAGCCACAATGCTTTTGACGCTCCCGGGGCAAGAGGCGCCCCAAAGACAGTCAGGTTCCTCAAAAACCACGGGCCCATGACGAGAGCATAACCCGCCAGACATAACAGACCATTCAGGATGATGCGGGGTTTACTAATCCCTGGGCTGTTCCTGCCCAAAACCCAAATCACCGCCAGTAATGACATTCCCAACCAGAGCACACCATCCGCCCGGGTCAGGTGCATCAGGCCGGCAATTACCCCCAGCAGCAATGCCCACGCCAGATCATGGCTGCTGCTGCCAGTGGTGTATGCATCAAAACTCATAGCCAGATTGGCTGTTATAAACCAGGCTGCACCCAGCACTGCAAACAAAGCAAAGGTGTCGGTTGTACCTAGGTAAGCAAGATAAAAACCGGGCAGGGTTGCCAGTAATCCTGCCATCCAGGCATTCCAGGTTCGCCGGGTTAATGCAAAGGCCAGGCGGGCGGTCATAGGTGCGATTAATCCGGCAGCAAGAATAAAGCTAATCCGTGCGCTGAAAAACCCGCCACTTCCGAACAACTTCAATCCCGTGGCCGCAACGATCGAGGCCAACGGCATCCAGTAAGCATGTGAGGCAACTGGTAAAGTTTTCGGATCATTGAGATAGTTCCAGATGAAAGGTTCTGTAAAGCCTTTTCCTTCGGCGAGCTGCATCCCGCCAGCCAGGTAATAATCTGCGTCCATATAGCCAGGAGCGGTCTGGAATTGAGCAACAAGCCAGATCATTCCGATTCCCACCAGGTACAAAACGAAATAATTGCGCCAGTTCATGGGTTCAGCGTGTAGAGTGAGTAACCTTCACCAAAGTCACTCACTTTTACCAATTGTCGAAGCAAATCATCCAACGCTTGCCAGTCATTAACGCTGTATCGTTGATCATCGCTCCGGACAAAATCAGCTCCCAGGCGGTAGTAGAGTAAATGGGTATAGCCTGCTTCGATCCATTGCTGTTTGATAGCACCCGGTTCTTTCCAGACCAACCTGGCGGTTATCCATCGATCGAGCACTTCGTCTGGATCGCAGAACGGAAGACAATCCAGGCTGCGCGGTTCCCACAGAAGGTTGACTTGCGCTTCCCCGGGGAGGCCTTTTACCGCTTCCATGGCACGTGCGTACCAACCCAAATTTTGTTCGCGATAATCTTGTTCCGCCATCAAACCCAGGACGACTTGCGGCGTTTCTTGAGCCGCCGTTTGAACCACTATCTGATATGCTGTTAGAGAATAAACCAGGATGATGAGTTCCCCAGTCACACGTCCCAGACGAACGCCGGGCCATTTCAACCTTTGAATGGATTTATACCCCGACGCAGCCAGGACGGCAAATGCCGGGAAAATCACAAAATATAATCTGGTCTGCACCAACAGGCCGGCCAACCGGCTGAAAACTACCCATGAAAATACTCCTGCAAGAGCGATAACCCGAGCCACTTGCACTCCCGGCGCGGCTTTAGCCCGCAGGTGTCCCCACGATAAAAAAGCCAACGGCGCCAGGGATATCAGTAGAGGCCCAATCGTCGCGCTGTATCCCGGTGTTCCTTCCGACGCCATCAAGCTGGCCTGAAAAGGTAACAGGAGCGCATCCAGCCAGCTGCCCCACACGGGTAAACGATAGAACGCCATCCGAAATCGTGAGACATCATCCACAGCAAACAAAAATGGATACATCGGATTTCCGGTGGCAATAAAATTCTTCAGTAGCCACGGTAGAACCATAATTCCGGATCCGACTAGCAACATGGCGGCGTCCATTACCAACCGGCGGACATGGATCCGGTCTCGCCTGATATTATAGACCAGCAGACACAACGCGCACACCAGAATGATCCCTGCACTGAGCTTCGTTGCGATGGCAGAACCACAAAATAACCCGGCCAGCAGCAGATATTTTTCCTTTCGAATGCTCCACCACACTTCCAGAGTAACGAGCGCGGCTAAACCGAATAGCACCACCGGCCAGTCTATATATGCGACACCCAGGCCGTAGGATAACGTATAACCGGAGAGCAGCGCAGAAATGGCAACCCACGCCGGTCTCCGTCCGAAACGGCTGTTAACATATCCAAAAATTCCGGCAAGGGCAACCACCCCCCAGGCCCATCCGAGAACGGCCGCTGCACGTTCATCCACAAGCGCCATGGCCCAGGTGTACAACATTTCTCCGGTTTGGGGCATCCCCCAGAACCAGCTGCCAGATGGAAAGAATATCCGCCCGGCTTGCAGGTAGGCGCGCGGCAGCGCAAGGTGGTAAACCAGGGCGTCAAATCTTATTGGCGGAGCCAGCGCAACCATGAATGTCGAAACCAGGATGGTCGCGGTCGCCAGAGTTGCAAGCCGCACCAGCGCAGATTTTCCAGTCAGGGCAGCGGGAAGCGTTCTCCAGAGTTGAAACCAGGTTCTAATTCGACCACGGAGCAATGCAATAGCCGCGATCAGCGCCAACCACCCGATCACAGGCGTGACACCCATCCATGAACCCACAACCAGGATCAGCGGGGCAATCAGCCCAAACCCAAGCGCCGCCTGGAGAGCCATGCGTGTCACCGGCGGCGAAAGATCATCCGGAACAAAGACTCCGCCCAACCCGCCGGCCACCCCAAGGATTCTCCTGCCGCGACAATCCTGAGACCGATGAACAAAAATATTTTTATTTGCACCAGGTCAAAAGGTTTATGGCTGACATAATAAATGCTGATTAGCAAAATCATCCACGCCAGCACACATATTCCAAACAATATCCGGCGTGTCATATCATCTGCTTTTTTCAAACCGATTAAACCATTTTACTGACATGGGAGCGTCTTAATTGATCCAAGTATGCCCTGGGCGGGTGAATTGCCCACCATCGCACCCAATAAAGCCCAATCCATAACAAGATGGGCAGGGGTAAAAACATGACCGGATCCTGCAACGGTTGGTCAGAGATCTGGATTGTCCTCAGAAACAAAGACCAAAGACCAAAAAACAAGACCACCTAAACTCGCAATCACCAGGGCCCGACCAAACTTCCCCCAACGCTCATCCCAAACCGCCAGGACGATGATAAGAACTGGAAACAACAAAATATAGTTTTCAGTTGCGGTCCGGATGCCAATCAAGTTAGATAACGTCATGGTCAGGCCGGCAGTCCACAAATACCAGCTAAAATCTTGTCGCCAGGCAGCCCGCCATTCTATGACCAACACAACCGAACAGATCACGGTCAACAACCATCCCAGTTGATTGCCAATCCCCGGTAGCCAGCCCGCCAGGATTGCTCCCGGGGTGCCAGGAAGCGTGTATTGGGGGTAAGCCAGAACCTGCCGAATATTTTGTAGCACCCAGTCTGGTATTAACAAGATCATTCCGGCTATGATCAAACCCAGGCTGCCCCAAAAGCTCCAAACTATTCTCCAACGGTGATGGGAAATTGCCCAGAGCAATGTGAACAAGATGAGTAACACAACCATTTGTGGTTTGATGGTTGAAATTGCCAGCAAGAATCCTGCCAGGGCGTCCTGTTCAGCCCGGATTGCCAGGATAGCCATCCAGACGAACAAGGAAACCATCACAGCCGGGTTGCCGTTGATCACAGGGCGCAAACCATGATACCAGAGGGCAGCAAACAGCAACAGCGCAATTAACAACAGGCGCGGTACCCGCCAACGGGTGAGCGATACACCAAATAAAGCCAAAACAATGAGAACAATTTCGAGCACGGTCATCCACAACGCCCGTGCCGTCACGTAGTCACCGATTAAGGCAAAAGGCGCCATCACAAGAATGGTGTATAACGGGTAGACGAACAACATCTGATCTTCGTTTGAACGAGCTGGTCTACCATAGGCCATCTCTTGTATGGCCGATGTCGCCTGGTCGCTGTATGGACTGGTTCCCCTTGTAAAGAACACACGTGTTCCCACCCAGCGCGAAAGGAAATCATTGCCTCCCGGGTTTTGTGCGGCAAAGCGCAGATTTATAAAAAATAGACCTGCGCACACTGCAATCAGCATGGCAATGACAATGTAAATTCTTAAAGATGACCGGCTGCTATCCAATCCGTCTCCAATTCAGGCAAATTCGTGCTCGATGCTTTGATGCTTCTCCAGAATTCCACAACCAGCAGTACCCACAATAATGTGCGTACTGGAACCGTAATCCACAGGCCATAACTGTACCCACGGCTGAGCAGCACAGGCCACTCCAAAAGGTTAATCAGTACGAGCGACAGAACCAACAGGGTTGCCTGCCGGTTGGGCAGGGCCAGCAAAACCAGCGGTAACAAATACATCACCCACTGTGGGCTGTAGCCCGGAGACCACAGTGAAAAGATACACCAGGTTAGACCCAAAAATGCAGCTACAGCGCGAGTGCTTATCAGCCGCGCCCGTTTGTAAAACCACAAACCCAGCAGAGCGAAAGGTGGCAACGTCATCCAGACAGGCAGCCGTGCCGGATTTCCCCGCAATCGCATGGCATTTTCTGGCTCAAACCGCTCTATCTCCGGCCCGAAATTGCCCGTATTGAAATTCCCATCCACCAATGCCCAGACGGTCTCCCACGAGCCCTTGCTCAATTGAGAGCGCAGTGACGCCACGCTGAGTTGTGGCGATAAAATATATAATAGCAGATAAACCACCAGACAGATGCCACAAGCCATCGCCGTGATTCCAAATCCCTTTTTGGGGTTAATCTTCCACATCAGCGGAAATGCCAATGCCGGAAACAGCTTGGTTAAAATTCCAAGCCCAAGCACCATACCGCTCCCCAAAAACCGCCCCTCGACGTACAAAAGCAAACCCAACAACATCATCCACACCACAAACGCATCAAAATACCACCAGCCGTACGGCAAGACCAACAGCACGGCAAAATAAATCATGGTGATCATTTGTGCGTTTTTTTGCAAAAATGATTTCTGCGCCAGTCTGTAAAACACAACCAGTGTCGCTGCCTGAACGATGGACACACTGATTACCAGCAGGTAATCGTAGATATGCTGCCTGCCGCCTGCAATTTGAAACAAAAGCCAGGAGTAGAATGGGAAAACTGGCGGGAATTCCACCCAGATATCGAGAAACGGCAAACCCAACCCGGCCATTTGGTAGAAATGAGTGAAATCGCCAAAGCCTCGCAATCCCTCCATCGACATACTCACCAACAATATCAACCGGCAGAAGAGAAAGAGGCTGGCAAGATTTCTGGAAAATTGCTTGATCATTTCATCTGGTATTTTATACCAAGATCGCCGGATCGACCAATGCCTCCGCCCTGCTTTCAATCCTGTTAATTTCCGTTTTATTTGTCATGCTATACTTTCTTTATAGGGATTTGTGATTATTTCATTTAAATTTCATCATCTCTTCTCGATGGAATTATTCCAGAGACGTCAGAACTGGCTTAAGTGGGAGGGCATATCAATGGTAGCGTTCAATAATTCAAGTGAACTAATTTATTCTCGATTGAGCAGATTTATGGCTAAGCTTGTGATTTTTCTCATCATCCTGGGTTTATTGGCCCCGGTCGGTGTTCAACCAGCCCAGGCGTTGGACGTGCCATCCTTGATCACACCATACGATGGAGCCAATATCACGGCAGTCGCCGAGCCATCTTCTCTGGCAATGCCGCCCCTGGCAATCCCTGAGTTCTCATGGAGCCCGGTTGAAGGGGCAGCTACCTACCGCATTCAATTTAGCCAGGACATAGCCTTTACGACTCGAGTGGAATTCACCACACCGGCAACAAGGTTCACTCCCATTAATGCTAACACTTTATCGGATGGGGAGTGGTTCTGGCGCGTGCGCGCAGATACGCCCGCCCCGGCTGGAGAGTTTAGTGATACCTGGTCATTTACCCGAGAATGGGCCAGCGACCAGAATTACCCGGTTCTGGTTTCCCCCGAGGACGGGGCAAATCTTGAATTTTTCGACGCCCCGGTCTTCCAAGTGGCAGCATGTCATCGGCGCAGCCCACTATCGTTTTCAAGTAGCGGCATCGCCTGAATTTACAACCCTGTTGATCAATGTCTTAACAGTCACAACTACCTACCAGCCGCCTGCCAAGTTAGCCAACGGAAGCTATTTCTGGCGGGTAATCCCCCTGGATCCAGCAGACCGTTCTGGCACTTATAGCCAGACACGCAGCTTCACCCTGGGGTACAATCCCATCCCAATCCAGCTCGAGCCCGCCAACAACTCCTTTCCAACTTTCACACCCACTTTTCATTGGACGGCGGTGCGCGGCGCCTATGTTTATCGACTGCAGTATTCTACCGACCCGGGCTTCAGCTCAAATGTTCTGTCATATGACACCCGGAATACAACCTATACTCCCCTGACAACTCTGGCGAACGATATTAATTATTACTGGCGCGTGCGTGCTCATTCCGGCAGCTCCATCACGGATTGGAGCCCTGTATGGACATTTAAAAAACAATGGTACATCCAGCCAGTGCTCCTGACCCCGGTAAATCTTTACCAGCACCAACGTTTTCCGTTTTTTAGCTGGACGCCTGTTCCCGGGGCAAGCTATTATAAGATCGAGCTGGATGGAGACAATGATTTTGTCGGTGCGGATACTGAAACCACATCCAATCCATTTTATATGCCAAAAGACTATTCAGGGGCTGATCACATCACATATTGGCGGGTTACGCCTTACGATAAAAACAACCATAAGGGGGTTGTCAGCAATGTATTTTCCTATATCAGCAGTCAGAATTTTGTCGCACCACAGCAAATCTATCCGCTCTACTACTACCCTCCTTCCACCTACCCGCCTCCCGATGATGACATCGTAATGAGCCCTCACGAAGACCGGACAATCCCTCAACCCATCTTCCTCTGGCAACGCGTAACAGTGCCGCCTTTCACGGGAGGAGCGTATGCCCCGGCTTATCGCCTTCAAGTGGATGATGACCCACTCTTTAACAGTGTAAATTGGAGCGTTGACACAGAAAACATCTCCGCTGCGCCAACAGCGGCCAACCCCTTTACACCCGCCTCACCAGACACAGACTACTTTTGGCGTGTTTGCCCGCTGAACGCCCTGGGCGGCAGCTGCTTGATGACCGGCGACCCCATCCCGGTGCCATGGTGGAGTCAAATATGGCGAACGCGCATCGATGTTTCGCAAATGCTCACCCCCACGGCAGGAACGTCTCCTGTTCTTATTCGCCCGGTCAGAGCCTCAGAGCACGTGGAGGCAACCCCGCTTTTTGAGTGGTGGCCCATGCAAGGCGCAAACTCATACAATGTCCAGGTCAGCAGGGATCCGAATTTTGGGAGCACCGTCATTTCTGATAACGTGGTTTACCCGGCATATTCTCCCACCACGATGCTTGCCCAACGAGATCTATTGAACCGCCTGGATTACGGCACCTACTACTGGAGAGTGCGCGGTCTCGCCGGAGGCAATCCACTGGGTGAATTTAGCGCACCCTGGCGTTTTCAGGTAGCTTCTCAGAGTCTGATATACCGGGAACGGACGCTTGGCAGCGCATCTAACCATTTACAAATCGCTTCCGATCCTGATGAACCGGGCATAACCGACTATGATGTCACCAAACTCTATGCCTCACAGGATACCTTAAACTGGTATTTCGGTTTCGATGCAACCCCGACAACCACCAACATTACCTACACCCTTTACCTGGATACAGATCATTTGGATAACGTTGGGGCAACCTTTGATGCGCGCTCCTTCAACATCAGCACCATCCCGGCCCACCGGCCCGAATATGCCATCTATATTTTCGAGCGCGGTGGCATTTTTGCCGCCAACCAGGTCGTCATCTACAGCTGGAACGGCACCGCTTGGAACACGCCACAGCTTTTGAGCTCGGTCGGTGGGGCGTTATATAACAACCCCGGTTATGTGGAAATCAAAGTACCCAATACCGCCATCGGCGTCAACCTGACCGGCAACAGCTATGCACTTTCCCTGATGAGCCTGCCCGCTTCAGGAGGCAATCCACAATACTCAGTCCCCTCGGACCCCGGAATTCCAGGTGGGCAGCCTGTCAGCCGTTTTTCCAGCGTGTCTGAACGCATGATGACGATCACTCCTCCCAACAATGTTGAGAACGATCCGCGCACCTATTCATCCTTCCCGCCATTTTTCTGGGAGAACCCAACCGGATCGAATGGCACTGCTCCTTGGGCCGGCGGTAACATAGAAGTCAATTTGGACCCCCTGTTCACAGGTACGGCCCCCGGTACTTATCAACAAACATCCACCGGTGAATACTATGCTTCTACCGTGCACCATTGGCCTTCAGACCTGGAAGGCGATAACACTTATTACTGGCGAATACGACCCCGCTATCTGGATGACGATGGTGCGTATTTTGGCGTCTGGTCCCAGCCCTCCCGTTTTGAACGCCGTGGATTCATACCCGAAAACCTTCAGCAGTCTGTCACCTTTGCCACACCTACCTTTTCCTGGAATATCGTGGAAGGGGCGGATACCTACGACATTCAGGTAGATACAGATCCGAACTTTGCCACCTCCGATCTAAGCGCCAATACGACTACAAAACTCATACACGTCACTGGGCACACTGGCAAACGGCTTTTATTACTGGCGTGTACGCGCCCGCCGGTACGGTAGCGTCCTCAATGAATGGAGCGCTCCCGCTACCTTTACACTTGCACTGCCCCTCGTTCAAGGGCTTACGCCAGATGATCCAAATGAACAACACGTGATCAGTACATCGCCTACTTTGTGCTGGACACCTTTGGTCGTCAGCCAGGCAGGCGTGCCTGTTCTGGCAGCCAGCGAATATCGAGTTCAGGTGAGCCGGGGAGATCCAACCTTCTCGGATATCTACGACACCGTGACGACGGAACAATCTTGCTGGACGCCCACAGATGGTTATGCCGATGGAAAATACTACTGGCGGGTTGCAATGTATGATGGCCAGGGACGAATTGGCAATAACAGCCCGGCTGCCCAATTTACCAAGCAATATCCGTACGCCGTTCCGAAATCACCCTTGAGCGGCTCAATTTCCGCTACTACACCAACATTTACCTGGACTGCATCTGATCTCGTAACACCATATGTTCTTGGCGCGGCGGCCTACAAGCTTGAAATATCACAATACCCGGCATTTTCACCCATGTACTTAACGGTCACAACCAACAGCACGCGCTACACGCCCACGCGCGTTTTCCCAACCGGGAGAACTTATTACTGGCGGGTCTCTATCCTGGATGGCGACAATATCCTGGGTCCCCCCAGCGATGCAACGATCATCGTGGACCCACTAGCCGGCTGGACTCGTCTGATGCTGCCTTTAGTTCTCGGGCAGTAACCGTTCACCAGGCTAGGCCAAAGATTAAAGAAAGAGGTCTGCAACGAGAGATTTGCAGACCTTTTTTTTCAATTCATCTCAGTCACCGCTTTTTCACCGGCAATCACATCGTGCAAAATTTCATCCAGCGACCGTCTGGGCTGCCAACCCGTTAGAGCATGTACCCGTGATATATCCGGCACCCGCCGTTGCATATCTTCAAAACCTACCGCGTATGCCTGGTCGTATGGCGTGTAGACGATCCCGGGCCGTTCTGGGTTTTCCTTATTCACAAATTCCTGCACCTTCTCTGCTAATTGGCTTATGCTAACTTCTTCTGTCGAACCTACATTGAATACCTCTCCCACCGCTTCAGGCGACTGGATCAGCCCAACGATCGCTTCAACGGCATCCTTCACATGCAGAAAACAGCGGGATTGCTTACCATCTCCATAAACAGTCAACGGGGTGTTTTGCAACGCCTGTTGGACAAATCTTGGTATGACCATTCCATAACGTCCACTTTGACGGGGCCCCACGGTATTGAATAACCGAAAGACAATCACCGGCAAACCTTTTTCCCGGTGGTAAGCCAGTGCAAGGAACTCATCCACCATTTTCGAGGCTGCGTACGACCATCGACTGCGGCAAGTAGGCCCCAGAACTACGTCATCATCTTCACGAAATGGCATATGGTTGCCTTTCCCATATACTTCAGAAGTTGAAGCGATCAACACTTTAGCCCGGTAGCGCAATGCCGCTTTGAGCACCGCCTCTGTCCCCATCACGTTGGTCTCAATCGTTTGCACCGGATGATCTACAATCAACATCACGCCCACCGCAGCCGCCAGGTGAATGATGACATCACATTCACTGGCGAGGCGATCCATTACCACTTCGTTGGTTATACTGTCGATCGCAAACCGAAAACTGGGGTGGTCAACCAGATGTTGGATATTTTCAAATCGACCTGTGGACAGGTTGTCGATCACCGTGACCTTGTGGCCGCGCGACAGCATCTCTTCTGCCAGATGAGATCCGATAAATCCAGCTCCACCAGTGATTAGGATGCGGTTTTTGTGAACAGCCAACTTTTCATCAGAAATCGTCGCATCCATTGTGTTATCTCCCAAATAAGACGGATTGATCGTCCGCATAAAGGATTGACCAACCTTCCGGTTTCAACGCGCCCACCAAAGGTGTATCCGGCTCAACCAGGATGAGATTCACATCCCATTCGTTCAATATTTCGACCCAGCCGTTTTCAGCACGCATAACTTTTAGCCAGGTGGTGATGACCGCATCGTTGTATAGATCAGTACGTCCATCGATAAATACGGGATACTCCGGCAACGCCCAGAGCAGATATCCGCCCCAGTTATACGAATTGAATAACCGGCCGTTCGGTAGATTTTCTCTCAGGTAAGCCACCGCTCCAACAGGCAGTTGGGTCTCAAATACCTCCCGGTTAGCCTGCTCCGGATAAATGAGACTGAGTTTTGCCACGACTGCCAGCAGGATGACCATGAGCAGCAGAACATTCAGACGCGCAGAGCGCGGCGTGACCGCGCCCTGGAATAATTCAGGCAATCCCATCTTGCGTGTCAGCGCGACGCTGAGTGGGGCCGCATGCCGCGTAATGACCATCGGTGCGACCAGGCCAAAAAGCGCAATATTCCGCCCTGCCAAGAGACCCATATAGGCAAAACCCGCTGCCAGGGCGAAATCAGTGAAAAGCATCCGCCGTCTTGCCGCCCCCACAACGCCAAGCAACGCGAGCAACAGCCAGGCAAAAGGCTGCACCTGGATATTGTGAAAGTTTGGAGACTGCCATTCCTGGATGTAATCCTTCAGCGCGCCTATACTGACCGTCTTAAACGGGTACAGCAGCATCTGGGGACCGTATGGATTGAGACACACACCCACAATCATCAACGCTCCGATCCAGGTCATACGTTTCAGGTGGCTTGTTTGTTCAAACCCATTGCCTTCATTCTCTGTTTGTCTGTTCGTGTACTGATTAAGCCCCCACTGGATGAGCATTGAACTCCAATAAACCCCCCATATTAAAAACCCTACCGCAAATCCACCATGACCGTTAGCCCAGATCACCATGAGCAAGGGCAGCCAAAAAATTCCTCCACGGAATGAAATTGCATTTTTTTGCCGTTCGTTCTCCAATATCCAGATAAAAATCGCTGAGAGCACAAATGTCAACATGTACGGGCGCGCCGCCCAATACACACCCGAGGCTGCCGCTGCCATCACAACTGCAATCGCTTTCAGGAAGACCCCTCCATTCAGGGTGCGCCAGATAAAAAAATAAGCCAGTGTCACCAGCAGCGCAGTAAGTAAATTCAATCCACCCGGTCCGGCGATCCTGAATACCACATACATGGGGATTTGTACCAACCAACCGGGGTATTCCCAGGACTGACCTGCACGGGTGTACGAGAAAGGATCTGTGTATGGAAGGCGTTGATTTTCTACGATCCATTGACCCGAACGTAAATGCCACCAGGTATCCGTATCAACCGAGATGCGGGCCGCCATGGCAAACACAGCCAGGAACGTGATCCAAATTACCAGGCGTTTTGTTGTCAACAAGCCGTCTCCATCGCCATCTTCACAAGTATAATGCCTCTCATGGCGCGGCAATCCCTAATCCCAATTCAGCTGCACTCACTCGCTTTGACAGATTGTAAAATACCTGAAAGTTACCAATCTTGGTTTCCTCCCATTCGAGAGCTCGCTCAGAAAACTGGTCGCGCAGGTAGGCATCCAATTCTGGATGATTTGTTGTAATCCAGGCCGTCCGGGGGGATTCGGCCACGATTTCATTGTACGCTGGGTAACGGTTATCCCGTGGGGTATAACGAAAATCGCGGTGATATGGCAGGTCTGGTGTAAACACGAGCCGCTCATCAGATAGGAAGGCCAACGGATAGGCTACCCAGTAATTTGTATGACCGCGCATCTCACCCTGTTCACTTAAGAACTCAATCAACTCCGGCAGGTAACTCTGATCTACTTGTGTCACCGGATTGAATTGGGTCGTAATTCCCGGAGGCAGAACGGAGACACATTGCAAGGTTCCCCAGATGTGATAAAAGATAACAACACACGCCAGGCTCCACGACCAACCCCCGAAACGGGCGCGCACTTTTACTACAAGGTCGGAGGCAAATAACATCAATGGAACTGTCAGAGGTAGAAAATACCTCCCGGAAGGATCAGCGCCGAACGGAGAAAATACAAAACCACCCACCAGCACCACGCAAACTCCAGACAACAGCCACTTCTCGGCGCTGAGGTTCCCTTTTACCATTTTGCGCCCTGTGTTCAGCAGTACAGCCATCCAGAAAAAGAGGATCACCGGCAGTAAAGGTAAACCCAGCCATTCAATGCCCCAGGGCGGCCTCATACCAAAAATCACTGTGCTCCCCAGCAGAAGTAAACTTACCAAATGCTGTGAGAGCTGCTGCCAGAAAGGCAGCCCCTCTACCCCGGCAATCGCACCTCCACCCAGCTCACCCAGCAGATGCTCGAAGCCATGTGCGAGGGCATAGTTCCACCATGGCATCGATCCCAGCAGGAAACCTACTCCGGCAGTCAGAATTGCACCAATCCACTGCCTGGTCATCACTTTGTAGGTGGGATTCGGCATCCTTCCTGTTCCTGAGCGAGATGAGCACGTACACTCCAGCCGGCAGACTGTAAACCAGCGTCAGCCCAAAAGCCCACAGGCCAAGCCCAATGAGAAAGCCCCACACCAACCAGAGCATGGCTCTCGATAGATTCAAGTGAGGCGACTCGCGCACCAGTAGGATTGCCAAACACAGGATGATATTACCGATCAGTAAAGCTTCGCCATATCCGCCCAGAGTAGCGGTTGTGTACAGCGTAACATTGACTGCCGGTATCGCCATCAGCCAGGCAGCAATGATTCCATCGGTCCAGGATTCAAAGACAAGCTTGCCCAGCCAGGCGGTTGTCAACATCGTCCCTGCATACAGCAAGCTCTGCACCAGGCGGATAACCCACACCTCTTGACCCAGCGCATTGAAAGCACCGGCGATTAACCAGGCGTCCAGGCTGCCCATATATGCCTGACCATAAAAAAACGTTGGGCGCTCCCCCTGAAGGATGTGGCGCGCCATTAGTGCTACCACAGCCTCGTCAGCATTAAATGGGATGGACTCCGAGATTTGCAGCCAGGCCTTCACAGACATCGCCACCACCACGGCCGCCAGGATTAGCAGGGCTGTTCGCATTGCAAATTTGGAATCTCGCATCAGGCTTGATGGCCCCAAAACAAGTATATAATTCGAGACGTGAAATTACGCTTTAGGCGCTATCTCAAATTAACTTACGTATTTCCAATAATCGTCGTCGTCCTGGCAATCACGGCGCGGCTCTTGCCAGGTCCTCGGACGATCGACGATTCCTACATCACCTTCCGGTATGCACGTAACATTTTAGCCGGGAACGGCTTCACATACAACCCTGGAGAGCACGTTTTAGGCACCACCACGCCGCTCTATACAATTCTGTTAACCATAATTGCCAGCCTGAATGGCGGCGCCCAGGCTCCATTCCCACAGATTGCGCTGCTGGTAAATGCGCTTGCCGATGGCGTCACCTGTTTGCTACTGCTGTTTTTAGGCAAGCGTTTCAATTCCCCGTTGGCAGGGGCTGCGGCTGGCCTCGCATGGGCTGTTGCGCCGTTCAGTGTAACCTTTGCAATTGGTGGGCTCGAAACCAGCGTATACATCCTTTTGCTGGTTGGCCTTATGGGCGCGTACCTGGGTGGTAAAAGAGTTTTGACCGCCTTCCTGGGTGCTCTCGCCTTACTGACTCGTCCAGACGCATTGATCTTACTGGGTCCTCTGGGTGTGGATTGGCTGTGGAGTCTGACCCGGAATATTCGAGGTAAGACACACAACAACGCCTCCGTCCAAAATGCGAAACCCAATTCGGTTAGGAATGAAATCCTGGCCTTTATCGTTCCGACTCTGACCTGGATCCTGTTTTCAACCTGTTATTTTGGCAGTCCCCTTCCTCATTCGATAGCAGCTAAAAGCCTTGCATATCGCTTACCTTCAGATGCAGCATTTATCCGGTTGCTACAACACTACGCAACCCCATTTATGGATAATTTGACCTTTGGCGTTCCAGCGATTGTGGTTGGTCTGTTCTTGTACCCCACTCTGTACCTGATTGGCGCCTGGTATGCTTTCCGCTCTAATCCTCGCATCTGGCCATTCGTAGTCTATCCCTGGTTGTACTTTGCTGCGTTCTCCATCGCAAACCCGCTCATCTTCCGTTGGTATTTGACGCCCCCTCTTCCAGCTTACATATTATTTATCTTGATTGGTCTGGAGCGGCTCATTCGATCCTTACGGGCAAAAAAATCGTCCACCACCAGCTCCGCTCGCATAGACGGGGTGATCATTCCTGTTTTTATCGTGCTTCTACCATGTCTTCTCATGCTGCGCGATTGGCGATGGAAGCCCGATCATGGCATCCAACGCCCGGCTCCGGAAATGGCATGGTACCAATTGGAGCTTCTATACCGCCAGGCCGCGGATTCACTCTGGAATGATCTATACACTCAAAACCCCACTCCTGTATTAGCTGCCGGTGACGTGGGTGTGCTTGGATATTTTACCGGCGCAACAATTCTGGACACTGTCGGCTTGAATTCGCCAATCTCCACACAGTATTACCCTCTGCCTGAAGCGCTCTACATCACCAACTATGCCATACCGCCAGATCTGATCCTGGACCAGCAGCCAGATTTCATCGTTATTATGGAGGTGTATGGGCGCGCTGGTTTATTGAAAGATGCGGTCTTTCAACAGGAGTACCGCTTGAGAGAAAAAATCCCAACCGATATCTACACAAGTGACGGTATGTTAATCTTCGAAAGACTGAAAAAATAAAACTGCGGGCTTGAGCGCCCGCAGTTTTCCTTATCAACCAAGATACTCGCGCAGTTTCCTGCGTATGGCCGGGTGTCGCAAACGGCTTAAAGCCTGAGCCTCAATCTGGCGCACGCGCTCACGCGTAACACCCATCTTGCGCCCCACTTCTTCCAACGTGTAAGCCTGCCCATCCAGCAGGCCATAGCGCAGCTGTAATATGCGTACTTCGCGAGGCGGCAGACCATTCAGCACATTATCCAGATGTTCGCGCAAGAGATTGTAAGTGGCGGTCTCATCCGGTGCAGGAACTTCCTCGTCCTGTATAAAATCACCCAGAACTGAATCTTCTTCATCATCGGTCGGTGTTTCTAGCGATAACGGCCGGCGCGCAACCTGGATCATGTTCTCCACTTTTTGAGGGGTCACATCCAATGCTCCGGCAAGCTCTTCAACCGATGGGTCGCGCCCCAGGCGTTGAGTTAGCTGATGCTGAACCCGCAGGAGTTTGTTGATCTGGTCGCCCATGTGGACAGGCACGCGGATCGTGCGTCCTTGATCTGCTATAGCGCGTGTCACAGCCTGGCAAATCCACCAGGTGGCATAGGTGCTGAATTTATGCCCGCGCCGGTAATCAAATTTCTTGGCTGCCCGTATCAAACCGATGTTGCCTTCCTGGATCAAATCCAAAAAAGGTACGCCCCGGCCCATGTATTTCTTGGCTACACTGATGACCAGACGCGAATTGGCAGTAATCAAATGCTCGCGCGCTGCCCAGCCATCCTCGATGAGGATTTGTAGATCCTTGCGACGCCTGGGACCAACATTCCCTTTGGCCAATTCCTCTCGCGCTAAACGGCCCTGCTCGATGCGCTGGGCAAGCTCAACCTCTTCGACTGCGGTGAGCAGTGGTACCCGCCCAACCTCTTTCAGGTAGAGACCAATCGTATCATCCGTGTCAATATTTGCCAGGTAGTTATCGTCAACCGAAAGATCACGCCGGGTGTCATCCTCAACTTCTTCTTCGGCCAACTCTTCGTCGCTTGGTCCCCCCGGCACCGGCTCATCCATATAAACAATACCAGCGCTGAGTAATGCAGCAAAGGCTTCCTCAAGCTGATCAACATCCGTCTCGGCCTCTGGGAAGAAGCCGAGGATATCATCGATGGTTACATACGATTTTTGCCGCCCCAATTCAATCAACCGCGCAATCGCAGGGTGTTCTTCGTCCCGATCTTCGATTGCACTTAACAGATCTTCATCAATCATTCCAACTCCATATCGATCATTCTCTGGATCATGCCACCGGGGTATAAAGGGAGAGCCGTGTGCATCTCACCCCGCTGCTGCCCAGGATAAATTCAGAATACACTCATTTTGACGCAAAATCAATACCCAATTTCCTGTCTGACCTGAACACACGGTTAAGGTACAGATGTTGTAATGGGGGCAGGTGTGTGCGCCGCATCCGCCTGTGGTGTCTGAAGCGGCGGGGCTTGAAGCATGGCAAGCATGCCATCCAGAACAGGTTTGCTGACAACGTATAGTCTGCCGCCATCCAGGCGGGTGTAATATCCGCTCCCGATGGCTGTGCTGGCTCCGACCTCCACATGGATTGTCCGTCCATTTTCAAGAGTTATCGAGAGTGTGAGCATCGGTTCATCCATACCCGTTAAGCTTATCCTGCGGTGGGGCGTCGATGACATTTAATCCGCGCACCCCGGCCAGTTCCGCCAGCCCGTTAGAAATCTCATCGCTGTCGATCGCCAGCGATGGATCGCTATTTAAAATCCAGCTTCCGTCTGCACGTTTTTCAAAAACTGCGCTTTGTGACGAATTCTCCAATTGCACCTGAGTAATCGATCCAGAATCAAAATCAAAAAGCGCAGGTCTAGATGTCGGCGTGGGGTCCACGCCGCTCTTTTTTTCCGTCCTTTGCCAGATCAACGTACCAGCTGCTAACATGGCGAATACTGCCAGTAAAATCCAGGTTGAACGCCTGATCATACCAATCCTCAAAGTTCCCGAAAAATTTCAGACATTTGAAAGGTAACTTTTGTCTGTTTTTTTATTAACCACGTTTTCGCCGTTGTGCCCATACCACTACACCCGCTGCAAAGACAATCCCCGGAAGCAGGAAAACCGATCCGAACAGGATTAAGCCTAACGTGTATTTTTGAGGTGGAAGCAGTATGCGCTGCGTCTGGTCTTTTGGCGTAAGATTAATCAGGTTTTCCTGTTCTGCCGCCCAGTCAACCGCGTTGATGAACAAGTCGCCGTTAGCAAGCTGCCCAAAATAACCATCACTCGCAAAATCCACATCGCCAAAAACGACCACACGCTGTTTAGTGGCGTCGTTCTGGGCTACAACCGCCATCGACACCGGACCGATCAAGTCTACGCCTTCATCGGGTTGTACCTGGGGATTTTGTTCTTGTAATCCCGCCAGGTCGGTTTCAGCCCACGACTGATCTGCAGTAAGCACCAGCTCGATCGAATTGGTGCCAGTGATCTCAGAGGTTACACGAACACTGCGCGCGGTGGGAAAATATGCTGCAACACCTTGTAATCTCTCGCTGATCGGGTGATTTGCGTATTGGTTGGCAAATGCTACCAATGGCTGTTGTGACGTGGTATCCACCACAACATCCTTTCCCAGGGTAACCCCCAGGGATTGTTGCAGGTATTCTGCCAGTGGATCCGGCTGGTCCCCAAATTAAGTCAAGGGCAATGGTTCTTCCAGAACCACGAGCGAACCTCCGTTGACCAGGTAGTTTTTCAACATTTCAACTTCTTGCGCAGTGACAGGTTGGATTGGCCCGGCAATAACAATGACTTTCGCGTTATCTGGAATCTTGTTGGTTGTGAGCAAGTTGAGTGATTGAACCTGATAATTTTTACTTTCCAGAACCTGGCGCGCGCTCGAATATGCCTCAGGGTTAGTGCCATTCAGGTCTCGCTCCCCGTGCCCGGTTAAGAATAGACCGCCCGGGTATCATTGCTCAACAGGCGCACCATAGCTGCTGTAATTTCCTTTTCACTTACCAGGGACACCCTTTCGAGACGGTTGCCCATCCGGAGCACCACCGTGCCGTCTTGAGTGATTTTGGCCTCCTGGGCAGCCAGTGGATCACCTTCTGGATCGATGAATTTGTAATCGAATTTCCCATTGCTTTCGAATTTGTACTGCTCCAACAAACCTTTTGCCGCCTCTGGTGAAATACGCACCGAAAAGAATGCCTGAGCAACCACCGGTTCTGGCAGACTTTTTAAGGTATTCAGGCTCTCCTCCGCCAGCGTATTCTCTTTATCCTCGGTCAGGTCCCAGCGTTTTGAATTTTGGTAGCCGAGATAGTTAACCACCACCAAAATGCCAATAAATGCCACGATCATCACCAGAGAATTGCTGCCGTAGCGGGCTTGACGACCCGTGAGTAGTTCACGCACTTTCTTGGGATCAAGAAGCGCAAAAATAGCCAGCCCAAGCACGACCAATCCCAGGCTGATCTGCAGGTAAAGGTTCCATTCACGTTGAATAATATATATGATACCTGCCGCCAGCGCAGCCACCAAAGCAAGATATAGCCCATACGGTGCAAAACGTCGCCATTCAGTGTTCATTAGCGCCACCTCCGGCTCTCAACCAGCACAGAACCAAGAAAAAGCGCCAGGGCGGTCAGACTCAAGTAATAAATAATATCGCTGACATCGATGATGCCGCGATAAAAAGTATTATAGAAATGTTCACTGATATCAAGATAGCGTAGCACCTCACCCCCGGCAGAGCTCATTGCTTGTGAGGGCAGGCTGATCAACCATAATAATAAATAAACACCCAGTGTTCCGAAAAAAACAGCGATCTGGTTGCTGAACATGGCAGACATGGCTACCCCAACTGCGACCAGAGACGCAATGAACAGGATGATCCCCAGGTAACCCGAGACGAGCGGGCCCTGGTCAATTCCAGGATCCACAATTTGGTTGAGCAAAATCGGATACAACCATGTGATGGCAACGATGGTGAGTAAAAACATGAAACCGCCGAGCCACTTGCCCACGATCAGCTCCCAATCTTTGATTGGCGCCGTGAGCAAAAGTTCCATCGTTCCAAGACGCTGCTCTTCAGCCAGCAGACGCATGGTGATGGCAGGTGTAACAAATAAGAGCACCGTCATCAACGGTCCAAAGACGATTTGGATCCCCGGAGGGAATTGCTGCATCATCGCGCCGACAACATTTGCATAAAATATAATTCCTAAAACCAGCAGCATCACAAACGCTACCATGTAGGCTGCCGGGCTGGAAAAATATAGCTTGTATTCGCGTGAGGCGATTGTCCAGACGTTTCGCATTGATTTATCCTGTCAACCTTTAGATCTCTTCATCACCTTCGGCAGGTGCATCTGCCATTTGAGGTGGTTCTGGTTCATCCCGGGTCAGTTGTAAGAAAATATCCTCAAGGCTGAGACCCAACAGGCGCATTTCCAACAAGTCAAAACCGGCATCGATGACACTCCGGGCCACATCCGGCCTGGCGTCCAGGTTGGGGATCGTCTCAAATTCAAGTCCTCCATCACCTGACGCCGAAACCTTCTTGACGCCTTTTACCGCCAGAATGGTGCGATCCAATCCATCCGCATCGCCGCGCACCCGGATGGCTACCCGCTGCACTCCTGCCAATCCTGCCTGCAAATTTTCCGGAGTATCTTCAACGACGATCTTTCCTTTATTGATAATCAACACCCGGTTGCAGACTTGTTGTGCTTCCGACAGGATGTGGGTAGAAAGCATCACCGTTCGCTCTTTTCCCAGCTCACGAATCAGGTTTCGTACTTCATGCATCTGCGCCGGGTCGAGACCAATTGTGGGCTCATCCAATATCAACACTTCCGGTTGGTGCAACAGCGCTTGTGCCAGACCCACCCGCTGCCGCATTCCTTTCGACAGGTTGCCTATGTACCCTTCGGCCCGATCTTCCATGTGAACCAGCTCAAGGACATCATCGACGCGGTCTTCAACATTCTTGAGTTTACGCAAATCACCCATATACTTTAAATAATCGAATACGGTCATATCTGGATATAACGGAACCGTCTCCGGAAGATATCCGACCCGCTTGCGAACTTCCAGCGATTTTTCGACAACATCAAAACCGGCCACCAACGCCTGCCCGGCTGTCGGGGGCATGTATCCGGTCAAGATACGCATGGTTGTGGTTTTTCCAGCACCGTTCGGACCCAAAAAGCCGACAATTTCTCCTTTTTGGGCATTAAAATTTAAGTTGGTCGATGGCTCGTCGCAGCCCGTAATCTTTCGTTAATCCTTCTACCTGGATCATACAATGCTCCTGACAACAAAAAGCACAGCGACCGTCAAACGGCGGCAGTGCTTAATTCAGCGGATCACTTGCGTAATTTCCCTGAGACAATCAACAATTACTGCTCGTTGTAGATTGACCCGTAAGATGTTATACAACAAAAAAAGTAGCAAAGTCAAGTGGTTCTGAGATTTCTAATGAAAATCTAATCAACTCCCAAAAGTTTATCGGCCAGGTCGGAACTTTTACAGTTGGCGGGAAGGTATGGTAGAAAACGGTTTAACTCCACATAATAATAGGTTTGACTTTTCAAAGTGCATTGGGTAAAATAAACCATCATGCTGGCTCAATTGTTCGCATCGAGATGGACAAATTTTTAGAAAAATACCCAGACGCATAATCGTTTGGGTTTTTTTGTTATAAATCCGACCAAATTCGAGGAGCAGAGAGTATGAACATATTGGGACTTGCCCGGCACGGCCTTAACAATTTTGAACAGATTGCGATTATCGGGGTTGTTATCACATCTTTCATTAGCTTGCTTTATGCCTGGATGCTGCGCGGCAATGTAATGAACAAAGATAAAGGCAGCGCAAAGATGCAGGAAGTCTGGAATGCTATCCGCATCGGTGCAGAGAGCTATTTGACCCGCCAGTTGAAATCAATCTTGCCGCTCATCGGCGTCCTTACTATTGCCTTATTCCTCAGTGTGTACATTGTTCCTCCCAGCGCCGAAGCCGTGAAAGAATTCGGCGCCGCAAATGCCCAGATCATCGTGGCGATCGGTCGTACCATTGCCTTTATCATGGGGGCTACCTTCTCATTGACGGTTGGACAGCTTGGTATGCGCATGGCTATCCAGGCCAACGTGCGCGCCGCCTCAGCCGCCAGGCGTGATTTTACCGAATCACTGACGATTGCTTACTATGCGGGCACGATCACCGGCATGCTCACAGACGGGCTGGGTTTGTTTGGCGGTACGATCATTTTCATCATCTTTGGAACCGCCGCGCCCGATGCATTGCTTGGATTTGGTTTCGGCGGCACTCTCATCGCATTGTTTATGCGTGTGGGTGGTGGTATCTTTACCAAAGCCGCCGATGTCGGTGCTGACCTGGTGGGTAAAGTTGAAAAAGATATTCCTGAAGATGATCCCCGCAATGCTGCTGTCATCGCAGATCTTGTGGGCGATAACGTGGGCGACTGCGCCGGTATGGCAGCCGATATCTTCGAGAGTTATGAGGTGACCATTGTTTCCGGCTTGATCCTCGGCCTGGCCTTGGTAGCCATCGATCCCACCCATAGCCTGAAATGGATTGTTTATCCTCTGATCATCCGTGCCATTGGCGTGATCAGCTCGATTATCGGCACCTTCACCGTCCCCATCTGGGAAAAATTCCCCATCAAGTTCCTGCGTGCCCACGACGCCGAAGAAGCCATGTTCCGCTCCTACGAGGTTTCCAGCGTCAACACCATCGTGTGGGCATTCGTACTGGCACTGCTGTACGCCAATGACTGGAAAATGGCTATGCTGACCACCATCGGCGTAGGCCTGGCTGTGGCATTCAATCCGCTGACATCATACTTCACCTCTACCAAGCGGCCTCCGGTGAAAGAAATCGTGGAGTCCACCAAAGGTGGTCCGGCAACCACGATTCTCTCAGGCCTTTCGGTCGGCATGGAATCGAGCGTCTGGGCTTTGGTGGTCATCGTCATCAGCTTCATCTTTGCACTGCTGCTCTATAATGCCCAGGGTCCCATTTTCGTTCTTTACGCCGTTGCCATGATTGGCATCGGTATGCTCAGCCACACCGGCAATAATGTGGCGATGGACTCATACGGGCCCATCTCGGACAACGCCAACGGGATCGGCGAAATGGCATGGCACGATATGGACGATGAAGAAACCCGCAAAGCTCGCCAGATTATGGCCGACCTGGATGCAGTGGGCAATACGACGAAAGCAATCACCAAAGGTGTTGCGATTGCCTCCGCAGTGATCGCTGCAATCAGCCTGTTTGCCTCATTTATCACAGATGTTGGTAAGGTGCAGCTGGCAGCCAATCTGGTAGCTGAGGCTGCAGGTAAAGTCAAACCGTTCCTGGTTTTAATTCAGGATACTGGCATCCGCGTTTCGGATACCCGCGTTTTCATCGGCCTGCTGCTCGGCGGCGCATTACCTTGGTTGTTCAGCTCACTTTCCATCCGTGCGGTCAGCCGCGCTGCCGGGCTGATTGTTGAGGAAGTACGCCGGCAATTTCGTATCCCCGGTATCATGGAAGGCACAGTAAAACCGGATTACGCGCAAGTCGTCGGCATTTCGACCGCAGCCGCACAAAAGGAACTGATCCCACTGGCTGTCATATCAGTGCTTATGCCGCTGGCAGTCGGCCTGGTTCTTCAGGTAGAAGCTTTGGGTGGCTTCCTGGCAGGCATCATCTTGAGTGGCCAGCTTCTGGCTGTGTTTATGTCCAATGCCGGCGGCGCCTGGGATAACGCCAAGAAATCGATCGAAGATGAACCTCGTGACCTGGTTGCTAACACGGGAAAAGGCTCCGAACGTCACAAGGCGGGAGTCGTTGGTGACACGGTTGGCGACCCGCTGAAGGATACCGCTGGACCAGCACTCAACCCGATGATCAAAGTAACCAATCTGGTGAGCCTTATTGCTGCTCCGATCATTGTGAAATACAGCGAGCTGAACATCGGCGTATTGCTGGTGGTCGTTTTGTTGCTGGCGGCGGTTGTCTGGGCAATCATGCAAAGCAAGAGACCAACCGCAGTTTTCAACCGCCCCGCTTCCGGTGATTGAGCGCAAATCGGTTTTCCTCGCACAATCTGTTAGGTCAGTTGGTACAAGTCATGCATCGTGCAGGTGGAGAACACCTGCACGATTTTTTAATGAGAACTATATTTTAATACTCTTGTCACAATCTGAAACATGAGGCATACTAAGCATATCATGCCTCCAGAAGTGATTTAACAGGGAAAGGTTGAAAATGGCAAAGATAAACCTGAGAGCATATAATCGTGAGATTGAAATCCTGACCGATCAGCACCAATTTGATCAGGCAATCGCTCATTCCCTCCACATCCTGAAAACATTTCCCAAGCATCTCCAGACCTATCGTTTACTTGGGAAGGCTTATTTGGAAAGTCAACGCTACGGAGATGCTTCGGATATCTTCCAGCGGGTCCTATCAGCCATCCCAGATGACTTTGTTTCCCATGTGGGGATGAGCATCATTCGCGAAGATGAGAGCAATTTGGATGAAGCCATCTGGCATATGGAGCGTGCCTTTGAGGTACAGCCAGCCAATAATGCCATTCAAGGAGAGCTCAGACGCCTGTACGGCCGTCGTGACGGACTTGAACCTCCCAAAGTCCGGCTGACCCGCGGCGCTCTGGCAAGAATGTATCTCAAGGGTGAGCTTTATCCACAGGCAATCTCTGAATTGCGGGCGGCGCTGGCCGAGAACCCGGACCGTCAGGATTTGCAGACTTTACTGGCCCAGGCATACTATCTTTCTGGACAGAAGGTAGAGGCAGCCAATGTGTGCAGCAACATTCACACTAAAATGCCTTTCAGCCTTGAAGCAAACCGCATTCTGGCAAATATCCTGGCAGGCACAGAAAGATCCGCAGAAGGTGAGACTTACCGCCAACGCATGTATGTGCTCGATCCCTATTTGGCGCAAATTTCCCAGGCGGCACCGGTAGTAGAGAAAGTATCTGACGATGCTGTCTTTCTCGAAAAGCTTGTCTACGTTCCCGGACAATCTGCTGCTGGAACTGTTTCCCAACCTGATTGGGCTGCCTCACTCGGGGTAAAAATCGACCAACCACAGACCGATGAGGAAAAACTACCCGATTGGTTAATGGATCGTGCTGATTTCAAATCCCCCATCATCGAAGACACCATTCCTGACAGTTTGCAACAGCACGAGGAAGAAACTCTCAGTTCAGAGTTACCAGAAGCTGAAATCAACGCCGAGGAGGCAATTCCAGATTGGATGAAGTCTGCGGGATGGAAGCCAGCCAGCGCCGAAGCTGAAGAACAACCAGCCGATCTGGCTCTGGACGATTTCCCGAATATCCCCGAAGAAGCCGCGCCAGGTGATATCCCTGAGTGGCTCAAAGAAATCGCTCATCCTGACCAATTAGATGATCAGGTTGCCAGTGCAGCCGACCTCGATGCGGATGCTCCACCGGCCTGGATCGACGAAACGATTCCGGCACCGAGTGAAGACATGCCCGACTGGTTATCTTCCCAAACTGCTGTTGAAGTTGAAGGAATCTCCCTACCGGAATGGTCAGAAACACCTGAAGAAATTCCGCTCGATGCTGCTCAAATCAATAAATCAGCAGATACTCCGGAAATGCCTGATTGGCTGGAAGAACCCGCCCCCGAAGAGTCCCTTTCTGAAGACGTCTCTGCATCCTTGGCGGCAGAAATTCCAGAACTGGAAGGAGAAATCATACCCGTCCAGGCGGATGAAATTCCATCTGTCCAGGCCAATGTCGATGACGACGCGGCTTTCGCCTGGTTGGAGAGCCTTGCAGCCAAACAGGGTGCGGAGGAGGCATTAATCCTCAGCCCGGAGGAACGTCGCGAAACACCTCCCGACTGGGTCTTAAAAGCCGCCGAGCAGGAAGAAATCCGGTCAGACCTGACAGACGCAATAACATCCCCGGAAGCCAGCATATGGGAGCAGCCAACCGCTGAACTTGAGGTTGAAGAAACAGTCGAAGCTGAAACACCAGATTGGTTGAGTACGCCCGCATCCGATGAATGGCAGCCCATCGAACCCCTTGAGCCTGACTTGCCTTTAATGGAAATTACCCCACTTGAATCTCGATTATTCGAAGCCGAAGGCGTTAGTGAACCAGCCGAAATGGAGGACCTCTCCATGCCTTCCGACGAGACCTTGGATCTTCCGATAGAACCTGCAACAGATCTGCCCGAGTGGCTAAAGGATCTGGAAGCACAATCTGCTGCCGAACCACTCATCCAGGACACGGGATTTCAACCAGAAGGGCAGATTTCAGGCGGTGAAGCTGCGAGTTTGCCAGACTGGCTAAAAGAGCTTGCGCCTGAGGGTTCATCGGATGACTCAAGTGATGCTTTTGTGGCCTCCGGTCAATTTGAACCGCAGCTATCGGCTCAACCGGCGGATGTGCCCGACTGGTTGAAGGAACTGGATGACACATCAGCCTCGACACCTGAGCCGCTAACCTTTGAAACACCGGTTGGAGAGATTCAAGCCAGCGCCGCTGAACCTGCCGCGCTGCCTGATTGGTTGAAGGACCTTGGTACGACCACACCCGTCGAGCCAGGTGCTCCGCTGGAAGAATTATTTGAGACCGGTGAACCCATAAAAGCCGAAATATCTCCGGATTTGCCCGCCTGGTTAACGAAAACCCAGGAAGAGATTACCCCCGAAACCGGGTTCTCGATGCTTTTTGGTCCGCAAATATTAGCTGCCGCATCGAATGCAATACCACAACCTGGTGAAGAACCTCCTGTTGAAATCGGCGATACCAAGCCAACTCGAGTTCGGGCGCTCCAGGATCAGACGACTGCCCCGCAAGAAGTGATCGAGACAACCGTACCGGAATCTCTATCAGTCGTTGACGCCGAAGAGGCTGTTCCCGCTGATGAAATTCCCGATTGGTTGCGCGGCATCTCTGAGGAAGCCACGTCAGCAGCTGCCCTGGGCGTCGCTGCCGCGCAGGGCGAAGCTCTTACTCCTGAAGTTTCCGAACCGGCTGCCTGGATTGACGAAAAAGCTGCTCTCGAAGCATCGGTAGAACAGCTTCCCGATTGGCTGAGAGACCTGGGTGAGCCGGAGACCCCAGCGTTTGCGGTTGAGGCCACACAATCCCCCGAGGAGGCTGCCTCCCAGCTAGAGATTTCGGAAGATACAGGAGAAGTGCAGCAAACTTTATCTGAGCTTGAATTGGCTGAAGGTGCGGTTGACCTACCTGTCGAGGATAAACAGCCAGTTGAAGATCTACCTGCAGAGGAGCTGCCACTCGAAGAACTGCCTGCTGCAGAACTGCCAACCGAAGATTTGCTGATTGCAGAACTTCCAGCGGCTCTAGAATCTGTGACCGAAGAAGTCATAAGCACTCCGGAAGTTGAAATTCCCGATATAAGCGAGGAAGTTTCCCCATCGATCACGGAGCCTGCGGTCTTGCCTGTCGATGACGATGCGGCTTTTGCCTGGTTGGAAAGTTTGGCTGCCCGGCAAGGTGCTGAAGAGGCGCTCCTCCTCAAACCCGAAGACCGGCTGGATGCGCCCCCAGATTGGGTCGTGCAAGCGGCAGAACAAGCTGAGCTGGCATCAGCATCTGAATTGGTTACCCCCACACAGTTGGAAGGTGAAGTTGCTCAGGTTGAGCAAGACCTGGTAGCTGAAGAACCGCTTGCTGAAATTCCTGCCGACACGAGTTTGCCAGAAGTTGAAGTCCTTGAACCGGAGGCCGAGCTCCAACCCTTTACACCGGAGGTTGAGGAAACCCCAATCACCACCGTGGAAGCGCCGGTGCCAGCGGAGGCCGAGGCATCCTGGCTCTTTACGGAGGAAGAAACTGCACTCGAAGCCCCCAAGCCAGAGGCAGAACCGGTGACTGCAGAGGTCATGCCAGAATTACCTTCCTGGTTGGCTGATGTGGAAGAACGTCAAGAAACCGCAGATATTTCACAATGGCAACCACCCTCGGAATTGGAAGAGCAGCAACCAGCCAGGATTGAACCGGCTGAAATAGTTTATCCCTTACTGGATCTTAACCAGGCAGGTTTGGTGGAATTGGAGCGTCTCCCAGGCATCGGGTACATCCGGGCGCAAGCTATTCTGGAGTACCGTAATGCTCATGGCGCATTTGATAATCTTCAAGACCTTTTGATGGTCGAAGGTCTCGACCCTGAAACAGTCGCGTTGCTATCCACTCGCCTCGTTGTAAACAGGCTAGAACCTGAACCAGAAGAGCAATACCATGGCATCCAAGACGACCAACAAATGCTGCTGATCCAGGCGCGCAACGCATTCATCCATGGAGATCGGGAGAAGGCAATTCAACATTACCAGGAGATCATAAAATCCAAACAGATGCTTCCGGATGTTATCCGAGATTTGAACGAGGCTCTCTATCGTTATCCGGTTGATATTGCCTTCTGGCAGGCCCTTGGCGATGCACATGTTCGAGCCGGCAACTTGCAAGAAGCATTAGACGCGTATACGAAGGCGGAGGAGTTACTCCGTTAGACTCTTTTTTGGAGGAAATTGTGGAAAAGACATTGGTTTTAGTCAAACCAGATGGTGTTCAACGCGGCCTGGTCGGAGAGGTAATTTCTCGCCTCGAACGCCGTGGATTGCGTCTGGTAGCAGCTCGATTTATGGATGTCAGCCTGGAGCTCGCCGAAACACATTATGCCGTTCACAAAGGCAAGTCGTTCTATGAAGGCCTGATCCGGTACATTACTTCTTCACCTGTGATGGCGATGGCATGGGAAGGACCCAACGCGGTTGCAGCTGTGCGGCAGACCATGGGATCAACCCGTCCTACAGAGGCTGCTCCCGGTTCATTACGTCATGATTTCGCCCTCGAAGTTGGCCGCAATCTGACCCATGCCTCCAATTCGGTCGATAACGGTGAGAAAGAAGTGGCCCTGTGGTTTAAAGAGAGCGAGCTGGTCTCATGGGAACGCGCAGCCGACCGTTGGATCTTCGAGAAAAAATAATCTCTTTCGAATTGGTATCCGAATAAAATAGCCAAATAAAATCACAAGGACCGGCCTCATTCATACTGAGCCGGTCCTTTATTGATGCCTGGCTAATCGCACAATTTTAGTGTATTTTTGTCTGATATAATTATTGACCTTCTTACTGTTTTCTATGGATAAAATTATGACAATAAAAACCCCCGAACAAATCACAACACGTCTCGAACGTATTCTTCCCACACTACAAAAACCTGGCCGGTATACCGGAGGAGAGTACAATCAGGTTTAAAAAACTGGGGCAGTGTAGATACCCATATCGCTTTGATCTTTCCTGATTTGTACGATCTTGGTATGTCCAACCTGGGATTGGCGATTCTTTACGAGTTGATCAACAATCGCCAGGACAGCCTGGCGGAACGCGCCTTCAGCCCCTGGATCGATATGGAGAACGCCCTGCGTGCCAACCAGGTACCGTTGTATAGCCTGGAAAGCAAGCATGCCCTCTCCGATTTTGATATTATCGGTTTTTCATTGCCCTATGAAACCCTCTACACCAACACCCTGAATGCCCTGGATTTGGGCGGGATACCCATATTTTCTGCTGACCGGCATGAGTTTCACCCTTTAGTTATTGCAGGCGGGCACTCCACCTATAATCCCGAACCAATGTTTGCGTTTATTGATGCGTTCGTCATTGGTGAAGGCGAAGAAGTTATCCACGACATCATAGCTGCTCACCAGGTATGGCGCCGAAGCAAGGCCTCACGGGGTGAATTGCTGCGTTCCCTGTCCCAGATTTGGGGAGTCTATGTGCCTTCGCTCTATGAAGCTACATATCATCAGGACGGCACATTTGCGAGAATTACTAAACTGGACGAGCTGGCTCCTGCGAGCATCGTTAAACGCATTGTTCCCAGGCTTCCTCCACCCCCCACAAATTTGATCGTTCCATATATCGATACGGTTCATAATCGTATTCCGGTGGAGATAATGCGGGGATGCACACGCGGATGCCGTTTTTGCCATGCCGGCATGATTACAAGGCCTGTGCGCGAACGCCCGGTTTCCGAGGTGGTGAATGCTATTGAGGCGGCAATTCATGCGACCGGTTTTGAAGAGATTGGCCTGCTCTCCTTATCGTCCTCTGACTATACGAATATACTCGAATTGGTCAACGAAGTCAGCGAGAATTCAGCTCCGAGCATCTCTCGATCTCGCTTCCATCTCTGCGCATCGAGTCATTTTCGGTTGAATTGATGGATGCGCTCAAAGATGCACGCCGTGGCGGCTTTACGCTGGCGCCTGAGGCTGCCACAGAGCGTATGAGGGAGATCATCAATAAACCAGTCAGCACAGCCCAGCTGTTGGAAACAGCACAGGCAATATTCTCACGTGGTTGGAGTACCATCAAACTGTATTTTATGATTGGTCACCCCTCTGAAACGCTGGAGGATGTCCAGGCAATTGCAGACTTGTGCAAAGCCGTGCTCGCTGAAGGCCGCAAAGTAATCGGTAAACGGGCACAGGTAAATGCAGGCATCAGCACGTTTGTTCCCAAACCCCATACGCCCTTCCAATGGGTGCCTTGTGATACCATGGAGCAAATCCTGTTAAAACAGGATTTGCTCAAGCGACAACTGCGAGGTCATGGCCTCAAAATGACCTGGAATTCGCCACAAGATACGATGCTGGAAGCCTGGCTCTCTCGAGGAGATCGCCGTATGGCTGAGGTCGTTTACCAGGCATGGAAACATGGAGCGCGCTTTGACGCCTGGAATGAACACTTCAATTACAATGCCTGGCTGCAAGCTTTTCAAATTATTGGCCTTGATCCGGCATTCTACACCCATCGCGAACGTCCCATCGATGAGACCTTCCCCTGGGAGCACATCAATACGTCGGTGAGAAAAAAATTCCTCACAGAGGATTATTTGTGGAGCTTGCGAGGAAAAACCAGGGTGGATTGCCGCCAACGTTGTTTTGCGTGTGGCATCCTGCCAACCTTTGCTGACATTCGACGAGAAAATCCAGGCGAAGTCTGGCAGTGTCCCGAAGTAAAAAACAAAAAAATTCCCGTGACCGCATTAATCTCACAAAGTGATATTATTTTCAACGATTGATCTTTTGCCTATGCGCATCCGAATCCATTTCTCCAAGACCAACGATATGCGTTACACCGGGCACCTGGATTTACACAAAACCTGGGAGCGCACCGTCCGCCGCTCCGGGTTGCCGCTGGCTTACAGCCAGGGATTCAAACCCCATCCGCGTATCAATCTGGCGTGCGCCTTACCCCTCGGTTTTACCAGCAGCGCAGAAATTGTAGACATATACCTGGAACAAGTCAGCGATCTCTCGGAAATTCTGGATTCCCTTAACCAAGCCGCCCCACCCGGCATTCGGATCGAACAGATTCTCGAGGTAGAGGCTAGCTTGCCTGCTCTTCAGGCAACCTTGGAATCTTCTGAATACGAGATCACCTTGCTGGAACACCTGCCTGAACTAGCTGAGCGGGTTAATGAGTTGCTAAAAACCAGTGAATTGATCCGCCAGCGCCAGGGAAAGACCTACAACCTGCGCCCGCTTATCCACGAATTACGCCTGGTCTCGCCCGATCCAGATGGCTGTCAACGTATGATTGCATTACTGGCAGCCCGCAATGGCGCGACCGGAAGACCAGAAGAAGTAATCCTGGCCCTGGGCGGTGATCCAACGGCAGCGCGGGTTCATCGCAGCCGCCTGAATTTTTCATAAATATTTTGGTGAACTGAGTGTAGATTTACTCCCTGGCGATCCGTGAAGGGTGGTTATCGTGGGTATAGTGTTATCGATTTTCTTCGGCGTCATTCCAATGTTCTTTTTTGCCTGGTTCGTCTATTGGTTGGACAGGTATGAAAAAGAACCGGGAGCAATGTTGGTCGGTGTATTTCTGTGGGGGGCAGTCGTGGCAGCCGGGGCGGCGTTTCTGGTAAACACAGTTCTTGGATTGAGCGTTTTTCTCGTAACCAATTCAGAACTTTTTACGGATCTCACTACAGGTACCTTCATCGCTCCCATCATCGAAGAAAGCGTCAAGGGCCTGGCAGTACTGGCCGTGTTTCTATTCTTTCGGAACGAATTTGATTCAGTTTTGGATGGAATTGTCTATGCTGGCATCACCGCGCTTGGATTTGCTGCAACCGAAAATTCATTTTATATTTTCCAGTATGGTTATCAGGAAAATGGCTTTCAGGGTCTTTTTAACTCTGATCTTCGTCCGGGTGATTCTGGTGGGTTGGCAGCACCCCTTCTATACGGCATTCATCGGTATTGGCCTGGCAATTTCCCGACTTAATCAAAACCTGCCGATAAAAATCATCGCCCCCGGACTGGGCTGGTGCATCGCTGTATTCACCCACGCATTTCACAATACATTAGCCAGTTTTCTCTCCGGCGTCGGAGGGCTGATCATCAGCACCGCCGTTGATTGGACAGGCTGGTTATTTATGCTGGGGGTAATTATATTTGCCATCCTTCAAGAACAACGTACTTTGCAAACCCAATTAGAAGAAGAAGTGCAGATGGGCATTATCAGTCCAGCTCAATATCGAACCGCTTGTTCTGCGCTGGCGCAAAGCGCTGCCCGTTTTTCAAGCCTTGCAAATGGAAAATACCTTGCCACTAACCAGTTCTACCAACTTACCGCGGAGCTTGCCCATAAAAAACATCAGCGTACCAGAATGGGTGAAGAGGATGGCAACACGCTCATCATTGAAAAACTTCGGTCCGAACTGGCCCGATTATCTTTATCCCTCTTTGGTGATTGACGGTTTGATCCAGGCTATTTGCAAGCCGTCTTTCTCATGGTAAAATTCCGCTGTCCGAAAAACGCCCCCATAGCTCAGTGGATAGAGCGTTGCCCTCCGGAGGCAAAGGCCCACGTTCGAGTTCGCGGTGGGGGTATGATCCCGACGCCACCCTTTTTATATAAGGGTGGTTTTTGTTTCTATTAAATCTCACTTACCGGTACGCAGAAGAAATTTTGGATAACCAAATGGCTGGTTCCTAATCTGCTTCCAATATCCACGCCAGAGCTTGAAGCCCGAGTAGGTACGATCGCCACCCAAAACCGCTGATTTTTCCCACACACACCGGCGAAAGGTACGAAAAGTGACGAAATGGTTCGCGCGCATATACATTGGATAGATGCACTTCAACCACGGGAATACCAATTGAAGCGACCGTATCTCGCAGTGTGACCGAGGTGTGAGTATATCCAGCTGGATTAAAAACAACTCCTGCAGCCCAGTTGCGAGCTTCCTGGAGCGCATCCACCAGTTCTCCCTCATGATTGGATTGAAAAGTTCGGACACCCACCCCGAGATCGGCGCCAAGTTTTACTAACCGGGAATTGATATCGTCCAGAGTGAGTAATCCATATACATCTGGTTCACGGCTGCCCAATAAATTCAAGTTCGGCCCATGCAATATCAACACAGATTTCATAAAAGCTCCTCCAGGATATGGGCTTCATCCACGCTGATACCAGTGACTACCTCGCCGATTTGCACCGGTAGAACAAATCGAAGGCTGCCATCCAACTTTTTTTTGTCTACACGCATAGCTTGTAAAATTTTGTCGACTGGAAGATCGCGTGGGATGTGTGTTGGCAACCCCAGGCCTATCAGAACGGCCTCAATTTTCTGCGCCAAACCGGGAGAAGCGATCCCTTCCTTCTCCGCAAGGCGAGCCGCTGCTACCATACCAATCGCTACTGCTTCTCCGTGCCGCAAATGGTAACCCGATACCGATTCGATTGCATGGCCTAACGTGTGTCCCAGATTGAGTGCAGCACGGATACCCTTCTCGTACGGATCTGCCTGGATAACTCGGATTTTTACTGCTATCGCCCGCCGTACGATTTCGTCAAGAATCTGGGGGTCTTTCATGGAGTCAGGGTGGGTGCACAATATGAATAAATCAGGATCACCGATCACACCATGTTTCACTACCTCAGCCAACCCGCTACGCAATTCCTCGCCAGGTAATGATTTCAGAGTTTGTGGATCCGTTAAAATTAGGCGGGGTGGGTGGAATGCCCCCACCAGGTTTTTCCCCTCCGGCAGATCTGCGCCTGTTTTCCCACCTATGCTGGCATCTACCATCGCCAACAAAGTGGTCGGCAAGGCTACCCAGGCAACCCCGCGTAAGTACGTAGCGGCTGCAAAACCAGTCAGATCGCCTACAACCCCGCCGCCAAGAGCAATGATAGTGCTGCTTCGTTCAACCCCGGCTGCCAGGAAATGCTTCCAAAGTGTTTCCACGGTCTTCACCGTTTTATACCGCTCACCCGCCGGAATAACACACATTGTGACCCCAATACCGCTTGCTTGAAGCGAATCGATCACTGTGCCCGCATGAAAGCCTGCCACATGATCATCGGTGACAAGAACTACGGGGCCTTTCAATCCATTTCTCGCAAACAGATCCCCAATTTCGCTCAATCCACCGGAGACTACATAGACCCCGTAAGACGTCGCCATTCCATGCACTCGGAACCAGCCCGATCTGATCTGAATCTCATAAACGACAGCATCAATGGATTGAGTTGAAGTGTCAATCCTTTGAGAAAAGGAGCAATAATGTTCCACACGGTTCTCCAACAACTTTCTTAACCGCTCTCCGGCATCTCCCTGTATTAACGGTCGTACTGGCCCATCCTGTAACCGCATTTTCAAGACATCATATGGGGAATCCAAAAAGTAAACCCTTCCCACGTTTTTCTACCAGGCTACGGCTGGATTCGTCCAGCAGAGCACCACCTCCTAATGCCACCACCCCATCGCCCGATTCTACAATTCGTTCCAGAGCAGCTTTTTCCAACCGGCGAAAAACGCCTTCGCCATCTCTTGAAAAAATCTCTTCGATCGACATCCGGCTGAATAACTCGATTTCACCATCAAGATCACAGAAGGGGACTTCCAGCACCTTTGCCAGGCGGCGTCCAACGCTGCTCTTTCCTGCGCCAGGTGGTCCATAGAGAAATATGAAACGGTTGACATTTTGCCGGTCCATGAATAAATATGCCTTATGCTATCTTGTCTAAGCCCACCATTCATGCTCGCTACCGTCTATGCGCAAATCATCCAGGCTGGCCCTACGCATGCTGGCCCATCTGGGCAGCATTTCGTCCAACGAATCCCCGCCCAGTTTTTCAATAACTGCATCGGCCAGAATGAACGCAATCATCGCCTCCAGGATTGGCACAGCGCGCGGCACAGGACAAAAATCCGACCGCTCATATTGTGTTGGCACTTCTACCCCACTGGCCAGATCAACAGATAACTGCGGTGTCAGGGTTGTGGCAATCGGTTTCATGGCTACACGCAATATCAGCGGCTGCCCCGTCGTGATACCGCCTTCCAGGCCGCCGGAGCGGTCCGTCGGGCGCGTGAGATTCGACCCTTCCAGCCGGATGGCATCATGAACCTGGGTGCCTTTCAAACGGGCATTTTCAAAGGCTGGTCCAACCTCCACTCCCTTGATTGCCGGCACGCTCATCACCGCTGCGCTCAACCGGCCTTCCAGCCGCCTGTCCCAATGAACATGTGAGCCAAGCCCCGGGGGTACACCCAGGGCGACAACTTCAAGAACACCACCCAGGGTGTCCTTCTCCAACATGATCTGGCGAATGCTGGCGCGCATCAACTCCGCTGCGCCAGGTTCGGGACAACGAACGTCTGAGCTCTCGGCCAATTCAAACCGCCTGGCATAATCAAGACCGCTCAGTTCTGCAGTAATCGCCCCAATCGCGATAACATATCCTCCGATCTGAATACCGAATTGAGATA
The DNA here is from genome assembly GCA_963705155.1 of uncultured Chloroflexia bacterium. GTDB lineage: Bacteria > Chloroflexota > Anaerolineae > Anaerolineales > UBA4823 > CAVPJC01. The sequence goes on along the minus strand of CAVPJC010000014.1, from coordinate 171,030 downwards.
ACAGTCGTTTGCATACCGCTCCCACGGCCACACGGGCTGCAGTCTCTCGTGCCGAAGCTCGTTCCAGCGCCGGCCTCAGATCGGTGTAGCCATACTTAACTGCTCCGGTCAGGTCAGCATGCCCCGGACGTGGTATGCTGAATGGCGCCACCAATCGACCTCGCCAACGGACATGATCCAGGTTTTCAATGTACAAAGCGATCGGCGCCCCGATTGTCTTCCCTTCCATGGTGCCACCCAGGATACGCACTGTGTCTTGTTCGATTTTCATTCGAGGACCCGCCCCAAAGCCCTGTTGGCGCCGGGCGAGTTCCCGGTTGATCATCGCCTCATCGAGCAGTAGTCCGGCTGGCATTCCTTCCAAAATTGCCGTTAATCCTGGACCATGAGATTCACCTGAAGTTAGAAATCGTAAAGTCATAGGCCTCTTCTAATTTACCTTATCGATTGAGCGATCCGCTGCATGGCTTCTTGTATCCGATACCCGGGTGCCGTCAGCGCGATCCGGAAATAACCCTCCCCCTGCTGACCGAACACCGTTCCAGGCGCGACACTGACATGCGCATTCTCAAGCAGGTGCTCAGCAAACGGTTCACACAACCAGCCATCCGGCACCGGGCACCAGACATAGATAGATGCCCGTGGTTTTTCAGCCGTCAAGCCCATAGAGTGCAGGTTCTCAACGGTGATATCCCGTCGTTGCTCGTAAATTTTGTTCCGATCGGCTAACCAGCTCTGGTCACCCATGAGCGCCATTGTGCCCGCGTGTAGTACAGGCAAAAAATGTCCACTATCTGCATTCGTTTTCAACATATAGAGGGATTTTAATACCTGTGGATTGCCAACCGCTACCCCGACACGCCAGCCAGCCATATTATGTGATTTTGAAAGGGTGTTGAATTCAACCGACACTTCCGGTGCCCCCGGTATCTGCATCAAGCTTGGCGCTTTGTAACCATCAAAGGCCACCTGCCCATAAGCAGCATCGTGGCATACCAGGAGATCGTATTCATGCCCGAATTCTACCGCCTTCTGAAAAAATTCAGGTGGAGCCGTCGCCGCAGTGGGGTTATTGGGATAATTGAGCCAGAGTAACCTCGCTCTGCGCGCAATTTCTTCTGGTATAGCATTCAGGTCTGGCAGGTAACCATTGGCAGCCTGTAGAGGCAGAAAATACGGTTCGCCGCCACTCACCAACGTGCCCTGCGAATAGGTGAGATAACCCGGATCAGGGATCAAAACCACATCACCGGGATCGATCAAAGCCAGGAGCAGATGAAAGATGCCTTCTTTTGAGCCCATCAAGGGGAGAATTTTACTGGCCGGATCTAATTCCACCTGATAGTTCTGATGATACATATGAGCCCAGGCTTTTCGAAGCTCATCAGTCGCATTGTGTGGTTGGTAGCCATGATTATCATCTTGTGCTGCTGATCGGGTCAATGCATTCAGGATATGGACCGGTGGAGGAAGATCTGGCGATCCGATGTCCAGGCGAATCACATCCTTTCCGGCTGCCGTAAGGGCGCGTATTTTTTCATTTGCTGTCGCAAAGAATTGCATGGATGTGCTATTTAAACGCTGTGCTCGCGTTTTCATGTAATGTCATACTCCATAGATTAGGATCTCATTTCGTTGAGAGCCTGTTCCGCCGCGGTGTACATAGGTTGTCTGGGCACCTGCTGACCGGTCCATATTTCCAGGGCCAACGCTGCCTGTTCTACCAGCATCCCCAGACCGTTGGCCGAGCGATGGCCGGTTGTTTGAGCATTAAGAACAAATCGAGTCGTTCTCGGATTGTACACCAAATCATATATACGAGCTTCAACGGGCAGCGGAATTTCAATCGGCCAGGGACTATTCTCCAAATCTGGGAACATACCCAGTGGGGTTGTGTTCACCACCAGGCCAACAACCGCATTATTGTTTTCCAGAAAGCTTTTGATTCCTTCAGGTGAAAGATGGACAATCTCACAGGTATTCAACTCCAGGCTGACAGCCAGGTCTTCTGCTTTTGAAATATTTCGAGCTGCAAGTGCCAGCCTCCAACCGGCCCGATTTAGACTGTAAGCGACTGCCCACGCAGAACCTCCCGCCCCCAGTATCATAGCAGTCCCGGGTAACCCGGTATCGCCCACTGGCCAAACCTTGCTGCCGAACACCCTCTCAAGATCCAGCAAGAAACCACCAGCGTCTGTATTATCTCCAACCAGTTTATCGACACGGCAGTACAGTGTGTTTACTGCTCCAATTGCTTTTGCTGTTGGCGTCAGTACATCCAGCCATTGGATAATGATCTGCTTATAAGGAATGGTAACATTCAACCCGTCAAGCTCGCCGGTCTTCAACTGATTCACCAAGTATTCAAATCCGTCCCATCCCGACGGTAGATCAGGGATTGGATATCGGATATACTCCCCGGATAATTCTAATGCGACCAGCCCGGCGCTATGCAACGCTGGCGAAATGCTGTGATCCAGTGGATAACCAACCAGGCCGAGGCGGTAGTTCATCCGTTGCAACCCTGGTCCGTAATCGAAGTGCACGCTCCCAGGCTGTTTAATGCCTGGATAAAATTGGGGAACGATTCGGCGATGATCTCTGCGCCATGCACAATGACAGATTGTTTGGAGGCTAAACCTACGAGAGAAAGTGCCATTGCAAGGCGATGATCGTTGTGAGCGCCAACCTCACCTCCCTCAGGTTGGTTTCCTCCTTGAATGACAAAACCATCCTGTTGTTCCTCAGCCCGAATCCCCAGAGAACGCAGTTCACCACAAAGCGCCAGAATCCGGTCGGATTCTTTATGCCGGAGCTCCTCCGCATCACAGACGCTGGTTTTTCCATAAGCATAGGCTGCTGCCACTGCAAAAGCAGGGAACTCGTCGATCATCCGAACGACCAGCTCGCCGGATACACTGGTTGCCTTCAAGGATGAGGAGCGAACACGAATATTTCCCACCGGCTCCCCATGCTCCTCCCCCTGCGGGACAATCTCTATCTGTGCGCCCATACTTACTAAAGCATCCAGCAATCCCGTTCGTGTGGGATTCAGGCAGACATGGCTGAGAACAATATCAGAGCCAGGGGTAATCAATCCCGCTACTATCAAAAAGGCAGCAGCAGAGATGTCGCCTGGCAAGCGCAGTTTCAATGCTGGCAAATTTATTGCATCTGGAGGGTACAATCGGGTAACATATGTTTGCCTGCCAGCAATCTCATCCACATCACTAACGATTTCAATCCCCATGCTTCGGAACATTCGTTCCGTGTGATCTCTGGACGGAGCAGGCTCGCGCAGTGTGATCACACCCCTGGCTGCCAGGCCAGCCAGAAGCACACAGGATTTTACCTCCGCGCTCGCAACCGGCATTGTATAATCGATGCCTTTTAAGGGTACGGTTCGCGCTGAAATCAAGAGCGGTGCACAGCCACCAGAGGCATTAATCTCTGCACCCATTTGTTCCAGCGGCTCAATGATGCGTTTCATGGGGCGTCTGCGCAGGGAATCAGACCCATCCAAAATTGCGGGCAACCCTGCTGCTGCTAGCGCCCCGGCTAATAAACGCATCGTTGTCGCAGAATTTCCACAATCCAGGGCATCGCGAGATGGTAACCAGCCTTGCAGCCCGGCGCCTTGCACGGTCAACCTGTCAGCATCGATTTTCCATTGCACCTGAAGAACTGTAAACGCCTTCAACATTGCGTCAGTTACACCTGCCACGAGAAAATTATCAATCTCACTAACGCCATGAGCCATAGCCCCCAGTAGAGCAGCCCGATGCGAGAGGGATTTATCACCGGCAAGCTGGTAACTTCCTGTGAGCGCATAATTCGGAGTAACAGTCAGTTTCATGGTGTTTGTCCCATTTGATCGCCCGCCAGGAAAGCACGCCGGGCAGCCCCTTCGCTCATTAACTGGGCCAGGCGATCTACTCCATCCGCTTCCAACAAAGCTTTGATTGCTGCCATCTGTTCCTGAAAACGCCCCAATGCTTGGCAGATATTTTGTGTATTGGTCCTCAAAATATCTGCCATCATAGCAGTCGAGCTGCCTGCCAATCGCGAGCTGGATAAAAACCCGGGTCCAACCAGAGGGCGAGCTTCCACAGGTGTGGCCAACGTCAATGCCAGCGAAAGTAAATACGGTATGTGGCTGGTGGCTGCTACCCATTCATCATGGGTGTCGGCATCCAGCCAAAAGGATTTTGCCCCAATAAGTTCCGCCAGTGCCTCGGCCGTTAGCCTTGCCAGATCGGTTGTGTTTGGCACCGGTGTGAAAGCAAATATCGCGCCTCGAAAAAGATCAGACCTGGCATAAGCCAGACCGGTCGCGGCAAGGCCACACATGGGATGCCCGCCAACCGCATGAAATCTCTCGGGAAGCTGGGCGAGCATCTGGCACACCTGGGTCTTGGTTGAACCGATATCCAGAACCACAGGCGCACCCGGGTGCAGTTGTGGTAATTGTTCAATTAGATCCAGGATGCCCTTCACCGGGGCTGCCAGGATAAGAACATCGGCCATTGGGATGATTTCAGCGAGATCGAGCGAAAGTCGATCAACAGCATCCATCCTGCCTGCAAGAGAGATCGTAACTGGATCAGGGTCATAGGCATACAATTGGCGGCATTTGCCGCGCAGCGCCAGCGCCAGAGAGCCTCCCATCAATCCCAGCCCCAGGATACCAACCCTGGAGCTGCTAAAAAAATCAGGATCGTTCATAATGCTGCGCCAGGTGAACTTTTATGCCGGGCTGGCGCCAGCGATCTACCCACAGCCTGGGCGATAGCGCTGACCTGTGTCACCATCTGAGCGAAACGTTCAGGCTTGAGAGATTGCCCGCCATCCGACAACGCGCTTCCCGGATCGATATGTACCTCAACGATCAAACCATCCGCGCCAGCAGCAATGCCCGCCCGCGCGATCGCGTTCACATACTCATAATTACCCGTGCTGTGGCTGGGATCCAGGATAACCGGTAAATGTGTAAGCGATTTTAATACTGGCACAGCGTTGATATCCGTTGTATTCCGTGTGGCTGTCTCGAAGGTACGGATGCCGCGTTCACACAGAATAACCCGTCGGTTGCCGTGCGATAGGATGTATTCGGCAGCCATCAACAATTCCTCAATAGTGGCAGACATACCGCGTTTCAAAAGTACTGGCTGCTGGCTGGCGCCGACCGCGTGGAGCAGTGAATAATTTTGCATATTGCGGGCGCCGACCTGCAGTACGTCTGCATATTTTAACAAAAGTGGGATCTGATCTGGCGACATCACTTCAGTAATAATTGGCAGGCCGGTCTGCTCACGCGCTTCCGCCAGATATTCCAGACCTTCTTCACCGAGACCCTGGAAGGAGTACGGCGAGGTGCGTGGTTTGAATGCTCCACCGCGCAATGCATGGGCGCCCGCTTCACGAACAGCATGTGCCGTCTCAAGTAGCTGCGTACGGTTTTCGACAGAGCATGGTCCAGCGATGATAACAATTTCATCCCCGCCTATACTCACACCATCCAGGGTAAAGATCGTACTATCCGGTTTGAATTCACGCGATGTGATCTTAAAGGACGCGAGATTGGAACAACTCGATCCACTCCAGGCAGGAAGAAAAACTGATCCTTTTGAATCGGGCGACCATCACCAATAGCCCCAATGACGGTTCGCTCGGCGCCCTTCGATAAATGAGCGCGCAAGCCCAATCCTTTTACCACTTCCACTACATGGGTAATCTGTTCGTCTGTAGCATTGGCACGCATTACAATCATCATGGCTCAATCCTCCAATTCGATCTGAGATTTGTCTGGGGTTAAATCCGGTCTTAATATTGCAGCCTCACCTAGGTAAACGTGTTGAATGGCTTTTTGGGGTAAGTCGGTATTCCAATGGATTAACACACGGATACATAATGGAAGGCTGCCAGGAACCGGAATTTCGCGCGAACATAATAACGGAACGTTTTGCCAACCCAGCTCTCGCGCCGCCAGCGCCGGATAGGTCGAACTGATGTCTTCGGTGACTGTAAAGAAAACGCTGGCAATATCATCGGGATGTACCGGGTTAGCGGCCAATATCGCTTGCAAAAGATCCCGGGTAGCACCCAAAATTGCCGATCCGTGATCTTCAATAGCTACCGTTGCTCCGCGTATACCTCTCACGGTCATAAGCACCTTCCAGTCTAAAATGAAAACGCGAGGCCGTTGGCCTCGCGTTGTGGGTGTGAAAATTCTCTACTCCCGCTTAAGCGCCGGCAACGGCTGCCGAATTTCGGTAGCCGTAATAAACCCAGGCAAAATAGAAAAAAGAGGAGTGAGTCATGATTTCTTAACCAGATCCCAACTAATTGAGCAGGATTGTACACGTCGATCCAGTGTTTGTCAAGGAGTTAACCTTTAAAAGGTTAATCGGTGTAACTGAGGCGCTTCATTATCTCCTGCCAGTTCAATTACCTGGGTTACCTCCTCAGGTCTTGCATACTTCTGCAATTGTGTAACTTGCATCCACGCGACATTCTACGTTGTTGGAGCACACAGGTTGCTGCCACCAGATAATTACGTGCTTCTGTTTGGCATTGGACTATCCGGACTTCTTCGGTTCTACATCAACTGTCTTCTCGCGACGACCCAATAAACCTGCCAGTTTTGATTTTCCATTTTTTCCCGGTGCCGGTTTTTCACCCTCTTCCAGATAAGTATTGTAGTATCGATATAAACCCCCATATTCCATGCCAGCGCGTGGAATCCGGTTTAACACTGAGCCAACCACACGAACATCTGCACGCGTTAGACGCTTAACTGCAGATACGATTTCAGGGCGGCGTGTGAAACCGTGGCGCACGACGAGCAAGATACCATCGACTTTGGAAGCCAAAATCGTTAAATCAGTGACCATAAGTGGTGGTGCATCCAGAATAACCACATCTGCAGTCCGTTCCAGGCTATCCAGAATCTGATCCATTTTCTTGGAACCCAGGAGTTCCGTTGGATTGGGTGGAACACCACCACTCGGAATGACAAATATGTTTCCTTCTTTCCAATGGATTGCGGCATTATAAACATCCAAACCGCCACGGAATACATCACACATACCTTTCTGATTGGGCAGATCAAGATATTTGTGAACCATGGGTCTACGGAGATCGGCATCAACCAGGATCACCCGTTTTCCACTTTGCGCCATCACAATCGCCAGATTTATTGCAATGGTTGTCTTTCCAGCGGATACCCCAGAACTGGTCACAAGAATAGTCTTTAATGGCCGGTCTACACCTGCAAATTCCAGGTCTGTCCGCAAACCTCGGAATTCCTCAGCCACCACTGAGCGAGGCTGTTTGGCGATGGATCCATCATCCAACAGGTCTTTACCCATCTCTGACACAAAACCGATGACGGGGATATCCAGCAGTCGAGTAATTTCATCCGGTGTTTTGACAGTGTCATCCAGGTATTCCATTAAATAGGCTGCCGCGCCCGCAAGTGCAAGGGCGATTGCACCCGATAGTAATACCGTTATTAATCGATTCGGTCCGATCGGTATCCTGGGTCTGTCAGCCGTTTCAAGGACTGTAAGAGTATTCGTAGCTCCCCGATCAGAATTTGATAAAAGGTTGGAATAATTCAGCCGGAACGAGGATAATTTCTCTTCTAGTGCAGCAATTTCTTGTTGGATATCCGATATTTGACGTGCGCTGACAAGTTTTGCCATCTCGTTCTGTTTGGCGGCAATCTCGTCTTGGGTTTCATTAATCCTGTTCTGCAATTGGTTTAATTGTTCTTGAATGAATGCCTGGCGGGCGCTATCTTGATCATTAATCGGTGTTTTTTTCACCAGCTGGTTGGCTAGCTCATTCGCTACCGCCTGAGCTCGTCCAGGATCAGTGTCCGAAACAACAATCTCGATTAATTGGCTGTCTGGTAACACAGTCGCGGTGTAATCGGGTAGTTGCTGTAGCCCCAGGGCTTGCAAGGTGGCATTCCGAACTGGTTCCCTACGAGCCATATCAGCATAAAAAGCGGCCAGCTGCTGATTAAGGTATAGGTCATTTCCAGTTGGATTCGCTTCGTAAACAGCCCGTCCGCTCACCAGTGTAGCGCGTGATTGAAAAATTGGTGGTTGTTGGCTGGTTACCAGATAGCTTGATATCGCGGCGATGAGGGTAGCGATTAATAGTAACCACCACCACTTCAACAACGGTCGTAAATAAGTACTTATATCCATAGTTTTTCTTTCAGATTGAATAATTTACAAGTGAAATAAAGACAGCAATAGTAATGAGAAGGGAAAGATCTTCTTCAGTGAACCTACCACCCTGAGAATTCACCAGGGTCAAGACACCGATAACCTTATCATTTTCAATCAGTGGAACGCTAACAGCCGACCGGGACTTCCCCTCTCGATCCCAGGATCTGGGTAACCAGCGTGGATCATCCCGAGTATTATAAATGAGCGCAGCCTTCCGATTTTGAACAACCCACCCTGCCAGACCTTTCTCCACAATTTCTGCGATTTGCCCACCAACAATTTCATGGACGTCTCCATTATACGCTAAAGCACTTTCTACAACCTGCCCGCTTTCATTCAATACCAGGATACTACCACTGGTGGCTTTTAGATTAAATCAGCGTCAGTTTTAACACACGTCGTAGCAGCTCGCCCAGATCTAACTCTAACGCCAGTTCGCGACTGATGGAAGAAAACAACTCTAACGAATTGCGCGATCTCTCTGATATCCGATTTTCGACAACCTGCGATAATTCGGTCCGATGTGTTTTTTTTGTCTGTGCACCTGAACCAGATTCCGGGTATAGTTTTTCCAATTGATTGGCCGCTTTGGCCTGGCGAGCATTCTCCCGGAGCGACCTGGTGATGATATGGCAAACGATATGGTGGATGTCATGCACGAATTCAGCAGTTGAGGCAGGCACACACAGATTGATGTCAGCAATAGATCCCAGCCGTCCGCCATCTCCTCCGGTAAAGCTGATTGTTTTTACTCCCCGGCGGTTTGCCAATTCAATTGCCCGTGTTACATTTACTTCATCCCCTGCGATACTGAATCCTATAACAATATCTCCACGGTTGAGCAATGTGTCAAGTTGGGCTGCAAACACCATATCCAGGCTTTCATCATTGGCGTACCCGGAATAATGGGCAGCTTTATCTGAAAGATCGATAACCTTGATGCCTGGCAGACCTGCCAGGCGGGTATTTTTTCCCAGATCATAACTAAAGCTGTTGGCAATGGACGCACTTTCTCCATTTCCCATGAGAAATATTTGCCTTCCATTGAGGCGCGCCTCATGAAGAGCGGCGATTACCATCTCAATTTGAACAGCTGGCAGTTTATCCAGGATCGTTGTTAGATCCGAGATATACTCCAGAATGTGTTGCATATTCTCCTCCACACCAATACAAATATCACAAAAAGAAGAGCTACTAACACCAATTATAAAGGCAAAACCAGCAGAACAACCTGACAGTATTTGTGCAAACTCAATATGCTCCGTGCCCGTAAATAAACACAGGTATCGTCCGTAGAATGATTTGAAAATCTAACCAGGGACTATAATTTCTAATATAGTGCATATCCAGGCGGACACGCTCTGCATAGGATACGTCTGACCTTCCGCTCACTTGCCACAAACCTGTGAGACCGGGTTTCACAGTGAGTAAATTCATCCCCCATTGACGATATACTGCCATCTCCTGCGGTGAGATCATCCGTGGCCCAACCAGCGACATCTCGCCTTTCAGGACATTAATCAACTGGGGCAGTTCATCCAAACTAAATCTACGCAACCATTTCCCAACCCTGGTTACGCGTGGATCATTTTTGATTTTATAACTCGTTTCCAATTCGCTCTTCAATTTCGGGTGCCTGGATAAAATCTCGTCTCCATTGGTGTACATCGTTCGGAATTTGAAGGCGTCAAATTGCCTTCCGTTTACCCCCATCACGCGTCTTCGGAACACGATAGGCCCCGGAGAATCCAGCCGGATAGCCAGGGCTATGAGTGCTAATACTGGCAACAAGACGATCATACCGGGGATGGTTAGCAAATAATCCAACAAAAACTTGATCACCTGATTTGTTCCGGTAAGGCGTACCTTGTTGACTCCGACCAGAGGTACATATGCAAACTCTTTTACAGTTAAACCAGTGGTGATGATTTCATACAATCCCGATGACATACGAACATTGATATCACTATCGACCCCATACTGCTGAAAAACATCAAGTAGTTTATCGTGTGTCGATATTGCACTGGATGCAAGCACAATCTCTTCAACTCCATAATGCTCGACGATTTCGTCCAGATCATCTGTTGAGCCTAACACTCGTAGTCCACCCAATACCAGAGTGCCGGGTTTTAATTTTTTATCGACAAAACCAATCAAACGTAAACCTGAGGTTTTCCAGCTACTCAACTGCCTTGCTAAGGAAATTCCCTCATCATTGGCGCCAACAATCACGGTTGCTGCAGAAAAATATCCGTAGGTACGACCAAAATATACAACTCGTCTCAGTGTAAATCTTCCACTGGTCACGAATAAAAACGAAAAAAACCACGCCAAGAAAAGCCAACCACGAGCAATAATAAATTCCGGCTTCAAGAAACCAAAAATTATGAGAACCATCAATCCGGCCGTGGTTGCCCTTGCCACTAATGCATATTCATCCGTTCCACCCAGCAGATACTGCCGGTTGTACAAACCGATTGACGCAAATATAATCAACCAAACCGGCACCAACACAAAGGTGAGACTCGAATAATAGGGCTGCGAATAGATTGCATCTTGCTGAAATATAGCGATGTTCAAGTTAAAACGAACATGATACGCAAGCCCAAAACCCACCATCGTCATGAGCATGTCATTACCAATCAGGAGTAAATAGTAGACTGACCAGAGAATTTTATGAGGCAGGCTTTTAGCCTTTCTGCTGGTTTTGACCGCTCCCACATCTCGAATAAAACTGTCCATCCCTGGACCAACGATCTTCATCCTGAAATCCCTCCGTGGGTAAATCCATACTATCCCAGATGATTCAACGGGCTGTCATTCTCTCCGCGGTTATTTGGTTAAACTATAATTGCGTTATCGTATAAATATAATACCGATAATACCAGCAATTCCTCAGATATGCGACTCCCCAAACAAAACTATTAGTTTTTCTGAGGATTTTTTGCTATAAGTTGGTTTTTGGTCGAGACATAAATCTGATCCAACTTTGTAGCGATTGCAGACCAGCGATGATTTTCTTCGACGTATTTTTTCCCAGCCTGGCCAACCCGCTCCCGCATGCTTGGATTCTCCACCAATTCCACGATATATTGGCTAAAATCTTCAGGCTGACTGGCAACTAAAACATCCCTTCCCGGAACCACCTGCAAAGCAGCAATTGCCCTAGGAGTAACAACAACTGGGGTCCCGCAAGCCATCGCTTCCAAAACCTTTACCTGTGAACCTGCCCCATAAAGTAATGGAACGACTGCTGCTGAGGCTCGCTTGAGATATGGACGCAGATCATCCACAGTCCCGGTCACAATTACCCGCGGGTCGATACCAAGGTGTAGGATACTAGGCGGAGGGTCTTTACCCACAATATACAGCCTTATATCAGGTTTCCGCTGCCAGATTAACGGCATTATCGTCTCCACAAGGTAGAGAGCCATCGTAATATTTGCGTGATAGCTCATTTTGCCACTGAAAACAATTGTGGCTTCATCTCGGTGAATTTCAAATGGTTGAGAAAAATACTCCCAGTCTACTCCATTGGAAATGATGGAAATTGGAACGTTTATGCGGTCGTGATCCATCAAGTCCCACAGGGCTTGACGATCGATCGGCGAAGTAATCAAGACATGATCAAACTTTCCTGGTAGCATGCGCTCATAAGCCCGTGTACGAGGTAGCTCAAATCGTGTGATAACATTTCCAAATAGGCTCCGGCTCTTTCCGGCTGCCTGTGCAAACAAATAACTGATGCAATCGACGCTATCCCATATAACGGGGAGATGCGGGAATTTTTCTTTTAAATACATCCCGTACCGTGCTCCTCGCAAGTGTTCAACATGCACAATATCAAATTGCCGGCCGGATCTCAGGTTGATAGCTTTCTCGAGCTGGCTAGCTAGCATAGGTAACCAGCTGTATACCGCCTGTAAAGGAAGTCCTGTTGGTAAAGCCACAAGGCTGTTAATCAGCGATCGCATGCGCGGTAAATGGAGAGCGTGTACCTCATGACATTCATGGCTTAATTTGTCAGCATCCTGTTTTTCTCTCTCGTCACTCCACAGAGTATAAACCGAGACCTCATGACCTATTCGTTGAAGCGATCGAATTAAATTATACGATCGCGTCCTGATCAGGTTGGGTACATAAGGTACAACAAATAAAATATTCATCTACTATTAAACCTAGCCACAATAGTATTCAACGCCAATCCAGCGAATATTATTAAAACAGCATCCACAGGCAGACGATACCGGACGAGTGCCCAGATCAATAAATGTATGCCTGTATAGATGACAACAAATCCAATCAGCAAGAAACGAATTTTGGATTGGGACACACCTAAATCGACAAACATATTCTTCTTTTTTATTGACAAAAATAATCCGTACAAAAAAAATGGCAGTGCGAGGCCAAAGCTGCCAACGCGGGAAATATTGCTCACCAATCCACTGCCTTTTGACGGCCAAAAATTAAAATATGCGGGTATCCGACTTACCGAAAGCTCGAGATATCGGATTGGATCGTCTTGAATAAAACCCAGTGCTCTTTTTAAAAGCGCCTGGTCCAATGCGGCTTCATCCAATGATAACAATTCCTTGGGAATCATAAGGGCATATGCTTCAGCAGGAAGAATAGGTATGAAGTGGGATCCGTAAGATGGGTGATTACCCCAGAAAAACGCAAAACCCGAGTTAGTGTTCAACAATACAAAACGGTTGAAACGCGCATAGTTATAAAGTGTGAACGGCGCGATCATTCCCACCAGAATTATCGTTGAGAAAATAATCGGTGATAGTTTTTTCCATCCACCTGCCCACAATAACCATAAAAATAGAAATGGAATGAGCAGCAAAAATAACTGTCGCATGAGAACTACCACGCCTAATGAAATTCCAAACCAAATTCCCAGCCAAAGATCGCCTCCGAATATTCTTTTCTTAGCCAAATTTCTGCTACTTAATTTTACTGTCAGTAAGAGACTACTTAAAATAGCAGTAATATATAAAGACTCTGTCATTAGGGCAGCGTTGTAATAAATAAAGTAGATATAAATCGATGTCAAAGCAGCGGCAATAAGCCCTACCTTTTCACCTAGATATGACCTTCCAAGAAGGTACACAAGCCAGGGATGTAATATTCCAACCAGTACCGCTTGAATCAGGCGGGCAGCTAAAGGATGTACACCAAATATGGCATAAACTGCCACCAGAAAAAAAGTGTACAAAAAACTCCAGTGTGCTGTCGGCGCGCCGGCGGCTGTTGCAGGCCACCAGGCCTGGGGAAATGTAAAACCCTCTCCCGCTAAAACCCGTTGTGCCAGGGTATGATAAGAAATCTGGTCCGTTGTACCCGGCAGCTCAATCACCTGATCACCCATCCAGACCGCGGCCACGAGACGTAATATGACCGATATCGAAATGATCACCCCAAGAATCTTCAATTCGGAGTATGGATTAATCCGTTTAACCTGCATCATAAACTTTATCCAGGCGCCGTAATGCCACCTTCCAATCATAGACCGTTTCGGCTAGCGCTCGCCCATTCTCACCAAGCTGCTTTTGTAGATTCGGATTTTTCAATAATGAGATCACAGCTGCGCAAAAACCTTCAGGTGTATCTTCCACAAGCACATCCTTACCCGGCTGCGCATTAATCCCCTCTAGACCCACATTTGTTGTCACCACCGGCATGCCTCTAGCAAAAGCATCCAGAATCCGCACACGCATCCCGCTGCCAGCCCTCACTGGAACAACGAGCAAGGCAGCTTTTTCCATCAATGGCTCCAGATCCGGAACATAACCCGTAACCGTAATCACATGCTTGCTATCATCCGCTGTCTGGATAAAGTCTTGTGGCGGATTTTTACCAACAATCGTTAGCGTCACATCAGGGATTGCCTGTTAAATCAATGGAAATACTTCAGAGAAGAACCATCGAATCCCATCCGCATTGGGTGGATAATGCAATGTTCCCAGTGTCAGGATATTCCGAGATCCAACAATTCTATCTACCGGTTGTAAGCTCCCGGTATCCACCGCAATAGGGATAACAGAGATGGATGAATTCACGTCCGAGTAGCTTACACCTGCCGAAGCAAACCTCTGGGCATTGAGTAAATCATTCTTGTCGATGTCCGTCACAGCGAATGTATGGTCAAATTTTGTTACTATCATTCCCTCATATCGTTTGACTCTCCGGACCTCAAGATTCAAAATCGGGCGAAGTAAAGTAGGCACTGTCTGCCGCATTCTATCTACAATCGTCCAGACTGCATTATGTGCATCAAATACAAGCAATGGCTGCTTGTCAGATTCAAGGCGATCTCCCTGCGTATCAGATACAGATCTACCTCCGAATAATGACACCGGTGGCAGGCCAAATTGGGCCATCGTTAGCTGGTCAGCATGGATACAATCGATAGCTTTATTATTCAAAATATCACGGATGAGGTTCCGCATACCACTAAGATCATCCCGTTCGATCAAGAAAGGACGTCCCGTAATATGACTCCGTAGCCAGTAAAAGCCATCTGCAACACGTGAACGTTGAATAGGAACACTATAGACTTCTTCACACAGGCTGCGGAGGGACTCCAAATTAGTCTCTTCTTCCTTACGAACGAAAGAAGCCAAGTGAATTTTATGTCCCTGTTCGGAAAGATACCGTAATACATGGTATGTTTTTACTTTTGGCCCGGAATCGGGTGGATATGGAACGATTTGTGTCAGGAATAGAATTCTCAATGGAACACCCAATACCCTGTCTCTCCTCTGTGGGTAGAGAGACAGGGATATTTGTGATGAAACTCTAAAATGGACAATCCGAAAATCGACTTACAGTCGCCCACACGTTTTATCGTGCCTGGCGCCGCCAGCGTACATACATCAAAAACGCCAGTAGGGTCAGAGGTACCCCCAGTGCGATGGCGAAGGGCAACATATTGCCTACACTTTTAGCTTCAAATTTTTCTAGTGTGACGGCTGTTGGAGAACCGTTTGACTTGAGTACAAAAGGCGAGAACGTATTGATGCCAGTCGCCCTGATGGAATACGGCGAGGTTGTGCAATCCCGTCCGCCGGTTCCATAAGTCCCATCGAGTGTCACACTCGTCCAGGAACCAGAATAGTGGTATACCCCGAGTGTGAGGCAGTCGTTTCCATTCAACTCGCTGCTGTCATGGAAGAATGTGACCGTTGCATTTGTCGGTGCATTGGTCGAAGTGATATTAAAACATCGCTCAACCGTGCCACCGCCAGAGACGCAGTCCTGATAATCTCGGAAAGTCACAGACACCTGACCCAGGTCGACAGTTCCAGGATCAATAATCACTCCGCCATAACCACCTGTGCTCATGAAGGTGGCAGGAGCGGCATTGACGATTTGCGACTGTACAATTGCGCCATAATTGAAGAGATTACCGCTGGCGTTTACACTCCCGCTCCCCAGACTATCAACAGCCAGGACTGCATTCGATCCTACCACCAGATTATTTACATCCACTGCCGTTCCGAGGATGGGCTGGTGGACAAAATCACCCGCATAAATACCCACCGTTTCATCTGTCGAAGGTTGATTATTACGGCTCCAGTTTCCAGCTGCCAACCAGTCTGAACTATCTGCCCCAAGCCATGTATTGAAAGCAGTGGACCCCACCCAGTCCGAATTTGGGTCCATGCTCACCAGAACCCCGTCCTGATCATTGCCTGTGATATCGTACAAAATCGTTTGAGTAGCAGAATTATGCTGGTCAAAACGGTAATACAGTTCCAGACCGGTTTCATTACCAACGAGTGACTCGCCCATCCCTTCACGGATAAACTGTTCTGTCAGTGCTGTACTCCATACCTGAACTTCATCCACCTGGCCATCCAAATAATATTGGTTTGTTCCGTCAACAATCTTACCGATAGACATCATCCCGGTCGAATTAATTATTTGCCCGGTTGCTGGGATTTGGTCAGCCAATACACCATTTTTGAACAGACTCAGATTTGAGCCATCATATACCAGGGCCAGGTGCTGCCAGTCATTAACGGTAGCTGATGTGCTGACGCTGTAGGAATCGGAAGCGCTATTCGTAAATACTCCCCGGATGTTGGTTCCTTCCTGTATCAGATAGAAATCAGCATCTGAATTATTCCTTACTCCAAAATAACCCTCATAGTTTGGTGCCGCGGCATCAGCAGTTCGAGGGTAAACCCAACCACTCATTGTAAGAGCTGTATGATTGGCGAACGCCCCTGGCCCACTGGCAATTTCAACAAAATCATCCAGACCATCAAAATCCATTGAGTTATCAGGTCCAGCCATTGCACCTGAAGCCACCCATGAAGGCGATCCAGTTACAAGAATATTAACGAAGAAGTGTCCATCATAATTATTGATGCTATCGTCTGTGACAGTTGTGCCTGAACCATTTGACATTGTAAAATAAGCGCCCAGTCCGTTCTCATCGCCCACCAAACCTGAGTTCATAACTTGGCGAATTTCTGGTTCAGTCAGTTCTTTACCCCAGAAGCTCACTTCATCAATATGGCCCTGGAAATCCGGGTAAGGCCATGGCCCCGTTCCTTGTCCACCAAAAAACAGAGTCGTGCAACCGACATAATCGGCGCCATTCAGATTTGTTTTACCGCTTGGAATATCATTAACCAAAACACCGTTTTTGTACGCTTTGAGTTCTCCCCCTGCATGGACCATAGCGATGTGCACCCATTCTCCGATCGTGTAAGGAATGCCAATCCTATCTTCATTCGTATCAAAGTTGTACACCCAGATTCGATCGTCTCCATTGGTACCGATTTTGCTGCGCACAATGCCAAACCAGTTGGGGCCATCACCAACGATAACCTTCGAAGCTCCTAAATAACCGACAACTGGCGTTGCTCCAAGCGGTCTGACCCATACAGTCATCGATTTTGTATTTTTACAATCAGGTCCCATAATGATTTGGCCCTGATCGGGAGCCCCAACTCTGACGGCATCATCAATCCCATCAAAACTGAGGGCATACCCTCCACTGTAAGCTGCTGTCGGATATGGGTTGACCATCCCTATCGCAATGATAATGAATATCGCAATCAGACCAAACCGAAGAATTCTTTTAACTGCTTGTCTAACGTAATTCATATTCCACCTCTGAGAATTATCTACGACAAAGAATCAGGTATCCACACTTGTACAGCTTATCACAATTGTCGCTTTTAATTCATCGATGGTTCAATTAATTGCTAATTTGTCAGGTCAAATATCCAAGGGAGGTATTCGCAAATAATCTGTGGTACGTGCCTTCCGTGTGAAGTCATTATATGCTCGCTGTACCTGGATTTCGGAAAGACCCATCGCACTCGCAACTTCCGCCATGGGGATCTCATGCTCCTGTGCATACCATAACACATCCATTGTTTCAAATGGAAGCCTGAAAAAGAACTCCTGCTGTGTGCTCGGAGCGCTGTAGGTATCGGTGGTTGGAGGCCGCATGCGGATCTCTTCCGGTATACCCAGATATTCTGCCAATTGATAAATCTGGGTCTTGAATAAATGGATAACCGGACGAACGTCGACGCCGCCATCCCCATATTTCACAAAGAAGCCCTGATCGTGTTCGTTTTTATTGGCGGTCCCGATGACGGCATAGTTGTGAAGCTCTGCATGGTAGTAGAGCATGGACATACGAGTACGTTGCTTAAAATTCGAGGCTGCAACAATCTGGTAAAACTCTTTCAAGGGCAACCGTTGGCTTTTCTCCGAACCATCTGGTGCAATAATTGTCAGATGAAAGACGTTCAGGGTATCTTCATCCAGTAAATTTTGCGGCAGTCCAATTTTCATTTTATAACCCGCCTCCGCCTGGAACTCTGGAAAAACCCTTCGCACAGCTTCGTCCCGGCGCGGATAACACCCGAAACCGTCCAGAACAGGCGTTATCACCTCTAGAACTGGCTCAATACCAAAGGTAGTACAAACCAGTCGAGCAAGCCGTTCTGATTCCGGGTCAAAATCCTTCTCTGGAAGCATCAGGGCAATCACTCTTTCTGTACCAAAAGCACGGCAGCAAAGAGCCAGTACCACCGATAAATCAACACCACCACTCACGCCCAAAACAGCTCCCTGCCTGCGAAGCACCTGGCGCACATTTTTCCTCAGCATATCAATGATCCGGATTGTCTCAACTTCTGGATCAATTTTTATAATCGCTTTACTGAATGTCATGCTACAGCTCCTGTTCGTTTTGCGTGACCGACGCATACCTTAACATCATCGTCAATTGAAAGTGGCGCCTCGGCTTGATAACTTTTGACAAATTTCTGGTAGACCAATTGTGATGAGATAATACCAACCAGAGCCATATCATCGGTTTCGCTAAACTCGCTCCATTTTCAACCTTACTTGCCAGCTGGCGTACTGCTGCTGGTTTGAATAATCCGGCATCGAGCAGGGCATCGTCGGAGAGTAGGTCATACACATATTCCGCTGCCACAGGGTTAAAGAAGCTTCGATGGATAGGCGCTCGGTATGGGCGCTTCGGTCTCCGCCAGATATCATCCGGAAGCCATCGGCGGGCAAGACGTTTGAGTAGATATTTTTCTGTCAGGCCGCGCAATTTTAACCCTGGCGGGAGGCGGTTACAAAACTCCACGACTCGATAATCCAGAAATGGGAAACGCCCCTCAACCGAATTGGCCATTGCCACACGGTCGCCTTGTGACGACAATAAGTATTGCGACAGAAAAACTGTAATCTCCAGGTATTGCGCCCGATGTAATGGGTGCCATTTCATAAAATCAGAAGGAATAGGCACGGGAAGGTTTTCAATTTTTCGCTGCTCAATCGCCTGTTGTTGTTCGTTCGAGAAAAATCGCTTCGTCCGCGCTGTATCCTCCCAACGGATGATATGGGAATAATAGGGATTGTCAACCTGGCTCAATCCCTTACCAAAAAACGCCCGTAAATATAGAATCTCCACTCTTAGAAAGTTGCGCAATATAGGGATACAATTTACGCAGAAGCAGGGGGCGAAGCTGTAAGTCGGGTTGCTTGGACCAAAAGCGCCAAATCATAGTTTCTTTGAAAATGTTATACCCCCCGAGAAATTCATCCGCCCCCTCCCCTGTCATAACTACTTTGTAGTTGTTCTCGCGCACCAACCTGGATAACAAGTAGAGCGGAGCCGGCGAGGTTCTCATCAATGGGGTTTCGGTATGCCAGATGACATCCGGAAACACACGCCCGATCTCTTCGTGTGTAGCATAGACGACGTGGTGATCTGTCCCCAACAGTTTTGCCATCTGGATCTGGAAACCGCTTTCATCATACTCCAGATCACTGAACGCAATTGAGAATGTATCCAACCGGTTATTGGTGTAATTACGGATAATGGCAGCGGTCGTCGAAGAATCAAGACCTCCACTCAGATAAGCCCCTACCGGCACATCTGCTCTCAGGCGAATTTGCGTTGCATCCACCAGTAATGTGCAAAACTCTTCAAGAACATCATCGATATGATCATCGCCTGGAGTTCCAGGGAAATTTCGCCTGTTTTCTTCAGGCTCAAACAGGACATTCCAATAACGTTCCACCTTGGTTTGCCCATTGGTTGCGATTATATAATGCCCGGCAGGTATTTCGAACACACCCTTGAAAGCCGTTCGAGGTGAGAGCGTACTCCAATAGGTGAAAACCTGGTCCAATGAGATGGGATCCATCTCCGCATGGATACGACGATCTGCAAGAATGGCTTTAATTTCAGAAGCAAAAAGCAATGCCCCGTCTACTACGCTATAGAATAGGGGGCGAATGCCAAGCCGGTCACGTGCAAGAAAAAGAGTTTTCCGGGTGACATCCCACAGGGCAATCGCAAACTGCCCATTCAGGTAATTTAAACAAGCCGGGCCATATTCCTCGTAAAGATGCACGACCACTTCAGTATCAGTATTCGTCGTAAACCGATGCCCGGCCTTTTCGAGCACCGGCCGCAATTCCACATAATTAAAGACTTCTCCATTAAACACAATCCATACTGTTTGATCTTCATTGGAGATGGGTTGTTGACCCCCGCTTAAATCAATGATGCTCAGACGTGCACTACCCATCCCAATTTCATCATCCAGATAGATACCAAATTGATCGGGACCGCGATGCCTGAGCATAGCAAGCATCTGCCGGATATCTGCTTCTGCAATTGGATGGGATTTATTTAAATTGTAAGTACCGGTAATACCGCACATATTGTCACCTTTTTATGCTATCGCACTTTCAAGTGAGATCGGTCTTTTTTATCTTTCCTGATGATGTTTTCGGCAGCTCATCCCGAAATTCTATAAATTTTGGTACCATGAAATCTTCCATATTCGCGCGGCAGTATGCCAGAACCTGTGCTTCACTCATGGTTACCCCATGTTCAACAACGAGAAAAGCTTTAACCGCCTGACCAAGGATTGGATCAGGCAGGCCTACAACGGCTGCCTCAAGGATGCCCTGCAAGCCGTATAATATTGTTTCAACTTCCTTTGGAGCAACTTTCTCCCCCCTTGTCTTGATGATATCATCTTTGCGGCTGACAAAATAAAAATAGCCTTCATCATCCAGACGGAACAAATCCCCGCTGTAACATAAGCGCTCTCCGGGTATTGGTCCTGGGCGGTAACGTTGTGCAGTTGCTTCAGGGGCTTCCCAGTACCCCCGCATGACATGTCTGCCGCGCACGACCAGCTCTCCTACCTCGCCAGGTTTAAGACGTTGACCAGTCTCATCTTCAATCCATACCTCGGTTCCCGGTATGGCTATGCCAACCGACCCGGGTTTTTTGTCAATCTGGTCTGGAGGTAGATAAAGTGTGCGTTTGGTTTCGGTCAAGCCATACATGGAAAAAATAGTTACCATTGGAAACTTCGATCTTAATTCAAGGATATGACTTGGAGGCAGGGCTGCAGCCGTGTTAGAAAGGTAGCGCAGACTTGATAAATCAAAATCACTCAAATCCATACGTACCAAAACAGCAAATATCGTTGGCACACCAGGAAATCCGGTAACCCGCTCCTCCTGAATACGCTTTAGTATCTGCGCCGGATAAGCAAAACCTCTCTCTAACACTAACCGTCCACCGAATTTAAAAACCATCAACAACTGGTACAAGCCATAATCAAAGGATAAGGGTAATGTATCAATCACAATATCATCTTCGATATTCTCAAGATATGAGGTGATTGAATCTACCGCAAATATGACATTCGAATGGTCTGACATGACGCCTTTTGGATCACCTGTTGTTCCAGAAGTATAGATCAGACAGGCTAAATCAAGATCGATATTCGAGCAAACCGGTCGTTCCGATGAATATTCAGACTGAATTTCATTAAAATCCTGAGACTTGCACAGGTTGGAATGCAAGGAATTCTCTGTCGGATTGGCGACTCCACATACAACAATAAACCGGAGTGACGACACACGCTCAACAATACCGTGAGCCAGGTCTCTTTGGCGTGTCTCGAATAACAAGCCGGCGGCGCGGCAATTGTTAAGAATATATGCAAGCTTGTCCTTTTTTGTGGTGGGGTTGACTGGCACGAATACTCCGCCAGCCTTGAGCACTGCAAAGATCCCAACCACGAGCTCGACGGTGTTGTTCAAATACAATGCTACCCGGTCGCCTCGCTTCAGACCGCAAGCACGCATGGCGTTTGCCAGACGATTTGCTTGTGAGTTTAGTTCGGCATACGTAACTCGCCGTTGATCACAAACCAGGGCGACCTTATCTGGCAAACGTTCTGCGCTGTATTCAAGAAAATTTTGGACAAGCTTCATATCTTTGCTCATACAATCGTTAAAAATAAAGGGAATAAATCCCCAACCTACAATGATTTTCTGCGGATGAAGCCCGCCAACCGATTGATTGAGTCAAAATTGTCCGGTGTTACGTCCATATCATCAACCCGAATTTTAAATTTCTCCTCAACGAATGCCACCAATTCCATCACGCCCATAGAATCAACAATTCGCTCTTCGAGAAATGAGGCATCGTCAGGGTATGGAAACCCATTATCTGAAAATAGCAGGTTCTTAGCAATATATTCCTTGATTTGCTCTTCAATAGACATCGAAATTACTCCTATTAGATCATTTCCATCAAACATCATTTTCTCAATGCTGTTGAGATTAAATCTTAGGCAAAGAGAACAACAAATTCCGGTAACTTTTAACAAGACTCAAATGGGTCTTACGGCGCTCTGCGCTCTCAAACCACACCACTGCTCCAAGGGAGATTCGGCTTAGTGACACAACCCCCAGGAGGATTTTATAAAGGAAACCATGCAAAGATCCATAATGCTTACGAATAAAATGCAATTTGCTCTTGTAGAGCTGCAAGAACATTTTGTCAGCGATCTGACCAGTACTCTGCCCGCCATGATGCAAAACAAAAGCGTTCGGGACCCAGAAAAGTTTCCATCCAGCCAACTGAACTCGCCGGCAAAGATCTACTTCTTCCGAATACATAAAATATGTTTCATCCAATACTCCAACCGTGTTCAGGACTTCTTTACGAAGCATTAAACATGCACCTAATAAAACATCAACTTCATGATACTTGTGAAGATCCCAGGTTTCCATCGGATAATATCCATCTGTGCGAACCCCGGGCATGCGCAGCAATCGTCTGGCCTCACTTCTCAAAGTGGGTGATGGAGAACAAGAATACTGTAAACTTCCATCCGGATTGAGTAAATGCCCTCCGGCTGCCCCTGCTCGTGGATGTTGCTCAAAAAATTCAATCAATTTCTCCAGAGCACCAGGCATAACAACCGTATCAGAATTCAAAAGCAGAATATACCTGCCCGACGAAATAGCAATCGCCTGGTTATTTGCTGAGGCAAAACCCAAATTACGCGTGTTGGATAGTACAACAACCCGGGGAAACCGGCCACGCACCATTTCAAGACTACCATCTTTCGATGCGTTATCCACAACCAAAACTTCAAACAGACAGTCTGGGGCATTCCGGTAAACCGATTCCAGGCACGCCTGTAAAAGATCACAGGTATTCCAACTGACAATAATGATCGATAGCTCCATATTGGCTACACGCACTATCCGGTTTTTCGACCATGTAAATAGGTCTGCTCATAAAAAACCAGGCAGCCCAGGAAAAACCAACTCAATATACTGGAACGCATTCCATATAAGCCAACATTGTAAACAAACGGTAGTACCCAATCTCCTAACATCCCGCTGGCAATGATTCCAGCCAATCCGCCCATTGCACCGATAACAAATGCCCTGGCAAACCCATCTGGAACCGCATCCTTTAAACGGAGTCCTAACCAACCAGAGGCCAAGAGAAACCAGATGAAACACGCCAAACCAACCAAACCAGTTTGTGCAACGATATCGATGTAATTATTGTGTGAATTGTAATTCACCGCATACCCCAAAATTGGAAACAATGGAGTATACCAGTAATAATTTGACATACCTAATCCGAGGATCGGGTTTGCCTGGATGATCTTCCAAATCAGCTTCCAGGCTTCGACCCGGGTCAGGATGCTGTAATCCTCACTTGAAACAACAACTTGTGAGTCAGTTATCGAAAAAATTGCTACCACTAAAGCCCCGACAATAACAAGTGGTCTCAACTTTGGAAAACCCAGGAAGATAATGACACCAAGTGCGGCCAATGCTGGCAACCAACCAGATTTCCAGAAGTAATTTTAAATCAAGGCTACATAGATTGTGGTTGCAGTTAATAATCCCAGGGCAACTCGCCATCGTTTGTCCAGCCTGGTGTTGATCAGCCCCTGACTGGCGCCGAGAGCTACCATCCAGGTCCAGAACAGACTTGCATCTGATCCATATTGGAATATTGGGCGGATGAACCGCTCTGTAAGAGGGGTAAGGCGCCCAATCATATATATTGCGCCAATAGCCAGGAAGAGCCAGGTGAGCTTTTCGAGCCAGGCCTGGGTTTTAATTTGGTTGGCTCCAAGGAAGTAAGCAGCTATAGAGAGAAGAAATACCGCTAATCCACTGATCTGAGCTATGGGAGAAGCCAATCTTGCCAGATAATAATAATTGATCTGGCCATTAATTAAAGCAATGATCGCTACGATCATTAACGCTATCAGCGGCGAATTGGTAATTGACGCATTTATCGAGATTCGTTTCTCCCGCACGACCATATCAAGCATCCACAGCAGGGTGAGCAAAACGGTGAGCAAAATTGCCGAGTGCATGACCGCACCCGCACTACCTGGACCGAAAGGGGATGGTATTAGAAAACTAGCCACTACCAATGCAGCTAATCCGACTTGAGGCCAACGTAAAAATGCAAATACAACCGGTATTCCAAAAATCGCAGCCCCTGCGAGGAGACTGATTTTTGGCTTACCAAGTACCGAAAGGGCAACACTAAGGAACAGAACGGCGATAACAATAATCGGTCGGAGCCACGCCGGTCGCTGCCCCTCTTCTGTTTTTACCAATTGGGTAATGAACAACATTGATTTCGAACTTAATGATTTCATAATCGGATAATTTCCGAAAAACGGTTCATAATGATCGGCCAATCGAACGATTTAAGAACGAGATTGCGTGCATTTACGGCAATTTCTGTGTGCAATTGCTCATTCTTCCGCAATTCAATGATTGCTTTTGCAAAATCGGTTGGCGAATCAGCGATCAACAAATGTTCGCCATCCTGCGCATCCAATCCTTCTGCTCCTTTGGATGTTGAAACAACTGGTGTTCCCGCCGCCATAGCCTCTAAAATTTTAAGTCTTGTCCCACCGCCTGTAAAGATTGGAACGATACTGCACCAAGCCTTCGCCAACCATGGCCGGATATCATCAACGAATCCAGTCAGGCGAATACCTGCTCCAGCAGGAAATAGCTTATTCGCATGATCTCCAGTGATCGCCAGCTGAATACCAGGATATTCTCTCTGCACCAAAGGTAACACATGGTTTACAAACCATAACGCCCCTTCGTAGTTTGGATTATAACGGAACGATCCGGTAAACACGATAATATTTGGGTCTGGCTGCCCCCAATCTCCTGCATAGGTCTTAACATCAATACAGTTAGGGATTACTTCGATCTTCGGCTCAGTTCGTACAATACCGTCAAGGAGCTGTTTTTCATTTCCAGAGGCAACAGTACATATTTTGTAATACTTGAACAATTTAAGCAAATATTGGCGATGCTTCGCCCAGGTCATTCCACTTCTGATCCGGCTGATGATGTTTGTCGCATGATGGTATCGTTCATAAATATGACTAACTTCTACCTCTTCAAAGATAGCTGGGATACCCTTTAGATATCGACCGTATCCCGCCGTGTCAATTTGTGAAGCAATAACAAGATCGTATTTAAATTCCTGAAGCAGGCTAATTATTTTGTCCCTAAATTCCGCGGAAAAGGTATCGAGGTAAGCTCGAGGGGTGCTGCTAAAAAAACCAGCCCAGGCATGCATGCTGTTGGGTCGAAAACTCCTGTAAGGAAGTACCTCCACATGAGTGCACCATTCTTTCATAGCATTAAGATCTGGCAGCCCTTCTTCTGGCTGAAAATAGGAAAATAGGGTTACGCTGTGTTCCTTACCTAAACCTCGCAGAAGATTGTAAACCCGGATTTTCGAGCCATTGGACGGTGGATAAGGATACCAGCGGGATAAAAAAAGTATATGCATGGTTAGCCAAACAAGTACCGGTAAATTTTGCGCATACGCCCCTTCGAGAAACCCTCCATTAACGCAATTGGCGTGCTAATCCCAACCAGGAACATCGATAGTATTAAAATCCAGCTCCACCCCAGAAACTGTGGATAGACAAGCTGAATAAGGATCACAAATAAATCGATACAAATGAGGTGTGTGAGGTACAAACCGTACGTCATTTTACCTACCCGCTCGAAGAAAGGTAGAAATGGAATTTGATCCCGGCGGATGGCAGGAATAAATAAAACAAAAGAAAGCATGATCAAGTAACGAGCTGCCGGCAGCAATATTAGTTTAAATCCGCTCAATATTGCAAGGATAAAAAGCAACACCGTCATCGATGCCGACAGCCAGGCATATTTTCTTAATAATGGCTGAATCTTTGAGACGTGTAAGCCGTAAACCAAGCCAAACGGGAAATATAACCCCCATTCAGACATTGTTGTTTTTAATGCTGGTACTGCCAGGCGATTCATCCAACCGGGGAATTGAAATCCAAAGATATTTGGATTAAGAATAACAATTAATAAAAATTGATAGATCAAAAATACTAACAGCAACAAGACCGGGTATCGCTTAGCCGGAATCACCATCAACGGGGAAAGTACATAAAAAAATACGAGAAGGGGAATGAAATGGAAAGGATAACCGGTAACCAGGTGCTTTAAATATCCCATCAGAGTATATCCCTGGGACCAATGAAAATAAACCAGAATAAAAAATACCACTGACCAGATTACATAGGGTATAAGAATATTTCGCAAGCTCGATGCCAGAAATTTAGGTGTCAGGCGTGGCGGTTCGCCTTGCGCGGCGTATGCCAGGAAACTTCCTGATATGAAAAGAAAAGTAGGGACAGCGAATACCCCTAATCCCTGAACAATTAGCATCGTATTATGAAACCACTCAGGTGGAGACGCAAAACCAAGCCGTTCCGGGTAACCCAGGCCAAGCTCAATCGCGTGATTGAGTACAATCAAAATCATCGCTAAACCGCCTAAAGCGCTGAATTGTCTGTTCATCTCAATGCACCGCGCATACCCCACCGCTTTCCGATAAAATCCATCATCCCCTGCCACATGGCATCGCGATGGTCGCGCATATCACGCCACTTTGGGCGTATACTCCAACTAAATAATGTCCGTGCGGTTTCCCAGATCGCGATCAACCAGGCAATTATTGGGGCTTTGTGTTTCGAAAATAAAAGAAACCTGTTGCGCGTGGCATAGTAAGTGACATTTGCACCAGGTGTATAATTTTTTTGCACACCTTTGTGCCACAAATGAGCCTGTGGAACATGCAAAATCTTCCAACCAGCATTCCGAGAGCGAAGACACCACTCAGTCTCTTCAAAATAATAAAAGAAACGCACATCAAGCATCCCCACCTGTTCGATTACTCCACGACGAACCATAATTGCACAACCCGACAACCAATCCACCTGGCGTATTTCTGGAAATTGTCCGTGGTCAACTTCATTTTGCCCTGCATGCCAGGTCTGCCATTTCGAATTGATAACACCTCCAGCTGATTGAATGACGGTTGGCTCGCTGTGATGATAAACCATAGGCCCCACAATACCCACTTCAGGCATACTCGCGCCTGCCTCAACCAGTTTACGAATGCAATCGGATGCAAGAATTGTATCTTCATTCAAAACAAATACCCATTCTGCCCCCTGTGCTAAGGCAGCTTCAATGCCAACATTGTTGTTACCGGCGTATCCCCGGTTCTCAAGGATTGGAATGATTTGAACAGAGGCGAATCGTTCTCGGATGGCCTGAACTGAACCATCCGAAGATGCGTTATCCAAAACCATGATCTGATGATTTGGATAATCGCCCTTGGACAAAGAATCAAGCACCGCCAGCGTATCCTCTCTTCGGTTTGTATTTAAGATTACAGTTATTACCAGGGGACTGGTCATATCAGACGCCTTTCAAGACAGCCAACCCGGAGGGAAATTTTTGATGATCTCAATATCACCAAATTTGTGGCTCTCCCTGGCGCCATGACTTTTAACCCACGCTGCCATGCGATCTAATCCTTGTTCCAATGTCGTTGGGCTTCGATCTCCAAACATTCGTCTCACCTTGTCGTGGGATGAATACGCATTTTGCACTTCATTTCTGGCTGGTAAGTGCACAATGTTTGGTTGTGTATCCATTGCAAGGGCAACGTTTGTCGCTAACTCGTTCACACTAAAAGGCTGATCAGCGCCAATGTTGAAGATTTGGTTATACGCATCATGCACCTCCACCGCTTCGGCAATAATTGGAGCTACATCTCCGATATAACTGAAAGCCCTGGTTTGCTCACCATCTCCAAAGATCGTCATGGGTTTACCCTGCAAGATTTGGTTCATAAAAATTCCGACAACATTTCGATATTTATCTCCGATATTCTGGCGCTCACCATACACATTATGAGGCCGAAAAATGATGTAATCAAGACCAAACATATCCTTGCAGACCCGAAGCTCCTGCTCAACGGCTAGTTTTGCAATACCATAAGGATCCTCAGGGTGTGGTTGTGTTTCTTCGGTCATCGGCAGCTCAGGAGTGGCCCCATACACCGCGATGGAAGACGTAAATACAAAACACTTGACACCTGTATTAATTGCTGCATTAATTAAATTGACGCTGCCAATTAGATTGTTTGTGTAATTAAACCGCTTGATGAAATGACTGAGACCCTCAGCGGCATATGCTGCCAGATGATAAACATAATCAAACTGGCTTTGTTTGAATAATTCATCCACCAACTCAACATCGGTGATCGATCCTTGAACGAAATTTACGCCATTTACCAGATTATCGGTAAATCCGCCGCTCAAATCATCCAGTACGGTAACCGAATGGCCGCGGGAGATTAGTTCTTGAACGACGTGCGAGCCAATAAATCCAGCTCCACCTGTGACTAATATTTTATGCATAATCGTTCGATCCTTCTGTGGCTTTAGCCGAAGAGCGTTCTATAAAACATCCGCGCCGGCGACTTTTTGACCAACATCATCAAGATTAGCGGAGAGCCAAGACCTAAGGCAATTAATATGGGCTGAAAAATAATTTGATATGCGAGAATAAAAGGCGCCACGTGGAATATCAAGCGTGCTGATACGATCAGGACAATCGTGTGCACCAGGTAAACCCCGTAAGATTTCCCGCCCAGATCCGCTAACCACTGAGATTTTGGTAATTCGACCTGATTAAAGTTGATAAACGTGGTTATGAAGAAGAATGCATAGACACTATCCAACACAGTATCAAAATATGGGATCCAGTCCGAATTCGAGGCTCGGAGCAAAACTTCCCATTCGATCATAGTCGCTAGCAGAAAAACCACCAAACCTATAAGGAGGCCGTATCGAAGTTTAAAAATCCACTCCTTAAATGCCACCAGATGTAAACTGACCACAATGCCCAGGATGAACCACATAACTTTGGTTGGAAAGAACCACCCGGGTGTCAGTTTTATCAACCAAACTAATAGGGGTGAGTCCATCCCGAGTATCATTGGGTAACGGATCCCTTGCACAATGAATTGTGTCACGATCCCACAAGCAAGTAATGCTTTCCAATGGTTTCTTGCGATTAAAACAAACAATGGTGCGAGAGCGAACAGTTGGATGATCAGGGGGATGTAGTAGTATGGATCTGCTGCACCTCCGACAAGCAGCATTTTGATATATCGGAAGATCGAATATTTGGCACCCAAAATGTATGAGAAACCGAACATAACCCCCGACCAAATTAGATAAGGAACGATCAGGGTTCCGATCCTCTTGCCTGCAATTTTAAAGCCGGAAAGCAAGTTCTCTTTTCCGATAACAAATGCCACGAAAAAACCGGAAACAAACAAGAAAGCCGGTACGCTAAACGCGATTAACTGTTCGATGAACCGCATAGCATAATAGGACGCGCTCCCAATTTGGTCAAAATTAGGTACACTGACAGCCCGATAACGGTCGGTCCACCAAAACATTGCAATAAAACCCCAGCTTGCGGCGTGATTTAAAACCACACCGAACGTCGCCAGTCCATTCAGGATTAATAACCGTTTCGCCATAGAATTAAGTCATTTTCCTAGCTGCCTGAATGTGTGTCTTTCACGCTGGCGGGGAGCCACCTGAATTCCTCCAGGTTGCCTTCCAGATATAACTTACGGAAGAAGCGGTGTCGTCTCTTTCCACTTGATGTTTTGGTAAGTGTGTCTGGGTTAACCAGGACCACATCATTGATATTGACCCCCAATTGTAGAAACACCCGGTTACGGATGTCCGATGAAATTTCATCCGGGTTTCTCTCGTTTGAATTGCGTACTTCCGAAACAAGAACAATACGCTGAGTCCCCAGTTTCTCATCGTCGACACCAAAGGCTGCAAAATTACCGTGCCGCAGCCCGGGAATCTGCAGCAAAATCCTTTCAAAGTCACTAGGGTCAAGCTTTACACCTCGCACAGTGATCCGTTCTTTGACACGCCCAACCCAAAAGAACTGGTCACCACGCATGTAACCCATATCTCCGGTGCGCAAGTATTTTCCAAATAACGCCCGGCGGGTTGCCCGTGCATCATTCAGATAGCCTTGCATACGCGAAGGTGTATCCAAAGCAAGTTCACCTATGCATCCATCCGGAAGTTGTTTACCTTTTTTGGACAGGATGCTGATACGAATACCAGGGTGCGGCTTTCCTGCGCCGACGATTGAAACTACTTCCCCTTCCCCGCTCGAGTTTTCCACCGGATTGGCAACGCCAGACTCGAGGAATGATTTACGATCCAGGTGTTCCACCAAAAAGGCTCCCTTTGGATCGCTAAATGTTGCTCCACCGATATTCTCAGCACAACCAAAATTTGTCTTGAGAGCTTCGTAACGAACACCGTAAGCCTCAAATCTCTTGTGAAAAGCCTTCATTGTTTCATAGTGGATTTTCTCTGCCGCATTCCAGAAACCACGAACCTGGTCTAATCGTACGCCTTCAAGGTCTCTGTCCTTAACACGCTGGGCAGTAATTGCAAAACCAAAATTCGGTGACCAGGTTACCGTTGCACCAGTTTCAGACAGACTTCGCAGCCAGAGGGAGGGATCTTTGACGAACTCATTTGGGTTCAACATTACTAATGGCACACCCCTGGTAACGCTTGTGAAGAAATTATTTACCAGACCCATATCGTGATATAAGGGTGTCCAATTCAGACAGGTGTCATACTCCGAAATATCCATCGCAGCAGACATCCCATCTAATGCTGCGATTACATTTCTCTGTTTCCAGACACATACTCGTGGAAACCCTGTCGTTCCTGATGTCAATTGCATAGCGGCAATATCATCTTCTCCAGGCACTGTGATCGGGATTTTTGCCCCATAAATGGGTGTCACCTCGCCTTCTGTAAAAATACGACGCGGTTTTCCTTTGATGCTGCGAATGCCTTTTCGCATTTCCGCCATTGAATCAGGCAGAACAACGATATCAGGCCTGGTTTTCCCAATGATTCTCTCGATGATATTTAATAGGCTGGAAAAAGCACCCTCTGCCTGTAGTGAAGGAGGTGCAACAAGTAAGGGCACTCCTCCCAATAACAGAGTGGCAGTTAACAACATTGCAGAGAGTTCGCCGCTGGGAAGCACAATGATACATACACCTCCCTTGCCCAGCCCAGAATCCAACAAAAGTTGTGCGTAACCACTCGCAGACTGGTACAAACCCTCAAAACTATACCAGTTCGATCCCCGATTTGCGTTATAAAACATAATTGTTTTTCGGGTGGGATCCTTTTCAAGGCGTTCGAATATCTTGGCTTGTAGTGTCTGGTTTATGTGTGCCAAAATCATAGATACTCCCAAAATAAATTCAGGATTTCCGTAATTTTTGCTCGATGAACGTTTTAATCGCGTTGATTGATCGAAAATATTCAGGATTAATGTCTTGATCTTCAAACTTTACCTGGTATTGCTCTTCCAGGAAGGCAATCAATTGCAGTAAGGTCAGCGAATCCAGAATTCCTGAGCCAACGAGAGACTCATCGAGTCCGATCTTTGTCCTTTTTCCCAGGTGTAATTCGGTCAAAATATACTTCTCAACTGTTAATTCAATGTTCATCGTGTTCTCCAGGAACAACCTCCAAAAAGCGATTACTTTTTATAGCGGTGATCGTTTATCCGGCGTGCTTTTAGGTCAAAACGCGGCAAAGTGCCATAAGGTACTGGCCTGACCGCGATGCGCATACCGAGGCCATTTCGAATCTCCTTCGCCACGGCTTTTGCCACCTCTTCGGGTTCTCCACCATGAACCTCCAGACGGATTTCCATCTCATCCAGCTGTTCCCGCCGGAAAATATCAACAGCAAACTCACTGACCTCTGGGAACTGGCGCACAAAACCTTCGATGGCACTTGGGAAAACATTAACACCGCGAATGATCAATACATCATCCACACGCCCAATGATCCCGCCGTCTAACATCCGGTAGGTTCTTCCACACTCACAACGCTCGGATGAAAGTTTTACTTTATCACCAGTCCGGTAACGAATGATCGGCATTCCAATCCTGCCCAGATTGGTAATGACGAGTTCTCCTCGGTGGCTTGTTCTCCAGTTACAGGATCGATGATTTCAAAAATAAACTCACCTTCATTAACATGCAATCCCGATTGCGCCTGGCATTCGAACCCCCACGCGCCCACTTCGGTTGCGCCGGCGTGGTCATAACAACGCGCTCCCCAAAGGGTCTCAATTCGTTCTTTCGTCGCCGGGATACTTGCACCAGGTTCACCAGCATGAATGGTGATGCGAACATTCGATCCTTTGATATCCAAACCTTCTTGCTCCGCTACTTCTGCCAGATGCAGTGCATAGGTAGGCGTGCAAACCAATACGGAGATATCGTTTACCAGAATCGCTTTCACCCGTTGATAAGATGACATCCCACCGCCTGGCACAGCTAATGCTTTAATCAGACGAGCTCCCTCGTGAGCGCTCCAAAATCCAATGAATGGTCCGAAAGAGAAAGCAAGAAAGATTCGGTCGAGAGAGGTAACGCCAGCAGCGCGATATACATTCGCCCAGCAGCGAGCCCACCAGTTCCAGCTTTCCTCGGTGTCAAGACATCGCAGCGGCTCACCAGTGGTACCTGAGGTCTGATGAATACGGATGTACTGTTCCATCGGATAAGTCAGGTTCGTTCCATAAGGGGGATGAGACGCCTGGTCAATCGATATCTCTGCCTTTGTTGTAAATGGCAACCGGCGATAATCATCAACAGTACGTACATCTTCTGCCCTGCGAAAGCCAGCGTCAAGAAATTTTTTACGGTAGAATGAACTCTTATCCAGAACATGGCTCAACATCATCTGGAATTTTTTAAGTTGTATCTGGGTCAAAGCCTCTCTTTCAAGAGTTCTCAATGAATGGATCTAAAAAGTTTGTTTCCATTTAAAATCTCCTGGTTGTAAGATCAAAAAATTCGCATAGAAAACACGGCGAATGCTGTGAGGTGGTCTCGAAGATCCACAAATGATTTTCCTAGAAAGGATACTGTCTGCCCCCGCGCTCCAAAGAAATCCATCGCAGTTCGGTGAACGCCTCGATAGAAGCCTTACCGCCGTGCCTTCCAATACCACTCGCTTTGACGCCACCAAAAGGCATATGGGGCTCGTCATACACTGGCGCATCGTTCACATGCACCATTCCAGATTCAAGCTGACTGGCGACATACAAACCTTTTTCTTCGTCTTGTGTGATTACTCCAGCTGATAGACCGTAGATAGTATCGTTGGCCACCCGGATGGCGTCTTCAACATCTTGAACCACAATGATGGGTACAACCGGGCCAAAAGTTTCTTCCTGGTAAACAGCCATATCCGGGGTGACGTTCGTTAATACGGTGGGTGAATAGAACAGACCTTCATAGTTGCCTCCGACCAGAACTGTTGCCCCCTTCTCTTGGGCATCGATCACGTGGCTATGAATTTTTTCCAACTGCCGTTGGTTAATCACCGGACCGATAATATTGGCTGGCTCATGTGGATTGCCGGCATGCAAGGTCTTGACTTTCGCCAGGAACCGCTGTGTGAACTCATCACAGACGGAGGCTTCAACAATGATTTTCTCGACAGACATACAAATTTGCCCCTGGTGCAAAAAGCGACCGAAGGTAGCAGCATTAACCGCGCGCTCCATATCGGCGTCCGCCAGGATGATCAGTGGATTTTTACCTCCCAACTCCAGAAAAATCTTTTTCAAATAACGACCGGCTTTTTCGGCTAGATGCCGTCCGGTTGCAGAGGATCCCGTAAAGCTGATTGCCTTAACTTTTGGATTAGAAATAAGCTCATCCCCCATTTCTTCAGCAGCATCCCGCGGCCCGGTAACAACATTGAACACGCCAGCGGGTAATCCAGCCTCTTCAAATAGCTTGGCAATCATCAAACCGCCGCTTACTGGAGATTCTTCAGAAGGCTTCAATACAACCGTATTGCCAACCGCCAAGGCAAAAACAATCCCACGCAGCGATAGAAGAAGCGGAAAATTCCATGGTGAGATAACGCCCACCACACCAAGCGGTTGGCGCACGAGCATGTTCACCTTTCCAGTCTCGGATGGCATTATTTCGCCGGTCAAGTTATAGACAGAACCTGCAGCGGCCCGGATTAATCCTGCCGAATAACCGGCTTCGAACATGGCTTTGCCAAACCAGGCGCCGGCTTCATCTATGAGTATGCTGGCGTATTCTTGTATGTGACTTTCGAGTATATCTGCTGCTTTTAATAGATATCCAGCCCGTTGAGGATGCGGCATCGCCGACCAGGCTTTCTGGGCGGCTTGTGCAAAATTGATCGCTTTCTTGACATCACTAGCCCCGCCAAAGGCAATCTTTGCAAATATTTCACGGGTTGCCGGGTTAAAATCATCGAAAGTTTTGCCGCTGTCAGCATCCACCCACTGACCGTTGATAAACATTTTGGTTAATTCTGCATTTCCGGCCATTTGAACCTCCTTAATTGTCTGAAAGGGCATTGACGTACTTTATGATTGAACGATTAATGGTGATCAGGGACCCAATCATTTTCCGACGGAAATTTCTCGTTGATCAAAATTGTAGGGCGGCCATTATAAAATATCCTATATGTCCGGCTGATCAACCCATCACCAAAAAAATTCCGTATGTTTACCGGTAATGCATTTACTCGCTCCCGACCAAACCAGAGAACTTCGCGGAAACTTTCCATCCTACTGTTCAGTAAAATTCTCCCAATACCACCGATATCCACTTCCAGTTTTTGTTTAACAGCTTCTGGCAATCTATCAGGTATCAACAAAGAAGCCGCGTAGGCATAGACGGTCAGGCTGTTTCTACCCCGCAGCAATACCTGGCGAGTTATCACCTCAGTACCCATTGGCGCTTCCAACCAGGCGTGGTCTTCTGGCAGTCTCTGAAGCTCTTGCGTCAATCGAACCACATCAACAGGTTCCATCATATACGATTCAATAAACTTGGTTACTGTACCATCAATTACCAACAGTGCTCTTTGGAAAGGTGAGAGCGTCCGTAAATTAATCCCCACCCAGGCAGCCTGTTCGGTACCTTGTGCCAATATCAAATCTTTCAAGGGATCGAATGTATCGTTGGTCAAATCGTCACGTTTTTCTTTGGCTATTGTCGCGTCATTCATTTGAGCTAGGTCCGCTTAGCTGTGGATATGAAAATGCAGGTCTTTCCTCACTGGGACAATCCAACAGGATTAGGAAGTGGTTTTTCTAGAGGGCGTCCAACTGCATCAGCAATGAGAGAAATCTCTTTGATGAGTTTTTCAAACTGTTTAGGTGTCAAGGATTGATACCCATCCGATAGCGCATTATCCGGGTCTGGATGCACCTCAATTAACAAACCATCTGCGCCTGCTGCAACCGCTGCCTTGCTGGCAGGCGTCACCAGGCTGGTCTTACCGGTCGCGTGGCTTGGATCGACAATGATCGGCAGGTGGGTCAGTTCTTTTAACATGGGTACGGCGTTAATATCCAGGGTATTGCGCGTATACGTTTCGAATGTGCGAATGCCGCGTTCGCATAAGATAACGTTTTGATTTCCATTAGCCAGGATATACTCAGCGCTCATTAAGAGTTCTTCCATGGTTGACATCATCCCGCGTTTTAATCGAACGGGGATTTTTGATTCACCCACTGCGTGGAGCAAAGCATAGTTTTGCATATTTCTTGCCCCAACTTGAAGTATATCTGAATATCGACTGACCAGAGGCACTTGTTCAGTTGCCATCACCTCGGTTATTATGCCAAGTCCTGTCTCTTTACGCGCCTGTGCAAGCAACTTCAACCCATCTTCACCCAGGCCTTGGAAACTGTATGGGGACGAGCGGGGCTTGAATGCCCCGCCTCTCAAAAAATGAGCCCCTGCTTCCCGGACTCGCCAGGCAGTTTCCATCAGTTGACTCTGAGTTTCGACGGCGCATGGACCGGCCATGATGATGATATTTTCCCCTCCGATATGGCTATTGCCGATTGAAATAATTGTCCGCTCACCCTTAAATTCCAAACTCGCCAGGCGGTATGGATGTCGGGTTTCAAGAACCCGATCAACCCCTCGGAGACCGGTGAGTGCATGTATAGGCAGTGCCCGCAAATCGCCCAGCACACTGATGAGTGTCTGTTCATCTGCTTTTGATGTATGTGTCTTTAATCCCAGGCTTTCCACCCGGACAATAACATAAAGGATGTCATCCTTGTTCGCATCTTTTTTCATCACAATGATCATCGCTGTTCTCCTTGAAATTCAGGCAGATTACCTAATTGCTTAGCCAAACATATATTTATAAAACCTTTGTGCTGGAGACCGGTTAACAATCATCATCAGTGTCAGTGGCGCCCCTAAACCTAAAACGACCAGGACAAGTTGAAATAAAAGCGGATATGCCAAAAGTGCAGGCAGGAAATGGTAGGTAGCTTTTGCGGTGATATCCAACACAGGCATATGGGTCAGGTAGATACCATAGGATTGCGTGCCAATATTACTTAATTTCACTGCCCAGGGTATCGCCAAATTATCCCAGGCGATATAAGTGAGCAGGAGAAACAAGGTGAAGATTTGATCAAAAAAGGTTACCTGTGTAGCAATCCATTCTTTTTGGGTATTGCGCCGGAGAATTTCCCACTCCACCGGGCCGAGGATAAAAGCCAATCCCAGGCACATCAGTACCAACCATTTATATTTCGCAAGCCATTGACGGGCTTCAGAAATATGAAAACCGATAATCATTCCAAGCACAAACCAGACAATATTGGCAGGTATCTGCCAATCCAAAAATTGCGAGAGAATTGGGCTTAATACTTCGGGAGCCTGTAATTTTAATAAATACACATACCGTGCAAAGATGTTAAGTAACTGAAATAATGCGGAAACTACGATCAGGAATTTCCAATAATTACGCGCCAGGGGTACAATAAATGGAGATAATAACAGGTACCCTACCAACAAGGGAACATAATAGTATGCGACTGTTGCACCTCCAGTCAAAATCACGTGGATAATCTTTGGAATTGAATAACTTTCTCCCAGGATGATGTTCAGTGGAATGATGAGAGCAGACCAAAATAAGTAGGGTATAACCAGGGTCTTTATCCTGGTGAAGACAATCTTCCAACTCACCGTTTTCTGATCCCGTCCCGTGGCGATTGCAATAAATATCCCGGTAACAAATAGAAAAGCTGCGACACCAGAATATCCAAATTGATCGACAATCCGCACTATGTAATAAGATATCCCGCCAAGATGATCATAATTGGGTATTGTGACAGGTCGATAGCGGTCTGTCCACCAAAACATCCCGGTTAACACCCAGTGGGTTGAATGGTGGATCACCGCTGCAATGATTGCTAATCCATTCAGGATGAGCAAACGCTTGATCATAAATTACCCGAAAAGGTAAACATAGAATTTCCTAAACGGGGATCTATCAACGAATGCCATCAATAACAAAGGCAGGCCAAGACCCAGGATAATCATAATGGGTTGGTATAGGATTTGAGTACCCAACAATGCAGGGGTAAACCGATAGATCACCTTGGCAACGTACGTGATCACAAGTGCATGGGTCAGGTAAATCCCAAAAGACTTAGGGGCCAGCTTTTCAAAAAAACGCTGCAAAGGTAATCCAAAATCGCCCATTCCCAGAATCAAAAAGATGAACATCAGGGCATAGATGCTATCAACCAGTGTTTCTCGGGTTGACAACCACTCCATACCTGACAGACGGAAAAATATCTCCCATTCAACAATCCCAATCACAATACAAGCTATGGCGCCAAAAAAGAAACCCCAACGATAACGCACCAAATACTGTTTAAATTGATCAATATGAAATCCAATGGTGATACCGAGAGGAAACCAAAAAATCCGCGCCACAAATAGCCATTTTGGGATAAAGCTGGCTATTTCTTCCTTGTATGGCATATTAAACCCAAGAAAAATGGGGTAAGGTAGTAATTGTACACAGACCTGGATTATTCCCGTTACAATCAAAACCAGGAGCCAGTTTTTCTTGATCATCATTACAAAAATCGGCGCCAAGATGTAGAACTGGATCAAAAGTGGTACAAAGTAAAACACCTCGTTTGTCTGACCGGTCAACAAATCCAGGACGATATCTGTGACAGATGGCCTTCTGCCAAATATTACCGCCAGGCTAAGTGCCACAAACGACCAAATCAGGTAGGGGATTGCTAGTTTCCGAGCCCGTGCAAATGCCACTCCCCAACTTAGTTTACCTTTAACCCGGTCAGTTGCCATCGCAACAAAAAAGCCGGAGATAAATAAAAAGACTGGAATAGCGAATATGACCAGTTGTTCAATGGTTCTTAAAAAAAGTAGGACGGGCTGCCGACCTGTGTATATGGCGATACACCAGCAGGAAGGTAACGGTGTCCCCAGGCAAACATCGCGACAAATCCCATACCGACAGAATGGAATAACACCACGGAAGCAATGGTTATACCATTCAGGTAAAGCAACCTTCTTAGCATGGTTGGTTCTCCTCACGAACTGAGGTGCTCGACCAGAGCTCAGACCCACGATCCCATGGATGGTTATCTAAAGCTAAATTCCAATTCATGGTCTAGTAATTACTGAGATAATCAACCAGTGAATTGATGCTCTTGAAGTTATCATAAACAACATCTTCGTCTGGTACCTGGATTCCAAATGACTGGTCGATAAAGCTCACCAGTTGCAATATACCCAGCGAGTCGAGAATCCCAGCGCTTAATAGATCCTGGTCCTCCGCCAGTCTGGCATTGCGGTTACGCATAATCTCATTTTTAATGTCTTCTATTAATGCTGTTTTGCGGTCCATAGGTTGTTCTCCTTTTTCAATATCATCAGGTGCAGGTTGTTTCTCGCTTTACCGCTCCACCGCCCGGGTCTGGAGCGTGCGACGGTCAATTTTCCCGGTGGAAGTTCTGGGAAAGTCGGTTAGGATATCAATCCGCGCAGGTATAGCGTAGGGAGGCAATCGGTTAGAAAGATGAGCCACCAAATCATCGGTCGTAAGGTGCCGTGAATTGAGTACGACTGAAGCCTCAATCAAATTGCTTCCCTGACCATCAGGTACGGGATATGCAGCGGCCTCGCCAACACCCGGATGGGCCAGAAGCGCCACTTCAATTTCATCCAACTCCACTCGATAACCACGCGTTTTTATCTGGCGGTCCTTCCGGCCCAGGTAATGATAATCTCCATTCGGATCCTGCTGTACGAGATCGCCTGTCCGATAAAAGATATCATCAAAATAGTCAAATACAGGCCTCCGGTAAAAACCGTTCTTGGTTTTCTCAGGTTGCCCCCAGTAGCCTTTCATTACCACCCCACCGCGGATTAACAGTTCGCCTACCTCACCAACGGCTACTGGATGATCGTCGGGATCAACCACCAGATCCTCGATATTGCTGCACGCCCTGCCAATTGGGATCGTTTGGTCATTATCTTCGGGTATTTGGTTTACATGATAATACGTGCAGAC
Source organism: uncultured Chloroflexia bacterium (assembly GCA_963705155.1). Classification (GTDB taxonomy): domain Bacteria; phylum Chloroflexota; class Anaerolineae; order Anaerolineales; family UBA4823; genus CAVPJC01. The sequence continues at coordinate 131,054 of CAVPJC010000014.1, read as the reverse complement.
GTTGGTCTCAGTTGGTCCATAAAGGTTGCTAAAGCGCACGCCTGGCAGCATCATCATCAAATTCCGCAGGTGCTTGGTCGGAAAAACCTCTCCGGCAAACAATAGCCAACGCAAGGCAGTCAAATCTCGTGTTTCCAGCAGTCCGCGCTCCATCAACTGCATCAGAGCAAATGGAACCGAATACCATACCGTGATTTGCTCATCCTGGATCAGTTTGGAAAGGTTTGCAGGGAATTTTGTAAGGGCTTCAGGGATAATGATCGTTGCCGCCCCGGCGATGGCGCCGGCAAAAAAATCGAACGTTGAAAGATCAAAATGTAAGGGTGCGTGGTTACTTAATCGGTCATCACTGGCAAGACCATATTCGGTCGCAGCCCATTCAGCAAAGCTCAATCCGCTGCGGTGGGTGTGCATAATACCTTTGGGCGTTCCGGTGGAGCCAGAAGTATAGAGTATATAAGCCAGGTCTTGTTCAGTTAGATTCAAATCCAGGTCATCACCTGGCTGGGATGATAAATCCTCCCAGGAAACCGTGCTGACAGGGTGGTTATCCATCTGGTTGACGCCTACCAGATATTCCAATCCCACATTCATTGCCAGGATCTCTTCCACCTGGCTAAGTTTGTTATCTTTGGTGATCAGATGCCGAATTCCGCAATCCTGAATTACATAACCCAATCTCGCGACCGGAGCATACGGATCAAGCGGCACATAGGCAGCCCCTGCTTTCATGATCCCATACAGAGCAACCGCTGATTCCTGCCCTTTGTTCATATAAATTCCCACGCGGTCGCCCCGTTTCACTCCCGCCTCAACCAAAGTACGTGCTAAACGATTGGTTTGTCGAATCCAACTCTGCATAGGTAAGAGATTCGGAAAGAAAACCAATAGCCTGTCGATCTGGGTATTTCTGCGCAGCTTGTGTGATTACCTGGTGAAGTAAATAACGCATCTCGCCTCCCGTGATGAGCCTCAAATTGCTCTCTATTTACAAGCCCATAAGTCGGGCGATAATATTTCGCTGAATATCAGATGTGCCCGAGTAGATGGTTCCCCCAACAGCATCACGCAAATCACGCTCAACTTCAAACTCAGTCATATACCCATACCCGCCCAACGTTCGCACTGCGTCCAATCCCGATTGAACAAAACATTCGCTCAGATACAACTTGGCCATTGCAGCCTCCATGACGGCAGGCTTCCCCATTTTTTTCAGCCAGGCAACCTTATAAAGCAGCAGACGGGCAGTTTCGAGGCGGATCTTCATATCCACAATCCGATTCGCCACCGATTGAAATTTGCCAATCGGTTGGCCGAATTGCTGCCTCTCCCGCGCATACGAAATACTTCGCTCCAACTGCCGTTCCATGGCGCCCAAATTGCTGGCCAGGATACAACTTCGCTCCCATTCCATGGAGTGATTAAAAATGCGTGCGCCAGCGCCCTCAGGCCCAATTCGGTTTTCGGATGGAATATAACAGTCTTGAAATATCAATTCACCCATAGGAGAAGTTCTTAAGCCCATTTTCTCAATCTCTCGGCTTACAGTAAAACCCGGGGTGCCTTTCTCAACAATAAAACCCGTAATACCCCACATCCCTTTGGATGGATCCACCGTCGCAAAGACCACCGCCAGATCCGATACGGGCGCATTCGTGACAAACATTTTACTTCCATTCAGCACATACCCGTCACCTTTACGTTCTGCACGTGTCCGCAGGTTGTAAGCGTCCGAGCCGGTATCCGGCTCAGACATCCCGTGTGCACCGATGGTTTCACCGCGAATCAACCCGGGAAGGTATTTTTCTTGTTGTTCTGGAGTGCCAAAGGAGAATATGGGCATCTGTACACTCCACATCTGGGCATTTATTGCAAACACCAGGCCGTTATCCTGACACCCATAACCCAGCCCTTCCATCGTCAACATCGTTGTCAGAATATCTGCTTCACTTCCACCCAATCGATCTGGAAACGGCATACCATGAATGCCAAATTCAGCGCATTTCTTCCACAGGTCGCGTGAGAACTCGGAATGCTTGTCCCGCTCAGCCATATTCTTGTTGAGGTCTCGTTGAGCAAATTCGATTACAGCTTTTTTATAAGCCAATTGTTCATCGGTCCATGTAAAATCCATGTTCAATTCTCCGAATGGTGCAGGGGTTTAAGAGCTCTTTCATAGGCTGCCAGGGTGGCTTCACCCGCGCATTGCCAGGTGTAATTCGCTAATACGCGATCTCGCAATGTTGATGATTTTGGCGCGGCCAATGCCTCCTCCACTGCCTGTCGGATGGAGCGCAAATCGTAAGGGTCGCAATACCAGGCCAGCTCACCAAAATAATCCCGTGTGGATCCGATTGAAGTGGTAACGATGCGGCATCCAGAAGCTGCCGCTTCCAGGCTTACCAAACCGGGTGTTTCCCGCCAGCTTGGTAATACATGCACTGCGGCTAGAGCATAGATCCCGGGTAGATCTTCGTTCGGTAAATGATCAATAAATGTGACATTGCCTCGCTGCGCGGCGCGCGCTTTGCAGATCTCTGCATAATCACGGTACGCTGCCATCGTGTGCCCGATAATTACAATTTGCACCGGCAGGTCGTAAAGAGCATCAATTAATCCAAGTTGGTTCTTTGTCGGGTTGATCGTGCCCACCTGCAAGATAAAATCGCGCAAATCATATTTTTCTAAAAACGAGATTGACGGAGCAGGTTGTTTCAGGTACTTCTCCAGGTCAACCCCGTTGGGGATTACGTCAACTTTTGTCAGAAAGTCGGCATCCAGTTTAAAGAACCGCTTCAATTGGTTGGCTTCTGTTTTCGAGTTGGGTAAAACGCGTACAGCTTGATTTAATAACTTCTGCTGGCTTTGCCAGGCTTCAGTTTTTGGCGCTTTCTTCATCTGCCAACGCTGGTAGATTGTCCGGGCATTGTCCCTGCCGGTGAGTTTGGTCACCATACGCCACAATGGCTTCTCGGCGGCGGCTTTCTCGTACCACAGACCAAATACATCCCAATAAATTGGCGACAGGATGACCGGGAGACCTTTTTTTTGTAGAACCTCGAATGCACGCATTGCAGGTTCAGGTGTTTGAATATTGAACACGTGAGCAACATCAAAATCTATATCACCAACCAGATTTTCTGGCGACAGGGTTTGAGTGACGATGCCCAGACGATCCAGAGCCAATTTTGTTTGTGCAACCTGCACGGTATCCCCACCCGGGTTTAATTGGGAATCAAGCCGGCTGTTAATTATAGCTACACGCATTACATACTTCTTTTTTTTAGGTTTTTTGGATTGGGTCAGGGGTTTGTCGCTGCCTGTTTACCAGGTGATGCTCCAGCAACAAACTATCTACGAAAAATTTCGCGGCCCAGTTGAGATGACGGAATGGTTCATAATCTCCGTAAATTGGGTAGGATCCTGCAATTCCGCCATAAAACCCTTTTAACTGAATATCCCGCGGCTGGCGTTGTTTTATATATCGATTGGCCGCCAATCCATCCTGCAAATACCCTTCCTCACCGGTAATTTCAAACAGCCGGAGCCAGACCAGCGCCATTTGTGCAGTGCCGGTCAGACAGCTCCAATTATCTGCAGAACTCCATCCCGACCCATAGCGCGCCCTCAAAAACCCATCGCGTGATAGTAATTTCCGCATGGCATCTGCTGCTCTCTGAGCCGAATAAATGTATGCAGATTGGCTGAGAAGCACGCCTAATTCAAGCAAGCCCTCTACCGTATATGCAATGGTGTGGGTCAGAGGATTTTCTCCGGGACGAAAACCAGCATTACGATACCAGCCATCAGCATCCTGCTGGCTTACCGACCACTCCAGATTCCGAACAGCAGCCTGGCAATACCTATCATCTCCGCTTGTCTTATATACCTGGAGCAGTCCCCAGGCCGTTCGAACATTGTATGTGTGAACAATGTTCAAGGAGGTATATTTGCTCCACGCTCCATCTGCATCCTGGATACTGACCAGCCAATCGGCTGCACGCCGGGCAGCCTCAAGGAATTGCACATCATTAGTCTCTCTATAGGCGCGCACCATGCCAAACAGGATTTGGCCCGTATCAAACACAATCGGCTTCCTTTCCCAATCAGGCCATAATGGCCCAATGGGAAAAGCACCTAATTCGAGCTGAAGTGTGAGCAACCATCTTGCCATACGTAAAGCCCGCTGGCGAAGGACGTCGCTGTCCACCAATTCAGCATAATCCAGCATCGTGGGTATGATGTATCCAGTCGTTTCTGGATAGGATGGGCACCATACGCCCATGCGAACATCATAGAATGCCGATACACCATCGTCGTTCGTTCCATCCTGTGCGGCACAAAGCCAGTTTACCGCGGCCCCAAGATGCTCCTGCGCTGTGTCTGCCCTATAGGGTATGTTAAGCTTGCCTCGCATAACTGACGAGAGAGGGGACCAATCACCCCTCCGCCGGATGGCAGAAAGAGATGAGCGAATTTCGTTTTGAATGAATTGTTGTAATCTTCCTTGATTGCTCATTCGGTTACAGCTGATCTATAAATTGCCCAATTAGGATAAAAGCGGTCAAATTTTACCATGATAATTGAATGAAATTATAATGTTATGTTAACGTTTGGATAATAGAAAATTAGTACCAATGAGAGCTATTTTGATAGTTGTCCGTTAGATACTGCGGCTAGTTTAAAAGGATCATTACCATCAGAATCACCACGGCGCTCTTTATTTTTCCGAATCGCCACCCTGGCTAGACCTGGATGAAGACAGAACAAACCTAATACCACGCTGGTCTTCGTATCTTGTGGTGCTCGTGAGAACGCTCGCAGCAGCCATTTCCGTATCCAATCTAATTCACTGTTCTCAAGCAAGTAAACATTTGCTGTTAGACGTAACAACCATCCTTGTGTGGATTTGGGTAAGGACCCAAATTGACGGCTGTTGAATACATCTTCCTGTTGATCCACGCGACCTTTCAGATCTTTAATGAGAAAGTCATAAAAAAAAGCTCTTTTGGCCTCCAATTGGGTTCGTTCGAACCGCTCACTGCCCATAACCTTCATCCTCAGCCGGATGAGTGATTCTAACCGCCGGCCACGCGGCATACTTGTGGTCATACCTCCTTCATGCAATCGGTAATGGATGCTGACCATATCTATAAATCCAAATGTGGTCTTTTCTGCGAGTTGAATATAAAAATCCCAATCCTGGCACCATACGATCTCTTCATCGTATCTTGTTTGCGTTTTTTCAAGTAAATCCCGCCGCACCATGACCGATGCCCCGGTGCCATAGAATGGTGAAACTATTAATACATCGTAAACATCTCCATGGGCACTGGAAGGCATGTGCTCGGTGAATCGCAAAAATCCTTCACCGTTAGCGTTACAATAAATCCCATCTGCATACACTACACCATCGTTCGGGTTCTGATCCAGGTAGTGTGCCCTGTCTTTGATACTATTCACGGTTAGAAAATCATCCGCATCCAGTGTGGTAATGTAATCCCCAGCCGCCTGATCGAGGCCTGTGTTGAGTGCGGCTGCCTGGCCTCGATTATCCTGATATGTATAGTGAATCCGGGTATCCGGATAGGAACGTACAATATCAGTCGTGCCATCATTTGATCCATCATCTATGATAATTAATTCCCAGCTCGAGTAAGCTTGATGTATGACACTCTCGATCGCCTCTCTGAGGAATAATTCTCCATTATAGACGGGCATTATAATGCTTACAATCGATGGCATGAATTATCTTTCTCCACGAATCCACATGCTATTTCAATACCACCTTATATAAAATTTCTTCAATTTGGTGGGCTGTGTGCGTCCAGGAATGCTGTTCCTCAGCTTCAAGTCTTGCGGATCTTCCAATGCTGTGCCGCAGTTCAGGATTGTTTGCCAACAACAAAATTGCTTTGCTCAACGCTTCTTCATCACAGGGAGGCACAATCCAACCTGTCACACCATGTTTTAGCGTGGCCGGCTCGCCGTCTATGCCAGAAGCCAGGCTCACAAGGCCAGCAGACTTATAATCGAAAAGCTTCAAACCCGAGAACTCCATCCAGCCGCAGTACGGCGCCAAACCGATATCAGATGTAACCAAATGTTCAGCCATTTCCTCAACCGGGAGCTGTCCAGTTAATACCACCTTATCTCCAATATCCAGTTCATCTATTTTATTCCGTACATCTTGAGACAGGGTACCTGACCCAATGATTTTTAATCGAAGCTGGGGCAATTGAGATGCAGCATTTGCAAATGCTGCTAATAGGATAAGAATTCCATGCCAGGGTTCAAATGCCCCAACAAACACGAGAGTAATCGTTCCGTCTTCAGCCACATGATTGGAAAATGAACGTAATCGATCCCTTTTTAACAGGTGAACAACATCGCTGCCGTTTTCTACAGTAGTTACCTTGTCTGGATGAATACCCCACCACTCGATATATCTTCGACGGTGCCCATCCCCTGTGGCTATAGAGAAATCAGCCCGGTGGACAGCCCGCCGCATCAGCCACACAGCCAGATCATATTGAAAACCGCGGGGCGCTACCCCCAATCGCTCCAACTCTGTGACAAAATCCCCATTGTTTACTTCAAGCACCAGTGGGATCTTCGATCTACGCGCTGCTAATCCAGCTCCATAACCCATCCAACCCATGCGCTCATAAAACAAATCACAATTCGTTAATTCCTGGCAACAGGCTTCGGAAAACCGAAGACTCTCAAATAAATTGAAGTAAGGTAACTTACCACGTGATTGGACGCCTCTAACCAGGCGTTCTATCAGGCGCCGTAAACCCTGGTCATATCTCCGCACAAACACCGGCTCAAATCGCTCCAGATCGATTGAACGCCAGATTTTACCATCATAACGTGCCAGAAAATGCATTTCATGGCCTAATTCTTGTAGCTCTCGATACACCTTCAATACATGATTCGCAGGACCGGTGAGCGGTTTTTCTCGCACGTCCGGACCGCCCGTTTGCATGAGATAGCCAATTTTCATGCGTTTATTGCATTTAAGGTGGTTGCATCGTGCCCTGCTGTTTCCTTCAGCAGGTTACGGATTTCAACTTTAGTTTGATCCACATTGAATCGGCTCTTTATAATTGCCTGTAGTGCAATTATTTTTTCTGCCTTTTCAACCTGACTTAATTTTCCATACGCAATAATCTTATCGATCATCTCTCTATCTCTGAGATATAAATTTTCTTCAGGGTAAAACTCATCTGCGCCGTCCCATCGATGGCATAAACAATAACAACCGCTTGCAATTGCTTCCATCGGTGATACCTGCAATCCCTCCGAGTAACTGTTGGAGATCAAAATATCCACGTTGCGATACCAGTTCTCAGGATCGGAGATTTGTCCGTAAAATCGCACGTTCTCTTGAAGCCCCAGCCCTCGAACTAGCCCGGTAATAGCCTCGTAGTAATCTCCATAAAGCTCGTGTTCGTCACCACCGATGTGCAGGTTGTAACCCGGGTCTCGATCCAATAAATCAGCAAAGGCCAGGATTAACTCGTACACCCGTTTGCGCGGTGTCAGGTGGCACAAAATGCCAATATCCCCATTGTAAGGTTTGATTTTTGATGTAAATCGATCGAGTGAAACTGCTTCTGGAATTACAATAGTCTTGGTCGCATGATCTGGAAACTGGCGGCTGAATTCACGTTGCTTTGCCTTCGTCACCAGGATAACTTTATCAACCGCATCCCAATTCACAAGTTTGGCAAATTGATACAATTCATAACGATGAATTCGGGTAACGATGGGAGTGATTTTTGGAAGATCATTCACTTCCACCAGCAACTCACTTGCCCACTCAAAAAATAACACATCCTGATTACGAATAAAATCTAACAAATCCTTCCGGCGAATATATCGGTTGATCCGTTCACGAAATACCGGCGATTGGATCTCTCGAAGTTTGTATAAACTGACCTGGTAATTGTCACTCAGATCTGTATAAATCTCACGAAAAAAGTCCCACGTCTCATCAATAAAAACGCCAACACGCATCCGCAGGCTCCTCAATCAATAAATAGACGGTGCCAAATTTCAATGGATAACATTGCACCCAATCTTACAGTCTGGTTGTCACCAGACATATGTTTTTTCACGATATCGCGGATTACTTCAGGTTTCATATATCCTCGGTTTAGAGAACGCTCACTCAATAATACTCCCTCCAACCAGGGGCGTAGAATCCCTTTGAACCAATTGGCATAATCATGGTAAGGCTTCCAGATAACCTGACTTTGTTTAGCCAGTCCGTGTCGATGAAGATGCCACTGAAGTATCCTCCGAGCACGCATCTCCAACTCGCGTAAATTTTCCTGCATTGGAAGTCCTGTCCAACTAATGGGAACGCGTGCCATTTCCGGAAAACCACGTAAAAATGCGTGCTGCATTAATATCCTGTTGTGGTGTAATCCAGGCGGCACTCGTATTGAGAAATCCAAAAGATCCGTATCTGCAAATGGCAGACGTACGTGCGCCTTGCTTCGCACAACATCCACTCCCCGCAGGGTCATACGTGGCACTCGCTGCGTCAGGTCAAAATATAATCGTTGGTCAGCCAGCATGCGTGAATCTGAAGCCAGCATTCCATCCCGGTATTCATCCATCACTGAACTTCCCACATCGCGAATAAAATCGGATGTGAAAATGTTTTCATGCACCGTTGGATGGAATGTGATCACCCCCTGGTCAGTGTGTACTTGCAAATGAGCCTTGATCGAATTTTCTAAATTGTATTCAGCCCAGTGCTGGTGACGGAGAGCAAAACCAAACATCGCATCACCCAAAAAGCCTTTATAAATCACCTTTGCAAATTTCACTTCATCATCCAGGGTTGCCATGGCATGTAAATTCGCCACATTGCCCATTCCATCTGTGATGTGAACACCCTTTTCGAGCTGTATGCTGCATGTAATCTGGCCTGAGTGGAAAAAAGTGATGCTCCGCCCGCATCATCTTAGCAATTTCTACCGCATACTTCGCGTCATCACAACCGGGTATTCCCCAGGTAAATGTGTGATATGGCCAGCTACCAGAAACTTCGTTCAACAATGCGGCAATAACCCGCAGAATCCATTCCGCCACTTAGTAACACAGCCTTTGGATAATCATCTTGCGCTTGCCTGTGTACGGCCTGTCGTAATAACGAAATAACTTCATCAATATATTCTTCTTCAGGCCGCAGTTCATATTCTTTGGGATAATGCAAGCTCGAATAAGGTGTAATACTAAATTCACCATCTCCTATTGTCATCACCGAGCCCTGAGGCATCAGCTTTGCCGCGTGAATATAGGTCCGATCACCGAGAACATGATCAAAAGTCAGGAATTGTGCAATTGCAGTCTTATCCACCGTTCTTGCTAACCCTGGCACAGCCAGTAGTGATGAAACTTTGGACGAGAAAAGGATTCTTTCACTGGTTCGAACATAATATAGCGGGTAAAGACCCAATCGATCGGTCACGATGATGAGCTTGTTCAACCGGCGATCAAGGATCGCAATTGCAAACATCCCATTCAATTGTGGAGGGAAGAGGTCGCCCGTCTCCAAATACAGATTTAATATTAGCTCACCATCGCCTCGTGTTTTAAATATGTAGCCCCGTTTTTCTAGTTGCTGCCGCAGTCTCTCCTGGTCATATATTTCTCCCTCCAGGAACACGCAAACCTGTCCACTGGCATCCCAAATCGGTTGGGGTTCTGGATTGACAATGGCAGGGCTGACGCGTGCGAGGCCAACAGATGGATCGAAATAGGACCATATCTTGCTGTCTTGGCCTGGATCGAGAGAACGCGCCATCAATCCGAGTAATTGATCGCTTCCTTGCGCTGGCGGTTTGCCGAAAAATCCTACAAGTCCTGGCATCTGAATCTCCTAAACTAAAACCTCGTCAAACATTGCCGCAAAAGGCGTTCCTTCGTACCTGGCTCGAAGCTCATCCAGGTTCAGGATGGCTTTCCTCAAGTCATCGTCAGTATTTTTCAAGGTTTTCCCCTTTACAGGATGGGGAGTCACATCGAGAAATTTAAAAACCCCGCTTAAGAAGCTGCTCTCATCTTTGAGCAGGTCTTCATAGTAAAGCATTAATGTTGGGAGTTTCAGCCTGTCCACATACTCCTGAACCTCACGATCCCATTCCAGACGTTGGCTCAGAAGGCGATCGAATTCGTCCATATCTACCTCGAATGCTGGCTGCCGGTCTGCTTCGCTGAGTAGATTCCAATTACCAGAAGCTTCATACACTCTGCGTGCATTTATCGTCGAGATGGCCGCCTTGACCGTATTTCGTCGAAGCAATTGGATAATCCGGCAATCTTTGGCTTTCATCAGTTGAGCAAATCCATCAGGATCAAGAATATCAACTATTTTTGTCTTAAAACCGTATGCCTTGTAGGGTCCCATGAAAGGAGGCGTAAAGAATTCCTCCGCCCATAAAAGTTGTTCTCGCGCCTGAGCGCCTTTTTGCCGTAATCCGGCTAATTCTTCTCGTAAGGCTTTGATTTCCGGGTGAGATGCCAGCGCTGTCGCCAGGTAAGTACTGCCCGACCTTTCAACAAAAAGAGTCACAAAACGGTTTACTTGTGGTCGAAAGAAGATTGGCCCCATAGATTTTTCCTCGCCTGTCACTTTTCTATTTCTCCTGTTTATGTTTAAACCATTGATTACCCACCCGTGTGGAACGGATAAATAATGCTGCTGCTCCCCGGTTCAAAATCCACTTGGGTTGGTATCTCATCGCCCTGCGTACAAAACGGTTTGCAAGAGCACGATCTCCACGTTGAATTGCTTCAAAAGCAAGTTGAATTGCCGTTTCTCCCAGGTATTTACGGCGTCGTCTTCGCAAGATCGAAGCGCTTTCAGGTAAGTGAGTGTACACATCTTCTAAAAATTCCAAAGGCTGGTTGATTTTCGGAAGATCAATCCACGAGCGAAAAGAGCTTGCCAATCCTCTCGAGCTGTTAGTCACAATAGTAGGATCAAGCTCGATTGCTTTGTTCACATGCTCAGCGGCTATCTCAAAATTTTTTGACGAATACGCCTGGGCGGCTGCCCTGAGATGAGCGTTGCAATAGGCCTGGCCGCACATCGCCTTCCAATCTGGCGCTAAATCGGGGGTCGAGAACAATTTATCAAGGACTGCAAACGTGGCCGAGGTCATCTGTTCACCGATTCGCGTCATCTGCGCTGTATGAAAGCGGTAGAAGGACACAGGTTTATCCACCCATGCCATTTTGCAGCCTGCTTGCGCCAGGCGCAGCCACATATCCCAGTCTTCATAGGAACGCAAGCTCTCATCAAAAAAGCCCACCACCTGCTGCCAGGATCTGCGCATCAAAATACTCCCAACATGCAAGGGATTCCCTAAAAGCAACTCGAAGCCCTTTTCCGGTGGAGGCGAGTCAAATATTTTCCCTACCTGCTGGTTATTTTCATCGATTGGGATTGATTGTCCGGCTACTAACCCGATAGTTTCATCTTCATCCAGAACCGAACCTAATATTGCCAGTTTTTCAGGCAAAAAGAGATCATCCGAATCCAAAAATGAAAGGTAAGGGGCTGTTGAATTTCGGATTCCGGTGTTGCGAGCAGCCGAAAGTCCTTGATTATTCTGGTACACATAATGGAATTTTGGATCTGCATAATTTGAGGCGATCTGGCGGGTATCATCTGTTGAGCCGTCATCGACAACGACAATCTCAAAATCAATGTGGGTTTGTTCAAACACGCTGTTAACAGCCTGAGCCAGAAACCTGCCCTGATTATAGGCTGGGATGATTACACTTACACAAGTCATATTTTTTCGACCAACCGGATGGTTTATTTATCGCCAGCCGAATAAATCACCCCATCGGCTGCCTGAATCAGCGGTTTGAGCGACAATTCATTGATCAGCTCATCTTCGGAAGGTAATGATTCCCGTTTTATGGCAGTGAACCACACAACCACTGCCAGGTCTGAATGCACCTGCTCATCCACGACCCCCATCTCAGCAGAATAATCAGGATTTTGGCGTTGGTTAGCAGTTTGATATTTTGCTGGAACTCGTCTTGCTGGTCTTCCAGTCTGGACGTAGATTGCCTCGGGCGAATTGGAATATATCGTTAACCCTGTTTTCAATTCACCAACGGCCCGGATGACTGCAGATTGCGTCCATATTTGATTATTAAAGCCCAAACCTTCAGAATATCCCTGGCGAATATAACTTGATGATTCCCACGAGTAGGTTGCCATCATTGCCACTCCGACTATCAGGACGATGGTGCCCGTGACCCGCTTCCACCCGGTTTGCAATAGAAGATTGGAGAGGCTGATCAGCGAGAGGATCACCACCCAGAAAAAAACGGGTGAAAGTATCCGGTTGTCAAGTGGTGTATTGGCATCAAAAAAGGCAAGCGAAAAAATGAGAAAAATCAAGTAAACAACAATATAAGTGACCAGGATTAAATCCAATTTCAATTTATGTGAACTGGATTTTGTCACTGACGAATTGATCCCAGTTCGCCCGGTGAATTGATAACCGTAAACAAGTCCAAGGAAAACTACGCCGACCAGGAAAACTACAGGGATTAACTTTAACCAACCACCTGCATCTTCAGATACAAGCAACCAGGATGAAACTGTCGTCAAAGCCTCCTTCACCTTGCTGATGACTGGCGCGAAATGAATAGCGAATTCTCGATTAGCTGCCGTTCCAGCAACCAGATAATTCCGACCCAACCAGGCAAGACCCGGCAGAGCGGCGATTACCCCAAACCAAAATGTCCGGATAAACCGCTGTCTGAATGAGAGATTAGAAAACAAAAGGATCGCCAAAGAAGCAGCCCCAATCAATGAAGCGCCCGCATACCTGGTTAGGAATCCAAGACCAAGAAATAGCGCTCCATAAATAATGCCAAACCACTCTCCCCTTAACGCACAAGCAATAAAATACGCACCTGCCAGGCTCAAGAAGATGAATAATGGCTCTGTCCAGGCCATACTGTGTATTTCTACGCTGACAGGAGATAATAAAACTAATAACGAACATCCCAGTGCCCACACTGGCGACCTCGACCCTACTGACGCTGACCATACCAATACCAGGAGTCCGGAAAGAAAAATATTAACAGAAAAAAGCACGCTGTTCAACCACCGGGCGGCGTCGACGGGATCGATCCCAAATACACCAATTCCGGCCAGGAGAAAAGAATAGAAAGGTGCGTGGTGAGTGATCGAATTTGGTGCGAATTGACGGATGGTGTGCTGAAGCCTTTTCCTTCCAACAAACTACGGGCGCCGCCGATATATACAACAGAATTGGGCGAAATGCCTACCCCAAAACGTGTTGCAAACAGGGGGAGTATCAACCCGACGAGTGCCAATCCGATTAGAATTACTATATAAAAACTGGGGCGCGATTTCAACATGAATGGGAGCCGGTGATTATTTCGTACGATCCAAGATTATAAGAAACATGGCGCTTTAGTGGAAAAGGCCATATTTTAAGATCACGTATACAGCTCGAACACCATCTTTCCAGTTAATTTTCTTACCTTCAGAATATGTGCGGCCATAATAAGAAATACCAACCTCGTAGATAATATAGTGTTCACGTGCGATTTTTGCTGTAAATTCCGGTTCAAAACCAAACCGATCCTCTTCCAACTTGATATCGTCCAATACTTTCCGTTTGAAGACCTTGTAGCACACTTCCATGTCCGTCAGGTTCAGATTTGTAAACACATTGGAAAGAAGAGTTAAGAACCGATTCCCCAGGGAGTGCCAAAAATAAAGCACCCGGTGCGAGCCGCTGCCAATAAACCGCGAGCCATAGACTACATCGGCCTTGTCGTCCAGGATTGGTTTTAATAATTTCGGATACTCGTGAGGATCATATTCCAGGTCGGCGTCTTGAATGATGATAATGTCGCCAGTGGCGCTTTCAAATCCAGACCGCAATGCCGCTCCCTTGCCTCGATTTTTAGGATGTAAAACCAGCTTAATCTCCGGATCTTGCGGCATAGAGAGTAACAATTCTCGGGTGCCGTCCGTTGAAGCATCATCAACGATCACGATTTCTTTTTCTTGATCCAAATCGACCGATTTCACTAAAGCGATGATCGTTGCAATGGTACGCATTTCGTTATAACAGGGGATCACAATTGAAATCTTCATCAAAGGCTCTCGCTACAAACCAGCTATACTGTGAGGGGCAAGCAATCTCTTAACCAAAAAAGCAGATATTCCAGTCCATCCTCTGACATTCGGATCTGGTATCCAGTAAATCTTTTTTCGGGAACCCTGCCCTCTGGATATTTGCGAGATCAATGTCAAAGTGGCGGCTGTTTTCCCGTTTTTTTGCCCGGTAATCCACCCGGAATCACCGGGATCGCCTAAATATACCATTGCGCCTGGAGTTTCATCCGGTTGTGTTTTCCACAGGCGCACGCCGTCTGCAGCTATTTTTTTAACGCTTCGCCATATTTTTCTGAAAGGAACCTGGTCGGGTAGGCTTCTCCATAGCTCCGAAATTCCACCTCCCGCGGATAACCATATTTATCCATCTGTTTCCCTAATAGCGCTTCACTCAACAAATTGTCTTCCTTTGCAAGATCCAATTTCCATACTGCTACCCGGCTGGTATCAATCGGTTGACTGACTTTTTCTTTCCAGGCTACATTGCGACTGTTGATCTGCTTTCCAGTACTTGAAGTATCAAGCATCGAACTTTCAAATTTTTCTCCAAGAAATTGGCATAACTTTAACAACTCGGTTTCGGGCGAAATAACCAGATCTTCATAACGTAATGTATAGCTTTTCTCATCTCGTTCAAAGAATAATGAGCTGGTTTCATCGTAATGTTTCCATAAAAATAATGCTTCGACGAAGCTGGATGCCCCCCAGGGCACACGCGCCAGGGAAAGAGCTACATCGCGTGGATCACGCAGTATTCGAATGATGGGCGATTCAGGAAAATATTTTCTGATAGAGCTAACATATTTCATATGGTCAGGTGTTTTTTCAGCCCACCTGCATTTTCCCTGAACTTCCATATACTGCTCAGTTACTGACGCCAATATATTTGGGATCGATGGCGGCCTCTGCGAAAGGAATTTAGAAACCTGCTCTGGTTGGATCTTGTACTTTTCAAGCAAAGGCTTTCGGGTTGCATCGTTAAAGCTCGTATGTGTAATCGAGGAAATAAAATTAACAGCAAGATCTGGCCAGAGCGCCGGTTCACATAAGCTATCTGCGTCCAGACTTGCCAATCTCCGGAAGAAGTGTGTCTCAGGACCACAACTGATCCGGGGGTGTGCAGCCAACATGGCAGCTAATAAGGTTGTACCAGAACGGGGTACACCAACAATAAAAATCGGGTTTGTTGGCATAAATCTAGCTGGAAGAAGGCTTGGTTCCGATGGAAGCAATTGAGGGGATTTTTCTACCATCCAACTGCCACGAATGAGGCAAATAGGCTGTACCGTTGACCTCCAAACCTCCGCGAATGCGCAGGTTGGCTAGATTATTAACCCGGTCATAAAATGTGTAGCCATCTTGATGAAAGAGCACTGCATCCATGGTGTAAACGTTTGGCAGCAAATTCAGATTGGGAACGATCACATCAACATACCCTTCACCGGCGAACCTGCCCAGAAGCACACCGTCCACATCATTTCGGAGACCTGTTACCTGGTGGCTGTTTAATATGTGCATGGTGACATTAAATACAGGGTTATCCACCGGCTCAATGGCTTCGTAATGCAGGCGTAACTTTAGAAATTCACCAGTCTCGAACTCATGGCAGGCCGTATCCTCAGCGTTGAGCACTTCCAGTTTTTGAATTTTAATCTCCCCGGTACCGCCCCGCAACACATCCACCATCCCCTCGTTACTCTTGAGCAGAGAGGAGCGGTACAGATCAATCGCTGTCTCGGTATCGCCATCGAAGAGAACATGCCCCTTTTCAAAAGTGACTGCCCGGTTACAGATGTGGCTGATCGTATGTAAATTATGCGATACCAATATGATTGCAACCCCACATTCTCTCATTTCTTGAATACGCACCTGACATTTCGTTCTAAATGCCAGATCCCCTACAGCCAGAACCTCATCTACCAGTAAAATATCTGGTTCCAGGTGAGCTGCCACCGAGAATCCCAGGCGTACCATCATTCCCGAGCTGTAGCTCTGCACGGGCATATCTATAAATTCTCTAATTCCGGAAAAATCAACGATCTGGTCAAACCGTTTATCAATTTCTGCCTTGGAAATTCCCAACACCGATGCATTGACGTACACGTTCTCCCGACCTGTCAATACTGGATTAAAACCAGCCCCCAGGGCAATTAATGCCTGCATGCGCCCTCGAATCTCGATCCTCCCGGTATCCGGCTTGATCAAGCCATTCAGCATTCGTAGAAGTGTGGTTTTCCCTGCCCCGTTGTGTCCAATCAAGCCAAGCGTCTCGCCCCGTTTCACAGTTAACGATACATCTCGTACAGCCCAAAATTCATCACGCCGCAATTGATAATGCCCCTCGCTGCCACCCAGTAGTTCAGCGCCAAGGTCCTTAACCCCGTACCATAAGGATCTCTTCAAGCTTCGGCAAAATTTTTTGCTAACATTATCAACAGAAATTATGGTTTCAGACATCAAGCACTCATCCGCTCAATCAACACCGGCATCGCCAGACGATAAATGAGCCAGGAAATCATTAGCACTACCAGTGTAATCCCACTGATGACGAGAAAGGGTTCCAGATTTGCAATGGTCCCCTTGGTCATCAAATCACGGGCAGCGATGAGCAAAGGACTCACCGGGTTCAAAACAGCCAACAGCGAAAGAGGCCATGTCTCAGGTGTTGGATAAACCACCGGGGTGACGAAGAAAAAAATCTGCAAAATGATTGGCAAAGATGTAGCCACATCAGTGTACAGCATCCCGATCGGTGTGAGCAGTAGACCGATGCTCATACCCAAAAGCACCAGCATAAAAACTGCAGCAGGGGCAGCCAAAAGTCCCCACGATACGGGCAGCCGGTATATTAATAAAAACACCGCAATTACGACCATCTTGATCATCAAGTTAAACATCACCATATAGAAAGCTGAAACAACCAGAGCCTCTCTAGGAAAGTTGATTTTAACCACCAGGGACTTTGCAGCCGTAACCGCTTTCAATGGGGCATTCAAGCTCTCGGTAAACAACTGCCAAAGAATTGTCCCGATCATCACATACAAACCGTAAGGAATATCAGTATCACCAAAATTGACTACGTTGCGGGATTGCAAAAAAATAAAAATTAAACCTGTAACCACAGGGGGAATAAAAGCCCACAAAATCCCAAACATACTCTGTCGATATTGGGCTGAAAGATCCCGTACGAATAAGCGCCAGGATAGCTCACGCGAAGCGATCAGGTCTCGCCACATCGCACGCAATAGGATTTTTGGTGTCTTGATTTGGGAATCAGGCGTATAAACAATAAAAGGCTGTTTCACTACGTCTCCAGATAGCAATTTCCGATTACTCTGCCCAAAAATCATTTGAGGGCAGAACGGGTGCGGCGTTGTTGAATTACTATGAAAGTTAAAATAATCACCAGCGCTGGCACGATACCCAGCAGGATGATTGTACTCTGGCTAATCGACAGAGGTTTTTGTGTGAACAGAACGGGCGGTTGATTTTGTGTCACCGTACCACCTACCGGACTGGTAGCGGTCGGGGCTGGAGTTTCTGACGGGGTTAAACCGTTAGGCGAAGTATTGGTTGGAGTGGTTACCGGTATGCTCCATGGTACAGGTATTATTGCTTTTGCATTTTCAATTACACCTGTTTGGACCCATATCTCATATATATTTGAACCATACCAGGCAGTAACAATTTGATTACCGTTGATAATGGCCACTTTGGGGTTGGTCATGCCTTTTACCGCGTTTTCATCACGGGTCACAAGAATGGGCTCTTGCCAACGCTCTCCGTTCGTCCAAACACTGTGCCACAGGCCAAAATAATCTCCTCTCTGGAGATTGCCTTCCCGGATACGCTGAGCTACGAATAAATGGACAGTATCGCTGCCGTCTCTCGCAAACTCAATATATCCGTTATCGCCAATCAGCCAGGGAAAGATATCAATCGGTTCGCTCCAGGTTGTCCCGAAATCAGATGAGTACGTCGCATACCGGTATGCACGCCATCCACCTTCGTATAATGCGCCAATCGTGTTACCACCTAACCAGACCAGATTGTTCCAGTCTCTTTCATACTCCAGGCCCTGCCGGACTGCCAAACGAATTGGCCGAGTCCAGGTCAAGCCATTATCCAATGACCGGGTAAAATAGATCGCCTGTCCATTACCCGATTGATCCCACAATGTCCAGGTGAGAAACACTTTATCTGGTGGCAGCACCAACAAACGGGTATCACTGGCGCCGGTATCCAGGCTGGGCGCGGTAAAAACATCCACAGGTTTCGACCAGCTACTACCGCCATCTGTGGAACGAATATAGGATACCGCCCGTTGTTCCGTAGGGGATTCTCCCCCTGCAACCCGAGCATATGCGATGTGCAAAGTCTGAGGAGGAGTGTACGCAATATGAATTGAATACTTGCTCCCGGTCAAATCATCAGCCAGAATAACTGGTTTTGTCCACGCTTTTGCCGATCCGGCCTGACTGGCGGGTGCTGTGCTGTAATAAACTGCATAATCAGGGTCATTTGGCTGTTGCAGCCAGATCAGATGAATATTTCCCCGATCATCCAAGATCGCATGCGGGTAAGCAACAATTGGATTTCCATCCGCCAACGATGCGCCAAAAATGTCAATGGGCTGTTTCCATTGGCTTCCGTCCCACACCGTGTACATAACCGAATTTGGCGATTCGCCAGGGACATCCAGCATCAATTTCTCCGCCCAGAAAAGATGGGCAAAACCAGCTGGGTCAGCAAGTAAGAATGCATCAGAAGATGTCGCATCTGGTGAATTTGAGATGTTTAATGGCGCCTGCCAGCTAATTTCATCACCATCTGCGAGGCTTGCCACCGGGTGAGAGAAGATGATAGCCAGCGATATCAGTAATACAGGTGTTATGTTTCGGATCATGGTCGGAAATTTACCACGCATATGCAACCAGGAATTTGAATTCGAATTGGGTTTTATCGCACAAAAGAAGGAGTATCGCCCGGGGGACCTGGCCATCGTGTTCGCTCATTTTACTACCACTCGGGTCGTGTGTATCAAAATATATTCGAGTCATTGGTGATTACCGTGATGATATCTGGATTTACACGTAGGACGTCGACTGAATTCCCGTACCGACAAACCAACAATCCCTGGCGTTTTAAGAAGATATATAAAAACATGGTAAATTGTAATTATTATTGCAATTATTTCAATACTCTCAAAATTGTAAGGCTTTTTGGTACAATCAGCCTATTAATCCTCAGTTATTATTACGATAAATTAATAGAAAGCTGTCTAATTGTATAAAAAGGCACAACATAACCACAACTTAACTGAGGCTTCAGCCTCACTTAACATAAAAAGGACATCCTTCTGGCATAATCCAGATTGGATTAATTACTTGCCTGTTGGATTACAACCGACAGCTTTACTCGAATAAGGATTACTGGAATGAAGTTTAAACGATATTACCGCCTTTTGATGCCCCTGGTTATTCTGGTGTGCCAGGCAACGACAACAACATTGACCCCGGCAGCCACTCCAGAGCCTGGCGCGCCGGCTGATGATACCACAATTTATTTACCTTTAACTGTAAGGGGAATTGCTACCCCGGTCCGAACCCCAACTCCCCCGCCTTCGCCTTCGCCTTCGCCAAGTCCCACTACTACAGTCACAGTTGTACCACCACCGCACACTAACGCAATCGTCGTCGATCACAACTCGACTGGCCTGTTCAACCAGATACCTGCTAATTACCTTACTGCTGCAAGAAACTTGCGCCAGATGTATTCCGACCGTTCCGTAGGCAGTGATATTAACAATTACCTGGCGTGTTTCACCGCTACAAGCTGGCCGAGTTCAAACACCGCCTGTCGCCGGGATTACATCAGTAACTGGGATTGGAAAACGTTCACACAAACTGATTTCGATCAAAACCAGGTTCCGGCTGCGATCCTTTTTACCCCTGATCCGACCGTTTACAACCGCAGCAACTGGACTTTTGAAGCGCGTCAGGGGACCTGGAGCGACCTCACCAAAAATTTCATCGAAGAACTGGCTCCTTCCTACCTGAGCAGTAAGGATGTGCTGAGTTACCAATTTAGCTATTTAAATGTCACGGATGACTTGGATATTGCTGATCCAAATGTGGGTTTCTTTGCAAATAATTCCAATAGATACGATATTTACGATCTGGAGGCTTTCACCGCCCAACACCCTGACAAAACCATCTTTCTCTGGACAACCAGTTTAGCGCGGGGCATCGGGAACCAGGTATCGACTGATTTTAACAATCAAATGCGGCAGTACGCATTGGCTCACGACAAAATATTATTTGATGTCGCCGATATCCTCTCGCACACACCTACAGGCGAGCCCTGCTACGACAACCGCGACGGTGTCGAGTATTGTTCAATGGTTGGCGACTGTGAAAATTTCCCGAATGACGGCATAAACTACCCGGCTATCTGTCAGGAATATACAACCGAGACGATCGGCGGTCATCTTGGAAGTGTGTCGGCAGGTGGTTTACAGATCACTCGCGCTTACTGGGTACTCATGGCTCGGATTGCCGGATGGAACCCGTAAAGTATCGATCCGATTGCTTCAAAGGATAGGGTGAATATCTTGATACCAAGAGCATTCCTGAATAAGACAATAAAAAGTCTAACTCTCATAATAATCCTGACAATTACATTCGTTGAACCACTTATGCACCTGCCGCTTATTTCGGATACTGCAAGTGCAGCTGCGCTAAAGGTTCCGGCCAAACAAACCGTCGGCCCCGGAAAACTATATCTACCCCTCGTGGTAACACCGCCAGTCAGTTCTGGTGGAGGCGGTGGGGGCAGTGGTGGAGGCTCTAATGCCGAATGGCCAACAGTGGCTGCAAACCCTCAAAGAACCTCATGGACACCAGAAGAAGCCTATGGCAATTTTAACGTTGAGTGGTATCGTCCAATCGAAGCTTATATATCTCAAAACACTCAATTGATTGCCGCTAACGGCCTGATCTATGTCTCCACTGCCCGTGGCCTGTATGCCCTCAACGCGGCCACCGGCGCTACTGCCTGGCGTTTTGATACCGAATTACCTCTGGGTAATTCACCAACCGTCGCAAGCGGGATCCTGTATGTTGGAGGTTTTGACCGCAAAATCCACGCCTTGAATGCGGTAAATGGTGCACATCTTTGGGAATACTCCGGCGCTGGCGCCGGGTTCGATAGCAACCCGCTCGTTGTGGATGGGCGTGTGATTGCCGGCAACCGCGATGGCTATATGTACGCCATTGGCGCTCACGGCACCGCTCAACAAGGTCAGCTTCTCTGGCGATTTAAGACCGGAGGCCCCATTCATCTTTCTGCCGCCTATAAAGATGGTATCGTCTACTTCGCAGCAAATGACAATTATGCTTATGCAGTGCGCGCCGATACCGGCGCACAGGTTTGGAAATCGCAAAAATTACCAGGTGATGGATATCATTCGTTTTGGCCGGTAATTTATCAGGATAAAGTAGTCTTTTCAGCTGCTGTTGGTTATCGGATGGGAGCGGATCCAGGAACGAGTAGTGTTTTGGACGATGATGGGCATGGCTATGGTACTTTCCGTAAAATGGAAATTACCGACCTTTTCCCAGTAGAACCTGATGGAACTCTCCTCGGCCCTACAGTTTCTCCCCAAGATTGGGCTGATGGTCATCCGGTAATCGATGCATCCCGTGTAACTGAATACTTTGAAAGCAATCCGAATTCCGATCCTCACAAACACAAACCCTGGCGAAGAACTGTAATCATTCTTAACCCAGGTTGATGGTACAGAATACACATTTGATTCGGATGGTGACGGGTATCCTGAGTTTGCCCCGATCGCTTATTGGGGAACCAATTCAGGCAATCGTTACCCACCAATCGTTAACTCGAACGGGATAATTTATTTCAATAATACGTACCAAAAAACAGGTGATCCGCAAGGCAGAGTTATGGGTTGGAATTCTTGAAACCCAATACTTGAGTGTAGTAGGGGGCGCTGGTGCAAATATCGAGCCGCAAGCACTATCATCTGGTGGCTCACTGATATACCGTTCATTGACAAATGATAGAAGGGGAGACTATTTTTCAACACAAAGATCCGGTATTTACTCCGGTGTCTTGTGGTCCTACGACTTAGACGAAGACGCTCCTGGATATGATGAGATGTGGACGATATTGCCCGGATATCCTAGGCATAAAGGATGGTACAAGGGCGTTACCACGAGTATTAACGGTATATATCATAATGGTGGAGATCAAAACCCTATCATTCCTTACCGAGGAAAGCTCTACACACACCGGAGCAATGCAATCATTGCTTATGGTCCGGGAAGTGCCATCGGAAAGGTACCACTTCTCACTATCCAGAAGGTGGAAGACAATACAATTATCACTCCGAGCTCCGATGTATTGATCGGTAAACTTTCAGATGAGATCCAAAAAATCATATCTGCAGGTCATCTAAGGCCTGGTTATTTCAATAATGGACAATTAGCTTGTACCGTAAATTGGAAAACTATTTTTGAAAATCCAGGGGATACCATCTACACACTTTCCATTGCATATCCTTATTTATCGCCTGGGTTACAAAATCAAGTAAAGGCATATCTCAAGCAAGAATTCCAAGCATATTTTGACCCCATAATGTTTGCCAAAATTGGCTGGGTCGATGGTGCAGCTCGCGAAGCGATGCCATTACCACAAGATGTTCAATCAGCGATTACGAATTTCCCAAAAAGCGAGATCGTATATGGTTTTGCTTGGTACTACCCTCAGCATAATTTCTATGCCATGTGGAAATATGCTCTCATTTTCCCCGAAGACGCGGCACGTATTTATGATCTTGCAAAGAGCAAACTTCAAATACCAGTGCCAGAAAAATCGATTACAACTGATTATTTCGACCAGAATCCATTTGAATTAAATGCTTATATTGCAGGTTATATAGGCTTCTTAAGGCTACAATCCCTAGCTAAACAAGACCTTACAGACAGCAACCTTAAGGTTTCAGTCACTAACGAACTAAATCGTTTGATTTCAATGAGGAGCGATAATTTCACAAAAGATACCTATTGGGTTGAGGAGTATTATCACAAAAGGAGCTTGAATGTCGCCCGTAATTTTATGTATCTGGTACCAGAGTTGGGGGATTACCTGAACAGCACAATATTACAGAAAATTACAGATGCGGTTAATGAATATGATTATATTGCACCTTACTGGTTTGTGTCTCGCTATGAATCCGCTATGAACGAAGGCACAATATCCATTCTTTATAATTATCCTGCAATGTTTCAAGCAAAGGCGTACATATTAAAAAGAACCAAGAACCGAGTTGACAAGATATTTGGATGCCCCAGCTTTCGAAACTGGTGATCTGTTTTATATTCGAAACTTGGTCGCTGCCATTCAGGCCCCATAACAGATCAAAGCAGACAACATCTCTACAAGGTTATCTAGAGATAACCTTGTAGAGATCATACTGTCCTGCGCTAAAAATCTTCTCACAACAATCGACCTTGAAAAAACCGGCATATATTCCAGTCCATTTTGAAAATGGCCCGTCCAGTAAATATTCTGGAAAATAATCGCCCGGATCATAATTCATGGTTATTTCTTCCCCAAATTGCAATTTTCGTGTCATTTCATCAACCATTTTATTATTAGGATGATGATAGGTATGCTTGGGTGTAAGCGCATCAATTTCCCACTCCCACGAACTCAATCACTGATTCGGGATTTATATTTAATTTGATATATTCAGCAATGCGTTGTGGCGCTTTTACTGGTTTAGAAAATATCCCTTTGATTTGGAAAAACAAACTCCAAGACCCTAGAATCGCAGACACTGCAATGATCACCAAAGTTATGATGCGTAGTGTGAATGCTAATCGCAATTTACCCTGGAACTTTGCTAGTAGATGATTTAATCGAGTTCGATAAAGAATTTCCCATAAAAGATAGATCCAACGATGTATGGATCAAACGTGTATCTGTGAAAACCTACAGAGATAAAAGCAAACCAAAATAGCCAGGTTGGAATAAAAACGGCTAAAGATTAATTTCTCAACACTATCTACAGTCTTGAACCGGATAATCCAAACGAGATAAAGCCACCCGGGCAAAACAATCAATAATATCCCCGATTAATCAAATAAAAAATATTACCCGGAACTCGCGGCATTCTGAATGCCGAAACTGTCACTTCTGAACTTGATCGAATTGCTTCAATATTTCTGAGAAATTCGGGCAAACCCAATATTAATAATTGAGCACCAAACCATAATAACTATTGTGATAGCCGGGAGAATAGTCAGTATTAAGTGTTTGTTGGACAACTTCTTATAATACATCCGATCCACAAGGTAAGCGATTAGTATGATCGGAAATATGAATAAATACTGACCTTTCGTGATTGCGGCTACACCAAATAAAATTCCGGAGGAGATTGTATACCAGCTATTTTCCTGACTTATTGATTTCGTCCAGATTAGATATCCTACCAAAAAATATGCTAAAGAAGGTATCATCCCTAGCGCATGTCGCCCATACAGCAAAAACCCCTCATTTGGTAACGCTAAAAGAAGGAGAAAACTTACTAACGCTGAGGGATAGCCATACCATTGTTGGGAAATCTTAAAAAACACTAAAGCAGTAATTATTGTAAATAGAACAATAACCAATCTTGCATATAAAAGATCAATACCAACTATCGAATATACCGAGGCAATTGGCAGTACAACACCTGGGCCATTTGCGATCAATGGTTGGTCAAATAAACGAAATCCTTCAACCGACCGCATGGCATATTTGCCATACAGCACAAGGTTTATTGGGCCTTGAAGAACAAAGCCCTCATCAATCCAAGTAACAGGAAAATAAGGCTGATTATATAATCCTAACAACAACAATACTGCTGAAATTAGCATTATGCTAACAAAAGAGATATTTTGTTTTATGTACAGCATAATCTTAATGATCATCAAATAATCTCGCGAAAGACCATTTTTACGAGATACCTTGGATCAGTTTACTCAGAGCGCCGGGTTCGTCGAATCGCCAGGCCGAAGGTAATCGCAACAATTAATACGGCCACACCCGTACCCAGAGCCAACCCGCCCCAGGCCCCCCCGGGAAGGACAAACCTTCCGGGAGGGGTCGGAGCATCTGCTCCTGGTTCCTCTCCAGTAGATGGTGCCGCAGATCCTTGTGCAGGTGTCGTTTGGATCTGCTCACTGGCCGTCGCTTGGACTTGCCCGGTGGCCGTTACTTCTGGAGAGGCAGTGGCGGTTGGAGAAACCGGCTCAATGGCTGTTGCTGCAATTGCCGGCGTTGAGGTAGGTTCCAACCCGGTAACGGAATCTAAACCTCGGCTGGTGTACAGCAAAGTCATCTGATTCGAAGGGGCATCATTCCTGTCTGTGGCATAAGTATATACTACGGCCAGACGATTCCCTGCTAATACAGAAGCAGCAATATCGACAACATTCGATAACACAATATCTGGCAGTTCGAGGTTTTTGGACACTACCAGAGAGTTATCCGATGCTTCCCAATGATTCAACAAGACTTTCTTTTCATTTACCCGCTCAACGATCTGGACGAGTTGTACTCCTCCAGTTATATCCTTTGCCAGGCTGACAGGTCCAGGTGCCTCTCCAAGACCCGAAAGATTTTCTGGAGACCGCCAGGTTTTTCCCGCATCGATTGAAACATCGTACCATATCCCGGGAGCATCAGAACCGATATTCTGCCAGAACCGATATATATTCGAGTTGCGGTCGATAACGATATCGCTCCAGGATATTTGATCTTCGACAACCGGAACTACTGGCGCCCAACTATTTCCGCCATCGGTAGACGATGAGTAATACAATCCCATTACACCGATGTCACCAGGTAGGGATCCTCTTTCCCAGATGATAGACATCGAATTATCCAGGTTGATAACCAATTTAGGGCGCTCAACCATGCTCCATTCAGCCTGGCGGGCATCAAATACCCTTACAGGGGCTGACCAGGTATCTCCGCCATCTGAAGAATTAGTCAGATAGATGCCCCGGTCTTCGTTTAATTGGATGGCATAAACCACGAACAAGGTTCCGGATGGCGCGACTACGATCTCAGGATCGGTTGCAGATTTCTGCAAAATTGGCAGCGGGATCGGGTCTACCCATTCATTACGATTATTGGCAACAGATAAATCGGCCCAACTAAAAAAAAGCTCTCCCGATCTTGTGCTGGCCCAGGTCGCAACCAACCGCCCCCTTGCATCGATTGCAACCGATGGTTTACCGGCGCGGTTATCCAGGGAGCTAAAAACACGGACGGATGGATGCCAGCCATCCTCATCTAACCTGGCATAATGCACAGCAACCCTTCCAGGAACATTTGCATCGGTCTGGTTCCAGAATACATGCAGCCGGCCGTTCGGGTCCGCAACCGTTTCCAAATCCCAAATCACCGGCAGATCCGTAGCAACCATAACAGGCTCGGACCATACATTGAGAGGTGGAAACCACTCGGTCAAATCCCCCAACTTCCGAGATATAAGCCAGATATCGCCATCACCGATCGTGTCACAACCAACTACAACGATGCTGTCACCATTTACAGGAGTAGCCTGCCGGCAGCGAAAATTAACGGTATCGAAATTTTTCAAATCCGTAAAACCAGATAGTTGCGCTTGAGCCTGGGGCCGGCTCCAGATTTTTCCATCCCACGCCAACAGAAATACATCTTCCTGAACCGTCGTCATTAAGATTGTCAGACCATCTGGAGCATCGAAGAACTGGTTTTCATCCGGGCATCCAACCATGTCCGTTAGCATGCTCTGGCGCACACCCCAGGTTTTGCCCGTATCCAGGGAATGCTGGTGATACTGTGTACAATCAAAATCACTCTGTAATCCCGAACCCCAGATCAAATCCACCACTTCGCCTTTGGCATGTATTACGATTTTGAATGGATCCGAAGTTGGGGCCTGACTCGACGGTCCGTCGATGATCTGGGGTTGTTCCCATGAACTCGCCGCCGTCTGCAGATTTTGCAAGGAAGATTCGTTTCAGCGATCGATTATCCCATACAGCATAAACTAGGTCTGTGTCGCCGGCCTTTGCAGTGGCAATTTGAACATGTCCGGTCCCGGATTCAAGTGAACGAAGATAGCTGGATGCATATAGTTGAACTGGATTTACCCAAGTGGACCCAATATTCGTGGCAGACCGGTAATAAATACCCGCATCATAGGTTTCATCTGTCTCTGTCCGCAGATAAACGAGGTGAAGCTTCCCGTTAGAATCTATCGTTATGTCGAAACTGAGAACAGATTCTGCTAGCGTCAGTTGCGCGCTCCACGATCCAACCTGGTCGAACTGCGCGCTATTCACGTAACTCACGTGGAGAGACTGGTCAATATCCAGCCATGCAGCTAAGATCCCCCCCCGTTCATCTTTTACAAATCTGGGCGTGAAAAATTCAAAGGGGAACTTTAACGCCCTGGGGTTGCTCCATGCACCGTCGATATACTGCGAATAGACCGTACCTGCGTGATCATCCTGCCACACAACATGGTAGGTCCCATCATTGTCAACGATCAGACCCGGATCACGCGTGGATCCGCTGTTTGATAAATTAATTGGCTCTGACCAGGATCCACCCGTGGTTTGTGCCGATACCGATTGGGCAGAATATCCAGAAAACACCATCTGCGCCAGTAATATTGCGGCAACACCGGCCAGGTATAACTTATGCCTCATAGTAAACCTTTCAGGAGCCTTGTTCCATATCTTTCCGGACCAGACCTTCTCTCTGGCTCAGCTCTTCCAAAACACGCATTAAGACCCAATATACCACCAATTGTATCCCCATTAATACCAACATTGCGCTGCCAAGCAAATATAACCAGAGTCGGGCAATTTCGGAGCCAGCCATACCGAATGCAAGGCTTCCGACGCCCAGGACAATCCCCGCAAAAAACATAAAAATTCCGATCCACCCAAAATAATGATCCAAAGAGGGCGTAAAGATCGGCTTACCGAACAATCCCTGCCGGATCGGGCGTTTATAAAATAAGGATACCAGATAATTGAAGGTTGTCCCCAGGGCAAATATGCTGATCCCCGCAACGCCAGATACCATTGCCCAGAACAAGGCAGCAACACCAATAGGACCCAGGGTTGTAATCCCGCTTAAGCGTGCGATTACCAGGCCCATTACCACCAGCCCGGCAACTGCAATTCCACCCAAACCAATCAATCCTAAAATACGCACCGGATTGTACGTGAGAACCGTCCAAATCATCAATTCCAGGAAAATTCTGCCATCCCGTACGACACTCAATTTCGAGCGCCCTAAACGCTCGCTGTAAGGGATAGGCACCTCATCCATAAGCACGCCTTCATGAATGGCACGCGTGCTCATCACCGGCGTAAGGTTCAATCCATCTGGCAAAGGATAGATTTTCTCGAGAATTTCGCGTTTGAATACACGCATACCGCTGGCCGAGTCGGATACATGTTGGCGTCCAACAATCGATAAAAGACCGGCAAAGAACAGATTACCCACCCGCCGTGTGAGAGGCATCTTGCTCTCTGCGCCTGCCATGCGAGACCCAATGACAAGATCGCTCCCGTTCATGGCCTTAACACACAATTGTGGAAAATATTCAGGAGGATAGGTTCCGTCTGCATCCAGAAAACCAATCAGCTCTCCCTGAGCCTGGCCAAAACCCGTCTTAAGCGCAGCGCCGTAGCCACGATTCTTAGGGTGCCGCACCAGGCGGACGCCATCGATCGCTCCGGCGATTTGTGCAGTGTTGTCTTTTGAGCCGTCATCAACCACAATCAATTCCAGATGGTCGACGCCAACTTTACTCAAAGCCGGACCAACTCTGAGCACACGTTGAGCAATTTCTTCAATACCGTTTTCTTCATTGTACGCCGGAATAACAATCGAAAGAGTGGTCATAAGCTTATCGCTGCCTTTTCTATTGAGCAATTCTATATTAATGGTAGTTACGGAGTTGGTGGGGGATTGGAAGAAGCAAGTGTTGACTAGATCTGGTTTCAGAAAACCTGACGTTTCGGAACTGGATTGGTTTTCCCATCAATTTCCTTTATCAGTTTTGCCGGAACGCCACCAACCACACAGTGCGGCGGCACATCCCGCGTAACTACTGCGCCTGCTGCCACCACAGCCCCTCTACCCACCCGCACACCATCGGTAATCACAGCCCCAGACCCAATCCATACATCATCCTCGATCACAATCCCTTCAGCGGTGATACCCTGGTCTACGAACGGCCGGGTTGGATCATTAAAAACATGGTTTACTGCAATGATTTGGCTGAATGGTGAAGTGTATACGCGATCCCCGATGTGCACTCCACCCTGCCCGCGAATAACGGTATACTCTCCAACCAGGCTGTTTTTCCCTATATGAATACCGGCATGCGGTAAATTTCGAAAATTGTAAACATGCAGCACCGCCCCATGCATGACAATTGATCCGTCGCCAATTTCAATCCCGGCGGGGCAGGCATGCAGATACACACCTTGATCCAGGTAGGCACCATGCCCCAGACGGATCTGGTCGCAGAAACGCAATCGCACGTTATTCTCAATTGCTGGCCAGCCATCCAGTTTGAGAATTAACCGGTATACAATACCTCGAATCACGATCCCAAGCAGCGTTGGAATCCATCCAAACAAAAAAATTACGCTCTGTTCAAGCAAATACCTGGGAAAACTGGTTGCTTGTCTTCCCAGGTATAACTTCAAGCCATCTAGAAGGCCGGGATTATTCGTTTTTGAAGAAGGGGTATTCAATACAGGCATGCTCCGCCATACCGACATGGGTCATTTCACCCATCGGATGATCGATTTCCCCCTGATCTGACGCGATTTTGAACATCGGCCTTGCCGGGCTCTTGTTCAAGTTCGGTTTTCTGAATAATCAGTCACTAATCGCAGAGGAAAAACTCATCCCCTGCTGCATCATCCTGAGCAACTGCCCCACCCGCTGATCGCTGGAAAGGCATGGATCGAAGATCTCACCAAATCCATCGTAATGTTCTGCTGGAGTACCACAATCACCTTCAGCTTGCTTTTGGTCAGGCGTTTCTTCAGCAGGCTGCTTAGCTGTGTGCCGCCGGATTGCTTCAACTAAATTATCCGGTACATACGCCGGTTTCGAACCGAAACAAACCAGTCCATCCGTGTTTGGCATCCATTGAAATGTTGAAATGGTGTCTTTGTTGAAGTCGAGTTTTATAAATAGATACCCCGGAAAATATGCCCTGGTTTGTGATTTCCCGCTTTTTCCACTCCCGGTTGAATATCTGGGATAAAATATTTCATAACCTCGCGACTCAAGTTGTCGCAAGAGAATATCTTCTTTCTTGTTCTTGCAAATTAATGCATACCAACGGGTAGTCATTTCGATTGACCAGACAGCAGAAAAATAAATAACAAAATAATTGCAAATTCGTTGCCACGACTATAGCATATCTGATAATTTGTGTCAATATTTCATGTATAGTACTTAAGTATTCAATTTATATAGACTCGTAATGATTTACCTGCATAATCCTGAACGTTTTTAATTGCCAAATGTTACGGGATAAGCCATGAGAAAAACTTCCAATTTTTCATATCGATTAAAGCTGGAATGTTCACAGTGTAACAACACCTTTGATTTTGGCCTGCCCCACACCTATTGCCAGCGCTGCCAGGCGCCAATGTTGGCAGTTTACGATCTTCAAAAAATCGCCAACACAATAGACCGGGATAATTTCGCCAGACAGAAGCGAGGCATGTGGCGTTGGCATGCGTTGCTGCCGGTGGAATTTCCAGAAAGCGTTATTTCCCTGGGAGAAGGCGATGTCCCTCTGCTGCGCCTGGAACGCCTCGGTCAGCAATTGGGTCTGCCCCATGTTTATCTTAAGGACGAAAGCCTGAATCCAACCGCCACCTTCAAGGCTCGCGGGCTTTCCGCAGCTATTTCAATGGCCAAAGAGTTGGGAATTATGCGTGTCATTATTCCAACTGCCGGTAATGCCGGAGGCGCCATGGCCGCCTACGCCGCCAGGGCTGGTATGCAGGCTTGCATTTTTATGCCGCAGGATACTCCCCAATCAAATATCGACGAAAGCCGTATCATGGGGGCAGAATTGCATCTGGTTGACGGTTTAATCTCCGATGCCGCTCGCCTGGCAGGCCAGAAAGCATCGGCTGAAGGCTGGTTCGATCTTTCAACCTTTAAAGAACCCTACCGGCTGGAAGGGAAAAAGATCATGGGGTATGAGCTGGCTGAGGCATTTCAATGGGTGCTACCCGATGTCATCATCTACCCGACCGGAGGGGGAACGGGATTGGTGGGTATGTGGAAAGCTTTCAACGAGCTGCGCCAACTGGGCTGGCTGGATGACCCCCGCATGCCTCGAATGGTCTCCGTACAGGCCTCTGGTTGCGCCCCGGTTGTTAAAGCCTTTCATGAAGGCAACCTAATTTGTGAGTTCTGGAATGATGCCGCTACTGTAGCCTCAGGGTTAAGAGTACCCCGCAGTTTTGCGGACAAACTCATCCTCCAGGCGCTTCGAGAGAGCAAAGGGCAGGCAATCGCCATCGATGATACAACCATATTGCAGGCCCAGCGCCATCTTGCTATGACAGAAGGCATCTTTGCTGCCCCTGAAGGCGCCGCTACTCTGGCTGCATTGCGTATACTCACCGACATGCGGTGGGTGCATCCTCACGAAAAAATTGTATTATTCAATACAGGCAGTGGATTAAAATACCTTTGAAATAGGAGCATATCCACACCAAATTAACGAAAAACCGCCCCAGGACAATCTGGCGCGGTTTCAGGTTAGGTATAGCAGTCTTAGACAGCTACAGCTTTTGCAGCCTGTGATCGTTTGCGGAACCCCTGGATCCAGCGCATTGAATATTCGTCACGTCCCATCAGCAAGTCGCACGCCAGGAGCGTCGTCTGGATTTCTGGAACTGTCGGATCGGTGATCGCAGTAGTCAACCCACGAGCAACCGCCAGGGCCAGGTAAGCCACATTGATGATCTTGCGATCCGGAAGTCCAAAAGAGACATTGCTGGCGCCCAGGCTGAGGTTAACCCCCAGTTCTTCCCGTACCAGTTGCATGCTGTCCAGGGTGATTTTTCCAGCATTATGGTCGGCGCCTACGGTCAACGCCAGGCAATCAATGATCACATCCTCTGGAGGAATGCCAAAATCACCCGCCCGGTTGACTAATTTGCAGCGCCACAGCCAGGCGCTCTTCAGGCGTAGCCGGCAAACCGGCTTCATCTGTAATCACACCGATGACGGCTGCGTTATAACGCTTCACCAGTGGAAGCACTCTTTCCATCATGGCAGCTTCTGCAGTAGTTGAATTGATTAAAGCCTTGCCCGGGTAAATCTGCAAAACTGCTTCAATGCATCCGGGTTGGCCTGAGTCAAAACAAAGCGGGACATTGGATACTTCCATAACCGCTTGAACCGCGCCGCGTAATAACTCGGGCTCATCTGCTCCGGGAACGCCGGCATTTACATCCAGAATGTGCGCACCCGCCTCCAATTGTCGGCGGGCATCTTCCTGTACGACGGAGAAATCTCCAGACGCCATCGATTCTGCCAACTTCTTCCGGCGGGTTGGGTTGATCCGCTCGCCAATGATTGCGAACGGGTGGGCCGGACTGATGATCAGCCGGTTGTCTCGATAGGTCAGCAGAGTTTCCATGATGGTGGGTCCTTGGAGCGATTACCCTACAAGCTGGCGGATAACCCGCGTAGCACTGGATGCGTCTGAAGCATAAGCATCAGCTCCGATACGGGTTGCGTAATCCTCTGTGACCGGCGCTCCGCCCACAACCACCTTAACAGTCTCCGCGAATCCCTGCTGTTTTCAGAGCATCGATCGTCCGCTGCATGTTTGCCATCGTTGTAGTCAACAAGGCCGACATGCCAATTACCTGTGCTCCACCCTGGGCTGCGAGTACAAATTTATCGGGCGAAACATCCACACCCAAATCAACCACTTCAAAACCGGCGCCTTCAAGCATCATCGCAACAAGATTCTTGCCAATATCATGCAGGTCGCCTTTAACTGTTCCAATGGCAACCTTACCGGCCGATTTCACGTCGGTCGCAGCCAGGTGAGGTTTCAACACTTGCAAACCGGCTTGCATTGCGCGTGCCGCAATCAGCATTTCGGGAACAAAGTATTCACCCTCCTCAAATCGCCGGCCAACTTCATCCATCGCAGCAATTAACCCCTTGCTTAAGATTACATCGGCGGCTGCGCCTTCTGCCAGAGCAGCCTGTACTCCTGCTACCACTGCTGGGGCCTGACCTTCAATGACATTTTGGTAGATATCTTCAATCTTCATGGTTCATTTATCCTTTTGGCTTTGGTTGCTATGTTTCCCGGATCTGGTTGGATTTTTCCAATCCAGTCCAGGTTTGTTTATTTTACATATCCAGGTGCCAGAAAGCGGCCTCTTCTTGCATTACTTTATCCAGGATTGCATCACGCGCAGTATCAATATCATCTAACAAAGCCTGCCGGGCTGCGTCAACATCATTGATTTCCAACGCGTCCAAAATTCGTTTATGGGTGGTCTCCTGGGATTTTCCTGCCCTGCGTAAAACCATGAAACGGGCCAACCGGTCGTGCAAACGCCCTACCTCTTCAGCCAATTCATGATTACCAGATGCCAGAGCTATCAAATAATGAAAACGTCGATTTTCATCGGTGTAACGGTCATAGGATACATCATCATCACCGGTATATCCAGAGTGTACCTGGCGCATCTCCTGTAATTGTTCTTCGCTAATGCGCAGGGCTGCACGTTCCACAGACGCTACTTCCAAAATTCTGCGTAATTCAAGCATATCCCGCAGCTGCTTAAGGGTTATCCGATTTACAAAATATCCTGATCTTGGCCGGATTGTAACCAGGCCCTCATGAGAAAGCATTTGGAGGGCATCGCGAACAGGTGTTACGCTGGTGTTATATGAACGGGCGATATCTTCAACGTTAAATCTTTCCCCCGGCTGGCAATTCCCCATAATGATGGACCTTCGCAGCTCTTTGAAGATGATGCTCTTGGAAGTATCGTCCATCTCTTTTATCGACATATGCCATGTTTCCTGTAGTCTGCATAATATTACCATAATCTGATATTTATTGCAAGAACTAATATTTCACATTAGTCCATTATTGACACCTGATATATTAGATGGTATAATTGTTATGTTAGCACCCACGAGATAATATATTGGTTACTTGCAAATTTACCGTATCCTGGTCATGAACCTCGGAAAATCATTTACCGGGACATATTTCATGAGGAGGTGTCCGTTCAATAATCTCACAGACTGTACTTCTCAATTCGATCGCACTTCACGATACCTTGATTTTTCCTAGCTCAATAAACATAGATTGGAGATCATAAACGTATGGAAAAGAAGAATGTCCATCCCCTGATCCCTGAAGCCCAGAATATGCTCCGCAAGGGGAATATCTCCCGGAGAGATTTTCTGCGGTTTTCAACTTTGCTCGGTCTATCGCTCGCCAGCGCCAATTACCTGGCTGCCTGCGCCACACCCACCGCCGCACCCACCGAAGCTCCTGCAGCCGCACCCACTGAAGCGCCAAAGCCGAGCCTGGTGCGCGGAGGCAAACTAACAGCAGCCACGCGTGTTGCAGCGCGTGGATCATCCTGCCCGTTTCTCTCTCGTCAGCCAATCGCATGCCTGGCGCCACGTCTTCGAATACCTGACCTACACCGATCCGCAAGGCATTACTCACCCTTATCTATTGGATAGTTGGAAAGCCAGTGACGACCTGCTCAAATGGACCCTGGTATTAAGCAGGGTATCAAGTTTAGCAATGGCAAAGAGTTGACCGCCGACGATGTGGTCTTCAACTTCCAGCAGTGGCTCAATCCCGATATTGGCTCATCCATTTTGGGTTCCATGTCTTATCTCGATCCGGCTGGTGTGGTGAAGGTCGATAATTACAGCGTCGATCTAACCTTCAAGAGCCCTTCCATCTTCCTGCCAGAGCACCTCGCCCAGTACACTGCTGCCATTCTGCCCAAGGAATTCGGCGGCGATATCACCCTGGAGCCAATCGGCACTGGTGCCTTCACCATGGCTGAGTATGTCCCGGCCGAGCGCTGCCGCCTGGTAGCCCGCAAAGATTACTGGCGCAACGGCGAAGATGGTAAACCCTTGCCTTACCTTGATGAAATCATCATGGTCCAGCTGGGTGAAGACAGAGCTGCCGACCTGGCCGCCCTGCAATCTGGCCAGGTAGATACCATTCTGGAACCACCTGTGTCGGTTTGGGAAGCCCTCAAAGATGATCCCAAGCTGGTTGTGGTTTCCACTGCCACATCCGCCACGCGTGTCTTCCGCGTACGTGTCGACCAGGATCCCTGGACCGATAACAAGGTGCGCCAGGCTCTCAAGCACTGCCACAACCGCGAGAAGATCCTGGCGGTAGCGCTGCAGAACCAGGGTGTCATCGGCAATGACAGCCATGTGTCTCCAGCCCATCCCGAATATGTCAAGGTCGACCCCTATCCGTTCGACACCGCCAAATCCAAAGCGCTGTTGGCTGAAGCCGGACACGCCGAAGGTGTGACGGTCGAGCTGGTGGTACCCAGCGATTGGCCCGAGTCGATGGCATACGCCCAGGCGCTCAAAGAAGATGCCCTCGCTGGCGGTTTCACCATTAATCTAAAAACCATGCCTGCCACTCAGTACTGGGATGGGTGGACAGAATGGAATATGGGCATCACCTGGTGGGCGCACCGTACCCTGGCTCCCATGCTCCTGCCTTTGGCATACATCGCCGATCAGGATGGCGTCCCCGTGCCGTGGAACGAAACTCGCTGGGTAGACCAGGAGTTTAGCGATATCCTCAAACAATCAGAAGCCACCCTGGATCTTGAAGCGCGCAAGGCGCTGGTAGGAAAACTGGAAGTGATACAGAAAGAGCGCGGTTCGGTCTGCATCCCATTCTTCATGAACGTATGGACAATCTACGATAAGAAATTTAAAGGGATTGCGGCCTCCCCAGAAGAGTACGCCAGTTTCTACGAAACCTGGATTGAGGCTTAAGTGTAGTCTATTATTGCAGGCGGGAGGCTTCCTCCTGCCTGCAATGCCTTATTATTCAATACAACGCAATTATTTGAGGCAATCCGATGATACAAACTCATGGTACCAGCATGACCAGCGCCCACTACGCCAGGATGGGGCAGCAAGAATGTGAGAAGATCCACACTGCCAGTTTAGAAATCTTACAACGTGTTGGCGTCGATGTGCACGATGACAAAGCTCGCGCAATCCTGTTGAACAACGGCGCCTGGGCAGATGGTGTCGCCGGTCACGAATATCGTGTTTTTATCCCTGAGTTCCTGATTTCCAAGGCTCTGGCGACGGCTCCGAAACAAATAACACTCTACGACCGCAATGGCAAAGTTGCCATGCGCGCAGGCGGTTATAACACTTATTTTGGCGGCGGCTCAGACTGCCTGAACATCCTCGATCACCATACTGGAGAACGGCGCAAGCCAACCCTTAACGATGTCCGTGACGCATCCATTTTGATGGATGCCCTGCCGGAGATCGATTTTGTTATGTCTGCTTTTTTGCCTGCAGATGTAGACCAGACGATCTACGACCGCTTCCAGATGGAAGTGATGCTCAACAATACCACCAAGCCGATTGTCTTCGTTACCCCCGATTTTGAAGGCTGCGAGATTGCCATCGAAATGTGTGAAGTCGTGGCCGGTGGAGCCGAAGCCTTCCGCCGCAAACCATTTGCCACCTGCTACATCAACGTCACCTCTGGCATGATTATTAACCAGGAAGCTCTGCAGAAATGCATGTTCCTGGCAGCCAAAGGTCTACCGCAGTTATGGATACCTCTCAATGCCGGTGGTGTTAACTCACCGGTGACCACAGCCGGATGTATGGCTTCTATGAACGCTGGCATCCTGCTCGGCATCGTTCTTTCTCAATTGGTAAACCCTGGCGCTCCCATCGCCGTTCCAGGTTGGAACGGCGGCCCATACAACCTGCAGACTATGGTTGGCAATTACGTTCTCGCCGATGAGCAAGGTGTGCCAACCTCGATGGGCAAATATTACGATCTGCCTGTGTTTGGACTGGGCGGATCAACCGATTCAAAAATCCTGGACCAACAATCCGGTTTCGAAGCCACCATCAGTCTGATGACTTCGCTGATGCACGGCGCCAATATCGTCCACGATGTGGGTTTTATGGACGCCGGATTGCAAGGCTCGCTGCAGCTCATCGCCATCTGCAACGATATTCTCGGTTTCTTGCGAGCAGCTACGCGAGGTGTGGTTGTAGATGACGAAACCCTCGCTCTGGATGTGATTGAAGAGCTTGGCCCGAGCGGCAGCTATTTGGGTCACGAGCACACATTGCGCCACTACAAAGAGCCATTTTACGCCAAACTGGTCGATAAAAACCCCTTCTCGGTCTGGCAGAAGCGCGGCAGCACCAGCATGGAGGCACGCGCCGCAAACCTGGTGAATGAAATTCTCAAAAAGCACACGGTGGCGCCTCTCCCGGCAGACGTGCAGGCAGCCATCAAAGGCATCGTTGCCCACGAACAGGCACGTGTTGATCAGGCAAATTGATCTTGACAAAACATAAGTACAACCCTTCCACTGCTTTCCCCGGCTTGCCTTCCCTGGGGAAAGCAGTAGGGGTGGAAAACACCCCACTTTAAGAGCGCTCCACTCGTTCTGGTACCGGGCTTTTTCCTGACCCACCTGTAGGAGGAAAGATGGCGAGATATATCGTCCGGCGGTTGCTCACCATGGCACTGACGATGATCGTTGTTTCAATCCTGGTTTTTGCCATCGTCGAGATCGCTCCGGGAAATGTTGCCCGCAACATCCTGGGCGCTTACGCAACTCTGGAACAGGAACAATCTATGCAAAACCAGCTGGGACTGGATCGTTCCATTCTGGTCCGCTACGTCTCCTGGCTGGTCGGATCAGACTGGCAAGCTCGCAGCAAAATTGGTCTGCCATTGAAGGAGATCGTCATTTCCCAGGGGGTCGTGCAAAATTACCGCCAGTGGTGGGCGGTTGAAGCCGATGGCAGCCTGGTGCAATGGGACGTTTTGGAAGGCAAGCTGGTCAAGCTCGTGCGCCAGGATACCGGCAGCACCATTCAGGTGGTAGACGACCAGGAGTGGAAGGTAGATGAACAGGGCAGAAAATATTTCTGGGGCCTCGATAACGCCAACCGGGCAGCCCTTTGGGTCCAGGGGGAGGGCGGGGTAGAATTTACCTCGAATATTCCGGCTGGATGCAGAACACCGATTCACCCGTTGATTACATCCCGCTGAGTAAAGGCCTGGTGCGCGGCGATGCAGGCACATCTCTACGCTATAAAAGTCCGGTCTCCGAAGTGCTCTCCAGGCGGTTGACCAATTCGCTCATCCTGGCCTCATTTGCTTTCCTGTTCTCCATCCCCATCGCAATCCTGCTGGGTCTGGTTGCCGGTCTGAACGAAGGTAAGGCCATCGACCGCATTATTTCGTTGGGTGGATTGATGACCGCCGCCTCACCTGATTTTGCCACAGGCTTGATCTTGATCATGATTTTTGCTCTGTGGTTGAAGGTGCTCCCAGGAGCAGCTGTTTTCCTCAGTGAAACCGCCATCCTGGATAATCCCCGCTTGCTGGTGCTGCCCGTCTTGACTGCCAGCCTGGTGGAGATCGGCTATGTATTACAAATCACTCGCACCAGCGTAGTTGAGGTTATGAACAGTGGATACGTGCGCACCGCCATCTTGAAAGGTCTTTCTTACTGGCAAGTCGTTTTTCGTCATGTACTGCGCAACGCTATGATGGCGCCTATCACGGTCATCATGCTGCATGTGAACTGGTTTATCGGTGGACTGGTAGTGGTCAAATCGGTTTTCGGGTTTCCCGGTTTGGGAAATTTTATCCTCAATGCCGCCCTCTACAAAGATGTTTATGCTATCGAAGCCGGTTCGATGGTGCTGATCACCTTGGCCGTGGGCACACAGTTAATCGCCGATGTTGTCTACTCGTTGGTTAACCCGCGTATTCGTTATAACTAGGAGACTGGCATGACTGCAGGAAATATACCGACAAGCGATAAGTTACTGCGCTCCCAGCAGCCCGGCCCGCCCTCCGCCACCCGCCTGGTTTTAATGCGCTTATGGCAGGGCATCATCGAATTTTTTGAGTTGGTCTTTTCTTCTCCCACCGCGCTGGTGGGAATGTGCATCTTTTTGGTATGGGTGCTGTTGGCAATCTTAGCCCCCAACCTGAGTGCTCATGACCCACTGGCGCAGGACTATATGAACATCAATCAAGGTCCAATTCCAGGTCACTTGCTGGGAACCGACCACCTCGGACGCGATATCTGGTCACGCCTGCTCTTCGGCGCCCGGACAATTCTGTTACTCGGCCCGCTCTCTGTGGTAGTGGCCTTTATTGTGGGCATCCTCCTGGGGCTGCCCTCCGGTTACTACGGCGGGTGGATCGATGAAATCGTGATGCGCGTGCTCGATTCGCTTATGGCATTCCCCACCATCCTCCTTTACATGATTATCATTTCAGCGGTGGGTCCATCGGCTCTGAATGTCGTTATTGCGATTGCTATTGGCGGCGCACCCGGCATTGCTCGTTTGGTGCGCGCCTTAACCATGGATATACGCACTCGCGAGTACGTTTCAGCTGCCAAGCTCCGCGGCGACTCAGACGTGATGATCATGGTTCGTGAAATTTTACCCAACTGCCGCGGGCCGCTGATCGTCGACTTCTTGATGCGTATTGGTTATGCGGCCTTTTATATTGGTACGTTGGGCTTCCTGGGCCTGGGTTTACCGCCGCCCGCACCCGATTGGGGCGGCATGGTGCAGGAAGGCCACAGTCATATGAACGCCAACATTTGGCCGGTTCTTTCAGCCACTGTAGCAATCATAACACTTGTGATTGGCCTCAATATGTTCGCCGATGGCCTGCGGGAAGAAAGCATGCGCTACCAGTAACTTCGTTGCTATTGGTAGTACGGCTACGCGCAAAAAGGTTGGCTGCTTAAGGAGCTTATTCATGGATGAGGCACCTGTACTATCGGTCAAAGACCTGGCGATCTCATATAGAACCCGCACACGCGATGTAAATGCAGTGCGGGATGTCTCCTTTGATATTTACCGCGGTGAGAACCTGGGGCTGGTGGGCAAATCGGGCTGCGGAAAAAGCACCGTGGCTTTCTCAATTGTAAATTTTTTGGGTAATAACGGTCGCATCGTAAACGGCGAGGTCTTATTCAAAGGCCAACAATTACGCGGTCGCCCTGAAGCCGAACTGCGCCGGTTGCGCGGAGCGGATATCTCCATGGTCTATCAGGAACCCATGTCGGCCCTAAACCCCAGTATGCCTGTTCGTGACCAGCTAGCCGAAAGCCTGGTTACCCACCGCAGCTTCACCAAAACAGGTGCCTATACTGAAGCATTGGAGGCTCTCAAACGGGTTTACATGCCAGATCCGGAAGGCGTCATGCGTCGCTTTCCCCACCAGCTTTCCGGAGGTCAACAGCAGCGCGTCCTGATCGCCATGGCGATGCTCAACAACCCATCTCTTCTGATCATGGATGAGCCTACAACTGCCCTGGATGTCACCGTAGAAGCCGCAGTGTTGGATTTGATCGCCGAGCTGCAGGATAAATATCAGACGGCTGCCCTTTATATCAGCCACAATCTTGGAGTAGTGGCACGCGTTTCCGATAAAGTAGCGGTGATGTACGCCGGTGAGATTGTGGAGTTGGCCCAGACTCGCGATATTTACCGCAACCCGCTGCATCCCTATACCATGGGTCTTATGCGCTGCCTGCCCGATGTGGATGCCCCCAAGGGAAGCCGCACCCTCTACCCTATCGCCGGGCGCGTCCCATCCCCCACCAATTTGCCGCCAGGCTGCATCTTTGCCCCTCGCTGCGAACATGCCATGCGCGAATGTTCAATGGTCAAGCAAAAACTGGTTGAATTGGTTCCTGGGCATATGGTGCGTTGTATGCGCGCCGAGGAATGGAAACAGGGCGGGGTGCTTCAAATCCCCAAAGTGCAAGACAGCCTTCAGGAGATCGCCCAAAAAGAACCCGAAAATGTCCTGGAAGTGCGCAACGCCCGTGTCTATTACCCTGTGCCCTACCAGACCGTGGCCGGCCTGTTTGGCTTTGAGAAGCGCCGCTACGTACGCGCATCAGACGACGTTTCGTTCTCTGTCAAGCGCGGCCGCACGCTGGGCATCGTCGGGGAATCAGGTTGTGGTAAGAGCACCATCGCCAAGGCCATAGTAGGATTGGAAGGGTTGTACGATGGCAAGATCGATTTCCTGGGCACCGATATCTCTTCACCTCTGAACCGCCGCTCGATCACCACAATCCGCGAGCTACAGATGGTCTTTCAGGACCCCAATGGTGTCCTCAATCCGTCCTTCACCATCGGCGAACAAATTGCTTTCACCTTGCGCCGTTTCCACACCGTACCATCCGACCAGGTACAGGGTGAGGTAGAGCGGCTGCTGCAGGCAGTCAAGCTGGACGCCAGCTACTACACCCGCCTGCCCCGTCAATTGAGCGGTGGAGAAAAACAGCGTGTTGGCATAGCTCGTGCCATCGCCGCTAACCCATCCATGGTTGTGTGTGACGAACCCGTCTCTGCTCTGGATGTTTCTGTACAGGCAGCAGTCCTGAACCTGCTGATGGAGATCCAGAAGACGCACCAGACTACCATGATCCTCATATCGCACGACCTGAGCTCGGTCCGTTTCTTCTCCGACGAAGTAGCGGTGATGTACCTGGGGCGCATCGTCGAAATCGGTCCGTGCGAGAGCATTTACGCCCCGCCCAACCACCCATACACGGCAGCATTGCTGGCTGCTGTGCCCCGCCCCGATCCAGACGCACAACTTTCCAAAGTTCGTATCAGTGGTCGGGTACCCAGCGCAATCAACCCGCCTAGCGGCTGTCGTTTCAACACGCGCTGCCCGTTCAAAATCGGGTCTATCTGCGAAAACGAAGAGCCACCCATGCAAGAGATGGGGGGGGGTCACAAAATTCTCTGTCACCTGACGCTCGATGAACTTCAAAACGTCAGATAATATTACCCAAAATTAAGGATACTCATACCCCGATGCACACAGACAAACCTTTCTTCATCCGTGACCCTTGGAAATTTGACACGCAGGCAAGCCAAATTCAGCGTGACAATTCCAGACTGGGATTCACAACCCGCGCCTTGCACGCTGGTTTTCACCCCTTGAAAAATGTGGAACAATTCCGATCTTTTGTTCCACCAGTCATCCTGTCGATGACATACCCGTACGAGACATTTGAAAAATTCCCGGACTACATCTATGGTCGCAGCAAAACTCCCACTGTGAGTGTGATGGAGGAACGTCTGGCAGCTCTTGAGGGCGGCGAAGCTGCAGTATCTGCCGGCTCCGGGTCTGCTGCGCTCTTCAGTCTGATCTTCACCATTGCCCGCCCGGGAGATAATGTCGTTACAACCCTCAACACCTTTGGGGAGGGCTATAAACAAGCAGCCTCGATTTTTCCCGAGCGCTGCGGTGTTGAGTTTCGATTTGTAAAAGACTTCACCAACCCCGAAGCCTGGGATCAAGTTATTGACAGCCGTACAAAACTGGTGTGGGTGGAAACACCCAGCAATCCGTGTTTACTGGTCACCGATATTCCAAAAATTGCCGGTGTAGCCCATTCGCGCGGTATACCGCTTCTGGTAGATAACACGATTGCAACCGCTGCTTTGCAAAAACCTATGGATTTGGGCGCCGACATCGTCCTGCTCTCATTATCCAAATTCCTTTGCGGCAATGCCAGTGTGCTGGGTGGCGCCATCGTTGGCCCGGAGGCTCTGGTGGAAGATATTCGCTGGAATACAACCGAGTTCGTCGGCGCCATTATGCAGCCATTAGAAGCCTGGCTGATGCTCCAGTATCTTGAGACCCTCGAACTTCGCATGCTGCGTCACAGCCAGAGCGCCCAGCTCGTTGCCGAATTTCTTTCCAGCCACCCCAGGGTGAAACACGTCAATTATTCCGGTCTTCCCGACCATCCGCAATACGCACTGGCGAAACGGCAAATGAAATCGAACGGTGGATTGTTGTCCTTTGTGGTCCCTTTCGGGATGCAGGGAGCCGCTGCCGTGATGAATAGTGTTCAATTGGTGGTTCATGCCGTCACATTCGGCACGAGCCGGTCAGTCTGTATGCATCCACGCACCATCACGCACGAGCACATGACCCAACAAGAGCGTGATGAAGCCGGGATTGATGATGGTTTAATTCGACTGTCGGTTGGCCTTGAAGACACTCAAGATATCATCGCCGATCTGGATCAAGCCCTGGCAAAGCTGTGATCCTTTCAACTATGCGACACACCATGCAGTCATCTCAA
Organism: uncultured Chloroflexia bacterium; assembly: GCA_963705155.1. Lineage (GTDB taxonomy): Bacteria > Chloroflexota > Anaerolineae > Anaerolineales > UBA4823 > CAVPJC01. The sequence continues at coordinate 87,317 of CAVPJC010000014.1, read as the reverse complement.
GTATGCGGGAAGTCCATTCAGATCTTCGTAGGATATTAACCGTTAGCCGTGCATAGCTCTCGAACCAGGAGAATAAAACCGTGACGGAGGCTCTCTTACAGCGATTATGGATCCCATCGGAGCGCATCGAGGAGATTAACCGCGTACTCTTCACTCCGAATTTGCGTGTCATGCGTAGTTTTTTGGATGTGGTTGAAAAATATGGCACGCCTGAAGAGATCAATGCCAAGGCCCGGGAGGCAAGCCGGCTGCCAGTTCTCCTCCAGCGCGTGAGTGAAACGCATCCGGAGAACCTGAAAGATCTGCAATGGCTGACAGCAATGCGGGATTCAGGTGCTTTTATTGGCATACCGGATTACCGAAAAAAAGTTCTCGGTCCGTCTGCCGCGCGGATGCACTTCAACAAATCCACACCGGTCACACTCGAAATCAGCGCCTGCCAGTATTTTTCTTGGTTTATGGACATCGCTCGCCGGGCAGTGGAGAATCAGGAGCTGATGCCGGGCAGGTACATCCGTGTTCGCAATATGCAAGAACAGGAAGCCGATGGCGACCTGCCGGCTTTTGCCGCCGCAATGCAAATCATCGGCGCCAGTTATGTGGAACAGCTCGACACCCGCGGTTCAGATGGCGCCAACATTCATCTGGGTGGGCCGGACACAATAATTGGTTACTACGGCGGTGTCGGGCAGCCCAATGACTATCCGCTGCGCTGGCTGGACGAATTTCTGTATTACTACACGCAATACGGTGTCCGCCAGATCCTGAACGTCAATTCCGGGACAATCCTGATGGGTTATCTGCTTCACAGGTTGGGGGTTGATATCGAGTTCAAGATCTCTGTCACTCTTGGCAACGATAATCCCTATTCTGCGTTGTGGACACTCGTCACCGCACGGTTATTCGCACGTGATGATGGCGCTACACCGCTGGTTGGTTTCAATTGGAGCAACTCTGTGACCAACGAAACCATTGAGATCAGCGCCCAATTCCGGAAAGAATTTGGTTTCGAAGAATTCGTGCGCTTTGAGCATCACATCACCGAAACATGGAAAGGCATCATAATCCAGCCATATTTGCGCCGGGATGAACTGGTGACCCTTGCACAAGGGGTGCCCAACCTGTCAGCCAAGCACGAAGGCGGCGATCCTGCTGTCGAACAATCCCGCCAGCGTCCATCCGAAATTCAAGATTATTATCGTTTAAAACGGAGATTATAGCAAGCGGCGATTGGGAGCAAATCTCATTGAACTTCCAGGATAAGTTTGATGCGCTCAATCGCACCGCCCGCGCCCTCACCGAACGAGGCTTGGCGTTTGTTGCTGCTCGAAATCTCCACCATACCTCCTGATGACAATGAAAGCCCTGCTGCCCCCCTCGTTGGAACTGATCCACGAAACACGCCGGTGCATCTCCCCGCACGTGCTGCGTACACCCCTGGTACACTACCAGGGCGAGGGCGGCTTCAGGCAGATATATCTTAAACTTGAAAACCTTCAACCTACCGGTTCCTTCAAAATTCGCGGCGCAGCGTCTGCAATCCTGCAAACGCCTCCAGAAGTTCTCGCAAGGGGGGTGTGGACCGCCAGCGCAGGCAATATGGCTCAGGGCCTGGCACGTTTTGCCCACACATTAGGTCTCTCTTGTACCGTCATTGTTCCCGAGGATGCTCCACAGACCAAGATAGATGCCATCGTCCACCTGGGCGCGGCGATTATCCCCCTTCCTTTTCAGCAGTACCAACAAGTTCAAAGAATGCAAAGATTGGACGGAATGGCAGGGGTTTTGATCCACCCCTTTGCAGATACCCATGTTATGGCAGGCAACGCGACCATTGCGCTTGAAATCATGGAAGATCTTCCCGATGTCGAGACCGTTCTGGTACCCTATGGGGGCGGTGGGTTGAGCTGTGGCATCGCCTCCGCCTTCAACATTCTCAAGCCTGAAGTGCGCGTATTCGCCTGCGAAGTTGCTACCGGCGCTCCGTTGGCTGCTTCGTTCGCCGCTGGAAAACCGGTGGAAATCCACTTCACCCCAAGCTTTGTCTCAGGAATGGGCGCTCCGTTTGTTTTTCCACAGATGTGGTCGTTAGCCAGCCGTTTGCTGGCTGGATCGAAGGTTGTCAGCCTCGAGCAGGTCGCTTGCTGCATTCAATTGCTGGCGGTATCTAACCATATCGTTGCAGAACCAGCTGGAGCGGTGGCATTGGCTGCCGCGCTATCGATGGATACGGGCACGGGCAAGACCGCCTGCATCGTATCAGGCGGGAACATTGACGCCAGTCTTTTTGCTAAAATACTTGCCGGTGAAAAACCGTAGCACGGAGGACAGTTGTTCAACCAATCACACGACCCGGGCATTCAACGCATCGCTGCTCGTAAAACCCAGCGTGCCTATGGATTGGGTTTGGGGATTCTTCTTCTGGACGATGTCTATCCAGGTTTTCCCGGCGACGTGCGCAACGCCAGCGCCTACCCCTTCCCGATCCAATACGAAATCGTCCGCGGAGTAGATATCCATACGCTGGTTGTCGAAGAGGATAAAACCGGCTGCCTGGAGCCTATCCTGGCTGCGGCCCGAAACCTGCAGGATCTGGGCTGCCGGGCAATAGCCGCTGAGTGCGGCTATTTTTCATACTTTCAAAAAGAAGTTGCCGCAGCAATTAACCTGCCGGTATATATGTCCAGCCTTCTGCAGGTCCCGCTTGCCCAGCAGATCATCGCTCCGAGCCAGGTGGTCGGTATACTCGTGGCAAATTCCAGGTATCTGACCGACCGGCACCTATCCTCGGCGGGAATTCAAATTGGCAGCAACTATGTGATCGGCGGCGCTATGGAGGGTCTCCAATGCCAGGAGTTTGACCACCTGTGGACGCAGGGCTTGCGCACCTCTCCGCCATCGGCTTATTATGATAAAGCTCAGGCTGAGTTTTTGAGTGTGGCAGTGGCGTTTTACCAGCAACACACAAATATGGGCGCGATGCTGTTGGAATGCACCGGTTTTCCACCTTTCGCCCGTGCTCTGCAGCGTGAAATTGGTATCCCCATATTTAGCTGGGGCACCCTGCTTGATTACGCTTACTCAACCGCTGTCCACCGCGATTACTACGGGCATGTATAGGCAACAAATAAGATCATGATGAAAATTGCCAATTCGCCTCAGCAACAAATCCCCCATTTTCGTGTTCTAAGCGAACAACAATGCCATGAATTGTATCAAGCTGCTTTGGATTGCATGGAGCGGGTAGGTGTCTTGGTCCATTCACCGGAAGCCCTGGAGCTTCTGGCTGGAGCGGGCGTAAAAGTGAACGGCAGCCTAGCGCACATACCAAAGGACGTCATTCAACGCGCCATAAAAACTGCACCGCGCGCTTTCACAATATGCGGGCGAGATGACCGCCGCCAAATTCGAGTTTCTCCATTCAATGTCCATTTCGGACCTGGTCCCACATGCACTTATTTCACCGATCCATATACAGGAGAGCGCCGTAAAGCACGCCGGGGGGATGCCGGTCTGACAGCCAAAGTGTGTGACGCCCTGGAGAACATCGACTTTATTATGGGGCTCAGCCTGTTCGATGACGTAACCCCGGTTCTTTCCCCCGTATACGAATTTGCCGAGAGTCTGGAAAATACCGGCAAACCTATACTGGCCTGGGCCAATAACCCCCAGACCTTGGAAGATATTTACCGGATGGCTATCGCAGTGGCGGGCAGCACAGAGGCTTTTGAACGCAAGCCTTTTTTTGGTTTTTTTGCCACCTATGAATCGCCTTTGCGCCATCCGAAAGAAAATATGGATAATTTATTATGGGCTGTGGATCACTCAATTCCAGTTGCCTATCTCGGTGGGCCAACTGTCGGCATGGAATCACCCTTCACAGGTGCGAGCGCCCTTGTCCTGTACCTGGCAACCGTTCTAAGCGGGGTTGCAATCCTCCAGCTCAAACGCCCCGGCGCCCCTATTGCTGTCGGCGGCTTGCCCTCCCCCATGGATTTGCGAACTGCCCGGCCTGCTTACGGCTCGCCCGAAATGAACCTGCATGTTGCTGCCAGCGCCGAGCTGGCGCATTATCTGAACCTGCCCTTCATGGGCACAGCAGGCGCCTCCGAAAGTAAGGTTGTGGACGCCCAGGCCGGCGCAGAAGCTGCTCTGCAAATTTACACATCCGCCCTCAGCGGCGCTTCCCTGGTTCACGATCTGGGTTTTCTCGATTGCGCCGATATTGGCTCGCTCACTTACCTGGTACTGATCGACGAGATCATTGCCATGGTACGGCGCATCATGCGCGGTATACCAGTCAATGCAGAAACCATCATGTTTGATCTGTTAGAAAAAATCGGCCCCGGCGGTTCATTCTTGACTGAACCCTCATCGGTGGCTCTTTGCCGGAGTGAAGTCTGGGTGCCCGGTTTGATGGATCGAAGTTCTTATGTTAACTGGGAAAAGAAGGGCAGCAAAGATACCGCTTTGCGTGCTCAGGAAAAATTGATCAAAATTCTCGCTTCGCACAAGTCTCTACCCCTGGATGCAGCTGCACGTGAGAAAATCCAGACGATCGTGCTGGAAGCTGAAGAGCGGGAAGCCCGGACTTTTGCAACTGGCATCCCCTGAGATCGACTTAACCCGGGCCACTGAGGTCTTCTTCGATCAAGGAATACATATACGCATCGTGTGGTTTTCCATGCAGCCAGATACGCTTCCGAAGCTGGCCTTCCAGTTTTGCGCCGGCGTTCAGGGCTGCTTTCTGGCTGGGAACGTTTCCTACGGGGGTGACAATTTCCAACCGCTGCAATTCCAAAAGGCTGAAAGCATAGGCAGCCAATTGTTGGATGGCGTTGCTCGCCGCGCCATAGCCTATAAACCCTGTCCGGACCCAGTAAACCATATTAGCCATCCGGTAGTTACGGTTGATATAGTTCAACCCGATTCCACCAACAACCAGGTTGCTGAGCCTCTCAATAATGACAAAGTTGTACCCTTCATCCTGCTCCCATCTTGTTTGAAGAGAGTTGTACCAGCTGGTGACCTCCTGGAGGGAAAGCTCCGGATGACACCAGGGCATCCACGGATACACCTCGTCCGCTGATTCCAGAGCTGCATCCAGTATTCCCTGAAGATCATCATCACGCACGCGCCGAATTGCAAACCGGTATTTGGAGGCCATTTTTCTACCTTTCCCGATGGACCATAATCCTGCCGTATGTCCAGACAATTATCGATGTTATTACAGCCAGTAAGAGACCAAAAATTGCCATTATCGCGATCTGCAGCAAAGCAAGAAAACTCAAGGTTGCACTGCCAAACTCCGGAAGGGTCCAGGAGACCACGAAACCATTCAAGTAATAACTGGCAATTACCGATAAAGCAGAGATACCCACAGCCAGCAAAGTCAGATGGATTATCTTTTCAAAGGCTGCACCGGGAGATAAACGGAAAATTTCTAACCCGGCAGCAATAATTGGCCAGCTCACCAAGAATCCCAAGATGATGCCGCCTGCAACCGTCCCAAACAGGTCTTCCACACCGGTCACCGAGCTTAGACTGTACGTCTTCTGTTCTATGACCGCATAATACAGGTGGAAAACTCCAGTGATGATCCCCGCCCCCAGGAACAGCCAGCCAAGCGCCCTGCCCCGGTGAAAATTTAGGTAGAGAGCTGGAAGCAACACCAATAATAACACCGGCTGCAAACGCCTCTCTCTCTCACCGGCCAACCGGTCTTGCCGCAGCGCCTGCATGGCCGCGATGGGATTGCCGGACATATCGCCGGGTAAATCTTCACGCACGCCGAGTCCGTTCTGGAAAGCTTCCAGCAAAGCGCTCTGTTGATTCTGAAGTGCCAATTTTACAGCGCTCATCTGCCTTTTTTCAAGTTTTAACATTTGCACCTGGGGCACGCCCTGGTTGGATGCCGGCAGATTGGTGCCCAGGAGCACAGCAATTGTTGGCGCTACATCCACCATATCAAGGTCCCGGTAATCACCGGGGGTAACTCCCGCCCCAACCAACACAAATGGTTCCAGCAATGTGATTGCCTCATGCCCCCCATGGCCTCCACCGTCGATCTGTCCGTGATCGCTGATAACCAACAATGTGTCTTGAGATAAATCCATACTTCCAGTTATTTCACCGATCAAGTCATCCACGCGTTTGGCCGCCAGGTCCCATCGGACATCCCCGGGTCCACCCTCGTGGTGGCCGGCATAATCCACCTGGTCGATGTGCACCAGGATCAGGCCGGCTTTGCCTTCCTTCAAATACATTATTGCCGCATCCACCACCTGCCGGTCTGCCACCCGGTCTTCTCCAGGAGTATAAAACGATTGATCGATCACCATTTGGGGGATCAGCTTTTCAAACCAGTAATAACCCGAAACAGCCGTACCAATACCCGCCCGCTTTGCTGCAGAGAATATATCATCCTGAGTAAAAGTGGGTATCTCATCGTAGGGTAGATTGATGGGTGGACCATCGTTGATATCGGGCCAGGCCCCGGTCAGGATCACTGTGTAACCTGGCTGCGAGTACGACGGCGGGCGGCTGTGCATGTGCGCCGTGGCTCCCTGACGGCGAAGCTCATTCAAATTTGGCATGACATCATTGTTCAGAGAGGTGTCCAGCCGGAGAGCATCGACCAGAACGATCACGACACGCCTCGACAGCCGCCCTCCAAGCGACGGTCCAGGAGACGGCGGATGGTCCTTTAAAACAGAACGGAAAGCATACATAGAAGACATAAACCCGCTGGCCCACAATACTGTCGTCACTGCCAGAACCAGACACAGGACGATTAATAAACCGATGCGAATCTTACCGAGGGTTGAATTTCACTCTGCTGTCCTTGGTTAACCGCCGGGGCGATGAGCGGATTTTGAACATGTCAACAGACTGGACACTTCAATATCGTCGATGGGCGGCTGGTTGTGCGTTATGACGATCACCTCTCTAACCAATGCATTATATTCCATACAACCGGGCTGTATTCTGATTTCCTGATAAATTTGTCTTCACAAATTCAAACCTCCCATGGAAAAATATCATCTCGAATGGACTATAATTCAGTTGGTGATTGCAGAAAATAAACAAACGTATCTAAAAAAACATATCGCACTCCCTGGTGAACACGGTGCCTGGGTGTTTATTCTGTCCCCGCTTCTGATCGGTTTGTTCGCTGGTGGTCGTCTGAACCTGGCATCTGCCTATCTGGTGTTTGCCGCAATGGCTGCCTTTCTTATTCGCCAACCCGTGACGATCGTTGTCAAAGCTTACACCGGCCGAAGATCAAAAAAAGATCTGCCTGCAGCACGTTTCTGGATAGTTTTATATGGTCTTTGGATGCTGGCAGCCCTGGTGGGATTGGTACTACAGGGATTCTCTTACCTCCTGATTCTGGCTTTGCCCGGCGTGCCAGTATTCATCTGGCACTTATGGCTGGTGAGCCGCCGCGCTGAACGCCGCCAGGTGGGTGTTGAAATTGTGGGCAGCGGTGTCCTGGCCCTGGCTGCTCCCGCTGCATACTGGACCGGCGCCGGTCATTCAGACCCAGCAGGATGGTGGCTATTTGCTCTGTGCTGGCTTCAGTCTGCAGCTTCGATTGTCTATGCTTACCTGCGCCTCGAACAGCGTGAGCTGCAATCGGTCCCACCGCTTAAAATTCGCTTGATAATGGCTACACGCAGTTTGCTGTATGCAACTTTCAATCTCTGCCTGACACTCATCGCATCCTGTCTGGATTGGCTTCCAATTTGGATACCGCTCCCCTTCCTGATGCAATGGTTGGAATGCATCTATGGTGCGGTCAGGCCTGCCGTGGGTTTCAAACCTACGGCCATTGGTATCCGGCAGTTGGTCGTCAGTTCCTTATTCACAGTTGTTTTCATCCTCACCTGGCGATAAGTTCCATCTATCGAAAGGGATTAGTCTCAATGCTAAAACATAATCTTTCCGTCCTATTTGCCATCTCCCTGCTTCTGACGGCATGCGGCCAACCGGCTCCTGCGCCAGATGTAACATCCATACCACCTGTTCTGGCAACGGCCGCCGCCACAGTCACTGCTGCTGTAACGGTTGAGCCTTCTATCCTAACCGCGACCCCAACCGAAACACCACAAATTTCCTCCACGCTGCCACTTCCAGATGACCCGGCAGCTTCCTTGCCAATCATCATCGCAGGCGCATCTCCGGCTTTTCTCAGCAGTTTAGGGCAACTGGCCTTCATCCAGTATGGCGTGTTGGTTGTAGAAACCGCTCCGGGTAATGGCGTTTTCACTGAAATATCCCGATATGTCAATTTCGCCCGTTGGTCGCCGGATGGCTCTAAATTGCTCTTTGATGTTAACCCAATACCGTTAAGTGATCCCGCTGTCGATGACGCTCAACTGGCAGATTATCGCATCTGGTTCTCACAGGCCAGCCAGATCATGGCCATCACAGATATAATCCCCGGCTTTCCCCAGGCCCCATATACTGCTGCTTCCTGGATACCACAAGCACCTGCTGCGCCAGCTGCCTTTCAAAATGCCTGGATCCCTGCGAAAAAGCCTGGAGGGCAAACCACCTGGTCTACGGATAGCAACCAGATACTTTTTGTCAATTTGACCAACTCGGTGAATTTGCCTGTTAGCTTTCCAGGCTCCAACACCGTCATCATTGCTGATCTAAACAAGCAGAATTTTTGGTTGGCTTCAGAAGCGGTGTATATCAGCCGGGTGATGCCCACTCGGGATTCCACTTTCATTCTTCAGGATCACTGCGGCGCGCTTTGTGAGTGGCTGACCGGCTACGATCTGCAGGGTAATGAGCTATGGGAACTTCCCTGGGTCACCGATGGTTCCTTTGCTGTTGCATCCAATGCCTCATTTCTGGTCAATGCCGGGCGGATCAGTTACGCCGAGCCCACCGACACCAATACAGTGGATATCATCGAGACAGTCACCGGAGAATTTAGGCCCATCTGGCACTTGGCGCCTGATGAGTTTTCCTCCCGGCTGATATCTATCAAACCATGATGTCAACGGATGAGCAGTTTGTTAGCTTCAATCTTTACAAAGGAGATCAGCTGATTTTACAGACCATAGACCTCCAGGGAAGATCCTACGGGCAAATACCAGACGCAATCAATCTGGCATGGCAGCCTGGCAATGGTTTGATCTATTTATTAGCCGCGAAAGATGCTGATCCGGGAAGTATCCTGCTCGTTTTCTGGAACCCCATTTCTGGTGTCAGCTTTCCGGTTGTTGGTCCTACCCGGATGGTTCCTGTGGATGGCGGTTGGAGTCCGGACGGTCAGACATTCGCTTTCTGCGGTTATGATCCCGGTTCAAAAACCCAAACCCTGTTCAACTGGCGTCTGCAGGACCAAACACTTCAGGACGTCCAGCAAGTGGCTGCTTCAGGCGCATTTCTCTGCAACATTACCTGGCTGGCAAATTCTTCAGCATACTATTTCAATATGGCTTCCGGCGCCGGAACTGGCCTTGTGCAAACTTTATGGAAATATCTGATCGCCTCCAGTTCATCCGTACAGGTTGACGCTAACCCGATCCCCTAGTGGCTGCCCAAACAGCGCCGATTGGCAGCCAAAACCGCAGAAAGCATCCATTATTTCGCATCCTTTCAGAATTATTGGTGTTATTCTGAACAGAAAACCTTGTGTTCGATAATATTCGTTGTACAATGGATACAATTGGGTATCTAATTCAATCAAGTACCAGGAGAATAACATCATGTCTGACCAGTTCACCTCACCCGATATAACCAGTGACGATAAACTTTGGTGCGCATTATCCTATGTATTTTCCCCTTTGATCCCGATTATCCTCTTATTGATGGAAGATAAGAAGGCACGTCCCTTCATCAAGTACCATGCAGTTCAATCGTTGGCGATTGGCGTGATTATGATCATCCTGGTGCCCATCGTTGCCGTTCCCACCTTCGGCTGCGGCAGCTTGCTCTGGTTCTTGATGTTCTACTGGGCTTATAAAGCCTACCAGGGTCTGACCTTTGAAATTCCGATAATCACCAATTTCATTAAAAGTCAGGGCTGGGTTTAGAGCGATCTGTTGCAGTTTGAGCCCCGTTCAGCGGCAAGCTGGAACGGGGTTCTTTCTTGTTCCAAAGGAGAAAGTTATATGAATGCAGCAACTCCAGTTGGCGGACCTGCCGCGCCATTGTCCGCATCCGATGAACGTACCTGGGCTATGCTGGCGCACCTGACCGTATTGTTAAACCTGGTTACAGGCTTTCTGGGTCCTGTGGCCGCTCTGGTCATTTACATCATCTATAAAGACCGCTCACGCTATGTTGCGTATCACTCCATGCAGTCCTTCGTTTTTCAGCTCATCTGGTGGGTGGGAGGCGGCATTCTCGCCGGTGCGGCCTGGGCGGTCAGCGGCGCTCTGGTTGCTGTGGTGGGTCTGGGCTGCCTGTGCATGCCGTTTGCTTTGGTCGTCTCTTTCATGCCTGTCGTTGCGTTAATCTATGGTGTCATCGCTGCTGTTCAATGTAACCAGGGAGCTGATTTTCGCTACTGGCTGGTCGGCGACTGGGTACGCAGCACTCTCGAGGGTGTATAAGTTTCTTTTGAAATGGTTGAATGGAGCGGCCCAGCAGAGCTGGCTGGCTTGCTGGATACCGCTGCGTGTGAAAGACTACTGGCTAAATAAACGATTAAGGTGACCTGACATCTTGATCAACCGAATAAATGAGGTCCTTGCGCTGTTGTTAAGCGTTTGGACCTCGTTTTTATTTTTCAATCCAATCCTGCGTGTTACAATAAGATTTCAAATTATCTTACCAAAATCGGTATCCCATAAGTCTAATAATCCGCCATCCGTACAATTCGTAAATCCGCGTTCAACCATTGAAATCCATCTTCCGGACGGACGGGTTATATCCGGTCCACGCGGCGAGCCCCTTGGAATGCTTCTTTAAGATACTCCAGGAAGAGTGTGCCGCGCCCATCGTCGGGGCCGTAGTCAACGGCGAGCTGCGCGAGCTCACCTATCCCATCAAAATGGACGCCCGGATTGCCCTCGTAACCATGGGAGATGCCGATGGAATGCGGATTTACCGCCGTTCCCTGGTTTTTTTATTGGAAACCGCGTTTATTGAGAGTTTTCCAGATGCGATCCTTACCGTCGATCATTCGGTTGCGTCAGGCGGTTATTACTGCCAGGTCACCAAACGACCGCCTCTCAACAAGACTGAGTTGTGCGATCTGGAAAAACGCATGCGCCGGCTGGTTGAAAAAGACCTGCCTTTCGAACGAAGTGAAGTTCCCATCCAGGAAGCGATTGAGTATTTCCGCCTGCAGGAAGAAGATGATAAGGTTCAACTCCTGGCCCACCGCCACAAAGACTATCTGACCCTTTACCAGTTGCAAGGCCACCGGGATTATCATCACGGCTATATGGTGCCTTCGACAGGTTATCTGCGCTGGTTTGGCCTTGATCCGGTGGGCGGGGGATTTACATTACGCTTCCCCAGGCGCCACGCCCCCACAACTCTGCTTCCCTTGCCCGAATACCCAAAACTGCTTAACACCTTCAGACAGTACGGTGACTGGCTGCAACGGCTGGGCATCGAAAATGTCGGTGCTCTCAACGACGCCATCAAGGCTAATCGCATCGAGGAGGTAATCCTGGTTTCCGAAGCCCTGCACGAGCAGCGAGTAGCAGAAATTGCCGCTCAGATCGCTGAACTCAGCCGCCAGGTCAAGACAGTGTTTATTGCCGGGCCTTCCTCTTCAGGGAAGACCACCTTATCCAAACGCCTTTCAATCCAACTATTAGCCCACGGTATCGCGCCATTCCCGCTGGAGCTGGATAATTATTTTATCGACCGCGATCTTGACTCCCAGGGATGAGGAAGGCAAACCCGATTTCGAGTCGATCAAAGCGCTGGACCAAAACCGCCTCTCGACGGATGTGCGTAGATTAATCGCCGGCGAGGTTACGCAATTGCCACACTACAACTTCATCACCGGGAAAAGTGAGCCCGGTGATGAAATCCAGCTTCGCGATGGCGAAATGATCATCCTGGAGGGCATTCATGGCCTCAACAGGGATCTGGTTTCCGGTCTTGATCCTGAACAGACTTTTCGCATTTATGTTTCTGCGCTCACCCAACTCAACCTGGACCGGCATAATCGTGTCTCGACCACCGATACCCGCCTCATCCGCCGGTTAGTTCGGGATGCCCACGAGCGCGGCTATTATGCTCAGCAAACCATCCAACGCTGGGAATCAGTGCGCCGTGGTGAAAAGCGATACATTTTCCCTTATCAAGAAAATGCGGATATTATGTTCAACTCGGCCTTGGTTTATGAGCTCTCAGTACTCAAGCCGCTGGCTGAACCCTTACTGCGTCAGGTGCCCTTTGGCAAACCCGAATATGTCGAAGCCAAGCGTTTGTTAGCATTTCTGGATTGGTTCCTGCCTTCTGGAATCCGACCGTATCCCGGATAACTCCATCCTGAGAGAATTTGTGGGCGGATCGAATCTGAAGTCATTTAAACACTGGCACAACCATTCAAAATAATTAGGCGAGGCCTAAATATTTATGAACCGCGATAAAACTATGCGCACAGTGCGCGTGCGCAATGACCAGAAACCCGGTACGCTTGGCAACCTCCTTCTTGCGATTGCTGAACAGGGCGGCGATATTGGATCCATCCGGACCGTCCAGGAGACCAGCCAATCCATGCTGCGCGACCTGTCGGTGTACGTCGATGATGAGCAGCAATTGGCGCGCGTGCTGGCTGCTACCGCTGCCTGGGTGATCGCAGACCTGACTCCGCCAGACGAATTGGTCCCCAATCCTCTGGACAAAAAAGGTTCACCAGGCAGTCGCTCAAGCCGTAGCAAGACAGGCTGTGAAACAAGGCCTGGCCCGCACCGATTTTATTCCATATCTGGAAGAGTAAAATTGAGAACCTACCGCTATATCTTGATTTTTCTTGCGGTACTGTTCCCACTGGGGCTTTTATCGGGGATACTGGCGATGAATGTCCGCGCCCAAATACCGGAACAGGGCGCAGCCTCTACCCCGACACCGGATGGCGATCAGGTGCTGCCCGATGGTCAGGGATCCTGGGTAGTGCGAGCTTATTTTACCAGCCGCGCTATGCTGGATTCCGCCACCTCAGAGATCGAACCCTGGGAAGTCCATCACGACCAAGGTTATATGGTCCTTCTGGTTGATCAGTCCCAGTACAGCTGGCTGGCAAGTCTTGGTTTTCGCATGGAGATCGACGAAGCGTTGACAGATGAGGCCTCTCGGCCTCCCGTCCGCTTACCAGGCCAGATAAACGGCATCCCGGGGTATCCGTGTTACCGCACCGTTGAGGAGACGTTCACAACCGCTCAGGATATCATCCTGCAATACCCTGACCTCACCGCCTGGGTCGATATCGGCAATTCCTGGGAAAAAACCTCTCCAGGTGGTTTGGCAGGCTATGACCTCAGCGTTCTGCGCCTGACGAACGACCTGGTATCCGGTCCAAAACCAAAATTGTTCGTCATGTCTTCCATCCACGCCCGCGAGTATACGCCTGCCGAGCTCAATACCCGGTTTGCCGAATACCTGGTGGAAGGATACAACAAAGATCCAGATATCACCTGGCTTTTGGACTACCATGAAATTCACCTGATGCTTCAATCCAACCCGGATGGGCGAAAACGGGCTGAAGGTGGACTCTCCTGGCGAAAAAACACGAATAACAACTATTGTTCAAACACCAACTCGCGCGGCGCAGATCTTAACCGCAATTTTGAATTCCAATGGGGATGCTGTGGCGGATCCAGTGGCAGTGTTTGTGCAGAAACCTATCGTGGCCCATCTCCAGCGTCCGAACCAGAAACTCAAGCCGTTCAAAACTACGTGCGAGCCCAATTTCCAGACCAACGAGAGGCCAGCCTGACCTCTCCTGCCCCACCCGATGCAACCGGTGTCTTTATCGATCTGCACAGTTACAGCCAATTGGTGCTCTGGCCCTGGGGCTTTGATGAAATTCTTCCCCCAAATGCTAATTCTTTGCAATCCCTTGGCCGAAGGTTTGCATACTTTAATCGCTACACTCCCCAACAGGCCTTTGATCTGTACTCCACAGATGGCACAACCGACGATTTCGCCTATGGCGAGCTGGGTGTTGCCGCTTACACCTTCGAGCTGGGCACAGCCTTTTTTCAGAATTGCTCGATTTTTGAAAACACCATTCTGCCTGATAATTTGTTGGCGTTGATCTATGCCGCCCGCGTGGCACGCGCCCCGTATCTGTTACCCTCCGGACCTGACATCCTCACCCCCTCTCTTTCTCCTGTCACGGTTGAGCCTGGGGCCATCATCCAATTGGATGCAACAGTCGATGATACGCGTTTCAACAGCTCAACAGGCACAGAACCCACGCAAAACATCGCCGGAGCAGAATTCTACATCGACGTACCCCCCTGGATCACCACAACAACTCCACTCGCCTATGCCATGGATCCAGCGGATGGCGCCTTCAATGCCACGATTGAAGCGGTCACTGCCAGCCTGGATACTACCGGGTTAAGCCAGGGCCGCCACACGATATTTATCCGTGGACGTGACACGAGCGGCGCCTGGGGGCCGGTCAGCGCGGTTTTCCTGGATATTAACGCACCATGTATATCTGTCGAAAGTATATCGCTTGATCTGATTTCATCTCCGCCTTTCTACCCCAACCTGCCTGTCGATTTTCGCCTGAATATCAACCCTGTGGAGGCTACCCCACCGCTCAGTTTTACCCTGAATTTTTCTGATGGCTCCCAAAATCTCACCGGTACCAGCACACAAAACCCCTTCGTTCGCAGTCATAGTTTCGTCTCAGCCGGTGATTACAACGTCCAGGCCTTTGTTCAAAACTGCACCATCACCACGCCGCTGACCGCCACAAAGCCGGTGACCATCAACCCGAACCATGGAATCACCCTGACGCCTGCGGAAACCAGCCTGACGGATTATCCTGGCAGCTTGATAACCCACACACTTCACCTGGCCAACATTGGGGATACGCCCGATACCATCAGCCTCACGCTCGGGTCATCCAGCTGGCCGGCTGTCCTCACACCGATCTCAATCACCCTCCAGTCCGGGATGAGCAGTGATGTAACCGTCCAGGTCAGCATACCGGTCACAGCCCCAATGAGCGCCTTTGAGACCAGATCCCTCATGGCGCAGTCCTCATATCCCGGTGTACCGGCTGTATCATCCTTTGTGACTACCCGCACAGGCAGTCCCTTCGACTTTGTCTTCACGCCCGCATCCACTGAAAAATTCGGCTCACCTGGTCAATCGATCCCATACACCCTGACGATTGAAAACAACGGCAGCAGACAAGATACCTACCAGTTTTCAGCCAGCGGACAGAATTGGCCAACCAGCTTTTCGTTCATTCCCGGGCTGATTGCGCCCGGAATGCAGAAGCGATGTGGTCATCACCGTCCAGATCCCTGCAACTGCCGGCGGGATGCAGGATACAGCACAAATTATGATAACATCCACAGGAGATGCCGGGTCGAACCGGTGAACGCCACGCTGATCACCCGCGCCTATTGGAGAGTTCACCTGCCCGTGATTTCAAAATAAAATAACCTGGAGAGGCGAATTACCAGATTATACTCTCCGTTTTAGCAATGTGATACTCCCTCTCGATCCATCATAAAATTGGAGGCCGTATATGACACTGAAACCCACAAAACCCCTCGCCAGAGAAAAGCGCCGTGCAGTTCGCGCCCAGCAGCGCCGCAACAAATCAATTGTCCTCGCCGCAATTGGATTGGCAATCATCGCCCTTGTAGCCTTTTTTGCCATCAATGCTAATCGGACAAAAAACGCAACTACCCTTGACGTCACCACCCTGCAAATCGAAGACATCGTCACGGGCAGCGGCGCCGAAGCCAAGACCGGCGATTTCGTTGTTGTCCATTACACCGGATGGCTTACTGATGGCACCAAATTCAATTCGTCGGTTGATCGCGGCAGCCCCTTTTCCTTCACACTGGGGCAGGGGGAGGTTATCCAGGGCTGGGACCAGGGTGTAGCCGGCATGAAAGTGGGGGGCAAACGCAAACTTACCATCCCACCCGATCTGGCTTATGGCGCTGGTGGTGCAGGCGGCGTCATTCCACCCAACGCCACCCTTGTTTTTGAAGTAGAGCTGCTGGAAATTAGATAAGCAAAAAAGCGATGGATTTCGGTCCATCGCTTTTTTTATTGATCAACCTGCTTATCCAGCCGGTTCTGGTTTCTCAATTCGTTCCTGCAAGACGCGCCCCAGTCGGGCGATGCCTTCCTGGATTTTTTCCGGTTGGGCAAATGAGAAATTCAAGCGCATGGTATTGTGTCCACCGCCTTTGGGGTAGAATGGTTCACCCGGCACAAATGCCACCTTTTGTTCAACTGCAGCTTGAAGCACTTCCTTTGCCTCGAAATACTCGGGCATTGTTCCCCAGAGGAATAAGCCGCCGGACGGTTGGGTCCAATCGACTTCAGGTGGGAAGTAGCGATCCATAGCAGCCAGCATCACGTCACGCCGCTCTTTATACACCCGGCGGATCACCTTGATGTGCTGGTCTAGGAACCCGCCTCGGGAAACCTCGTAAGCGACCAACTGGTTGAAGGTAGAGGTGTGCAGGTCAGTCCCCTGCTTGGCCATCACCATCTTACGAATTACCTCTGCCGGCGCAATGACCCATGCCAGCCGCAGACCCGGAGCGAGAGTCTTTGAGAAGGTGCTCAAATATATTACATTACCATGATAATTCCCCCCATTGTGATTACGAAAATGGTCATCCAGGGAAACCACCGATGGCAGATGGTCACCTTCAAATCGCAGCTGACCGTAAGGATCATCCTCAACGATTGGAACGCCGTATCGATCTGCCAGTTCAATCAGCTTGTACCGTCTCTCCAGTGAGAGGGTCACACCGGTGGGGTTTTGAAAATTCGGAAGCACGTAGATAAATTTGGGACCGGTACGCAGTGCTTCTTCCAGGTCGTCTGTATTCATGCCATTTTTATCGGCTGGCACGCACACATATTCGGCTCCATAAGCATTCCACGCCTGCAAAGCCCCGAGGTAAGTGGGTGATTCAACCAGGATGCGATCTCCGCGGTTGATAAATATTCGTCCGATGAGATCCAGAGCCTGTTGTGAGCCTGTGGTGATCATGATATTTTCGGGGTTCACCTCAATCCCGTAGCGTGAGGTGTGGCGGGCAATTTGCTCGCGCAGCGGCAGGTAACCCTCAGTTGTACCGTATTGCAACGCCAGGGCGCCAAAATCAGTGAGGACACGATCACACGCTGCCCGGAATTCTTCCACGGGAAATATATCCGGTGCTGGAAGGCCTCCACCAAAAGAGATAATATCCGGTTTCTCAGTCAGCTTTAAAAGTTCTCGAACAGCCGAACTTCCGATACGTTGGGTTCGATGTGCATATCGATGGTCCCAGGGTGTCTGCATATGTTTCTCCTTAGTAGAATTGCAAACAGATTTTATTCTCACACGGTTCTGGTGAAGCTGGTTGAAATTTTATCCACACTATATTCGATCAACTCCGATACTAACCGGCGCCTTGTTCATGCCAATCTCGCGATTAACTTAATTGTAGTCTTTCGAGAATACTCGGTCAAGTGATGAATGACACACCTGTAAGGTGATGCCTTCGATTGATCATTCTGCTCTTGTTAACGCGTTTAGCATTAATTATGTTAGACTCAGAGTAATTCGTGGAGGGACTATGAAACAATTTGCTGTTCTCCAGCTCTCCGGTTGCTCTGGCTGCGAGGTATCCTTGCTCAACGCCGAGGAGTGGATGGAACGATATAAACTTGCCTACATGCCGCTTGTCACCTCGGTGTCCGATGTGCCAGAAGTGGATGTGCTCCTGGTGAGCGGCAGTTTGCGCAGCGATGAAAATCTATACACTTTACGCAAAGCAGCAAAAAAGGCGCAACAAGTGATTGCGGTAGGAACATGCGCCATTTCAGGCGGGGTGGCGCAGTTGGGTGACCGAGAAGAAGTGCGCCAACTCTTCCTATCTCAGGGTAAGCGTTATCATCTGCCCCGGCTCCTTCCGAAAGCGCGCCCGATCGATTCTATGGTGCCGGTCGATCGGTACCTACCAGGTTGCCCGCCGACGCCTGAGCTTTTCATCGCCGCGCTCTTCAATCCACCGGATTTCAAACCAGCGACCAGCGTTTGCCAAGAGTGTGGACGCAGGAAGGTCAGAGAAATGCGTCCAGCACACCTGGTCGGTTTCTTGAAAGGCGAAGTATTGGACGACATCTGCCTGATCAACCAGGGCTATCTGTGTATCGGCGCCTCCACTCGCGGCGGTTGTCGCGCCCTCTGCACCCGAGCAGGACATCCATGTGTTGGTTGTCGAGGGCCATCCGACGCCTTCATCGAGAAGGAATCGCATGCGTGGTTTACCGCTATCCAGCGCGTTTTTACCGGTATGACGGATATCCCTGCTGATGAGATCGATGCATATTTACATTCCCCACAACTAGCGTTATTTCTGTTCCAATTTTCCGATTATGTTGATGCAGATTGTACTTCTCAGGGAGGAGAGGCCGGAACAGGCGCGCCAGTCAGACCGAAAGAGAAGGTGATTTAAGATGACTACGCTTGTGTTCCCTCTAAGCCGGATCGAAGGACATGCCCGGGTAACCATCGACGTACAGGATGGTGAAGTGCAGTCAGCCCATTTTGAGGCTACAGAGCTGCGCGGTTTTCAATATCTGGTTAAAGGCATGCCTGCCGAACAAATGCCTGTGATCGTACCGCGGATTTGTGGTGTTTGCTCTACTGCCCACCATGTAGCCGCGGTGAAGACATTGGAAGACATATACGGGGTCACGCCGCCGCCTCTGGCGCAAAAGATTCGCGAGCTGTTATTGCTCGGTCAGTTGATTCAAAACCAGGCCACTTCCTTGTTCATATTCACCATGCCAGACCGCCTCGGTGTAGGCAGTATATTTCAACTAGCTGCCGAAGAGGATGAGCCAGAGAAAGAACGGGCCGTAATCGCGACTCGCGCCCTAAAGGTGCGAAAAGCGGGAACAGACTTGATCACTGTTGCAGGAGGTCAGTTCATCCATCCAGTCAAAGCTGTGGTTGGCGGGATCAGCAGTGGAGTCAAACCTGATGTGGCAGACGCCATGCGCCAGGAGCTCTTGGGTGCGCTTACGATTGCTCGTGAGCTATTTGATTATTACTGGGAGACGTCGCTTTCTCTTCGCGAGCGCATCGGCACATGGGGAGACGATGCTCCATCACACTACATCGCTTCTACCGGCGAGGCATTTCCAAATTACAACGGCAATATCATTCACGTGATGAGTCCAGATGGAATTATCCACGATAGCTTTACCCCTCACCAGTTCCGTGAACACCTTACCTTCCAAGAGACTGAATACAGCTATGCCGGACAGACCAGTTATCATGGGGAAGTGATCAGGGCGAATAGCCTGGCGCGAATCAATATGGCGAACTGCATGGGGACTCCCAATGCCGATGATTACCTTGGACGTTTCCAGGCCGCATTTGGACGCCCCACACACGGGATCTTGCTCTTTGATCTGTGCCGGGGAATTGAACTGGTTTATGCCCTGGAACGCGCCATAGAAATCCTGGAGCAGCCCCTGGATATCCAATACACAGCAGCACCACACACCCCAAGAGATGGAGAGGGCTACGGCGTAGTGGAGGCGCCACGTGGTCCGCTGATCCACCACTATCTCGTCGAGAACGGCTTGATTGCCAACGCAGAGTTCATCATACCCACAGTTCACAACATGCTTGCCATCGAGCGCGCTCTGAAGGTGGCAGCCCAACGTTATATCAATCCCGAACGGGTGAATCTGGAATTGGAACGCGCTGTCGGCAGAGTTGTGCGCGCTTTCGATCCCTGCATTGCCTGCGCGACGCATTGATCCTCGTGGTCTTTTCTGAGAGGTAGGGGGGGTGGGTTTAGAGATTAAAATAAATTGTGGGCGGAATAGGGCTTGAAGCTACGACCTCCCCTGTGTAAGCCCCCTGGAAAAGCCGTCTAGAGAGTCCATACCCCTTGCGGTCTGTGGTATGAAGATAATTTTACTTCATACCACCTGGACAGCAAGGGATTTGAAATCCATTGTTTAGCCACAGATGGGGGTTTACAAGGCTATAAAATCCACCCTTTTCATGCTATTTCTCCCAATTGCACCCGATCTGCACCCGCAGGTCAAAATGTGGGAGAAAAATCAAGGCATGATCAAGGCAAGGCAACCCATCTTTATTTACTTTGACAGACATGTTGAATTTCGAAGACACCCACTGAAACGCATTGTGTAACTTGATCCGTCAACATCTGTAGACGGCTTATGTCCGCGAATGTAAACGCGACGTTTTCGCGAGGAGTTGGATATGTCTGTCATGGTGCTCGATGCTGGTAACAGCATCATCAAAGCCAAGATCGCAAGGCGTGAGCGTGGTGAGATCGCATTTCCTCACTCCTTAAAGCCTTGGACCGAGGCGGAATACAACCGGATTCTTTCGAAGAAGAATAACGGCAATCTGTACGAATACCTGCAGGTGAACGAAACCCCTTTGTGATCGGTGAGAGCGCCGAGCGCTTCGAGGTTTTGACCCAGCGATTCGGTTAGGCATGCTACAGACGGAATTACTACGGTGTTCGGACGGCTGCCACAACCGGCTTTCTAAAGGGCCAGAGTCAGGAGACTGACGTCTTTAGCAGCCATGCTTCTGGTGATATGCATCACCATTGCGATCTATTAAAAGCCGTTATCGGCGAGAGGATGGTCGAAATCAACGACAGTCAGCGCGATTTCAGAGTGATGGATACCAATCCTTCGATGAGCTGGTAAGTCGATTCATGGATGCGGTCATAACTGAAAATGGGCTTTACTCCAGGCCTTCCATTATCAGGAATGTCCGAGCGCTGGCTATGGTTATGCAAAGGTATTCTGACAGAGGTCTGTGAGTATTGTGCACAATAACCTGTGAATCTTGCGCACAGCGTGAGTTCCTTTTCCTGAAGCTAGACAGAGATTGCCAGAGTTTGTTTCCCCATATGAATTTGTTAAGCAAACCCGGCAGTGGCACTTGATTTACAGAATTGTAAACCTGTCATAACGGATTTGGCAGGCCATACCCCCGCTATGGTCAATATAATTAGGCATTACAGAATTGGCCCGTGCTCATTGACACCCGGGTAGAGAACCAACTTTGTTTGGCAGGGTTATAGATGACCAAAGCTCACGTATTAATTGTCGAAGATAATCAGACACTGGCTGAAGGCATCCAGCTGGTATTGGAGGCTGCTGGCTACCAGACGGAAGCGGGGATTTATAGCGGGATGGATGCCTTGCAAAGGTTGGAGGTAGATCAGCCTGATTTGATCTTGATGGATTTATCGCTTGATGGCGATCTTGACGGTGTAGAAACTGCCAACGCAATTAAACAGCGCTACGATATTCCTGTAGTCTTTCTCACTGCTCATGGCGATCAAAAAACCTGGCAGCGAGCGCGCGAAACCAACCCACACGGTTTCCTGATGAAACCGTTTAATAAGATCGATCTAGAGCATGTTGTTGAGTTGGCTTTGTACATGCACCAAGCTGAACACAACCTGCGAGAGCGCGAGACCTATTATCGTAGCCTGTTCGAAGGTGCTCATGATGCAATTCTTATTTATTCTGTCGAGGATCAGATCGTTTTAGATTTGAACCAGCGCGCCTGTCAAACTTATGGATACAGCCGCGATGAATTCATCGGCATGCCACTTGCCAGCATTGCAGTGGATGGATCATCTACCGATGAGTATATTCCACAATTAATCCAGGAAAAACATCTTGATAAGGAGTTCTTTGCTCACCACAAGTGTAAAGATGGTCGGCACATCACCCTGGAAGTTCGCGCTTCTCTAATCCCTTATCAGGGTAAAAATGCCATTCTGAGCATCAATCGCGATGTAACCAATCGGTTGCAGGAAGAAATGGAGTTGGATCGCCACCGGCGTCAGCTCGAAACGATGGTACAGGAGCGTACAGCAGAATTAAAACTTGCCAATGACCAGCTTCGCGTTCAAATTGCTGCACTTGCCTCCGCAGCTAATGGAATCATTATCACAGATCGAGATGCAAATATCATCTGGAGTAACCCTGCTTTCTGCCAACTTACTGGTTTTGATCCGCATGAATTGTTGGGGAAACGCCCTCACATTCTTCGCTCAGAGATGTACTCAGATGAAGTCTATGCGAACATGTGGAAAACGATCCTCTCCGGTAAAACCTGGAAGGGCGAGCTGACCAACCGGCGAAAAGATGGTAGCTTGTACGTGGCCGAATTAATTGTAACACCGGTACGGGATGACGCCGGTCAAATATGTAACTATGTTGCGGTCAATCAAGATATCACAGAACGCATCCAGGCGGAGCAAGCCTTACGTGAAAGTGAATTTCGCTACCGGCAGATGCTAGAATCATCATCCTTGTTCATCGCCATGTTCGATAAAGAGGAGATTACCTACATCAATCTGGCTGGTGCACAACTTTTAGGTTATGAACAACCTGAACAATTGATTGGGAAGTCAATATCTCAATTTATGGATCGAGACAACTTCCAGGAATTGGCAGAACTATTTATCAGATTAATTGAAAATCCAGAAAATCCTTCTCACAATCAAATAATACGCTTTATAAAGCCTGACGGGGAGCTGCGATTTTTAGACTTAACAATCGCTCTATTACGCGAGTCTGATCCCTTCATGATCCAGGTAATCGCTCAGGATGTATCTGAGCGTAGCCGGGCTCAAGAAAATCTACGCAAACAGGCTGCCCTGGCCGAAATAGAATTGGCGATCAATCAGCCGCGCGAGATGGCCGGAGTTCTGGATCGGGTGGTTGAAATCGCTACTGAAATGCTTGCGGCAAGTGTAGGCGCCAGTGTGCTGTTCGTTGATCGCCATACCGGAAATCTGCTGGTTGGCAGCAGTAACCTGAGCCCGATAGAGCGCAACCAGCTCAGTGGCAAGCATATCAAACAAAATAAGGTAAGCTCTTGGATCCTGGAACACAAGCAGCCGATAATCATTCCGGATACTCGTAAGCAACTTCCAGGAACAGATATGCTGATTGAAAACAGCCAGATCAGAGCTTTTGCTGGAGTGCCCCTAATTATCGAAGGTCAGGCTGTGGGTGTCCTTTACATTATGGATGAGCAGCCTCGGGATTATAACAAGGAGGACATCGAGTTTTTAACCGCCCTGGCCAATCGGGCTTCATTGGCGATTGCAAAAGTCGAGGTTATTCAATCCTTGGAAGAAGCCAAAGAAGCTGCCGAAGCCGCCACCCAGGCTAAGTCAGCCTTTCTAGCAAACATGAGCCACGAACTGCGAACCCCTCTGACAGCCATTACCAGCCTCTCCGAACTGCTGGCAGATAGTAACCTGAACCGGCAGCAGACTGAGTTTGTGCACACTATCCAGTCTAGCGCCGACCGGTTACTGGAACTGATCGGCGATGTGTTGGACTTTTCGAGATTAGAGGCTTCGCGTTTCATCCTGGAAGAGCGGAAGTTTGATGTACGACAAATGATCGATGACACACTGAATATGCTGGCGTTGCGATCATCGCAGAAGCACTTAAGAATTTCGAGCTGGGTATCGAAAGATGTGCCGGCTTTTGTAACAGGGGATGATGGGCGCGTATCTCAAATATTGATCAATCTGGTGAGTAATGCCGTCAAGTTCACCGAACACGGGTACATTTCGCTGCGTGTCGATGTTCAGCCCCCCAAAATGGAAGAAAAAATTCAGCATTCCCAGGATGATGGAATTTTCTTGCGATTTTCTGTAAAGGATACCGGTGTAGGCATCCCGCCTGACCGGCATGGCTCTCTCTTCCAGGCTTTTACTCAGATTGATTTATCCTCTTCTCGAAGATATGGCGGCACGGGTCTCGGTTTAGCGATAAGCAAGCAATTGGTTGAGTTAATGGGTGGGGATATCCAACTTTTCAGTAGCGGGGTTCCCGGGGAAGGTTGTATCTTTACCTTTACAGTTCGGGTAAAGACGGTTCGAGAACAATCTCTTCCATATCTGGACGCCTATCAACCGCTGTTAGCAGGAAAACAGATCTTAGTGGTAGAAAGTATGCCGATCTGCCGGTCTATTCTTGAAGAACAGCTTGCTATGTGGGGGATGCAAGTTGAAGCAGTAATTGATCCATATGCGGCATTAGCCTGGCTGGAGTCTGGCGGCAACCCACAATTGGCCATTCTATCTTATTCTGATATGGAAAGCACCATTGGTAAACAGATAGAAGTATTATTACAAACCCTTTTACAACATGGTACCAGGGTAATCTTGACCTTGGATGCCGGAAAGACAATGCCAGCAAATCTCCCAAATCAATGTGAAATTAAATTGCCCGTGAGTTTTAGTCGTTTGTATGACCTGTTGTGTCAGTCTGTTCAACTACCTGACCTAGAAATAAATCCAGTACCAAAGCATCAAACGGCAGCAAAAAATCCAACACTTGATCAGACAATCTTGCTTGTCGAAGATGACCCTGTGAATCGGAATGTAATTAGCTTGATATTGCAAAATTTGGGGTATGCGGTGGATTCGACAACCAATGGAGTTCTCGCGTCTGCAACTGTTGGGAAGTAAAGATTATCCGGTTGTCATGATGGATCAGCAAATGCCTGAGATGGATGGACTGACAACCATTCGCACAATTCGACAGGCATCCAAGCCCGAACTACAGCCCTATATCATTGCACTCACTGCCGATGTACGCATTGAGATCCACCAACTGCTCCGTGAAGCGGGAGCTCAGATAACTCTTGCTAAACCGGTAACCAAGGAAACATTGGCCAGGGCATTAGAACAAGCCTTCAGCCAGCCGAGTCGGATGACAAAGCCACCCAGCCTGGATTCTGTGCCGGAGGAAGCCGTTAATGCCAGGCAGCTTTTTGACCTTTTCGAATCGCTCGGTTCGGGATCGGTAGAATTGCACATCCAGGCGCTGGATTTGTTTTTGCAAAATACACCCCCATTGTTAGAGAAAATCAAACAGCATGGCGCTCACTTTAATTCAGACGGAATCACAGGGAATTTACATGCGCTGAAGAGCAATTGCGAGTTGTATGGCGCTTCTCGCTTGGCAAATCTATGCAAAGTTCTTGAGCACGAGCTACGTAAGGGGCAACCTGTAGAATTGTCGGCGCGGATTCAAGAGATTGAAAAAGAATTCAACGTTGTCCAGGTGTTTCTACGCAGCGTACACTCCCAGAAAGAATCTTTGGCAGGGTCTGAACGCGGTCAGAAGATTCAGAAGGCTGTCGCAATACCCTGACCATTCGCTAAGCAGGTGTGAGAATTGGAAAATCCAAACCCATCCACCAATCAATTTCGACAGTTCAAATCCGTTGATAAGCTGGTATATCTGGTTACAGGAGATGATCGGTTCGGTGTGTTACTCGCTGACCAGATCAGCCATTTCGGTTACTTTGTGAAAGTTGTTAACAACCTGCCTCACCTCCAGAACGCAATCGCTGAGCATGTATCCGTTGCGATATTGATTGACATTTCTTCCCTAAATTCCACTCAGGTGGGTGTAGATATCTTTGAGGACCTGAGTACGAACTGGCAGGGCAATATCCCCTTGATGTTTATTTCCGACTACAATGACCAGGATTTGCGTCTGAGCTCCATTTGTGCCAATGGCGTTGCGTTTTTTATAAAGCCGTTAGATATATCCAGTCTGGTGGAAAAACTAGACAGTGTACAGATCCAATCAACCACTGAACGCCAGCGGATTTTGATCGTTGAGGATCAATTACCGATTGCAAATTTTTACCAGATGGTGTTGAAGCTTGCCGGGATGGATGCAGAATTGATTACCGATCCTGGTGTTTTTCTGCGGAAAACGATGGATTACCGGCCAGACTTGATCCTCATGGATCTCTACATGCCAAGCACTAATGGTTTTCAGCTCACAAAAATGCTGCGCCAGATCGATGAATTTGTAAGTACTCCAATCGTATTTCTATCCAGCGAAGATGATTTTGACCGCCGCATGGAAGCGATGCATCTGGGCGGGGATGATTTTTTAATCAAACCGATCAAAGCAGCTCAGCTGGTTGAATCGGTCAAAAGTCGGTTAGAACGCTTGCGTGTGTTAAGGGCTTATATGGTGCAAGATAGCCTGACTGGTTTGCTCAATCATACAACCTTCCGCAGCATGCTTGCCCAGGAGGTCAGCTATTGCCAACGGCAAAAAGGCCGTCTGGCTCTTGCAATGATTGACCTGGATCACTTCAAGGATGTCAATGACATTTATGGACATTCTAGTGGTGACAGTATCTTGAAGAGTCTCTCTCGCCTGCTCAAGCAGCGGTTGCGTAAAACTGATCTTGTCGGGCGATATGGCGGCGAAGAGTTTGTCGCTTTGTTGCGGGATGTTGATGATCTCCAGGCTTTTAATGTGATGGATGAGATCCGAAACCACTTTTCAGAGATTGAGCACCATCCGGTTCCAAAAGGGAGCATCTATGTAACGTTCAGCTGCGGGATTGCTTCTTTTCCGAATTATTCTACTGCGAAAAGCTTGAGTGATGCCGCAGATCAGGCGATGTATGATGCAAAAGCAGCCGGTCGCAATCTGGTCATGATTGCCAAAACTTAAACGGATGTACAACATTGGATGACAGGCGTTTGAAAGTATTGTTGATTGAGGACTCGCTCATCTATATCTTGCTGCTACAACAGATATTGCTGCAGGATCAAATTGATTCAGAGAGCGCCAACAGCCTGCAGGATGGAGCGAAATTGGCAGCCGAAAAAGTTTTTGATGCTGTATTGTTGGACCTTGGGTTGCCCGATTCACAAGGCCTGCATACCTTTACACAATTCCAGGCTTTATACCCGGCGCTTCCTGTAATAATTTTAACTGGTCTGGAAGATGAATCTCTAGCGGCAATGGCTGTCCAACTTGGCGCTCAAGATTACCTAACGAAGGGAAGTCACCTGACCCAGAGTGCGAGTGGCAGCAAATTGTTGATCCGTTCCATCCATTATGCAATCGAACGTCACCACATCCAGGTTGTGCTGACCCAGGAGCGCAGCCTGCTGGAATTGCGGGTGAACGAGCGCACCAGCGAACTGAAACAAGCGAACCAACGCCTGCGGAATTTGACCGCTCGCCTGGTGTCAGCTCAGGAAGACGAACGCCGCAGGCTTTCTTTGGAACTGCATGATGAAGCCGGTCAGGCTCTGACGGCATTGAGTTTGAGTTTGTCTCTCTTGCGCAGTGAGTTATCAGGAGACTCATCCTGGTTGGATAATCGATTGCAGGAAGCTATCCAGTTGACTGGCACAACAATGGAACACCTGCGAGCGTTGGCGCATAATTTACGTCCACCATCGTTGGATAATGTGGGGTTGAACCAAAGTCTGCGGGATTTTTGCCAACGCACTTCTATCCGGGCCCAGATCAACGTGGAATACCGTTCAAATGGCGCCGACTCCCTGCCAGGATACATACAAGTCAGCCTTTACCGGGTGGTTCAGGAAGCTCTGACCAATATTGTCAAGCATGCAAAAGCCTCGCATGCCTGGGTGCAGCTTGAAGTTGATGCGGAAGGCATTCAGTTACTGATTCGAGACGACGGAATCGGCTTTTTGCCGGTATTGCAAACTGACCCTGGAGAAGAAGCAGGAATTGGTCTGGCTGGTATGCGAGAGCGAGTTGAAGCGTTGGGTGGCACATTCGAAATTATTTCCGGGTCGGGTAAAGGTACTACAGTGCAAGTAGGGATACCATCGCAGGAGGGATTATGATCCATGTATTGGTTGCAGACGATCACCACCTCGTCCGCCAGGGGATTCGGGCTTTGCTTGAGCGCCAGTCAGATATACAGGTGATCGGAGAAGCGTATGATGGGCAGCAAGCTGTGAAACTCGTTCAGGAAACACAACCAGATGTTTTGGTACTGGATATCAACATGCCTCTACTCAATGGAATTGAGGTTACCAGGCGTGTGAAGGAGGCAGGTCTCCACACCCAGGTTCTTATTCTATCCATGTACTCTGATGAGTCGCTGGTAAAAAAGGCCTTCCAAAATGGGGCGCGCGGTTATTTGCTTAAGAAATCGATTAGTGATGATTTGATCGAAGCTATTCACTCTGCAAGTTTACGGCAGGTGTATCTAAGTCCAGAACTATTGGGCCTGAATTCGTTCAATTTAACGGGTCTCGAATGGGAGGATGAACCCGGCGATCTATTTGATCGCCTGACAGCAAGGGAGAGCGAAGTTTGCCAATTGATTACACAGGGATTTACCAACGCAGCCATTGCACAACAGCTGAAAATCAGTATCAAAACGGTTGAAAAACATCGCGCTAATTTGATGGAGAAATTGGGGTTTCAGGATGTTGCCAGCCTGATCCGTGAAGCAATTCGTCATGGTGTGGCTTTTCTTGATACATAAGTAATATGAATACCTGTCCAAATTGCAATTTCCAAAATCCCGAAGAGATACATATCTGCCTGCGCTGTGCAGCGTCTTTAAATTTGCGTTGCGCTAACTGTGGGGCCGAGCTGCCAGCCAATAACCGCTTTTGCGGTCAATGTGGTGCGGCGATTCAAACTAAAGACAGGGCATCCAACGATACGCGGCCTCAAGTATTGGCTTCTTCACAACAAACCAATTTGCTAGCCGGTTTACGCACAATGATGCCAGCCAACCTGGCGACGAAAATCATTCAAAGATCAACCGAAATAGTTGGCCAGCGTAGAGAAGTAACCGTTGTTTGCGTGGAAATTACGAATTACAAACAAGCGTCTCAGGAACTGGATAGTGAGAGGCTTTACATTGCGATCGGTGAGGTTTTACGCTTGCTAGCAGATATTATTTATAAATACGAGGGGACCATCGATCAACTCACCGGTAGCGGCGTAATGGCGTTGTTTGGGGTCCCACTGAACCATGAAAATGATCCAGAACGGGCAGTGCGTGTCTCCCTCGAAATTCAAAAGGCTTTTAATCAAATTCAAGCGCGCTTGTGGGAGCATCTTCAATTCGAGTTTCAGATCGGCATAGGTGTTAATACCGGCACCATCCTTGCTGGACAGCTTGATGTTCAAAATCATTTGGAGTACACGGTGATCGGCGACACATTCACCCTGGCCGCAAAACTGAGAGAGCTGTGCCCACCGAGCGCCGTCCTGGTCAGTTTCAGCACCTACCAGAGGACTCGCCCGATCATCAGGTATCTCAGAATGCCTCCGGAAATGACATCAGTCACGGCAAGTTCTCTCCAATACTTTCAACCTATCGATGTGCGCCACGCACCAGGACAGGCGCGTGGGCTACCCGGGCTGCAGGTGCCAATTGTGGGGCGCAGTGAAGAGATTCTGCAGTTGAGAAATGCCATTAACCATATAGGTTCCCTCCATAAAAGCCATATTGTATTGGTCAGCGGTGAGGCCGGTATTGGGAAGACACGTTTGATCGCTGAGTGCCGTAATGCCGCTGGTGAGCAGCCGATCCGTTTCTTCCAGGGCACCTGCGCA
Source organism: uncultured Chloroflexia bacterium (assembly GCA_963705155.1). Taxonomy (GTDB): domain Bacteria; phylum Chloroflexota; class Anaerolineae; order Anaerolineales; family UBA4823; genus CAVPJC01. Next base: position 57,701 of record CAVPJC010000014.1, on the reverse strand, counting down.
GCTTATATGCGTATTACACCCTATCGCGTGGTTGCGGATATTTTGAGAACCATGGTCGGAATCTCAGAATTAGATCCAGATCATATCCAACGCAAGGCCCTTCGCCAACATCTAGACATGTTAGGTCCGGCAATGAATGAGGTATTGCCTTACTTGCTGCAGATATTGGGGGTGTTGCAGTCCGATCCAATGTTGGAACTGCGCATAAAACTATTGGATCCATCTATGCTGCAGCGCCAAACTCACGTAGCCCTGCGGTCACTCCTGATTCAGGAAGCTCATCGAAGTCCGTTGGTGCTTGTCTTTGATGACATGCATTGGGTTGATGAAGCTTCCCAACAATTTCTCGAATACTTCTGCCAGACGATTGATGACATTCCTATTCTAATCATTCTTATCGCACGTAACTTTGAACAATTTGAACTTGTCCAAGAGATTCGGGCCGCCATCCAAAAACGTTCTGTAAAACCTGTTGAAATATCATTATTACCTCTTTCCAGAGAAGATTCGAGTTTATTGGTCGATCAGCTCATCCAGGATAACAGTTACAGGGCCGAGCAGCTAAAATCAATAATTATTCAGCGTGCTGACGGTAATCCTTACTACACCGAAGAACTGGTCAGGGTGATGATTGACCATGGCGCATTGGTCCAGCACGGAGGCAGCTGGCATGTTAACTCGCAAGCCAGTCAGTTAATCAGCCAGGTGCCAGCCACTCTTCAGGATATCATCCTAGCCCGTTATGATTTACTTCCAAAACAGCAGCAAACGATGATGCAAATTGCCGCGGTCCTGGGTAACACCTTTAGTTACAGCCTGTTTCAGGAAGTTATCGACACAGAAGATGACGATCTGACAAAGGGATTAATGAGCTGGTTAACCATGGCTTTTTATCGAATACCCACTATGGAGTAGATGTTCGATACATATTCAAACATCCCATGGTACGGGACGCGATCTACGCCACCATGCTTAAGAGCACCTTGAAGCGGATTCACTCACGAATTGCAGAATGCATCGAAGGTGGAGAACATTGGCTCCCCGGTGAGCGACTGGAGGCCCTGGCGCACCATTTCTCGCTCAGCAACGAGCCAAAGAAAGCTGTCGCATACCTGCTGTTAGCCACCAAAAAAGCAGTTCGAAACTTTGCAAATGAGGCAGTTATCTTTCTCTCTCGCCAGTCATTGGATTTGATGCAAGGTGACCCGTCCGTTAGTTCTCTATTGGTAGACAATGCACGACTGGATCTTGCAACCGCCTTGAAGTTCACAGGCGAGTTCACCGAAGCCTCAGATCTGTTGATGCTGGTTATCGAAGGACAGGAGAAAATCCTTGCCAACCTGAATGAGCAGGAACGGGAAGGTTTATTGACGCTCGTGACGGCTTTGCGGGAGCTGGGAGATATCCGGGCACGCGAGGGCAACTTCGACAACACGGTAGATATGTTAACTCATGGCATGGGATTATTGGGGACAGATGCCCGCCATGAATATCCTTTCCATTGGAGGCGGCTCGCAGACCGGCTGGCCTGGGTATATTTCCGAATAACCAGGCTGGATGAAGCTTACAATCTGGCGGACCTTGTCCTCCTGGATTATCAATCTTTGGAATCAGATGATCCGACTACCCTGGCTTCTGTTTACAATACGATTGGCGGAATTTACTGGTCTCGGTCCCGAATTCAAGAAGCGATTGAGAGCGTAGAACACAGCCTGGAAATTTACCGTAGCCTGAACTACCATTGGGGAACTGCGATCGCCCAGACCAACCTGGGAGTACTATGTTTCACAACAGAAAAATGGCAGAAAGCAGTTCAACACATGGAGCAAGCTGATCGTCTGCAAAGTGAGTGCGGCTATGTACCTGAACGGTCTACGAACCTGAAAAATCTGGGTGAAGTGTTGATCGCCATGGGTGATTTTTCTGGTGCGCGCTCAAAGCTCGAGACCAGCCGGGAGATTTCTGAACACCTTGGAATGTGGCCAACCCAGGTTCATGCCGAACTGGCCCTCGGACGTCTGTCATTAATGGAAGGTAAAGCTACAGAAGCTTCCCATTATCTTGATTCCACCGGTCTACTTCTCAGCTCGACTTCAGCATCGGAAGATCTGAGAGTACAGGTCACAATTTTGGAAGCTCTGGTAGAAGTTCATAACGGCAATTATTCCATGGCTTTGGAAGCTGCCCTGCGGGCTCAAGAGCTTAATACACCATTGGACGAGATGGAGAATGAGATTGAAATCCTGCGTATCCTGGGCATCATTCGTACGCACCTGAAAGATTTTGAACAGGCGGAAGCCGATCTGGTTCGAATGCTCGATTTGTCCGTAGAGCGCAAGGATCACTTTGCACAGGGGCGCGGCATGGTTGAATTAGGCCGCCTATACAAAGCCTGGAGCGTCGAAGCACCGCAGGCGGAGGACGATTATTCCACGAAGGCCGAGTCCCGATTGGATCAGGCGATTTAACTATTTGACGATTTGGGCGCCAGCTACGAACTAAAGCAGGCCCAAATTGCCCGGGCACAGGTGGCGGCGCCAGGCGCCAGGTATAAGCGTGCAACCGGCAGTTTAAGAATGCAAAGCGATGTGAGCCAGGTACGCGCTCAATTAGGTTTGCCACAGGGGGAATGGTATCAAGCAGTTGTGCTGACAATTATGATTTCTGCACGCCAGGAGTTTGATGAAGAGTTGGTTTTTGAGACTATCCAACTTGTCTTGCCAAATTTGATTGAAATAATCCAGGAAAATGGCGGGCACGTTCAACAACAGAAAGAATTCTTGATCGCAATTTTTGGGGCTTTTAACGCCCATGAAAACGATCCAGAGCGTGCTGTTGAAACTGCCATGCAGATGTTGAATTTTTATAATACGTTATATTCGCAAACTTATCTGCCTGTAACAATACGCCTTGGCGTTAGCATGGGCAAAATCGTGGCTGGTTATCTGGAAACCGAAGCTGCCCATGAACTCATCGCGGCTGGTGAGCCCCTTTTGGAATCGCAAGGGTTGGCTGAAACCTGTACGCCGGCACGCACCTGGGTGACACAGTCGGTACGCAATGCGACAACATTTCGATTTGAGTACACGCCTGTCTCACCCCCGGTATCGGCTCAATTGCCTGAGGTCGTTGTTTACGAGCTGGGTGGCGTCCGTGAACAAATCCTGCCCGTGCGCGGCCTGATTGGTTTAAAGACTCCATTTGTCGGCCGGAAGGCTGAGCTGGAAAAAATGCACCGCATGAGCGAAGCCTTGGTGGCTGGAACAGGTGGCATGATCTGGATGGAAGGGGAAGTAGGGATTGGGAAAAGCCGCTTGATGCGGGAGTTTGCACAACGTGTTGCTCCTCTCGGGGTTCGCGTTTGGCGTGGTACCTGTACATCTCGGACCATCAGCATTGCGTTTTCCTTGTTCTCCGACCTGCTTTCACATGTGTTTGACATCCAGCCAAACCTGGCGCTCGAGCAGATCTACGAGCGAATAAATCTTCACCTAGGCGCCTGGCCGGCAGAACTGGCCGAGACACGACCATTTATAGAGTTGTTAATCGGAGTTCAACCCAGCATCGAATCCTATGAACGGATCATCTCCCTTGAACCAGAGCAATTACGGCGACAGACATTCGTTGCCCTGCACCGTGTGGTGAGCCGCCTGGCTCAGGAACAACCCTTGATTATTATCCTGGATGACATACAGTGGATCGAACTCGATGTCCGCCGACTTACTGCTCTATATCTCATCCCTGATTGTTTCAAGCCCTGTGATGTTTATTTGCGCCCAACGCTCGAAAGAAATCAGCACTCAAGAAAAAACATTGCAGCGATTGCGGAGTATACACCCCGAAAGCCACGAAACTTTACAACTTCAAGCGCTAAGTCTGGATGAACGCCGCCAATTATTAGACGAATTTCTCTCCTCGGCCACCTTGACTGAGACAATACATATGCTGATCATCCAGCAAAGCGGCGGCAACCCATATTTTATTGAGGAATTTGTGCGAATGCTGGTTGAGAAGAATTATCTACAGGTTGTGCGCGGCCACCTCGAAGTAAACCAGGAATTCGTTATCGACACCTTGACCGTGCCTCCATCTCTGGAAAGCCTGATTAGAGCCCGCGTTGATTTACTGCCTTCTTCCTCGCGCAACCTGCTTCAGATCGCATCCGTACTGGGCATGCGCTTTCATCAAAACTTGTTGAACCGGGTAGCCGAAAAGCCTGATCTAGAAGCCGATCTTCTGGTTTTACAGAACCGCGGCATGCTAAATCCAGCCGATGAATCTGGTTATCTGGAATTCAGCCACCCTATGATTGAAACCATCGTTTATAACACAGTGCTGCGTGCCCAACGCAAGATCATACACATCCGCACCGCTGAAACTCTAGAAGTGATATGGTCTGGTCAGGCCTGGGAGCATGCTGAAGAGCTTGCATATCATTACGGGCAAGCAGAACGCTATGAAAAAGCGCTCGGGTACCTGATCCTGGCCGGCGAGCGAGCCGCTGCCCGTCATGCGAACGATGCTGCGGTCAGCTATTTCGAGCGCGGCATCAGAAATGTTGTCAGTGGTCTTGCATGCGAGTATCCAGTTGCGCTGGCGCATTATTACCGGATTGGGGCAAGTATATCAATTCATTGGCAACTTTGAAGCTTCCCTTTCAGCATTGGTATCAGGCGAGGATATGGTTCACCAACCAGAGCTAAGCAATGCCCAGCGAGCGGCGATATTTCGCTTGCAGGCTGATACGGCATTCAAAGGCGGCGATCCAGATCGGTCACTTATATGCGTTGAACAGGCGCTTGAAATCTTGGGTAAGCCAGAGGATTCTGATGCCGAGGCTGAAGGCGCCCGAATATTTGCCCGAATGGGCTGGAGTTACTTTATCCAATCCCGCCTGGAACAAGCTGAGCAGGCTGCACACCAATCGTTACAATATGCCAAACACGCTGGCGACCGGAACGCACAGGCCGCGGCTGAAAATTTACTGGGAGGCATTAACTGGCGGCAACGCGATCTGGATCAAGCTCTCAAGCATACCCGCCTGGCGATGGCCTTCTGGCAGGAAATCGGCTATTCCTGGGGCGTAGCGGTCACACTGAGCAATCTGGGGATCCTGGAAATCCTTACCGGGCAATGGAGAGACGCCTCCGAGTCGATCAACAAAAAGCCTGAAAATGCGCGAGGAAATGGGCGACGTGGAGGGGGTTGCGGTTAACAATCTGAACCTGGGCTTCTTGTCGCTGGATCAAGGCAAATTTGAGACGGCGGAGAGCTACTTCCAAAGCAGCCTGGCCATTTCAAGGCCTTTCCGGATCAATTTCCCTGCAGCCAATTCCTGCCTGGGGCTGGCGTGCTGCCTGATCGCTCAAGACCGGCTAAGCGAAGTCGAAAGTGTGCTGCAAGAGGGCTTCCGTCTGGCGAGCGAGATCAACACCCGAGACGTGCTCTCTGAGCTGCAGCGTGTTCGGGCAGAGTTTTACCTGGCGCAGGGTGAGCCTGAACAGGCATTGGAAGCGGCGCGCCAGGCATCTGCCATGGCTAAGGAGTTAGGCAGCCAACTCTTGCATGCCGGAGCGTTGAGGATCGCTGCTCGCTGTTTGTTAAAGCAAGGGCAGGGGCTTGCGGCGCAGGAAGTATTGCAGGCAGCCCAACTGGCCTTAGAAAAAGCGCCGGATGAGCTCGAAGGCGCGTGTATCCACGCCTTAAGCGCTGAAGTGCTGCGTACACTGAATGATACTGTTTTACTTCAAGAGCATGTGCAGGCGGCCCGCAATGGTTTTGAGCGTCTGGGTGCGGCCTACGATTTGCAGATGCTCAATCAATGCTTTTGACAGCCTGGTTTTTGTGCGAAGGATCGGGTAGCAGTCATTTGCTAACCGATCTTTTTAATTGCCAGGCCAATTCTTACAGGATTGTAAGCACTTATCCGGAAAAAGGTAGGGTATTAACCCATACCAGCGCCACTACCTTTCTGCTAGGATAAACGTGAGAGACCTGCAACTATTTTAATATTCATCTGTGAGAGGTGAGGCATGGCAAACAATTACCCACTCAACCACCCGCGACACAAACTTTTACTGCGCGCCCTGATTGTTTTGCTCCTGGCAGCCCAGGCGCTGGCGCCGGCATCTTTACAGGCTGCACCTGCGATTGCAGCGCCATCCGCGGCAACCCCATCTGGCTTCATCGTCCAGGCAGCCGATGCAGGCATGGCGGCCAGAGCAGTGAAAAGTGTGGGCGGGCAGGTGATGCGTGATCTGAGCGTGATCCAGGCCGTATCGGCCAGCCTCAGCGCAGAACAGCAGGCTGCATTATCTCAGATGCCCGGCGTGAAGCGCGTATGGGCAGACGCGGTTGTACAGGCTAACGACTCAGCCGACCCAGGGGTTATTTATACTCCGGTCTCCGGCGGCGAAGCCAAACAGGGCAACCTGGATCCGGTAAAAGTTAGCACCTGCGACAGCGCTCGGGATAATTTTGACACTATCCCGGTCGGCGCTCTGGATGAAAACAACTACCAGAGTTATACCCTCACCCCGCCGGTCAATCCCGCCAGCTTGCCGGCCATGTTGAAATTGCGCTTTGTCTTCAAAGAGAAAAGTCTCAACCAGGCTCAACTGCGCGTATTCCAGGCCTCCACAAATACCTGGTTCCCATTTAATATTAATACACTTGCAACTAACGATGCCATTATCAGTACCACCATCGATGTGAGCTTTCTGCGGGCTAATCCACAAGACATCAGCCCCTTGCAGGTGCGTTTCTACGTGTCCCGCAATGAAGGCGGCGAGAAAGCCGAAGTAGACTGCGCCAACCTAGGTTTTTACAATTCCTCCAATAGACTGTTAGCCAACTACAAGCCGTCGGCCAGTTGGGAGACAACCACAAGTTCGTTCGATCTCAACCGCCTGGCAGCCCCGGACGACAGCCGTGAAAACCTGGATCCGATCCCGCTGAATGATTTGTCCACCTCAGGATATCAAAATTACACCTTTTCTCCGGTGGTCGATCCGGCCAATCTGCCCGGACTGGTCGACCTGCGTTTCGTGTTCAAAGAGAAGAGCCTCAATCGCGCTCAGGTTCGTGTTTATCAGAACTCCACGCGCAAGTGGTTTTCGTTTGATTTGAATACCCTCGGCACAGACGACCAGATTATCGACACAATCCTTGACTTAGCGATGTGCTGGTAGCGCCGGAAGATTTCAGCAACCTTCAGGTTGCATTTTTTTGCCTCCCATATTGACGGCGGTGAAAAAGCCGAGGTGGATTTGGCCAGCCTGCGCCTCGCTCAGTTGGTGGGCGATCTCTACAGTTCAGACGCCTCTCAAGCTTTTGTTGCCACCAACGCTGAGCCGGTGTGGGCGCAGAACTACCGGGGCGCCGGGATTGGTATTGCAGTGCTGGATACAGGCGTCAAGGCATATAAGGAACTTAAGAAGAATTCAAACGACCAGGACACCGGGCTGATCTCGGGTTGGAACGCGATTGAAGGTAAAAATGATGGCCGTCACGATAAAAACGGCCATGGCACGCTTGTAGCTTCCATCATCAAAAACTCCAAGCGTAACGCCAATGGTAAATTCTATGGCGTCGCACCCGACGCAACCATCATCCCGATCCAGGTTTTGGGTGAGGATGGTTCTGGCTCCTACACCAATGTAATCGCCGGCATCCAGTGGGCGATTGATAACAGGATACCTTACAACATCCGGGTGCTCAATCTTTCGCTCTCGGCCCCGCCGCAATCCTATTACTGGGATGATCCACTCAACCAGGCCGTGATGCGTGCCTGGCAGGCGGGGATTGTGGTGGTGACATCGACTGGCAACGGCGGCCCGAATCCGATGAGTATCGGCGTGCCGGGCAACAACCCCTACGTGATCACGGTTGGCGCGATCACCGATGCCTACACCCCCCTGGAGTGGTCAGATGACTATGTACCGTCTTTTTCAGCCGCTGGCCCAACTGTGGAAGGCTTTGTCAAACCCGACCTGGTAGCGCCCGGGCGGTCATGTACTGGGCGTGATGTCAGATAAAAGCTGGCTGGGTCAACAGCACCCTGAGTTCCGATTAGACAAAGACTACTTCCAGCTCAGCGGCACTTCCATGAGTGCTGCCCAGGTGTCGGGCGTTGTAGCCCTGATGCTCTCGAAGAACCCCAACCTTACGCCGGATCAGGTCAAATACCGCCTGATGGCGACTGCCAAACCTGCCCTGGATGGCAACGGTAAGCTGGCATTTAGCATTTTCCAACAGGGAGCCGGGCGGGTGGATGCCTATGCGGCGGTCAACAGCACACAAAACGGGAACGCCAACCAGGGTTTGAGTGTCGCCAATGATTTGTCTGGCACCCAGCATTATGGCGGCTATGCCAACCGGGATGCCAACGGCAACTACTACCTGATGGATACCAACGGCTATGTCTGGTCGGGCAGCTATGTCTGGTCGGGCGGCTATGTCTGGAGCGGCTCGTATGTCTGGTCGGGCGGCTATGTGTGGAGCGGCGGTTACGTCTGGTCGGGCGGTTATGTGTGGTCAGGCAGCTACGTCTGGTCAGGCAGTTATGTTTGGTCCGGGTCGTACGTTTGGTCCGGGGCGAATATCTCCACCAACACCTGGGTGCCGCAGGAATGATGAGCAACATGAGACACCGATTGACCTGCAGTTTGTCAGATCAGCAAATCAGGGCGATGCAACAGACGGTTAGGAGTATCACAATGCCAAACACCAAAATTACTGTCCGGTTGGTAACCCTTATTCTGGTGCTATCCTTTCTGTTAGCGCCCTGGCAGAATGCCCCGGCCAGCGCCCCGGCGCAGCCGCTCGGTGCATATATCGAGCCGGGGCTGCTGGCTCTGGACTCGGGTGAGGTCTCGATCATCCTGACGGCTGGCAGCGCCCAGGCTGCTGCCCACGCCGTCCAGCAGGCCGGTGGGCGGGTGACCAGCGAGCTGTGGCTGATCGATGCGGTGGCTGCAGAAATACCTGTGGAGGCGTTTGATCTTCTTTCACGCCAGGCTGGCGTACACTCTGTGGTACTGAATAAAATCATCAATCCGGCTCATTTCCAATGGCCAACCCGAACGCCAACCCGAACGCCAACCCGAACACCAACCCGAACCCCAACCCGAACGCCAACCCGAACGCCAACCCGAACGCCAACCCGAACGCCAACCCGAACACCAACGTCAATTCCAACGTCTACACCAACGCCAACGTTGACACCGACGGCAACATCCTCGCCAACACCCATACCAACATCAACCAATCCTGCGTCCGACTTCCTCGTTAGCGGCAGTACCCCGCAAGCGGACGATGGCTGGGTAACAACCTATCGTTTTCCGGTCCCCTGGGATGGCAGCCCGGATGTCCAGTACAATTCCAATAATAATAAATTTGAAATAATTTATCCGCTGCGTATCGATAGCGGCGCCGATCAGGTTCCTGAAGGTACAGGATCCGGTGTAACCGTTGCGGTTGTGGACAGCGGTGTTTATTTTGATCCCTTTGTCAGCCAGTGGCTGCGCCTGGCGCTCAAGGACCAATTCCTGGGGCAGGCTGATTTTATCGAACCAATCTGTCCGGTTTTCGGTTCATCGGTGATCGGCTTGCAGGAAACAGATCACTGTTTCATGGACTACAGCTACAGCAGGGACCGGTACGGGCATGGTTCTCATGTGGCGGGCATCATCTGGAACAATCTAACAGATGATAGCACCGGTGTACAATTTGGGATTGCTCCGAGCGCCAACCTGCTCAGCGTACGTGTGCTCGGCGCCGATGGCAGCGGCAGCTACGCAAGCGTGATCCAGGGGATTCAGTATGTTATCGCTCATAAAACAGAATACAACATCCGCGTATTGAATCTGAGCCTGTCTGCGCCGCAGACCTTGCCCTATTTCATGGATCCGCTTAACCGGGCGGTGGAACAAGCCTGGAAGGCCGGTATCGTGGTGGTGGCTGCTGCCGGCAACGAGGGTCCGGGAGCCGAGACAATCACGGTGCCCGGCAATGACCCCTATGTGATCACTGTGGGCGCGGTGGATGGACGGCGCACCCCCGGATACTGGAAGGACGATATCGTCCCATCCTGGTCGGCCAGCGGCCCGACCCTCGACGGCTTCCTCAAGCCCGATATCCTGGCGCCCGGGGCGCAGGTTGTCTCCTTCATGCATAACGGATTTCTCCCCGATCTACAGGCAAACCTGGTTACAGCAGCACCCGGATTACTCGCTGACCAGCAGCCTGTTCCGCATGAGCGGCACCAGCATGTCCACCGCCGTCATATCCGGCGTGGCGGCGCTGATGCTGCAAAATAACCCTGACTTGACCCCCGACCAGGTGAAATACCGCCTGATGGCCACCGCCCGGCAGGTAAACTCACCCGATGGGCAGCCGGCCTTTGGTCTGCTCCAGCAGGGCGCCGGGCGCGTCTGGGCGCCGGATGCAGTGAATGAGGTTCTTCCGGACAGCAGCGCCAATGTGGGCATGGATCTGGCTGCAGACCTGGTGGCCGGCTGGGGGTATTGGGATGAAGCCGGTGTGCCGGTGCTGGATCATGATCAGCTTAGCCAACACTACCTGGGGCAGGTACGCAATCTCAGTTCCGATGATGGGCAATACCGGTTGTACTACGTGCAGAATGAAGACGGGGGCCGGGTGATCCTGGGGATCAGCGATGCAGACAGCAAGCAATGGCTGCAGCCTGGTGAGCTGCCGGAGGGAACCGCCTGGAACAGCGGACGCCTGATCTGGAGCGGTGGCAGCGAGCTGCTGTGGGCAGGCGGCGGGTTGAGCTGGTACAGCGATGCACTGTTCGATGGGGCCGGCAAGCTGATCTGGTCGGGCGGGGTGCTGGTGTGGAGTGGGACTGAGTTGTTCGATAGCGCCGGCAGGCTGATCTGGTCGGGAGGTGACCTGTTCGATACGGCGGGAAATCTGATCTGGTCAGGCGGTAAGCTGATCTGGTCAGGGAACAACAGCCTGGATTGGACGGCGGGAGGCTGGCGATGGAACACCGGTGAATTGTTCGATGCTGCGGGGCGGCTGATCTGGTCGGGCGGCAAGGCTGATCTGGTCGGGCGGGCAGTTGTTCGACCCTGCGGGGGTAATGGTCTGGTCGGGCGGCGACCTGTTTGATGCAGCAGGCAGGCTGATCTGGTCGGGCGGCAAGTTGATCTGGTCTGGAGCGCAACTGGCCGATTCGGCAGGCTCGCTGATCTGGGCTGGCGGACGGTTGATCTGGTCGGGCGGGCTATTGGAAAATGCAGCCGGCAGCAGCTATGATCCACAGATTTACGATGCCAACCTGGTGGGCGAGAACTTGAGCTGGAGCAGCGGATGGTTGGTCTGGTCGGGCGGGAACCTGATCTGGTCTGGAGGCGGGATGATCTGGTCTGGGAACAACCCCAACTGGGCCGCCGCCAGGTTGATCTGGTCTGGTGGGCGCCTGATCTGGTCGGGCAGCCTGGACTGGCTCGAATCCTGAGTTAGCAGGCAGCGACGGTTTACAGACCAGCCGCTGGGTGGATTGGTAGCGGGTATTTACACATGAAAATTACCTCGGAACTATCATCGTGGAGTGCACAAATGTTCAATAGACAATCTCAATCCTGGGTTTCTCGAGCCGTCTCTCGGCTGTTGGTGTGCTTGATTGTATTCCTGCCGGTCCTGGCGATTGGCGCTCCGGTATCACACCAGGCTGATCAGAGTGGGGCCTACATTGTGCAGGCAGCAGAAGCTGACCATGCGGCAGAAGCAGTGAAGCGCGTGGGCGGTCAACTGACACACGATCTGGGCATCATCCAGGCGGTGGGGGCGCGTCTTAACCAGACGCAGGTGGAGACTTCTAAAAGGCATTCCGGGGGTTAAGATCTACCGCGACCAACTGGTCAGCACCAGCGATGTCACCTATACGATCCTGGATGACTTCTCGGCCCGCGCCTACAGTGTGAATAAGGGCAGCATGCCCTGGACGAGCAATTGGGTAGAAACCGGAGACGATAACAGCCCAACCGGCGGCAGCTTGCAGGTACTCTCCGCATATTACCTGCAGATCAAGGATAAAAACCGTACGATTTCCCGTAGCGCGGATCTGTCTGCTGCAGGCGGAGCGATTTTATCTTTTAATTATCGCCGTTATGATGATTTCAGCAGTCGAGTATGTCGCCCTTCAGGTATCCGCCGACGGCGGATCAGCTGGACAGAGATCGCCCGCTTCAGCGGGCCGGGAAAGATGCGAGCTTCCAATATCGCCAGCTACGATATTTCAGCCTTCACCGGCGCCAATACGATGGTCCGGTTTGCGACCTCATCCGCCCTCGGCGCCAAGAAGCTTTACATTGATAATTTAAAGATCGAATACAACGTTCCTCCCCCGCCTACCCCGACCCCCACGGCACCGCCGCCCACGCCAACCCCGACCGCACCAGCGCCCATTCTCGACAAGAATATGCGGGACGACTTCAACATTAAGTCGTACAACAACAACGATGGCAATTCTTTGTGGTCAGGCCCCTGGACGGAGATCTGGGAGACCACCGATCCTGGCAATGGTTACGCCGATGTTACCGAGGATGGCGGAGCTTACCGCCTGCACATCAAGCAAGGCATGGTCGGCGTGACCCGCGGGACAAACCTGTATGGCGCCACGGGCGCGACCCTGAGCTTTCGCTACCGCCGGGTGAACTTCGAAGCGGGCGATAGCCTGAACGTGGTCATCTATCCTTACGGCGGTTCGGGGTTTCAGGTCATCGGGCAAATCAGTGGGCCAGGGACGGATGCAGAGTATCAATCTGTCACCTATGACCTGATGCCATATATTCTGCCGCATTTGGCGGATTCGGTGAAGGTAGGATTTCAACACAGTACCTGGGTGACCAATTCCTATGATTTTTACGCCGATGAGATCGAAGTGTGGCACAATGCTCCAACGATCAACAATCCATCCGTAGGCAGTAACGCAGTCCCTTTGGTCAATGCGAATGCGGTCCATGCCCAGGGTAAAACCGGCCAGAACGTCGCCATTGCCGTTATCGACACAGGCTACTGGAGCCATGCCAACATGCAGTATACCGCCCAAAACCAGTGGCGTATTCTTGCCCAATACAGCGCCATTCGGGATGCCTACGATGGCAACGCCGGGGTCAATACTGAAGAGAACGGGCACGGATCGCACGTCAGCAGCATCAGCATGAGCGCCAAGCAAGATACCAGCGGCGCTTATCTGGGCATAGCTCCCGGCGCAAAGCTGGTTAGTGTCAAAGCCTTCGATATCAACGGTCTGGGCACTTATTCGGATATTATCCGCGGCATCGACTGGCTGGTCGCCAACAAGAACACCTACAACATCCGCGTGATCAATATGTCTTTCAGTGGGACGCCCCAATCCTATTATTGGGATGACCCGCTCAACCAGGCTGTGATGCGCGCCTGGCAGGCTGGAATTGTCGTGGTTGCAGCCGCAGGCAACGCCGGTCCGAATCCAATGAGCATCGGGGTGCCGGGCAACGTGCCCTACATCATCACCGTGGGCGCTTTTACCGATAACTTCACCCCTACGGACGCATCCGACGATTACCTGGCCTCGTTCTCATCTGCGGGGCCGACGGTTGAAGGTTTTGTCAAGCCGGACGTAGTTGCTCCCGGCGGGCATGTGCTCGGCTTGATGCCGGTCTCGGCCCAGATCTCGCAGCAGCATCCTGCTTTTCAAAGCAGCCCAGATGATTTCACCATGTCCGGCACATCGCAAGCTACGGCTGTGGTTAGCGGCATCGTTGCCCTGATGTTGGAGAATAATCCCGCCCTGACCCCGGATCAGGTGAAACAGCGCCTGATGGCAACGGCGCGCCCGGCGCAAAACCCGGATGGCAGCCTGGCGTATTCGATATTTCAACAAGGCGCGGGGCTGGTCAATGCCTATGATGCTGTGTTTGCTACCGTAACCGGCGCCGCCAACCAGGGTTTGAGTGTCGCCAATGATTTATCTGGCGCTCAGCATTATGGCGGCTACGCCAACCGGGATGCCAACGGCAACTACTATTTGATGGATACCAACGGTTACGTCTGGTCGGGCAGCTATGTCTGGTCAGGCGGCTATGTCTGGAGCGGCTCATATGTCTGGTCGGGCGGCTACGTCTGGAGCGGCGGGTATGTGTGGTCGGGCGGCTATGTGTGGAGCGGCGCGTATGTCTGGTCAGGCAGTTATGTCTGGTCTGGCTCCTATGTGTGGTCGGGGGCCAATATCTCCACCAACACCTGGGTTCCGCAGGAATGAATCCTTGAGGGCTAACACCGTCTGTTCGACTTCTAGGAGAATTGGCTGATTATGTCAAGCACGATTACGCTACCAGTTGTGATCGAAGACAAGCCAGAGCTTTCAGTTGAGCAGGAAGAGACGCAAAGTCTGCTTGCGCGATTAAACTCGGTCTCGTCTCATCATGACGCAGAAGGCTATTTGGAAGCCATGCTTGATCTGATCATCCAGGCAGCTCAAGCCGGCTCGGCAACATATTTCTGCTTTGATGGCCAAGCTCCAGAAGCTGTTATCACTGCGGTGCGCGGAAATATGGAAAACCGGCATTTGCTGGGTTTACGGGTTAAGTCGGGCTCGGAATTCATAAATCTGAATATTCCAGGTGCAGAAATAATTACTGCCGGTGAGCTTTACGACGATCCATTCTGGCTGCGTGCTGCCAATCCCAGAGATGCAGTCCGGATGCAAAACCTGATCATCCTGCCGGTACGCACATCTCAACGTAACATGGGCTTAATTCACATATTTAATTTCCAGAACGCCAACTTGACTGTTCTTCAGCTCCTGGCTGATTACCTCGCCCATGGGCTGGGTCAACGTGAAGAGTTACTGCAAGCCCATACGCAAAGCCGGCGCTTATCCAGGTTGCTTGAAGCGATTGGTCAAATGACTGGAATTTTGGACCGCAATCAGCTGCTTCATACTGTGATAGAGAAAGCCAGCCAGTTGTTGGAGGCGGAACGAAGTACAGCCTTTATTGTTGATCCGAATACGCATGAGACGATCTACAATGTCTCGTATCAAGCCCCCAGGCAGGTTGATTTATCGTTGCCAACGCGCAATCAACTTGCAAGTGATAGGCCAATCCGTCAAGCTCACGCATTCAACTTCCTGACTACGAATGCGATCTCAGTGCCTCTAAAAAATTCAGTGGAGAGCGTGGATGGCAATAGCACTGGTGCAAATCTTGGTGGTTTGATGGTGCTCAATAAACATGCAGGAGTATTTCAGGAAAACGATGCACAGACGCTGGAGGTGCTTGCTGACCAGGCGAGTGCGCTGCTCCAGGTTGTTGAGCTGTATGAAAGTTCTGAGAAGTTATTCTTGGATGCGATAAAAGCGCTCTCCACTGCTATCGACGCCAAAGATCCTGGAACGCAGGGCCACTCTGCTCGAGTTTCGGATTATTCAGTCCTGATTGCTCAGGAAATTGGCCTGGACGAGTTTAAGATCAATCAGATCTCGCATCAGCAGTCTGCTACACGACCTGGGTAAGATCGGTATTCCCGATTCGATCTTGAATAAGCAGGGTAAACTAACGTTAGATGAACGCAAACAAATCGATCAACACCCAATAATCGGAGCGAAAATATTGGGCCAGATGGCTGCTTTGTCTAACATCATTCCCGGTATTATGGAACACCATGAGAGGCTGGACGGCTCCGGATATCCGTTTGGTTTGAGAGGGGATCAAATCTCTCAATTTGGGAGGATCATTTCGGTAGCAGATGTCTTCGACGCCATGACAAGCCCGCGGCCTTACAGGGCGGCGCTTAGCGTGGCTGATACGCTAACTTACCTGCAAACCAATACTGATAAACTCTTCGATCGCAATTGCGTTGCAACATTGGTAGATATCCTTGGCCGATCGATCAATAATGAGATTGCTTAGATCGCATTCAAGATTCTTTGTACCACTTTTTATAGTTAGTCCTTGGGGCAAATCAGAGACGCACAGTTAGCTGTATAATTGCCGTGAATACACGCTTCTGGAGCAGGGGGTCTATACCCCAAGGCACTATGTGGCCTGACTTGATTATACTCCCTTCGCCAATGTTCAATCAGTATTTTCGCCTCCTGTAAGGTGTAAAAGATTTCGCGGTTGAGCAGCTCATCCCTCAGCTTGCCGTTAAAGCTCTCGATGTAGCCATTTTCCCATGGACTGCCCGGCTCGATAAACAAGGTTTTTGCTCCCAGCTCATTCAACCAACTGCGGATCATTTTGGCTGTGAATTCTGACCCGTTGTCCGAACGAATATTTTCAGGCACACCCCGCCTGCAGAACAGCTCGGTCAAGCACTCCTGCACATCCCCGGCTTTGAGTTTTCGCCCCACCTGGATCGCCAGGCATTCCCGGGTGTACTCATCGATCACATTCAGCATCCGGAAAGGTCGCCCATCGTCGGTGGTGTCCATCACGAAATCATAGCTCCAGACATGATTGCGGTGTTCTGGCCGTAACCGCATGCAGGAACCGTCATTCAGCCACAATCGACCCCGTTTGGGCTGTTTTTGAGGCACTTTCAGCCCTTCCAGCCGCCATATCCGCTCCACTTTCTTGTGGTTGACCCACCAGCCCTCGGCTTGCAGCAAGGCTGTAATACGCCGATAGCCATAACGCCCATACTCGCACCGCCAGATCCACAATCCGTTTCGTCAAGGGTTCATCCCGGTTCAGGATTTTGGGGAATATACCGCTGGCTGGAGCGGGGTTGTTCGATTGCCCGGCACACACGACGCTCAGAGGGCCGAAGACTTCCTGCACCTCGTCCACCACCTGGCGCCGCCTGGCCGGGCTGACTATTTTCCCCGCAGCACTTCCTTGATGATGGCGTTATCCAGTGATAAATCCGCAACTAACCGCTTCAACCGGTTGATCGCCGTGACCTTAGCATATTTCAGGTTGGCTAGCGTTTTATCCAAAGGAGATTGACAAATGCCCAGTCTTTCCGTATCCGCCTGTTTAACTTCCCCTGACTCCAAACTGTCAGGTGGCTAGTTCGAAATTCGGTATATAATATTTTTAAGCAAACACTTATGATCGCTTATCAGCACAGGACAGCGTGGGTTGCAGGTTTTTGTCGGTTAATTCGGGGTAACGAAACCATCCTGGATCCACAACAAAAACCATGTAACCAATCTTGAGCCAAGGGGAGCATCTGGTAACCGCTTGTCGTGTCCCTTTTAACCGCCGGAGGAATCGACATGTCAATTCAATCCACCAAGCTCGGATCATTCACCCATGGTCTGCTCTGCATCCTGACTGTATTGGGTCTATTAATTTTTCCTCCTCAGTTCATCGGCGCGCCGGTTTCGCAAACCTGGACGGATGTCATTGTCCAAGGCAGGCCAAACGGCAACCTGACAGAACTGGTATTGGATTACGGTGGCCAGGTAGGTCGAGAGCTCAGCGTGATCAACGCTGTGGCTGCCCGAGTGCCCACCGATAGATTGGCAGCTCTGAAAACTGCCCCCGGCGTGGTGCAGAGTCTGGTCCGACCGCACGGTTTAAAGTTGCAGACAGCGCAGACCCGGGCACTATTTATACCCCATCATATGGTACAGAGACCAAACCAGCCTTTTTTGACCTCGCCAAGGTCGCAGCATGTGATGACAGTAAAGAAAACGTGGAATACTTCCCGGATGGTCAGATCAATCAGCAAGCTTACCAGTCATATACCTTCGTCCCTGTCCAATCGCTTAGCAACCTGCCGGGAAAAACCAGCCTGCAAATCGTATTTAAAGAGAAAGAGCCTCAATCAAGCCCAACTGCTTGTTTACCAGGCCTCGACGATAGGTGGCACACATTTTCAATCGACACTTTGCGGAGCGATGATGCACTGGTCAATGCCCGCTTCGATCTGACACCAGTGCTGGTGAATGCTGAAGATTGGGCCAAAATCGAGGTGCGTTTCCTGGTTTCCCGTAGCGCTGGCGGTGAAAAAGCCGAGGTCGACTGCGTGAACCTTCATATCACCTCTGCTGGTCGGGAACGTCAAGCGTAATCGCGCCACAGGCAGGGCAAGAAGTCAGGCCGGCTGGATTTAACTTGGGGAAGGTTCAAGCACTGGATGGCGACAAGGAAAACGCCGATTTTCTCCCGCTCCAAGCGATTAATTACCATATCAGCCAGACCTTTACCTTCAAACCAGTTGTTGATCCAGAGAATTTACCCGGATTGGTCGATTTGCGGATAGCGTTCAAGGAAAAAAGCCTCAACAGGCGATTATCCAGGTTTACCAACCTCCACGCGCACCTGGCACGATTTTCCCATTGACACACTCAGCAGCAATGATCAACTCATCAATTTGATTATCGATATCACCGATGCGGTCGAAACCTTAGAAGACTTTACTGAATGTGCAATTCGTTTCGTGTACTCGCGCAATGAGGGTGGTGAAAAGGCACAGGTCGATCTGGTCAGCCTACGCCTGGCGAAGCTGATCGGTGATGCGCCAAGCATGGATGTCAGCCAATCCTTCAAAGCAGTTAACGCTGAGCCGGTTTGGGCAGCCGGCATAACCGGTGATCAGATCGGCGTCGCTGTGCTGGATACCGGCGTCAAAAGATACCAGGAGCTGGAACAGGATACCCAGAACCAAAAGAATGGCCTCGCGCATGGTTGGAGCGCCAGGGATAATAAAAATGATGGTCGGAAAGACAAACACGGACATGGTACCCTGGTAGCGTCGATCATCAGCAATCGTAAGCAATATGCTCAGAATGATTATTACGGCGTTGCCCCTGACTTACACATCATCCCAGTTCAAGTGTTGGATCAATATGGGATCGGCAGCTATTCGGATGTGATAGCCGGGATACAGTGGGTTATTGAACACAAGGCTGAATACCACATCCGGGTGTTGAACTTATCCCTCAGCGCCCCTGTGCAATCCCATTATTCCGGATGATCCATTAAATCAGGCTGTAATGCGCGCCCGGCAGTCTGGGCTGGTGGTGGTTGTCGCCGCTGGAAATAATCCTGACCCCTATGAGCATTGGCGTACCAGCCAATAATCCGTATGTAATCACGGTGGGCGCGTCGACCGACGCTTACACGCCGGAAGATTGGTCTGATGATTATGTGCCTTCTTTCTCTGCTACTCCTGCCCAACATTGAGGGTTTGTCAAACCCGATATCGTCGCCCCAGGTGGGGCATGTTGCCGGGGTGATGTCTGATAAATGCGAGCTGGCAAAGGAGCACCCTGATCAAAAAATTGATAAGGATTATTACCATCTTAGTGGAACATCGATGAGCGCTGCCCAGGTCTCGGGTGTGGTTGCCTTGATGCTCTCACAAAATCCATCTTTGACTCCCGATGAAGTAAAATCTCGCCTGATCGCATCCGCCCAGCCAGCTGTGTACCCGGATGGTCGGTTAGCGTTCAGCTTTTGGCAGCAAGGCGCCGGTCGGGTGGACGCTAATGCCGCAGTTTTTGGCAATTACCCCACTATCGCGAACCAAGGCCTAGACATTGCCGCCGATTTGGCTGGCGCTTCGCATTTTTGCCTTCCCGCCGGGATCCAGGCATGCAGCAGATCACCCGCGAGATACAAATGGTTTTGCATGGAGCGTAGACACGGTTTGGAGCGGCGGCTACGCCTGGAGTGTGGGTTACACCGGAATTGTCGTTATGCCTGGAGCGTTGGATATGCTTGAAGCGTCACCAGCGATTGGAATGATAATTAGATTGGACAAAGACTATGCAAGGAGTGGAACTGGCAATTGGGATCCGGCTACCGCATCAGGGATGACCTGGGTGCCGCCCGAATAGACCAGCTCATTCAGCCAAAAACTCCGATAGCGGCTTAGAGGCAAAAGAATTCTTCTATCTGCTGCATCTCTGCCATGTCAGAAGCAGAAGCGCGTATCGTGCTTCTGCCAGCGTCTGTGGCGCAAGTATTGCCGCAAGATCTACCAGACCAGCATCAGCCTGATCGTGGTTTGGCTTATCACTGGCAGGATGCTGCAACACAAATGCAAATAACTCGGCAGCTTGCTGCTGTTTGAGCGCATCGCCCTTTGTGAGCAGTTTTGCCATACCCGCCATGATTTCCAGAGCCAGGGGCATTGCATCGATCTTCAGCGCAAGCAACAATGCCTCGGGATAGTGTTGGCGTGCCCCTTGTCGATATCACCTAAGGCGCCCATGACCAGCCCCAGGTTATTTAGACACGAGCGCGGTGCCAAACCGATCCCCCAATATCTCGCTGAATCATCAGGGTATCTTTCAGGAGCCGTTCAGCTTCCTGATATTCCCCATGCAGATACGCAAAATACCCCATATTATTCAATGAGGCTCCGATACCTGTCGGCTGGTTAATGTGCCGGCGAATAGCCAGCCCTTCCTGGTATAACTGCCAGGCTTTTTCACCCATGCCCATCCCATCCAGCACGATGCCGAGATCATTGAGCACATTAGCAATCCCATACGCATCACCGCTTTCACGATAAAGATCGAGAGCCTGCTGGAGCCGCTCCTCCGCTTGAGCAAACCTACCCTGCATACCTGCCAGGATTCCGAGGTGATTGAGGTTGCGCCATACCCCACAAATCCTCATCATGTCGATAGAGGTCAAGGCTCTCCAAGCACAGACGTTCCGCTTCCGGAAAATTACCATCTCCGCAAGCTAGCTCACTCAACTGGTAGAGTGGAAATGCTGTTTCGCAGCCCGCATGGCAGAGCCCGGATTATCGCCAGGCTCTCACAGATCAGATCAGATGCTGATTGCCCCTTTCCAAGCGGTACGCAAAACGCCCCTGGCAGGATAACAACCTGCTCAGCGTAAGCAATTTATCCTCTCCCAGAGCAGATTATCAATTTTCATTGACTTGACGCATTTCACCAGCTGTAGCGTAAAGCTCGTCCGCTTCATTATACCAACTGCGGCTGAAATAAAACAAATGCAGGCTCTCTAGCAAAGCGCCCAACTCAGCAATCCAAGCCTGTGCAACTGCCCATTGCCACGCTAAGCGGATGTTGTCGATATCTGCCGCAATGAATGCCTGTACGAAATGTTGATTAGGCTCATGAATTAAGTACTCTTTGGTCTTTTAGATAACTGCAATAATAGCTGCAATGCTTATCGCGAACTTGGCGCAGCTTCCTCTGATTGCTCGGCAAGCCTTTCTTAACGCATAATTCTGCAACAAGCCATGCAGAATAAGTACCGCGGGGTCGCTCTTCAGCATAGATTTATCGACCAACGAAGCTAATATAGGCAGAGGCGCATCTACGACCTGCAAAGCCGCATCACGTTCAAAGCCGCCCTGGAAAACCGCTAGCTTACTAAGTACACCCCGCTCCTGAGGAGACAGCAGATCCCAAGAATAATCAAACGAGTTTCTAAGACTGCGATGCCGCACTGGCACATCACGCAATGATGAAGATAAGAAATTAATATCCTTTTCGATCTGTGTACAATCTCGCTACATGGCATTACCCTTAACCCGGCAGCAGCCAACTCTAGCCCCAGCGGAGCACCATCAAAAAGCTGACAGAGGCGTATTATGGCGGGCAAATCGCCAGCTGACGGAATATAATCAGAGCGGACGCGCCACGCACGCTCTAAAAATAGCTGAACCGCCGGATAGTCTGTTGCTTCACTTGGCTTCTCATCCAATTCACCCATCTTGGCAGGATATGGCAACCCCCCCAGCTCACGAACCCATTCAGCATACATATTCAGCCGTTCACGCGAGGTGGTGAGAAGCTTAATTTTGGCGCCCTCTCCAAGATCCTTGCAATCAGATCGGTAACTTCTATAAGATGATCCAGATTATCCAAAACCAAAAGCGCCTGTTCGCCTCAAGGTAGTTTAGTAACTGCATCTCGACATTTGGGTGTACTCTAAAAAGACAGGCCCAGAGCTTCACCAATCGTCGGGGCGATCAGATCGGGCGAACTCACTGTCGCGAGATGGATAAAAAATACGCCATTGGGGAAGTAATCCAATTGAGCATCAGCGACGCGTAAGGCCAACCTGCTCTTGCCTATCCCTCCAGTCCAACAGTGTCAGCAGGCGGCATGCTCGCTTGCTCTGCAACAGTCAACGATCTCTGTAAGCTCATCGGTACGACCAATGAACGGCGTTGTTTCCAATGGCAAATTATGCGGAGAGACGGGGGATATAAAGCTTTGCATCTGGGGTGGGGTTGCATACGTTACGATATTGTTCAGTGCCGGATCGGCGCATGGTTGGCGAATGAACCGTCGTGTTCGAATATCTTCATATAAGGCTTAAGTCTCTGAGTTACGTTATTGTTTAAACTCCGCTGAATTTTCTGGGCACACTGGCGATATTCGCGCCAGACGGCAGCTTTGATTTTTACTCCAGGCGTACAACTTCATCAACTCACGGTGAGCGGTCTCGTTCCATGGTTCTATCGCTAACCATCGATGGGCGTATTCAATCGCCCGTTGGTATTCGCACAGCATGCTGTACACTTTTACTAATAGCTGCAACATGCTTACCAGCCCTCTGCGTAAATTTCAGTCTCGAAGAACTGCCATTCGTCAAACTCGGGGCTATCAGGCAGGGTGAACCCCTCCAAAAAATCTGCCCGGTACAGCTCAACCGCTTGGATAACACATCGATGCAGGCAGGCACACCTTCCACAGATGTGTGGGTGTGATTTATCGCTGCTCTTAACAACTGGCGAAACCGCGCCACGTCCAACCAGAAATCCGGTACATTCGATAGTTGTAATAAGTCCTCCTGGATATTCAGTACACCTGAACCCAGCACTTTGTTGAGTACTGCCAGTCGCGGCGCAGTTTCAGCGACCAGCGCGGTGTCAAATTCAGGCCACATTAAAGTCATGATCTTTTCGCGCGTCGGTTCATTTGTGACAGCCAGGTAAGTCAATAAAGCGAGAGACTTACTCCGCCCAATGCTCAGGATCTCGTCGCCACGCTCGAGGCGGGCGCTCCGAACAGATACAACTTCAAACCAGGCATGCCACCCTTTTATTACAGAATATCGATCGTGAGAATGGAATAGATACCGGTGCCGTTGATATTTGTGATATTTATGTTTATCCCATTACCTACCACACCTATCCAGACCTAAACGGATCAGAGACCAGATCTAATTCTACCGCTTATATACATGAACATCCCCATCTAACAAAGATAGGAGTAAAAGGATAAAAAATAACAACCGAGGAAGGGGAGAGAGGGGAGAACCATCACATAGAAAGAGAAGAATGGTGGGTGGTTGGTGACAATTGGGACATTGTTATCTGTTTTGCCGCTCCCAAAGATAACACCTCCCGGTAGTCTCCATCTCCTTCCACCAGGAGACGGCCTATCTGCACACGAATTGACCGCTCCCTTGGCAGGCATATCGCACGCAGATTCTTTACACTATTTTTAGGGCTTACAAGCCGTGGCCAACGATGGTATGCACCGGTGATACATCAAAAAATCGATTTTCGATTGGGAGGAGGCGCATTATCAATTTTTATAAACGATTGTCAATACCTTCGGAAGTCGCGGCGGGAGCGGAGAACCCAATTTCTGGGTATCAAGAAACAACTAAATGGGAGGAACAATGAACGTCATATAAAACCGTCGTATTTTTAACCGTAGCCGTGCTGCTCTTCGGCATGTTCCTGGCTGCTGGTTTCACGCCTGCTCACTCAGCCAGCGGGCCGATACTTTTTTAAAGAAGACCGCCATCGGCACAACCATCACAAATTGGGCCTGGACGATCGACAAAGCAGGCGATAAGACCAACCTTACTCTCGCTACCGGAGAGACAATCTCGGTAAATTACACAGTAACACTCACACCTTCTGGTGTTACCAGATGGACGGTAACCGGGAATATCAGTTTTGTAAACGTTTCGGGTAGCGATGTCGTGATCACAGGCCTGCAGGATATGCTCAGTGATGGCACTTCGGCAACCATTTCCTGCCCGCTCTCCTTCCCCTATACATTACCCGCAGGATCGTTGGCAAACTTTTGCGACTATCCGGCATCGGTTCAGCTCTATGCCAGCTCAAATAACACTGCATCTGTTTACCTGGCAGGCAGCCTATTGGGAGGTAGTACTACCATACCTGTTACCCTGGCTGGCTCAAGCGTGAGTAGACGAATGTGTCAGTGTAATAGATAATAAGGCGTGGATCCCTGGGCACAGTCTGCGTTGGTTATACGGATAAGACATTTGATTATAGCCTGTCAGTTGGCCGATACCAAGTTTGCGGAACACCCGAGTTCACCAACATTGCTGAGTTTACGACAAACTACACATTCACTGAAAGGCTCGGATAGCTGGACGGTCAACATGACTGTGCCATGCTCGGTATTCACGCTGGGCGACCGGGTTTGGTATGACTAAAACCAGAATGGACAGCAGGATGCTAACAAGCCGGGCTACAATGGAGTGACGGCTCACCTATTTTAACAACGCGACATGTACCGGCGCCTGGATGGCTATGAATACCACAGGTTCCGGCCCGGCTGGCTTTGGTGATGGCTACTACATCTTCGCCAACTTACCTGCCGGCGATTACTGCATTCAGTTCGGCAATATCCCAGTCGGCTGGAGCATCAGCCCGCCTTATCAGGGGAGTGATGTGGGCGACTTCTGATCCTGATCCGGCAACTGCTCGTATCACTAATATTCACCTGACAGCCAACGACCCGAATGAAGATATGGGGATTTACGTACCTTGGCCGTTTAGGTGACAATGTGCTGTGTCTGAGCACCGGCCAGGGACTAGCAGACATCACCGTGAACCTGTTCAGAGACTTTAAGGTGATGGCGTGGTGGATGGTCCGGCAATCGCCACCAGGCAGACTGATGCTATCGGCTTTCTACAGTTCACCGGTTTGGAAGTGGCACTGGCAGGCGATCCCACAACCATGACCCTGTATATCGTCAGTGTGGATACCAGCGATCCCGACCTGGGAAGCTGAAATGTGCCTATCCCGCCAACGTCATACAATCCACCACTGGAAAGCAACCACCCGAATGACCCCAACAACGATTTCCGCTTTGAAGAGCCAGCGTGCCGGGTTACCCTCGACAATAGCGCTCTGGTACGACGCAAACCTTAATGGCTTACAGGATGCGAATAATAGTGGCATAGACGGTGTAGTGTTTAAGTCTTCTGATTCCAGTGGTAATTCGGAGCTGGATGCAAATGGCAATCCAATTACGGTAATAACCGCCAATGGTGGCTACTACCAGTTTGTCGTACCGTGCGGTTCATATTAGATTGAAGCGGTAATGCCAGATGGGAAGAAGCTGACATTGGTACAAGTCGGCAATGACCGGCTTGTGGACAGCAATACGAATCCCTCAGCGGCTCCAACTAGCCCCTTGCCCACTGGAGGCCAGGATCTATCCATCGACTTCGGGCTGGTAAATTACCAGGATTTCTGTCCACCGGATGGAACCACAGGACTTCCGATCCCGGTTGGCACGCTCTACTGGGGCGTATATGCCAACGGGGATGTCCATTTGCGTTACGACCAAACCCCTGCGCTCAATGATAACAGTTACGGGATAACCCGCGTGGGTAAGGCGACATCATAGGTTCGGTGATCTTGTGGGCAGCGACAAAGCCCAGTTCATCTTCAAGGATGCCAGTAGCAGAGTGGTTCTCGATATCCTGGTTGACTACATCTCAACAAGATCTGGCACACCATCTGGCTACGCAAGTTTGGGTGTAACTGGCGGCGAGGGCAGGGTTACTCTTGGCCAAGCCGCCTGGGTCCTGGCTGCAAATACCTCCATAGCCAAGAGATCTGAACAATACGGGCTTTTGCGTAGGCGGCAACTGCAGTGGTGGAGGCACCAATCTACTGGTTGATTTCACCACCCACAGTAAATAGCACGGAATACTCTTTGCCGGATGGCTCGCCCTATGTAGGCTGGAATTTTACCAACTCCTATGAGGTTACAATTAGCGATCTGGCCTTTGGATCGAGCGGCTTCGGTACCGTTAGTGTGGGTGAAGTTCATAACTCGCCACCGAAGGTGGAAGCAACGCCGTGATAACCGTGCCGTGTGTCAGCGGCCCACAGGTCTGCTCCGTCAGTGGAGGAGCAGTGACGATTAAGGATCAGAAGTGGATGCTGGGCCGCTCACAAATAATCGACAGACCAAGGTGACACTGACGGGCTTAGCGATTAACTGGACGCAAGCCAACGGCAAGTTGATGAAAGTGAAGTTTTACGGCGATGTCATCTACGATGTTGACCGATCGTGGGCTGCCGGGGGTATCACGCTCTCCAGCGCTGAACTAACAACCGACATAAATAAGAAGAGACATTTACCCCGGTAAGACCCGCTTGTTCACGCTAGAGTTTCAGAATAATGCCAGCACAGATCAGTCGACCTACATCGTCAATGCAACATTCGGAAGCCATTGCAGTGTTGTGTTCGTCCCATCAGAAACCCCAGTAGGCGGCAACTTCTGCGCCACTGCCCCTGGTAGCGGCCGCGCTAAGACACTGACGATGATGTTCTTGGATGCAAACGGTGGGGACAGCACCAGCTATAACTGCACGACCAACTGCAACATGCAGGATGCAAGCAAGGTGATCGTATCCGGCGACCCAGCGCCAGCCACTCAGGTATGGATCAGAGCCGTCCCGACGGGCAAAACCAACATCTTGTTCCAAGGACTGGTTTACCTTCTTGATCCGTTCGTGATGAGCGCAACCAGCGTAGGCCTGTCCACGTTTGATACTAATACGACCCTCTTCCTGTACAGCGATAGCACGCAAAGCACGCTGCTTTCATCCGTCCAGTTCCACACATCGTGCTCACAACCGCTTAACGACGGAGACTTCTACGGTAGCCTGAAGTTGGTTGGCTTTAGCCGGTAAATCAAATAAATAGATCCAGAGCGGATTTCGAGACCGCTCTGGATCTGGGGGATCTCCAGGCGGTTTGCTTGGCGGGGAAATCGCCCGCCAAGCAAACCCTCCGCTGGCGGGTATGTTAAATCCAAGAGATACTGTGACTACTCAAATTCTCCAGCGATCATCAAACACATACACCGCGCTTCTTGCAGCTTTCACGAACTTGATCTTTCAGTACATCCTCCAGTTAGAAAGCATCAATCCAAACTCGGTTACTCTCCGACTGAACATCCAAGAGACTTATCTAACAGGCGATCAAGCATTTCACTGTTATATGATTATTTACTTTTTATTCATGACGATATTAATATACGCCTTCACGTGTAACCGTAATGGCAGCGTGTATGTCAGCTTGTTCAGTAAGCGAGAGTCGATCATCCTCATTGTAAGGGACAATGGCGACGCTTTGCCAGCTCACCTGGGAACACAGAATTTAGAGCTTGTTGCAATATTAGTAAAGGTGCTCGATGGGATTTTCAGAATTGGCGATGGACAAGGAAACCGCTACGAGATTAACTTCCCCATGGCAAGGTAGAGGCTTGTTCTGATCATTCGCTTGAGTTTTCCACAGTTAAGCCAATGAGAACAATTTGACCTGCGCTCCAGTAGGAGAAGAGCGATTTTGCTGCGCTTCTTATCTGGATCCGCCTACAAATTGTCAATTACAGGATTAGGTTGAACCAAAAATCACAATAATTTAGGCCCACTTCATCCTTTCCGTAGGCAGATAGATGGCACAATATTTGTTTGAATAACAGTACATTAAGCATACACCGGGCTTAAAAGCACTGTACGAGCGGGCATGCAAAGTTTTGCCGGGCGCCATGGCAAGCAACAATTTCTGCCCATTGGTCGACAGCAGAAGCCAGGATGGCATGAAGATGAAGCGGTAACAATTGGTATATCTATCCTTCTCGACATCCGGATGGATGGGTTTGACTTTTTAAGAAGTTCCAGGACTTCATCCAATCGTAGATGATCGAGTTGGCCTACCACCAGTTTCATTGCAGAGGAGATCCTCCGGTATGGGTGGCGATCTTTCCTAGTTCCTCATGCGAAGCACCAGTCACACGTTTAATATTGCGCTGACCGGCCTCGTAGAGTAGAAAATCCCTGTACTGAGTAAAGTCAAATCCCGTTAAATGGATGGTAAAACAAATCCCCAAAATCGCCTGCGGCTCGTCAGGAGTGCCCGGCGATATCCTAACAGGGTCCGGAACTAATCGACAACATGACCCTGAGGTGCAGCCGCTGTATCCAGATTATCCTGTACAACCAATATCCGCCGGTGAAGGAAGATGGTACGCAATCGACTGAGTTTCTCAGGCAACGGCAGCCGGTAATCTCAGGCAGGCCTAATTTCGTGGTAATTGCGTTTATGATACCTTCCAAGTTGAGCGCATTTTCCATCTCTGATGAAGCCGTACTTATCCAGATCACTTTTTCGAAAAACGCATTTTCCTGTAACAGATATGCGGCTTCGATGGCCAGGGCTGATTTACCTATACCGCCCATAACGTCGGTGCTGAAATGCGGCTGGCGGCCGGGTCGGTAAGTCCCCGAGGGAAGCCTTCCAGCGAGTCCATACGCCATATATGGGGTTCAATGTCCATCGATTAACCACATATGGGGGTTTACGGGCTATCAATTCCACTTTTTCCATGCATTTTTTCCAACTGCACCCGATCTGCACCCGATTTGCTTGAGAACCGGGTCAGAGAGTGACCTTACCCCCATATATGGCCCAACACAAACGAAAAACCCCCACAGGTGGGGGGTTTTGAGTGGGCGGAATAGGGCTCGAACCTACGACCTCCTCTGTGTAAGAGAGGCGCTCTGACCGACTGAGCTATCCGCCCGGACAGCAAAATTATACCGCAAATTAATCAGGCCTCATCCTCCACATGCTGTATTCATGACATTTATCCACCAGGTTGTTGACCATTAGCACATCGATAGGATCTCTCAGTTGAGTTTATTTTGATATAATAACATTCGCTAGAACATTAATATCAAGTCGCAAGATTGGATCATGGTGCCCTTTCCCCCGGATGGGAGGGCTTAAAGGCGAAGCCAGTAAGGTCTGAGAATCAGACTTAGTCTGGCGCTGTCCCGCAACTGTATGGCATTTTTGCCAAGCCAGGTCGCCCACCAGCAATCCAGTTTTCCACGCACCTCGCGGAAAGGAGGTGGAAGCCAAAAAAACAAATTCAAAAACTTCCTCTCCCCTGCCCACGCGGCAGGGGTTTCGTTTTAACAGACCAAATAATCTTCTGGAGATAATCATGAAATCCACCCGATCAAAATTTATAGGTGCAGGCGTCCTGATCCTGGCTGCACTTTTGTCTGCCTGCCAGCCTGCTGAAGGTTCGCCTGCGCCAACATCCCTCCCGCCGACGCTGGTCGTGCAGCCCACCGCCACCCAGCCGCCGGCGCCTACTCCCACAACAGCCCCCACTTCGCCCCCGGAACCCACCCCGACACCGGCTCCGATCGTTATCATTGATGGTCTCGATCGTGAGATTACGCTGCAAAGCTCCGCCCAAAAAATTGTCTCACTCGCCCCTTCGAATACAGAAATCCTGTTCGCCATTGGAGCCGGCAGCCAGGTTGTCGCCCGTGACGCGTTTTCCGATTACCCGAAGGAGGCTCAGTCTCTGCAAGATATTGGCGGTGGTTGGGGCGAGTTGAACACCGAGGCCATCGTTGCCCTTGCCCCCGATCTTGTCCTGGCTGCCGAGATCAATACGGTTGAACAGGTGCAATCTTTGGAAAACCTGGGTCTTAAAGTGTTTTACCTTGCCAATCCTAAAGATCTGGAAGGGATGTACGAAAACCTGCGCATCGTCGCACGCCTGACCGGTCATGAAGCTGAAACTGAGGTGACAATAGAAGATCTGAAAGCCCGCGTGGCAGCCGTGGACGAGAAAGTGGCTTCAATACAGGAACGCCCGCTGGTGTTTTATGAGTTGGATGGCACAGATCCAAACGCTCCCTGGACCTCGGGTCCGGATACGTTCATCGATTTGTTGGTGGCGCGTGCGGGTGGTGATAATCTTGGGAACCTGCTGCCCACCGCCTGGGCCCAGATCAGCGTGGAAGACCTGATCACAGCGAACCCTGAGATCATCCTCCTCGGTGACTATGTGTGGGGCAATGTCCGCCCCGAAGACGTAGCCGCCCGCGCCGGTTGGGACGCTATTGCCGCAGTAAAAAATAACCGGGTTTTCCCATTCGACGACAATCTGGTCAGCAGGCCCGGGCCTCGCATGGTGGAAGGCCTCGAACAATTGGCGAAATTGCTGCACCCCGAACTTTTTAATTGAGACACAATATTGGTGGGCAGCACTGCGGCGACTGCCTGTATGCTGTCCACCGCTGCTGTAATAACGAGTTATTGAATACCCATGAGTAAAAACGCGCAGTTGATCTCGCTGAACCTGGCGATCCTCGCGGCAGCTGGCCTCCTCAGTATCGCTGTCGGTTCGGTATTCATACCGCCTATCACGGTGGCGCGCATGCTCGCCGATCGCCTGCCCGGGGTTGAGGTTGTTCAAAATTGGCCCGACACCTTCAACGCCATTCTCTTCCAAATTCGCCTGCCGCACGCGATCCTCATGGCGCTCACCGGCGCAGCCCTGGCTGGCAGCGGAGCGGTGTATCAGGGCTTGTTTCGCAATCCACTGGCAGACCCCTATCTGATCGGCGTCGCCTCAGGAGCAGGATTGGGCGCCGTGGCTGCCCTGGCAATTCACTGGCCAAAAAGTTTGCTGGGCATGTACACCGTTCCTGCCAGCGCATTTGCCGGCGCTCTGCTTACCGTCTTTGTGGTTTACAGCCTTGCCCGTGTGGGCCGTGCCGTTCCGGCCACCACATTGATTCTGGCAGGCGTGGCTTTCAGCTCCTTTGCCACATCCCTAACTTCCTTTTTGATGTTTTACTCCAACACCGAGCTTCGCCGCGCCCTGGCATGGCTCCTGGGTGGCGCGATTTTAAACGGCTGGGAACCCGTCCTTGCCCTATTACCTTATATGATCCTGGGTTTGGGTTCCCTCCTGCTGTCGGGCCATGCGCTCAACGTGTTGCAGTTTGGTGAAGAACAGGCCCAACAGCTGGGATTGCCTGTCGAACGCGTCAAATTTTTGCTCATCCTGGCGGCATCATTGACCACTGCCGCCGCGGTAGCCTTCTCAGGGATCATCGGTTTCATCGGGTTGGTGATTCCACACGTTATTCGCATCCTGTGTGGTCAGGATTACCGGCAGTTGGTGCCTCTTTCCATTATCGCGGGAGGCGCCGCCCTGCTGCTTGCAGACCTGGTTGCCCGCGTGATCCTGGCTCCACAAACTCTGCCGGTCGGGATTATTACCGCCCTGGCAGGTGCGCCGTTCTTTCTCTGGTTGTTGCGCCGTTCCAGAGCACAGTCCTTCTGGTAGTTGGGAGGCAGTAATGTTACAGGTTGAATCGCTCACGGTTAAATACGCTCAAAGGGTGGTTCTGGAGCAATTAAGTTTAAGTATCCAGACCGGAGAAGTGCTGGCCGTTTTAGGTCCGAACGGAGCTGGGAAATCCACCCTGATCCGAGCCATCAGCGGTGTCCATCCCGTTTTTCAGGGTAAAATCATCGCCAACCGAGAGGATCTAACCCGTTTCCCTTCCATGAAACGCGCCCGTTTTATGGCAGTGGTGCCCCAGGCACGCGAGCTGCCCGGCGGCTACACCGTGGCTCAAACCGTGTTGATGGGCAGGACACCCTATTTGAGCTGGCTGGGACACACCAGCAAAATCGATTACCAGATCGTTCAGGCTGCTATGGAAGAAACGCACACTGCTGACCTGGCCGACCGTAAAGTCGGCGAGCTTTCAGGGGGTGAACAACAGCGCGTCTTACTGGCACGCGCCCTGGCCCAGGATACTCCTATCTTACTGCTGGATGAGCCCACCACGCATCTCGATCTTCAACACCAATCTGGTTTGCTCAATTTGATCCGCCGGCTGTGCCTGAAAAACAAGCTGAGCGTCTTGATGGTTTTACACGATCTAAATCTTGCCAGCCTGTATGCAGACCGGGTGGCCCTGATATCCGACGGCAGTCTGGCTGCCCAGGGCACACCTGCAGAGGTACTGCGCTCCGATATTCTCTTTCAAGTGTTCAAAGTGCCCGTGCATATTATCCCCCACCCCGATTACGGTACACCGCTGGTTTTGCCAGATGGCCGCCTGGACCCCCAGGCGCTATCCCACCAGGTTTGATCTCGAAGCTGCCTGCTGATCCACCATCCAAAGGATTTCACCCGGCTCAGGTTTCACCAGGCTGGCAGGCAGCCGCCTCGCGTTCGAAGCATTGTCCGCTAAAATCAGGGACAGAATCACGGCTTTATTTTCACCGGATACCAGAAATACAACCCGCCGGGCAGCATTGATCACTGGCAGCGTGACCGTAACCCTGGCAATCAGTGGGGCTGGAGGAACCTCATGTTCCACCGCCGCCACCCAATGCGTCTTCTCCGCCGTTGCTGGACTGCCAGGGAAGAGCGAGGCGGTGTGCCCATCTTCTCCCAAACCCAGTAAAACCAGATCAAAGACAGGCAATGATTTTTTATTTACCGTTGTAAAGTATCTCCTGAGTAGCTCTTCATATTGATCAGCGGCTTGATGCGCACCCAGCTCACCCGGTATGCGGTGGATATTCTCAGCCGGGACCGTGATGGCGCCGAGGAGGCTCATTGCTGCCAGCCGGTAATTGCTTTGCGAATGATCGGGGGCAACACAGCGCTCGTCTCCCCAGAAAAAATGCACTCGATTCCAATCTGTCTTAACCTGGTTTTGAGGTAGTGCCAGCTGCCGGTAAACTGCTTCGGGTGTGGTCCCGCCGGACAGTACAATATTAAAAACCCCCGATTGGGAAATCCGGTCGTTAGCAGTTGTCAGGATCAAAGAGGCAGCCGCCTGCGCCATTTCGTCCGAATTGGCGTAGACCTGCACCCGCGCAACTTGCTTTTGATGGTGATTATGCAAACCGCTCCTCTTTCCACACATCGGCTTCGTTGTGGTAACCAGCCTGCTCCCAGAAACCGGGCCGGTCATGAGTCAGAAATTCCAGCCCTCGCAGCCATTTCCCGCCCTTCCAGAAATAAGGAGTCGTGTACTGCGCTCCCGGAATGTGCCCCACAATCCCGCGCAGCGGATATCCGTGATCTGGTTCCAGCGGCTGGCCATCGTAATGAGTTGCCAAGAGAAAATTAGGAGCCAGGGCTACATCCAATGGCACATTTACAGTAAAGCCATATTCGCAGTGCTGTAAGACATACCGGGCAGATGGCTTTAACTGGATCAAACCCTGGTCCACGAGAGTCTTTATGGATACACCTTCCCATTCTGTATCGAACTTGCTCCAGCGGGTAACGCAGTGGATATCCATTTTGATTTGGGTGCGTGGAAGCCGGTTAAATTCATCCCAGCTCCAACTGACTTCCTTTTCAACTTCACCAAAGATGCGCAAATTCCACGTTGCCGGGTTAAACGCGGCACAGGACCATAGTGAAGCACCGGAAATCGATTGGTCAAAGACTGCCCGGGAGGCAATCTTCCCTCTTGCTTGATTTTCTGCTCATCTTCTCGTCGATTAAATATACCCTTTAACATAGCTTTCCTCCTGGGTCCTTACGATAATTTTGATTATAACCGTCTTATTTCCATACCGTGAAGGATAATCCATTAAGATTGCATGAATTTCAAATGGAAAAAAGTTGCTGACATTTCGAATATATACACAAACAATTGCATCATCACCCCGATTGTGATAAACTTAATGAAAGTTCCCTTACGGTATGTAATTGTGCTTGATGGTTGGAGGAAACCATGCTGTACGAAGATCGCATTCGCCGTGAACGTCCAGAAATGTCAAAAAGCTTCGCCAAGCTGGCGGATTTCTTACTCAACTCGTATATTGAAGCTGCATTTATGACTGCGAGCGAGCTGGCGCATTCTCTAAATCTGGATGCAGCCACCGTGGTACGCTTCTCACAATTTCTGGGGTATACCGGCTTCCCCGAGCTCCAACGGGAGATACGCGCCCGTGTGAAAGGCGATTTGCTCATCCGCCCGAAACAGGCCGAGATTGCCGAATCATCCCCTGGTATTGTTGCCGGAGCTATGCAAGACCTGGCGATTGCCCTTGAACAAACCCGCATCACGCTGGACACCGACGCCCTTGAAAAATTGGTTTCGATTATGGGTCAGGTGCGCCGGACAGTGGTGCTTGCCGAAGGGCCAGCCCAGCCGACTGCTTACAGTCTGGTGCACTATCTGGAGCAAGGCGGATTTTCGGTGGTCATTGCACGTTTTGGTATCGCAGACCTGGCCCGTACGGTAAATACAGCCACCAGTCAGGACCTCTTCCTGGCCATGGAAATTGTGGGCCAATCGCCCTATATCGCCCGGGCAATGATTGAAGCACAGGCAAAAGGCATCCACACTGCAGCAATCGTCGGTGCTTCGTCATTGGCATCTGCTCGCGCTGCCGGCATTGTCCTGGCGGCCCAGGCGCACCCATCCCTCGGCGTAGGCATCGTTTCGGTAGAAGCCATCGTATTTGCCCTGGCGCAAGTGCTGCGCTGGCGTTACGCCGATCGCTTCGCAGGCACGGAACAGGCCATTGTAGAGCTGTCCAACCGCATCCAATTACCATTTGAATAAGAAGAGCCATAAAGAGTTAAACCATGCGCATTGTACGCTGCCAGACCGGCGAGGATGTACCCATGCTCGCATGGGTACATGAAAAATCTGTAGGGCTTATTGAAGGCTCGCTCTTTGGCGAATTTCGCCGTTTAGATGCAGACCGCAGTCTGGACTCGGTGCGTCTTCTCTCTCCCCTCGAGCCTGGTAAAATAATCTGCGTGGGTAGAAATTACGTCGCCCACGCCAGGGAACACAATGTCGAAGTGCCAGACGTGCCAATGTTGTTTTTCAAACCATCCACAGCTGTTATCGGCGCCGGTGAGCCAATCATCCTCCCGCCTCAATCACAACAGGTGGAGCATGAAGCCGAGCTGGCTGTCGTCATTGGACGGCGCGGGCGCTGGATCCAGCCTGAGCAGGCGATGGAGCACGTTTTTGGCTACACGATCAGCAATGATGTCACCGCCCGAGATTTGCAACGGCGCGATGGTCAATGGACCCGCGCTAAAGGCTTTGACACCTTTTGCCCGCTCGGCCCCTGGATCGAGACGGATTTTGATCCTTCAGACGCCGTCATCACCTGTCATGTCAACGACGAACTCCGGCAAATGGCATCCACACGCGATATGGTCTTCAGCGTCCGGCAGTTGATTGCCTTTGCATCCTCAATTATGACTTTATTGCCCGGAGATATTCTGCTCACCGGCACTCCCGCTGGTGTTGGCCCTCTCCGGCATGGAGATCATGTTAAAGTGACGATCGAAGGATTGGGTGAACTGGAAAACCCGGTGATCGCCGAGTCTGCCCGCTAATCCAGAGATCAAATCATCGCGTTCCAATCATGGCGCTCAACCTGGATATCCGCACGGCCATTCAAACTGCACTGATCATAATCGCAGGATTGGTGCTTATTTTCTTTTTGCAGGGATTTCGATCTATCCGATCGGCGCGTCACCTGCCGTTCTTTCGAATGCGTCGCGATCGCACCATTCGCGGCTGGCGGTTGATGATCCTGTCGGTTCTCCTGGCAAGTGTGGCTTTTATCATCAGCAGGCGTGCCGAACCTTTCCTTTACCAGTATTTCCCCCCAACGGCCACGGTTACCCTCACGCCAACCATCACCATTACACCTACCATCAGCCAGACTCCTACGATCACACTATCGCCAACCATCACCCCTACGCCGGCCGTCTCAAACACACCCACCATTACACCCACTCCCTTCGTACCCCTGGCAGTTGAAGCACGCTTCGAGAGCACCATCACCCCCAATCCTGAAGCGGTCTTCAGCGACCTGACCTTCACCGACGGCCTGGATGCGCTCTATCGCCCGATCAAGCCTGGCATCGAATTTCAAAATCCCATCAGTCACATGTATGCAATCTTTACCTACGACCGCATGGTAACCGGTTCTCAATGGACAGCTTTATGGTACCGCAATGATGAGCTTGTGCACTTTGAAACCATACCCTGGGATGGCGAGACCGGAGGTCTGGGCTTTACCGATTGGCAGCCCCAACCCCAGGATTGGCTTCCGGGAACTTACACCGTCCACATTTTCACAGGTCTGATCTGGAAAGTATCTGGCACGTTTACCGTTTCAGGCGAACCACCAACCCCCGCCCCTACCAATACCCCCACCGTCACCGAGACTTCCACGCCCACGTCTACGGCTACGCGCACTCCGTTACCATCTCGCACACCTACCGCCATCCGCCCCACACGCACCCCCTACCTGAGCCCGACGATCACCCTCACCCGCACACCGTGGCCAACCCTGACGCGCACCCCGGTCACACCGAGCATTACCCCACAAACGCCGCCCACGCGCACGCCTACACCCGGCGGATAACCTGTACCGGATAACTCAGGAAAAATGACAGGCCACCCAATGACCCGGCGATATTTCGCGCCAGGCGGGGGTTTCTTCCTCACAAACCTTATCCGCGATCGGGCAGCGTGTCCGGAAGCGACATCCGGACGGCGGGTTCACCGGACTGGGCACATCGCCTTTGAGCGTAGTACGCTTCCTGCTGGCCGAGAGTTCTGCATTCGGTACCGGCACTGCTGAGAGCAAGGCTTTGGTATATGGGTGCAGTGGGTTCTCAAACAGCTCGTCACAACCCGTCATCTCCGCCATCATACCAAGATACATCACCCCAACACGCGTGCTGATGTGACGCACCATGGCAAGATCGTGCGCAATGAACAGGTAGGTCAAACCCATCTTCTCCTGCAGCTCTTCCAGCAAATTCACCACCTGCGCTTGAATCGATACATCCAGGGCAGATATCGGCTCATCACACACAATGAATTCTGGTTTCAGCGAGATGGCGCGCGCAATTCCTATCCGCTGGCGCTGCCCGCCAGAAAACTCATGCGGGTAGCGGCTTGCAAAGTCTGGACTGAGTTGCACGGTCTTCAACAATTCGGCTACCAGACTGTCTGCTTCCTTCCACTTTATCAATCCATGTACAACAACGGGCTCTGCAATGATTTCGCGAACCGTCATGCGGGGGTTCAAGCTCGAATATGGATCCTGGTAGATCATCTGCATTCGCCTGCGCATCCTGCGCAAGTCGCCGCCCTTCAAAGGGACCAGATTGACGCCATCAAAGATCACCTCGCCCGAACTTGGCCGGTCGAGTTGGATGACCGCCCTGCCAGTGGTTGATTTTCCACACCCCAATTCTCCAACCAAACCGAATGTCTCGCCAGGGAAAATATCAAAGGAAATCCCATCGACGGCATGGACTGCCCCTACCTGGCGCATCAGGATACCGCCATGGATAGGAAAGTGTTTCACCAGGTTCCGTACCTTTACGAGCGGCTCAACTTCAGTCATTGGCGTAACCTTCCATCGCTCGGATCCACCCAGCAAGCTACCCGATGCCCGGCTCCAACCTCTAGCAGAGGCGGATTCTGCTCGCAGGCATCCATAACAAACCGACAACGAGTTCCTGAATGGACAGCCTTTGGGTAATTCCCACAAAAGAGGCGGGGTGCCAGGAATTACAGCCAGTTTCGATGACCGGCTGCTGCCATCGATGCGGGGCAAGCTGCTCAACAAACCTATTGTGTATGGATGCTTGGGATTGGTGTACAGCTCACTTACCGATACCTCTTCGATCACGAAACCGGCATACATGACAATCACCCGGTGCGCCAGACCTGCGACGACCCCAAGGTCGTGGGTGATCCAGATGATGGACATTCCAAGCCGGTCTCGCAGCTCTTTCATGAGATCAACAATTTGCGCCTGGATTGTTACATCGAGGGCCGTCGTTGGTTCATCGGCAATCAGAATTTGCGGGTTGCAGGCGAGCGCCATTGCGATCATCGCTCTTTGTCGCATCCCCCCTGAAAACTGGTGCGGGTAATTGTTCATCCGACGCCGCGCTTCGGGGATGCCAACCAGTTCGAGCATTTCGACAGCTCGTTCGTAAGCCTCTTCTTTTGATAACTCGGTGTGCCGGGTGAGCGGCTCGACCACCTGATTTCCGATCTTATACACAGGATTTAATGAGGCAATCGGGTCCTGAAAAATCATGGCAATTTGCCGTCCACGAATATCGCGGATCTCGCGATCAGGCAGCTTCAATAGATCGCGGTTGTCAAAGATGACCTCGCCATGCTCAATTTTTCCAGGCGGACTGGGGAGCAAGCGTAAAGCGGAAAGCATGGTAACACTTTTACCGCAGCCGCTCTCGCCCACCACGCCCAATGTCTCACCGGCATGCAGATCAATGCTCACATTGTTGACTGCATGCACGACGCCTTCCGGGGTATAAAAATAAGTCACCAGATCTTTAATTTGCAGGATAGGTGTTTTACTCATAGATTTTGTCTCTAGGTGCAACCACTAAATCCTCAAACGTGGATCGAGATAATCGCGTAACCAGTCTCCGAACAAGTTGATGCCAAGAACGGTCAGAGAAATTGCCAGACCGGGCACCAACGCAATCCACCAATTCGATTGCAGGTAATCCTTACCGTCTGATAGCATCTGACCCCAGGTCGGAATCCGTGGGTTAAGTCCCAATCCCAGGAAGCTCAGACCTGCCTCAGCAAGAATGGTATCTGCCAGTGTAAAGCTGGCCACCACAATAATCGGGGCAAATGAGTTTGGAAGTATGTGGCGGCTCAGAATTCGCGGCAGTGTCACCCCGGCCGCTTTGGCTGCATCGACATACATGTCTTGTTTCACCGATAGTACGATGCCGCGCATAATCCGCCCATAACGCACCCAAACACCAATCGCCAGGACAGCCACAAGGGTGACAAGGCCGCCTCCAAAAGCAGCCATAACAAAAAGCGCCAGCAGTGTGAAGGGAAAAGCCAGCTGAACGTTCATCACCCATGAAATCAGAGAATCGACGCGCTCGCTGAAATAACCCGCAATCAAACCAATCGCTGTACCAAGCGTAGCGCCAAGCAAGATCGAAGTAAAACCCACCAACAGTGAAACCCGGCTGCCAAATACAAGCCGGCTGAGGATACAACGGCCTAACGTATCGGTTCCTAATGGACGCGAGATATCCCCTCCTTCCATGAACCACAAGGGCATCAACTTGCTGCGCAAATCGATCCGATAGGGGTCGTTGGGCGCGAATTTGCTGGGCAAAAATTGCCGTGAGAAGGAGCATCACAACAATTGCCAGCCCGATCGTGCCAGGAACGCTCTTGAACAGGCGACGGGTGAAGTCTTGAAAAACGGATGTCTTTCGGCCTCTGAATTCGGTATCCAGGTGTGGGGTGGTCATTTGTAACTAATCCTTGGATCAAGTATCGAATAGGCTACATCCACCAACAGATTTGCAGCAACGAAAATCACCGCATAAGTCAACACAACCCCCTGAACGACAGGAAAGTCGCGTGAAAAAACGGAAGATACCACCAGCCGGCCAAGTCCTGGCCACGAGAAGACGGTCTCAATAATCAACGCACCGCTCAACATCGAAGCAAACTCTAAACCCAACAAAGTGACCACTGGAATGGAAGCATTTCTCAGAGCATGTCCCCACACTACGGTATTCTCCAGTAAACCCTTGGCACGAGCTGTCCGGATATACTCCTTCCCCAGTACTTCCAGCATTCCTGAGCGCACCAGGCGGCTTATCCGGCCAATGCTGTAAATTCCCAGCACAACTGCAGGCAGCACCAGGTGGGCGGGCGTTCCATAACCAGAGACCGGCAGCCAACCCAGGAAAACTGAAAAAAGCAGGATTAACATCAGGCCAGACCAAAATGTGGGCATTGCCTGACCCACCAGGGCAAACGAGGATCCCAAAAAATCCCAAATTGTATTGCGCCGCACCGCTACGAAGATCCCAATCGGGAATGAAAAAAGAATGGTGATCCCCATCGCTGCCAAGGCGATAGTTCAAGTGTTGCTGGCAGCCTCTCAATAATCAGGCCTAAGTACAGGCACTTCCTGCCGGATTGAGATGCCAAAATCTCCTCGGACAATATCCCCCAGGTAACGGAGGTATTGGATGATGATCGGTTGGTCCAAACCTAATCGGATGCGCATGGCTATCCTGGCTGATTTCCGGGGCTGATTCAGGTAACAGCAAATTAACCGGATCGCCTGTAGCCCGCATCACAAAAAACGCTACGAGTGTCGCGCCTAATAGCACAGTATACCGCTTGAAGAATACGCCGGGCGAGATAACTCCACATCATTAAACTCCTCCGTGATATTTATACAGGGTATTGTTGGCAGCGTAAGCCGCCAACAATACCCTGTCGAGAGAACCTAAATGGAGGTAAGAAAACGCTTAAGCTTATCTCTTGTGGAATTCCATTACATCGATGTACAAAGCCGGGTGGGGTTCCCAGGTTACACCCTTGCTGATGCCCATTGAACTGCGGCAGACCGGAACAGGAAAATCCACGGGGCGTCCTCCCAAAGGATCTGCTGGGCCTTGATAGCTAAATTCCTGGCGCTTAGCCGGATCCTCTTCTGGGATAGCCTTTTCACCAATGCATCGTATTCCGGGTTGCAGTACTTGGTTTCGTTGTCGAGATGCTCGCAGGTGATGGTGGCCAGTTGTGGGCCCAAGGACAATATATGTTCCCCAGCCCATATAGTCCATATCCTGGACATTGTAGTTACGGAGAACATCATCGATGAACTTACCATTCTCCAGAACAACTACTTCCGTCTCGATACCAACATCGCTCAGGTACTGGGCAACTGCCTGGGAAACATCCTTGTCATTGCCAAACACACCAACGCTTGATACCAGCTTTACCTTGAAGCCATCGGGATAGCCCGCTTCAGCCAGCAGCGCCTTTGCCTTCTCAGGATCATAAGGATAGGGCTCAAGTGCCGGATTGTTCTGAGGGGCGTTGACAATGCTTTGCAACGGCGCTGTAGCGCCGGCAAAGAGCCCATCGACGATCGCTTGCTTGTCCACTGCATAGTTCATAGCCTGGCGAACGAGCTTATTCTTCAAGGGTTCAATCGCTTCCTGACCGATACCGATGTGCATCTTACGCCAGGTCTGACTAGGCAATGGCTCTGAGATATCCGTTGTTATGGTCTCCATCTGCTCAGGGTTCAAGGCAGTGATGAAATCTACATTCCCGGCAATCAACTCATTCACCCGAGTGGTTACATCCGGGATGATACGCAAGAGCAACCTGCTTGAACTCTGCCGGTCCTGCCAGTACTCATCCCATGCTTCAAAGGTCAGATGGTCATCTTTCACCCATTCGATGAACTTGTACGGTCCAGAACCAATTGGCTCCAGGGCAAGCTTTTCTTTCGCAGTCTCGCATAGTACTTCGGCGGAACAATGAACGACTCCGAGAGCCAGAAAAGTAATTCTGGAGCAGGCTCTTCAGTGATCAACTGTACGGTGTACTCATCGATAACCTTAGCCTCTTTGAGCTTGGACTGGACGCAGATCTGCATGAAGCCCTTGTGCTCCTCATCGCACATGCGCTCAAATGAGTATTTGACAGCTTCCGCATTTAGCGGCTCGCCATTTTGGAATTTGACCCCTTCAACCAGCTTGAACTCCCAGGTAAGCGGATCAACACGAGTCCAAGATTTTGCCAATTCGCCTGTGGGCGAACCGTCACGCTCTGAGCGTACCAACACATCAAAGATCCATTGCATGACGCTACGAGCAGGATACATACCTTCCTGGACATGCGGATCCAGGCTGCGCATATCGGTCACGGATGCCAGTACCAATGGCTTTTCTTCAGCCGCAGGCGCTTCCGTTGCTGCTGGCGCTGCCGGTGCTTCGGGTGCTGCCAGGCGCTTCAGTTGCGGCAGGTGCAGCAGGCGCTTCAGTCGCTGCAGGTGCCGCAGGCGCTTCAGTCACGGTGCTGCCGGTGTGGGTGATGTACATGCCGCTAACAACATCGCTGCAATCACCATCAGGGAAAAAATCTTCATAAGTTTCATCTCTTGCTTC
This sequence comes from uncultured Chloroflexia bacterium, assembly GCA_963705155.1. GTDB lineage: Bacteria > Chloroflexota > Anaerolineae > Anaerolineales > UBA4823 > CAVPJC01. The sequence continues at coordinate 15,668 of CAVPJC010000014.1, read as the reverse complement.
TCCTATTTTGTTGTTCTGAATTGTTTTGAACTCTCATTGACCGAAGAAATTGGAACAAGGATATTGATCGTGTTGGTTAACTGATTGCCTCCTCCTTTCAATGACCCGGAAAGAAGGCGGGAAAAGCTCAGCTTCAGTAGAATGGCGGTAATCACGCTCCAGGTAGCTCAGCCGCATTTTGTCAAAATACGCCTGTCCTTTGCGTTGTACTTCCGCCAAATCAATGCCTTCGATTACCCGGTCCTGCATTACAATCCGTCCGTTGATAATAGATGTTTTTACATCCCCTCCGTTCGCGCTGATCATTAAGGTTCTAATTGGATCATCCATTGCACCGAAGTGAAAATCACCCAAGTCGATAATGATCATGTCGGCTTTGGCTCCAGGCGCCAGCCGTCCGAGATCTTCCCTGCCTAAAGCTCTGGCTCCGCCCAGTGTCGCAGCCCGGAAAAAGTCGGCAAAAGTATTTCCTTCAATTGAATTGATCTAGCAATCCGGGCCGACATAACTTCCAACGCGGATATTCTGGAGCAAATCTGGTGGGAAGGTGTCGGTTCCCAATGCAATTCGCACACCGGCGCGGGTATATCGCCCGAATGATTTCATAGGTTGGCCATACCGGGCCATAATTACCGGGCAGTGAATAATCGTGGCTTTGGTCTCCCGAAGCAAAGCCAGATCATCCCCCTCAGCCTCTGATAAGCTGCTATGACCCGTCACATAAATGCCGTGAGGACTGGAAACCCTCTCTCCCAGGAAACCAAGGTCATAAAGATAACGAATTGGCGTCTTACCGTATAACCGGCGGATTTCGTTATATTCAAATAGACCCTGAGCGGCGTGCAGTCTTGATCGGGCAGCCGAGCTCATCGCTCCAACGGCGGGTTTCTACTAGCACATCCGAGGTCTGGTTTTCAATGCGCTCTGGTGCAAGCATACCGCGCACCAGTCCACCATAAGCGCCATCGAAATTGTGCACAAACTCTACCGCCCGCCGGAGACCCGCCTTCCCCTTTTCAACATCAAAGCCAACAGCAATGCTGCCATCCTGCTTTACGACATTTGTCCCACACTGATAACTCGGGCCAAGATAAATCCGCAGGCCTAACTGGCCGGCATGATCTACCGCCGCGGCCAACTCATCATACGTTTCAGCCCACCCTTTGTAAAACACCGATGTGATCGGCATGGCAGTTGTTGTCCCATTGCGGATCACTTGAAGATATGCATAAAGAGACTTGAAGGCTTCCTCTTCGGCGCTCATCACTTCGTGTGAGCCCCGCAGGAAATATTCTTCTGACCACAATAGGCTTTTACGTAATCTTGCCGGTGCTTCCAGATGGACAATGTCGTGATCAATGTCACCAAGGGCATTGAGATCGATCAAGCCTGGAGATAACCACAGAATGTTCCAGCACTTATCGTCTCATCAACCTCGCCCGGGAAGTTATGACCCACGTAAATGATAGTGTCATCCTCGTAAACAACCTCGCCATCCACGTAAATGACATGATCATCGCTTTCGAAACCCACAACGTACTTGGCTGTTATTTTGGTACGCACTATCCCTCCGCATCAAGGTGTGACATAAACCCAATATTATAGTAACATTACGATCTTTTGTGGTAACCGTATACTGACTTCTCCTAAATTTATGGCCTTGAAGCTGAACTCAAAAATCAATTTATCATAAAAGCAATCAGTAAAGCATAAAGATTCTATAAGGAATACGTAAAGACGAAAGGCAGGCTCAGGCGAGTGGAGATATTACAAAGACACACCGGACTTTCGCTGATTCAGGTTGTGATCGACCGCTCGGGCAGGATCAAATAACGTGCAATCTGGCTGGCGACCAGTGCGTTATTGAGCAACAGTCCCAGGTTGGCCCGCAGGCTGGCCCCGCCGGTCAGCTCATTGACTTTGCCAAGCAAGAATGGTGTTACCTTCTGCCCGCTCACTTTCTCCACCCGGGCGGCTTTCAAAGCTTCCAAAACCGCTTTTTTTACGTCTTCGGATGGCAGGGCCATATCTTCGGGCGGAGGCGCAACGACCAGCACCCCACTCCTCATCCCCAGCGCCCAGTGTGTACGCGCAATGTACGCCGCCTCTTCTGCCGAAGCCGCCTGGGTGCTGGTTTTAAGACCGCTTTTGCGTGAATAAAACGCAGGGAAATCATCCGTCTGGTAGCCGACCACCGGCACACCCCACGTTTCCAGATACTCCAGGGTCGCCGGTAAATCCAAAATGGCTTTGGCTCCAGCACACACCACGATCATCGGTATGGTTGCCAGTGCGGGCAAGTCGGCTGAGATATCGAAGGCGCCCTTGCGTTTCGGATTCAATTCATGGTGCACACCCCCAATTCCACCCGTTGCAAATACCCGGATTCCCGCTTTGTGGGCGGCGAACATGGTTCCCGCCACGGTCGTACCCCCGCTCGCCAATTTTGCCGCCGCAGGGGCAAAATCGCGAATACTGATCTTCATTAATCCTTCCCCTCGTGTGGCCAGGTATTGCAGTTGAGCAGCGTGCAAACCCACCATGATCCGTCCGTCAAGCACCGCTACAGTCGCCGGGGTTACACCGTGATTTCTGATCTCATTTTCCATATCCTCAGCCAAATTCAAATTCTCCGGATATGGAAGCCCGTGGGTTATCACCGTCAATTCCAGGGCTACAATAGGCTGTTTTTGTTCCAGAGCTCGCGCAACTTCGGGAGCCAGTTGAAAATTGGAAGGCAAATCAGGCAGCATCATATCACCAATTGGTCGTAGAGTTTTTCGAGGGTCAATTCCTGCGCCACCGCACCCCGGCAGCGCAGCGTAAGGGATGCCGCTGATACACCCAAACGTACCGCGTCATCCAGGGGGATATCATTGAGCAATGCAAAAATGACCGTTGCTGAAAGAGCGTCGCCTGCGCCGGTCGGGTCGATAATGGGTGTGCGGATGGCGGGTATATGTCCGCTCGTTTCAGAGCTGGCATAACACAATCCCTGTTTTGCCAGGGTGACGATAGCAATCTCCACGCCCTGGTTCACCAGGCATTTGGCTGCCTGCAGGGCCTGGCGGCGATTGCTAATTTTTATCTCCGGATCACAAAGGAGAGCCGCTTCCGAACTGTTAGGTGTGATCAAAAAAAATCGTCCTACATACGGCTGAAACCGGGCTGCCAGAGCCAGCGAGGTGGGGTCGGCGCAGACCGGCAGGTGAGCCTGCCGCGCCAGTGACATCGCTTTACGTAATGTGTCTTTGGGAAGGTTGCCATCGATGAACAGCATGGATGCCTCAAAAAACAGCTCAGAGTGCGCTTCCAGGTAAGCTGGTGTGAGTGTGCTGATGGCGCGCATATCATCCAGTCGCAAACTGCAGCTCACCGGCAGCGTTGATCACAGCCAGGTACGAGCTTGTCCGGAAATCGTTGGTGCGTTGGACGGCAGATACATCCACACCTGCATCGATCAGACCCTGGATCAGTTGATCGCCATCCGCATCGGTACCAACCACGCTGACGAAACGCACCGCTTGCCCGAGGCGAGCCAGGTTTTCCGCTACATTGCGAGCTACACCGCCGAACGACGAGCGAATTTGCGCCGGGGTTGAAGAGGCCAGACCAAGCTCGCCTTTAAGCCGTCCGACGATATCGATCCCCGCCCCTCCCATCACCAGAACGGGCGCATCGGGTTTTAGAATATCAGGATGAGTCATCGGTACAACCTCACAGCCACCTCCCGGTAAAGCGGGCCAGGAAAGCCAGTACCTGGCGTATTTGCCTGACTTCGTGTTTCAATCCATCCAATTTTGTTTGCGTGCTAAAGATTTCTTCATCCCGAGCCGCGCTGGCCGGTTTTGATCGCTCCTGGGCAAGCTTCATCTCTGCGATCTCTATTTCACGCTGGTAATCCTGGTAAGCTTCATTCATCTGGTGATGGTAAGCCAACACCAGGCCCCGCATGACATCTTCTGCAGGGACATCATCCTTCTTCAAGGCGCGGAAGCTGGCAATTGGCACGGTCTGGATCAATCGCAGCACCTCCGCCAGCCGCTGTTGCTTCCGCAAAGTGTTCAACACCACCGGCTTACTTTTCACCTCATTATCGTGGGTAATGTGCCACGCATCCCGGTGTCGCCCAAGAATGAGCTGGGCAGGGAATTTCCAGGTACCCACGCCAATCCAATTGATTTGTGTGCCGCGTGCAAAAGATCGTTCCTCAGCGCTTTTATAAAATCCCTCGGTGATATCGGGACGGGGAACAAAATTGAGATCCGGGATCCGCACAAGAGGTGGGGTGTTTTGTGTGTTTTCATCTCCTGCCAGTTGCCGGCTCACTGCGTTCAACTGGTCTTCGTGGAGCTGCTGCTTTTTTAGCTCCGGATCATCGATCATCGTCAAAAACTCATTCAGGGCGTGTTTGGCGTAGAAATCCCACAATTCTCCCCGGATCTGGACACCCATCGCCACATTCCACGGGCCAGACCCCTGTTTATAAACCAGGTTTTCCACAGCCTCCGGATCTTCAAATGGATAAGGCATCTCGTAGGTGGGCTCCTGGTTATTGCGAAAAATGCTGTACACCACCTGAACGTCCTCAGCCGTCACACGGATACCATCTTGCGAACGCCCTGTCACATCAAATTTATCGCGCTGATCACGCAGATCGATGATGCTGCGCAGTCGTTCATAACCATCCAGCATTGCCGATTTCTGCCTGCCATCAATCGTTGGTCCAATCACATGCGGAATACCTTCCATTTTTTCAAACAACGCTGCGTTCTCTGCGTGTACTCGCACCCGCCCCGGCCCGCCAATTAACCGGATCGGCAAATTCTCATCCGCCCGTTCCACAAAACCTTCCCGTATTCGCAGGAGGTTATACGGATTGATCAGGGCTGTTTGCAGCAGGTAATGCTCGCCACAACCAGCATCCGGAAGCCGGTGCAGGCCACGCAAGTACTCGCTTGCCAACTTAAACGCCAGCCAGGCGCCAAATCCTGCCAGGAGCACATGCCGGAAAGTGCCTGCAGCAAATAAAAGTTCAAATGGCAGTTCAAAGATCAACGGCCTGCGGGAGTACGACCGGCCAAGTTCCACCAGGTAACATTGTTGGCTTTTGGAAAATTTGTTGGGATCAGAACCAATCGCAGAGCGTAAGGTGCAGCCCACATACTGCACCTGTGCCCGGAGTATTCCAGTTTCAAATTGAACCGGCAGCCTGTCGCGGGCGTTGATCAGTGCAAAGCCGCCCCAGGCGATCCCCAGAACCGCTGTCAAAACCACCCAACGGATATCCCTGGCCCTGCGTGAGAAAGAGAAGATCCGCCCTGCCCCCCACTCCAGCCAGATCAGCAGGCCGTCCCTCATCCACTCCAAAACAGCACGCCAGTCAGTCACGCATTAACCTCTTTGCCTTCGGAGCCAGTCAATGATGGCGATTAACTGGGTTTCCTCATCCAGCAGGCGCTGGTGCAGCTGGGTGTCATCCACACACAACTGCAGCGTGCCCCGCAGCATGTTCTCAATGGCGGCGCGCGCATTCTTGATCCCGCCGGTCAACGGGCGTATTCGGTCGCTGCATGGCGATGAAATCCGCATCGAAGCGCTTTGCCACGCCGAGAGCAAATTCTCGCAGGGCGTCTTTTTCGCCTTCATGAGCTTTGTAACTGCGCAGGCGGTCCACCCATTCGCGTTCGTCTTCCGCCCGCCACTTCCAGTAGGCAAACCATTTATCCTCAATCTGCTGGTCCACCTGTTTTTGGAAGTGCAAGTTGCGGATGGAAGCAAAATGCACGACAATTCCCCGGTTTTGCAGCACAGAAAATTCAGGACTGTCCCTCAGCACGCCCAGCAGCTCGCCTCTCGGACTGATCTCCTCCACCTGTTCTCTGGTCAACCGTTCCAGCACTTTTGACTGGATCACCTGGTAGGCAGTCAGTTTTCCATAACCTTCCAGCTCAGCGAAAACTCCTCAAAGGTAAATTTGCGCAAATACTCCCGCCATAGATCCACCGCCATAAATGCCGGTAGCTGGTACCAGGGCAGTTTCCGACGATCAACCGCCGTTATCGGTACGCGTGGGTCAATCTCCTCCCCTGTGATCGCCAGTCGCACCGCCTCGCGATTAAACGTGAGGTTGATGCTTTCAGGATTAACCGCGTCACGGTGGCGCTTTCCAAATAATGCATCAACCAGCCGACCAGACGGCTTCGAGGAGAATTCCAGGGTGGTCCTTTTACCTTTAACTCGGAGTTGATCTGGGAGAGCACAAAAATATTGGGCACCACCTCCACGCCGTCCCGCGTTTCGCAGCTGGTTTCGTAACGGCGTTTTTGGCGTTGTTCAAAGGCATCTTTGGCTTCTTTTTTCTCATCGAAGGGCTCGAAGGGGTCTTCATCTCCCCTCGGCCCAAATCCAAACGGCGGCTCCGGCCAGGCCTTGCGGTGCAAATCCACCGTGCCCGCCAGATATTCCTTCGACCTGGTGAAAACCAATCCGGGCCCGATGCTGCGGGTAAACTCTACCGGTGTGCGCAGCACCCCCGCGCTGGCGGTATCCATCAGGATGACATTGAAACTGCTCGGCTTTTCCTTGGGATAATGTTCTGGGACTGTCCCGTTTTCGATCACCACACGCGGTCCGTGCAAGCCAACGGTGAACAGACCGAGGTAGCCGAAGGCCAGAAACCGCTGTACAAAATTCCGTACCGGCAGTGTAAATTGGGCAACAAAAGCCAGGGAGGCAAGAAATATTACCAGGAAGAAGGAGAGATCAAAAAACACAATCAACACCCGATCGTTGATTTTCCCAAACATGAGCAGGGCAAGCTTGACCCCTCCCTTAATAAACTCCAGGAGCGTCAGCCCGGGCGTGTCTTTATGAACCAAATAGGCGTATAGGGAAATGACAAGGACGCTGATCGAGATAATTTCCCACAACCAACGCCGGTTTATTCGCCCATCCATAGCCTTGATTGTATATTAAAACGGGCAAAAAGACCAACACTTACTGGCAGCATTTGCAAAATCTTGTTAGAATTTGCACATGCTCAATTTTGCCAGCGCCGCAGCCGTGCTCATTTTCACCGAATTGTTCTTTATCAGCGCATGGTTGAGCGCCGGCAGCCAGCCGTGGCAGTATAATCTGTGGGCTGCTCTGGCAGTATTGCTCTGGGCGCAGCCCTGGAGACGGAGGGACCCCTACCGCACCGATAACCTCATCTTCAGAATGGTTATCTACCTGGTATTAATAATCCTGTCCATGTCTGCAGTGTATATCTTTGGTCCGATCCAACCCATTTTTATCGCGCTGGAAGCGTTTATTCTCGGAATTTTAGAATACACCGGGCAGGCGCCCATCCGAAAAGCGCGATCGTAATTTTTCGATCACAATCAGGAGTATGAGATTATGGCTGATTTTCCCGGAAAAGGCAAAGTTGCCGTACTGAAAACCTCGCCCGGAGACGGTTCTGGACGATATCGAAAAATTGATGAAGCTGGCCGGTTTTGAAGCCGCTCTGCCCAAAGACAACCGTACCGGCATGAAAATCAATATTTCCTGGCAGACCTGGTATCCCGGCCTGCTCTTCCACCCCCTGGCAGATTGAAGGCGTCATCCGCGCGCTGCAGCATGCCGGTTATACCGATCTGGTAGGCGTGCACAACGATACGGTGGTTGTGAATACCGCCGATGCCGAAGTCAATAACAAACACAAGTTCGTCACCGACCAGTACAACGTGCCCTGCCTGTACCTTTACAACCAGGATTTCGAGTGGATCGAATACCAGCCCAAAAAGCCGCTCCTGGTGCTGGATAAAGTCTATCCCCAAGGCGTTTTTATCCCCAAAGCTCTGGTGGGGATGAATATGATCCACCTGCCCACTGTAAAAACCCACGTTTTCACCACCATCACCGGCGCCATGAAAAACGCCTTTGGTGGCTTGCTGCACCGCAACCGCCACTGGACGCATGCCGTCATCCACGATACCCTGGTGGACCTGCTGACGATCCAGCAGGATATCCATCCCGGGCATTTTCGCGGTGATGGATGGCACCTTTGCCGGCGATGGCCCCGGCCCGCGCGCCATGCGCTGGCACGAAAAGGATATCCTGCTGGCCTCCGCCGACCAGGTTGCCATCGATGCCGTGTCGGCCAAACTGCAGGGCTTTGACCCGATGAACATCCGCTTCATCCGCAAAGCGCACGAGATGGGTCTGGGCGTTGGCGACCCGCGCCAGATCGAGATCGTCGGCTACGATATCGAGCAGGAAGCACCCTGGGATTTCGTCCAGGAGGACACCTTTGCCAGCCGCGGCCAGAAACTGATCTACCACGGCCCGCTCAAGCCGCTTCGAAAAAATCCTGCTGCAAAGCCCGCTGGTGCCCTGGTCGTACTTTGCCAGCAATTTTTACCACAACGTCTACTGGTATCCATTTGTTGGCCGCCAGCGCGTCGAGGCCGCCCTGGAGACCCGCTGGGGGCGCCTGTTCAAGATCCTATGGCGATGGGCAGGTGGTCATGCCCGGCATGGAGCCAAAAACCGTCGTCCAGGCCGGCGTTGGCCTGGGCGCACTCCTGGCTGGCGTGCTGGGCCTGGCCTTGTTTTTGCGCAAACGGAGCTGATCACCCGGGAATCACAATAAACCTTCCAACGGTTCAGGCGCAGCACAGGATATGCCGTCGTTGATTGGGATGGCGTCCTGCTGCGCCTTAACTTCTTGAGCTGCACCAGCCTATCAGCCATGTCCACTGCCGCCATCGCAGGCCCATCCCTTTACCGCCGCTTCGCCGTCGGGCTGCTGTTTGGTATTCTGGTGCTGGCGGTTCTGGCCCTGGCTGGCGATCTGCGCCAGGTGAGCAGCCGGGTGCTGCAGCTTCCGCTGGGCGCTTTTTCCGCTCGTCCTGGGTTTCACCCTCTTCAATTACACCCTGCGCTTTGTAAATGGCATTACTACCTGGGGCAGGTCGGCGTCCGTTCGCTCAGTCTGGTGGAGAGCGCCCGCCTGTTTGTGGCTGGCTTTCCGCTGGCGGTGACGCCCGGCAAGGTGGGCGAAGTTTTCAAAGGCGTGTGGCTCAACCAGGCTACCGGTCTGAGCGTTGCCCAAGGCGTCTCCGTGGTCGTCGCCGAGCGCATCAGCGACGGCCTGGCGGTGCTGGTGCTCTCCACGGCCGGGGTCATCGCCTATCCGCAGTACTGGCCGGCTTTTGCGCTGCTGCTGTTGCTCCTCTTGAGCATTGTGGTGGTCTCGCAAATCCGCCCGCTGGCCCTGGCGCTGCTCCGTTTGGGGGAGCGCCTCCCGGTGATTAAACGCATCGCCCATGCTCTTACCGAGTTTTATGAAGGCAGTTTCCCCCTGTTAAACCCCCCGCCCTCACCGCCGTCAGCCTGGGCACCATCTCCTGGCTGGGGGAAGGCATCGGCTTCTACCTCATCCTGCTGGGCCTGGGTGTGGCGCCGGGCTGGAAAACTCTTTCCATCGCTGTCTTTTCTCTGGCGTTTTCCATCGTCATCGGCGCCGCATCTGCCCTGCCTGGCGGCCTGGGAGCCTCCGAGGCCTCCATCGCCGGCATGTTGACGCTCCTGCTCGGCCTGAGCCCCGACCTGAGCGCGGCCGCCACCTTGCTGATCCGCTTTGCCACGTTGTGGTTCGGCCTCTCCCTGGGCCTGCTCGTCTGGTTATTCTCGCCAAACCTTTCAGGCCTGCGCTTATCGCAGAAAGGCTGATGCTCCCATGCCTGGGATTTCGCCTCCGCCTGTTACTCGCACCAGCTTGATCCGTCTGGAGTTTCACGCCCACACCGTCTACTCAAAAGACAGCCTGACCACCCCGGCCGCCCTGCTGGCAGCCTGCCGCCGCAAAGGCATCCAGCGCATCGTCATCACCGACCACAATACCATCGCCGGCGCGCTGGTCGCCCAAAAACTGGATCCGGAGCGCATTATCGTTGGTGAAGAAATCATGACCACCGGCGGCGAGCTGCTGGCGGCTTTTGTCCGTGAAGAAATCCCGCCCGGTCTCCCGCCCCATGAAACCATCCACCGCCTGCGCGGGCAGGGCGCCTTCATCAGTGTCTCGCATCCCTTCGATGTGACGCGCAAGGGTCACTGGTCGCCGGAGCTCCTGCAGGAAATCGCCCCCCTGGTGGATGCCATCGAGGTCTTCAATTCACGCTGCATCCTGCCGCTGTATAACCAGCAGGCGCAGGCTTTTGCCCGCCAGCACCAACTGGCCGGAACCGCCGGTTCGGATGCCCATACCGCCTGGGAGCTGGGCCGGGCCTCCATGCTCCTGCCGCCCTTCCAGGATGCACCCGGCCTGATCCAATCTTTGGCGCACATGCAGCCCCAGGTGCGCCTCTCCCCCTTCTGGATCCATTTCACATCCAGGTATGCGGTGTGGAGGAAAAAACTGGCAGGGGGTTCCAAAACTCGGCGGCAAAGAGTAACAATATCACCTTGACCAATTGCCGTATCTGGATAGAATTAACCCCACGGGGCGGTGGCGGAATGGCAGACGCAGTGGACTTAAAATCCTCCGGTAGAGATACCGTGTGGGTTCGACTCCCACCCGCCCTACAATTGATCTACCATAGTTAGAAAGAACAGCCTGGCAGCTATCCACCAGGCTCTTCCTTGCCAAAACTCATCTCCTTCCTTCCGTACAACTATTGCAGTCCATTTTGCACGGACTTCAATTTTTCGCAAAGATCTGCTACACCTGATTGGCTCATATCGGGTTAGTAGATATGTGAGTACTGGCGGTCCCGACCCATTACCTTGGCAGAGCAAACTGATTCAGGCGGCAAAAATCCCTAAATATGTTCGTTATTATTGACTTAATAGATTAATTTTATATAATATAAACAAACAACAACAAGGTTTTATCAATGCTCAAAGAAGAAAGATATCATAAGATCCTTGAAATCATCGCAAGCGACGGAAAAATAACGGTCGTGGATATTGTCCGTCTTTTCGAAGTGTCCGATATGACTGCCCGGCGAGATATCAAACTTCTAGCAATCTGGATTGCTCAGGCATGTTCACGGGGGAGCCGTCAGTAGTCTTGGACGCGGCTCCAGCCACCTTATAGCATTAGGTCATAGCCTCTCGACAAAAAAGGCAATAGGTAAGGCTGCTGCAAATATGGTGCTTGACGGGGATAGCATTGTCTTAGATGTTGGAACGACAACCATGGAGATCGCCCGTGGGCTGGTCGATCAGCGAAATTTAATTATCATTACTGCCAGCTTGCAGATTGCCAATGAGATCATTTCTGAATTCTCATTGGATCACGATATTCGTCTTATCCTGGCTGGAGGCATTGTCCGTGCTGGCGAATTGTCCATGATTGGCCATATCGCCCAAGAAACCTTCAGTCAATTCCAAGTCGATAAGGCCTTCATCGGGGTTGGCGGCATCAACATCAAGAGCGGGCTGACGGAATACAACCTGGAAGATGCGTTGGTGAAGAAACCGTTACTCATGACTGCCAAACAGAAGATAGTTGTTGCAGAAGGCGAAAAACTTGGCCGATCGGTCTTTGCAACCATTGGACCAATAACTAATATTGATACGATCATAACGGATATCAGCGCCTCTCCAAAGATCGTGAGGTCTTTTCGAGATATTGGGATTGAAGTGATCATTGTCTGCAATAATTGTCGTCTTGAAGAAGATTATAGAAAAGAGGATAGTTATTATGGAATTTTTACACGAATTGTTTTCATAATAAAACCAGTCATTGCCATGGCGCATATTCCAGCACTGCCTGGCACCCCAAAATACAAGAATGACTTGGGAATAGTTGGATTTATCGACTTGGTTCGCAAGGACGTAGAGAACCTGATTGAAGGAGGCGTTGATGGCATCATGTTTTGCAACGAGGATGATCGACCGTATGTCCTGAAGGCAGACATCGGGCAGATCGCAGCCATGACCCGCGTCGTGACAGAACTGAAACCAAAATTGATTCCATTTGGAATTGATTTTTTGTGGGATCCGTTTGCAGCCATCGCCATTGCGCACGCAACTGGAGCATCCTTTATTCGGGAGGTTTAACCGGAACATACGAATTGGATATGGGATTATGGTCGCCCAGTGCCGGTGAGATTTTGCGATATCGAAAACAAATCGGGGCGGAGAACATCTACATGTTCAATAATATCGTCCCGGAATTTGCTTCACCATTGGGGACGCGCTCCCTGGCCGTACGCGCAAAGAGTGCTGTCATTTCGAGCCTTGCGGATGTGATCCTGATATCTGGCCTAATGGCGGGTGATGTGCCTGACATACAAGCTGTGATGGAGTTAAAGAAGGCAACGAATGGCGTTCCAGTCTTTCTAAACACAGGTGCGAACGCAAATAACATCGCCAATTACCTTGAAGTTGCGGATGGGGTTATTGTCGGTTCAAGCTTGAAAATAGATGGTTATACGTGGAATCCAGTTGACTTATCTCGAGTGAAGGAATTCATGGCCAATGTAAATCGCATAAGGATGAAGAAATAGGGAACCCGACTCAAAACAGTGTATAGGTCTAATTCCATTAAACCATGACTCAGGATGAAGGAAGGTAATATGTCAAATCACCCAGAGATTCTCAAGGTAACGAAGCGTATTAAAAATGACGAGATCGGTGGGGCTGCAGATACAGCAAAAGAGCTAATCCGTGCCTTATCCAAGATGGTCTCAGAGACGACTTTTCCAAGTCAAGAAGCCCTGATAAAAACAGTCGAGGAAGACGTTATTCAAATCCTTAAAGTAATGCCTTCTCTGGCCCCTCCGTTGAATGCCCTCCACCGTGTGCTGGGCAGGTTGGAAGATGCTTGTGCAACGGAAATGCCTATCGATGACATAAAAAAATTTTTGTCCAGGCTTGTGAGGATTTTATCCATTGGGCAGATTCAGCGATGAGCAAAGTCTGGAAATATGGTGCTGAAAAGATCTGTGATGGAGATGTTATATTCATGTGGAGCATGAGCTCGTCCGTCTGGGGTATTTTCAAGGAAGCCAAGAAACGCGGCAAGTCCTTCGAGGTCATCGTCACTGAATTAAGCCCAACGAATGAGGGCTTCTGGACGGTTGATGAAATGGATAAAGCCGGAATACCTGTCTCGGTTTCAGTAGATGCTTGTCTGGGCGAGATTATCCCGCAGTGCGATTCATGCTTCGTGGGATCAGATCTCGTGTCGTCAACTGGATATGTCTTAAATAAAGTTGGTACCTATCCGGCAGCCTTGGTTGCCAAAACCCACGGCGTGCCTTTCTATGTTGCAGCAGATACATTAAAATTTGACCCTACGACCCTGATTGGCTTACCCTACGTCATCGAGACCCTGAAGCGGGATGACATTCTTAAGCAAAAAATACCCAGACCGCATCAAAGTCATCGGTCATCTTTTTGATATGACCCCTCCAGACCTGATCACTGCCGTGATCACGGAAATTGGTTTGATCCATCCCTCCGCAGCAATTTCCGTACTCATGCAAATGAAGCTGAGTAATCGTATGAACGAACTGTTGCCGCTCTATGTAAAAGGTGAATTGTAATAATCTATCTCTTACTTCACAAGGAGTTCCGTATGTATCTGTCGGAATGGCAAAGACTGGCTGAGATTCTGGTGAATTATTCAACGAACATCAAAAAGGGGGACAAAGTCCAAATTACCATGATGGAAACCGACACCTTTCCCCTGGCAAGGGCTGTCTATGCTGAGGTGGTTAAGGCTGGCGGTATGCCAAATATTGAATTTCAATCCGCCTACCTGGAAAGAGATTTGATGTTATATGGCTCAGATGAACAACTGGACTGGGTCCCCGATCTACAATCTTTCGGAATGGATTGGGCAGATGCCTACATCGGACTTCGTGGTGCCCGCAACCCGCATGAATTCAACAATATCCCAGCTCAAAAGATCGTCGCCCACAAACGTGCCATGGGAAAGATCTCAGCCATGCGCAACCACGTAAAACACTGGGTATTGGTACGTGTGCCAAACGAATCCTTTGCCCAACAAGCTGAGACAAGCCTGGATGAAATGATGCAGTTCTTCTTCAATGCCACACTCATCGATTGGGAGGCCGAGGCTGTTGGTTACAGTGAGATCCAGAAAGTCTACCAGTCAGCAGAAACAGTCAGGATTCTCGGAAAGAATACAGACCTTCGTTTTTCAACACTCGGCAGAAAATATATCGTCGCCGATGGTCACTTCAATATGCCTGATGGAGAGATTTTCACATCCCCCATTGAAGACTTAGTCGAAGGCAAGATCTATTTTGAATTTCCCGGCGTTTATGCGGGACAATTAGTGAAAGGAATTAATCTGGAATTTTCTTCCGGAAAAATCGTCAAAGCGATGGCTGATACAAATGAAGACCTGTTGAAAGGATTGATCAACATGGATACTGGCGCTCAATTTATCGGCGAATTTGGGGTCGGTCTAAATTTCGGAGTGGATCGATTCTGCTACGATATTCTTTTTGATGAAAAAATCGGGGGCACTATCCATCTAGCTATAGGCCGTGGATTTGAGATCTGCAATGGTAAAAATCACTCCGCGTTGCACTGGGATCTGGTCAAGGATCTGCGTCAGGAAGGCCAGATCTTCCTGGATAAAACATTAATTTTTGAAAACGGAAAATATCTGGTGTGATATAGAAAACAAATAATATGAAATACGGCATACTCATCGAGTTCGATCTATTCACCTTTGAACTGGTGGCCATATCCAGACAAGTGGAGGATCTTGGATTTTCTCATTTTTGGTATCCAGATGAGAAATTCTTCAAAGATTGTTATATCGGTTTGTCGCTAGTGGCTCAGAATACTCATAATATTGCCCTGGCCCCTGTGTGACCGATCCCTATTCACGCCATCCAATCATGACCGCAACAGCCATTGCAAGTCTCGCAGAGCTAGCCCCAAACCGAACCTGGCTTGGCATCGGCGCTGGCGGACGAGGTTTTTTCAAGCCATTGGGATCGAGCGAAAGCGTCCAGCGATTGCTATCCGGGAGGCAGTGCACATTATCCGGGAATTGCTGAAAGGGAAAATTGTTGATTACCACGGAGAGGTCATAACTCTGAATGACCGTTCCCTCGATTTCAAACCGATTTAACAGGTTCCTATCATGATCGCCACTGGACATGGACGTGTGATCCAGAGCTTGGCTGGAGAGATCGGCGACGCGGTCATGCTAGCCAATTTATCGCCCTCCCACAATCCTGGCGGGGATTCGAGAGTGTGAAGAAAGGCGTGGAAAAGGCCGGACGGAATATCAAGGACATTTACGTGATTCTGCGTGTGGATGTAGCTGTACACCCAGATAAGAAGGTGGCACAGAAGACTGTAGCCCCAGTCATCCTATCCGCCCTGCGTGCCAGTTATCCCGGGATGTCCTATCTGGACATCCTTCCGCATTTAGAACCCTCCTCGAAGCTATTGCAGGTACTGGGAAAGAACGATTACCACACCCGAACCTTTTATCGCAACCCTGAAAATAGTGCACAATTGATCCCATTTGATCTGTATGAGCACTTGGCACTTGTAGGTGAACCGCAGAGGGTTAGGGAGAGAAGATTAAGGCGATCATTGATCTGAAAATTTTTAGTGAAATCACACTCCGACCCGTCCCTGCTGGAGAACAATCCATCAATGAATGCATCAATACTATA
>CAVPJC010000013.1:0-627082 GCA_963705155.1 uncultured Chloroflexia bacterium | reverse complement strand
AGACGTGGAGCATGCCCTGATCGAGTTGAATGCGGAGATTGTGTCGCGCGGTATTCGCGTGCAGCGCAAGGGCGACAGAGTGCAGTTGACCACGCAGCCCGAATGCGCGACCTACGTGGAGAAATTCCTCGGTCTCGATTTAACTACGCGCCTCTCCAAGCCTGCCCTGGAAACGCTGGCCATTATCGCTTATCAGCAGCCCGTGACGCGCGCGCAGATCGAACACGTGCGCGGCGTCAATTGCGACGCAGTTCTCTCCACGCTCTTGAATCGCGGCTTGATTGAAGAAATTGGGCGTCTGGAAACGGCGGGCCGCCCCATTCAATATGGCACGACCTTTGCTTTCTTACAGCACTTTGGCCTGCGCGGCCTGGATGATATGCCTTCGCTGCAGGCGGAAGAAGCAGCGGCGTTGGAGGCGTTGGCCCTGCAAGGACAAGCGATTGCGGTCGATCTCGCCGCACCCGTCGATCGTGTTGCGATTGAAGACTGCGGCTGCACCCACGGCCGATCAACCTCTCGCGCCGATCGAGACGCAATTATCCTTGATTGGCGATGCAGCGCCGCAGGCCGATCGCGTAGATACAGTCGCCGATCAAGTGGCTGCGTTCGCAGCGCCAGAAGTGATGGACACTGAATCGCAGGAAACCGATCAACTGAGTGAGGCGACCGCGGCAATTGATCCTGCGCCCGATCAGCCCGAAGCGTCGATCGAGCCGCAGTCCGCGGTAGAAAATTTCCCCAACGAAGACGCCGCGATCTGATCGCGGCGTCTTGCATCATACCTCTTGCATCCTGCTACAACTTCCCCTGCGCATCGATCACCGCCACCGCCGCAATCGAGACGATTTCGTCTACGCCATCACCCGCCTGCAGCACGTGCACGGGTGCGCCCACGCCCAGCAGGATCGGCCCGATGGTCTGCGCGCCGCCTAAACGGCGCATTAGTTTGTAGGCCACATTCGCCGCTTCCAGATCAGGAAAGACCAGCACGTTGGCGCTTTTCACCTTGCTGAACGGATAACGCGCCTCGATCAACTCCGGCGTCACGGCCACATCGACTTGCATCTCGCCGTCGACGGCCAGCTCAGGCCGCCGGACGCGCACCAATTCGACAGCGTGGCGCACTTTGTTGGACAGCGGATGTGGCGCGCTGCCGAAGTTGCTGAATGAAATCAAGGCAATGCGCGGCTTCAGGTTGAGTTTCTCGGCCAGATCGGCGGCCAGCAAAGCGATCTCGGCGAGATCTTCTGAAGTGGGATCGATGTTCACCGTGGCGTCGGTAAAGAGGTAGACGTTGTCCTTAGCGATCACGAGGTAGGCGCCCGCCGCTTTGTTGATGCCCGATCGCGTGTGGAAGATTTGCAGGGCAGGCCGGATGACCTCCGGGTATTCGTACGTCAGGCCGGATACGCACGCGTCGGCATCGCCTTGCTGCACCATCAACATGCCGAAGGTGTTGGGTTCGCGGATGCGCTGCTGCGCCTGGCTCAGCATCAGCCCGCGCCGCTGGCGCAGTTCGTAAAACGCGTGCGCGTATTTCGCCGCGCGATAATCGCTGTTGGGATCGACGATCTGCGGTGTGTAGTGCAGTCCCAGGTCCTGTACCTTCTGCTGGATGATCTCTGGCCGTCCGATCAAGATCGGCTGCCCGATCGCTTCGTCGGAAATCATCGCAGCTGCGCGCAAGATCGTCGCCTCTTCGCCTTCGGGGAAAACGATACGCTTGGGCGCGGCCTTCGCTTTGTTGATGATGTTGCGCCGCAAGCGCACGCCCGAGCCGAGACGTTCTGCCAACTGCTCGCGATACTCGCCGACATTGATTTGTTTGCGCGCCACGCCCGATCGCATCGCGGCCTCAGCCACGGCGGGCGACACCCACAGCATCACGCGCGGATCGAGCGGCTTGGGAATGATGTAATCGGGTCCAAATTTGAGCGCCTGAAGATTGTAGGCATTCAACACCGCGTCGGGCACATCCTCATGCGCTAGAGCAGCCAACGCCTTCGCCGCCGCTGCTTTCATTTCTTCGTTGATGGCGCGCGCCTGCACGTCGAGTGCGCCGCGAAAAATGAACGGAAAGCCGAGCACGTTGTTCACTTGATTCGGATAATCTGATCGGCCCGTGCAGACGATCGCGTCGGGGCGGGCCGCGCGGGCATCTTCGTACTTGATCTCCGGGTCGGGATTCGCCATCGCCAGAATCAAGGGTTGCGGCTTCATCTCCTTGACCATATCTTGTGTGACGATGTTGGCCACCGACAACCCGACGAGCACATCGGCGCCCGCCAGCACCTCGGCCAGCGTGCCCGCTTGATCGCCCTGCGCGAACCTGGCTTTCTCGGCAAACATCTCCTGCTTGCGTCCGTGATAGATCAATCCAGCGATATCGCACATCCAGATATGCTTGATCGGTACGCCGATGGTGACGAACATGTTCGCGGTGGCTACCGCGGCTGCGCCTGCACCGGAGAACACGACCTCGATGTTCTCAATCGACTTGCCGGTGATCTCGGCATAGTTGAGCAGCGCTGCCGAAGCGATGATGGCCGTGCCGTGCTGATCGTCGTGGAAGACCGGAATATCAAGTTGGTCCTGCAGCGTCTTCTCCACGAAGAAACATTCCGGCGATTTCACATCTTCCAGGTTGATGCCGCCGAACGTCGGGGCGATGGCTTTCACAACCTGAATCAAGACATGCGGGTCGTGCGTGTCCACTTCGATGTCGAACACGTCCACGTCGGCGAAGCGCTTGAACAATACGCCTTTGCCTTCCATGACCGGCTTAGACGCCAGCGCGCCGCGATCGCCGAGGCCCAGGATCGCCGTGCCGTTGGAGATCACGGCGACGAGATTCGCTTTGGCGGTGTACTCATAGGCCGAGTTGGCATTGCGTTCGATCTCCAGCACCACTTCGGCCACACCCGGCGTGTATGCCAGCGACAGATCGCGCTGGGTCAGCATCGGCTTGGTGGGTGTGACCTCGATCTTGCCGGGTCGTCCGCGACGGTGATATTCGAGTGCTTCTTGTGCAGTGACGGCCATGATTCCTCTCTTTCAACGGAGTCTGGGTTGGCAGTATAATCCTAGCAACATCGGCGATTAAGTTCAACTGACTAACCTCACCCGCTAATTCATCGAGTGTCATGTATGCATATCACCATCCTGGCTGCCGGCTCGCGCGGCGACATTCAACCGTATCTTGCTCTTGGCATTGGCCTGCAAGCCGCCGGACATCGCGTGCGCTTCGCCGCGTTTCGCAACTTCGCCGCGCTGGTTGAACCGTACGGTCTCGAATTCGCGCCCGTCGACGCGGACTTTCAGGCCATCATGGGCGGCGAAGACGGGCAGGGGCTGGTGGCCTCGGGCAGCAACTTCCTGCAACTGGCGCGCGGCATCGGCCGCACCGTGCAGCCGATCTTGACGCAGCTCGGCGATGATTTCTGGCGCGCGTGTCAGGGCACGGAACTCATCATCTCCGGCTTGAACGGCGTGGGCTTCTTCGGTTATGAGTTTGCCGATTTGCTGCGTGTGCCGTGCCTCAACGCCAGTGTCGTACCGTTGATGGCCACGCGTGAATTCGCTAACTTGATGTGGCCGTGGCACTGGCGCTTGGGCGGTGCGTTCAACCTGTTCACGCATCGCCTCACGGGTTTCATGGGCTGGCAGTTGTTCGGCAAGATCATCAATCAGTGGCGACAGACAACGTTGAACTTGCCGCCGATTTCAAGTGGCGAGGCTGAGCGGCGTGTCACGCAGCTGCCGATGTTGCTGGGGATCAGTCCGCACGTGCTGCCCAAGCCGATCGATTGGCCTGATCACTTCCACGTAACCGGTTACTGGTTCTTGCCCCGTCCGATCGACTGGACGCCGCCCGACGATCTGGTGCGCTTTCTGGCTTCTGGTGCTCCACCGGTGTGCTTCAGTTTCGGCAGCATGACCGATCGCAACAGGGCTGAATTGACACACGTGGTGCTTGAGGCATTGCAGAAAACGAATCGGCGTGGCATCATCGTCACGGCGTGGGGCGGCCTGCAAGTGATCGCGGAATCCGATCGGCTGTTTGCGATGGATAGCGTGCCGTTCGATTGGTTGTGGCCGCAGTGCGCGGCAGTGGTGCATCATGGCGGATCGGGTGCGACCTCGGCGGGGTTGCGCGCGGGCGTGCCTTCGATCGTCGTCGCATTCATGGCCGATCAGCCTTTCTGGGGACGCCGCATCTGCGCGTTGGGCTGCGGCCCACAGCCGATTCTGCGGAAACACCTCACCGCCGATCGGTTAGCGGCAGCCGTCGAGCAGGCCGTGACCGATCGGGGCATGAAGGATCGTGCGGCTTTCATCGGCCAGCAGATTCGATCGGAAGATGGTATTGCGCGCGCCGCCGAACTGATCGATCACTATTTCAATCTTTCCACGGATCGCGCTGCGGGCGCACGGTGATGGCGTCGAAGGTGACGTGCGGCGGGCTGACGGCCAGCCAGCGGATCACCTCGGCGATGTCAGCGGGCTGCATCATGCGTGCCTGCACTTTGGCAGGAGCTTGTCCGTCCCACGCGGGCGTCTGCGTGTTGCCGGGGCACAACGCGTGGACGCGAATGCCGCGCGGCTTGCCTTCCAACGCCAGCACCTCGCTCAAGCCCATCAAGCCATACTTCGAGGCGCCGTACGCCGCGCAGCCCAGATAAGGCTCCATGCCGGCGACCGAACTCACGTTGATGATCTGCCCGCCGGCGATGTGCGGCCACACGGCTTTCGACCAGATGAACGCGCCCGTGAGATTGACATCGAGCGTTTCCTGCCACTGGTCAAGCGAAGTCTCCACGAACGGCGTGAGTCTGAAAGATGCCCGCGTTGTTGAGCAGCAGATCGATCTGACCGAAGCGCTGCACTGCGTCGGCGACGAAGGCCTCCGCGCCCGGGGCGTCACGCACATCGATCGCCGCCCACCATGCCTCGCTGCCTGCCTGCGAGATCTCTCCGACGGCAGACTGCAAAACCTCAGCGCGTCGCCCGATCAGGCCGACACGAAACCCTTCGCGTGACAGGGCCTGTGCCGCCGCCAACCCGATGCCTGATCCGCCGCCGGTGATAATGGCTGTTTTCATTTAGGTTGTTTATGCGGCAGCGCTGTAATCTGCCGGGCCAGATCAAAGTCACGCTGCGTCAGGCCGCCGGCAGCGTGCGTGGACAGTTCGATCGTGACGTGCTTGTAGCCGAAAATCTTCAGATCGGGATGATGCCCGGCTGCTTCGGCCAGCTGCCCGATGGCGCCCACGAACACAATCGCGTGCGTGAACGACGGCAGGGTGTAGGTGCGCGTCAAGTGCTTGTCGCGCACTTCCCAATCGGGCAGTTCGGCTAAACGAGCGGTGATTTCAGCGGGAGCCAGTAGGGTCATCTTAAAAATCCTGATTCAGTTGGCGATTGATGTGCTGCATGAATTCGTTGCGCGTGGCCTGATTGGTGCGGAACGCGCCCAGCATGGTGCTGGTGACCATGCGCGCATTGGCCTTCTTCACACCGCGCATCATGCCGCACATGTGTAGGCCTTCCAGCACCACGGCCACGCCCTGCGGCTGCAGCGTCTCGTTAATGAAGTCCGCAATCTGGCGCGTCATGCGCTCCTGCACCTGCAAGCGGCGCGCAAACATATCGACGATGCGGGGAATCTTGGATAAGCCTACGACTTTGCCGTTCGGGATATATGCCACGTGCGCGCGCCCCAGAAACGGCAGCATGTGATGTTCGCACAGGCTCTGATATTCGATGTCGCGCACGATGACCATCTCATCGTAGTCCACGTCGAACAGCGCGCCGTTGATCAGCGCCACCGGATCGGTGGTGTAGCCGGCCAACAGTTCGCCGTACATCTTGCGCACGCGCTTGGGCGTGTTCAACAGACCGTCGCGCGTTGGATCTTCGCCGACGTTCAACAGGATGTCGCGCACGGCGCTTTCGATGCTCGCCGCGGCGACCGCATCGCGATCATCCGTCATTGCCGACTCTAGCCACGCCATGTCCGGCGTCAGCACGGCGTTTTCAAACGGCATCTCGTCCATTTCTAAACCGCTGCTCATCATCTGACCACTCAATTTGTGTTCCATTTCTATACCTCTCTTTTGGTTTGTCAACAAATAGTTTCTTCAGCAATAAATCGGTGCTGGTCTACCGGCGTCGTTCCTGCAAATGGCTGCACTCGCCGGCTGTGGCGGTGGATGCCGGATACCAGCGCTCGGGCATGACGTTGTCTAATTGGCTGTTACCTTGAATTGATTGTTCGGTGTTTCCCACACTTGCATCATTTCCAATTCGTGCGGCAGGCGCTGCGCGAAACGCTGCCACAGATACACCGCGATGTTCTCGCCCGTGCTGGGCTGCTGCTTGAAAAACTCGATCTCCTGATCGAGATAGGTGTAGTCCAGATCGCGCAGGATGTCGCGGGCGTGCTCGTCGAGACAGCCCAGATCGAATGCCGTCTCCGTGCGCGGATCGAGTTCGCTGCGCAGCGTGACCTGCACCTGATAGGTGTGGCCGTGTGGATCGAGGCGATTGCACTTGCCATACAGCGCGTGATTTTCCTCGTCGGACAGCGCGGGGCTGTGCAGTCGATGCGCCGCATGAAACCGATAGCGCCGCCCCACTCGATAGTGCTCGTCGCCCGCCCGGTATTCCGCGAAGAAGTCGGGCGTTTCCCACACTCGCACCCGATCGGCCTGCGGCGCCCGCCAGGCGATAAGTTCCGCCAGCGCTTCCGTCACCACATTGCGGCGGCGCAGTTCGGGCACATCTTCCGAAAGATTGAGTGATCGAACTCGTTCCACACGCGCGGATCGATCGATTTGATCCGGCGGCAGATACACCTCAACCCGATAGTTGTGGCCGTGCCCGGCGGGATTGTTGCACTGGCCGTACAGCAGGGCGTTCTCGCGCGCGCCCAACTGCGGCGCGTGGGTGCGATGCGCCGCCGAGAAACCGCCGCGTGCGACCAGATATGGCTGGTCGGTCGTGATCACGACGGCGTCCTCCTCTTCCTCGATCAACTCGAGCGAAGTTGCGCGCACATTAGCGGGCAACTGTTGCCGCGCAGCGTCGAAGATCGCCTGCGCCACGTTGGGCGTCGTCGGTGCGATCGGGTCCAGCTGCGCGCTGAGATTGCGATGATCGAACCGGTCCAGCACATCGTTCAGCGTCGCTTTCAGATCGGCGATGTTGATGCACATACCGGTGTCGGGATTGACCTCACCGCTCACGCCCAGCCAACCGCTGAAGTTGTTGCCCTGCCAGCGCCCCGGCGATAATTGCCGCGACGCCGAGAATTCAAAGCGCTTCAACGTTTCTATCGTCAAGGAATCAGGTTCATGAATTGTTCGGCTGTATTCTGCCATGTCATTTTCTCCGCATAACGCCGCCCGTTGTCACCCAGTTCGTCGCGGCGCGCTTCGGCGTGGAGCAGATCGCTCAACGCGGCGGCCAGCGCGGCTGGATCATTTGGCGGCACCACTAAACCGCTGTTCGATTCGCGCACCAGACCCGGCATCGAGGCTGCATCGGATACGACCAGCGGTTTGGCAGCGGCCATGCTTTCCAGACAAACGTTGGCAAAGGCGTCTTGAATGCTGGGATGCGTGAAGACGTGGCAATGCTTAAACTCGGCCACCACACGCCGTCGATCGTTGATGTCGCCTAGCCACGTCACGTTGTCCCCCACGCCCAGTTCAATGGTCAAGCGTTGCAGCGCGTCCCATTCGAAACCGCCGCCCACAATCCGCACATCGATGTCGGGCAAATGTTGGCGCAGCAGCGGCACGGCGCGAATGAGCGTTTCGATCTTTTTGCGCGGATACAACTTGCTCACGGCCAGCAGCGTGGGCCGCCGGGCGCGATCGGGTTCAGGGATGGCCGCCCAGTGCGCGTCCCACTCGACCAGGTCAATCCCGTTGGGAATTGCATAGACCTTGCTCTCATTGACGCCGTAATACTCCACAATCTTACCTTTCGCATACGCGCTGGGCGTCGTGATCCAGTCGGCCCGGCGCACGTTTTGGCCTTCAAAATAAGCTTGCGCGCGTAGCATCGTGCGAAACGGGTCCGGCTCAGTATCGATCAGATCGGCGAACACGGCGCGTACCGAGGCGACGAAAGGCCGATCGGACTGGCGGGGCAGCGCGAAACCGTCGTAATCCAGCCCTAGAATCCAGTCGGCCTGCGCCGGACGCAGATCGCGCGCAAACTCGACGTTGAACCAGAAGCGATCGAGGGTGAATTGCACGTAGTCGCGCGTGTCCAGCGTTGGATTGACAAACTCAACCTGCGTGCCGCCGGCCTCGACGGCCTGCCTGAGCGATCGGATGAATAGCGCCGTCCCACTGCCTTGTCCCAGTGATGTCGGCCACGTTGTGAGAAAGAGTGCTTTTTTCATGGTTATCTTACCTTCCTAATTGTATCATATTGAATAGTATTTGTCAATATTTTGCAAAATTATTTATCAATTATGAGGGTTTGCACCTGTGACGCAAATTTGGTATCATGGCAAACGGGGAGAACATGACAGAAGTCAAACTCGATCCTGAACGGCAGAAGAAAGCCAAAGAGTATGCGCGCCTCGAACGCAGATTGTTCTTCGTCGATCTGGCGCTTGGCGGGGTGTACGTTCTGGCCTGGCTGATCTTCGGCTGGTCGATCGCCGTGAAGAACGCCCTGGCGGCCATCTCCACATCCGATTGGTTTCTGGTGGCCGGCGTGGCGTTTGTGTTTGTGGCGATCCTCTACGTGATCGATCTGCCGCTATCATACTATTCCGGCTTCGTGCTGCCACATCGCTTCGAGTTGTCCACTCAAACGATCGGGGGCTGGATCAGCGATCAGATCAAATCGATCTTGATCGGCGGCGTGATTGGTTTCATCGTCATCGAGGTGATCTACGCGGTGCTGCGTGCCGCGCCGGAGACGTGGTGGTTGTGGGCGGCGGCCATCATGCTGCTGTTCACGGTGGTGCTGGCGAACCTCTCGCCGATCTTGATCATGCCGATCTTTTACAAAGTCGTGCCGCTGGGCGAAGAATACGCGGACCTCTCCGCCCGATTGATCCGCCTGGCTGAACGCGCGCATACCAAAGTGCGCGGCGTGTACAAGTTCGACATGAGCCGCCGCACGAAGGCCGCCAACGCCGCGTTGATGGGACTGGGCAACACGCGCCGTATCGTACTGGGCGATACACTGCTGACCGAATTCAGCGCGGATGAAATCGAATCAGTTCTGGCGCACGAGTTGGGCCATCACGTCAACAAAGATATTCCGATCGGCATTGTCATGGAGACTGCTTCAACCGTCATCGGGTTGTGGATCGCATCGGTGGTGATGAATTGGGGAGTGAGTGTCTTCGGTTACACCAGTCCCGCCGATCCGGCGAGCCTACCGCTGTTCGTGCTGGTGATAGGTCTGTTCGGATTGATCACCATGCCGCTGGGCAACGCCTTTTCGCGCTGGCGTGAGCGCAAAGCCGATGCGTATGCCTTGCAAGCGACGCACAATCCGCAGGCCTTCATCGGCGCGATGACACGTTTGGCAAATCAGAACCTGGGCGAAGTCGATCCCGAGCCGTGGGAAGAATTCTTGCTGCACTCGCATCCGGCGCTGGGTAAGCGCATCAAGATGGCAGAAGCGTACAAAGGATGAATTGATGACTGAAGAACGCATTCAAAAACTACTGGCGCAGGCGGGCTATGGCTCGCGTCGAGCGTGCGAAGAATTCCTAACCGAGCATCGCGTCACCGTCAACGGCCAGGTGGTCGAACTTGGCGCCAAGGCCGATCCGATCCGCGACGTGATCAAGGTCGATGGCAAGCGCGTGCACTTTGAATCAAAGCGGATCTATCTCGCGCTCAACAAGCCGATCGGGGTGGTGACGACCAACGCCGACGAGTTCGGCCGCAAGACCGTGCGCGATCTGATCCCGCTCGAAGGCCATCTGTATCCCGTTGGTCGTTTGGATGCCGATAGCGAAGGTTTGGTGCTGCTGACCAACGACGGCGATCTCGCCAACGCGTTGACGCATCCACGCTACGAGCACGAGAAGGAATATCGTGTGCTGGTGGAAGGCGAGCCCAGCGCGAGTACCTTGAAGGCATGGCGACATGGCGTGTTGTTGGAAGGTCAGAAGACAGCGCCCGCCAAAGTGGAAGTGACCGGCGGCGATCGTGGGCTGACCTGGGTGCGCGTGACCATGCACGAAGGCCGCAAGCGGCAGATTCGCGAAGTGGCCGGGATGCTGGGGCATCCTGTAAAATATTTGCAGCGGGTGCGCATCGGGCCGATTCGCTTGATCAACTTGAAGGTGGGCGAGTGGCGGCATCTCTCGGCGTCGGAGATTAAATTACTGCAAGGTTTGATCGAGCCGCGCGCGGAAAAACGATCCCCGAAGAGCACAAAGTCTACGAACACCCGGAAGGGTGCAGGTACCACGAAGAAACCGAGTAGTGCACCGCGTGCGCCGCAGGCACGCAATTCCAGGACTTCAAGCAGCGGTAGACGATCGCCAGCCACACGGTCGCGGGCGCGCTAGATCGGTGCCTGTTTTGATTCCGACAGCACGACACAGCGTCATTCCCGCGCGTTTTTAGCGGGAATCCAGAAACTCGATCAGCAACGTGCGCCAATGGTTGATCTGGATGCCCGACAACAACCTTCGGGCATGACGGATCGTCAGTCAACCCTAGAGTTAGCCTGAGAATATGCAGGAGACGGAGCCGTTCTTGGTTCCGTCTCTCCATCGCTCTATCTCTCAATCTCTCTTTCCTTCGGCTTCAACCTTTTCCACCACTTGTCGTAAAACCTCATGCGGCTGCGCGCCAGAGACCAAATAGCGCTGGCCGAAGATCAACGCCGGGACGCCGGTTAGTCCGTAGGAATAGGCCTCGTCGATGTCGGCATCAACTTGCGCTGAGTAGTGTTCGTCTTGCAGGGCGGCCAGAAACGATTCACGCTCCAAGCCGATCGAGTACGCGATCTCGGCAAGCACCTCCGCATCGCCGACGTTATTGGCGCGCTGCCAGTAGGCGCGAAAGATAGCGTCGTGATATTGCGGGCCTTTGCCCTGCGCCTCGGCAAACTTCGCGCCGATCAACGCCGCCCGCGAGTGAATGCCCGACGGGCCTGGATTGAGTTCCAGCCCGTACTGCTCGCGCGCCAGTTGCAGCAGACGCGGTTTTCCCGCCTGAATGCGCGCCAGATATTCCGGCGGAATCGGCGGTGAACCGATCGGGCGCAGTTCGTACGAATGCCAGATCACTTCCACAGCATGCGCTTGCTTGAGTTTCTCCAAACTGGAGGAAACGAGGAAGCACCACGGTCAAACAAAATCCGACCAGACATCAATTCGAATAGTCATGTTCGCTGAATCACTCCAAGCCAAATCGTGAATTGTTACAATGAGATTGTAGCACGTGCTTCAGGGCAGGGCGGGCAATGGCAAAACTGATAAAGCTGGCTTGGGTGTCAAATCGGTGCGCCACAAACCGAAGGAATATTCTGGACTCGGTGCTTGTCCAGACGGGAGAACGAAATCGAAAGCGGTCCAGATAAGCCAGCCAGCAATGCCGCTGTTTTCTGCAACGCTAAGCACCTTCTGCAGAGACTTCGTTTGCCAGGCTTCGCTGTTTTGATCCCAGGCGGGATAGCCGACTTCCTCTAGCACGATCGGCTTGTTGCTTGCGGTTTGCAATGCTCTGATGCGTTGCGCCAATTGTGTCGCATCTGTCCAATGATGAAATGATAGGAAATCCACGGCATCATTAGCGATTGTGGCATTGCCCCACCAACCGATTGTGATGAGATGGCGTTGATCGTTCCGGCGAACGATCTCGGCAACGTGTGTGAGCCACTTGCTTACTGCCTTAGCAGAGGTCACCGCAGCTCGCCCGTCTGCGCCATAATCCAGATCGGGTTCGTTCCGTAAATCCCACGCCAAGAGGGCAGGCTCAGCGCGATAACGGCTGACAATGAAGACGGTTTGAGCATCATAACGCGCGTAATCTGTATACAGTGGGCGGAAATAGAAATCAGGCAAGTCATTCAGCGTCACAATCAGTTTCAGCTTGCGATCTCGTGCCAACTCAATCAGAGCATCAAGCTTGGCAAAGCCATCGGCATTGGGAACAGCATCTTCCGGTTTGCAGGTAAACAATGGGTCGTACCACAGCGCGATGCGCAAGGTGTTGAACCCGGCTTCGGCAATCAGATCTAATTCTTGCGCGACTTCGGCCAAGTTAGCATTCGGCAGGAATGTTTCCCATGGTGCATGGCGCGGATAATAATTGAAGCCGCGAAGATATAACGGTTCGTCATTTAAGGCAAAGCCGCGTTCATTCACTTTGACGAAATCGCCCGGCGTGGCGGTGTACGGCGCGACCTCGGTCGGCTGACACGGCGGCGCAGGTAATGTGGGCAACGCCTTCAAGCGTGCTAAGGCGGTCAGCGCTTCACGTCCACGTGTGTTGATCGTCAGTGCGGCAAGATAATGCGTTGTTGCCTCTGCTGGCTTGCCAGCGGCTTCGAGGGCAGTGGCGTAGTTGAAATGTGCTGCATACATCTTAGCGCCCAACGGCTCGGTACCGCATTCTTGTCGGGCTTCTTGCAGCGCCTGCAAGACATTGATGACTGTTGACCAATCATTTGCTGCCCATGGCGCGTCCAGGTCAGCGCAGGTGATTGGTCGATTCCGCTGCGAGGTGTCCCAGGCAATGATTGGTGTCGGGTTGGGCCGTTCCGCTGTAGCAGATGGCGTTACTGCCGGCGTCGCGATCATTTGAGGCACACAGGCGGTCAACACGAGAGGCGACAGGCATACCAGCAAGGCGACTAATCGGTGAAATCGCATAAGCCCATTCTACCATGCCGCATCGTTTGGCTTGCTTTGTGCTCATGCTGTTGTGTGTGAACTCATGGCACGGTGATCATTATTCTTGATCAGGTACAATCAATACGGCTCGTGGACAAGTCCACAGCGTTCGGGTAGAATCGCCATACTCTCTCGAACGGATGACTCATGAAACCAACCATCATCGCCATCGATGGCCCGGCGGCTTCGGGCAAGAGCACCATCGCCAATGCGCTGGCTCGCAAGCTGAACTATCTCTACTTCGACACCGGCGTGATGTATCGCGCCGCGACGTGGGCCGTGCTCGATCGGGATGTGGCTGTTTCCGACGAACCCGCCGTGACGATATTGACCGAGTCGCTGCAGATCGATGTGAAGCCGCCTTCGCAGGATGATGGTCGCCAGTATGATGTGCTGTGCGATGGCGTCGATGTGACGTGGGCGATTCGCTCGCCGGAGGTGGATGCCAAGGTGTCCCTGGTTTCGGTTTATCCGGGCGTCCGATCTGCTCTCACGGCCCAACAGCGCCGCATCGGCCTGCGCGGTAACGTGGTGATGGTAGGTCGTGACATCGGCACGGTAGTGCTGCCGGAAGCGCCGCTGAAGATCTATCTGGATGCTTCGGCGGAAGAACGCGCCCGGCGGCGTCTTCGAGAAGTGCAGACACGCGGCGATCAGTCGCAGACCTACGGGTCGATACTCGACAACGTGAAGCGCCGCGATGCGATCGATAGCGGCCGCGCCACCGCGCCGTTGAAAGCTGCACCCGATGCCGTGATCATCGACTCGACCCGATTGAGCGTGGAAGAAGTGATCGCCCGTGTTGAAGAACTCATCGCCCAGGAACTGTGAGACATGAATCCGCAACCGCCTGCGCTGACGCGCCAGCGCAGCAAAGACAAGAGTTCTATCAGCATTACAAACTGCGCTGGCCGGGCCGTGTGTTATTGACCGGCTTGCATTTCGGCATGTGGCTGTGGCTCGATCTGGAGAAGCAGGGCTGGGAGAACATCCCGTGCACAGGCCCGGTCATCATGATGATCAACCACGTTGCCTTTCTCGATCCGGTCATTCTCACCGGCATGATGCCGCGCCCCATGGTGTCCATGGCCAAGGTCGAGGCGTATGAAGATAAAATCATTGGCCCTTTGCTGCGCTCGTTCGATTCGATCCCGGTCAATCGTGGGGCAGCGGATCTCAGTGCCCTGCGCCGTGTGCTGGATGCGCTGGAAGCAGGCCTGGCCGTGTTGATCGCGCCCGAGGGACATCGCAGCGAGACGGGCGGCCTGGGCGAAGCGCACGAAGGCATCGCTTTCGTCGCGTATCGCGCCAAGGTGCCGATCGTGCCGGTGGGCATCAGCGGCACGCCCGCGTTTAAGCACAATTACTGGAAGATGAAGAAGACGCATGTCACGTACCGTTTCGGCCAGCCATTCTATCTCGATCCAGGCGGCGAACGCGCCACGGCCGAGATACTTAAGCAGATGACGGGCGAAGCCATGTATCAACTCGCCGCGCTGCTGCCGCCGGAACAACGTGGCCTGTATGAAGACCTGGAGCAAGCGACGGCAAAATACGTGAAGTTTGCGCCGCAGGGGAAGTGAGATTGAACACGACAACACGCGGGGGTATCATCGCGGCAATCGAGCCGGAGAGTTTTGCGGCCGAGATCGGTTTGCAGGTTGGCGATGAGATTATCGAAGTCAACGGTCATCCGGTCGAAGATGTCATCGATGTGCAGTTCTACGCTGCCGACGAATGGATCGAGTTGCAGATCCGGCGCAATGGCATGCTGCTTACCTGCAAAGGCGGGCGCGACTACAACCAGACGCTCGGTATTGAGTTCGAGCATCCCACGTTCGATACCGACATCCGGCGCTGCAACAATTTGTGCCCGTTCTGCTTTGTGCTGCAGATGCCCAACCGCATGCGGCGGGCGCTGTATGTCAAAGACGACGACTATCGCTACTCGTTTCTGCACGGCCACTTCGTCACGCTGACCAATCTCTCAGAACACGACTGGCAGCGCATCGCCGATCAGTTCCTCTCCCCACTGTATGTCTCGGTTCATGCCACCGATCTCAACGTGCGCCGCGCCTGCCTGCGCAATCCCACTGCGCCGAACATCATGGAGCAGCTGCGTTGGCTGGCCAAGCACGACATTGAAGTTCACACACAGTTGGTGATCACGCCAGGCTTGAACGACGGACAGCATCTCGGCCAATCGATCCATGATCTGGCGACGTTGTGGCCGCACGTCTCATCAGTGTGCGTGGTGCCGGTCGGATTGACGCGGCACCACAAATACGATCGGCGTCCGCTCACCAAAGCAGAGATGCGCGTCATCGTCGACGAAGTGCACGGCCATCAGCAGGAGTATCTGACGCGGTTCGGTGTGCGCTTCGCCTATCTCACCGACGAATGGTACCTGCAGCTCGATGAACCGATCCCGCCTCGTTCGTATTATGACGGTTTGTCACTGGAAGAAAACGGGCAGGGGATGGTACGGAGTTTTCTGGATGATTGGCAGAAGGTGAAGCGAGAGATTAAGCGAAGCCGCGAGTCAACGAATCAACGAATCAGCGAACTGCGGCATGCAAGTGCCACCCTTGTCACGGGGACGCTGTTCGCGCCGACGTTGACCAAAGCCGCGCAAGAGTTCACGCACCTGAGTGGTCTTCCAGTTGACGTGATTCCGGTGGTGAATGAGCGCTTGGGTGAGACGATCATGGTGTCTGGCCTGTTGATGGGTGATGATGTCATCAATCAGTCTAAGAAGCATGAATTGGGTGAAGTGATTGTGCTGCCGCGTATCATGTTCGATCATCCGCAGGGGGTGGCGCTGGACGATGTGTCGCCGCTGCGGATCGCGCAGCTGCTCGATCGGCCGGTGGCGCTGGCCGATGCGATGGGCGATGTGCTGGATGCACTAACCGGCCACAGTCGTCTGTTAGTCAAGCCGACCGATAAAGAAATCCCCCTTGACGTTATGAAAGCGGGCGGCTGGTCTATTGAAAAGTATCTGTAAAGTGGCTTTGACACAATCCTGACGGGATTTCAGGGAAATCCTTGGCTCAATTCAATTGATTACAAACCAGAGTTGAGTACAATACAGGTCAGGAAAACAGTACAGGAGGTGAAGCGACAAGACATCAGGGAAAGACAGCGCATGGACTCGTGGCCGTACGTCATTGCGAGGAAGCCGCGTAGTGTGCGGCTGATGAAGCAATCTCAGCGGCAGTGCCTGAGACTGCTTCGCCGACGCCTCACCCGCCGCACAGCGGCGGAGGCGCGCTAGGCGGAAGCACTCGCAGTGACGGATGACTACCGAGTAGACGAGGTGACGGTTCCTGCCGCGGGGCAGTGCTAACTCCGCAATCGCGCGGAGGAAAATCGAGGTATCAGCGGAAGCCGTCGGGGTGGCCACATCCTTATCTTTTCCCTCCTGAGTGACAAGCGCCGCGACAAAATCGTGAAGCGATTTACGCACAAAACGCGGCGAGGTGGCGAAACAACCATTCACCCTCACCCCGACCCCTCCCCATTGGGAGAGGGGCGGGGGTGAGGGCCATTCCCCAACAGGAGGGTTCTCATGTGCGGCATTGTTGGTTACGTCGGCCCGCGCAATGCGACGCCGATCGTCTACGATGGTTTGAAGCGGCTGGAGTATCGCGGCTATGACTCCGCCGGAATTGCAGTGATCCAGAACGATCGCATCGAGGTACGGCGCGAGGCGGGCAAGCTGGATGGGCTGCGCGATCTACTTTACACGCAGCCGCTCACCGGCCAGATCGGCATCGGCCACACCCGCTGGGCCACCCACGGCAAAGCGAATCAGATCAACGCCCATCCGCATCTCGATTGCACGGGCGACCTCGTGGTGATTCACAACGGCATCGTCGAAAACTTCCTCGAACTGCGCAACGAACTGCAGGCACAGGGTCACACCTTCCGCAGCGAGACCGATACGGAAACAATCGTGCATCTGGTGGAGCAGTACCTGCGCGACGGGCTGAGCTTCGAAGAAGCCGCGCGTCAGACTCTGAACCGGTTGCAGGGATCGCAGGCCGTAGTGCTGATGAACAAATGCCAGCCCGATCGGCTGATTGCGGCTCGCATCGGCAATGCCGGCGGCGTGACGATCGGTCTGGGTGACGGCGAGATGTTCCTCGCGTCTGACACGCCCGCGATCCTGGATTACACGCGCAAGGTGGTGTTCCTCGAATCGCGCCAGATGGCGATCGTGTTGAAGGACGGCTTCCAGGTCTTATCACTGGACGGCGATCGCCTGGAAGTGGCGGTGCACAACATCCCGTACGATCCGGCCTCGGCGGCCAAGGGCGAGTATCGCCACTTCATGCAGAAGGAAATCTTCGAGCAGGCGCGCTCGTTGACCGATACGATTCGCGGGCGCGCCGACTTCGATCGGGGCGAGATCGATCTGCCGGAGATGAACCTGACCCCGCAATCGGCTAAGGCGATCAACCGTATCGTGATTGCGGCGTGCGGCACGTCGTACCACGCCGGACTGGTGGGCCGGTACATGATCGAGCAGCTGGCGCGTATGCCGGTGGAGGCGGACATCGCGTCGGAGTTCCGCTATCGCAACCCGGTAATCGATCCGAGCGTGGCGCTGTTGACGATCACGCAGAGCGGCGAGACGGTGGACACGCTGGCGGCGATGGAACTGGCCGACGCGGCAGGCTGCCCCTTGTGGACCATCACCAACGTCATCGGGTCGCAGGCGCACCGCATGAGCGACGGCGCGATCTTGATCCACGCCGGGCCGGAAGTCGGCGTGGCGTCCACCAAGACGTTTACGGGTTCGCAAGTGGATATGTACATGTTGGGCCTGTATCTGGCGCAGCTGCGCGGCACGCTCGATCCGGTACACGTGCGGCATCTGGTGGATGATCTAGCGCGGCTGCCGGACTTGATCGGGCACATGTTCGATCGGGCCACCGAGCTTGAGCAGCTGGCGAACGAGTTTCACCGCTTCACCGATTTCCTGTTCCTCGGCCGCGGCATTAACTATCCCATCGCGCTGGAAGGCGCGTTGAAGTTGAAGGAAATTTCGTACATTCACGCCGAAGGGTACGCGGCAGGCGAGATGAAGCACGGCCCCATCGCGTTGATCGACGAGAACATGCCGGTGGTCTGCCTCGCGCCGAAGGATGCGGTGTACGACAAGATGATCAGCCAGATCGAGCAGGCCAAGGCGCGCAATGCGATTGTGATCGCCGTGGCGACTGAAGGCGATCTGGCGATCAAGCGCAAAGCCGATCACGTGATCTACGTTCCGCCAGTGCCGCCTATGCTGCTACCGGTGGTGCTGTCGGTGCCGCTGCAGATGCTGGCCTACTACATCGCCGTGCGGCGCGGCGCGGATGTGGATCAGCCGAGAAATCTGGCGAAGAGTGTGACGGTGGAATAGGTGGGGGTTAGTAAATTTGTAGATTGGTAGGGGCGAGGCATTCGCACGCGACATCTAGCCGATTGGGTCGCCGGAAGCGGCCTGGCTGACGATGAACACGAAACTTGTAGCGAATGCCTCGCCCTTACTGTTAAAGGCCCTTCGGGCGATGTGCTTGAAGGGCCTTTTCATTCCCTCGAACGTCGTTGCTAAACGGCCATCGGCTGAGGCAAAGCATACTCGCCGAGGAGTTGCGCCAGCAACCACGAGCCTCTAAAAACGGGCGCATTGGGTGTGCGGCTTCAGCCGTCACAGGGGCGACTACACCGCCCGCATGCGATTGTTCTTCGGATTGTGCTCAACCTCAGCAAGACCCAGTGCCTCCAGTAACGGCGGCACATACATCCCGAACCGGCCACGCAGGCCCTTCTTTAGCCCGTACCAGCCCCCGACGGGATTATCCGACGATCGCGCCCAGGCCTCGACGGTGCCTTCCTTAGCCGGCTTCTGTTCATCCGCGCTGCCGAGCGGCAGCCAGTCGCCGTGCGCCTTGAGCATGGCGTGCAGGTCTTCAATACAGCGCAGGTGGTAGCGCAACTCGGTTTTCCCGACGGTGCAGGCCAGCGCCGGCGGGTTGGCCGATTCGTCACGATACATCTGATATTCACCCGTCAGACTCGGCGTTTGCAGCATCCACGGATCCTCGCGCGTACCCTTGCCTTTCACTTTTTGCTGTGCCATCATTTTTCTCCTGTCGTATGTCGAAGTGATTCTGTCGATTTCCAGCCCGTGACTGCTAGCAATCAGACTTTGCTTTCCGCCCTCTTCTTGAGCGCTGCTGCAAATTCATCGAAGGCCGGTTGCAGGTCGGGGATGGAACGTGTCATCATCGGCGCCATCGGTCCAGAGTAGTCTTCGCGCATCGCGAATTCAACGCTGCTGCCAGATTGCTTCGCCAGGGTATAGGTCCGTACGCCTTTGAACAGGCCGAGTGGCATCCCGCCTGTCCATACCATGCGCTGACCGGGAATGAATTCGGTGACCTTCACCGGGAAGGCGCGCCCGGGGTTCACTTTGGCGTGTACGGTGATTTTCTCGCCCGGAGCGATCGTCCCTTCGACGCGGTCTACGGTCGTGTTCCAGTCTGTCCAGCCGCGGGCATTGGTCAGGATCGCCCAGATGACTTCGGGTGAAGCGTTGATTTTGATGGATGTTCTGAATGTGGCCATGGCTTGCTCCCTTTCAAGACTATTGTGGTTCTCCCAACGTTGTGATCCGTGTCAGAATGAAGTCCCGCTCCACTTGATTCTGCGTCAGGTCCAGTGCCAGGCGGTATGCACCGCGTGCTGCTTCCAGTTGATTCGTTCGGCGTAACATGTCGGCGCGAGCGAGATGGTATGGGGCAAAAGCGCTCAACTCATCTGTAAGCGGCTCGAGCAAGCGCAAGCCCGGCTGTGGACCATCTGCCATCGAGACGGCGACGGCCTGGTTGAGTTGAATGACCGGCGAATCGACATACCGTCGCAGCTCGGCATACAACGCGGCGATCTGTAGCCAGTCGGTATCACCCCCCGTCTGGGCGCGGGCATGTAGCGCGCCGATGGCGGCCTGAATCTGGTACGGGCCGGGCTGCAGCATGTGCAGCGCTTTTTCGACGAGGGCGAGTCCCTCTTGAATGTCGCGTTTTTCCCACAGCGACCGATCTTGTTGGTCGAGTAACACCAACTCGCCCTGCAACCCGACCCTTGCCTTGCGCCGCGAATGGTGCAGCAACATTAAAGCCAGCAGCCCCAGCACCTCGGCCTGCTGCGCTTCCGGCACGTCGGTGTGTGTCTGGCGAATC
Source organism: uncultured Chloroflexia bacterium (assembly GCA_963705155.1). Classification (GTDB taxonomy): domain Bacteria; phylum Chloroflexota; class Anaerolineae; order Anaerolineales; family UBA4823; genus CAVPJC01. The sequence continues at coordinate 606,952 of CAVPJC010000013.1, read as the reverse complement.
AACCTCTCCAGCACCCGGCCCAGGCGGATAGCGTCGTCGCACAGTTCGTGGCGGATGAGCGCTTGGCCGGTCGTGGCCGCGTAGCCTTCGGTGAAGATCAAATATAAGACGGTCAGCACCGAATCGAGCCGCTCCGCTAGTAGATGCTGGGGCGGCACGTAGTATGGGATGCCCGCTTGTTTGATCTTGCGCTTCGCGCGCACAAGCCGCTGAGCCATGGTCGGCACCGGTACGAGAAAAGCTGCCGCGATTTCTGCCGTCGTTAATCCACCCAGCGTATGCAAGGTCAGCGCGACGCGTTGGTCGAGCGGCAAAGCCGGATGACAACAAGTGAACATGAGCTTGAGGCGTTCATCCGGGATTTCACCCACATCGTCGAAATCGTTAGTCACCACTAGCTGTGACAGGGACAGGTTCTCCGTCGGATCCAGATCGACTGCGATGGGACGGTCGCGGCGGAGGCGATCGATCGCTTTGCGACGCGCAGTCGTGGTGAGCCATGCGCCGGGATTCTGCGGCGGGCCGTCGTGCCCCCAGTGCTCAATGGCAGCCAGGAAGGCATCCTGCAGCGCTTCTTCGGCCAGATCGAAATCGCCCAGCCAACCGATGAGAGTGGCGAGCAGCTGGCCGTATTCCCGGCGGTAAACCTGTGCGACGAATTGATGAGAATAGGTAGTCAACGCGGATCCGAACTCGCTCGCTATGCCTTACTGCGGCTGGCCATACTCCATCACCGGGCGAACTTCGATGGAACCATAGCGCGCATCTGGGCATTTTACCGCCCACTCGATGGCCTCGTCCAGATTCGCACACTCGATGAGGTAGAAGCCACCGAGCTGTTCTTTGGTCTCGGCGAATGGACCATGGGTGGTGAGTGCCTTGCCCTGTTTGACACGGACCGTGGTGGCCGTCGAAGTTGGCTGCAGGGCCTCACCCGCGCGCCGGACACCGGCTGATTGAATCGCCTGCGTGTAGGTCGCGTATTCGCCCATAAACGCCTGCATCGCTTCCGGGGACATCTGGGCGGCCAACTGCTCTTCGCTGTATACAAGTAACACGTATTTCATCGATGGTCTCCTGTGTGTGCAGAATGGTCAAGTACACTCGTCTACTGTGTGCGCGCAAATGCTTCGCGTGTCAAGCAGTTAGCGGCTCGGGCTCCCACGCCCGAGTAGCGGCGGCGTGTCCACTCGCTGCGCTCGGGATGCTACGCGAGGAGCCGCCCCTGCTGACATGGTTTGCGTGCATACCGTCTACTCTACCGACGCAGAGCATACACCAGAATCGACAGATTCGACAAAAGACTATCAGATTGGGTCAAGCAGGAAGGGGCACCGTGCAATCAGACTCCGGGTCACATCCCAAACACCTTGACATGCAGCAGCATCAATGGTGTGGAGCACCTGCATCGACGTGGTCAGTATAAATCGTCGTGCCCGCCCGGTCAACTTCTAGCAGATCTCGCACGAAGAACAGCAGCACCACGCCCGCCAGCGTGACGAACGTGCCGACGCTGGCCTGCCAGCCGAAGCACTCGTTCGGGCTTATATTAGCCCTCACAGCCTTTGCGGGTGATTGCTCAGCGTACATTACCAGCCGCTTTCCGATTGGCGTTCCTGAACCAAACGTTCGTAAGGTGCTTGAGGTGAGATGTCGCAGAGATGTGATGGACGCGGGTCAAGATTGAGGCAAATTGCACACATCGTCGAAATGCAACCATTACCTGATCGGTTGCCATGAAGCATCGCTTGGGTATAATCCAACCGTATACCAACAAACTGGGAATTGCCGGAACATCGTTAGCGGAGCAGTCGTCTTCTGGATGAACAAGCGAGAGGGTTCGGAACTAAGCAAGGATTGGGGATTTGATGTGTTGGATCGGGAAACATACATATGCTAGACAAAACGACTATCACCAAACTAATCGATCGTGCGCCATTGGCAGTCATTGTCATCGGTGTAATCGTGTTCATCATGGGCGCGGCCGGCGGCCTGCCGATTGGCAATCCACCCCTGCTGGTCACAGATTTCTTCTGGCGTGCCGGGCTGGGCCTCATGGGTCTGATCTTAGTCGCGGCCGGGCTGCTGCTGCTCTCACGGGAAAACGGGCTCTCCATCAGAGGCAGTCAAAAAGCCGATGCATCCAAATACGGCATCAAGATCGAAAGTCCGAGAGAAGGCGCGCAGGTCAGTGAGTTCGTCGACATCTCCGGCAGTTATTCGATCAAGCCGCCGGACAATGCCCTGCGCTTGTTTACGGTCGTGCCAGATGGCGGCTGGTTCTGGCCACAAGCCATTGCTCAGTTCGACACGGTAGAGAAGAAGTGGCATGGTAAAGTGAAACTCAGCGATGCGCCCCGCTATGCCATGTTCATCGTTGCGGCGATCGTCGACACGTCAGGGCAAGTCTTGTGGGACTATTATTTCAAGGTTGGCGAACAGACGAGTTGGAGTCCGATTGACGGCCCATTTTCGGCTTACACGTTTGAATGTGCCAAGGTATGGGTGGAACGGGTGTAGGGTGCAGTCAGTGCCAGCGGGAGGATGCCACGACAACGCTCCAGTTTGTGCGCGCCCCGGAGGCGGGATAAGATTATCCGCTCTCACCCGCCGCAAATTGACCTTGAGCGCGCGTCCGATTTTGTCTGCGTGTCCGCTCGCAAAGCGGGCCGCTGATGGCCCGCTTCCGTTTATCCGATGCCGCATCCGCTGCTCTGCCCATCCCCCCTCAGCCGCGCCAGCAGCGGCAGCGCGCAGTTCATTTCCAAACTCGGTCTGCAACCCTCAGGAAATTCTCGCCCAGGATGCCACGAATCACCACTTCGCTGTAGCCTTTGCGCAGCAAGCAGTCTGTCAGTTCAGGGAATTGCTCGGGTTCGACAAACGCCAGGAAGTCGTTGAATTTATCGGGCGGAAAGATGTCCGGGTGGGCATCCACGTAGGCGATGAGTTCCTGCTTGTCGAGCACGTAATCCAGCCCCAGGCCCACGTGCTCGGGGCCAACCAGATTGACTACATATTCGATGTGCTCCACCACCCGATCGGATGTAACCGCCCCCAGGAAATCGCCGATGCCGTTAATGCCAATCACACCGCCGGTCTGCGCGCAGGCTTTGATCTGCTCGTCGGTAATGTTGCGCGCATTGTCCCACACCGCGTTAGGATTGGAATGCGAAAAGATGACGGGCGCGGTGGAGGCGGCGCACGCTTCCAACGTGGCGCGGTAGCCCATGTGCGAGACATCGACGACCATGCCGACGCGGTTCATCTCCTGAAGGAGGCTTTTACCAAAATCGGTCAGGCCGATTTTGCCTTCCAGACAGCCGCCCGAGGCGCGATTGTCTTTGTTGTACGCCAATAGCATCTGTCGTACGCCGAGGTCGTAATAGGACGAAACCAGGTCGAGGTTGCCCAGCAGCGGTTCAGACCCTTCGAGATCGAAGGCGATCGCCAATCGGTTGGAAGCTTTGGCCGCGCGGATGTCATCCACCGCGAGAGCCAGGACAAATTGATCGGGATGGGCGTGGATGTGCCGCCGGAAGCAGGCCAGCACCTGGATGATGTGATCGAACGCGTCCATATCCATGCCGATGTTGAGCGAGACGAAGTTGACGCCACTGTCGATGTAGCGCTGGAGGCCGCTCAAATCGGAATGGGGATTGAGCGGGAAGCAAGCATGCGCGTCCCAGACGAGGGCTTGCTGATGAATGACTTTGGCTCGATTCGAGATGGTCATTGGCTTGAGGTTAGCGTTGTTTCTATCAAAAACGGCACAACGGCCCTGGCTAATTCAGCCGGCGCTTCCTCCTGCACGTAATGACCGACAGTGGGCAGGCGAACCGATCGGGCCTCCGGGAAAGTACGCTCCCACTGCTTCAACTCTTTCTCGCGGAAAGCAATATCCTTCATCCCCCACACGATCAACTTGGGCTGGTCGGTCAGCACAGCGATATTGTTCCAGATCTGCGCCAGCCAGGGTGTCGATCCAATGATCTGTTTGGGGAAGACTGCGCTGCCGGTGCGATCCTGCGGGGTAGGGAGCGCGCGCAGATATTGATCGTGCACGGCGGGCGTAAGTTTGCGCTTGTCGCCAAACGCTTGATACATGACGGACTTTGCAAAGAAGTTGTGCTGCCGGATGAGCCACCGTCCGAGCGGACTGCCCATGAAACCGCTGAAGGCGATGTAGTACCAGTCGCGATTGACCGGCCACGCCCACGTATTCATGATGATGAGTCGCGCCACGTTCTGCGGATGATTTACGGCGTAAGATAAGCCGATCGGCCCGCCCCAATCCTGCACGACGAGGGTGACGTTCTGCAAGCCGAGTTGATCGATCAGCGTCGTGAGGTTGGCGGCCTGATCGACGGGGAGATAGCTCCACCCGATCGGTTTGTCCGACAACCCAAAGCCCAGATGATCGACCGCGACGCAGCGATAATCCGTCCGCAATTGTTTGATGAGAGGGCGATACAAGAACGACCACGTGGGATTGCCGTGCACCATGACGATGGGCGCACCCTGGCCTTCATCGACGTAGTGCAGGCGGCCCGCCGCCGTTTGAAAATAGTGCGACGCGAAGGGATATTCGTCGCGATTCAACCAACTCAGGTCAGTCATGAAATCTCCTCATGGGGTGAAGTGCCCTGGCCGAACACTTGCGCGTAATGTTCCACTGTGGGAAACGGATCGTAAAAATGATGCAGCAGCCGCTTCCAGTCCTGATATTGCGGCGATTGCCGAAAGCCCTGCGTGTGATCTTCAAGGGTTTGCCAATGGACTAAAAAGATATATCGATCAGGCGTCTCGAGGCAGCGCAACAATTGATGCGAGATGTAGCCCGGCATCAACGCGATGATGGTCTGCGCTTCGGCAAAGGCGCGTTCGAAATCTGCGCTTTCGCCCGGGCGGATGTTGAGGATCGCCACTTCGAGGATCATGGTGATATTCCCTCCGCTGGGGCTGATTGCGCGCATCCGCTTCACCATCCGCTGAACGCCCCATCCATTGGGCGGCAGCGATATGGTAGGCTATGTGCCTTGCGTGATTTGCGTCGCGGACACGACGGCAGTGCGACGACGGGGTGATTTATGCATTCAAGAGCCCAGACATTTCGAGTACACGTTTCGACCAGGTGGCCGATTGCTCAGCGAGTTGTTTCCGTTGCCGTGGATCGTTCCACACGTTGCTCCAAGTTAATTGCCAGCGAGCCATTTGCACCTGTAATTCGACCAACTGAGCAGCAGTTTGAATCTCGGCTTCGGCGGCTGTCCATTCGATGAAGTGCTTGCTTTCGTCGAGCATACTCGCAACGGCATCGCGACTGGCATCCTGCGCGGCGAAAGACTTGATGCGGCTCAAATTGGCGGCCAGGCCGCCTAACCGTACCGGCAAACTATCACGCAGATAGCGTTCACGGATCGTGGTCCAGTCTTTCATACGCCCTCCAGCAATTCGCGGGTGACGCGCGCCACCTGTTGTTGAATCTTCGGATCGAGGATTTCTAACGCGGGGTTGTTCTGCCGAGGGCGAATGTTGATCAAGGATTCAAACGTCACTTGCTGCGTGGTGGGATTCCAATCTGCGCCCCAGACGTCCGCTTGCTGGCTGCCATCTTCGAGCAAAGCTGCCTCGCAGTCGGCGTGCATGGTTCCGCCTCCCGCCAGGATTCGTCGCTGGATATCGACGGCCAGTTTGACGTAGGTCCCCAGCATCTGAAGCATCTCGTTCATCTGCTGCGGAGTGGCGCGTGTGCGGATGATATGAATCACGATTTCTCAGGCCTTTCATGGTGAGTAAGAAGAGTATATCATGAGCGGGAGAGACCTCGCAGGTTTCAACCGATTAGCGGGCGAGGCCGGTCGGTCAACTCGATCGATAGTCGGTCATTGCCTGACGATCGATCACGACCTGCGATGTCTTATCGCCGCTGACCGCCCGCATCCGTTTATCCGATGCCGCATCCGCTCACGAAGCACTGCGCAGCACGTGTCCGCTTCAACCATCCGCTGAACGCCCCATCCGTTGGCAGGCCGTGCGCCTGTCGTGATTGATGCGCGGACGGAGCGGCAACCGTGAAGCCTGCGATGCCTCGCTCAGGGCTGAAACATGGGGTCCTCTCGAATGGCCTTCAAGCATTGTTCCAGCGAAAGATCGGGATAAACCTCGATCCATTCTTCCGTATAACGCATGAAGGACAAGTCAAAGCGATCCTTTCCGGTGTATTCCAGGCGGGCAAACTTCGCTTCAAAATCGGGCGCAAGCGCATTGGGGCCGGACACACAGTACTTCGCGCAAAAGTAGAAGTAGTGGCGATACCACTTGGCGTAGATATCGACGATGTAATTGAACTGAGTGTCCGCTGGCGGCGGCTTGAGGTGCCGAGGCTTGAGCGTCTCCTCAATAAATTGCTCAGCCTTGCGCTGCACTTCGGCCTTGATACTGGCCGGTACTTGACTGACGGATGGCTTCTGTGGGCTGTAGACCCACCTGCGTTGTGCTTTTTTCATGGATATCGTTTATCCTTTTCCAGCATGGGGTGCGCACCTGCCGCAAATCACCGCCGGGGCGCGTCTGTTCCAATCCGTTTGTCCGATTCAGCGTCCGCTGATGGCCCGCATCCGCTCACGCAGCAGCGCGAAGCCTCCCTGTGGGACTGCGTATAGCACGTGTCCGCTTCAACCATCCGCTGAACGCCCCCATCCGCAGCCCGGCATCGACGCGATAATGGCCTGCGCTTCGGCAGAGGCGCGCTCGAAATCCGCGCTTTCGCCCGGGCGGATGGTGAGTATCGCCACTTCGAGGATCATTGTGATATTCGCATTGCTGACGCCGAACACGCGCTTCTGTTGATTCGTTGCCCATTCGTTGTCGCCGCATCCCCATCCGCCCATCCACCGCCTCTCATTTGCAGCAGCACGTCGTTGTAGGCCACTCTATCTTAATTTCAGATCGAGTCCGGTTTCCATTATGCACCAAGTGAGGACATTGGATTTGTGTTCCAAGGCAAGAAATTCTTGAATCAAACGGCGCCTGAGTTCATCCAATGTGGCTGGAGCATAATTGGATAGGCGATCATACTTTGTGTAGAACCAGACTTTGTCCACTGGATTAAGTTCTGATGCATGAGCAGGAAACTCTTCAACGGCAACCCTAGTATTACAGCGCAAAGTCGCGAACGGGCAGGTTGAGTAGTTTGGAATAGGAAGGCATGGTATCTTTCTCCGACCACGACCAAGTGGGAAGGAGACGAAAAAACCATGCCTGCCCCGATTGTAACTGAAACCTGTCCAGCGCCCGAATGCAATTTGAGGCAAGAAGATGTTGAGCGATTTTTGGAAGAATTGACGAATTACATGGAACGGTTTGAACCTGCCTTTCAACGAGTCGAGCAATCGAGGCGAAGCACGCTCTATGTCCACGGCTTGCTGGGCAAGGCCACGCGCAAGAATGTCGAACAGATGGCGCTGGGCTTGGGTGAGGAAGTGCGAAGCCAGCAATACTTTGTGGGTCAAAGCCCGTGGGAAACGGAGCCCGTGATCGGCATTCACCAGCAGATGGTGGGCGAAACGTTGGGCGAAGCGGACGGCGTTGCGCTGATTGACGAATCGAGTGTGGTCAAGCAGGGCGATGATTCGGTGGGGGTGGCGCGGCAATACTGCGGCTCGGTGGGCAAGGTGGCGAACGGGCAGGTGGGGGTGTACCTGGGGTACGCAAGCCGCAAAGGCTACAGTTTGGTCGAGGGTCAATTGTTCATGCCCGATGAGTGGTTTGAGGCGGACCATGCCGAGCGACGGAAGGCGTGCGGCGTTCCAGAAGACTTGGGATACAAGACGAAACCAGAAATCGGGCTGGAATTGTTGCAAAAAGCCCACAAGCGGGGCAATTTGCCCTTTTCCTGGGTGGCGGCGGACGAAGTGTACGGGGATTCGCCCGCTTTTCGGGACGGAGTAGCCGACTTGGGGAAGTGGTATTTCACCGAGATCAAGAGTACGACCCCGATTTGGCACACCCAACCCAAAGTGTATATGCCCAAATGGAAGGGGCGTGGTCGTCGCCCCACTCGCTTGCGTTTGCGGTATGCCAGCCAACGTCCTGTTCAAGTCAAAGACGTGGTGAGGAACATTCCCCCCAAAGATTGGGTTCACGCCATCATCAAGGAAGGTAGTAAAGGGCCGATCGCATGTGAATTTGCCTTCCTGCGCGTGACCGAGTCGTGCGGCAATCTGCCCGCAGGCGAATTGTGGCTGATTATCCGCCGCAATCTGGATGACCCGTCGGTGATCAAATACTACTTCAGCAATGCTCCTGCCAACACGCCGCTGAGCGAGTTCGTGCGCATCAGCGGCATGCGTTGGCCGATTGAAACCCTCTTGGAAGAAGCCAAAGGCGAAGTCGGAATGGATCAGTACGAAATGCGCAGTTGGTTGGGATGGCATCATCATATGCTCTTGGTCGCGCTCGCTCATCACTTCCTGGTTCGTTTGAGAATCCATTTTCAGGAACAGGCGCCTGCTCTCACAATCTACCAAGTCCGTCTGTTGCTGGCCGCGGTCTTGCCCGCGCCTGTCTTTGATATTCAGGCCGCTTTGGAGCGAGTGCGGTATTACCAGAAACGCAATTGGGTCGCATATCGCTCGCATCGCAAGGCAAAATTGGCTCAATTGGCTACTCTTGCTCCGAACCTTGCGCTGTAATACTAGGATGTCGCTCGAGAAATTCTTCTACGGGTTTGGATGAGTGTATCGAGACACCGTCCCACAACAAGATTATGGGCCCTGACATTCGGTGACAAATTTCATTCGGTTTCGGGTCAGATACCCAGCGGCTTGCCGCGCGTGTAGTTCATTCAGGAAGTGCACTATGGAATCTCCATGGAAATTCGCGTTATCTGACAGAAGATAACAAAGAAACCCCAGATGTTTCGGTATAGGACTCACAGTGATTGCACCTGCAACCGAGATACGCCCATGCGGATCACTGGTCTTGATTACTGGAGTCTTGCCACGTGGTGCGTATGTCCGGTGGACAATCGGTGAAAGCATGAAGCCAGATTCGTCAATGAATATGAGGTATGCCCACTTTTCTTGAGCAGTTCGAAGGATTCGCGGGAAGTCTTGTTCTAGCCAACGTTGAATTTCACCATCATCGCGCTCTTTAAGCTGGCAAGTAGGACGCTGAGAAGTCCAGCCTAGGTACTTCGTCAGAATATTTCGCACGTGATGAGAAGAAAACTCGATTCCGAATTGTCTTTGGATTAACTCAGTAACTCGTTTGGCGGTCCAGAGATCATTCTCCCAGCCATGGGCCGTTGCACCTTGGAGTAGCAAAGCGCGCAATGTCTCAAGCTGTTCAGCTGATAGCCGTCGTGGACAACCGGGTTGAGGCTTTAATTCGACATTGCCACTTGAAAGATATTGCTTACACCATGTATTGATCGACTCACGTGAAACACCGAGAATCCGTGCGATTGTAGAACGCGGTTCGCCTTGCTCTATCAACTCAATTGCTCGACGTCGTCGAAATTCTCGAGCTGTTTCTTTTCGGTATGCCATTTGAAGTGAAAACCATTACGGGCAAATATCGCCCAACTATATATATGGCCGTGCATCGCAGCCGCTTGATCCGCAAACTTATGGCCTGATTTTATCGCTGTTTCGTCTTCAGAGTCAAACCGCCGCATCTTCAACAATCCGCTCGCATTCCTCGGCGATGTGTTGCAGCACGGCCTCGCATTGATGGAAGACCTCGCGGTTGGTGAAGCGAATGACCGTGTATTCCAATTCGTGGAGGTAGGCCGTGCGCGCTTGATCGTATTCGATCTGCCCGGCGTGGGAATCACCATCGATTTCGATGCAGAGTTTGGCTTCGTCGCAATAGAAGTCGATGATGAAGCGGCAGCGCGCCCCGCTGTGTCGGGCGTCAATGGGGTGTTGGCGGCGGAATTTGAAGCCGTTGAGTTGTCGCTTGCGCAGGCGTGACCAGAGTTTTTGTTCGGCGGGAGTTTGCGGGTGGCGCAGTTCGCGCGCGGCTTGCAGCAGTATCGGCGGTGTGCGCGGATGGGGATAGTAGTCGTTCATGGTTGGGTATGGTGTTGGTCTCAGCCCTCACCCCTAACCCCTCTCCCACTGGAGAGGGGAAGCGCGCTCTCCCTTCTCCCATTGGGAGAAGGGTTGGGGATGAGGGGTATTATCCGTTCTCCCCTGCCAGCCTCGCGATCTGCAACAAACAATGCCGCAGCACGTCCTGCTTCTCTGGCGGCAGGGCGCTCTCCTCGATCTGCGCGAGGCGTTCCACATCGTTCATGGCGCGGATGATGGCGACCGGCACCTCGAGGTTGCCTTCGGTGAACGAGCCGAGATATTCCAGCGCGCCCATCAGGAAGTTGCGCATCTCGTCGTCGGCGCGCGCGGTGCGGAAGAAGCCCGACAGCGCGGGCGGCAGTTTCGCTTCACGCGCGGCCGTCGGGGCTGAGGCCACCGGTCGGTTGGCCGAGAACGCATACAACGCCGTCGCAAGTTCGGTGAAACTCTGCACGCGCTGATAGATCGAATCGCCCATCACGTCCCAGATGATCGATCGCCACTGCTGGATCTGACGGGGCTGCTGGAGCAATCGGGCGGTCTGAGATTGCCATTGATCATCGACACGACCCGAGACGTGATCGAGCAGTTGATCGATCGAGGTATTGGAGAGATCGCCTTGCAGCAACACTGCTAAATCGGACCGCAGCGTAGGCAGAAGCTCGGGGATGAAGACGCCTTCGACGAAGAAGTCGTTGACGTTGACGCCGTGCCGCCGCAGCAGTTCTTGTTGGAACAACGGCAGATAACGCTGGCGCGCATCGCTGTCTTCGCGCAGCGCCACAAAAGCCGAATTGCCCGCGGGGAACGCAGGCTCGATGCGCTTGAGCACGTCGCCGTTCCAGTCTTGATACAGGCGCAGCGTGCTGAGGATTTCATACACGGGCAGGTGTGGCAGCAGCCGTTCCGCAATGAGGCGCTCGCGCTCGGCTTCGGCGAACGATTTTTGCGCGAAGCGTTCCAGCGCGAGGAAGAGGCCGGTGGTCAATTGATTGATGCCCAGTACCACCGTCTGCGCCTGATTGTGCGCGATGGCGCGCAGCAAACTGCCCTGCCTTGAAAACGGAATCATCTCGGCGATATTCGCCAGAATTTGCTGGCTGCGATCGGTGCCGGTGCCGGGCGTGCGCCGCGACGTGGGCCGATCGCGCCACTGCGGACTCGAACGGCCGATGAAGTACGAGATGGCGTGAATGCCGATGACGTCTTCTTCGCGGCCATACAAAATATGCCTGAAATTCTCGGTCAATTCTTCGAGAAAACCTTCATACAGATTTTCCCGCATCCCGATCGTGAGTCGTTCCAACTCTTGCACGCTGCGGCTTTGCGCGCTGAGGCGGCTTTCGGCGATGCTCTCGGCGGCGCGGATCAGATCGCGGCGATGCTGGTGCTGCGCCTCGCGCACGTGATAGAGCAGGCTGACGAAATCGCGCACGGGCAGCAGGCGCAGTTGTTCCGAGAGGTTGCTCTGGAACGTGCGCAGATCGCGGCCGAGGAAAACACCTTGCAGTGGTGTGACCGCATACGCGGTGCTGCGGCGCGCGGCCGCCGGTAGATGAGCCACGAAGCGGCGGCGGTTGTCTTCCGATCGGATGAACGCGCCTTCACCGGCCACGCGTGAATAATAGCCGCCCTGCCGTTGCATCGGCTCGCCGCTGCCCAACTTGATGCGCACCACTTCGGCCACTTGGCGTTCCGCCGCCCACGCTTGCAGATCGTATTTCGCTTTGCGATACAAGAACGCGCTGCGCGCCTGACTCACTTGTTGGCTTAAATCTGATCCGGCGATGAAGACTTCGGTGACGATCTCGGCGAAGCGATCTTGCGGCAGTTGCGCCGTGTGACGACTTTGCGCGGCGTACTCCCACACCCGATCGAGATACGGCCGCAAATTCGTCACGGAATTGAGGTCTTCAAACAACGGAATCAGCCAGATCCACGGCAGTTCCACGCCCGGATATTCGCGCTGTGTTTGCTCGTGTTGAATGCGCATCTTCCGGTCGAGCGAGATCAGCGCTTCGGGTTTGGTGGACAGGCTCACTTGCATCGCCAGCATCAGGCCGGGATTGCCGTACTTTCCGGCGACGGCGTTGATCTCATTCAAGTTGAAGACCGTGGTGTTGATGGCGAATTGATCGCGCGCCGTGATCATGCCCTGACCGATGCGCGGCGTGATGACCGTGCGCTGCAAAATATCGCGATAGCCCACCACCTCGCGCAGCAATTTCTCCGACGAGCGGTTCGCTTGAATCGCCGGAATCAGTGAATGCAGTTGCTTGCGCAGGCGCTTGTTCAGCGCGAAGTAATCTTCCAGCATTTCGCGGCGCTGCTGCCGCAGTTCCAGCATCTTGCGTTCGTAGCGATCGTTGTGTTGCCACATCACCTTGGCCGGATCGCGCTTCACGTGCAGGCGCACCGCCCAACTGGTCTCCGTCGAATACGGCAGCAGGCTGTGATAGCGCTGCTCCAGTTGATGCGTCAACGACGTGATCTCATTCAGCACTTTGGTGAAGCGCTCTTCGCGTTTGGCTAGCCCCTCAAGTTCTTTCCGCAATTCGGCGTCAACGTCCACGTCGGGATCAGCTTCGCGCAGCAACGTGAGGATGCCGCTCAACCGGCGCACGTTTTCCATCACGACCGATGCGGCGAGGCGATGTCCTTGCCCCGATGGGCGATTGCTGCCATCCCAATCGCTCCAGAACGACAGGATCGGATTCAGCCCGGCGTCCGTAAACAAGCCCGCGTAATCTTCGCCCGCGATCAACGTGCCGAGATCGAGCAGGATTTCATCAGCTTCGTTTTCCGACGTAATGGCGACGTTCTGCCCGAGGAACTCTTTCGCCAGTTCTTGCGCCGCCCGATCGATCCACTCCGCCTCGACGGGCTTCCGCGCGACCAGCGCGGCGACGATCGTGTCGAGGATCATTTCGGCGGGCAGGCCGTACATCTGCGTCGGGTGCACCGTCCGATCGTATGATCGGATCGTAAAGAGTTTTTGCCGCCGTTCCATTGAGTCCTTCATGAATTCCCGATTGAGTCGCGCGGCCAGCCAGTCGCCGTTGTCGCTCAGCGCCTGCGCCATCAATTCATCGCTGATGAGGGCGCGATCGAGCAATCGGGTGCGGAATGCCTCCAGTCGTTGCGGCACGTACTCTCGCACAAACTCACGCTGCAATTCCGAAGGATCCAGCGGTGCGAGATCTTTCGTGCGTTGCAGAGCCGGGCTGTGTTCGTCGAGCCGCAGAATCTTCGCCGCGATGTCGTCCCATGCATGCGTGAGTTCCATCGTGCGGCTGCCCGTATCAGGCAATTGTTAAGGCCATCTGCCTAAGTATCCAACGGGGAACCGTTGTGCCGTTGAACAAGGACGGAAATCCTTTGACCGATCAGGTCGTCTGGATGGACAAAAGGGGTGTTCCTTTAACTCAACGAATAGCGGAATTAATTGGACGCGAAATCATATTATGACACCTCCGGTCATCCGATCAGCTATATCACTGGTACGAGCAAGCTCTTGTGGTTTCAACAGCATGGGGGCGAGATTTGGAAAAAACTAAAGGTAATCGGTCCTCCTCAAACCTTGTGGCTAAAATGGTTGGGTTGTGAGGAGCTGGTTTGTGATCGCTCCCTTGGAACCTACCTTTTCGCCTGCGATGTTGATCAAAAGGTATGGAGCAATGGAATAGCCTACCAATTGAACTATCCAATGGATCGTCTACCGAAGTTGGTCGACACGACAGATATCGTGGGATTTTTATCTGAGAAATCTGCACGGGATATGAACCTTGTCCCTGGAATTCCCCTGGTTGCCGGAGGGGGGATGGTCAGTGTGCCGGCATCGGATGTGGGATTGTTAAACCGGGTTCGGTGATGGTCAATGTTGGTACCGGGACAGGTATTCAAGCTTATCTTGCAAGACCATTGAGGGATCCATTAAAATCCTCAATTGCGCAGCTCATGTGGATCCAAATGGGTGGGAGATCGAAGGACACACTCAAGCATCCGGCATGGCGTTCAAATGGTTTCGAGACAAATTCGGAGACCTGGAAACCCTAATGCAACGAAAAACAGATCTTGATGCCTTCGATCTTCTTATTTTAGAGGCCAAAGGTGTCCTTCCCGGTTCAGATGGCTTGTTGTTCTTCCCGACCTTTAATGGCATAAATGCTCCGATAATTGACCAAAATGCCCGGGCTACCATTCTGGGTTTGAACCTCCATCATGAAAGAAAGCACCTGATTCGTGCACTTCTGGAGGGGATTTCACTTGAAATTCGCTGGATCCTGGACGCAATTGGCAAGGCTGGCGTGCAAATAAATTCGGTCCATCTTGTCGGGGGTGGTTCCAAGAACAGAATATGGAACCAGATGCACGCCGATATTCTTAACAAACCGATCAAGACTGTATTAACCACCGATGCAGCTTTGGTGGGTGCAGCCATGTGTGGGGCTGTTGCTATCGGCAGATATGAGAATATCCAGGCCGCCTCAAGGGATTTTGTAAAGATAAGGGAGACGATCGAGCCGATCAAGGAAAATGCTGAAATCTACGAAAAGATCTTTTTCAAATATCAGAAGATATTCATCTCGTTAAAGTGAAAACCATGTCTTTCATGATGTAATAAATTAACCTGACAATTTTTAAGGAATATCTGATGAACTCCAGAGAGCGCCTGTTAGCCAGCTTGAACCACACGGAACCTGACCGGGTGCCGATCGATTTCTCCGGGACGACCGTTACCGGAATTTGTTGGCAAGCTTATGACGAAGTGCGAAAACTGATCGGCTTGCAACCGATTGGACAATCCATCTTTGATCTCGGTGGAGCAGCCATCATGGGGTTTGCCATTCCGGATGAAATGGTCATTGATCGGTTTCATTCGGATACCATCATGGTGAATTTGGGAGATCCGGACACCTACACCTTGAAATTCGAGCATGGTGATAGATACGATACTTATCTGGATCAATGGGGCACAAGGTTGTTTCATCCAAAAGATGGACATTATTTTGATTTTCGGGAATTCCCTATTCAAAAGGGAGAACTGGGCGATTTCCTTAAATTATGATGCCTGGCCAGATCCTCTCGACGAAGGTCGTTTCAGGCGATTGCGAGAGAATTGCCTCCAGGCGCTCAAAAAGGATCGTGTCCTTATGGTTTGTCCCTTGTTTGGGGGTGGGATCTTCGAGCAACCCGCGCGCATAATGCCCATGGTTGAATGGTTCACTGGGATTGGTTCAGATCCAAAATTCTCTGAAGCAGTATTGAACAAGATGTATGAGCTTTATTCTCAAACGACCATCCGAATGCTTGAGGAGATAGGCGATATCTTGGATGTATATGTTTATTGGGATGACCTAAGCGGGCAAAATGGTCCTCTGGTAGCCTCGATTGGTATAAAAAATATATCCAACCGTTATATAGGAATCTTTTTGATAAAGTCCATTCCATGACTAAAGCAAAGATCTTCTTTCATTGTTGTGGAGCAGCCCGACCTTTTATCCCGTCACTGATCGAGGTGGGAGTTGACATACTCAATCCAGTTCAAATCTCCGCAGCAGGGATGGATCCGGTTGGATTGAAGCACGATTTTGGGAAAGACATCGTGTTCTGGGGTGGAGCCTGTGATTGCCAGTCCGTCTTACCTTTTGGGACGAAACAGCAAGTTGTCGACCAAACCCGAAGGAATATTGATGCACTAGCACCGGGCGGGGGATATGTTTTTGCCAATATCCATAATATCCAGAATATGATCCCGGCAGAAAACATCCTGGCCATGTTCGATACTTGTTATGAATAGGGTCTTATGCTAATTGGGAAAGCCAGAGACTTGATCTGCAAGAACTCTGGCTTGCCCAATAAACGGTTGATGTAAATGCACAAAGTATGTGCGGTCAATTTGGTGTAAAGCCTGGTACATAGGCCCCAGAAGGTATGAGCGTGATTGATCTCGATCTGGAACATCTCGGAAAGCTGATGATTGACGGTTTCGATCATTTGTCGAACGCCATTCAGAAAAGTGCGTTGTTTTGCGGGCATTTGAACTTTCTGATTGCGGCGTGGCAGGGTCATCAGCCGGATGCGGTTGTTGGCGAAGAGTTCGGCGGCTTTATCGGCGCTGATGTAAGCCTTATCACCCAAAACGCTCAAGTCGGTATGTTCGCAAAGCATTTCAAAACCGACTTCCAGATCATTGACATTGGCTGGGGCCAATTCGAAATCGAGGATCAATCCACCCAAGGTGATGAGCAAGTGCAGCTTGAAGCCGAAGATGGTCTGCTTTTTCGAAGGCACTTTGCCGTAAGTGGCTTCAAAAGCTCGCCAATCGCCCGTCGAACTGGGCACCAGATAGAACTGAACCACCGGCAAAGGCAAGCTGTCGATCACACACTGCCGATCCTAAGCAATATCCAGGCTTTTCAAGATCACCTGGCGGATCAGGTTGAAGGCATACATCAAATTTCGTCGACGACGATTGAAACGGCTTTGGGTTGGAATGTTGGGAAACAAATGGCGATATTCTCGCCATTGGCTTAACATTTCGGTTTCCAGGTTCCAGCCACGACATTCGCCAATCAAAGCCATGCTGATCAACTCGCTGTCGCTGCATACGGGTGCAGGACCCAGGCCGATCAAATAAAGGAGCGATTTGTTGCCAAATGTCATCCACGATGACGTACATCCACAAGCAGAAATCTGAAAAGTCGTTTATCATTGGGGTGGTCCTCCGGCGTTTTTGGGTTGCGGCAACTTCCCAATATAACGTCAGAGGACTTTTTGTCAATGGTTTTCAACTAGCATAAGACCCGAATATGGTGTATATAAAAAGTAGCTTTTTTCGATATTAGAAATTCCTCATGGGTGATTGGGATGTTATTTAATCGAGCCCCCGCAGATTTACCTCCGGATCCTTTCGATTAATAAAAAGATTCAGTTTACTTCCAGGGCGGATAATTCAATACAAGTGGCAGATCTATATCTACCTGCACGATATACTACCCAAAAAATCCAGTTAATCCTGGCACCTCATCCGATTACATGGACAGCAGAAGAGGATTACCACGGTGGCCTAAAAGGTTTATTCAGGGGGTATCACCCGGGGTGGTACGGTCTGGCAGATATCTATAATGTCGGAATTGTTATGCCACATGGTCATCACCGAGTGGTAGATCTTTGTTCTTTGGCCTCTCCTGAGCAGATATCCGACATGCTTCAATTAATTGATGAAATCGAAGTAATCGGGGTGCATATCGATCATCAACGGATCTATACCTGTGGTCTCAGCATGGGAGGGCAAGAAGCCCTGGTTATGGCGGGTGTCCATCCAGAGATTATCGCTGCGACAGTGGCATTTAATCCGATCATTGATCTCGCTGTCTGGCAGAGATCATTGGCAACTAGTGAGATTGAAGAGATTCAGGCGTTTGGGACTGATCAAAGGATCGTTAAGGAGGTTGGAGGACTCCTGATGAAGTACCGGCTCTTTATGCTGAACGCAGTCCTATACATTACTCAAGTAGTCTATTGAAAATGCCGATTTTGTTGTATTGGAGTGAAAAAGACCTGATCGTACCCGAGCAAGAAACAATTCACTCTTATCGTTTATACCAATCAATTAAGAGGATTTCGAATATTAGTCCTATTGCAGAATTTAACCACACGCTTACTCATGGCACAGGTGAATTTGAAAAAAAAGAACGATGGCAACTTCACGAGTGGTGTGATTATGATCTAGCGTTGAAATGGCTATTGTCCATCACAAAGTCAAACAAACTATCTTGAATAATGTGTAATACATGCCTCCTTTAGGCAGAAAAGATCTTTTCACATACAGAGAACTATCAAAAACCTTCCCACACGCCCTACACAATAGCTCTACTTCAAAAAAAATGGTGCAACTTTGTGGCTATCCGCAAGGCTGCACCTTCTTTTTGACGCCTGCTTTCATTCAAACAGGGCAAACCTGTGCTAAAATCACACCCATGAACCCACGCACCGTTTTCATGGGCTCTCCTGAATTCGCCCTGCCCACCCTGCAGGCGCTTGCCGGCCGGTACAACGTCGTTGGCGTGGTCACCCAGCCCGACCGGCCCGCCGGCCGCGGCCGCCTGCTGACCCCGCCGCCGGTCAAAATCCTGGCCCAGGCGCTCGCCATCCCGGTCATCCAGCCCGAAAAAATGAAGGATCCCGAGGTATTGCAGCAGATCCAGGCCTGGAACCCGGAGCTCATCGTCGTGGTTGCCTTCGGCAAGATATTGCGCCCGGTCTTCCTGGATTTGCCCGTTTATGGCTGCATCAATGTGCACGCCTCGCTGCTGCCGCGCTGGCGCGGCGCGGCCCCTATCCCGGCTGCCATCCTGAACGGCGATGACCACACCGGCGTCACCATCATGCGCCTCGATCCCGGCGTCGATACCGGCCCCTGGCTGGCCCAACGCTCCATCCCCATCCTGCCCGATGACACCGCCCAATCCCTGGGTGAAAGGCTGGCCCAGATCGGAGCCGGCCTGCTGCTGGAGACCCTGCCCCCTTATCTGCGTGGTGAGCTTCCGCTGCAGGCGCAGGATGAAGCCCTGGCTACCTATGCCCCGCTGCTGAACAAAGACGACGGCAGGCTGGATTTCTCCCAGCCCGCAGAGCTGCTTGCCCGCCGTGTGCGCGCCTTCAACCCGTGGCCCGGGGCGTTTATGCTCTGGTCCGGGCAGCCGTTGAAAATCCACCGCGCCAGCGCCGTTGGCGATATCACTGCGCTCCCCGGGCAAACCGTCATCCATGCGGACCTGCCCGCCGTTGGAACCGCCAGCGGCCTGCTCGTGCTCGATGAAGTCCAGCCTGCCGGCAAGAAGAGCATGCCCGGCAAGGTCTTCCTGCAGGGCGCCCGCCAGTGGAACCAGCCCCCTCACCAGCCATGAGCCAGACCGACCTCGCCCGGCTTCGCCTGCCCCTCTTCCCGGATACGACGCAGCTCAACACGAGTGAGGGAGTCCCCACCTCGAAATTGCCGGGTGTGATCTCGGCCGGCTTGCGGATCAGTTTGGTACGCCCCTCTACCTCTTCGATCGCTTCACGCTGGATGGAGCGGTCGCCGCCTATCGCCAGGCGCTCGAGCGCTTTTACCCCGCCGCCTCGGGCATCACCTACGCCGGCAAGGCCTTTCTGTGCACCGCCATCGCACAGTGGGCGCAGCGCCAGGATTTGTGGGTCGACTGCACCGGCCGCGGGGAAATCGGCATTGCTGCCGCTGCCGGCCTGCCGCCTGAGCAGATTCTGGTGCACGGCGTCAACAAAAGCCCGGCTGATCTGGATGCCGCCGTTTCCTTTGCCGGAACCATCGTGGTGGACAACCTGTTAGAGTTGGAACGCCTGCAAGCCCGCTTTCAGGGAAACCACGCCCTTTTCCCGCATCTCTGGCTGCGTTTGCGCCCGGGTTTGCCGGTTCAAACCCATGCCTACACCCAGACCGGCCAATCGGACAGCAAATTCGGCATGGATTACACCGAGGCCCTGCAGGCTCTATAATGTGCCTCCAGTCCGGTTTGAATGTCACCGGCATTCATTTTCACCAGGGCTCGCATTTCCACGAACCCGCCCCGGTGGGCGTCGCCATCGATTCCGTCCTGGATTTCATCCAGGAAGCGTACAGCAGCCTGGGCTGGCTGCCGGAAGTGCTGTGCCCCGGCGGCGGTTGGGGGGTAGCCTATCACGAAACCGGGCTGCCCCACCCCTCGATTGACGCCTATGTCGAGTTTGTCTGCCGGCAGGTCTGTAGCCGGCTGTCAGCGCCGCCAGATAAACCTGCCGCGCCTGCAGTTGGAACCGGGCCGGAGCCTGGTTGCCAGGGCGGGAGTAGCTGTATACCGGCTGGGCGCGGTCAAGCACAGCGCCAGCCGCCGCTGGCTGCTCATCGATGGCGGCATGGCGGATAACCCCCGCCCGGCCCTGTACGGCGCCCGTTATTCTGCCCTGCCGGTCATCAGCCCCGATCGCCCTGCCAGCACACCCGCCTGGTTCGGCGGCCCCTTCTGCGAAAGCGGAGATGTGCTCATCGAAGACCTGCCCATGCCTGAAATGCAGCCGGGTGAGCTGATTGCCGTACCCGTCAGCGGCGCCTACCACCTGAGCATGGGCAGCAATTACAACGGCGCCTGCAAACCGGCCGTCCTGTGGCTCGATTTAGGTCAGGCGCTGCTCATCCAGGAGCGTGAAACACCGCAAGACCTGCTCCGCCGCGATCACCCCTTGTCATAATATGTTTGCAGCCAATCCAAACCACACGATTTTTTCCATCCGCCTGCTGCGTCACGGACAATCCGTGGGGAATGCCGACGGCCTGCACCAGGGCCAGTCCGATTTTCCCCTCACCGAAACCGGCCGGGAGCAGGTGAGCGCTCTGGCAGACCGTTGGTCGAGCGAAGCCGCCCACTATGATCTGGTCATTTCCAGCCCCCTGGCGCGGGCGCGTCAAACCGCCGAAATCCTGACCGCCCGTCTACACCAGCCCCTTGAATTGGATCCACTCTGGATGGAACGGGATGTCGGCGTGCTCTCCGGTTTGCGCCCGGAAGACGCCGCCGAACTTTACCCGCGCCCGGATTTTTTCCATCCCTACCAGCCCATCGGACAAACCGGTGAGAGCCAGTGGGAGCTGTATCTGCGAGCCGGGCGCGCCGTGCAGTCATTGGTCAACCGTCCGCCGGGCAATTACCTGGTGGTATCCCACGGCGGCCTCTTGAACATGGTTTTTTATGCCATCCTGGGCATCACCCCGCAGGCCAATTTTTACGGCCCCCGCTTTCGCTTTGGCAATGCCGCTTTCGCCACCCTCACCTACACGCCCGCCCAACATAAATGGGCGGTTCTCGGCCTCAATGACCGCAGTCACTGGCCATTCCAGGATGAATAAAACCCGGTCGCCGATCAACCCAATCCGTGAGAAAAAAATGACCTCGACAACCACCACCCGTGACGCCCCGCTGCGTTTCCTGGTCTTCGGAGCAGGCGCAATCGGCACTTATATCGGCGGCAGCCTTGCCTTACAGGGTTATCCGGTCGTCTTCCTGGAACGCCCCGATGTCGCTCAAATCGTCCGGCAGTCCGGGCTTCATCTGAGAATAAAAGACCAGGAGCAGTCTCTCCAGCATCCAATCCTGGTGACCTCGATAGAAGAAGCCCTCGCCCTGGGTCCGTTCGATGCCGCAATCTACGCTCTGAAATCCTTCGATACCCTCACGGCGGTCCAGCAGCTTCAAGAACACGCCGCCTCCATCCCTCCGGTACTCTGTCTTTCCAATGGTGTTGAAAACGAAGCCGCCCTGGCTTCCGTTTTGGGTGCAGGTAAAGTCATCGCCGGAACCGTCACCAGCGCCATCGGCCGGCGCGGCCCGGGCAGCATTGTGCTTGAAAGGCTGCGCGGCCTGGGCGTACACAGCGCCCATCCCGTTTCACAGCCGCTGCACCAGGCGTTGAACAAAGCCGGCTTGAACGCCCGGCTATACGCAAATGATCGGGATATGAAATGGTCCAAAATGTTGATCAACCTGCTGGCCAACGCCACTTCGGCCATTCTGGATATGACCCCGGCTGAGATCTTCGACCACCCGGGCCTGTACCGGTTGGAACTGGAGCAAATGCGCGAGGCGCTGCGGGTGATGGATGCTCTGGGCATCCATGTCGTCGATTTGCCAGCGACGCCGGTTGTCGCCCTGGCTCTGGCCGTCCGGCGCCTGCCGGCAGCCATTTCCCGGCCGGTCATTAAAAAAGCCGTCGGCGGCGGCCGCGGCGGTAAAATGCCGTCATTTCACATCGACCTGCACAGCGGGCGCGGTCAAAGTGAGATCGAGTACCTCAATGGCGTTGTGGTACGCCGGGGGGTCGATGCCGGCGTACCAACCCCGGTGAACCGTTGGCTGACCCAAACTTTGCTGGCTTTAACCAACGGCTCAATCGACCCTCAAGTATACGCCCGCCAGCCCGGCAAGCTGCTGCAGGCTGCCATCAACACAGGCAGATAAACCGGTAGGAATTCAGAAAATCCTGGCGGTCACTTCTCGTCTTTGATCACTTCATAAAATAATGGGAGCCTTGCCACAGGCTCATCGCTCCACGCGTGCGCAGCCAGCAGGCGCTCACGCCCTTCTTTGAGGCGGGCTTCGTCCGCGGCGTGGATAGAGAAAAGCGTTTCGCCTTTTTCCACCCGATCCCCCACCTTGTGGTGGATCTCGATCCCCACACCATAATCAATCGGATCGCCTTTTTTTTCTCGTCCTGCTCCAAGCTGGACAGCCGCTTCGCCCACTTCGCGCGCATGGATTTGCTTCAGATACCCGCTCCTTGGAGCGGGTACGTTTTCCACCAGCCGGGCGGCAGGCAAACGCTCCGGCTCATCGATAAAGCGCACATCCCCACCCTGGGCCTGAACCAGCGTGCGGAACTTCTCCCAGCCTTTGCCGTTCTTCAAGGCAGTTTCTGCCATCCCGCGGCCTGCAGTCTCATCCTGCGCCACACCGCCCAAAGCCAGCAAATGACCGGCGACCACCAGGCAGTGTTCTCTGAAATCACCAGGGCCTCCGCCCTGCAGCGTTTGGATCGCCTCTTTTACCTCCAGGGCATTCCCCACCGCACATCCCAGGGGCTGGTTCATATCCGATAGCAGCGCCACCGCCTTCCGACCGGCCAGATGTGCAATCGATACCATCCGCTCAGCCAGCTGGCGGGCCTGATCCACATCTGGCATAAACGCCCCCAGCCCTAATTTCACATCCAATACGATGGCCTGTGCGCCGGCGGCAATTTTCTTGCTCATCACAGAGGATGCAATCAGCGGGATGGATTGCACGGTGCCGGTTACATCGCGCAGGGCGTAGAGTTTGCCGTCTGCAGGCGCCAGGTCTGCGCTCTGCCCGGTCAGCACCAGGCCGATGCGCCCCAGCTGATCCATGAACTCCTGTGTGCTCAGATTGGTCCGGTATCCCGGGATGGACTCCATCTTATCCAGTGTCCCTCCGCTGAAACCCAGCCCTCTCCCCGACATTTTCCCAACAGGAAGTCCGCAAGCGGCCACGACCGGCTCGGCCACCAGCGTTGTCTTGTCACCCACCCCGCCTGTGGAGTGTTTATCCACAGCCACCGGCACCACACTCGAAAGATCCAGTATCTCACCGGAGTTTGCCATGGCCAGGGTCAGGTCGGTTGTCTCCTCAGGTGACATACCCCTCAACAGGATGGCCATCGCCCAGGCGGCAGCCTGGTAATCGGGAATTTCACCGCGTGTGTAACCCTGGATGAAATAAACGATCTCCTCCCGGGTTAGCTCGCATCCATCGCGTTTCTTAATGATAATGTCAACAGCTCGCATGGTTCTCTCCAGGTTGGAATGCATTATAATCCATATATTACAACGGAGATTTCATGTCAGACGTACACCAACATAGACACAATCAGCTTAATCCTGTGGATGAAACTGCCTCCATTCGCCTGGCAGGATCCATCTTATTAAACTTCATCATCACAGTAGCGGAAATTATCGGCGGGGTCTTATCCGGAAGTCTATCCCTCCTTTCCGATGCTCTCCATAACTTCAGCGATACCGCTTCGCTGGCGGTCAGTTTCATCGCCATTCGCATTTCCGACCGGCAGCCAGACCGCAGAAACACCTTCGGCTATCGCCGGGCCCAAATTATCGGCGCGCTGATCAATCTACTCACTCTGGTTATTATTGCGCTTTTTTTGATCCGCGAAGCGGTCGAGCGCTATCTGAACCCTCAACCCATCCAGGGACCCGTGATGCTGGCAGTAGCATCCATTGGGCTTATGGCTAATCTGCTCACCGCGTTGCTGCTCTACCGGCAGTCAAAAAACAGCCTCAATATCCGCAGCGCATTCATCCACATCATCGGCGATTTGGTGTCTTCCGTGGGTGTCGTGATCGGCGCCATCTTGATCATACAATACCAGATTTACTTCATCGATGCCCTTCTAACCGCCTTCATCTCACTCTACATCCTTTTTCACAGCATGCGCTTGCTGCGCCAGACCATCAACATCCTCATGCAGGCTGTGCCTGAAGGTCTTGACATCAACCAGATCATTGTCGAAGTCAAGTCTATCCCTACCATTTGCGATGTTCACCATCTGCATGTATGGCAGTTGGATGAGAACCACGCCAGCCTTGAAGCGCACATCGTCATTCAGGAGGGAGATGTTGACCAGATGACTGCCTTGCGGCACGCCGTCAAAGAAAAACTGGCTGATCGCTTTCATATCAATCACTCCACCCTTGAGTTCGAGTTTCAAAAGTGTGAAAGTCCCGTCCATTCAAGCTGCTACGAGGTGATCCGGAAATAAGGATCCCAGCACCGCTGAATAATGCAATTGGAGGGCATGTGAAAGAAGAAAACACACAGGATATTGACCAGCTCAAACAACAGGTGACCAGCCTTGCCTCCACTTTGGCCCCTCCAGGCAGGTTAGAAATGCTTCTGCTGGACGCCTGTACTGGCTTGCTTTCGGTACTGGATAACCTGCAAAGTAGTGAGATTGCCCAGCACAAAGAAGTCCAGGAGATCGATTCACGCATTCAGAGCAATGTCCGTGGCATGCTGCAGGCCCTCGAAGATGCTCACAAGACGAGTTTGATCAGTGAAGAGCGTTACCGTGCAATCGTTGAAACCCAAACCGAGTTGATCATCCGGCTCACCCCGGATGGAACACTAACTTTTCTAAATGAAGCCTTTAGAAATTATTATCCGTTTTTGGATATTAGCGTTGGGGATAATTTACTCGCCAAAATCCCGGAAGCTGACCGCAACCTGGCCCAGCAGTATCTCGAAACTCTGACACCCGCGGAACCAGTTTTTCACCTCGATCACGCTCATCGAACGCCCGACGGGACCACCCGTTGGCAGCAGTGGACCGCACTGGGGAGCTTCGGTGAAGATAGACACCTGATTGAAATTCAAGCCGTCGGGCATGATATCACCGAACGCAAGCTGACCGAAATCGCCGCCAAACAGCATAACCGGGAGCTAAGCGCTCTTCATAACGCGACTGTTGCGCTCCTGACCACCCTCGATCCCGATGCGCTTCTCAGCCGCATTTTGGATGCAGCCATCAGCGCAGTTCCGGCAGCCACCAAAGGAATGATTCATCTGATCGCCCCGGATACAGGGCAATTGGAGATGCGCGCCAGCATTGGCTACACCGATCCGCGCATCGTGCGTATCCGGGTGCCAACCACGGTCGGGTTTGTCTCCAAATCTGTGCGGGAGCGAACCCCCTATTTAATTCAAAACTTGCAAACCGACCCCGCCTACACCACCGCAATCCAGAAAGATGCGCCTGATGTAAAGGCAGCAATTGTCGCGCCGCTGGTGTTGAAAAATCAGGTGCTTGGCGCACTGTCGTTGGAATCAGATCACGCTGGCGCATTTAATGAGAACGATTTACGCTTGCTGGTCAGCTTCGCTGCCACAGCCACAGCCGCCATCCACAATGCCAATCTCCACTCCGAAGTGCAAAAACTGGCCATCACCGATTCACTGACCGGGTTGTACAACCGTCGTGGTTTCTACGAATTGGGCCAGCGCGAAGTTGAGCGCTCTCGCCGCTACCGCCGCCCCCTCGTCGCAATCATGATGGATATTGACCATTTCAAATTCATCAACGATTTCTATGGCCATCCCGCCGGCGACCAGGTTCTGCAGGCTGTTGCCAAGCGCTGCGGCGAGAATCTACGCCGCATCGATATCTTGGGCCGTTTTGGCGGCGATGAGTTTACTTTCTTGCTGCCGGAAACTGACATGTTTATTGCCAGCGGCGTGGCAGAACGCGTCCGCCAGTGTGTCGCCAATCGTCCGGTGATGACCGAGGCAACCCCTGTGAATGTCAGCGTCAGTCTGGGCATCGCTCGGGCAACCGCCACTACTCCCGATCTGGATGTGTTGATCAGCCGCGCCGATTCGGCCATGTACACCGCAAAGAAAGAAGGGCGCAACCGCGTAGAATTTGGTTAAGTTGCTCTGGTGATCTAATCGATCATCAGACCAGATGATCGTTTTACTGACCAGACTGCTCTTTTGCTATTTCCCACACCCGATCAAACATCGCCTCGGTTAACCGCCCGGTCTGTGTGTTCTGCCGGCTGGGGTGATATGAGGCAATCAGCCAGGGTGCATCTGCGCCGGTTGAATACAATTTTGCATGCTCGAATTTTAATCGTGGTATGAAAACCCCTCGCTGGCGAAGCAGCCGCTGGCTGTTTTCGAAAGCGATCCGCCCCAGGGCCACCACACCTTCCAACCCCGACAATAGATCCCATTCGCTGTCCAGATAGGGGAGACAGGTGCTGATTTCCTGGGGTGTCGGGCGGTTGTCAGGCGGCGCGCAGCGGCATACTGCGCTGATAAAGACATCTTTCAATTGCAGCTCATCGTCCCGGTATTTTGACACAGGTTGGCTGGCAAAACCGGCCTTATACAATGCCCGGTACAAAAAATCCCCGGAGCTATCCCCGGTAAACATTCGCCCGGTGCGGTTGGAGCCATGCGCGCCCGGTGCCAGGCCCACCACCAGAATCTTCGCGGCCGGATCACCGAAACCAATGACTGGCTTGCCCCAATAGGCTTGATCAATATAGGCGCGCCGCCGAGTATTAGCCACATGCTCACGCCATGCAGTCAGCCGTTCACATTTGCGGCAGCTTTCAATTTCACGGTTTAATCGATCCCACAATTCCATAGGCGTAACCCAAATTATAAAAGAAATCCCGATAGTTCCGGAAGTCAGCCTCGCAACCTTGAAAGGAATTCCTTTCGGAAATCATTATATAATGCAATTGTGCAATTTAGAACCATCCAACTGAGAATAGAATGTTATACCCAAGGAGCTAAATGTGTCAACGTCTACCCTATCCATCGCGTTGGGTTTTGCTTTTTTGGCGTTCGGCATTTATAAGATATGGCAACTGGTTCGCCAGCAACAAAGGCGATCCGCCAGCCAAACCTGGCCAGTAATAGCAGCCGATGTCATCTCCAAAAAGGTTGCTGAGAGCAGATCTCCCAAATCTGGCACATCCTACTTCCCTGAGATCACCTATAAATATACCCATATGGGACAGGAATTTGAAAAACAAACTCGTCTCAGCGGTCTATACTCCAGGAAGAGCGCTGAAGACGCTATTTTCAATGTGGGCAAAACCATCGAGGTACGATATAACCCGGATAATCCGAAAGAGCACATCGCTGAAACAGATAAAAATAATTTCTGGGATATTTTGCAGGTCGTCGCTACCCTGGTAGTGGCAATCGCAATCTTGTCCCAGCTATTTTTATAAACATCCAGTGGGTTGAATGGCAATAGCAATCCCTTCAAGCTGGGTGCGCCCGGTGTAGATTCTGTTTGGATCAACAATCAGCCAATAACGCCTGCCATGTTCGATTATAAGATTATACATCGCGTCTCCAAACGAGTAGAACCGGTAACCCGTGTTCTTGGCGGTCTCGTAAGCCTGCAGAACCCGTTCCCGGCCCGCAAACGCGCTTACCAGCATGATCAGCGAAGATCGTGGCAGGTGAAAATTTGTCACCATCCCATCTACCACCTGAAAAGAATACCCGGGGAGGATGAATAAGTCTGTTGGACCTTCAAAAGCGCCTACGGTTTCACCGGGCCGGGCGTGCTGGCGCGCGCTTTCCAGGGTGCGCACGCTGGTGGTGCCCACCGCAATCACCCTTTTGTTTGCAACGGCTGTTTCGTTGATCAATTGCGCCGCTTCAGTCGTTACCTGGCACCATTCGGTGTGAATTTTGTGTTCGGCGGCATTATTCCTCGGTCACCGGTGCGAAGGTATCCAGGCCAACATGCAGGCTCACCTTGACCAGCCCAATTCCCTGTCTGCTCAGCGCTTCGATCAATTCACGGGTAAAATGTAATCCCGCAGTCGGTGCAGCCACCGATCCCGGCTGGCGTGCGTACACCGTCTGGTAGCGCTCAGGCCGGTCGAGTGGTGTATGGATATAGGGCGGCAGCGGGGTGTGTCCCGCCAGAGGCAGGCAAGCTTCAACAGGCTCATCGAAGCGAATGAGGCGCCGCGAGCCGTCCAGTTCGGCCCAAACGACCGCCCCGGGGCCGTCTTCCACCTTCAGCCTTTTCCCCTCCGTCAGACCCTTCCCCCCCACGAGCGCTTCCCAGGTGTGCTCATTTTCCCTGCGAATGAGCAATATCTCAATCTTGCCGCCGGTGGGGATTTTGCGCGCAAACAAGCGAGCTGGTATCACCTGAGTCTCGTTTAGCACCAGCAAATCGCCTTTGTTCAAAAATCTGCCCAGATCACGGAATATTGCATGCTCGAGACTGCCGGTCTTACGATCGATGACCAGCAAACGGGAAGCGTCTCTTGGTTCTGCCGGCGTTTGAGCGATCAGATCTTCAGGCAGGTCATAATCAAAATCAGCAGTTTTCAATCACGCACCAGAAAACGGGGAATTGGCAATATCCAAAAATAATTCAACACTCACTTGTTCAGCAAACGCGCAACCAGGTTTAAAACCACCGTGAGGACAATCGATAACAGGATGGATGTCACCAGGGGAAACGAGCAGGAGAAATTTTCCCGCTCAATCCGGATATCTCCAGGAAGCCTGCCCAGCGGCAGGTTGGCGCGCCCGGCCAGGTAAACCAGTCCGCCAGCCAGTAGAAAAACGAGACCCAGAATAACCAGCGTGCGTGCCAGAGGAAGCATATCGATCAAAACGGCTTATAGCATGCGCGGCTGCAGACCTTCGGGCGCCGGCAGACCGAGATGTTCATACGCCAGCCGGGTAGCTGTTCGCCCCTGGGGTGTGCGATCCAAAAAGCCCAATTGCAGCAGATAAGGCTCGACAACATCCATGATGGTATCCGGCTCTTCCGAAATGGAAGCGGCAATGGTGCTCAGACCTACCGGCCCGCCGCGATATTTCTCAATAACCGTCCGCAAAACACGGCGATCCATCTCATCCAGTCCCAGCGGGTCCACATCCATGAGATCGAGCGCATCCTGCGCCACAGGTCGGGTGATCACACCCTGGGCGCGCACCTCGGCAAAATCCCGCACCCGGCGCAGCAAGCGCAGTGCCACGCGCGGCGTGCCCCGGCCGCGCCGTGCAATCTCCTCCACACCTTCAGCCTGAGCATTCACACCCAGTACACCGGCGGCCCTGCGAACGATCGACTGCATGGCTGGAAAATCATAATAATCCAGGCGGTAAACCGCGCCAAAACGGGCTCTCAACGGCGCCGTCACCAGCGCCAGGCGGGTCGTCGCGCCAATCACGCTGAATCTTGGCAGTTTCAAGCGAATGGAGCGCGCCGAAGGTCCCTTTCCAATGACAATGTCCAGCGCAAAATCTTCCATCGCCGGATAAAGCACTTCCTCAATCGCCCGGCCCAGGCGATGCACCTCATCGATAAACAAGACATCCCCGGCGCGCAGGTTCGTCAGGATAGCCGCCAGGTCGCCCGGTCGTTCGATGGCCGGACCAGCGGTAATTTTGATGCTGACGCTCATCTCGTTGGCAAGGATATGGGCCAGGGTTGTTTTTCCCAGACCCGGCGGCCCATAAAAGAGCACGTGATCCAGCGGTTCTTTGCGCTGGCGCGCCGCTTCGATCAAGATCGCCAGATTTTCTTTCACCCGGTCTTGACCGATCAAATCGGTGAGCATCTTGGGTCGCAGGGCCTGGTCTAACCGGTCTTCAGGTTGGGGCTGTGGATTGATGAGGCGCGGTGGAGTTTCAGGCATGCTGCGATTATAACCCGTCCTGGAAAATGCGTAAAATGGCAATCTACAGGCCGGTTATTTCTCCTCCAGCAGCCACAGCCAGGCTTTATCGAACTGGCAGCTCGTCTTACCCGATTCGCTCAGGGCGATCATCCCCACAAAACCTTCTTCAAATACTGCATCCATGGTCTTGTAGTTTTTCAAGTGCAATCTGGTAGTTGGATTGCACCTGACCCACCATATCCTCGTATTCTTTGAGCCGGTTGCGGTAGTTTTGTACTGCAGCCAGGTCCGTCTGATCAGAAGGGGCCTTCGGAGCTTTGGGTAATACCGGTGTAGGCGGCGGCTGGGTGGTATCTACCGTACCTAACTTCACGCCATTGGTGTAAATATCAAACAAGCTGCCCCGCCCCACAATCACCAACCGGTTCGTCGTGCCATTTTCCCAGCCAAAAGATGGGTCGAGGTATCCGGCATAGAAATCTTGCACGTTCGCCAGCTCCCCTCCTGCCATCGCGGTGAAAATGACATGCCCGTTTCCCAGGCGGGTGGTGATAATCATATACTGGCTGGGTTTTTTCTGGTCGCCGTTGGAGCGGAACATGTACCCGCAGCCCGATGCACCATACTGTGTATCCCAGGTGATATCGGCGGCTAGAACAAAATCTCGCACCACCACCTGCATATAATCATTGGCAAACCCATACTGGTGGTAACCTTCGATCTCCACCTTGACCGGAGGGTGCACCCATCCCAGGCTGCCCTCACCGGGTTCAATTCCATAGCGCGGCAGTTCCGCAACTACCGGCGCTGCCGCAGTAGACGTGACCAGCGCCGCTTCATCCCGTGTGGATGCCCGCGCAGTCTGAGTTGCAACCACGGCCTGGCTATCTTGTGTGGCTTCCGCCTGGGCAGTGGCCAGTTCCTGGTCATCTTCGGAGTTTTTTTCAGCAGCGGCAGCCGTTGCCGTGCCGAGAACTGATTGGCTCAGGGCAGTCAATGTCACATCAGGTTCCGGCGCATTCATGCTGCTCAGGTTACAGGCTATTCCACCGGTCAGGATCACCGCCAGGAACAGCCAGAGCCATTTCCAGGTATTTGATAACCGGCTGGTCATAACTTATCCTTTCTTTTCATCAACCCCAGGGTGGCAACAAAGAATACTCCGATCAAGACCAATTGAGCCAGCCAGGTCTTGAACATCCAATCCCAAAAACCTGCAGGATCTTTTTTATTAACCCACGCCCAGCCAAACTCGTCGGTTACGCTTTCGATTAAACCTTCTGCCCCTTTTAACAGCCGAATTTCGAGCAATGTTCCATTCCGAGAGCGCCTTCTGGTATTCGATCATTTCAGCCTGGTAAACTTTGGCCTGCGATTCGTAGATAGACATCTGATTTTTGTAATCTTCCTGGATAATCGTCACCTCATCCTGGTAGGATTGCAGTGCGTTCAGGTATTGCGCCACCTGCACCAAATCGTACTGGTCAGCGGGTTGGTCCGGCGCCGGTGGGATTACAGGCTCAGCAGGCTTCTCTCCCAATCCGGGTGGCTCCACGGGCTCCGGCTGGTCGATTTCCGGCTCGTAATACTGGCCGATACCCGGAAAGCTGCAGCTTTGGCGGTCGAATACCGCCACCCCCATACAGGTGCAGCCATTAGCCTTTTTATCATCGAGAGACATGGCATCACGCAGCTCTTTCGACAGCTTCCAGCACGGATCGGCGGCGATGTCCGAACCGATACCCACAATCCCGATAAAGCCTTCGAACGCCCAGCGAAGTCGAAGCAATTGCGCTGACTGTCCCAGGCACGGGCGCAAGCGCTCCGCTCAGGACAATCTGCGGTACGATCAGCAAGATCATGATCAGAGGCGCAGAGCTGGCTGCTGGCGACAGGGCCGATGCAAAAATACCGGCGACCATACCCGCCATCACGGCCAATACAAGCGTAACGTAAAACAATCCGAATTCGAGCGTCCCGCCAGGCATATCAAATGCAACAAAGTGGATAATCGCATATGCTGCGGCGTGATAAAAGGCCAGCAGCATGGCTACCCACACTTTGGATGAGACGTAGGGCAGAATTTTCAGGTTGACCAGGCGCTCCCGTTTGTAAATATCTGCCTCTTTGACGATTTCCCTCATCTGGGATAACCCGGCCACCAGCAGGCAATAGACTGTCAGTAAAAACAGTGTGATGGCCCCATTGGCAGCGTCACCCTGGTTGTAATCAAACGGCGCTCTTCCCATGAGAGGAGCAATTACCAGATCTAGCATCCCCACCAAAGGCGCTGCCACGAGCATTAAAATCAAGCTGGAGCGGTCGCGCGTCAAAATGCGAATATTTCGCTCTGATAGCACAAAAAATTGGTGCAATGCTGAACCACGATTATGCTGCCGGGCGGACTTTGGAATACTTTTTTGCGCTACGGCCTGAGCTGCTGGTTGCTGGTGTATCCGCAAGGGTTCCCGGATATATTGTTGATAAGCCGGATGTTCTTTATAGCGTGCAGCCCAGTCGGTTGCCGATCCCTTCGAGCTATCATCCAGAATGGCATAGATCTGGTCAAATTCCATCGGCTTGCTGCGCCGTTCTTGTTCCGATCGATACTGGTCAAAAAACGCCAGAGCTTCATCCGGTGGACCAAACCAGGCTAGGTGGCCTCCCCTTGCCAGAAATACTACCTTGTCTGCCAGCATGACATTCTTGGTGGCATGAGTCACCAGGATGATCGTTCGCCCCTGGTCTGCCAGCCGCCGCATCAAATGCATAAATATCGTTTCAGTCCCCGGATCGAGCCCCGATGTTGGCTCATCCAGGAAAAATAGACCCGGTTTTGTCAGCAGTTCCACCCCGATGGACACTCGCTTCTGCTGCCCACCGCTCAACCCGCTGATTTGCACATCTTTACGGTGAACCAGGTCAAGGTCTTCCAGCACTTCCATAATACGCTTATGGCGCTCATCCTTGCTGGTATCACGCGGCATCCGCAGCCGCGCCGCATAATCCAGCGCCTGGTAGACGGTCAATTCCATATGGATGATGTCTCGCTGAGGGACAAACCCAATTTCATTACGGATCACATCAAAGTTGCGGTAAACATCGATGCCGTTCACCAACACGTGCCCGTGCGTCGCCGGGCGATACCCTGCAATTGCGTCCACCAGCGTGGATTTTCCACCGCCGCTTTGCCCCACAACAACAACAAACTCGCGCGGCTGAAACACCAGCGAGATATTCTCCAGAATATTCAAGTTTTTGCGCACCCATTTGTTCAACCCAAGCGCTTCCACGCGCAAACCGTTTGTCTCGGCGTATTGGGTCAAAGCATTTTCGCCCATCACAAAACGGTATGGGCCCATGCGTACCGTGTCCTGCGCGCCCAACCAGGCTTCCCCGCTGATCCGTTCATCATTTACAAACGTGCCATTCGAGCTGTGTAAATCCGTCAGCCGGTAACGCCTCCCAACCCGTTCCACCTGTGCATGAAAACGCGATATGGTTGGGGCATCCAGTACCACATCGTTGGCCGAGTCTCGACCAAATGTCAACCGGTTTTTTTCACCAAACTGCACTGTGGAAATGTTTGCCGCCAGCGATTCTTCACCCGGGGAATCGAAGATCATTGTTACCATCATGCCCGGGATATTGCTGTCTATGCGCAGTACATCCCCGTGGATCAACCGCTGCCTCTGGCTCACCGGGCGTCCCTGGCACACCAATGTATTCACAGCCTCGGGCGAAACACTCAACCAGGTGCCTCCTGCCCCATGTTCGAGCCGGGCGTGATGGCGCGAAACGATTTGGGAGGCAATCACAATATCGTTGTCCTCTGCCCGTCCGATCGTTATTGTATTCTTTACTAAAGGATGTATTTGAGGCGCGGCACCTGCAACTGTGACGATCAAACGCGCCTGATCTTGCCTGGGTAAATGGATACTCCCCACATCCATCATCGTTTGATCGGTTCTTACAGGAACTGCCGGTTGGTGTTCGATCGTCTGGAAAAGGTCTTCCTTCTTTTCGCCCACATCCCCTGGCGCATGGTATTGGAAACCGACCTCCAGGCCCGGCGTCCCGGACTCGATGCAGAATTCATCCCCATCTGTCAACCGGATGCGGTTGATGATGGGCTGCTGGTTTCTTATCAGGCGGTTGGCGGTGCCGGGCAAAACAACCAGGTCATAGCCTCGCCCGGATCGTTCCAGGACAAAGTGGTGCCGGGAGACAATTTGCGACCTGACCTGGATGTCATTTTCATCCGACCGTCCAACCATGATCCGTTCAGATCGCAGCGTATGCTTCTGTGCTACCAGTCCGGTAACCCGGACGATTAATCTTGGAATGGCAGCCTGTAATTCATCGGCATCTATTCCCTCCAGGCGCGTCTGGATGCTCTCCAGAACAGTTGCGTGAATATCCTTGGATACTGCAAGGGACGGCGTCGGTTTGTCAAAAACCAGGGTGATGACGTGCCCGAAGCGTATACTGTCGCCGGGAATGAGCGGCATTGCTCCCTGAACTGCCTTACCGTTGATGAATGTGCCATTACTGCTGCCGAGATCTTCCAGCGTGAACAGGTTTCCCTCGCGGCTAATTCGGGCGTGCCGGCGGGAGATCACTGAATCATCGATGCGAATATCGGCCCCGGGATCTCTCCCAATGATGGTTAATTCCCGGTCGAGAAGATATTCTTAACTTCCGCTCCCCCTTCTCCCATCAAAATCAAACGGGCAGGGTGCGTCTCATCTACGCTGCCATTTTCTGTCATACTCACCCTTCCATGATGAAATTGCAGAAAACCCGATTGAGCAAAAATGCCATGTTGGTATTAAAATTATTATATATGATAAGTATCTTCTCCGAACTGCTGAATTGCCTGATCCCGGATATAATTTAACAAAATATTCCCACTGGAGAGCTTCTTATGAACAATGTCTTCCCCTCGCCTCATCCACTTGTTGCTCACAAATTGTCACTCCTCCGAGACATTAAAACCGAACCAAAGAAATTTCGTGAGCTTGTGCGCGAAATCGCCGCCCTGATGGCTTATGAGGCAACCTCAGACTTGTTATTAATGCCAAAGCCAATCCAAACCCCGTTGGCAGAAATGAATGGCGTGGCTCTGCAGGAGAAAATTGGCCTGGTGCCGATCTTGCGCGCTGGTCTGGGAATGGTGGAAGGTATTTGGAACCTGATGCCAACCGCCGAAGTATGGCACATTGGCCTCTATCGGGACGAGCATACACTCAAGCCGGTTCAGTATTACAACAAGCTGCCCATCGAGCCGCGTGTATCTGTTTGCCTGATCCTGGATCCAATGCTGGCAACTGGTGGTTCTGCGACTGCAACGGTGGACGTGTTGAAACGCTGGGCGTTAAGAAAATAAAATTTGTCGGTATCCTAGGCGCTCCTGAAGGTATCAACTTGATGCAAAAACACCACCCCGAGGTGCCCATCCACCTGGCTGCAGTGGACCAGCGCCTCAACGAACGTGGTTATATCGTTCCGGGTCTCGGTGATGCAGGCGACCGGCAGTTCGGAACCGGGTAATTTGACTCGGGGTTGTAATTTAAATATCGTCCGCTCCCTGTTTGCTGGTGATTTCCGGCGGTTAGAAGGGAGCGGTTATTTCTTACCCATCTGTAAGTTATAAAAGCGATTTCCTTCAGGAATCACAGGTCTTCCGGTGGTTTCCTATGTTAAAATTTATATGAATCGGGTGGGATGAGTGTTGCACGCGCCCGGTAAATCCAACTGATGAGCCATATCCCTTCCAAAATACGATCATTTGGAACGGAATCGACCTCAAATAAGCCAGGGATTCGTCGCATATGCCTGAAGAAAAAATTGGCCGCTATCTAGTCAAATCAGAACTGGGCAGGGGAGGGATGGCAACTGTTTTTCATGCCTACGATCCCAGCTTTGAACGAGACGTTGCCATCAAAGTGCTGCCGCCTGCCTTTTTGCACGATGCTCAACTTCGCACTCGTTTTGAGCGGGAAGCCAAGATGATTGCGTTGCTTGAGCATCCGGCGATCGTTCCTGTTTACGATTTTGGCGATGATAATGGCCAGCCCTACATTGTGATGCGTTATATGGCCGGAGGCTCACTGGCCGATCGTCTCAAATCTGGCGCCATCGGTCTGGAAGAAACTGCCCGCATCATTTCTCGTCTGGCGCCGGCTCTGGATGCCGCGCATGCCCGCGGTATCATCCACCGCGATATCAAACCCGGCAACGTGCTTTTTGACCAGTATGGCAATGCCTTCCTATCTGATTTTGGGATCGCCCGGCAAGGACAAACCAGCAGCGTCACCATCACCGGTGAAAACATTATCGGCACGCCTGCTTACATGAGCCCCGAACAGGTGCAGGGCGATAGAGCCATGGATGGGCGCAGCGACATCTATGCCATGGGCGTGCTCGTCTTCCAGATGCTCACTGGTCAGGCGCCGTACCAGGCAGATACGCCGGCCAAAGTCATGCTAATGCATATTTTGGAGCCTGTTCCGAACCTGCTTGATAAGAAACACAACCTGCCACCCGGGAGCCAGGAAATCATTGCCCATGCCATGGCAAAAGACCCCAACGAGCGCTATGCGACCACAACCGAGCTTTCTTCCGATCTTGAGCTTGTTGCGCATGGGGGGGAAACACGGCAAAGCAACAAAACAGCCGTCCCAGACCGCACGATGGTCAGCGGCCAGACCGTCATTTCCAGTGGAAAAACATCCCTGTCAGCCGCCCGGGGGCCGGTTCAGCCTGCTGCCGGGTCTGGGTCTTATGCCCCTGCGGTGAAGCAACCAGCAATCCAGGCTGCACAGCCTTCTGGCAAACCTACCTGGATGATTTGGGCTGGTCTTGCCCTCGTGCTACTTCTGGTAGGCGGGAGTGTCATCGCGGGTCTCATTTACCTGGTCGGGCAGAACAGCCAGATGCTCTCCATTCTCTCGCCGGGTTCCCCAACCAGCGCACCCCTGCCATCTGCCACCAGCGCGCCGCCTTCCCCAACGGTCATCCAATCGACAGCTACCAGCATCCCGGTCGTCGTTCTAGATACCCCTGTGCCACCTACACCCACTCAGGAAATACCGACACAAACGATAACCCCAACCGCTACCCTTGCGCCGCCTGTTGCCGGCCCAATTTTAGGCGGCGCCGACAAAATCGCATATATCACCGGGGGAAACATCTGGGCGGCAAACCTGGATGGCTCCGACCTGGTGCAGTTGACCACCGATGGAACCGTTAAAACCAGCCTGCAATGGACCCCCGATGGTACCGGTGTCTCGTATATAACTGGCAAATGTGTGCAAATTGCCTATTTAGAGACCGGCGAAGTAGATAACATCGTGTGTTTTAATTTCATCGATTCGCTGAAATTTTTCAGTATCTCACCAGATAATAAGCTGGCTGCCCTCACGTTGGACAACCAGATGTATATTGTTCCATTCGATATCCCCACCTTGCAGCAAATCAGCGACCGCACCGATCTGACCGATATGGCTGCCTGCAAGGAATTTGCGCCCTACAAGAAAAACTTCATCACCCAGGTCAGGTGGTCCAACGACTCATCCACCCTGGCTGCAAAGCTGATCGCAAATCTCGGTGATGGAAGGCAGGGGGATATCATCCAGTTGTTCAATGTCTCGAGCTGTGTTCCCAACCCGCGCGCAATCGATAACTTTCCCCCGCCGCGCTTCACCTTCCCGGGCTATGAAAAAAATCCGGTCATTCAAAATTACTCCTGGGATGGCGTCTTCCTGTTTGCTCTTACCTCCATCATTCGCAACGATGGCTATGGCGACCTGTATGTCTACAATACAGACCTTCACAAAGCCTACTATGAAATCAACCCGATCAATGATGTTTGCTGCTATCGCGATCCTCAATGGAGTCCAGATGGCTCTTACCTGGCGTTCGCCTATCAGAACTACCTGGGGGGTTCCAGCAGCACGACACAAATTTACTATATTCCCTATGCCAGCCTGGGCACCGGTGCGCAGTACAAGCCGCTTGCATTACCCGAGATCGTCGATCCTCGCGAGAGACCCCAGCCAGTGCTCCGGGCAGTAAAGTAAGTCTTCTCATTCATGGGTTACGTGAATTTAACCTGATCGGGTGAGAGAAATTTCACCCGATTTATCTATTTATTTCCCAACTGGGGCGGACCCACCGTGTTATAATTTACCTAGTTCAAATCGTCACAAATTATCTGTTTACCGGCGTGGGCCGGCAATCCTTGGAGGGGAATTATGCAATTTCTTCCGGTCATCAATTTGCCCGAAGGGATGGAAATTCGCGCCCCGCTCACCCCTGAATACGCCCGTGCACTCACCCCGGACGCTCTTCAATTTGTTGCCAGTCTGCAGCGCGAGTTCGGATCCCGCCGTGCTGCCCTTCTGGAACGGCGCTCATTGCGCCAGGTTGCTCTGGACGCCGGTGAAATGCCGGTTTTTCTCCCCGATACAGCCGCAATCCGCAGCGACCCGACCTGGCAGGTGGCATCCACACCTCCCGATCTCCAACAGCGCTGGGTTGAAATCACAGGTCCAACAGACCGGAAAATGTTGATCAATGCCCTTAACTCTGGCGCAAACATATTCATGGCCGATTTTGAAGACGCCAATTCACCCACATGGCAAAATATGGTCGAAGGCCAGATCAACTTGATGGATGCCATCACCCGCCAGATAACGTATACCAGCCCGGACGGAAAACCTTATACGCTAAAAGACGATGTTGCCGTGCTGATGGTTCGCCCGCGCGGGCTGGCATTTGATTGAAAAACATATCTACCTGGATGGTATCCCGATCTCCGGCTCGCTCTTCGATTTCGGCATGTATTTTTATCACAATGTGAAAAAGCTGCTTGAAATTGGCTCCGGCCCGTATTTCTATCTGGCAAAATTGGAAAACCATCTTGAAGCCCGCCTCTGGAATGATGTCTTCATCTTTTCCCAACAGATGCTCGGCATCCCACGCGGCACAATCCGTGCCACGGTGCTCATCGAGACCATTCTCGCCGCTTTCGAAATGGAAGAAATTCTTTACGAGCTTCGTGAACACTCCGCTGGTTTAAACGCTGGCAGGTGGGATTACATCTTCAGCATTATCAAAAAATTTTGCAACCGCCCATCCGTGCTGCTCCCTGACCGGTCGCAGATTGGAATGACCGTGCCGTTTATGCGCGCATACACCGAGCTGCTGGTGCGCACCTGCCACACCCGCGGCGCGCATGCCATGGGCGGCATGGCAGCCTACATCCCATCGCGCAAAGATCCTGAAGTCAATGAACGGGCGTTGAGTAAAGTTCGCGAGGATAAGCTGCGCGAATCGCGCGATGGTTTTGACGGCACGTGGGTAGCTCACCCGGACCTCGTACCGGTGGCAATGGAGGTGTTCTCACAAGCCCTGGGGGTTCAAACCCATCAGAAACATCGCCTGCGCCAGGATGTGATCGTTTCACCCGCTGATCTGGTGAATTTCGATATTCCAGACGGCCAAATCACCGAAACTGGATTACGTACGAACATCAACATTGGCATACAATACATTGAGTCCTGGTTACGCGGCGCCGGCGCGGCGGCTATATATAACCTGATGGAAGACACTGCCACTGCCGAGATTTCCCGTGCTCAAGTCTGGCAGTGGATCCATAATCCTCAAGCCGTTCTTTCAGATGGCCGAAAAATCACGGTGGAACTGGTGAAAGATCTCATCACTGACGAATTAGCAAAAATAAGTAATCTTTGGGGTAAAGCCTTGGTTGCATCCGGGAAATTCCCGCTCGCCAGCCAGATATTCTACCGCCTGGTCAGTGCCGACCGGTTCGATGAATTCCTGACTCTGGTTGCTTACGATTATCTCTGAATCCTCCAGTTTTTCCGATAAAGACGCATTCACATAAGGAGCGGATCACATGTACACGAAGAAAGATATAGCTGCTGTGCAGAAAGATTGGTCCACCAACCCGCGTTGGGAAGGAGTTACCCGTCCGTACTCTGCCGAAGATGTTGTGCGCTTGCGTGGTTCGGTGCAACCCGAACACACCCTGGCGCGCCTGGGTGCAGAGAAGCTCTGGCAGCTTTTCCAGAAGGAACCCTTTGTGCGCGCCCTGGGAGCAATGAGCGGCAACCAGGCAGTTCAAATGGTCGAGGCCGGTTTGAAATCGATTTACGTCAGCGGTTGGCAGATCGCCGGCGATAACAACACAGCCTCGCACACCTACCCCGATCAAAGCCTTTACCCGGTGGACAGCGCCCCGGCATTGATCCGCCGGATTAACAATGCCCTGATGCGCGCCGACCAGATTCAGCACATGGAGAACACAGGCGGGGGCATCGACTGGTTTGTCCCCATCATCGCCGATGCCGAGGCCGGCTTTGGCGGCCCGCTGAACACTTTTGAGCTGATCAAAGCCATGATCGAAGCTGGCGCAGCTGCCATCCACCTTGAAGACCAGCTTTCATCTCTCAAAAAGTGTGGTCACATGGGCGGTAAAGTTCTGGTGCCTGTTTCAGAATTTGTGCACAAGCTTGCCACTGCCCGGCTGGCCGCCGACGTGTATAACCTGCCCACGGTCATCATTGCCCGCACGGATGCTGATTCAGCCAGTCTGATTCGCTCCGATTCGGACGAGATCGACCAACCCTTCCTCACCGGTGAACGGTCTTATGAAGGGTACTACTATATCAATGGCGGCATTCAATATGCAATCGCCCGGGGGCTGGCATATGCTCCCTACGCCGATCTGGTCTGGTGCGAAACCGCGAAACCCGACCTGGAAGAGGCCCGGGAATTTGCCCAGGGTATCCACGAAAAATTCCCCGGTAAATGGTTGGCGTACAACTGCTCGCCTTCATTCAACTGGCGCCGCAACCTGGATGATAAGACCATCGCCCATTTTCAGGAAAAGTTGGGTGAGATGGGATACAAATACCAGTTTGTTACCCTGGCGGGCTTCCATACACTCAACGCCAGCATGTTCGAATTGGCTCAAGCCTATAACTTGGAAGGCATGGCTGCTTACTCTCGCTTCCAACAGCATGAGTTTGAGCTTGAACACCGCTACGGCTACAAAGCCATCAAGCACCAGAGCTTTGTAGGCGCTGGTTACTTCGACGAAGTTCTGATGACTATCACAGAACGCCAGGCAACCACCGGCGCCCTCAAAGGCTCCACGGAAGAAGAGCAATTTCAAGACGAGACATTTGACGAGGATATTGTTCCTTTGTAGCATATAATTAGGGTATGACGGTTCTACCTGATGAGCTGATTCATTCCTACCGGGCAAAAACCTACCGCCTGTTGCCCGGTCTACGGTTAAACAATCAAGACGAAGCTGTTGAATTTGTAAATCAACGCGGCTTCGTCTTTTTTTGGCCTATCCGCGGCATCACCCTGCCAAGTCTTTGGTCGGCTGTTGCCGGTGATCGTCCGGTCGCTGATGCACATGACGATCCCGGACATATCACCTGGGGCTGGAAAGATGCCCTGCTGGGCAGCCAGGCCTGGTATTACGCCAAGGTACTGCGAAAAAAAGCCACGATGATCTCGATGCAGGTGGCGCCCTATTTTTACGCCCTTTCCGAAAATTACGGCTCGCCGGAAGAAGATTACCTCACCTTGTACGAGCAAGGCCGCCTCACATTGGAAGCGCGCTCGGTTTATGAAGCAATTCTCGATCAAGGGCCGCTGGATACGATTGCCTTGCGCAAGGCTGCTCGCCTGACCAGTCCCGAAAGCGAATCGCGCTTTAATAAAGCGGTTTCCGATTTACAAGCCGATTTTAAGATCCTCCCGGTTGCGGTTACGCAAGCCGGCGCCTGGCATTACGCATTTGCCTATGACATCGCTGCCCGTCATTATCCCGATTTGCCCGAAAAAGCTCGCTTTATTGGTGAAATCGACGCCCGCAGCGAACTGGCTCGCCTGTATTTCCTCTCGGTTGGCGCAGCTCAGAATCGCGATCTTTCCATGCTTTTCGGATGGCCGCCGAGTGAGTGTGTCAGAATCATCCAACGGCTGGTGGAGCAGGGCTTTGCCGTAGATAAAATAACACTTGAAAACCAACCTGGCAGTTGGACTGTGGTAGCGAAATTGTTGGATGGCGCTTGAAACCTGTTGATTTTCGATGGGCTGAAGCGACAAAGAAAGGATCCCGGATGACAGAATTACATTCACAAGTGGAAGAAACGCTCCGCCAGGGCTTCAAATATTTCAATCGCTTCATGCTCGCCTCGTGGCGCCTGGGATTGGGTCCCCTGATCAACTGGTCGCCGGCAGTGGGCGGACGCATCATGGTCATCACGCACACCGGTCGAAAAACCGGGATGAGGCGGCAAACTCCATTGAATTACACCGAGATCGATGGTGACATTTACTGTGTCGCAGGTTATGGCCAATTTT
Source organism: uncultured Chloroflexia bacterium (assembly GCA_963705155.1). Taxonomy (GTDB): domain Bacteria; phylum Chloroflexota; class Anaerolineae; order Anaerolineales; family UBA4823; genus CAVPJC01. The sequence goes on along the minus strand of CAVPJC010000013.1, from coordinate 564,697 downwards.
CGGATTGGTACCGCAATCTCCTCGCCAATCCCCGGGTTGAGATCTGGCTTCCCAACGCCTGGTGGACGGGTGTTGCCGAAGATGTCACCGGGGAAGCAGATCACCTTGAAAAGGTGCGCCAGGTGTTGATCGCCTCCGGGTTTGCGGCTTATGCTGCTGGAATCAACCCACGTTCCCTCTCTGATGATGAACTGGCTGTTAAGGTAGAGAGCTACCGCCTGATCCGCATTCGCCGTGGCGAGGCGCGTACCGGTTCTGGTGGCCCCGGTGAACTAGCATGGGTCTGGCCTGTAGCTACCATGATCCTCTTTCCAATGCTGTTCTTTCGCCGCAATCGAAAATGAACCATCCTGACCCTCGTTTTAGCGAACCAGAGAACTCCCGGCTGGCATTGATCACCGGCGCATCCAGTGGGCTGGGTGCGGAATATGCCAACCAGTTAGCTGCCATGGGCTATGATCTTATTCTTGTAGCCCGCCGGAAAGACCGGATGGATGCCCTGGCGTCCATGCTGAATACAAAATTTGGCAGTCACGTGGCGGCAGTGAGCGCAGATTTATCCCTGCCCGATGAACAGCTGCGCTTGCAAGAACTTATCGGTTCTTTGCCCGCGTTGGATCTTCTCGTCAATAACGCCGGGTTCGGCACCCTGGGCAAATTCAACAACGTGAAACTCAACCGCCACCTGGAAATGGTCAACCTGCATATTCAGACAACCATAAGCCTGACCTACGCCACGCTGCCCGGCATGTTGGCGCGCCGCTCCGGCGCAGTGATTAATGTGGCTTCCGTTGCAGCCTTTTTCCCCCTGCCTGGTGGCTCCATTTATTGCGCCACGAAAGCCGCCCTGGTGAGCTTTACCCAGACGCTGGCATTGGAGCTGTCCGGCACCGGCGTAAAACTTCAGGTACTTTGCCCGGGGTACACCTATACTGAATTTCACGATACTTCTGATTACACTGGTTTTAGCCGGACCATGCTTCCCCGCTTCTTGTGGGGACCGGCTGCCCCGGTGGTTACCCAATCCCTTCAAGCCTTAAAAAAGAATCAAGTGGTGGTCATCCCACGTTGGATCAACCGGTTGTTGTCCACTTTTGGTCGAAACCAGGTGTTTGATCCATTTGTCCGCCCTGTAATCCGGTTTCTATTTTCAAAATGAGGTCATCGTATGTTAAGACAACCCAGTGATCATGCCAAAGTCATAACCATAGAACGGCACATCCTTGATGAACAAAAAATCCACCCGGAAGCTACCGGTACACTCACCAATCTGCTTTATGATCTGGCCCTGGCGGGTAAGTTTATCGCTTCCAACACAACCCATGCCGGTCTGGCGCAAATCCTTGGTAGCACCGAAGATTTTAATATCCAGGGCGAGCGAGTAATGAAACTGGACCGTCTCGCCGACCAGACGATTTGTCGTCTCAACGACCACACCGGCCGCCTGGCAGCGATGGCCTCGGAGGAGCATGCCGATATCCTCCCGATACCCGATCAATACCCAACCGGCAAATATATCCTCCTTTTTGATCCTCTGGATGGATCGTCAAACATCGATTACAACGTATCGATTGGAACGATCTTTGCAATTTACAGACGGATCACCGAATCAGGCCCGGGTACCCTGCAAGACTGTCTGCAACCAGGTTACAAGCTGGTGGTGGCAGGATATTTACTGTACAGCGTCAGCACGATGCTGGTCTATACCTCCGGATCCGGCGTGCACGGCTTCACACTGGATCTCAGCGTCGGTGAGTTCCTACTGTCTCACCCTAACATCCGCATTCCATCCACACCCAAATACTACAGCGTCAACCAGGGCAATACCCGCTATTGGAGTGAGGGAGTACGCCAGTTCACACAACACATTCAAGGATTAGACGGCCAGCGTCCGCCCATGTCCCAACGTTATATCGGCTCTTTTGTGGGCGATGTCCATCGTACCCTCCTTTCTGGAGGTATCTTCTACTACCCGGCCGACCGCCAGGATCCATCCATACCCAATGGAAAGCTTCGCCTGCTTTATGAAGCTGCCCCATTATCTTTTATCGCCGAGCAGGCCGGAGGTTATGCATCTGACGGACACACTCGTATTTTGGATATCCAACCTCTACACCCTCCACCAGCGTACACCTCTTTTTATCGGCAATCGGGAATTGGTGGAGCTGGCGGAAGCCTACATTATGAAGTACGATGGAGCCTAGAGGCAGTAACCCATGGCGACGATCCCCAACCCACATGTAAGCTTGCCAGCAGACGCCCTGAACCATTCCTGTGATCCGGCCTCTCTTGCCTTCAATACTACCGATGATCTACCCGATCTGAATAACGTCATTGGGCAGCCGCGTGCAATTCGCGCCTTGCAACTTGGGAGTGAGGTCGGTGGTCCCGGTTATAACACCTTTGTGCTCGGCATTCCCGGCTCAGGCCGCACCACCTTGAGCAGAGAATATTTAGAACGCAAGGCTGCTGCCGAACCAATCCCGGATGATTGGTGTTATGTCAATGATTTTTCCAACCCGCTGCAACCACGCGCAATCCGCCTGCCTGCCGGGCGCGGAATTCAATTTTCTAAAGATATTCGAGACCTTATCCAGCGTTGTCAGACCGAATTTGGACGGGTCTTTGAAAGTGAAGAATACGTTCGAGAGCGCGACAGCCTGGTGAGCGAGGTTAAAACTGCCCAGGAAAGCGAGTTTTCCCGCCTCCAGCAGCATGTCGAAAAGTCTTCCTTTCTCCTCGTACGCACCACATTTGGTTTCGTGCTGGCGCCGGCTGTTCAGGGCAAGCCGCTCAAACCCGAAGAACTTGAGAACCTCTCTGCCGATCAGAGGGAGAAGCTCTCTCAACTTCAAGCAAAATTGAGTGAGGAGGTGGAAAAAACTCTCAACCGCCTGAAAGCTATGGAGATAACTGCTGCTGAGAGGATCAGCCAGCTGGATGAACGCACCGTCCTGTTCCTGCTCACCCCGATGATCGATGCCCTCAAAGTCAGCTATGAAGGTGTATCTCAGGTTCTGGCGCACCTCGATATCCTGCAAAAAGACATCGTTGCCAACAGCCTTCACTTCCGCCGTCCCGAGCCAGATGCCGCCGGTGATGGCACTGCAATCCTCACCCGGCTGGATTGGATGCGCCGTTATGTTGTCAATACCCTGGTTGATAATAGCGAACTTAAAGGCGCCCCGGTGATCCTGGAGAATCACCCATCCTACCCGAACCTGTTGGGCCGCATCGAACATGAGGTTGTCATGGGCGCCACTCGCACCGATTTCACCCTGATCCGCCCGGGCGCATTGCACCGTGCCAACGGCGGCTACCTGGTGATCCCCGCCCACGATCTCCTCATCAACCAGTACGCCTGGGAAGGTTTGAAGCGTGTCTTGCGAGATAGTGAGCTGCGCATGGTCGAGCTGGCTGCACAGCTCGGTCTGGTGAGTACCGTCACTCTGGAACCTGAACCAATTCCGCTTCAGGTAAAGGTGGTTATGGTGGGAACACCCACTCATTACTACCTGCTGCGCGCCTACGATGAGGATTTCGCTAAATTGTTCAAGGTACGTGCAGAGTTTGCCATCTCGATGGAACGCACACCCGATACCGAATACGAATATGGCCTCTTCGTAAAATCGGTTGTGGACACATACCACCTGCCGGCTTTCGATCGCACAGCAGTTGCACGCATCATTGAGTTCAGTTCCAGGCTGGCTGAAGACCAATCCCGCCTTTCAACCCGCTTTGGCAAAATTGCGGATCTGGTGCGTGAAGCTGCCTATTGGGCTGCCACGCAATCGCTCGTTGACGCGGCAGCCGTACAAAAAGCTATAGACGAGAATATTTACCGCGGCAACCTCTTCGAAGAGCGCCTGCAAGAGCAAATCACATCGGGCACGTTTATGATCGACACCCGTGGTGTTGCAGCCGGGCAGATCAACGGTCTTTCTGTACTATCGCTTGGAGATTACGCTTTTGGGCGCCCCAGCCGCATCACCGCCTCTGCCTTTCCAGGCAAAGGCGGTGTGGTTGATATTGAGCGCCAGGCCCAGCTCGGTGGACCGTTGCACACCAAAGGTGTCTTGATCCTCACCGGTTTGCTGGGGTCTCGATACGGGCGCGGGCGACCCCTTAACCTCTCAGCCAACCTGACATTCGAACAGAGTTACGATGGTGTCGAGGGCGACAGCGCATCAGCCGCCGAGTTTATTACCCTGATATCCGCTATTGCAAACCTCCCTTTGCGTCAGGACTTAGCCATGACTGGCTCGATCAATCAGCATGGCCAAATCCAGGCAATTGGGGGCGTCAACGAAAAAATTGAGGGTTTCTTCGCGGTGTGCCAATCCATCGGATTGACCGGGGATCAGGGTGTTATTATTCCATCCAGTAATGTTCCCCATCTGCTGCTCCGGCAGGATGTCATCGATGCCGTGCGAGACGGCAAATTCCATATCTATCCGGTTCAGCATGTGGATGAGGCGATCCATCTTTTTACCGGGCTACCTGCCGGGGTACGTCAGCCGGATGGCAGTTACCCCCCAGATACTTTCAACTACGCCGTTATGGCTGGCCTCGACGACTTCACCAGGGCAGTTCAACCTACCAACGAGAAAAAAGATAATAAGGACTGATGCCATGACTGAAATCGCCATCATGGTTGAGGGACAGAACGGCCTGAACTGGCCTCGCTGGCAGCGCCTTGCCCGCGCCGTGGAAGATCTGGGCTTTGCCGGTTTGTACCGCTCGGATCATTACACCAATGCCAACCCGCCCGATCTGGATTCGCTTGAGCTGTGGGTCTCCCTCACCTGGCTGGCTTCGCATACCAGTCGCATCGCTTTTGGCCCACTGGTTTCACCGGTCAGTTTCCGCCACCCCACCTTCACTGCCCGCATGGCTGCCGCCGTGGATGATCTTTCATCAGGCCGGCTGGTTCTCGGTCTGGGAGCCGGCTGGCAGGAACGCGAGCACGCCAATTATGGCTGGGATCTCCTGGAAACCCACCAGCGCTTTGTGCGTTTTGAAGAAGGACTGCGCGTGATTTCAGGCTTGCTCCATAGTGATCGACCCCTGGATTTTGAAGGCCGGTATTACAAACTGAAAGATGCCATCCTGCTTCCCCGGCCTGCCCGCCCGGACGGGCCGCCGATCTTGATCGGCGGAAATGGCGTGCGGCGTACCATGCCGTTGGTGGCGCGCTATGCGCGTGAATGGAATGCGGTCTTTCTCACCCCTGAGAATTACAGACAGTTAAATGGACATTTGGACGGACTACTCCACGCGCAAGGCCGTTTACCGTCTGAAATTCGCCGCTCGATCATGGTCGGTTGCGTTTACGCTCAAGACCAGGATCGATTGGAACAGAAAGTCGCAGACCGCACGCACGGCAAATTTACCATCGCAGAGCTGCGCCAACGCGGCGTTGTTGCAGGAGCTGGCTCCCAAATCTCTGAAGAGATCACACGTTACACACATGCCGGTGCGGCCTGTGTCATGTTACAATGGTTAGATCTGGATGATCTTAAGGGGCTCGAGGCGTTAGCACGCAGTGTCCTAGCTTAGGAAAACAAAGGGGAAGGTATGTCTGGAAAAAAGCTTGTTCCCAGGTTAGTCATCTTCTTCTTCATCCTCGCCAGCATGGCTTGCAGTCTCGTTTCAGGCATCGGCGAACAATTCATTGGAACAAAAAACACCGCCGAATCAGTTGCCACGGACATCCGCCAGGGTATGGATGTCGTCAGCACGGCTCGCGCCGTCATCACCCAGGTTGGTGGGAATAAATTCCTGCAGACCGCACAGGCTGCGGCTACCGAGTTCGGCGACAGCGGTTTGCTGCAAACTGCTCAGGCGATTGCAACCGAGCATGGTCCGGAATTAATGAGCACCGCCCGCGCAGCCGCAACCGAGCACCCGGGTCTGGTGGAAACAGCCCGCGCCGCGGTTACTCAACAGGTCCCGGGATTGTTGGAAACTGCCGGTGCTTTCGCCACCGAACAGGGACCTGGCCTGATGGAAACCGCCCAGGCTGCCGCCACCCAGTTTGCAGGCGGTATGGATCAGGCTCCTCAGGATATACCCTTTGTGGACGGCGAAAAAGAGAACCTGTTTGCATCCGCAGGCCTCGTTTCTTATTTCACAGCGCAGACTTTTCAAGAAGTGCTGGAATTCTATAAAATCCATATGCCGGTGAATAACTGGAACAATATTGTTGAAGGCGGTCTCGAAACGGCAAACACCGCCGTGCTCATATTTGACAAGGAAGACCGTAAGGCCCTCGTCACCTTGAGTGTCAATCCTCTGGATGGTAAAACTATCGTGTTGATAACCATCACCAAAAAGTGATCGAGTTATGTTAAAACCATTTTTTGAGCCCGCTTCCGTTGCAGTCATTGGCGCATCGGCCAATCCTGCCAAGCTAGGCCACGCTGTTATTAAAAACCTGGCAGATTGTGGATACTCTAAACGCGGCAGCGTTTATCCAATTAATTTGCAGGGCGGTGAGATCCTCGGGTTTCAGTGTTACCCTTCAGTGCTGGATATCCCTGACCCGGTGGAACTGGCTGTAATCGTCATCCCTTATGCGCATGTGCCCGAAGCGCTCCGTACCTGCGGGCAAAAAGGAATTCCGGCTGCCATCATTATCAGCGCCGGATTTCGTGAGGCCGGCATGGAGGGCCTGGAGCGCGAGCGTGAGTTGATTGACATCGCCCGGCAGTTCAATATTCGCCTGATTGGTCCGAACTGCCTGGGAGTGATCGACACCTTCACACCCCTGAATGCCTCTTTTGCCGCCGGCACCCCGCCAGCAGGCCCGATGGCATTCATGTCGCAGTCCGGAGCGCTCGGCACCGCCGTGCTGGATATTGCCCTGGCAGGCCGGCTGGGCCTTTCCAAATTTGTCAGTTTGGGCAATAAAGCCGATGTCAGCGAAATTGATCTGCTGCAAGCCTGGGCTGACGATCTCAACACCCGCGTTATCATGATTTACAGTGAAGGTATGCCCGATGGGCAGCGCTTCATCCAGGCGGCGCGCCAGATCACGCCACGGAAACCGGTGATTGCCATCAAATCGGGCGTCACACAATCAGGTTCGCGGGCGGTTTCATCGCATACTGGCAGCCTGGCTGGCTCGGAACAGGCCTATCAGGCTGCCTTCCGGCAGGCTGGCATTTTGCGCGCCGAATCGATGCAATCCCTGTTCGATATGGCCCTGGCGATCGGGTACCAGCCGCCCTTGACGGGTGATCGAATTGCCATCATCACCAACGCTGGTGGTCCTGGCATCCTGGCTACCGATGCCCTGGAGCGCGCCGGGTTGACCATGGCCCGGTTCCAGAATGAAACGATCATCGCCCTGGAACAATACCTTCCAGACGCTGCCAGCGCTGCAAACCCAGTGGATGTTCTAGGTGATGCCCGCGCCGACCGCTACCGCTTCGCCCTGGAGACAGTCGCCGCTGACCCCAATGCTGATGGTCTTTTGGTAGTGCTAACCCCACAGGCTATGACAGAAATTGAGGCAACCGCAGAAGCAATCGGCAACCTGGCTCGCCAAAGCCAAAAACCTGTCCTGGCCTGTTTTATGGGTGAGGCTCGCGTCGCCAGTGGAATTGATATTCTCAATAAAAACGGAGTGCCAAATTACGCCTTCCCCGAAAGGGCTGCCCTGGCATTTCGGGCGATGGCCGATTATCGTGCCATCCAGGCCCGACCGCAGCCTGAATTTGAGCAATTCGAGGCCGACCATGCCCTTGTACGCAGCGTCATCCATCAGGTACGCTCCGATGACCGCGCCTCGATTGGCGACGCGGAAGCCCGTCAGATATTGCAGGCATACCAGATGCGCATACCTCGCTCAGAAGTGGCTGAATCACCCGACCGCGCCATAGAGATCGCCTCCCAGATTGGCTATCCGGTGGTCTTGAAAATCGCATCTCCAGACATCCTCCACAAAACCGATGTGGGCGGCGTAAAGGTGGGTCTTGCCAGTGCCGAAGAGGTCCGCGACGCCTTCGAGTTGATGGTTTATCGTGCCCAACGCTATGTGCCAGATGCTCGTATCTGGGGCTGCCTGGTGCAGGAAATGATGCCGGCAGGCGGCCTCGAAGTGCTTGTGGGGATGAATCGCGACCCGCAGTTTGGCCCCCTTGTCACTTTTGGTCTGGGTGGCATTTACGTGGAAACATTGAAAGATGTCACCTTCCGCATTGCGCCTTTTTCCCGTCGAGAAGCTGAAGAAATGTTATCCGAAATCCGTGCCCATGCCCTGTTGGACGGAGTGCGCGGCAAACCCGCCGTCGATAAGGATGCCATCGTTGATACTCTATTGCGTATTGCACAACTCGTTCAGGATTTTCCTGAAATTGCCGAGTTGGATATTAACCCGCTGATGGTTTACCCTCGCGGACAGGGAGCTGTAGCCATCGATATGCGCCTTGTCCTCAGCAAGTCTGCCAACGAATAACGGCACTCCACCGGTGACCGAAATTGTAAAGAATGAGCGCCTTGTCAATCAAAAACTACAGGATTTGTGAATATGAAATCACTCTATATCACTTCTGTTGAACGCTATTCCGGAAAAACTGCCACCTGCCTGGCCCTGGGAAAACGCATGCAGGCCGATGGCTATCAGGTGGGCTATCTGAAACCCCTCAGCCTTCAGCCCTGGCGTACCGGTGGACATATAGCAGATGAAGATGCCGGGTTTGTGAAAGATGTGCTTGGCTTGACAGCAGCCCCCTGGGAGCTATCCCCCGTTGTCATCACACCGGAAAACCTTGCCGATCACTTACTCCACCCCGGTCTGCAAGATCTGATGGAGAAAGTGCTGTCGGCTGCCACAGCCGCTGCCAACGGGCAAGACATGCTCCTGTTGGAAGGCGGCGCAAGCATGCGTGAAGGTTACGCTGTCGGCCTGCCCACGCCGGCAGTTGCCGCAGCGCTCGGCAGCGCGGTGCTCGTCGTGGTAAAGTTCCGCGACCCTGTTCGCCTGTTGGATGATGCACTCGCCGCTCGTACCCGGTTAGGTCAATCCATGGTTGGGATCATCATCAACCGCGTACCGGCTGAATATTCTGATTTTGTCACGAAAACCGCTATGCCGTTCCTGGCAAAACAAGGCATACAGGTATTCGGATCACTTCCTGAAAAGCGCGGCCTTGAAGCGATAACTGTCGACGAAATCATCACTACCCTCAACGCTCAGGTACTCACCCGCCAGACAAATCGTGAGGCTCTGGTAGAATCGCTAACCGTGGGAGCTATGACTGCGGAAGCCGCCCTGAGCCGCTTCCGCAAGCAGATGAATAAAGCAGTCATCACCGGTGGCGATCGCACCGATATTCAACTGGCAGCTCTTGAAACATCCACCACCTGCCTCATCCTCACCGGCAACCTGCAGCCCAGCCCGCTGATCGTGCGCCAGGCGGAGGAGTTTGGTGTGGCGGTCTTGCTGGTGCCGATGAACACTATGGAAGCCATCGAAGCGATCGAAAAGATCTTTGGTAAAACCCGCCTTGCCCAATCTGCTAAACTCAAGCAGTTTGAAGATCTGGTTGCAGAGCATATCGACCTGAAACGGCTGTATCAAACCATCGGCCTTCAGGCATAGTGCGCGCTGAACTAAACTGGAAGGACCTTTCAGCGCCCAGGTCAGGATAAATTTGTGTTTATCAAATCCTGGTGAGCCTGCCGTATCCTTTGAAAATCCATTTTCTCAATTTCCCGATCATAGGTCAGGTAACCGTTGACCTCGATTTCCACGTCGGTTGTCTGAGTATATATAGCAGCCGACAGACCTCTTTTGATCCAGGGTTTGAGTTGTTTTTCTAATAAGTCGAGATAGGCTTCGGTCAACGCCCCAACGGTGGTGTACTTGCGGTAACCGAACTCATTGTCCGGCTGCCAGGTGTGCCCGGTGAAGTTAAGGGCATAGCCGCCAAACTCGGATAAAACCATCGCTCTCATTTTTTCTGGCTTGTTCCGGGGCAATTTTTTAAAATAGACATGCAAACTTTTACAGTCGCCGCCGCCCTGGTCAAACCACCCGCTGGCGTGATCTACCAGCCGGGTTGGATCATAGCGTTTTAGCCAGTGAGCAGTTTCGCGGGCGTCAAACTGCCCCCATCCCTCGTTAAAAGGCACCCATACCCCGATACAGGTAAAATTTACCAGGTGATCCACCATTTCTCGCAACTCTCGCCGGTAATCGTCGCGCGAATTGGCCTCTTCCCTCCCGGCATAACGATAATCACTATCCCGCCGCCGCGAGCCAAATAGAATGGTCAGGTAGGATGTTTCCGCGCTGACTGCCTTGCCGCCATTCATCATATCTTGCCAGACGATCAACCCCAATCTGTCGCAGTCATAATAGTAGCGCGCCGGTTCAATTTTTATGTGCTTCCTTAGCATATTGCACCCCAGCTTTTTCACCATTTCTAAATCAAAGCGCATGGCGGCTGCGCTGGGAGGTGTGTACAGCCCATCCGGCCAGTAACCCTGGTCAAGGGGGCCGAACTGGAATACCGGCCGGTTGTTCAGACATAACCGCACCCTGCCATGGTCATCCCTTCCTAAGCTGAACTTTCGCATACCGAAGTAGCTCTCCACACGGTCACCGGCCATTTCCACGACCAGGTCATACAGGTGAGGCGTATCCGGGCTCCATAACCTGGGCTGCGGTACCGGCAGGGTGACAATCCCGGAAACAGCATCCACCGTCGCTTGACAGACCAGGTTGCCGGCCTCGTACACCTGAACAAGCCCGATTTGGGATTTTGGGATGGAGCTTCCAGCAAGGGAAATTTCTACATTCACATTTTCTGCATCGATATCCGGGGTTATTCTTAGCCTTGAGATGTAGGTCTGTGGTACCGGCTCCAACCACACAGTCTGCCAGATGCCCGATACCTGGGTGTACCAGATGGATTGAGGTGAGCGCACCTGTTTACCACGCTGCTGCCAGTGTGCATCGGTCGGATCCCAAACCGCAACGATCAGCTCATTCTCTCCGCCGTTCAGGTGTGGGGTAATCTCGAACTGGAAAGGCAGATAACCTCCCTGGTGGATCCCCAAAAAATCCCCATTTAGCCACACGCTGGTTTGCCAATCTACTGCCCCGAAGTGAAGCAGAATGCGCTGCCCCTGCCAATCTAGAGGGATGTTAAAACTGCGCTTGTACCACAATCGTTCATCAGGCTTCAGTTCCTGCTTGACCCCTGAAAGAGCCGATTTAACTGGAAATGGCACCAGAATTTTGCCGGTGAATGTCATCACCGTTTCTTTTTCAATGGGAATGATGGCATAATCCCATAGACCGTTAAGATTTAGCCACCTGGGTCGGTTCATTTGAGGGCGAGGGTAATCACTCCACGCGTTTTCTGGCGACACCTCTTTTGCCCAGCGCGTCATTAATGAGCCAGTTACAGGTAATTCCATTTCCAAAAAAGTCTCCAACGTGGGTTGATGCGGTGCTCCCACTCAGATTCTCGGCTTACCGAATCCTCTTTTTGTTTTTAAAATACTGCAGAATAATATTGTCGTTACCCGAATTAGCTGTCACCACAGCCAGCCAGGCTTGAGCCAGGTTTGCTGCACCTGGATAAATGAGATATCGCGGCGACCACTCCGGGTGGAATTTTTCTTTGAAAGAATGCAATCCCTTGAAATTATAAAACTGATTGACATTCTCATATACCCAATGCATCACCCGTTCAATAGCTGGATCGCCGGTCTGCTCACCAACCCCGTATAGGGAACTCAATCCCAGGTTGAAACCCTTATAACCCTGCGCTTTTGCCCACTGGAACAACGAAACGAATAGGAATTCCATTGTGCCATTTTCGATTTCATGGTGACGGCGCATGAGGTCAATGGTGATTTCGTTGAGTTGATATTCTGACACAATGTTAGCGAAAGCGCTGATCCAACCTTCGGGGGTATGAACTGCCCCAATCGGCGAATTCCGAACGTACTCACCATCGAACCAACCGAGCGAGAATTTCTTCTCCGTGCCGTGCATGCTTGCCAGCCATTCATCACTGATAACGCGTAGTTGATCGAGCAATTCATCCGAAATAGGCGGCTGGTGGAGCATAAATGTATATCCCGCGTTTGCCAGCTTGTTGACCGGGGTACGCAATGCCTTACCCGCCTTGCCTTCCATCGTGAATAGCTCCAAATTAACGACACCCTCTTCGCCCACGCTGAGCGCGTCGAACCCGTTTTTTTTGTACAGCTCAAGCGTTGCTGGTTGGGTTTGGTAAAAAACAGGCAACCAGTCATTCCGCTGGCAGAGGCTGGAAAAAGCCTGAATAGCTAATATCAGGTCGTCTGATGGGCCGATTGGGTCTCCCAGGGCGACGGCAGTCCGACCGACCAGAGCATATCCAATTACCGAGCCTCCCGGGGTAAAGAAATAGCGTTTGTCATCAAATAACAAAAAACGCGCCAGGGAAGAGTGGCCAAATTTCTCCACGATTTCTCTTGCCCGGGCGCGCTCGCCTGGCGTGGCTGGCTCACGTATAAAGACCGGTCGAAGCAGCATGAAACCGGCGTAGCCAAATGTCACCGCACCAACTGTGTAAATTGAATCTGCAAAGAAACGTCCAAAATGCGTTAAAGGAATCAGACCAGGGTCATAAAACTGAGTAAACATGATCACCGTCTGACGCAGCGCATCCCAAAAACCAAAATTGATGCTGTATTGGCGATCAAGCAGGAAAAATCCGGTTAATCCGTAAGCCAGTGTAAACATCAATGCCCCGATGACCGCCAGTAGTCCCTGCCGGATGGATGGGCGGTCAGAACGAGCGTGGAAATTAGCGCGCATCAGCCAAAGGACCAGCATCAGACCACTGGCCAGCGCCGCCTCTTCGTAATCCAAACCTTTGACCAAATGACTGATGACCGATATAGCCAATACGCCCAGCGCCAGGATCCATGCCATGTATTTTCGGCGCGCCAGTCCTCCAGCCAGCATCAACAAGGCAAAACCCGAAAGCGCCGCAGCCAGGTGTCCGCCATGGCGAACGGTGAACGGCGAATATTTTTCAAGAAAAAGCAGTCGGTCGGCCAGCGAGGGTGTTACCGCTGATAGAACGTTGACGACCCCCATCAATGCCACAAAAATGGCTGCGAAGCGAACACCCCAGGTTTTGGTCAGGATGCGGCGGTTTTCACCAAAGGTGCGTATCCGCTGAACTGCAAAATAGCCTAACAGCATTGGCATCCAAAACGTCAACCCGCGAAAGGCCAGCGCCACAGTCGCCGCCACTGCCCCAGGGATGCCAAGAGAAGTAAACGTCAGCGCCATCATGCCTTCTACCACACCGATGCCCTGTGGAGTAACAGAAACAATCCAGAACAGTATCCCAACGGCATAACCCGCTAATAGTGCGCCCAACCCAATGGATTGATTGAAGGCGCGGAAAATTAGAAATAATGTAACAATGTCGATAAAGTGCGCCAGTAAGGCGACGACAACCGTGCGCGCCAGACGTGACGGGTGGCGTGCTGCCGCTGCAGCGGCCTGGTTAAACTCGTCGGCATTCTTTTGCGCCCAATCGTCTGCCAGCGAAAGCGAACGGTTGAGACGACCAAACACCCAGTTGGTAGTTCGATGCGACCAGACAAAAAGGCGATGCAGCCAGGCCGGTTTCCAGACGCCTACCAGCAGGATACTGCTCAAACCAAGGGTAATCAGAAGTAAAATGAGTGCCGCCACGATTTCATAGGATTTCAAATCGTGTTCGATGAAGAGATAAATCATCCCCGGAATAAGCAGCAATGCAAAAGCGCTGAAATCGGCAATGAGTTGCAGCAGTACCCCGGCCGCCGCGCCGGCTGCGGATTTTCCGCGCCGCACCAGATCTTCGGCAAAAAGCGCCGCCCCGCCTGCCCCACCTGCAGGCACTACTACATTAACGAACAGCGACCCGAGCGTAACAGGAATCATATCTCTTGTGCGGGTTTGAATACCAACCGTAAAAAATGCAGATTGGTACGAACTGGCAAACACAGTGTAATAGACCATCTGTGAAAAGACCGCCGCCAGCGCCCACTCCCACCTTCCTTGAGCCAGGGTACTTCTCAACTGCTCGAGTTCAGTAAAACGGGATACGATCACCCATAGGAACAAGATTGTCAGAACAAGAATAATCCAACGCTTCTTCATAACTGCTCCCGTAGGCGTTCACATCTTAGTATTGCGTTTGTTTCTGTCCAATTAAACTGCTGAACCACCCCAGCGGAAATGCCAGCAAATGCGCCAGGTCTGCCGAGAATTTTATTTGGGCGTTTTCCCCGACAGCAGCTGGCACGAACAAATTAGCCACAAACGTGACAAACAATATCCCGCCGCTGATCCAGTTCCAAGGGCGTTTTAACCGTGCGCTCACCAACCCAAGGCAGGCGAAATAGCCCGCCGAAGGGCCGACATCCCTGGCGACCATGGTTGCTTCCAATCCAAAATCGTGCAGCGTATGCATAGCCAACGAGATGACCAGCGAAAGGAGAACCAATGCTAAAAGATGTACTCCCCAAAATGTAACGGCTGCCCGTTTCCAGCCAGTCATCCATTCCGCCAGGCCGACAGCAAAGGCAACAAAAAACAACCCCTCCCAGAAGACGATTCCTCCCGAGGTCACCAGTGCCGAAGAGAACATGCGCTCAATCCGCCAATACCACAGGTCATTGGGCGCAAAACCGGTCCGGCTAAGCCAATGAAAGGTAATCTGTTCAAAATATGTATTCGTCGCCAGCGCCATCAGAAGCAGTCCAGCCAACAGGCTGAGATGTGAATGGAATCGCTACGACACAGAAAATTACTTAATGATTTCATACTGGATCACGTTGTCGGCCAGGTCACATCAGGTCCAAAGTGACACCAGATTATCCCCTGGGTGACCAACCAGGAAACCCTCAGCATCCCCGCAGGCATTTGGCGTGCCCCTCATACCCTTCTTTCGTTCGTATTCAGCTGCTGTTGTTTATTTGTCGATAGAACCAACGCTTGGTAAATTCTGCTGATAGAAAATACATAGCCACGATCCCCAAAGAACCAGCAAATTCGACAGCGGCAATGGTACAAAGTCCAATACTGAAGCCAGCGGAGAGTAGGGCAGGCACAGTGTAATCAACATAACCAGCCCAGTGATTGCCAGTATGGCGCGGCTTGGGCGACTTCGCGTGAACGGCAGACGCGTGCGCACCGCAAATACAACCACACCCGCCGATAAGAATAGACTCAATAAACCAACCGGTTCGGAAATGTTGCGCGTTTGCCTTCATCAGCCAGATCAACACTGCAAAGGTGGCTAAATCAAAAAACGAACTGAGTGGTCCAAAGATCAGCATAAAGCGGCGGATGAATTTAATATCCATGCGGTGCGGGCGTTCGACCATGACATCATCTACGCTGTCATTGGCAATGGCCATCTCAGGTAAATCGGTTAGAAAGTTGATCAAAAAAATTTGCTTGGGCAGCATCGGCAGGAATGGCAAAAACAATGAAGCTCCCGCCATGCTGAACATGTTTCCAAAATTTGCACTGGTCGCCATAAAGATATACTTGAGCGTATTGGCAAAAGTCTTTCGTCCCTGCACAATGCCCTCGTGAAGCACATCCAAATCCTGTTTCAGCAGTACCATATCTGCAGCTTCTTTCGCCACATCCACTGCGTTTGCCACCGAGATGCCCACATCTGCAGTGTGAAAAGAGGGTGCGTCGTTGATGCCGTCACCCATATAACCAACCACATGTTCGCGCTTCTTGAGCGCCAGGATGATGCGCTCCTTCTGGTTGGGATCTACCTCCGCAAATATGGTGGTTTCCTCCACTGTATGCCACAAGCGCCTCGTCGCGCAAGTTGTCCAGCTCACCGCCAGTCAGTACCTTCGCTTCGCCCAATCCCACAACCTGTCCAATGTGATGGGCAACTAATTTATTATCCCCGGTTATCACCTTGAGCTGCACGCCCAATTTTTCCAGCCCCAGGATGGTCTCTTTCACGCCTTCCTTTGGCGGGTCAAAGAACAACAGGAAGCCGACGAAAGTCATATCGGTTTCCTCGGTTTTTGAAAAGGGATGTGCCTGCCCGCTGACAGATTTGACTGCCACTCCCAAAACGCGATAGCCCTGGGCGCTCCACGCTTCGTATTGCTCTTTGATTTTCGCCTGAACCGCGCTGTCAAGAGCTTTTTCCTCATTCCCAATCTGGATCTGTGGACAGACCGCCAGCACGGTTTCCAGAGCGCCTTTGGTAATCATGATGGGTAGCGAATTAATTTGCTCTGCAACTACTGTCAGGCGTTTACGGATAAAGTCATACGGGATCTCATCCACTTTAGTATATTCATCCGCTCCCTTAGCACCTTTGCCAACAACCGCCTCATCCAGCGGATTAGGCAGGCCTGTTTGCATGTGCGCGTTCAGATATGCATACAGACTGACTTGTTCCGATGGTGCTCCGTTCACATCCAGCGCACCATCCAAATGCACCACACCTTCCGTCAACGTGCCGGTCTTATCAGTGCAAAGGATATCCATGCTGCCGAAGTTCTCAATCGATTCTAACCGCCGCACGATGACGCCATGCTTCGCCATCTGCTGTGAGCCTTTTGACAGGTTGATGTTGATAATGGCTGGCAATAGTTGCGGGGTCAATCCCACTGCCAGTGCTATGGAGAAAAGCAATGAATCAAGAACTGGCTTATGGAATAGCACATTGAAAAAGAATATGCCCAAAACCAGAATGAACATAACTTCAGTCAGCAAATATCCCAACTTGCGGATGCCGCGCTCAAACTCGGTCTCTGGCGGGCGCAGCGTGAGCCGGTCTGCGATCTGCCCGAATGAAGTCTGCAATCCGGTTTGTACGATCAACACTTTTGCGCTGCCGCTGCGGACATTGGTGCCCATGAACACAACATTCGTCCGCCCAGCTAAGCTTGCGCTTTCGGGAACGATCCCCGGCATTTTCTCAACCGGGAAAGTCTCGCCTGTCAATACGGCCTGGTTCACGAAAAAATCCCTGGCTTCGATGATCAATCCATCGGCAGGGATCAAAGCCCCAGCCGATAGCAAGACTACATCACCGGGAACAATGGCGTCTGTTGCTATTGAAGCAGGTTTTCCATCCCGCATAACATTTGTCTTTAGCGAGACTTGTTCCTTCAGTTTCTCAGCTGCATTGTTGGCGTTGTACTCCTGGTAAAAACTGAGCAAGGCGCTGCCCATCACAATCAACAAAATGATGACGGCATCCACCCAATCCTGGAGAACAGCAGAAATAATGGTGGCAAATACCAGGATGATGACAATCGGGCTTTTAAATTGATTGATCAACAACCCGAGCGGCGTAGCTCGCTCCTTGGATTGGATACGGTTTGGCCCAACACGAAGAAGAACTTGCTGAGCATCTTTTTCGCTCAATCCATTAACGGATGAGTTCAAATATTGGGCTGTTGCAAGGATTTCCCTTGACCAAAAAGGAAAAGTTGTCATCGATTCACCCCAATCAGGTTATCTTATTATACATTGGACTTGTTCCGGTAGTAGCATCGGTATACGCCAGCTATCCAATCATGCGCGTTCCCCGCTATTTCAATTTGCCAATTACCCCTGCATATCCTCCTGTCACTCTGCCTACTCCTGATACTTTATTGGTGTTCCTCTAAAGGATTACAGGTCGCTGCGGAGGGTATAATTGGGTTATGCAAAACGATTTTCGTGCATGGAAAGCAAACTCGTTGAATTGATCTTAACACCAACAAAAAGAAAAGCGATGAAACTCACACATGCGCTCAAGATACTTCAGAAAAATACGCCAGAGCTCGTTCGCCTGGGTGTGAAATCTTTGGCTTTATTTGGTTCAACCGCCCGCAATGAGGCCACCCCTACCAGCGATGTGGATATTCTGGTTCTGTTCACAACCCCCCAACATTTGACCAATACATGGAAACAAAATTCTACCTGGAAGACCTGCTTGGCTGTAAGGTCGACCTTGTAACCCAGGATGGATTGAAACCTCTACTACTTGCGGAAATAGAAAAAGAGGCTGTTTATGTCGCTTAATCCACGCTCATACCTGGATGATAAACAACAAAGTTGCGCCAAAGTATTGCGTTTTACAGACGGGCTATCTCTTGAGCAGTTTATACAAGATGATCGCATGTACGATGCTGTACTACGCAACCTGGAAATCATCGGTGAAGCTGCCAAGAATGTGCCAGATGAGATCCGCCAGCGTTTCTCCCTTGTGGATTGGCGGAAAATTAGCGGCTTTCGAGATATTGTCGCTCATCCGTACTTCAGCATCAACGACAGTATCGCTTGGGATATCATCCAGAACAAAATCCCGGAGCTAAACGCCCAAATCACTCAAGTACGGAGGGAGCTACTAACATGAACGTATCAGACGCCATCCGCCTCAAGCGCGCCGTGCGCAAATTCGCCGACCAGCCGCTCCCTGAGGAATCCATCCTCACCATCCTGAATGCCGGGCGGCGGTCACAATCATCCAAAAACACCCAGCCCTGGCATTTCATCGCCATCACCGATAAGACCATCCTCAAGCAGCTCTCCGAGTGCGGCGAGTGGGCAGGACATCTGGCTGGAGCTGCTCTGGGCGTGGCTATCGTCCATTCTGATCCGGCTGAACGGTTCCAGGTACTTTTCGATATTGGCCAAACTGCCGCTTATATGCAGTTGGCAGCCTGGGAGATGGGGATTGGCTCCTGTCTGGCATCCATATACGAGGCAGAAAAAGCTCGCCAGATTCTTGGATTCCCATCCGATCTCCATTTGCGCATTGCCATCTCATTTGGCTATCCGCAAGAAGCTGAGAATTTAACCACACCGCCCCGTAAAGGCGGTCGAAAAACCATACAGGATATCGTCCACCGGGATCGCTGGTGATTAAAGCTTACTACCACGATACATCACCCATCCCGTTACCCAACGGTCATCGTTTCCCGGCCGAGAAGTACCACCGTCTGCGCACCTGTTTGCTCGCCCAGAAGGTGCTTTTACCTGAAGAGCTGCAACTGGCTGAACCAGCCACAGACGAACAACTTTTACGTGTCCACACATTGGACTATGTCGCCAAAGTGGTCGGTGGCACTTTGGATGACAGGGAAATCCGCCGCATTGGCCTGCCCTGGTCGCCACTGCTGGTGGAACGCTCCCGCCTATCCGCAGGCAGCACCATTCTGGCATGCCGGTCTGCCCTGGAAGATGGCGTTGCCTTCAACCTGGGCGGCGGTACCCACCACGCGTATGCAGATCACGGTGAGGGTTATTGTGTGTTCAACGATGTCGCCGTTGCATCCCGGGCTATGCAAGCTGAAGGACGGATTCATCAAATCGTCATACTGGATGCCGATGTTCACCAGGGCAATGGCACGGCTGCCATTTTTCGAGATGATCCTAGTGTATTCACTTTTTCAATCCACGGCGAAAAAAACTTTCCTTACCACAAGGAACCTTCCGATCTGGATATCGGCTTGCCAGATGGCGCCGGAGACGAACAATACCTGGAGGCCCTTCAATCAGGGCTGAGATTCTCCATCGAAACCGCCCGGGCAGAAATGGCAATATACCTTGCCGGAGCTGATCCGCATTTCAACAACTCCCTCGGGCGTCTTTCACTGAGCAAATCCGGGCTTGCGCAACGAGATCAAATGGTGTTCGAAAGCTGCACCCGGGCCGGTCTGCCACTTGCCGTGGCAATGGCCGGCGGGTATGGAAAAAACATTCAGGATACCGTCGATATCCACATTCAGACGATACAGGTAGCTAAATCTTTTTGGAGAAAATGACCGATGACAATTTACAATGACCAGCTCAGTGAATACATCGTCAACCTGTTTGTGCCTCAGGATGCCGTCCAGGTGGCGGTACTGGAAGACACCCCGAAAAAAGGCTTACCCACGATCAACATCAAACCTGAGGAAGGCCGTTTTCTGCAGGTCTTGGTGCGATCCATCGGCGCCAAAAGAGCCCTCGAGATTGGCACCCTCGGCGGTTACAGCGGCATCTGGATCGCCCGCGGCCTTCTCCCGGGTGGAAAATTGATCACCCTGGAAGTAGAACCGCACCACGCCAGTGTAGCCCGCCAGCATTTTATCCGGGCTGGCGTGGGTGATCGCGTCGAAATTCGCGTGGGAAACGCCCACCACACCCTTCAAGACCTGGTCGCCGAAGGTCCCTTTGATTTCGTGTTTATCGATGCAGACAAAACCGGTTACCCGGCCTATTTTAATTGGGCGTTGGAAAATGTCCGGATTGGCGGCCTCATCACCGCCCATAATGTCTTTCGCAAAGGTTCGGTTGTGGGCTTGGGCGCCGCTGATGAGTTCACTGCCGACACCATCGCCTTCAACCATCGTGTGGCTGCCGAGCCGCGTGTGCTCAGCACAATCTTTCCCGCCGGAGATGGCACACTTCTGGCGGTTCGCATTTCCTGACGATCCACGATTTTCATCGCAACTTTTCTGACAGGCCTCCGTATATGGAGATGGTATTCGATGTCATTAATCGGAGGCAGTATGAACACCACCAAACAACCTCTTCGCCGGTCCCGCCGAAACCGTATTCTTTTAGGCGTATGTGGCGGCCTGGCAGAGTTCTTCGGCATCAGCGCATTCTGGTTCCGCCTGGCGTTTATCATCGCGTTCATCCCCGGCGGCGTACCCGGCATTTTGATTTATTTGCTGATGTGGCTGATCATCCCCAGCGAGTAATACCGTCTTCGCGTAATGCAAAAACAAAGGCATGCGGGTGGAAAACCTGCATGCCTTTGTTTATCGTTGGGTTCCTGCCGCCGCTGCGATGCGTTTGCTCAGCGCTGGATGAGAGTACAGCAGAAACTCCACCCAGGGCTCCGGATCGGCGTCTGCCAGGTTTTGGTTTGCCAGGCGCGCAAGCGCGGAGGCAAATGCCCTTCCATTTCCGGTCAACCGCACCGCATATGCATCCGCCCGCCGTTCTCTCCAGCGTGAATACGCCTTTCCAAGCGGCATCGTCACCATGCCGTATACACCCAAAACCAGAGCCAAAAGCGGCATCCCGGTAACGTCTGCTGTACCATCCAATCCTAATGCAGCAGCTCCGGCTTTCAAACCCAGGGCAGCCAGGTAGAAACCACCGAGCGTCATCAGGCTTTCGATAGCGATGCCCACCGGGATATCTCTGTGGGCGTGGTGTCCGAGTTCATGTGCCAGAACGGTTTCAATTTCATCCGGTGTAAATTCGGCGAGCAGGGTGTCCCCCAGGATGATCCTGCGGGTATTCCCAATACCCGTCAGGGCAGCGTTTGCTGCTTTTGTCCGGCGGCTCATATCATATTTGTAGACGCCTTGAACATGCGTTCCGGCCTTGTCTGCCAGGCGCAGCAGTCGAAGGGCAAGGTCAGCATGCTCAATTCCCAATGGAGCAATTCGATAGAACAGAGGCATCAACAGGATTGGGTATAGGTTGGTCATCAAAACCGAGAAAAAGAGCATCATCAAGGCGGCCCACAGCCACCACAGATCGGGTGACGCCCGCAGCAGCAGGTACACCAACTCCAATAATACTCCCCCGAACACAGCACCGATCAGGCTGCCTCGGAGCTGGTCACCAATCCATCCCCTTAGCGACTGCGTTGAAAGACCAAACCGTTGAGGTAGGGCAAATCCCGAATAATATGCCAGCGGTGAGCTCACAAGCAAATATCCCACACCCATAATCGCACCAAATGCTGCCACCAACAACCAGTTGGTGCTGGTGAACCCCAGCAAGAATTGCTTTAATTTACCACCCCAGCCAAGCGCCAACCAGGCTGTGCAGTACCCTGCCCCAATGGCAAAATCCACCAGGATCAACCGCTGGTGCAGTCTTGCATAGGTCTTGGCTTGTTTTTGTTTTTCCTGGTCAATAACGATATCGGTCATGAAATTATATTCCTGATTATAATCCAGTTATCATCGGCGCTTCTCTCTTAACGGTTCACTATCCTGCGGTGGACGCTCCCGGGAACCTCCCGGTCTTATTGGGTGTATATCTTATAGATGCAAACCTCAACACCTGCAGAAATTCCATCAATCCAGCCCGCAGAATCCTGGAGACGGAAGCGAACCTGGTGCTGCGCGCCCGCACAGGCGATAGCGCCGCCTGGGAGGCGCTTGTGCGCGCTCACCAGCAGGCGGCATTTCGTTTCGCTTACCTGATTTTGGGAGATCCTGCTGAAGCCGAGGATGCCGTACAGGATGCACTGATCCGAGCCTACCATGCTCTGCATCGTTTTGACGCCTCCCGACCCCTGCGTCCCTGGCTGTTGAAGATCACCGCCAACCAGGCTCGCAACCGCCGCCGGTCGTTGGGGCGGTATCTGTTCGCCCTACAAAAACTGGTAAAACATGAACCGCAGACCCAAAAGTTGGTTGAAACTGCCAGTATCAAGAAAATAGAATCCCAAAACTTGTGGGAGGTTGTCCAGTGTATGGAATTGAACGACCAACAGGTGGTTTATCTGCGTTTCTTTTTAGATTTGACGGTTGAAGAAACCGCCCAGGCGCTGGGCGTTGCCACGGGAACTGTTAAATCACGCCTGCATCGTGCACTGATTCGGTTGAGAGTGTTAATTGAGAAGGATTACCCCTGGCTCAGGGAGATGCTCGAATGACCAACTCTTCTTCAGAAAATTACCAGGCAAACTTGCGGCGGCTGGCAGCCTCGTTTCAGTACCCACCTTCACCTGATATTGCCAGCCAGGTGAGAAGTCGAACTCGATCATGAGAGCCTGCCCTCGCATCGCCCATCCTTGCGCCTGGGGCTGGCCTTTCTGGCTCTGGTTCTCGCCGTGATGGCGGCCACATTGAGCATTCCCGCCGTTCGAGCCGCGATCATCGATTTCCTGCAAATCGGGGCTATTCGAATCAATCTGGGTGAACCGCTCCCTACTGCTGAACCTGATCCGCAAGGCGCCATCACAGGCCTTTCTCCAGCTAAAACTCCAATTCCCTCCCCGACTCCATTCGATTTGGTCTCCTTGCTGGAGATAAAAGGTGAGACCACACTCGTTGAGGCCCAACGCAGCGCGGGTTTTGCTTTGCGATTACCCTCTTATCCAAAAAATCTTGGCCATCCCGATCATATTTATTTACAAACTCTGGGCGGGGCGATGGTCATTCTGGTCTGGATGGATCAAGAAACCCCTGAAAAAATCCACCTCGCCTTGTTCGAGATTGGTCCAGGCTCCTGGGCAGGCGAAAAAGGCGCTCCATATTTTTTCGAAACGACGCAAGTTGGCGATGTGGATGCCGTCTGGGCCGAAGGGCCGTACCCTCTGGTTTTAAAAAATGGCGAGATCGAGTTCCGCCGGATCGTAGCCGGCAATGCCCTGATTTGGGCTGAAGATGGCGTCACCTACCGCCTTGAAAGCCAGCTCACTCTCGATGAAACCCGGAAAATCGCCGAATCCATGCAACCATAAATCCGCTACCCCATCTATATGGAGACCTGACATGAAAAAATTCATATGCACCCTCCTTACCGCCGCGTTCTTGGGTTCGATCTTGATATTCCCTGTTCTGGCAGGAGGTTGGGCTGTGATCACCATCGAGGACCTGCCCGGTCACATAGCTGCCAACGCGCCTTTCACAGTTCAGTTTGCCGTCCGCCAGCACGGTCGCACCCTGCTTCCAGGTCTGGAACCCACCATCACGTTCACCCTCCCCCAAACGATGGAGGGGGTAAAATTCTCCGCTGCCCCGATCGAAGGACAGCCTGGAATGTACAAAGCAGAGATTCTCCTGCCTCAGCCTGGCGCCTGGGAATGGTCGATCCAAGCATTCACCATGGATCAGCCCATGCCTGATCTTGTCGTAGCACCAGGCAATGCTTCCACCATGGTCAAACCCGGAAATCTTTCAGGCGTTGCCACCAATCTGGCGTCCCTGGCTTTCGTTATACTGCTTGCAGCAGGATTGCTGTTTGCGGTCACTCGCCGCTTAAAAATGGTCATTGGCTCTGGTTATCATTGGCCTGCTGATTGGCGCCGGAAGCATCGTCTCTGCCTCCAACCACATCGAGAATTCGACGTCCAATGTACCGGCTTCTGTGAATTTGGATCCGGTATCCTATGGCAAAGGGCTTTTCATTTCCAAGGGCTGTATCGCCTGTCACAGGCACAGTGGTATTGAGACCCGGTATTTCACCTTCTCCACAGAAATGGGACCCGACCTGTCGAAATACCCCACCACGGCGGATTATCTTGCCGTCTGGCTTGCTGACCCGGTCTCGGTGAAACCTGAAACCCAGATGCCTGATTTGGATCTACACGATGGAGAGATCGAAGCGCTGACAGCCTTTCTATTACAAAAATAGGTCAACCTACTAATCAATTCTCTCCCTTTGACCTAAGAGGGCAACGATTTCTGCGGCTGTCTCCTCAATTGGTTTTGTAGTTACATCCACCAGCGGCCAATCTCGCCGTCGTTCGAATACCTCATAAGCATAGGCAACTTCCTGGCTGACATGCTCAATATCCGCATAACCCAGGTTTTGAGTTCCCAAATGCTCCACGCGCGCCATTCTCAGGGCTGAAAGTCGCTCTGGACGCACAATCAGCCCCACTACTCGTCGTCTGGGTAATGAGAACAACTGATCCGGCGGTTCTACCCCCAAAATGATGGGTACGTTCGCTACACGCCAGCCGCGGTAGGAAAGATAAATGCTGAGGGGCGTCTTCGATGTACGGGAGACACCCACCAGGACGATCTCAGCCTTATCAAGATCATCCACATTGGCGCCATCATCGTGCCTCACCGCGAAATTAATCGCATCGATGCGCTGCACGTAAACATCGTCAAAGGTTTGGAATAATCCGGGTTCAGATCGCGGTTGAACGGAAAGAAGATCTGTCAATTGGACCAGCAGCGATCCCATTAAGTCAATCGTGGCTACATTGGCTGCTCTGCCGGCTGCAAACATATCCCGGCGCAGCGCTTCAGACACCAGCGTGTGCACAATAAATCCCTCGCTTTGGGATGCTTCTTGAACCACCCTGTGGATTTGCTCAGTTGTGCGAACCCCGCCACGGCGGGTAACGGTGACCTTCGACTCGTCGAATTGCGTGAGGGCTGCCCTTACCACGCCCTCAGCAGTCTTTCCCGTGGCATCAGAAACGGCAAATATATTAAACATAGCCCACCTCACCGCGGAACTCCAATAAATCCTTAATCACAATCCTGCTCCGGCGCCATAACCACAATGTCTGCACTGCCATACTGACACTCATAGCTCCCAACCCGATATAAATCCCTGTGGTCTTCCCCCATATGGTTCCGGCAAATAGCAGCCCACCCATCAGCCCTAGATATATAGCAACCGCTTCCGTAATTGCACCCGTTCGCCTGCCGTGTAAAATCGCGCCCTGGTACCAGCTTTGCAGCACTGCCAGGAATGGCATAGCCAGCGCAAACCACACACCTGTGCGTGCAAGTTCGACCAGGCTGGCCTGCAGCGCTGATACCCGGCCAAACCAAAATTCTGCTAATGGGGTGGCGGCCAATAGCAGCAATCCAAGTGTCGTGCTGCTGCCCAGCCAGAAGCTAAAACGGCGCAAGTTTAACGCGGCGTGTGGCTCATCCAGCAGGGCCACCACAACCTCATTATAGGCGACGCCCAGGCTTCTGAACATGAAGATCAACCCAGACACCACCGGCCACACCGCCAGTGATTCCAAGGCATTTGGCATGCGGCTCAATGCGGCGCTGCCAATCGGCTGAACCAGCAGGGTCAATAGCGAGGTCATAGCCAGGGGTAAGTAAAACCGCAGGAAGGCTTGCAAGGTAAGCGGTACTGCCGTGGGTGGGGCTGCTTTCAACTCGAACTTTAAGACAGGTTGTACCACATATCCAACAAATAAAGCCTCACTGATCACTCCGGCTGCCACTGCAGTCGTGGCCACCACAATACCGGGGATGTTTCCCAGCATATAACCTGTGACCAACACCAAACCATCTGCGGTTAACCGGATCAACGTGCCTGCACTCACACTGCGCGAATGGCCAAATCGAATTAATACCCCCTGGTTGAACCGGCGAAATGCAATCGACCACGTCCACGGCGTCATAATCATAAGACCAATACGGGCCGGCTCAATGATTACGGGGGGGACGTCTAACAGGCGCTCAACCACAAAGTAGTAAAGGGGAGTAAAAGCAATCAGCATGTGCAGCCCGGTCATAACTGATGCAGTCACCGCCATGAAGCGTTTCAAACGGATATATGCGTCCCAATCCTTACTTAAAGCAGTGGAGGCGGCCAAAAGCATGATCACCGGAGATTCGACAATAAGCGATATCGGAAATACCACCCCGCCGTAGGCAGCCAGGTTGATCTCGGGATTAACCAATCTGGCCATCACTGCGCTCAACACCGGCGTTTCGACGCCCATCAATAACCAGCTCGCAGCCAGCGGCCACCAGGTTCTGATGATCCTGCTCATTGGCAGATTATCCGGCATCACTTGCTCCTCATCTACCCAACATCTATTCGGTTAAACCGGTCAGTCTGCCTTGATTACAATAAAAATTCCATCAAGGTCATTTATTATACTGCCAGCCGTACTACCAGATAAATTTTTACTTGGCCTTGATCGATACCGGGTATAATGCCGTGGTGGATGCCTTCTTTTTGCAGGGTTTTGCCCTGGGACTTAGTGCAGCCGCTTCCCCTGGTTTTTTCCAGACCTTTCTGATCAACCAGACCCTGAGTGGTGGTTGGCGCCGCAGCGCACCGCTCACCCTCGCACCGTTGATCAGCGATATACCCATCGTATTGACGATCTTGTTATTGACGTCTGATGTGAAATGATTAAATTGATAGCATTGACATCGAAGGTCTGAACATTAACACCGAAATCAATCCGTAACAAGTGCCGCAAAAGATGGCTGGTCACTTTGACAATCACCCGGGTACAAAGACCGACCACAGTTTTGGTCAAGTAAGCGCTCGATATTGCGTCCTGTATTCTGGATTTCATGGAAAACGCCTTCAATTCGTTGGCGGACACTGCTCAACCAACGATCCAAACTCTGGTGTTTTGAAGGTGCTGATTGGAGCGGCGAGGGGTCCAAATCAGGTTGTTTGTTTGGTCGAAGATCTGGGTTTGCCACTCCAAGCCGATGAAACCTTTATCGGCAAAGATGTCACAGTACACCAGATAATCGATGATGGCTTCTGCAGCCAGTCGCTCATCCAAGTTAGCGGGAACCAGATCGTAAAGGATAGGGATACCGCTCAAAGTGCTGAGGGTAACCAACTTGTAACCGAAGTAGTGCAAATGACGGCTGGCACATTTGACCATAATTGGCGCTGCCTGCAAAATCACTATGGCGTTTGCTGCGTTTGTAGCCGATTACAGGCACGGGTTTGGTATCCAGCAGAAACTTCGCTTTCAAGATGCCAACCCTTCTGTTGTACCCAGTAGCGTCGGAGTTGTTCAACCAGTAAATGCAATGATCGAGCACGACGATTGAACTGGCTTTGGTCGAGTAATTTGGGAAACAGAGTCAGGTAGTTGGCCCGCATGAACTCGATGTACTGCGTTTCGCTCGGATAGGGGATGTAATCTTGAGCCAACATCAACGTAATCACTTCGCTGTCTGCAAATACAGGTTTCATGCCTGCCTTGCCTTTGAGTAGTTTGACGCCATGTTTTTGGTACCAGTCATCAACCAGGACGAATATTATGGTCAAAATGTCGGAAATGGATATACTTGTCATGGGAATGTCCTCCTCAAGGTGTTGATTGGCATCTTATATCTTGACGGACATTCCCCTTTTCGTCAACTCGTTTTTGATTTCACATCAGACGTTATTGTTTAACCGGCTGCCCTCACGATTTTTAAGCGGAGTAAGCCTGGCGGGGGGCATTTTTGCCCTTTATCTGGTATGGAGCGGTTGGCGGCAGTGGCGACTCGCTGCTCCGGGTGAACCTACATTCCCGCAAAATAGTACGATTGCTCGGCCTTCTCGCATTCCAATCTTTTGGCGCGCGATTTTGGTCAACTCTCTTAGTCCAGGTCCTTATACTTTCTGGACGCTCGTCAATGGCCCTTTATTGCTCACAGCCTTGAAAATTTCCGCCTGGCACACTGCGGCATTCCTGGTTGGATTCTACGGAATGTTCATCACAGGCATGCTTATCCTGGTTGCCATCTTCCAGCAGGCGCTTCGCATGGGTCCGCTTCTCGTCCGTTATCTTACCCTGCTCAGCCTGATAATTCTGGGAGCATTCGCAATCATCCTGCTCCACAGAGGGATCTCAGGTCTTCTAACCTCATGAAAACATAATTCTTGTGAAACAATACCCCATCCGATAGCCTAAAAGGTGCTCGCTAATGTCAAACCGGCTAGACAAATTTCGCTCGTACCGCACCCGTATGAACGACCGTATCGCGCAGATTGATCATCTGGGCATAAAACGCTTCTACAACCTGGATGGCGTTGCGTACAAAGACGGGGTTCTCGATCCAAAACGATGGAATTACTTGGTTTTGCGGCAGCATCGTTATTCCTCACCTGAGACATGCTGTTGTAACCATCGATCTCGTGCGAACCGAGACCGGCAAGGTTTGATCAATGATTTTCATATTAGGTTAATCTCGAGGCAATTTATAAGGTAAAATAATAAAACTCGTCTTTAGACAAAAGTAATACTCCCGACTTTCGGTCGGGTTGAAAATCAGCACCTTACCAATCGAGTTTCAAGCCATTTTTGCCGCTGCAGGCGTCTTTTTGACCACAGCATAGCGTTGTTTCGGCGTTCTTTGTCTGCCTTGCGGCCAACCGGGCGCTTTTCCACGCTTTTTGGGTGGGCGAGCCGGACTGCCAAGCAGCGCAAAAATCGGGTAGATGCCCTGCTGAACCCGCTGGGGTGTCAAACGCTGCTGCGGTTTTTGCCAGGGAAGCGGTGTGTCCTCAACAATTGGGCGGGCCAGGTAAAGCAACCAGCAGGCGACAGCGGTTAGCTCCGTCCAGCGGTCTCCCGCTTCTTTGGTCTGGAACTGCGGCATCGTCCAACCCAGGGTTTCTTTGCGGAAGTGGATGCCCGGTTCGACTGGCCAGCGAGAGACATATGCTCGCCAGATCGTCTCCACCGTCACCGGAATGGTGCTGGGAGACGGGTCTGGGGATAACCAGGCGAGCCACAGGGCTGCTGGCGGTTGGCTGCGTTCCAGATGAACATTGGCCCGGATCACAGCGTAAGGCACGTCAGCGCCCTTCTTCTCGTGCAGCCCATTCCAGCGCTCCAGGCGTACCTGTCCCCAGCCAGGGTCTTCCAGCTCAATCACTTCGTCGGGTGTGCCCCAGGTCTCTGGCTCTTTGAAGGCAAAGCGGGCTCCATGCACTCGGGGACGACCCTTTTTGCCCGTCGGAGGTGGGGGTGAGCCGCACAGAACCCGATCGCAGCGCAAACGAGCCAGGATGCCACAGCGCAACCCTTTCACCGAACGCAGGAACCCGGCATTCCCGTACTTGCCATCCGCCGCAATGATGTCCAGCGCTTCCAGATAGGCTGCTCGGGTGTTCGCCAGGGCTTTGATTTGCTCTGCACCGACTTCCTGAGCGGTTTGTGTGCTCGGCACCCGGCGCACATCCACGGGCAACGACCAACTGGAGTGCGGCTCGGCGCACCATTCCAGCAGCGAATAGGGGTAGCCGATGGTGACCGTGCCGCCGTTCACATCGCTGCTCGCCTGGTACACATACTGCCGGTCGTCCAGTACTCGGGATCTTGGCCTGGGCCAGGGTGAGCCATCAATCGGAAAGACACAAATTCCCTGTTGAGGCGCCTGTTGCCCCAGAAAGCACCGCAGCCAGTTGCTGTCGAGCACTCCATCCTCAACTGCAGCATACAGGCTGGGCCACTTTCGCCGGAACTGGTCAGACTGGCTCAACATCGCAAAGGAACTGACTTGTCCTACCGACAGAAGCGCATCCAGAAGATCGAACTGCGCATCCCGCCGAGATTGCAGCGCGTTGGCATAAATGGCTTGACGAAATTCGATTAGTTTGTTAATGTCCTGCTTGGTAGTCTCTTGTTGTGTCACAACTCCAAGTTTCTACCAAGGGGCGGTTTTGCTCAAGGGCAGAACCGCCCTAATATTTGTCTAAACTCGAGAATAAAAGAAAAGTCAATAATTTAGGTTCACGAAATAAACAAAACAGCCAAAATAATCCATTAAAACGGTTCGGTCTAGGAAATTAGTTGACCTTCCAATGAGTGAGAAATCCGGGTAGTTTTCTGAACCGGATGGTATCGTTCAAACCTCCAGATTTGTGGAGGAGATCATAAAATGAGTGGAGGAATATATGGCAAAACTGCTCGAAATCGAAGGTGTTGGAGAAAAATACGCCCAAAAGCTCAAAGACGCCGGGGTTGGATCTACCCAGGCTCTGTTGAAACAAGGCGCATCTCCCAAGGGGCGCAAAGCCCTGGCTGAAAAAAGCGGCCTTAGTGACGCTCTGATCCTCAAATGGGTCAATCACGTGGATCTATTCCGGATTAACGGCATCGGCGAGGAATATGCTGATCTGCTGGAAGTTGCTGGTGTAGATACCGTTCCAGAGTTAGCTCAACGTAAAGCCGAAAATTTGTATGAAAAAATGGTGGCAGTCAACACTGAGAAGAAGTTAGTGCGCAAACTGCCCACGCAGGCGCAAGTTGCGGCCTGGATCGAGCACGCCAAACAACTCCCTCGTGTGATCACTTACTAAACAAACAGGGCTGCCCCAAATTCATGGGCAGCCCTGCTCTTTTCCCTGCGCAACCAGGGATAATAAATCTTCAGCAGATTACATGGACCAATGGCAT
The DNA here is from genome assembly GCA_963705155.1 of uncultured Chloroflexia bacterium. Taxonomy (GTDB): domain Bacteria; phylum Chloroflexota; class Anaerolineae; order Anaerolineales; family UBA4823; genus CAVPJC01. Next base: position 533,834 of record CAVPJC010000013.1, on the reverse strand, counting down.
CGATTGTCATCGGATTTTTTCGGCATGACAACCACCACATTCCCAGCATAGTTCTTTGTAATCGTTAATCTATTATCTCGCTGAACCAGATTGATTTATTCAACTGATTGACAGATCGTTTTTCTAACCTATAATTACTTTAACACCGTGTTTCAACTGCACATTCATTTGCTTTCAAAGGACGGCGGAAATGAGTAAAAAACCATCCAAAAAGAAGGGCCATGATCCAGAGAATAAACTTGCCGAGAAATCCAGCGGTGAAAATCAGACCCCAATTGGGACCGAATTGGCCGCCCAGGTTAGCGCCTCGGCCAGCGGGAAAAACCCGGGATCGAATGGAAAAGAACAACCTGCCGCTCCGAAGACAGAGCCTGCACCGGTTGTGAAAAAGAAGAAAATGGGCGAAGGCGAGTACCTGGAAGAGCTGCGCCGCCTGCAAATCGAATTGGTAAAAATGCAAGAATGGATCAAATTCAACGGATTGAAGATGGTAATCATTTTTGAAGGCAGAGATGCTGCCGGGAAAGGCGGCGCGATCAAGCGTATCACTGAATGTCTGAACCCTCGTTATGCCCGTGTGGTTGCCCTGCCTGCCCCGACGGAGCGCGAGCGTACGCAGTGGTATTTCCAGCGCTATGTCGCCCACCTGCCTTCTGCAGGCGAGATGGTTCTCTTCGACCGCTCCTGGTATAACCGCTCCGGTGTAGAACGTGTGATGGGTTTTTGCACGGAGGCCGAGCTCAGCGAGTATCTCCGTTCGTGTCCTGAGTTTGAGCGCATGCTGGTTCGCTCCGGCATCATCCTCGTCAAATACTGGTTTTCGGTCAGCGACGAAGAGCAGGAGCGCCGTTTCCAGGATCGCATCGACGATCCCACAAAACGTTGGAAGCTGAGCCCCATGGATCTTGAATCGCGCGCCCGCTGGGTCGAATACTCCCGCGCCAAAGATGAGATGTTCAAGTATACAGATATCAAACAGGCTCCCTGGTTCGTCGTCAATTCCGATGACAAGAAACGAGCCCGCCTGAACTGCATTGCCCACCTGGTCACCCTGGTGCCTTACAAAGACCTGACCCCAGAACCGATGGTGCTGCCGCCCCGCCAGCAAGACCGCACCGGTTACGTGCGCCCCCCCATCACAGACCAGACTTTTGTGCCTGAGATTTATTAGGTCTTATGCTAGTTGAAAACCATTGACAAAAAGTCCTCTGACGTTATATTGGGAAGTTGCCGCAACCCAAGAACGCCGGAGGACAACCCCAATGATAAACGACTTTTCGGATTTCTGCTTGTGGATGTATGTCATCGTGGATGACATTTGGCAACAAATCGCTCCTCTATTTGATCGACCTGGGCCTGAACCCTTATGCAGCGACAGTGAGTTGTTGAGCATGGCTTTGATTGGCGAATGTCGTGGCTGGAACCTGGAAACAGAAATGTTGAGCCAGTGGCGAGAACATCGTGCATCTGTTTCCCAACATTCCGTCGCAGAGCCGCTTCAACCGTCGTCGGCGAAATTTGATGTATGCCTTCAACCTGATCCGCCAAGTGACCCTGAAAAGCCTGGATATTGCTCAGGATCGACAGTGTGTGATCGACAGCTTGCCTTTGCCGGTGGTGCAGTTCTATCTTGTGCCCAGCTCGACGGGCGATTGGCGAGCTTTTGAAGCCACTTACGGCAAAGTGCCTTCGAAGAAGCAGACGATCTTCGGTTTCAAGCTGCACTTGCTCATTACCCTGGGCGGATTGATCCTCGATTTTGAGCTGGCGCCAGCCAATGTCACCGATCTGGAAGTGGGCTTTGAAATGCTTTGCGAACATACAGACTTGAGTGTTTTGGGTGATAAGGCTTACATCAGCGCTGATAAAGCAGCCGAACTCTTGGCCAACAACCGCATCCGGCTCATGACCCTTCCACGCCAGAATCAGAAAGTGCAAATGTCGGCTAAACAACGTACTTTTCTGAATAGCGTTCGCCAAATGATCGAAACCGTTAACCATCAGCTCTCAGAATTGTTCCAGATCGAGACCAATCACGCTCACACATTCTGGGGCCTGTGTACCAGGCTATATACCAAATTGGCTGCGCATACTTTGTGCATATATATCAACCGGTTGTTGGGAAAACCAGAGTTCTTGCAGATCAAGTCCCTGGCTTTCTCGAATTAGCATAAGACCCTATTAGTCTTCCACAACCTTGTCCACCTCGTCCAGCTTCAGGCTGATCACCTGGCTGGCCGAATCGCGTCCCATGGTGACACCGTATATCACATCTGCGGCTTGCACGGTATTTCGGTTGTGGGTCACCACGATAAACTGCGTCACCTGACTTAATTCTCGCAAGAGCTCGCGGAACCGCCCTACATTGGCTTCATCCAGCATGGCGTCCACTTCATCCAGCAGACAGAACGGCGTAGGGGATACTTTGAGCAGCGCAAACACCAGTGAGCTGGCCGTCAGGCTGCGCTCTCCGCCCGATAACAGGGACAGCCCTTGCATACGCCTGCCTGGCAATCGCGCCTCGATATCGATCCCGGTGTTGGTCATATCGTCTGGATCTGTTAGCACCAGGCGGGCCGTACCACCCCCAAATAAACGTTTGAATATCGCCGTGAACTCTTCCGCGACCGCATCAAAAGTTTTACGCAGTTCTTTTTGCATCAAAGCATCCAGCTCAGCAATCACCTGGCGTACGTCCTCTTCTGCCCGGTTTAAATCTGCTACCTGAACTGTCATAAATTCGTGCCGCTCTTTTACCTCACGGTGTTCCGCCTGGGCTTCCGGGTTTATTGGCCCCATACGCCTTAACTGCGCTCTTTGCCTCCGTAGATTCTCCTCAAGATCGGTGGAGATCTGCGTTACCCTGGGTAGTTGCTCTACCATGCCATCCAGTGGCAGAGGCGTGGGTCCGGAGATATCTTCCTCATACTCAAATGCAACCAGGCCAAAGTCATCTTCAATGCGCCTGCGCCAGGTTTCCAATGCCTCCTGGCGTCTTGCCAGGGTGATGCGCGCCTGGGCATGGTGATGTTCAGCTTTACTCACTGCCTGGCGGGAAATCGCCTCGCTCTCCTGCGCCGAAGCCTGATCCAACTCAAACCGGTCCAGCTCAGCCTCCGCCGGATCAATTAACAGGCGCAGCGCCTCGATCTGCGTGGTCACCTCCAGCTCAGCCTGACGTTGTGCAAGCTTGTTCTCTTCCATCTGGCTGTATAACACCACAAGTTCTTCCAGGCGAGCTTGCGTTGTGACCAGTGTCTTCTGCGCCCCAATCAGGGCAGCTTCTCGTTCCGCTAACCGAGCAAGCGAGTCGGTTACAGCCCGTTCCGAAACGGCGGCCCGCGTATTCCAATGCCCCACCTGGGCCTGGTATTCATCCAGTGAAAGCTCAGCCAGAGCGTTGTTCAAACTCCGCAAACCCTCCCGAGAATGAGCAATCTCAGCGTTCACCCTTTCCAGTTCATCCTGCATCGTTTGCGATTTTGTATCACCAAGTTCCACGTCTTTTCTTAAGCGCAAATACTGTTCTTCCTGCCAGCGCCTCTGGCGTGCCGATTGTTCTGCCGCCGCGGCGGCATGGCTGTATACCTGCTGGGCTTTCTCTTCGGCAGTACGGGAAGCGATATCCATTTGCTGCAGCTTCTGCACATCGTCCTGCCGGTTTTTGACCTCACCTTCCGTTTCTTGCAGCCGCCCTTCTAACTCTTCCCGTTTTTTGCGGTTACGATCGAGTTCAGACCCCAGGTCTTTGCGTTGGCGCGGCCGGCTCAAGGTGGTCGGTCCGCCCTCTTGACCTGCCATTACCGCGCCGTTGCCATAGAATACCTCACCCTTTGTGGTAACCGCCCGGATGCCGCTTTCCCGCGTATCCAACTTCGCCAGTATACGCCGCGCCGCCGCCCGGTCGTGTACCACAATCGTCTGGCCCAGCAGCAAGTCAAGCGCAGGGCGAAACGCTGGTGAGGCGTGCACAAGGTCTGCAGCGATGCCAATCACACCTTCAAATTCGATTTTATTTAACACAGAGGGTGGCGCAAGTGTATCCATTGGCAGCAGTGCGCCGCGCGCCATTTCTCCGGCCAGCAAATCCAGAGCAGCATCCGACGCGCCCTGGTTATCCACGAGCACCGCATCCAGGTATTCACCCAGGGCAGCCGCGATCCGCAGTTTCCAATTCCGGTGGCACCTCAAGATGGCTGCTGAGCGCCCCGCGTGTGCCTGCCAGCCGGGCTTCCTTGGCTGCCCGTAATAACACCTTAGCGCCGCTTGCATAGCCTGCCAGCGCCCGGTCAGCTTGTTCCAGAACATCCAATTGCGCTTTCAGTCGGGCCTCTTCTGCCAGCAGCTTTGACCTTTGCTCCACCAGGTCATTTTTAACTTTTTCGGCGGCCTCCAGAGCCTTCCGGCTTGTTTCCAGTTCTGCAGCCGCTTGCACCCGCACCGCGTGAGGCTTGCTGGTGTGCCTCCATCGCCAGTTTTTGTTTCTCAGCCGCCGCCTGTTGTTCCTGTTCTGCACCTGCAACAGCAGTCTCTGCCGCCTGCAGTGCCTGTTCCTGCCTGCGAGCCTGTGCCTGGCGCTCGCCAATTCGCGCCTGCAGCGAACCCTGGCGGGCATTCAAACCAGATTGCGCCTGGCGGGCAGTTTGCAGTGCATTTTCAATATCAGCCCGCTCGTCCTGGCGGTTTTGCAGCGCCTGGCGTGCAGCGGCAGCCTGCATGTGCGCATCACTCAGATCAGCTTTAAGGACGGCGGCCTCAGACTTTGCCTCTTCTACCCGGGTCTGGTGATAGGCAAGCTCTTCACCCAGGCGAGCCAGAGATGCATCCAGTTCACTGCGTTGTTGTTGGATCGCCCGCAGGCGTTCATCTGCGACAGCGCTCTGCCGGCTGAACTCCTCCCGCTGGTTATGCAAGGTCGCCTGCTGACGATGCCAGGCATTCAAACGCGCCCGCAAGCCCAGAATCTGACTGCGCATGGAGGCCAGTTTTTCTTCATGGCTGGCTTCCGTTCGCCGGGTATATTCAAGGGCTTCTTCCTGTTTACGGGCAGCCTCGCGTGCTTCAGTCAGGTCTTGCTGTGCCTGATGCCAGTGATAACCATACCATTCGCGCAGCAAAAGCCGCAGATCGTCCCGCACCTGTTCAAATTCCTGCGCCCGCCTGGCCTGCTTTTCCAGGTATCTCAAGCGTGGTCCTAATTCTGCAAGGATGTCTTGCACACGGTCCAGATTTCTTCGCGTTGTCTCCAGCCGGCGCAGGGCCTCTTCTCTCCGGGAACGATGCAATCCAATGCCAGCCGCTTCTTCGAAGAGCCTGCGCCGCTCTTCGGCCTTCAAAGCCAGGGCTGCATCGACCACACCCTGCCCGATGATGGTGTACGTCCGTTCTGCCAGACCAGATTGGGCTAGAAGCTCGGAAACATCTTTCAACCTTACCTTTTGCCCATTGATCAGGTATTCATTCTGTCCATCCCGGTATGCCCGCCGGGTGATGGCCACCTCACTAAAGTCAATCGGAAGCCACCCATCACTGTTATCGAAAACGACCGAAGCCGAAGCCATACCTGCGCGTGGACGCTGTTCCGAGCCCGAGAAAATCATATCCTCCGTTTTCTTGCCCCGCAGCAAAGAATAGCTCTGTTCACCCAGAACCCAGCGCAGGCTGTCAGCGACGTTGGATTTTCCCGATCCATTCGGGCCAACTATGCAAGTCACTGCGCCAGCGAACTCAAACAACGTTCGGCTGGCAAAGGTCTTATATCCATGCAATTCAAGTGATTTTAATCTCATGCAAGTCCACCGGTTGGATTACAGAAGTATCCCCATCCTGCTCAGTGCATCCTTGGCCGCGGCTTTCGCAGCCGCCTGTTTGCTGTGCCCCTCTCCACGCCCCCATACTTCCGCCTGGATCAGCACCTCAATTTCAAAGGTCTTATCATGGTCGGGGCCATGCGCCACGATCGTACGGTAGGAGGATGGTCAAAACCATGCGATTGCGCCCACTCTTGCAGCAAGCTTTTTGGATCCTGCTCTTTTCTTGCCTCTACAATCTCATCCGAGGCCCGACCTAAAAATGTCTCAATGAAGCTTTGCACCGCAGCAATGCCGCGATCGAGGAACAACGCGCCTACCAGGGCTTCAAATGTAGCGCACAATAACGCAGGCCGGCCTCGACCACCGCCTTCCGCCTCGCCCCGCCCCAGCCGGATCGCCCGCCCCAGCTCGATCTGACTCTGCAAAAGTAGCCAGTTGTTCGGTGCGCACCAATGCCGACCGCATTCGGGTGAGTTCACCCTCTGCCATTTCCGGAAAACGATCGTACAACCAGGCCCCCACCAGAAAATCTAATACGGCGTCGCCCAGAAATTCAAGGCGTTCGTTGTCTTCCAGCGCATCGATATTTTCATTTCGGTAAGACCGGTGGGTGAGTGCCCGGGCCAACAAGCGAATATCGTGAAACGGCAGCCCGAGTTGCTGCGCGAATTCCTGCGGGGTTTCAACCCCCAGGCTCTCCTGAGATATTTCCATGACAGGTTACCTCCTGGAACTCAGGGAGCGCCAGACACCCCACCATTTGTCGGGTGACTGGCGGTCCATGGATTCTCAACATCCAGAAATATTATTGATCTCTCCCGACCTGAATTTGATCGACCGGGAACATATTCGCCGGGTTCATCCTGTGTATTTGCGGATCACCAGGACGGCATTATGCCCGCCGAAGCCAAACGCATTGCTGATCGCAGCCTGCACTGGCGACTGGCGCGCCGTATTGGGCACATAATCCAGATCGCACTCCGGGTCGGGCGTCTCATAATGGATTGTGGGCGGTATGATCCCTTCCCGTACCACCTGTACACAAAAAAGCGCTTCCAGCGCGCCGGTGGCGCCCATCATATGCCCGGTCATTGATTTGGTGGATGAGATGGGAATATTATAAGCCATATCGCCAAATGCGGCTTTGATTGCGCGTGTTTCCGACAGGTCATTCAGCGGGGTTGCTGTTCCATGTGCGCTGATATAGCCAATCTCACCGGCATTCACACCGGCTGAATCCATTGCCAGGCGCATAGCCCGCGCCCCACCGGCTCCGTTTTCGGCCGGCGCTGTGACATGGTAAGCATCTGCGGTGGACGCATAACCGGCCAGTTCTGCCAGGATGGCCGCGCCGCGTTTGCGGGCATGGCTTTCGGTCTCCAACACCAGGATAGCCGCACCCTCCCCCATCACCAACCCATCCCGGTTTTTATCAAAGGGCTGCGGTGTGTGCGCAAAGTCATCATTTCGCCGCGACATGGCGCCCAACCGGTCAAATGCAGCCACTCCAAGATGGGTAATGGTGGATTCACTGGCGCCAGCGACGGCAGCATCAATAATACCGCTTCGCAGCATCAGCCACGCCATACCAATCCCGTCGGCGCCGGAAGCACAGGCCGACGCCAACGAAAAACTTGGCCCGGTAAAGCCGATAATCAATCCCGATCAGTCCCGCCCCTCCATTTGGCATCAACATGGGGATGAGAAATGGACTTACCCGCCGCGGTCCACTCTCCTTAATCGTGTAGATGCCCTCCTGCAGCGATCCCAACCCACCAATCGACGACGATACGATCACACCCACCCGGCCTGGATCACGTTTCCCATCTTGTAAACCCGCCTGGGCGATGGCTTCCTGACCGGCTGCAGATGCAAACTGCTCAAAACGATCCCGCCTCCTGGCTTCTTTTGCATCCATGTACGCCTCAGGTTGGAAGTTTTTCACCTCACAGGCAATCCTTACCAGGTAATCTGCAGGATCGAAAAGTGTGATCGGACCCACGCCCGAAAGGCCTCGAACAGCATTCTCCCAGCTCTCTTTTGCCGATAACCCCAATGGGCTGATCGCCCCCATGCCAGTGATAACGACACGCTCTACCATTTCCTCACCTCATCCACGATCCTGATTTTGGCTGCCAATCCTGCGTGGGTTTGGCAACGAACAGTCAGCGAGACATCGATAAGTCAGCCCGACTTCAGACCTGACCCGGTCAAGACGATAACAACCGGATCCGGTAATTTTTCAATGACCTGCCCGAGTGCAATCCATACCACGGCAGAGGTTGGCTCTACATAGAACCCCCGATGAGCCAGCGCGTCGCGCGCCGGCAGGATTTCCTCTTCATCCACCGCCAGGAACATCCCGCCGTGCTTCGCCATCGTCTCCATCAAGACATCCCCGCGCAGGGGCCGCAAAACGCGTATGCCCTCCGCTACCGTTGGCGCTTCGGCTACCCAGCTCAAACCGGCCGAACCGTAGCTGAATAACGCCCAGAGCGGCGCACAGGCGCGCGCCTGCACCCCTGCCAGCATGGGAATTTGTCCGATCATGCCGGCGTGTTGTAAGGCCTCAAAACCACGCGCCATCCCCAGCAGAAAGCCACCCTGCCCAACCGGCACCACCATGCTGCCGGGGGCTTCGCCCAATTGCTCCACGATCTCATAAGCTGCCGTGGCATATCCCGGGAGGTTAAAGGGCAGGTATGCATGGCTGGCATAGGCTTCGCCCTGGTCTGCAACACGTTGTACGGCATCGGCTGCGTTGGAGCGCGGCCCCATGATCCGCACCAACTCAGCTCCATAGGTTTCGATTTGTTTGCGCTTGGGTCCTGAAGCAGCATCGGGCACAAAAACCCTGGCGTGCATCCCTGCCCTGGCAGCATACGCCGCAAAGGAAGCTCCAGCATTGCCCGACGAATCTTCCACCGCGCTTTGTGCGCCTCTGGAAAGTAAAAAACTCACAATCACAGCGCTGCCGCGGTCTTTAAAAGATCCGCTCGGATTCTGATATTCGCATTTAACTGCCACTTTGCGCCCGGCGTATTCCGTCCACACCAGGGGTGTACCGCCTTCCCCCAGGGAAACCTCGGCTGCATCCTGCGGCAATCCAAATGTTTGCCGGTAGCGCCACATGCCTTCCTTACCGGGTTCCAGTTTCGCAGGATCATACACCAGCGGAGTTCTGAAATCAAAAATACCGCCGCATTTCTGACAGCGGTAGGGTGTTCCTTCCGGTGGGTAGCTCTGCTGGCAGTTGGTGCAATGCATCTCCATGCTGGTCAGTCCCCTCGTTTTGGCTGGTATTCGCCTTCCACCCAGGTCTCTCCGCCGGGCCCCACCTCTTTTTTCCACACCGGCACAATTTCCTTCAAACGGTCGATACCGTAACGCGCCGCTTCAAACACTCCCGTATCCCGGTGAGCAGCTGTGCACGCAATCAAAACCGTTGGCGTACCTGCCTCCAGTCGTCCAATGCGCTGCACGATGGCAATTCCCTCAACGCTGGGCCAGTGGGCGCAGATTTCATCAGCAACCTGTCGCATTTTTGCCTCAGCCATCGGTTTGTAAGCCTCGTACTCCAGGTAAACCGTCTCATGTGGATCGCCTCGACTGGTCACACCCCGCACCATACCGGTGAATATGCACGCTGCGCCTGTAGTGGGTAAGGTGATGCGCGCCAGTAGCGCATCCAGGTCCAATGCATTTTCCGTGATCAGATAAACCCTGGGCGCCGCCGGTTTCCAATCTTCACCATCTGCTGCGCCGCCGCTCACAGGCGGAAAAATCGCCACTTCAGCCCCATCTGGAACGATATCTTCTTCAAAAGCGAACTCTCGATTCACCGACACCAGCGCTGAGTCCAGTGCACCCGCCAGACCTGCGAATTCATCCACCAACCGCTTTTTCATTTCAAGCACCGTAGCACCCTGGCCCAGATCCAGATGGGTCTCCTTTAGCCCTGCCCGGTCTTTCAATGTCGCAAAAAATAGTATTTTGATTTGCATCTTTATTTTCAATAACTGATTAAAATCAATCACTCGTTAACGATATCGCCGCTGCGCCCGCCGTGCTTTTCCACCAGGCGAATGTTCTGGATGCACATGGTCTTTTCCACTGCTTTTGCCATATCGTAAACGGTCAGCGCGGCCACGCTCACGGCCGTGAGCGCCTCCATCTCAACTCCGGTTTTGCCTACCGTCCGTGCCGTAGCTGTGATGCACACCCCGGGCAGCTCCGCGTCCAGAATGATATCCACATCCAAATGAGTCAACGGCAGCGGGTGGCATAATGGGATCAACTCGGAGGTGCGCTTGCCGGCCATCACACCGGCCAGTTGGGCAACGATCAGCACATCCCCCTTTTTCATTGCCCCCTCCTGAATCAAAGTCAGTGTTTCAGGACGCATGCGAACCTCACCCCGCGCCACAGCCATGCGCTCTGAGTTTGGTTTGGCCCCCACATCCACCATACGGGCGCGGCCGCTGCTATCGAGATGAGATAATTTACCCATTGCCAAGCCTCCTCGCAGCGGAAATTATACTCGAAACCAGTTCATGGCGCTCGGTTAGACCGGAACAGGCCAACGGTTCAATACTGGAATAGAAAACCAGAGAGTTGACGATAGAAGCGGTTTATCCATATCATCATCACCGGAATTCGCTTACAATACAGCCCTATCTTTAACGATAATTATTTAATCCGACCTTCGACAGGAAACATCACGTATGCAAAACGTCGCACCAATGAAAGAAAAAACGGTATTGATCACCGGCGCTTCTGATGGTATTGGAAAGATCACCGCCCTGCGGCTTGCAGAGATGGGCGCAACCATTGTAGGGATCGGACGTAATCCAGAAAAATGCGCTATAGTCGCCAATGAAATTCGCTCGAAAACTGGAAATATGCAGGTCGATTTTCTGGTTGCTGACCTGTCCTCGCAGGCTGCGGTGCATAAACTGGTGCGGGAGTATGAAAGCGCATATCCCCGCCTGGATGTGCTCATCAACAACGCCGGGGCATTTATGATCCGACGCCAGAAAAGCCTGGATGGCATTGAAATGACCCTGGCACTCAATCACCTCGGTTACTTTCTGCTCACAAACCTGCTGATGGATAGGCTGGCGAGCAGCACTCCGTCGCGGGTGGTCGTTGTAGCTTCGGGCGCTCATTTCGATGGCAGAATGCGGTTTGACGATCTCCAATTCAACCACGGCTATAACGGTTGGTCTGCCTACGCACAATCCAAGCTGGCCAACCTCCTCTTCGCTTATGAGCTATCTCGCCGCACCGGGGATACGGGTATCACGGTCAATGCTCTCCATCCCGGTTTTGTGGCTTCAAAGTTCGCGCAAAACAATGGCAGCCTGATCCGTCTGGGAATGAAACTGGTAACACGGTTCATTGCCATCTCACCAGAGCAAGGCGCCCGCACCAATATCTACCTGGCTTCATCACCTGAGGTGGAGGGTGTTTCCGGAAAGTACTTCGTGGATTGTGTCCCCCGGCGTTCATCGCCCCAATCCTACGATGAAGCTGCCGCAAAACGCCTGTGGGAGATCAGCGAAAAGATGGTCGGTCTGTAATCTGGCAAGATAGGTGGATGTAGAAATTACGACCTGGTTTAGTTAATCCCGATGTCGCCGGCGCGCCTTAAGCTGTTCCTGTCCATCGTGTGACACGCGGCGCCAGGCGAGAAACACTTTATCAACTTCTTCGTTGATTTCCGGCAGCTCGCCGTAACGCACGCGCAGATACGCTTCGGTGATCATCTCCAGTTCCCCGGGCATCTCAGGGAAAAGCTGCTTCAGGCTGGGCAAAAACTCCAGAGGTGTGCGAGAATCTGGGCGTGGGGTGCTCAATCTGGCGCTTAGATCCATCAAGCGTGCGTAAATGCGCCGGATACGCGCCGCTGCAAACATCCGCCGCGCCTGGCGCAAACCTGCCATTTTCTCCAACTCATCGCGCATTTTATCCATGCCCCGGCGAAGCGCATCCAGCAGCAGATCGAACAGATTTTTCTGGTTTAACAGTGATTCCAATTCCGCATCGTCCGGCTCATTTCCCGGTCTCCAGTAGTGCTTACCCACGGTTAAGAGAATGATCACTACCAGGAAAATAATTGTGCCCCACAACACAAGCGGTTTGCTGAGGGCAAGGTAGGAAATATATTTCTGCACACCAGAGACGTCCAGCCTGCTCATCCAGCCACCAAGAGCAGCAATCAAGTTTTCAATCATTGTTTGCAGCCTGCCGATGATATCCAAAAGCAATCGAAATAATTCCTCAAAACGCAGGAACTCGCCGATCCAGAAAAACAGCCGCATCATCAGCCATACCAGCGGGCTGAGCAGCAGCGCCAGGACGTAAATAACCCCGGCCACCAATCTCGAGAGCAGGATAAAACCCTCACCTTGCATGATACCCGCAACCGCCACAGCCAGGCCTACCATGCACCCTACGGCCAGGATGATGCCCCCCACCCACTGCCGGTCAAAGGGGATAGCCTGCCCACCGCGCAGATGGCTGAGCACGGCGATGCGTGATGCGCTCATCGCCAGCATACTGGAGAATAAGAAAATATCCAGAGCGGCCAGCGGGGTATTGTCTTTGAGGGGTACGAGCAACCCGTATGCAAAAAACATCAGCACCCCCACTCGAAACCCGCTAATCACTACCACAGGTTCGATGTGCCGCCCCACCAGACTGACCCCGCGCCACATCACCAGCAGCAGGATCACCATCAAGACAAACTCCACTGGCAGGAGGTTTGCCATATCTTCAAAAGTTCGCATAGGGCGTGCCAGCAACTCAGAAAGAGTCCAGGCTCCGTAATTTTCTAACAATAACTCAAGTCCCACCACGATACATAAAATCACCAGCGCCGCCATCAATCCCCTGCGGAATAGCACCCGAAGGCTCATCCGCTCTCCAATCCAGGCAGCTCCATAGGCTGACAGCAGGACGCCTCCCAATACAAACATCATCTCGGCATAACTCGCATTGGAACCACTTCGCAGAAAAACGCGGCTCCATAATGCCACCCAGCTCATTTCCATAAAAATTGAAGCATAAGCAGCCAGCTCCCGCCAGGGCCGAATTTTCTGCCGGCCAGACTCATCAACCTGGTTGAGGCCATGGAGCAGGTCAGCCATCTTCGCTCTCTTTGAAAGGCAGATGGATCACGCGGACGCCCGGGATGCGGGCCGGGGGCTGCTCGGCTAATGAGAACAGGCAGATTTGCCGCTCGTGACGTTTCAGGCTCACCAGCGTCTCTTCCAGCTCCGGTGAAGTGACCGCCGTTAATACCAGCAAAGAAGCGCCGTAGGGAACACGCGGCACCTCCCGCATAAGAAACCGCTCGAAAGGCGCCACCACCACCGGTGTCACACCGGCAAGCGCCTGCAGCAGATGGGTCAGCTGCTGCGGAGAACGCCCGGGTGGGATTTCGAAAAGGCTGGTCAGAGTTGGAGAGGCAGCCATTCGAAATCATACCAACCCGATAACCATCCTGTACACCACGGTTCACCAGCGTAGCCGCTACACTTAACAGTCTTTCGAATAACGCGGGGTACACACCCTCCCAGTATCGGTGATAGGTGGATACATTCAGGCACAAGACCATCATCAATGCCGAGGTCGGCTGGTAGACCTTCACCTGCAGGTCGCCGGTGCGTGCCGTTGCAGGCCAGTGAACCCGTCGGAATCCATCCTCGGGATGATAGTCGCGCACCCCCATCGGCCGGTTTGTGTCTTCAAACAGCCGCCGCCTCGACCGCTGCTCACCGAAAGGATTTTCGGGGGGCAGTATCAGCTCGTCCAATTCTGCCATTTCCGGAAATACGGTTAAGGCTTCCTGCCCAGCCGCCGATCCATCGCAATCATAAAGACCGAACAGATCACCCGATTCCAGCTTTGCCGCCCCTACCCTGTAAATGCCCCGTTTCCGGAAAGCCAATAAATAATTGCGCCTGGAACGCTCAAACCAGCGCAGACTGAAGGCATGGGTCAATAAACCCATATCCTGCACATGGCTGGGCGCAAGGACATCTTCGTCTTCCGGACCCACCGCTTTAGGCCATGGATCTTCAATTCTCAGCCAGGTCAACGGCAGCAGTTTATTATTTTCGACCTCAATGCGCACAGGAAATCGTTCACCCGGAAAGGCGCGCGTAAAATGGAACCGCCGCCGGTACACTACCCCGTTCAATGCATGCCGCTGCCACCAGGCTGCCAGGCCCAGAAGCACCACCAGGGTTGCAGACAGGGCAATGATGTAGGGGATGCGCAGCACCAACCCGATATACACGAACAGCAGCAATAACGGCATCCAGCGATTGACTGGCAATTCAGCTCTCCACTGGAACAGGCACCGCCTCGACGATATCCGCGACAAGATCCAGAATTTTGCGCCCGCGCAGCTGCGCCTGTGGGGATATCATCATACGGTGGGTTAAACAAACGGCGCCATGTGTTTGACATCATCGGGCAGCACAAATTCGCGCCCATCGATGGCAGCCCAGGCCTGGGCTGCCTGGTAAAGGGCCATTGTGGCGCGTGGACTGGCTCCCAGCTCAATCTCGGGGTGGTTACGTGTGGCCCGCGCCACCCGCACCACATAGTCGCGCACACTTTCCACCACCTTCACATGCCGCCGCTCCACCTGCAATTGCACAATTTCCTGCGGAGTGGTGACAGCCTCCAGATCGGGTAGCGGGTCACTGAGCCTGAAACGTTCCAGGATGGCATTCTCCTCGCTCTCATCCGGGTATCCGATGGCTATCCGCATCATAAACCGGTCAACCTGCGCCTCAGGTAATGGAAACGTGCCTTCCAGCTCAATGGGGTTCTGTGTCGCAAGCACCAGGAAAGGGCGCGGCAGTGGATGCGTCACCCCATCAATCGTCACCTGCCGCTCTTGCATCGCCTCCAGCAGCGCTGACTGCGTACGGGGAGTTGCACGGTTGATTTCATCTGCCAGCACCACTTGGCTCAGCACCGGCCCGGGACGAAACTCAAATTCCTGCTTTTTCTGGTTGAACCAGCTCAGACCGGTCACATCTGATGGCAGCAGATCGGGGGTGAACTGGATACGTTTGAACGTGCAGCCCAGGGAAGCAGCCAGCGCACGTGCCATGGTGGTCTTGCCGATGCCGGGCACATCCTCCAGTAAGATATGCCCTTCGCACAGCACCACAGCTAGGGTCAGATTTATGACTTCATCCTTACCCACGATCACTTTTTGGATATTCTCACGCAAACGCCTGGCGGTTTCAGAAATCATCAGGGCCTCTTCTCTTTATTATCACGATAACCGGCTTTAGGTGGCTAAGTCTCTATTCTAAAATTCAAGACGAAGGCGTTTTTGGGGCAAGATTATTACAATACAGATATTGTACTACTCCAACGTTTCGTTCGTTCAAAAGCTTTTCAAGGTTATATTGCTTGAAAATTTCCACAGGCTCATATATACTGGTGAGTGTTTCTGAGTGAGCGTCATGTTGAACACAAACCCGTTAAAATACTGGCTTTCTTGCGGTATCCTTGTTCTTTGCTGCCTTATCCCCATTGCGCTCCTGGTCATCATTATTTTTGATCTTGACGGCTGGGGCAGCCTGGTTCTTGAGCTGGTCATGGCATTTGTTGTGCAGGCAATCCTGGCTTTCTTACTTACAGCCTCCGGCATGGGGTTTCTCCGCCTGTTCAAATCTCGCTTTGCTGAGCGTATGCTCTCACCTGTTCCAATGACCGCCTTGTTCTCTGCCGGCGCATTGTTGGCCCTCCCTTTGATCGGCTTGCTTCAACAACGCCGCCTGGATATTCTGGATTTGATCCAAACAGCTGGTCTGGTAACGTTTTTCTTCTTTGCAGTATTTTTTATCCAGCACACTTTGCACCAGGCCAGCCTCGCCGATGGTCTCGAGCCAAAACCTTATGATCTTCCGCAGCATCTCATCCATCCGGCTGCATCCACGCAACCCCACCAACCACAGCCAGAGGGTGTTCTTACAGCCAAAGCCAACCCTGAGCAAGCATCTCCTCAATTCTGGCCCACAGAGACGGACGCCTACCGCGAGCTTCTGGAGCTTGTCGGAAACGACGCGGCTAAAGCCAACCGCCTCATAGAATCTGCCAGCCACAGAGCGCCCAATGCCCGTCGTGAAAAATGGATCCGGGACTCAATTGTGAATTGGCTGCGTGACTCATAAGACAGATCATATATGCATACCTCCAGACCTCTCAACAGCCCAATGAACGATGTCCGTCACCGCCGGCTCTTTGGCATATTTTTCGGGGCTGCCCTGGGTCTCGGCTACGGCCTGAGCTCGCAATATATTAATTTCCTGACCCTGCCCGGCATTTCCCTCCACCAGCCTCCTTTTGGCCCTTTGCCAAATGCTTTGATCTGGTCGTTGGTGGGCGCATTGTTGGGTTTTATTTGCGCCTGGCCTGCCAATTCTATTGCTGGTGTTTTCTTTTCTTCCGTTGCAGGCGCTTTGCTGATCTGGGGCGTCACGTTCGCATCAGATCCAGCTCCTGATGAGTTGCTCTCTATTCGGATCATCGCCGCGGCAGTCTTTATGGTGCCGCTGGTGGCCTTGCTCGTCCCAATCCTTGCAGTTCACCGTTATGCGGTCGCCCGCGAGGTGGACGGCTGGTTGAGCCGCAGCTCACTCTTGCTGCGCGGCTGGCTCCCGGTGACCCTCGTGCTGCTGACCGCCTGCATCGGCCTCACCTCCAGGTACGGCCGGGTAGCCAGGGCAGAGCTGACCAGCCTGCACACCATGATCCAGGATGGATTGGCAGCGCCAGACGATGCTCATCTTCCCCGGCCGCTGCAGCACCACCTGGTGGGCGGCTTCAAAGACCATGCCGTGCCTGATTACGGATTATCCTGGGAGAACGAGGATATCAACCGTTTTGGCATTCCGCGCATGCTCTCGCCATCTCCCAATGAAGAGGGAGCCGCCCTGGCCTACTTTTCTAATGGCTGGAAACTGGCCTGCATCTACCCGTCCATAAATACTCCGCCATCCTGCCGGGGTTATCAGAGCCAGTTCCCATGAAACCGATATCCAATGGGTAATACGGTATAATCCTCTGCATGACATCTATCGTCGCCCTGGATATCGAAACAACTGGTTTGGATCCACAAAAAGACGCCATCATCGAGATTGGCGCCGTTCGGTTTAATGGGCGGCGTGTCGAGGCTGAATGGTCGACCCTCATTCATCCGGGCAGGCCTATCCCTCCCTTCATTGTCCAGCTCACCGGTATCACCGACCAGATGGTTATGCAGGCTCCACCCATTAAAGCTGTGCTTGCCGATCTGAACGCCTTTGTTGGCGATTCTCCAGTTCTAGGACACAACGTCTCTTTCGACCTTTCCTTTCTTCGCCGTTTCAAGATCCTGACCCACAACGAAGCACTGGATACCTACGAGCTGGCAGCTGTGCTCCTGCCTGGCGCCGGGCGTTATAACCTAGGCGCCCTGGGTAAAACTCTCAATGTGCCGCTTCCCGCCACCCACCGCGCTCTGGATGATGCCCAGGCCACGCGCGGGGTCTACCTGCGCCTGCTGGAAGAGATCCTGCAAATGCCGATCAATCTCCTCGCCGAGATCATCCGCCTGAGCGAAGGTCTCGATTGGGGCGCAGCTTGGACATTCCGCCAGGCAATGCGAGCCCGCACACGCGAAATCGTTTCTTCTACTCAGGTACGCCATGCCTATCAGGGTCCACTCTTTGAGCACGTGGATACACGCCCGGCTATCCCGCTCAAGCCGCTGGAAAGACCTCTGCCGCTCGATCCTGCAGAAACTTCCGCCCTGCTGGAAATTGGCGGCGCATTTTCCCGCCACTTTCCCAACTACGAGCACCGTCCGCAACAGGTGGAAATGCTGCGCGCGGTTGCACAGGCGCTCTCCGATGGACACCATCTTCTGGTCGAGGCCGGCACCGGCACCGGCAAGAGCATGGCTTACCTGACTCCGGCAGCCCTGTATGCCATGCAGAACAACACCCGAGTGGTGATTTCAACCAACACCATCAACCTGCAAGATCAGCTCATCAACAAAGATATTCCCGATCTTTGCGCCGCCCTGGATCTGGATTTGCGCGCCGCGGTTCTCAAGGGACGTTCCAACTACGTCTGCCCACGCCGCCTGGAAAGCTTGCGCCGCCGTGGCCCGGATACCGCCGAAGAGATGCGCGTCCTGGCCAAAATTCTGGTGTGGCTATCCAGCACAACCACCGGCGACCGTTCCGAGCTAAATCTCAACGGACCTGCCGAGCGCGAAGTGTGGATGCGCCTGTCTGCAGAAGATGAAGGCTGCACCACGGAGAACTGCGTCAAACGCACAGGCGGCGCATGTCCATTTTATCGCGCCCGCCAGGCGGCCCAGTCTGCCCATCTGCTCATCGTGAACCATGCGCTTCTCCTGGCGGATGTTTCTACCGGCAACAAAGTCTTGCCAGAATACCAGATGGTCATCATCGATGAGGCGCATCATCTTGAAGATGCTACGACCAACGCCCTCTCCTACCGCGCAACGCAGTGGGATATCGATCGTTTACTGCATGAGTTGGGAGGGCCTTCTGCTGCGGCGTTGGGGTGGCTTATGGATGCCGCCCAGGGCGTTCTCTCGCCTGGCGATTATGCCAGTCTCAACCATATGGTTCAAACTGCCACCGACCTGGCGTTCCGTTTTGAATCGCTGGCCCGCGAATTTTTTACATCCCTGGATCAATTCCTGCTTGAGCAGCGCGAAGGGCGCCCGGTGGGTAATTATTCCCACCAGGAACGTATTTTGCCTGCCACACGCACCCAGCCTGCCTGGGCCGATGTGGAAAGGGCCTGGGAGCAAGCCAGCCTAACCCTTAAACCTTTGCTCGATGTGTTGGGCAAGATCCTCCAGGGCGTTGGCGAGATACTGGAATCGCTCCCCGAAGAAGATGAAGAGCTTTTCAGCATCATCAGCAGCCTTTTCAGGCGCTTCTCCGAGCTTCAGGAAAACCTGGATGCCCTCGTCTTTGAGCCAGATCCACTAAAGATCTACTGGGTGGAAGTCAACTCCAACGGCAACCGCCTGGCGCTTAACGCTGCCCCGCTTCACATCGGTCCCCTGATGGAACGCTACCTCTGGCACGAAAAATCCTCCATCATTCTTACATCCGCCACCCTGACCGCTGCCGGTGAATTTGACTATCTGCGAGGACGGCTATACGCAGAAGATGCCTACGAATTGGCGCTCGGCTCTCCCTTTGATTACGAAAGCGCTGCCTTACTCTTTATTGCTGACGATATTCCCGAGCCATCCGACCGCCACGGGCACCAGCGCGCCGTTGAAATGGGCCTGATCAACCTTTGCCGCGCCACCGGTGGGCGCACCCTGGTGCTCTTTACCTCTTACGACCAGTTAAAACGCACCTCTGCAGCTATCGCGCCTGTCCTGGCCCGCGATGACATTGTTGTCTATGAGCAAGGCGTTGGCGCCTCAGCCCACAGTTTGCTCGAAACCTTCCGTTCCTCAGACCGGGCTGTCCTGCTGGGCACGCGCGCATTCTGGGAAGGCGTCGATGTACCGGGCGATGCCCTTTCCGTGCTGGTCATCGTGAAACTGCCTTTCGATGTGCCCTCCGACCCCATCATCGCCGCCCGCGCTGAAACATTCGAAGATTCTTTTTACCAGTATTCGCTGCCCGAAGCAATCCTGCGTTTCCGCCAGGGCTTTGGCCGGCTGATCCGCACCCAGTTCGACCGGGGCGTGGTGGCAATCTTGGACCGGCGCATCCTCACCAAACGTTACGGCAAGATGTTCATCGATTCGCTGCCGACCTGCACCGCTCGCAAAGGCCCGCTGGCCTCGCTTCCGCAAATCGCCGCCCGCTGGCTGAATTTGTAGCATCTCAGTTCCAGGTCAATGAAAAAAGCCAGGCTTGCCGCGCTGCTTCTGCTGATTGCCCTCCTGCTGGCGCCATTTACTGCCTCAGCTCAAACTGCCCCGCCTCCCCGCCGGCTCATCTCAGCTGCCCCGGGGGCTGTCCCGGGCAATGCCTGGTCAGCCTGGCCGGCTGTTTCACCAGACGGCTTGTTCGTTGCCTTTGTCTCCCGCGCTGATAACCTGGTTCCCCAGGATACAAACGCCTCCGCCGATATCTTCCTTTACCGGCTTTCAAATTCTCAGCTTTCGCTCGTCTCGATAAATTCGCGCGGCCAGCAGGCCGCCGCCGGTTCCTTTGAACCCGTCTTATCCGCCAATGGACGAATAACCGCTTTCAGTTCCTTTGCCAGTAATCTCACCGCCCCCGGCCAGCCTGCCGATACGAACAGCCTGCCCGATGTGTTTGCTCACGATCGCACTACCGCAACCACCCGGCGTGTCTCGGTCAACAGCACAGGCGAAGAAGCTTCCGGCTGGTCGGACCAGCCTGCCGTCTCGGCGGATGGACGTTTTATCGTGTTTGCCTCCACAGCAAAAAACCTGGCGCCAACGGATCTGGATACAACCCCGGATATCTTCATCCATGATCTGGACAACCGCCAAACCCGCCTGGTGTCTTTGCTCCCGCCCGGTTTCCCACAGGAAGGTGCAGCCTCTCACCCTCAAATCTCAGCCGATGGCAAAATCATCGTTTTTCGCTACCAGACCTCCACAGCCTCCCGGGTTTTCCGGTATGACCGGCTGACTTCGTTGGTGAGTCTGCCCGGTGACCAGGGCGCACTTCCCTCCGGGGCTACGATCACAGCCGGCCCGCACATCTCCACCGATGGGCAGTGGATCGATTGGACAATCCGCACGGCATCGGGTGAGATCCTGATGCTCTATAACCACGCCGACAAAAGCTTGCAGGCTTTCCCGTATTCTCCAGGCTCGCCTCCCGAAAAACTGCCCGTGACGCTCCTGGCAGCCCCACCTGGAAGATTGTCCCTTAGCCGGTCTGCAGATGGACAATTCCTGGCTTTCACTGAAGACCAGAATGGCACCCTGCAGGTCTTCCTCCAGGATCAGGGAGAAAAAATCTCCCAGGATGCGCGTGTTTCTGGCTGGGTGGTTGACTCCACCGGCAGGCCGCTGGCAGGCGTGCGTATCCAGCTGGGAACCACCCGCTCGCTCACCACCACCACAGACGGCAGCTTTCTCTTCGATTCAATAAAACCAGGCCATTTCATTCTGACCGCGCAGAAAAAAGGGTACACCATCACTCCTGGCGATCGCACGATCAGCGCTATCGCGGGTTCACCCGGCGTCGCCGGCCTGGAGTTCACTGCCGTGCCTCAAGCCGCCCTCGATGAGGCAGCCAAAGACCTCGGCATGCCTTACAGCCTCGCCCGGGGTTGCCCCTCCCCTTTTGAGCCGTGCGGCGGCCCATTCCACGGTTTCTACAGCGGCGATTGTACCGACCTGGTCATGGACGCCTACACCGTAGGCCTGGATTTTAACATCCAACTTGCCTTGGAAGCAGATTTTCGGGCCAACCCCCGCCACTACTATCGCTGGCGCAATGCCCGCAGCGCCCAGGATATGTGGCGTTACTTTGCCTATACGCAGCAGGTCCTTCCCCCTGACACATCCTATCAAATTGGTGATATCGTCTTTTTTGACTGGCAGCTGGATGGGGTTGTTGATCATGTCGCCGTCATTTCAGAGGTCAACCGCCGCGGCGCTCCGCGCAGGATGCTGGACGCCACCGGAGTCATTGATGACAACCCCGCCGGTCTTGCGATTGAGCTGGAATGGAAACCCTATCATGCTGCGCACACCCCGGGGCATGCCCGCTGGAATGGTCTCCCATGGGGCTACGATACATCCGCCGAGCAAGCGGACGCCTATCTGCTGGCCTCTCTGGACTCTGCTAAAGTTCAAATCCGCCTGCTCAATTCACACGACCGCGCTGCCAGCACAGCCGCTCTTGAGTTGCCCGGAAGCCAGATCTTCAGTACCCCCATCGGCAGCGTTGTCAGCCTGGCAGAACCACACCACCTGTCGGACTGGTATTTCATCGAGCTTACTTCCACCACAGCCGCCCCTTTCGAATTGGGCATTCAACTGATTCACAACGGATCCGTAGCGGGATTGCAAACCTTCACCGGTGATCTGCTCAGTGGTGAGACACGCTTGTTTGCCATCCAGGTTAAAACCGAAGGCGACAGGCTCACCCTTCACCTGTCGCCCTGACCTTCTGACACCAATTTTAAGTAAATTTACTTTCCCAATTGCTCCACACGGATATTACCGATACCCATATCCATTTTCAAGTCAATTCGGTTTGCCGCGCTATCATATCCGGGCGAGGTGTAGGTGTCGCCATCTCGATGGTAACTCGCCGGGAAATTTTTAGCTGTGAGACCCGTATCAGCCACGATACGCACGGCTACCCCATCTGGCACCCGCACCACCAGCTGACCGACCCCGCCGTTGATATCACCATTCAACGAGCCTTCAGCAGGCAGAGTCACGATCGTTTGCCCCACTCCCAGGTCGATTTTCATTGCGCTCAGGTTTAATCCATTCAAATCCAAATCAGCGTTGCCTGCGCCCAGGTTCACGGTGAGGTCGATGGGTAGCCCGGGAGTGAGCGACAAATCCCAACGCCAATCGTTGCTCGCAAAGTCGGTACTGTAAAATGCCGAGCCGCTCTGCCGTAAAGTGTAAACGGCCGTATTTCCATCCATCGAAAAATCTTCGTAAATGTTCTGACCGGAACCGGCAGCTGCCCTCCCATCAATCAGAACGCCGTCAACGCCCAGCATCCCAAGCCTCAGGCTGCCCGCCCCCGGGCTCAGCGAAACACGCGCCTGCGTCGCGCCGCTCAACTCCCGGTGTATCGCCTGCCCGGTGATGGCCGCTCCTCGTTCAGCGCGTACACCCGAGAGCCACAAAGTGCCGCCCAGGATCACCAGCACAGCCACCAGCCCTGCCAGTGATGCCCAGATCGAACGCCGGCCGATTAACAAATCAAATCCTGCTGCAACGATGAATACCGGCCAGATCCGCAGGATCACCCACCACACATCCAGCGCCAGGAAATTCAAGTTGGCCAGTAAAAACACCCCGCCCAAACCAATGGCGAGCGCTGGCCCAACCACCCCCTCGCGTTTGTACAGGCTGTCCAGACCGCCAAAGATAAACAGCAGCGGCCAAAGCCGTACAAAGATATCCCAGGGATTTCCGGCAGCATTCCCATATTGCTCATTAAACAGATCACCCCCAGACCGATCAAAAGCAGCGGCCCAAACAGGCTGCCCCGCCGGCGGATTTGGGTTTTGGATTCTTTCACTCATGACATTCTCCTCATTTCAATTCTTCAATCCGGATCTTAATTCACAATATGCAAGTTTCAGTCCATAAAATATTTACGCAGCAATGCCAATCCACCTACAATCAACAGTATTGGCCAGAGGATGTCAAAATCCAGCCAGCTCAACCACGGCAGGCGCAAGTTCTGCAACAGGAAGACGGCTCCTACCAATACCAGGGCCACCCCGATCAGCCGGGCGGCCTTCGGATTAGGGTTGCGCACCATGCCGCGGCAAATCATCCCCCATAGCTCGCGCCCGGTCAGCAATCTCTTCACTGCCGGTTCGCACCGTGTCTTCAAGCGTGGCATCCCGCTCCTGGCCTTCCAACGGCACAATAATCCACAGCAGCAGATAAACCATTACCCCGATCCCGCCCCCGGCCATGGCCAGAAGGACAAAGAATAATCGAACCAGGGTAACATCCACCTGCAAATAGATGGCCAACCCGCCGCATACCCCGCCAACCATACAATCATTGCGGCTGCGGAATAATCTCGCTTGCATGGTTCACCCACCTCTCGCAGTAAATGTCCGCAGGATTAAATAGCCGCCAACCAGGATCATCGCTGCAGGCCCCAGGTAGCCGATCATTTCCCCGGCTGCTGCTGTTATCAAAACACCCATCCCCAATAAAATTACGGCCGGTATCCAGGCCCATTTCATCTGGCCGTGTGGTGTGGGCAGCAGGGCTACCAAAACGAAGGTGAGACCCAATCCCAGGAAGAAAATTCCACCCGTTTCCATGCCACCTACCAGGTTTCCAATCCCGGCAACCACTGCCAGGGTAATCAGCACACCCGCCGGGATCATCGCCCACCAGTTCTCACGGCTGGCCAGATACACCAACACAAAGCTCAGACCGATCCCGCCCAGGAATATTGTGCCTCCCCAAATGTTGGTCAACCCTGAAGCAAATGCACTCAGCCCGATGAGCAGCGCTAATCCCAACAGGGTGCCGCCCGGAATGAGCGCCCACCACATTTGCCGGTTGCCAAGATATACCGAAAAAAACAGCAATCCGCCCAGACCGAACGCCGCGGACCAGAATAGCGACCCGAGCTGAAAGCCGATCAGGTTTTCCAGTAAAAATAACACTCCCCCGGCGATAAGCACAATTCCCCAGAACACTCTTCGATTCCAGTATCTTGAACATTTTCATTCTCCTGTTAATGTGACATCATTTCCAGCCGATTGGATCAAATCCTGTTTCAGATCCCACAGGCGTGCGTCAGCGAAACATGATAAATATGCGGGTTCATGATGCTCCGCACGCCTGCGTCCAGACGAGCCGACATCGACAGCCCTTTGGCGCTGTCGCATCTTTCAATGTCGGGCAGATCCATCCAACAGACGGCCTTCATGATAAATATCTTACCAAGAAGGCTTCAATCTTCGAGATTGCTCGCTCGCGCCAGGCTGCGCGACTTGGTCTGATCGGTCGCATGGTGGAGTGCAATATCGATCCATGGTCTGCGGATCTTCATGCTGCTATGGAGAGCAAGTCTGCAGTGGCTTTCCCGCGCCGGTCATATAATCTGCCATACATTTTTGTTTCCCGGATTTGGTGTTTTGGTCGGGCGATTCGGAGATCTTTATCGCGGGCTGCCAGCAGTTGCTCATTGTTGCAAACGGCTACCAGTTTGTACACCCCTCCCAAAGCCGGCTCGCCCCAGGAGTTGATCAATCGTGTCCCAACCCCATATACCAGCCGCTGGATCAGATGCTCAGCGTCCACCCCATATCGCTGCGCCTCTTCCCGATTTGAGTGATGATCTGCCAGATGACCATCTCATCCAGGTTGTTCGATAACACAATTGTTACATCCGGAAATCCCAGCGTCATCCAGCATCACGGGCGGCCTGAATGCTCAGATAAGCCAGGTCGCCCGGAATCCAGGCGCATACCCACAGGCTTGTGGCCTCTTGCGCGCAGCTCCTCGAAGACCTGGATGGCATTGGGGATACCGCTCTCCAGGGTATTGATCGTATCCACCAACAATAAGCAATCATCCGGATACACATCGGCATACGCCCGGAAAGCATCCAATTCGCCCATGCCCAGGCGATGAACAACTGCACCATACTGTGGGCATGAGTACCTTTGGGCTGGTAGCCCAGCAAAGCCGAAACGCCTACATTTGAAGTGAAATCTGCCCCGCCAATCATGCCGCCCGCGCACCGGCATTCCCGCCCCGGTCCTGGGCCCGCCGCAAGCCAAACTCCATCATCAACTGCCCCCTGCCGATCTCGCGGATGCGCGCCGCTTTGGTGGCAATCAAAATCTGGTAATTGAGATGGTTAAGCAAAGATGTTTCGAGAATCTGCGCCATCGCCAGCGGCCCCTGCACCACGGTCAGAGGCACGTTGGGGTGAATAACGCGTCCTTCAGGGATGGCGCGCATGCTGATTGCATTGAAATTCCCATTTTGACGCAGCCAGCTCAGAAAGTCATCACTAAACAACTGTTCTCCCGTCCGGGTGGTATGGCTGCGCAGATACTGCACATCTTCATCGCGAAAATGAGTCTCTTCCATCCAATCCAGCAGCCACTCCATTCCGGCGTTTACGCAGTAACCAGCTTTATGCTGACCATAATCTGGGATAATCGCGGAAATAATGCTCAAATTGCACCGGGGTATCTTGTACCCCCATGCGGTAATACAGCTGTGCCATGGTTAGCTGGTATTGGTCCGTAAACAAAATGCCCTCTGCAATCCGCCTGGAGGAAGATTTCATGGTTAACTCACCTTCACAGACCCCGCCCCCATCTTAATATTGATGTCTGCACGATTTGCGGCGGCATCATAATCCTGCGACTGGTAATAATTGCCGCTGCGCGGGAACCGCGTCGTGTCAACATCCACACCCATCACGCCGCCTTCCGTCCGAATACGCCCGGCAACACCCTGCGGCACTTGAACGCTTACCTTTGCTGCGCCAGCCTCCACCACAACACGCGTCTCGCCTGCCGCCTCTGGTAGTCGGATGGTGGTATTGCTGGCCCCTGATTCCAGGCGGATATCAGTTACATGCGATCGACTCAGATCGATGGCGGCGTCATTTGCACCGGTCTGCAGTTCCAGCGCCAGCGGCACTCCCTGGTTCAATCCAACCGACCACTCCAGCCCTTCTCCTGGGATCCAGTTGAATGGGAAGTTTTGTGTCGGGATCGCCAGAGTCGCCGTCATGGTCTCGCCTTCTTTTCTGGTGCTGACCTCAACGCCTCCACCGAAATCGCCAACTGCCAGGTCGGTGACACTGTCTATTCCGTATACCGAAAGCCGCCCTGCGCCGTGCTGAATTCTGAGCTTTCCGCGCGACGCGCCTTCCAACGGGACGTTGGCATGTTCCACTTGGCTGGTGCGGCGGTTAAAGGTGCCAATTAATACCCAGACACCCAACAGAATCAAGAAGACCGGCCACAACATCTCCCAGATATTAATTCCCCCCAGCAGCCCCAGGTTGCCCAAGAGCATCAGCACACCCAAAATCACAAGTACGGTTCCCCAAAAGATTGTTCCTCTTCGCATGGTGCACTCTCCCGTTTAAAACCATCCGCCAGTTAATTTCCGCTCCGGGCGAATACAATACCCGCCAGGATTGGAGCAGGGTTCAATGAAGTTTACGCATCTAATCACAAAAAGTTGCATGTTCGAACGGGCGTTGTACACCCGTTCACTAATTATCTGCTTCATTTTCATATGTGTCAAATAAATGACCAGCACACAACCCGTTACATATTGACACTTTTATCACAAATAATTCACACGATCTTCACAACTCTCCGATATGATCTTTAGAGTTGTTGATCCCGATTTACTGGAGCGTTTGCATGAATCGTTCACACATTAAGCCCCGCAGCCGGCGTAACTGGCCGGCTATCCTGCGCCCTATCGTTCAGTTCTTTTTTGTAGCTTTCATTCTTGCAGCAAGCATTCGACACAATATTTTAGGTGAAAGCGCAGCTACAGCCTCGATTGATGCCCTGTGTCCCTTCGGTGGACTGGAGACCCTGTGGCGCACCCTGACCACAGGCAGCTACATCCCCAAGACGCATGCCTCCAACGTAGTTCTCGGTCTTGGCTTGCTGGCGGGTGCAATTTTGAGCGGGGCCGCTTTCTGTGGCTGGGTCTGCCCTTTCGGATCCCTGCAGGATGCTCTCACCTGGCTGCGCAAACGCCTGCACATCCGAGAATTGCACATTCCAGTCCGTCTCGATCGTTGGCTGCGGTATGGTCGTTTCGTGGTGCTTGCCTTGATCCTGTATAAAACCATCAGCACCATCAAGCTCTGGTTTGCTGATTACGATCCCTACCGGACGATCTTCAGCCTTGGCTGGTGGTTTGAATTTAATCTGGCAGAACAATGGCCTGCCTACCTGATCGCCATTCTTATCCTTGCAGTTGCATTCATGGTGCCGCGCGCCTGGTGCAAGTATGCCTGCCCATTGGGTGGCGCACTCAGTCTGTTGGGCAACCTCAGCCTGTTGCGCATCAAACGCACCGAGTTCGATGTGCAAAAACTGCAGCCTGTGTGAAACACCCTGCCCTGTGGGTATTGCTGTCGCCCGCGCCAACCCGCGTGTCAGCGCAGATTGTATCGGCTGCCTGGCCTGTGTAGAGGCCTGCCCGCGCCATGCCACACTGGAAGTTTCAATCTCACCCGCCTGGTGGGATGGACTGCGCGGTGTCTTCAACCGTTTGCGCCGCCCCGCCTCGTCTTCAGGAGATCAGCATGCCCGTCAACAAGTTCTTTTTACCAATTTTGACTGTGCTGGCTCTTTTTGGGTCTTATCTGATCGCCCGCGCTTCAGGTGTATGGAGCGTCAGCGGTAAACAGAGTATTAATGTTGAGCAAATGACAACCGGAGCAGATGTGCGTGGCTGGATGACTCTGGAACAACTCTCATCTGGTTACGCTATTCCGCAAGACGATCTATATATCTTACTGGGTATACCAGCAGAGATCGCCCCTGAGACCGCCTTGAAGGATCTCGAGGGTGTCATCCCCGATTTTGAAATTTCAGTGGTGCGAGAGAGAATCGACGCCCATCTCGCAGGTAGCCCGGCACCTATTACCACACCTTCCCCTGTGCTCCCCGAACCTCAGGCTCCTGCCGTCAGCCCTACGCCCACCAGCCACACGCCGCAATCCTCAGGTGGTGAAAGCGCTTCCGGACCCACACCGCTGCCTGCCGGTATTATCTTGCCTGCGGCAGAGATCAAAGGCCGCCACACGCTCCTGGAAATTTCCGAACAATGCCAGGTAGCCTTGCCAGAATTGCTGTTGGCGCTGGGTCTTCCTCCCGGCACCGGTGTTGACACACCAATTAAAGACCTGGTTGGTACTGGCGCTCTTACCGAGATCCAGGTAATCCGCGATGCCGTGACCGCCTTGCAACAGAGATAAAAGATTGGTGTTCAGACGATCAGCCTGGATAGGATGTCCTGCTGGCCGCTCAGATTTACAACTTGCTACCAGGGGCTGTCCAACAGGCAGTAGATGCAATTCATCACCACCGCCTGTAGGGGCGAATCGGTGCGCTTTGCACAATATTTGGTGGTATTACCACGCTTCGCCTCGCTTTTTGGACACCCCCTAATTAATTCCCGCGGCCTCGCCTGAGTTTGCGCAGCCTGGACGCCAGGATGCCAGTGGCCAGACCCGCCGCAAAAATTACCCCCAGGTGACTGAATACCCACAGAAAACCCTGTAAAGCCCGCCGCACACTGCGCACAGGCAAAGCCATTTCATCGGGAAACAGGACCAGTTCATCCCAGGTAAAGCCCTTCAAGCGCTCAAGGTATCCCTGCTCTACACAACCTTCCAGGCTAAAAATATACACATCGTTGCACCAATACCACGCCAACCGCAAATCTCGTGCCAGCTCGTCCCACCCCAGTGCTTCGTGTGCCAGAGCATCGCTCTCGACTCCCCCGCCCGTACTCCCCAATCCGATCGCCTGAGCTTGCGGTGCATAACTCCACAGCATCCCCACTCCCCCGGGCCGTAGAAAGCTTGTATACAACATCCACACCTCACGATCCACGGCAATATCCACCACCCCGGTCAGGCGGCGGAGCAGCGTGGAGCGCGCCAGCCGTTCATCGGCAATTACCGGAAACTGGTAGCTCTCTACAAGGTATCCATCTGCCCGGATCTGATCGGCCAGGTACGCATACGCCTGGTGAGCTCTGGCAAATCTTTTCCGGCTCAATGCCCTTCGCAGAATTGTCGGCGTAAGGCGCGCAATTTCACCCCACCGGTGGCTGAGGATGGCTTCCATTTCTTTGATATCCGGCTCAACATCCAGCCCGACGGCCTCCCAGCGCAGATTATTATCAGCCGTCCAGGTCTTAAATTCAAAGTAGCGCGCCCTCGGCAGCATCGAAATTACTGGCGCCCAGCCAATAGCCCTGATCACGATGTAAAAGCAGCCAGGCATCCACCGGAACGCCAGCTTCGTTCAAACGCTGCACCAGTCTGGCTCGAACGGGAGCCATATCCACCAGCCCGAGGCTCAGGCGGGCATTCAGTCTGCCCAGAGTGTCCATCACGGATGGATCGGAAAATAGAATCTCCAATCTGGCGCTGTCCAACTCGCAGAAAAATGTTATTCGTGGCTGCATGACACTCTCCCCGCCGGATAAACTTTATTCAAAATGAGAGTAAAATTCGGTACAATAGTAAGCTCAGGAGTTATTCTATTGCATGACCCAATCGAATGTCGCATCAATAGTTTCCGCCATCAACGATTTCCACCGTGCCCGTAGCCAGGCGTTCCTCAAAGAAATTATAGCGCGATTTACCGGCGAATCAATTGAATTGCTTTCCTATGAAGAGGTCCGCCGGAAACTCATCGCCCTGGGTACTGCTGACCGCGGCTTGCAGGAGATCCCATTGGATGCTATCGTTGGCAGCGTGGGGCGCTACACCGATTTTACGCGCGATTTCTTGCCTCGCCAGGATAGCGACCAGACGCGCTGGTCTATGGTAAAAGCCGCTACTACTGAGCCGCCTGGTTTGCCTCCCATCGATGTTTACCAGATCGGTGAGACCTATTTTGTCAAAGATGGCAACCACCGGGTCTCCGTTGCCCGCCAAATGGGTGTAAAGTACGTCCACGCCTATGTTACCGAAGTTCACACGCGTGTACCACTTACCCCCGATGTTCAACCCGACGATTTAATCGTAAAGGCAGAATACGCCCTCTTTTTAGAAAAAATCCGTCTGGGCGAGTTAAGACCGGAAGCCGACTTGAGTGTTACCATCCCAGGTCAGTACATAATTATCGAAGAACACATTTCCTTGCATCAATACTTCATGCAGACTGAACAAAACGAAGAGGTTGACTTTTCCCGGGCTCTGCTAGACTGGTACGATAGTGTTTACCTGCCTGCCGTTCAATCCATTCGAGACCTGGGTATCCTGCGCAATTTTCCCGGGCGGACAGAGACTGATCTTTACCTGTGGATTTCCGAGCACCGCGCCTCCCTGGAGAAAGAACTGGGTTGGGAGATTTCGGACCGAAAAAGCCGCCCTGGACCTGTTAAATCAACAATACTCTGAGGGCGAACAGGGCATTGCACGCCTGGGTGGAAAAGTGCTCGGCGCACTCTCCCAGGGCAGGCTGGAAGGTGGACCTCCCCCGGGCCGCTGGCGAAGAGAGAAAACCGATTTGTTGCGCGAAGATCGCCTATTCACATCTTTGCTTGTCCCCGTGAATGGCGAGGAAAGCGGTTGGTTTGCCCTCGAGCAAGCCCTTGTGCTTGCAAACCGCGAGACCGCCCGGTTGAATGGTTTGCATGTGGTCGCCAGCGATTCTCAAAAAGATAGCGATTCCGCACAACGGGTTCAAGCCGAATTTACCAGACGCTGCACCCGGCAAGGTGTTGCAGGTGTTCTCGCCATCACGGCAGGCGAAGTCGCCAAGCAGATATCCATCCAGGCCCGCCTCAATGATTTGGTAGTGACCACCATGCTCTATCCGCCTCCAACGAGTGCAATAGCCCGCATCGATTCGGGTTTTCATGCCATCATCCAGAGCTGCCCGCGCCCGGTTTTAGCGGTTCCCCGGGTAGTATCCCCGCTCACTCACGCGATGCTGGCCTATGATGGCAGTCCTAAAAGTCAGGAAGCCTTGTTTGTGGCAACCTATCTGGCTGGGAACTGGAAAATACCACTCACAGTGATTACCGTGTTCGAAGATGGACGCATTGCCCCGGAAACCTTGCTGCGCGCCCGCTTATACCTGGAAGAACGTAATATTCAGGCTGAATATGTTGCTGAACAAGGTCCGATTGCCGCGACCATATTGAAGACGGCTGCCGACCGGCAGGTCGATCTCCTCGTTCTGGGTGGTTACGGGCATACCCCCATGCTCGATGTTGTCCTGGGCAGTACCGTAGACCAGGTTCTGCGCGAGACTCACCACCCGGTGCTTATTTGCCGCTAACCGTGATCAATCCCCGGCCTGACGCAAATACTCTCGCCGCGAGATGATCCACAAGTAGAGATCGGCTTCCTCCCGCCCGGGAAACTCAGCCAGAACGTTTTGTTCCCGGATGATTTTGACCAGCGGCAGGTATACATTGTCATACCAGGATGTCACCGCATCTTCGAAAGAAACCTCCTTGCGCTGCTGTTCACCCAGATACCAGCGATGCACGGCAATATGCTCCAGAAGTTTGTCGTATTCTCCCGGCAGGGTTGCCAGAATTTGCGCATCTGGACGAAGCTCCTGGATGTTAGTTCGTTTCAAAAAGGCTGCTCTTTCCTGGTTCAGGATCAAATCATCCACCCATTCCGCCCGCCGGATCGCGTTCACCAACTTTTTTAACGGTAAATCAGGATAGTCAACCGAGATTTGTTTTCCCGCTTCCATTTTTACTGCCGGCTCAATACCCGGGGAAATAGAGAGTTCATTTTCTGCACTGCCCCGGTAAAGTTGCCGCAGATAAGCCTGGTATTGCACAATCCAAAGGTACATATCCAGTTCGGAGTATGCCGGGAAATTTTTCAAGATGCTTTGCTGCCGCAGTACGTCGATGATTGGCATATATACCTGGTCATACCAGGAACATACCGCTTCTTCATAGGCGGCTTCACTGTGTAGCTGCTCACCCAGGTACCAGCGGTGCACCGCGATGTGTTCTAATATCCGCTGGTATTGCCCGGAAATGCGTGTTTCCAGATTGGCGTCCGGGCGCAGTTTATTCAACCGGGTTGCAATCATAAAATCAGCATATTCCGCCTTGAGTTTCAGATCATCCATGCGCGTTTCTTCATTCAAGACGACCGGGACATCAATTTCTACCACATACGCATCCAGATAGATTTGCCCGCGTTCACGCGCAACCGAAACCCGATGATTTCCGTCTTTTACAAAATAAATCTCCCCCATTTTGTAAAGATCTACCGGCGGCAAAATCACATCATCGTAGTGTGCTTTGTCAATGCTGATCCAACGATCTTTGGTTGTGGTTTGGACAGGCAGGAATGCCCGGTCAAAATCGCGAAACCGGCTCATGCTGCCGATGATTTTATCCACCCGGACCTGCCGCAATCCGAGATAATGCTGCCCGCCCACAGGCAGACGTTCGCGCACATCATCAAAGGGCAGCAGTTCATTGCTCTGTCCCCGGATGCGGCTCAAGATTTTACGCCAAAATCCTTTAAAAATAGCGCGCTCATAATCTTGCGCAGCCTGTTCATTGGTTGCCAAAATACACTCCTTTCGGATACCTATTGTCGCGAATTCGAATAGGAAACTTCACCGCCAACGATGGAAGTCTCACGGTATCCGTAGGTATTGATGACCCGCGTTTTTCCAAAAAGCGTCTCGTTCACCGCATCCCGGCGGTATAAATGTATGTGTCCATGAAAATGAACCATTGGCTGAAATCGCTCAATGAACCAGCGAAAAGCATCTATGCCCTGGTGCGGCAAGTCCTCTGCATCGTGTATGCCGCGTGGTGGAGCATGCGTAACAAAAACATCCAGATACCTCCCAAATCGTGCTTTATTCGTCAGCATCTGGGGGATCAACCTGATAACATAAATCCACATTTCGATCTGGCTGTACTGGTACGGCCCTTCACGATAACGTAAGCAGCCTTCAACG
Source organism: uncultured Chloroflexia bacterium (assembly GCA_963705155.1). Classification (GTDB taxonomy): domain Bacteria; phylum Chloroflexota; class Anaerolineae; order Anaerolineales; family UBA4823; genus CAVPJC01. Next base: position 500,601 of record CAVPJC010000013.1, on the reverse strand, counting down.
CCTGCCATGAGCAGCCCACGGTAATTTGCCACGCGTGCGTGCAGATCGACAGCGCCTGTCGGTCCATCCCGCGGCCCTTCAACACTCTGCTCTTCAACTTTATCATGGTTGCCGCGCACATAATAAAGCGGCACATCCAGCATACTGAATACATACTCCTGATAATAATATGGCAGGTCGCCACAACCCACCACCAGATCAACGCTTCGAAACCTCTCCCGTACCTGCGCGCTGTAGATAAACGGAACGACCACATCACTCAACGACAAGATTTTCATCCACTGGTTCCATTCTATCCATCGATGTTGAGAACCCAAGTGCCTTTCGTATTTCTGGCAGCTTCTGCCGGGTGGCTTGTGCACCCAGTGCAATCAGTTTCTCTGCCTGCGAAAAACGCATATAACTCATCCCTGCCAGATCAGGCGAGACCAGGCAGTCAGCCGCGTGGATACCCCCGCCCGCGCTCTGGATCAAAATTTCCACCCCCGCAAGAAAGTATCCAACCGCCCCCAGCTTGCGGCGGATTGCGGGCGTAAATATATCCACACCAATCACATAATCAGCGCCCATCGCGCGCACCACATCCACCGGCACACTGTTGGAAAAATTTCCATCGCAGAGCAGCCGCCCGTCAATCTCTGCCGGCGTGACCACACCTGCCACCGAACAGCTAGCCCGTACAGCCGGTGCGATCCTCCCCTCTTTGAGAACCACCATATGACCGCTGTTCATATCTGTCGCCACCACTGCAAATGGATACTTTAAATCGGCAAAATGCAAGTCGCCCAGCTCTTTTACCAGCCACTCCTCCATTTTTTTAAAGCTGACAAACCCACGTTTCGGCCAGACTGGCCGCATCAACTTAAACCAGTTCAATTTCCTGGCCAATCTCTGTATCTCGGCCGGCCTGGCACCTGCGCTGTATGTCGCCCCTATCAGTGCCCCGGCGCTGGAGCCGGCAATAAAATCCACCTTTATCCCCGCTTCTTCCAGAACTGCAAGGACGCCAACGTGCGCAATTCCGCGCACCACGCCGCCTCCCAGGGCCAATCCCACCCGTTTGTGCTGATCGTTCAAAGTCTATCCTCAATCTCTCGGAATTTTAATGGCACGCATCATTGACAGCAAAGGCACAATCTCACCGTCTCATCCCACGCGGATCGATTTGGTGCAAATATCATCCCGGGTTGTTTGGCGTATCAGGTTACCAACCAAAATCTTTCCGTAATTATAGTCCCGCTGGCTTTGAATTGTCCAACCACCTGATTATGGGTTGACACGCGCCAGTCTCAATGCTATATTCACATTGTAGACGACCGGGCAACCAGTATTCAGGAGGAGCATTGAAAGACCTGACCGTTCTCCAGGCCAAGCGTTACGGCATCTTCAATTGTCAGCCCAACACACCCTTGATCGATGCTGCTCGCACCATGGTTGAAGAAGATATCAGCGGATTGGTCGTTGTGGACCAGGAAGGCTATCTCGAAGGAATTTTTACCCGCACAGATCTACTGCGTGCTGTCATGACCGTTGGCGAGTGGTACAACATCCCGGTAGAGCAGTTTATGACCCGTGAGGTGATTACCGTCATGCCTCACGATCATATCAACGATGTAGCCGCCCTGTTAATGGATAGGCAAATTCATCGCGTTGTCATCGTTCATAAAGAGAACGATAAAATGCGCCCCGTGGGGGTGATCTCCGATGCAGACCTGGTTTATCACTTGACCAGGGAAATTAAAAAGGAAATGTAACCGGTATGGCAATTCGAAGCGAGGGGAAGATTGCTCTGGTGCTCGCAGGCGGCGGGCTGACCGGGGCTGTTTATGAGATTGGCGCACTGCGCGCTATCGATGATTTATTGGTTGATCGCACCGTAAACGACTTCGATATCTATGTGGGCACAAGCGCAGGTGCATTAGTATCGGCTTTGCTTTCCAACGGGCTCAGCCCTGAAGATATGATCAAAGTTATTGAAGGCTCCGACTCCAGTATGGAGCCGATCCAGCGCAAGCACATTTTTGGCGTCAACTACCACGATGTTCTTCGTACGGGTTTGCAGTTTCCCCAGAAGTTGATCCGCGCCTGGTCACACTACCTGAGACACGTGACCGACATGACTTTCTTTGACTTACTTCTTTCACTCAGCGAAACCCTCCCGGCTGGGTTATACGATGGCCTGGCTCTTGAAGGCTATGTACGCACCGCGCTTGAAAAAATGGGTATCAGTAACACATTCCAGGGCCTGTCGCGTGACCTTTATATTATCGCTACCGATCTGGATAGCGGTGAGCGTGCCGTGTTTGGCCGCGATGCACACCCAGATGTACCGATCTCCCTGGCAGTGGCGGCATCCTCTGCCGTCCCCCTGCTCTACAAACCAGTACGCATCGGCGATGATGAATATGTAGATGGTGGTTTGCGTGGCAATGCCAGCTTGGATCTCGCCATTGAAAACGGCGCTACCCTCATCATTTGCATTAACCCCATGGTGCCGTTCGACAACTCTGGCCGTGATCAAATCCCCTTCCTGGGCCATCGCGGCGGCTACCTCAGCGACAAGGGCATCCAGGCCATTTCAAACCAGACTTTGCGCATCACCACCCATGCCGGCTTGCATTACCACATCAAACAGCTTCGCCGTGCTCACCCCCAGGTGGATATCATCCTGGTTGAACCTAAACCTGCAGACTACCAGATGTTTTTCTACAACATCATGCGCTATTCGGCTCGCCTTACCGTTGCCCGCCACGGATTTGAATCTGTCACCCTCGACCTGGCCGAAGATTATCCCCGCTATAAACAAATCCTTGCCCGCCACGGCATTCCCATCTCACGCCGCCTGGTGATCGAGGAGATTTCCGAGATTGTCCAATCGGGGTACGACCCAAAGGTTATCCGCCGCGTTCTTGAAGCCCGATCCTCAGGCTGCGGACAAAACCGGCGCGGCAACCCTGTCTGCCAGCTCACCCGGGTTCTGGCAGAGTTGGAGTTGACCCTTGATGAAATGACGGATTAACCAAAACCCGGACAGTCATTCTCATCTGTCCGGGTTTTGGTCATTGAAGCATGCCTCGCTCTCGCAGCAAGCCCGGGTAGATCGCCTGCCCGTGCCTTAAGACATCTTCCAGCACAAAAGATTTCCACACCGGCCCCTTCAGTTTCACTGCACCGCTGCCCACCGCCTTTTTCAATGTCAGCTCACCCAGCAAAATATTGTGCAGTACATCTGCATTCAGTTGAATATCCAGATCAGGACGCAAACGACCGGTCCCATACGTGATCTGCACCGGGTCTGCCCGTCCATTGATTAAGATTTCGGCCTTTGGCGCGCTGCATGCCAGGCGGATCACCAACCTGGAAGCCGCCACCGAACGCGTCGCCCCAGGATGTACTTTTTGAATTCGTTCAAACAATAAACGCAAATTGTCGTATAGCTGATCAGATTGTGAATATACCGGCATATTTATACCCAGATTAATGAAATAACTGTTTCGCCAAACTTTACCAGGATGTTCCTATTATTCTCTTAAAATCATCCAGTTTTCATGCTGCATCATCCAAAAATGACAGACTTCCGCGACGCAAGTCGTGAATAGATCATCTCTTGCACCTCGTTTCGTACTTGATCCGTCAATTGTGAAACCAGCAGCTGGTTATTGGCTGCACCCGGCCCAAAATCATTCACATGAATTGGCTCACCATAGTCAATGTACCATTTGGTCGGCAATGGGACAAATCCCAACAGCCCCAACCACGGGAAAGTTGGTGAAATCGGAAAGTATGGAAAACCAATCAACTTTGCCATGGTTGGTGATTTGTACAGAGAAATATAGGTTTCCTCCGCTCCGACCACCGAAACCGGAATCATCGGCGCGTTGGTCTTCAATGCCATGCGCACGAACCCGCCGCGCCCGAATCGCGCCAGCCTGTAGCGTTCCTTGAAAAGCTTCCCTACACCTTTGTAGCCCTCAGGAAAGACGGCCACAAGTTGGTCTTGCTCCAAAAGACGGATGCCGTTCTCCTCCGTCGCCAGGGCCTGTCCTAGCTTGGTAAAAAGGGCGCTGAAAAATGGCAGCGTTGGAAACCAGGTAGCATACAAAGTGCGCACCAACCGGTGGGCGGGATGCTCATTGTAGATTGCCAGGCCCACCATCGACCCATCCCAGGGCAGCTGCCCGGAATGGTTAACTACCATCAAGGCCCGCCCCTCATCGGGTATATTCTCCAATCCTGAAACTTGCACCCGCCAGTATTTGTAAAACATGAAATCAAAAAACGGCTTAACCGCATCCAGCACTTCCATATCGAGACCCCATTCATCGGTCTCAAAATCCCCCGTGAGTTTGCGTTTGAGAAAATCCGTCTGATATTCCAGCGTGTAGTTCACCATGTACCACACGCCTTTCCATGTGTCGATGTCAAAAAGATCGTTTCCGATTCCGCTGCGCAATTTCTCCAGTATCCCCAGAGCAGCCTCCGGCGAGAACTTCTCCAGGTTTTCCTTTACCAATCTAACCAGCCTCTGCGGCGAAAATGCCGGAGGTTCGTAGTCAGGTGAGATGGCCTTCACCCGGTCGATCAATTTATCAAGTTCGTCCATCAATTGCTGTCGCAGCTCAGCTTCAGATAGATCATCTTCCTCACCTGCCGGGGAAGGGTAACCATCATCTACTATTGGGCTGGCTCCGTTTACGCCGGCTGCCTGGTGTACCCGGCAGTATTGCGAGTCCATCAGGGCATAATTTTTGCACGCATTTCCAGAACGGGTGGTCGCGCTGCAAGGGATGCGGACCTTGTCACTCATTTTCGCCCTCCTCGGTCTCCAGCTGAACACGCTCCACTTCCTGATTGCGCATCCTCCGCCGGCGCTCGATGGTATCTCGCAGACGATCCTCATCATACGCAAGCGCTGCCGCTTCAGGCATATACTTCCTAACCCGCTGTTTCCCGGCAAACTCACGCAGCGTCTCTTCCGCTGTGTAACGTGGCACGAATTGCAGTTCTTCGCGCATCCTTGCCAGGTCTCCTACCCAGGGGTAGCGGATGTAATCCAGCTCAATAGGAACATGGCGGGTAACCCGCAGCCCACTCACGCCCAGGATGGCAGTACCCCAGTAGGCAAACAGGTGGAACACCGGCATCGGCAATTTCCCCGCCAGACCCATCAGCTTGGAGAGCGGCAGGATACCCTCAGCAGCGACATTGAAAACACCCGGGTAATCGTCCATTACAGCGTGCACCAGCGCGCCAACGACATCTTCTTCATGGATAACCTGCATCATCGGGTCAAAACCGAGCAAGATGGGTGTCCAGGGTTCTCGCAGAAAGCGTGTCATCGGTGTATCTGCTGTTGGACCCACGACGCTTGCAAACCGTAATATGCTCAGCGTTATTTCTGGCGCCTGCCGCCTGAAACCGTTGCAAAAGGCCTCAATTTCCACCATATCCCGCGTGTAACCATAAGCCCGGCTGCCTCGCAGTGGATGTTCTTCAGTGAGATACGCCGAATTGGTTGATTGTGCCCCATAGACTGCCAGGCTGCTTTTCAGGATCACCTTCCGCACACCGGCTTCAACACACGCTCCAAACATTTTCATTGCGCCGATTACATTTACGTCAAAAGCCGATTCAGAAGGGCGTATACTTTCTTCGAAAGTCAGGTGACATACGGTGTGGACCTGTTCCTCTTTCAAAAGGTCGACTAACCGTGGATTCCGAATATCCGACTGAATAAAATCCAGCCCCTTGATTCGCTCTCTGGGTGGTTCCGCATCCAGGCCAATCACATGGATGCCTGGCTTCGACATCAACTGATCAGCCACCCGTGCGCCCCAGGTTCCACCAACGCCAGTGACCAACACAACTTTTTTATCGGGCATCATGTCCCTCCATACCTATCGGCTTTGCTTGCGCGCCAGCGGTAACTCATACACGCCGACGTATTGAGTCAGCCGCAGCCGGATGAATTCACACCCGGCTCACTTCATGATCATATCCGCGTAACCTTTTTCTTTCAGAAGGGCAGGATATTGTGCGTACAGCGGCTGCACAGCAGGGAGCAGTTTCAATATTTTTGGTATCGGCCCCTCGGCAACAATTTGCCTTCTTGAAAGAGCCGCCACGAGATTGACCTTGCCGTGCCAGAACGTGTGAGACACATCTGCTTTCATCGTCATAACTACATCAGGTTTTAAGTTGCAAGGCCCATGGATGATGTCCACAAACGCACCGGGCTGCGTGGGTTTATCTTTGGCATTTATGGTGGTCATGGCCTCCGGTTCTGTGTAGCGGAATTGAATGATAATTCCAGATTTAGCAATTTTGGGGCCGACATTGTTATCCTTCTTGGCCCGGTTCATCAATTCCCCCACGGTTTCGTAAAAATGCGTTGAATCCCGAAAGATTCCCATTTGGTTTGCCTCCTCCTCCCAGATTGAAATCCGCACGAAAAGGCCTGATATGTATATTTTAATCCATACCTGGTTTTTCTCAATAACCAACTTTGATCTGAACTTACCTATTGAACTCTATGACGCGCTGTGTTATATTAAAGTTACGACGCAATGCGTCATAGTTAAACCAGATTTATGCTTTCGAAGGAGGTTCAGATGAAATTCATCCGCAAGGCTTTCCTATTCGGTGTGGGCGTTATCGCCATTGCCTATGAAGAGGTGGAAAAAACCATCTCGAAGACTATTCACACCATCGAAAAAGAACGCGAAAAAGTTCGCCAACAGCTTAAACCCACCCAATCGCAATAACCCTGGCAAACCCAAAACAATCCCAACCAAATCTTATCAAGATCAATAGGAGAACAATATCATGGTAACAAAAGTAAAAGTCGAAGTTGAAAAAGAGAAGAGCAACGGGGCCGAAGAACGCAACCCCATGTTGGATGCAGCTCGCAAAGTGCTCCTGGCCGGTATTGGCGCAGTGGCCCTCGCCCAGGAAGAAATCGAAGATTTCGTCAATCGCCTGATCGAGCGCGGCGAAATCGCCGAAAAAGATGGCAAGAAACTGGTGCGCGAGGTGATCGACCGCCGCAAAAAAGATGCCGAGAAGGCTGAAGATCAGGTCACCAAGCGGGCAGAGGAAATTCTGGATCGCATGAGCGTCCCCACCAAAGCCGATATCGACACTCTTGGCGATAAAATTGCGGCTCTTTCAAAGAAAGTGGACGAGCTCAAAAAAGCCCAGAGCTGATCGGTTCGACCGGTACGGTCAGCGATTATCGGATTAAACACTGCGGGGCGGCAGGTCATTTCCATATGCCTGCCGCCCATTTTTATTTTCTGGCTTATAATCCAGGGGGAGGACCAGCATGCCTGTTATTAAACGTTACCCCAACCGTAAGCTTTATGATACCGAAGCAAAAAAATACATCAACCTGGAAGATATCGCAGGCTTAATTCGCGCCGGGCGGGAAATCCAGGTGATCGATAATGCTAGTGGCGAAGATCTCACGGCAGTCACCCTTAGCCAGATCGTTTACGAATTAGAAAAAAAGCAGTCAGGCATCTTGCCGGGTCCGATCCTCGCCAGCCTCATTCAGGCTGGTGGTAATCGCTTAACGGCACTTCAGCGCAACCTGCTTGGCCAGCTTGGGCTGTTACACCAGGTAGACGAAGAAATCCGTCAACGCATCCATGCGCTCGTCGCTCTGGGCGAGCTGAAAGAACCTGAGGCTGCCAGCCTCATCGAAAAACTCATCTCCACCAGCAAACAGCTTCATCATCCACCCACCACCCTGCCGAACCAGGATGATATCGAACGAGTCCTGAACGAGAGGAACATCCCCTCTCGCAGTGAGATCGACCGGTTGATGGGCGAGTTGGACGCGTTGATGAGCCAGCTTGAGCAGTTGAATTTCCTCCCAATCCACTCTCCACAGCAACGGATGACCAGGATCAGCCTCACCCACAATAGCCTCGCCATCACCCTGGCTTCAATCGTCTTCCTGATATATGCCCATGCCAGGTAACCTCCTGGAGGTTATAAAGCTGTTTCTGCGCCTGGGCTTTACTGCCTTTGGCGGACCGGCTGCCCACATTGCGATGTATCGTGAGGAGGTGGTTCGACGCCGCGCATGGCTCACAGATCAGCAATTTCTGGATCTCCTGGGAGTCACCAATCTGATCCCGGGGCCAAACTCCACCGAAATGGCCATTCATATTGGCTTAATCCGTGCCGGGTGGCCTGGTTTGGTCATGGCTGGCGTCTGTTTCATAATGCCGGCTGCTCTTCTCACCACCGGGTTTGCATGGGTGTACCAAAGATACGGAACAACGCCACAGGCTGAATGGCTGTTATACGGCGTCAAACCCGTGATGATCGCCATCATCTTACAGGCTCTGGTTGGTCTGGGCCAAAAAGCGATTAAGAGCAGGCTCACTCTTTTCGCCGGATTGCTCGCACTCGGGCTGTCATTCACCCGGTTTCACCCTATAGCCATCCTTGTTATTTCTGGCAGTCTGATTTTTATCGGCCGCACAATCTCTAAAAATACTGCGGCAAAACTCTCTGCACTTCTTGCGCCTTTCACCGCATTTGTCACACCCCTCGTGGGCGGGGTTCCATACTCGTCCAGCATGTTGTTTTTTACTTTTTTAAAAATCGGTGCTGTTTTATATGGAAGCGGCTATGTGCTTCTCGCCTTCATGCATGCTGATTTTGTTGTCCGCCTGGGATGGCTGACTGACCAACAGTTATTGGATGCTATCGCCATCGGGCAGATAACCCCGGGGCCGGTATTCACTACCGCAACATTTGTCGGTTATCTTCTGGGTGGATTTTCGGGGGCTGCCCTGGGAACCCTGGGCATTTTCCTGCCGTCCTTCGTATTTGTAACTCTGATAAGCCCGTATGTGGACCGTTTACGTCAATCGCCCTCGATTGCCAGCTTACTGGATGGCGTGAATGCTGCCTCCCTGGGTTTAATGGCGGCCGTTACCTGGCAATTTGTCCGCACTTCCCTGATAGACCCGCTCACGGTTATAATCTCCGTTGCAGCGTTCCTGGCTGCTTCTCGAACAAACATTAACACCACCTGGCTGGTTCTGGCAGGTGGCGTCATTGGTCTTATCGTCAAAGTCTACCTATAGAGGTTCTCCATGCAGACGAACCGCCTGTTCTCCCTGTTGTTAGGCTTCACCTGTCTCGCTGTGGCTTGCCGGGTATTCGACGGCGCCTCTCAATCCGTCCCCACGGTCTCACCGGCGCCCTCTCCCACCATCACACTCACTCCAACAGCCCTTCCGGCAGTGCCGGTGCAACCTGGCGAGACCAACCCCGATGAACCGGTCTTTATTACCGGCGATATTGTCTTTACCTCTCCCTTTTTTATCAATACCATTTCAGAGCCATTTGTACTTCTTGAGGATCAAGCCGGTTTCGCCAGCCGTGACGAGCTATTCGAGTTTAACCTTGCCGGCCAGGCAATTGGCCCGGTTGAACTACACGAAGATCAAACCCTTACCTACAGCCTGGCTCTTCCTGCTGTCCCCCAGGGCACCATGCTGGACCTGGACAATGATGGCGGCCGCGATGCCGGCGTCCAGGTTTTCGCTGTGGCTTACTGGTCCAACATTTGGGGCGGCCCTTTCCTGGAAAACAGGGATGGAACTGGATGGTCGAGTGCATATGCTTCCACAATCACCGATCCAGAGATGGATAACGAGATCGTTGGCGGCACACTGATAGTTTGGGCTCCTGATGATCAACAGTCATTCCCCACGGGTTTCGGAGAGGACGGCCTGCTCTTTACTGAGGATGATCCCACCTCCCCTGTACCGGCAGGTTACAACATTGTTGATCTCAACCAGCAGCCTTTCCATATCCATAAAGAAGCACGTCCCATAATCAAGCTGATCGAGGGCGACATAGCCGTCAACGACTACACCTCCCTGGATTTCAGCGCTGCGTTCGATGCACTCTATAATAAAGTTTCGGTGGAGTATCCTTTTTCACAGGAGAAAGATGTCGATTGGCAATCCCTGTATTCCAAATACTCAGCTCGTGTCAAAGCTGCCGGGGATCAAGACGCCTTTTATCGAGCCCTCCGAGATTTTTCTTGGGAAATACCCGATGGTCATGTTGGTCTCCGCATCAATCCCCAGATTTTTTACGAGGATTGCGGGGGCGGCCTTGGGATGGTTCTGAGTGAATTGAGCAATGGCCAGGTCATTGCAAGCCAGATACTGCCCGGTAGCGCTGCGGCAGCGGCAGGTATGCAAACAGGCGCTGAGATCATTAAGTGGAACGATGTTCCAGTCGTCCAGGCTCTCGAAGCCGTGGTTCCCTACCTGGGCCCCTACTCAACCCAGCACCATCGCCGGATAAAGCAAGCTGTCTTCCTGACGCGCTCACCGGTTGGAACCCGCGTAAAAATCGAATTTCGAAATCCAGGCGGCAGCCAGGATGAGAAAACTCTGAAATCAGAGCTGGACTACGATTCATTATTTGCTGCTCTTCCCGAACTCAACCAGGATGTTCTGCGCCCCCCCATCGAAATCTGGACGCTGCAAGACAGCGGATTAGCATATATTCGAATCAACACCTTCAGCGATGATTACAACCTGATGGCCCGCCTCTGGGAACGTTCCATCCGTACCCTCATCGAACAACAAACACCTGGATTGATCATCGATGTCCGCCTCAATAGCGGCGGCTCAGGCGAACTGGCCCTGGAATTTGCCGGGTACTTCTTCAATACTGAATTTGACATTTACCAACGAGAGTATTACAACGATCTGTCAGGGGTATTCGAAGCCCTTGATCATCCGGCGCGTGTTCGCCCGGCTCCGCTTTATTATGATGGCCCCGTCGCTGTCCTGCTCAGTTCTGATTGCATGAGCGCCTGCGAAAGTTTTGTCTATGCGATGAGCCAGCAAGACCGTTCGATACTGGTGGGTCACTCCCCCACTGCTGGGGCTTTTGGTGAAGTTGGCAGGGGACAGTACAAACTCCCGGGTGATATCTCCATGCAATTCCCCACCGGACGGTCGGAAACCATGGATGGCGAACGCCTGATCGAGGGTTTTGGTGTTCCTCCCGATATCACGGTTCCCATTACCCGGGATTCCGCCCTGGGCCAGGTGGATGCTGTGCTGGAAGCCGCTACCCAGGCATTGCTGAAGTGACCTGAATTTAATTGCCAGCCAGGAACATGGATACACGCAAGATTGTCCCTGGCATATTATCCCTCACGGAAGCGGCCATTCAATGTAATTGGGCTGTAAACCTACACGCAATACATCCTGAACAACTAGGTCCCGGCCCTGTACATCCAGCACTCTCGAAGGCGGTTCAGAGAACGGAAGCTGATGTTCGAATCCATCCAGCGACCACATCATCCAGATGCGTTGATCCGGTTTGATAAATTCATATCCAAACAAACCGGGGTACTCTTCAATCTGCCGGGTGAAAACCACTCCCTGGAGCTCCTCATTACTAAACCGAAGCGCCTGGAAAGCATCCAGAGGTCTGCGCAGTCCGTCTACTAAACCGCTCGCCCGCCATCCTGTCAGGCTGTACCAGATGTTAACGCTGACCCCATTCACTAAAGCCGCCGCATTCACCTGGGCGGCGTAGGCTGCCTTGGTGTTCAGAAAGTCAACCTCCGAACAGGCCGGCTCTGTACCTTGACCACATAAGATCGCCGCTTCTGTGGAATACAATTTCTTTTCGGGTATCCCATAGGCAGCCAGCAGGTCGCGCAGATACGCAGTTTTCGCATTGATCACCGGCCCTGTGGTCGTGGAATGACTGTGCCAGCTGGGATTTCCATAGGTTCCATTCCCCAGGAAATAATCATAGCTGTGGTAACTGACGCCGTCAAAATAAGGGCCTCCACCATGGATGAGTATCCCCTCCAAAAATTTTGATGGTTTGCAGTCCACGAATTGGCCTGACCCCGGACTGGTTTCCGGTGGATTGACAGGATCACAATGCATCAGCAGCCCACCCACCAGCACCTGTGCCAGTGGATCGGCTGCTTTGATCGCCGGGTAAGCCTTCTCCAGCATTTGTGCATAATAGCCTCCGCCGTAATAAGGATCAGCGCTGTCCCCCCAGCATCCGTATTGTGCGTCCTTGGGCACAAGCTCAGGTGCGATGTCTGGCTCGTTTCCAATTTCCCAGATGTGCACATTGTAAGGTGGTTGTGAATAACGGCTTACCAGGGCTGTTAAAAATTGGCTAAATGCTTCCATTGACGTTTCAGCCACCGGCCCGCAGGAAACCCCGGGATATTTCTGCGCCCATTGGGGTGTATAAAGAACAATTCCAATAGGCTCTATCCCGTGCTCCACCAGATTGACCAGTCCGGCCTCATTCACTTGATCCCACCGGTAAATTGCTGGATTTGAATGCACGGGTTCAATTGTCCGCCCAGTGAAAACCATCAAAGCGTGTCCATCGGATCCCCGTTTCTTGCACCAGTTTCAACTCCTCCATGTTAGTAACACCATGAATGTGTATCCCGGTAAAAAAGCCGGCCGGGGTTGGTGCCAATGTTGGGGTTGGAGATGCGGTAGGCGCAGGTGTCTCCGTCAGCGTTGGGCTGGGTAGCGCTAATGTTGGCGTTGCATCTGGCAAAATGGTCAAAGATGGGCTGGCTGGCAACCTCTGTAACCGTTGGTTGTTCGGGCGCTGGGGCGGGACTGCAACCCCATACCACCATCAGAAGAAGACTCAAGATCAAAACCTGAATTTTCATGGATACCCATTCACCTTATTTCTGAATTCGGCAATACAGCCGGTTTGGTTAGGATTCGATCTAAAAAAAGAACATCTGCCAGGATTAAAAGCATGTCGTATGGCAGGCGAAAACGAATACGTGTAAAAAAGATCGCCGCAAACAGCGAATTGGTCAGGTATAACCCGGCCAGTAACCATTCAAACTTGCTCATCGGATACCTGCGCATCAAGCACAGGCGTACCATAAAAAACAGCAACATCAGGCCATAAGTGAATAGCATAAAGAGATCACGCACAACCGAGCTCTGGCCGGCTGTTACTAGCTCATTTCGAAAGTTGAAATAATTTAACACCTTTAAGATGTACATTTTAAGTGTCGAGGCTGGATTTGCTAGCATATATGTAATGGCTTCTTCCCGGTAATACAGGTCACGCTCGACCTCATCCAGATTTGCTGACGCCGTTTCGTGCCTGCTGATATCAATCGTGCGCCCCCCATTAGGTGTGGTGTTTTCAGAATTACCCAGCAGCAAATTTTCCCCAAGGTTGGTCGATACAAAAACAAAACGATCCAGGACAATCAGATTCCTCATGCTCCACAACCCCACCAGCAGAACAGCAGTTGTCATTAAAATCGGCAGCCGTGCGCGTTCGTTTCGTTAACGCCAGCCAGATACAGATTATACCCACGGTGACAATGAAGGTGGAAACCGTTAGGATTAACCAACCCGCCAGAATTCCAGCCAGTAGTTGTGCCCAGGCAGGTTGATTGCGGAAACCAGCTATAAATACCACACCAAGAAACAGAACAATCGCCAGTGTTTGGGGATAAAGTGTTCCCGCCAGAAAAAATAACACAAAATATCCTGCTGAAACGAGAACCCCAAATGCCCCGGAAGCTGCACCGTGTGAACGAAGAATCAGGTACACCAGGGCAAACGCCAGCGCCAGCGCCATATAATTCACTATCCGGTATTGAACTGTGCCGCCGCCCAACGCTCGCACGGGTGTGAGCAGCCACACATATCCGGGCGGCCGGTAAGCGCTGGGCGTCGTACCATCCAGGCTATAGACGCCTTTTTCCACAAGATTCTGTGTGAGCGCAAAATAATCGGCCTCATCCGGCAAGAATTTTAGTTCATCGCCCAGAAAAATCGAATAGACAGCGCCCAGAATTACAACCAGTGCCAGCAATAACACCAATAGCTGCCGGTCATACCGGATAATGGATAGATAAGGCCCCCTCAACATTTGTATCATGGCGCAGACGCTCTGTCAGCTCTCACAATATCGCTAAAATCAACCATTCGAATCGTGCGAACAAAGTGATACAGATTTACCCTATATTCATAATCTTGCTGGCCCAGGATATTGGTTTTCAGCCAACGGATCGATTCATCCTGTGCTGCATAATTTGCCGTTCCCGCCAGGCTGTATACCCCGCTCGCCAAAGCGATTGTTTCCCCCTCTCCACCTGGTACTTGCGTTGGCTCTCCCAGGTTATTGCGCACCCACCACGCATCAGAATATTCCTTTTTTTCCACTTCAGACCAACCAGCCGGCGCATAAAAATCGAATCCATATCGCTTCACATAGTAACCGCAAGCATAATCCCCCGGACCACATACCACAGCACCAGTACCGGTCGTGCTCTCCTGGATGTTTGTCATGATCTCCCGCCAGGGCACATTTAAAAACGGTTTGAAATACTCCCTTTCGAAAAAATAATTGATTCCAGCAATAATGTTCGCACACAATAGAAATACCGGTAACAGGTATAGAAATTTATTTTTACCGGGCGAGACCCAACCACTCAACCAGATAATAAAAAAGGGCAAGCCCAAAAACATCCGGTTAGGAATTCCCTGCCATCCCCCTACCGGATAAACGCTCACCAAACTGATTCCAATACTTAATGCTGCAACACACAGAAATACAACCAGCGGCAACCGGCGCACTCCCCGGTTGAATACCAGAGCAGCCACCGCCATACCCGCCAATGCCAACATGCCCGCCCAGGCAATGGGTTTTAATGGCGACATGGTTTCACCCAGCCCAAAGGTGTATCCAAGATATCCAGCACGCTTGACTATCTCTAACAGCCAGTTGGTGCTTTGCCCACTCACCTGAAACCCTGTTTGCATCTGGGCGCCCAGGTTTGGAGCCCACGGCAGGAAAGCTGCCAGGATAACCCCCTGCGCCCCAAGCCAGCGCAGCCATGTACTCTTTTTCGACCGTATGGAAGCTAGCCACCACAGATTACAGGCAATAAGAACGCCTGCGCCGATATAAGCTGTGTATAACAAAGCTAAACCGGTCAGTGTATAAAAAACTAAATACCTCAACCTTTGCGTATCGAAATATTGGAGAGCATTGTCCATGCAGGCCATGCTGATGAATGCAGCCATACCGTAATATCGTGCTGCGTGACCATACATGAGCAAAAAAGGTGAAAACACTAGCAGGATTATGCTTACTGTTGCTGTTTCTCTTCCAGAAATTCTACGCACAAAAATGTAAGAAATTACCAGGGCGCCCGCTGAAAAAATGATGGATAGACTGCGTAGACCCAATTCTTCGGCCCCGAACATCTGAATCCACACCTCTGCGACCAAAAAATATAAAGGCGGATGGCGGTCTTCTATGGTTGCCCTGACAATATCTGCCGGGGTCCCTGACGCGATAGTCGCCGTCCAGGCCTCATCTTCCCAGAAGCTCTTCTGCTGAGCGCCGAAAATTTGCAGCGTTAACCACAGTGCCAGCAGTAACACCGGCAACAGAGATAACCACCGGTCGTTCTTCCGCCCAATTATTGGTTTACTGGCTTTATCCATGATAGAACACCCAGATACTCACCAGCCCCCATAAATTAACCAGCGACAGCAGGACCAGGTAAATCACGTTCTTCGCCAGCTCCGGTAAACGCACACGATGTTTCAGGTATGAAAACAGTTCATTCCATCCTACTAGCAAAAGGAGCAGGGTTGGAATAATGGCAGGATAGGCATAACGCGCCACCGGAAAGAACACAGGCAGTAAAACATAATTTTCGCTACGGACAAATGTTACTCCCCAAACAGCAAACAACGCGATCCCCAGGAAGAGAGCCTCATCGGACAGCAGCCTGTTCCGATTTTTTACGGCAGCCGAGATGAACCCTACCAGTGCCAGCCCTACTGCTGCCGCCAGAATCCGGTACGGTTTATCTCCAATTAAAGGGACATGCCCCCAACCAAATAATCCCCAAAAAGTTCGGAATAAATGCTCACTCAGCATCCGGTGGAACCATCCGGCTCCCGGAACGTCTTGCAATATGCCGACGATCCAGCTCGGCCGTGTCCTGTCAGGCAGAATCAGCGCCCCCAGCCTGTCAGCCCAGGCGCGCACCCGCGGTCCGGCTGTTTCTGCGGAGGGGTTTCGTATTAAATTAACAAATGTCTCGCCATCCCAAACCCCACTCGTACCCGAGTCATCCTCAAAACGCGGCGGGCTGCTCAAACCATAATCACCTTCGGTGAGGACAAGACCATCATAATAGATCGCAACCGGAGCAGGTTCAGCTGCAATCATCGGAGCCAGGATAATCCAGGAACGATCCGCTGGAACGCCAATGGTTTCTGTGAACACAAAAAAAGCTGGTTCCGAACTCAGTGTGATCTCCCGGTACAGATCCTGCCCTAACTCGTACAAATGCAAGATAGGTGAGCGTGCTGTCACCGGGCGCTCTGCCCATATCCACGCCCCCAGGCTGATGTTTTTTCCGGTCAATTGTTTTGCACCGGCAAGCGGCAGTAATTGGTAGATCTTGTATTCATCCGTGGGATCAGTACCCACCTCCACTCTCAAGGCATGATCTCCAAGCACGGATGAGGCCAGCGCCGATCGCGTATCGTCTTTTTGATAGCTCTTTCGCACCCACACTGCAGCATCCCCCCAATCGAAAACCGCAGCCACCGCGATTAGCCCAACAGCACAACAGATCACCCAGGCGAATATCCTCAACCGTTCACGCAGAAGTGAAAATATCGCTACCAGGCCAAATAGTGGGATCGCCACATACGTGGTTTCCTTGGTTCCAAGGCCTAAACCGATGATTGCCAGCAGTGCAAGAAAGACCGGAAGTGAGAAACCGCGTCTCAACAGCCGCACGCTTCCCCACACGAATAGTGAGAAACAGGCCACCGCCCCGGCATCGTTATTGACAGAGGTCATAATATCTGCCAATCCCGGCAAAAGCGCCATGCCCGCAGGCAGATACAGTCGCAGCCTGTGTCCCTGGGGTGTAAGTTCACAGGCAACGCCGTATGCCGCCGCAATGCTGCACAGAAAAAACAGCAGGGAAACCAGCCTGGCTGCGTAGAGCTGATCGTCAACTCCAAAATTCGACATCACCCGCAGGGGAATGGCAACCATAAGGTAATACACCGGCGGATTGGCGAGCTGCGAATAAGTTCCAATCCAGGCCGGCTCATCGTTCTGGGCCACATCTGGCGTAAACGACATTCCCTTGAAGAACCCGTTGGCAACCATTGAGGCCGCCACCTCTGCACGCATGGCAAGATCATAATCCCCAATCTTTGGCAATCTCCCGCGATTGGCAACCAACCAGGCATATTCAAAATGATTGGGCTCATCATAATGCTGCCATGGTGGCACCAGGTAAACAAAAATCAGGCCGTTGACCAGCCCCAAAAGTAATCCAACTACAAGAAATTTATGTTCAATGGTCTTCATGCTGGGTCAATTTGAGGATGGTTTCCATGCCATTCGCAATGATGGATTCCAGTTCTTTCAATGTCGTTTTGTAATCACCTAAAGAACCGCCCATCGGGTCTTCGATGTCATACTTGAACCCAACCATTTCGCTGATCATATATACACGATTGGCTACTTTTGGAAATTCGATCTGTAAGGCTTCTTTATGCCCTTGTTCCATGGTCAATATCAAATCAAACTCATCCAAAAGTCCTTCACTCACGGAGCGGGAACGATGAGCGCTCAAATCAATCCCAAGCTCTCCTAATAATTGCTGACCTTTTTGGGCAGCTGAGTTCCCCGGTGCTCGCCCATGTGCCCGCAAACTCAACTCTCCAGTTGGCAGCCTCATCGCCTAATCGGGCAAGAAACAGACCTTGCGCCATCGGAGAACGACATATATTGGCAGTACATACAAACAAGACAGATCGCATGTTATTCCTTAAGGATACCTTCTCCGGTGGACGGCAGTTCTGATAGGAGTCGCGGCGATGATCCTGATCGACCAAGAAATAATAAACTAGTCAGCGTCGTCGGCACCAAAACCACCCCTTGCAATAAAATCCCATAACTCAATCCTGCGGCTTCGGATATATCAAATATCGCCAGGGCAAGGATGCACAGGTATTGAAATATTCCTATCCGCCCCGGCGTGCCGGGTAAAGAAATCCCGGCCTGTAGTACGATCAGCACCATTAACGCAGCCGAGAGTGGAAGTTTTAACCCCAGCGCCATCCCAACCAGATGGTTGGTTCCCATGGCTGTGCCCCAGATAACAACCGACCAGAGCGCCAATTTCAGGGTATCCCATCTGCTGTTCAGGACCTCCAGACTTATAAAACCCACCTTTAGCCTGACCATCAACCATTTACCGATTGCACTCGGTAACGCATCAGACAGGATCTGGGCAGCCCGTAAATACCATTTTGGGCGGGCCGCCATTGACAATACTACCAGCACCAGGATTATTATCAGGACAATCAGGGTAAATCCTGAATTGCTCAACCACCTCGGTAGAGGCAGCAATACCGCTGCGTAAATAAACAACAATCCATAACACACGCTGTCTAGAAATTTTTCGAGCCCCAATGTACCGAGGACAAACGCACGCCCTGCACCGTGTTTGCCTGCTGCCAGAACACGGCTTAGGTCGCCAATTCTTCCCGGTAAAAACCAGTTTAAGGTTTGTCCGGTCAATAAGATTCCCAGGAGCGAGCTAAAACCCACCCGTCTCCCCGCATTCAGGAACATAACCCGCCACCTCGCCGTCTTGGCCAACACGTTGATGGCAACACTTACAAGAGCCAATCCGAGAAACGGATAAACGGTGTGACCTAATACCTCAAATACCTCATCGGGATGCACATCATTCAGCATCACGAATAACAACCCGGCACTCACCACAATCCAAAGCACGATACCGCGTTCCTGGCGCCCGCGCCAATTCGGTTATTTGGTTTCGTTTACTGCCCATCCAGCCTGGTTACCTGCCTCGCGCAAGGCCTAATATCATAAAAGATACTGCGCATCGCGCCAAATTATAGCTTAAAAGACTTTAATCCCCTGGTGTGCAGTCATTCTCTGAAATCATGGTTAAATAATTGGCGCCGAGAAATCATCCAGCCTCATCACAGGCAAATGCTTCCCGGCGCCCTTTTGCCAGGTGATCCCTTCTCGGGATCAGGTTACTTCACGGTGGCTGGCACTGTCTCTGAGTCGCTGCTGTAATATCGGTGGTAGGTATAGTAGTAACCCTTATAGTAAGCATATTTATAGCGTGAACGGTTAACCTCAACATCATTCAAGATTACACCCAGAACATTGGCGCCCACGCGATGGAGCTGATCCACGGCTTGCTTGCAGGCAGCAAGCTTTGTAGCCCCCGGCTTTACCACCAGTAATACACCATCTACACGGGGAGCTAGCACCGCCGCATCTGTCACTGCCATCACCGGCGGACTGTCAATCACGATCAATTCGGCTTCCTCGCCGATCAAGCCCAGGATATCGAACATCTTTTCCGAACCCAACAGTTCAGCAGGGTTGGGAGGCAGGCTTCCCGAGGTAAGCGCAGTAAGATTGGCGATTTCTGTATCTTGCACGTAGCCGTTCAGCTTCGGGTGTGGCTGCACGAATACCGATGTAATACCGGTTCGATTTGCCAAACCAAATTTTTTATGGATTTGGGGCCGGCGTAGATCCGCATCGACCACTGTTACTCTGCGCCCGCTTTGCGCCAGGCTCACGCTCAGGTTGGCTGCCACGGTAGATTTCCCATCTTCTGGTGATGGACTGGTAACAAGGAGGGTATGCAATGGACGATCTACGCTGGCAAATTGGATGTTCGTCCGCAGGCTTCTAAAAGCTTCTGCAACAGGAGAGCGCGGCTCTGCTGATACGATCGGTCTGCCATTAATCGTCTGATGACGGGCAACTACCCCTAAAACCGGCAAACCCAGTTGTCTGGAGACTGCATCTGGGCTGAGTGTATCATCCAGCAATTCAATGATTATCACTATGCCTACGCCGAGTATCAGCCCGATCAGCGCTGCCAGTAAGCTGTTTGCCACGGTTCTTGGCCGGATGGGAAATGGGGGTACAACCGCCGGTTCAACCGACACGACGTTCGACGTCGAACTTGCTTCGGCTACGCGCACCTGTTCGTAACTCTGCAGCAGCGAGGCGTAAGTTTGACGGTATTGAGCCAGGGTCGCTTCCAGGCGGTCATGTTCGGCTTTATTATCCGGACTATCGCTTAAGCTCGCCAGGGTTTCACTGCCGTTTTTAATTTGAAGTTGCACATCCGCCAGTTGATCGGATAAACTCTGCTTTGATATCGCATAGCGAGATGTTTGCAATTCCTGGTTTTGTTCTGCAAATACCACTACAATGGTATTCGCAATCTGGGCTGCTAAGGCTGGATCGGCATTTTCTACTTTTACATCGATTAGCTGAGTGTCTGGAACGAGGTCTACTTAAATCAAGGACTTTAGAAACCTGACGGACATATTGATGTTGATCCGTTCAATCACCTTCTCTAATACCGGTGTGGTTGTCAACAGTTCAGAGTAGGTTCGCGCCAGTCGTTCGCTCGTCAGCAGTGAAGCATAATCGGCGGATTTATTCGCTGGAGCTTCATTGATTAATAATCGTGTGGCAGCTTGATACACCGGCGTCGTTCGCGATGAGATCAAAAATGCCGCCCCGCCTGCCACCACGGTTGAAAAACTTACCAGCCATAACCAATGCCATAGAAGCGCCAGGTACCTGCGTAGATCATCAGAATAAGATTGTGTATCCAATTTGATAAATTCCTCTTTCGTAAAAAGCGATTACATCTTTCTTTTATCACGAATTACTGCTTTTGTCACAAATCAATGCTGCTTACGTCTCACATTCTTAATGCGCTTCGAACTTCAGAAATCACCAGGTCCACCGATGCATCATCCATACCAGGGTAGAGAGGCAAGGTCACCTCTCGGGCTGCCAGCGTTTCGGTCTGGAGTAAGCCGCTAAAATCAAATCGACCTTGATAATAACTAAACTGGTGAATGGGTGGGTAATGAATACTTGTTTGAATTTTGGCTTCCCGCAGTCTGTCAATAAACCCAATCCGATCACTTCCAGCCGGCAACAATATCGGGAAAATGTGATAAGCAGGATCTCCAACTGTGTTCTGGAACGGCAAGTTCACAGGCAAATCCTTTAAACAATCCCAATAACGATGCGTGATTGCCCCCCTTCGGGCGTTGTTGGCTTTCAGCTTTCCTAATTGCACCAACCCCAATGCCGATCGAATCTCATCGATCCGGTAGTTATATCCGAGCTCGGTTACATCATAGGTATATGCATGCCCACGATGACGATCCCAGGTAAGCGTCGTCATCCCATGCGAACGCAGGAGTCGGATTTTCTGGGCAAGATCATCCCGATCTGTTACGACCATCCCACCCTCACCTGTCGAAAGGTTTTTATTCGAGAAAAAGCTGAAGCAGCCCAGCTCTCCCCAGGTTCCCAGGGCTTTACCCCGTAGCCAGGCATCAGGAGCATGGGCCGCATCTTCAATAACTACCAACCTATGTTTGGCTGCAATTGCCATGATCTCTTCCATGCGGCAGGGATATCCGCCATAATGCATCGGCAAGATTGCCCGGGTACGCGGCGTAATTCGATTTTCGATATCTCCGGGTGATATGGTTAATTCATCGGGACCGATAATATCTGCAAATACGGGTTGAGCTCCGGAATACAATACAGCATTGGAGGTTGCCACGAAAGAGAGAGACGGCACAATAACCTCGTCGCCTGGCCCAATTCCCAGGGCCAGGCAGGCCAGGTGCAGAGCCTGAGTGGCATTGGATACAGCCAGTGCATGTTTTACACCTATTCGCTTGGCAAATGCCTGTTCAAGCTCCTGCGTCACTGCTCCCATCGTCAACCAACGGCTTCGTAGCACGCCCAGGACGGCTTGCTCTTCCTCATCGCCATAATCCAGATCAGCGAGTGGCACTCGCCAGGAATTCACACTTTCCATTATCCCACCTCTTCTCCCATAATTTGAGGCCGAAGCCGCTCGAAATCCTGCACGGCTTGTTCGTAGTCATCGGGTCTCCCAAGATCTTGCCAGTAGCCTCGAAATGGGAAGCCCTTGACCAGCTCTCCCCCCGCAATCAACCGCAGCACAAGATCAGGAAAATCGAGATACTGGTTCTTCTCAATATAATCTAACACGCGTGGTTCAAATACATAAATACCCATGCTCACCTGGAATTCGTAAGTGGGCTTTTCGATATACCCGGTCACTGCATTATCGCCATCGAATTGGATCACACCCAGATCTACGTGGACATTGCGCACATGGGTAGCAATGGTAGCCGCTGCACCAGATTTCCGGTGCGAGGTAATCAATTCTTCCAGATCTAAAGTGGTCAATACATCTCCGTTCGTCACCAGAAATGTATCCTCCAGGTCATTGACCAGTGCCAGCGGTCCAGCAGTTCCCAGAGGCTTCTCCTCATACGAATAGCGGATTTTCATCCCCAAATGCTGACCATCCTGAAAAAAAGCCCGTAGTAACCCTGCCAGGTGGCCTACTGTAAGTATTACTTCTTCCACCTTTGCTCGCTGCATCTGGCGCAAAAGAATTTCTAAAATCGGCATGTCACCAATCGGCATCAGCGGCTTCGGAAGTATTTTGGTGTATGGCGCCAGGCGTGCGCCTTTGCCTCCAGCCAGTACCACAGCTTTCATCGCGCTCGTCTCCAATAGTACATCAAACTTGATACTCGCCCGGCCGGTAATGTTGAAGGTTATTCCGGATCCAGGCAATTGTTAGCTCTAAACCTTCTCGTAGCTCCACCTGCGGATACCAGCCCAGGCGCTCACGGGCTTTATGATTGTCCGAGAGCAGTCGTTGCACTTCACTTTTACCGGGTCGTAAGCGCGCCTCTTCGATCTCGACTCGCACCGATTTCCCAATCAACTCAACGATCAGGTTAGCCAGTTCACCAATGCTTTCCTCACGCCCCACGCCCAGGTTAAAGGTATCACCCTCCACACCGGGTACTTCCGCCACCTTTAAGAAACCCGCAACGGTATCAGAAACGTAGGTCAGATCCCGGCGCGCCTCCAGGTTCCCCAGACGAAGTGTATCCCCTGTCAGCACCTGGGTTATGATCGTCGGGATTACCGCCCGCGCCGATTGGCGCGGGCCGTAGGTATTGAATGGTCTTAAGGTCACCACTGGCAGTTCAAAGGACCGGTAAAAACTCTCCGCCAATTTATCGGCTCCAATTTTACTGGCAGAATACGGCGATTGCCCTTGCAGAGGATGATCTTCATCGATCGGCACACGCAACGCAGTACCATATACTTCGCTGGTAGAGGTGTGCACAATCCGTTCCACACCCGTCTGCCGGCCCGCCAGAAGGACATTTAACGTGCCAATCACATTGGTTGCCACCACCTCCGCCGGGTGAACATACGAATAGGGAATCGCAATCAGAGCCCCCAGGTGCAGTACGTGGCTCATCCCTGCCATAGCCTTCTCTACACCATCCAGGTCGCGCAAATCGCCGGCAACAATCTCCACCTCGCGAAAAATATCAGGTGGCAGCTGGTTCAACAATCCCGGGTCGCCGCGCGAGTTATATCGAACATGGGCGCGCACTTTAGCACCCCGTTCCACCAGGGTTTGCACCAGATGGCTGGCGATAAATCCGCCAGCGCCAGTCACCAGGACGCGCCGGTTTTGCCAGAATGATTCGACTGAATTTTTCTTTTCGCTTATGGTGATGGGTTTAATATTCGGGCTCCACTGCCTCGCCGCGCGCGTATTGAGCCTCTCCCAGGTTGCCACGCAGCGTTTCAATGCGCCGCCGAACCGCTTGCAAGTCGCCTTGCTTGGCTAATTCGTCAAGCTCTTCTAGCCAGCCATCCAGGCTGCCCGTGATATTTTCATCACCCATTTCGGGTTGTTTCATCTCTTCCCGGAAGGTTTCTATCGGTTGGTCATTGCCATGCCCCTTGGTCACCTTACGTAAACTGCCCAGAATATCTGGTATTGAAAAAACCCTGGCTGGCGTCGATCTGCAAATCGCCAGAAGCCGCTTGCGCTCATCAACAGGGATGTTGTGTATGGCAAATAGAATTATCCCAATATCATGTCGCGCGACCAACGCTGGAATTTCATCACGCCTTCCCAATACATTCACTCCGCGGATACGTGTATCCTGTTTATACAAATCATCATCAACAAACCCGACAATGCGAAACACATCTTGTGTTTGACCATTCTGCAGCATCCAGGCAATAAATTGGCCTGAATCACCCCCGCCCACAATCAACACTCGTTCCTGCGCTTGCAGTGCGCCGCCTCGCAGGTTCAGCCAACGAGTTGCCATAGCCTGGATCAGGCGGCTTCGGTAACGCACAAGCACATAACCGGCATATGCCAGAATTGCTGCCATGATGATCATCCCGGTTGGCAGGAGTGGTTGACCGGCCCATAAATAATTCATCGTTATTGCAATCAAGGTTGCCAGACCCACAGGAGGCAGCAAGTCCAGGGCATCCATGAATGCCGCCTGTGACCAGGTTATTCGGTTCACACCCAGAACTGCACCCACCAGCGAGTAAAGTACTGAGAAACCTAATGCAATCGCAATAGCTTTTGGCCAGCCAACATTCAACGCTCCGAGCGAGCGCCAGATTAAACCTGTTACACCAATGGCCATTAGAGTGGCCAACATATCGATCATAAACCAGCTTATATAACGCTGCATCAGGCGCGAGAGCGGCCCAAGGAAAAGCCGCTCTTCGGGCGGAGAACCGGCGCCAATTTTCGGGATTAAGACGAGAAATGTCCAGAAGATGATGTCAAGATCCAGCAAAAAAGTGCGGTGACGAACATAAAGCTGATCCAACCGCAATTTAGATGGCAAAATCGCCCCCAAGTAAGTATCCATCAAATCGCTGCTTTTTAATCAGATTCTCTTCATTGCGGTACAAAACTGAAGCCGGGCTGGTAATTCCTGGTCTTACGGAGAGCACCTCCGTTCGCACATCCGAAGGCCACGTTTTCCCGATCTCCGGATCCTCCGGGCGGGGACCAACCAGGCTCATATCGCCTACCAATACATTCCAAAACTGGGGCAGCTCATTCAACTTGGTATCCCGAAGCCAACGGCCCACACTTGTTACCCGAGGGTCATCCTGAGCAGTCACGCGTGGTCCCTGGTAGCTCTCTTCAAACTCACGCATTGTCCGGAATTTTAAAATCTAAATATCTTGCCCCCTTTCCCGAGGCGCGCCCCTCGGTAAAATACGGGTCCTGGTAAGTCGCTCTTCACAAGTATCCCGACGAACACAAACACAGGAGACAACAAAACAAGCCCGATAAGTGCGCCGATAATATCCACGCCCCGCTTAATCAGATCTGTAAATCGGGAAGGATGGTGTGCCGATAACATTGGATTGCCAATATGGTTTGAGAGAAAGTAAGGTTTTGCGTTACTGGTCTGCACAACAACCTCTGCATGTTACCCTGGCATCCCATCCATGGCCGGGTTTATGAAATCAATCGCAACAATTTTGGGACGTTCTTGTTATTATTTTAGCCCAGTTTACGCAAATAAAAACTTACAATTTCGGAAGATTTCTCTTTAAACCATTCTCCTCTTTGTGATCCATATTGCAAGTTTTGCATGGCGATTACCAGCCCCCACACTCCCCAGATGATTGGCGCCGCCCGTACCTGCCCCCACGTTACGGCGTCGGTCAATCCGTGCACTGCCAGTGCCAGTTGAGAGGAACACAGCCCAACAGCCAGTGCCATCATCCATCTATTTGCATCTAAGTTGTGCTGTCCGCTCCTGAGCAACTTGTACGCGCCGAACGTCACACCCAGGTAGATACTCGCCCAGCTAACCAGCCCTGGAATTCCCAAATCCACGGCGATCTGTAAAAATAGATTGTGTGCATGGCTGATTTTCCCTGGCTCAAAAGAAAAAAACGGAAGAATTAAATCCACTGCCTGCGCAAAATTCCCCATTCCCACTCCTGTGAATGGAAAATCTTGCACCACATAAATTGCCCGAGACCAAACTTCCAGTCGTCCATTAACACCGCCCAGCTCCGGGTTAGCCGATAACGCTGCCAGCAGCTCATCAAACCCTCCAACTTGATTGATTACCGCAATCCCTGCGGCAATCCCCACTGTAACAACCACAAATCCCCATCTCCAGCGTAAGACAATTAATAACAAGACCGAGGCTGCCAGAGCCAGCAATGCGCCCCGTGATTGCGTCAACAACACTACCCCCAGCATGGGCACTGCTGCAGCTGCCATGATCAGCCGCTCTACCAGACGCCCCGTCTTCCATCCAAACAAAAAAAAAGCCGCAGGAAGGGGTAGGATAACAACCAGGAAACCTGCCATGACATTCGGATTGACCGCATCGCCCACAACAAGTTCAAAATGCTCATACATCTGCACCGGGAGAAAGGTCAGCTTGCCGGTGACCCAGACCACACTGAAAGAAGCAAAAAGCGCCAGGAAAATTCCGAGCACGATCATACCTGCAGTCAGCCAATGCCCACGGTTTAATGAATTGACCCAATTGATGATGGCATAGAACAAAAACACACCTGATAACACTCTCGCCGCCTGGATAGCCGTTTCCTCCAGGCGGGTTGTCACCAACAAACTCACCCCTAACATCAAAACCAACAAGGCTACGCCCCAGTCCACACAGGTGCTTTTTCCAGTGTGTCCCTCTACGATCAGGCGTAACAACCAGAAGGCAAGTGAAACCCCGATTGCAGCCGGCAAAAGACGCACCGAGAGAATACTCAGACCTATGAATAACCCCACGGGTATTACTTCAAAAGAAACCAGCAACCGCGCTGCCTTGCGCATTAAAAAATCAGTTCCTCTACTTAATAAATGATGACAGAATTAAGCGCGCCTTGCCGGTAATTACTGCTCTGCCTTTATGGTTGATTACTTCTGTTTCCAGGCCAATTCGTCCAGTCTCAGGATCCCAATCGAGCACGGTGACTCTGGCATGCAGATCATCGCCAGGTCGGACAGGCGCTTTGAATTTTAATTCTTGACTCAAATAGACGCTTCCCGGCCCCGGCAGCTGATTCCCGAGCACCGAGGTGATCATACTGGCAACCAGCATCCCATGGGCAATTTGCCCGCCAAAATACGTGGTTTTGGCATACTCCGGATCTGTATGCACCGGGTTCATGTCACCGGAAATATTGGCATAAACCAGGATATCTTCAAGGGTGATCGTGCGTGTTAATTCGGCGCTCTCACCGACCGAAAATGAAATTCTTTCTTCAATCATTTCTCTGACTCAAGGCTGTCGAGATCCGATATTCGTTCATCTCCCGGCCTTCTGGGGTCGTGAAGTACCGGTTCAGGCGGAAACCGTAACGCACGTAGAAACAATTGACCGCTTCGTTGTTCAATCGGTCTGTAGTTAGGTTCACTTCAGCGTTTCCTCGGTGAGCAGCTTCAGCTAAATATGCCCCTACCAATTGTTTACCAATCCCCTTTCCCTGCGCATCTGGAGAAACGGCAATCGACATCAAAGTGCCGCAGCCTTCCCCCGCATCCGCATCACGTGGTGAATTTAATGCCCTGAATAAACGTGGAATGATATATGGCTGTGTCACTATAGGTAAAATCGTAGGGAGGCAAAAATATAGCAGCCTGGTTGATAACAACCGACGGTAGAATCCCGCCGGATGTGTTGTGCCTGCCACAAATCCCTCCAGCTTGCTGGTCTCATAAACGTAAGCAATTCCTGAAGGATCAGCAAGAATAGACGTATAAAGCTCTTTAAGAAATCCACCTCCCAAACAAGACAGGAAAAAGCCAGGAAACGCCTGGATGTGTAAAGACGCAACCTGAATAATATCCTGCTGTGACATTGGCCGAATATGATCAGTGCCTGACATATCCATCAATAGCTTCCTTCAGCAGTTCTTCAAATCGCTCTGCCGCAGATGAAGGCGAGTGAAAATTTACCGCAAATTCACGGCCTCCCTCTCCATATTCTTCTCTCAGCAAGGGGTTTGCTTTGAGCTCGATGATTGCCTGCGCCAGCGCCTGTGCGTCTTCGGGGGGGACACACACTCCCCCGTGAGACCGTTCTACCAATCTCGACATATCGCTGTCTGCGTCCACGCTCGCCAGCACAGGTCTTCCGCTCGCCAGAATAGAAAAGCTTTTAGACGGCAGAGAGCCTGAACCGATCCCCTTTTGAAGGACCACCAGCGAGATATCTGCACTCGCCAACACTTCCGGCAGGCGAGCCCTCGGCTGAAATGGGATAAATTTAACGTTGGCCATCCCACGCCGCTTTGCCTCCATTTCCAGGCGCGCCCGCCCCGAGCCATCGCCTACGAACACAAAGCGAATATCCGGGTGCCCCGATAGTGCCTCGGCGGCTGCCAACACATTCTCCAGCCCTTGCGAAAGCCCGATATTGCCAGCATAAAGCACAACAAATGATTTCACCAGGTCGTGTTCGCGCGCAAAAGTGTTATCCCGTGCCATGGGCCGGATTAACTCAGTGTCCACCCAGTCATAAATCAACCTGAGTTTTGATTCGGGCACGCCCATCGCGCGCATGGAAGGCGCAAACGACTCTGAGAGAATCCGCACAAAGACTGCCCGGTCCAGACAATATTTCTCCAACCCGGATACCAGCTGGATCATCCAGCGGTACCGAAAAATACCCAATTTTACGCCCACATCCGGGTAGACATCGTGCACCGAGTACACCGCCGGTTTTTTTCGCACGACTGCCAACCATGCAAAAGGTATGCCAACCATCAGAAAAGGATTGCTGAACAACACAACGTCGTACTGCTCTCGCCAGCCTGCCAGCGTCGCCCGGATCTGGTATACCAAAAATTGCCACAGCCGTTGTGCAAACCGCGACCGGTCGACGGATGGAACCGGCACGCGCATCACCCGCACACCTGCCTCGATAGTTGTCGCCGTTCGCTCCAACTGGTTTTCCGTCTTTACCCGCCCGGATGGATAATGAGGCACGGCTGCGATGACACTGACCTCATGCCCGCGCCCGGCAAGCGCCTGGCACAACATGCCGAATAATGGCGCACTTGGCCCACCATCCGGCAGATAGTAAGGCGTGACCACAAGTATTCGCATACTGGTCAGCCAAGATTTTGGCGTACTTTTTCCTCAATCCAGGTATAGGTGTGCGCAAGGCCATCTTCAAGAGAGATTTGCGGTTCCCAACCCAACACCTCACGCAGGCGTGTATTGTCTGAGTTGCGCCCACGCACCCCCTGAGGGCCAGGTATATGCTTTATCTTGATCTCGATCCCGGCAATCTGCGCCACCATCCCGGCCAACTGGTTGATCGTGACCATGCGGTCCTGTCCCAGGTTGAGCGGCTCAGCATAATCCGAGCGCATCAAACGATAAATCCCTTCCAAACAATCATCGATATAACAGAAAGACCTGGTTTGCTCGCCGTCACCCCACATTTCGATTTCATGCCTGCCCGTCAGCTTGGCGGTCGCAATTTTGCGGCACATGGCTGCCGGGGCCTTCTCACGCCCGCCATCCCAGGTGCCCAGCGGGCCAAATATGTTATGGAACCGCACCACGCGTGTTTCCAGACCATATTCCTCACGATAATGCGCACATAAATGCTCGGTGACCAGTTTCTCCCATCCGTAGGCGTCCTGCGGCTGCGCCGGGTAAGCATCTTCCTCTTTGAGAGGAATAACATTGGCATCCAGTTGTTTGTACTCCGGATACACGCATGCCGAGGATGTGTAGAAATAGCGCTGCGCGCCGTTGACCCTGGCTGCATCCAGCGTGTGGGTGTTGATCAATATATTATTGTGAAGTATCTGGGCATGGTATTTGGAGATGAACCCCATCCCGCCCATATCTGCTGCCAGGGCATACACCTCTTGCACATCCCGCGTGGCCTGCAGGCAGTTGTCCCAGCGCCGCAAATCCAGCAATTCAAATTCATCCGCATCCGTTGGCGCATATTCGGGCATTTTTATATCCACACCGCGCACCCAGTAGCCCCTGCCTTTCAAATAACTGACCAGGTGGTGCCCGATAAACCCTCCCGCACCCGTTACAAGTACTTTACCCTTGAATTCCATCTTTTTCTCCTTGATATTTCTCATTTGATTTTACAGCAGTCGTACTGGCCCGCCCGATGACCCTGGCCGGGTTGCCCGCCGCAATCGCCCCGGCTGGCACATCCTTCGTCACCACACTGCCCGCGCCCACCACACAGCCCCGCCCCAGCCGGACGCCTTTCAAAATCAGGCAGTCCATGCCGATAAAAACGTCGTCTTCGATCACCACCGCCGCGGTTTGCGCATCCTGGGGCCGCACCCGCCGCAGCTCAGCATCCAGCGGGTGAAAATCGGTGTCGATGACGGTTGAATTTGCCCCCACAATCACATGCCGCCCAATGCTCACGCTTTCCGCCGCGCAGATCGTCCCCCCGGTCATGCCAAAATGATCGCCAATCTCGAGCACGGCGCCTGCCTGCCAGGTGCACAAAATGCAGGCGTGCGCCGGGCCGAGCGGGTTGGAAGCCAGCCTGGAGCGCAAACTGAAACCATCGCCAAAGCGCATCACGCTCCCCCGGTGCTTCAGCACCAGCGGCAGCCCGTACAGCCGCCAGCCCCGCCCCCAGGGGATGCCGTACGCCATGAAGCGCAGCCGCGCCAGCGGGTAGATGAGCAGCCGGTTGATCTCGTTGCCCATTTTCCAGGGCGCATTAACTCCTTCGGTAATTTTCTTTAGCATACCCTATGCAAGTTACCAGAAAAGCCTCAACCTGCCCCTGTTTACTGGTTTCGACGATACTCGCAATCACTCCGGGAACTGATACTGGAATAGTATCCAGGGAATGCATCTAGCTTACCTTCCAATGAGATGTACTACCCAGTATATCCAACGAAAGAGTAGCCTGAACACGGATATGCCACGCTTCTCAATATGCGTACGTGTTGTATTTCTGTTATTTTTCATAAAAAAACCATATACAATGCTTTCCAGGTAGCCTATCTTGCCCAACACTCTGTTTGTCAATCTCCAGGCTGGCGTATCGAAATCAATTCGCCGGCCTTTTCGCTCAAAAGCCACCACCTGTCCGAGAACACTTCCGGGGGCATCCGTCCAAAGCATGGCATCCCCTTTTGTTATCCAGACCCCGGTCTCCTTTTTCACCGCTCGGTGCGTTACCAGGTACTTATCGCGATCCACCACAAGGATATCACCGCACTCAAGCTGTGAAGGATCGGCTCGCAGTACTTCCACGGCATCTCCAGCCTGGAGGATGGGCGACATGCTGGTACCATTGATGTGAAGACGCACTCGCTGCCCTGCCTGCAGACCCATCCGCACGGCCTGCACAATTGTGGATGGCTCAACTACCGTCATTGACGATTTAATATTGGCAGGTACAAACGATTGTAAGGATGGGCGATTTCCAAGGCAGGGTCGCCAAATACAGTGAATGTCTGCAGCAGGTCGAAATCACTGCCTGTGCTGAAAAGTGCTAGTTTAGCCGATTGCCCCGCCGCGCCTAAACGCCAATCATCATTGATAAATAGCGAATCAAGAAAGCCGCGCTGGAGAGTATCATGCCCGGTAGATACCCCCAGCCCGGTGGGTGAAAATGCTCCCACCGCACCACCCTGGCTGGAGCGGACCATTTTTTCAATAAGACCTTCTGAAGTAAGATTTGGATGCAGCCAGTAACCATCCAGGCAGGTCCACGATAGATCACAATCGGCAGCTTGTTGGCATTTGTAAGCAGTGGAATATCATTGGTTCTAAAGATTTGTGGCTCAGGCCCAAAAATTGACGCCTGCATGACCAACATAATTCACCAAAAGCGTACCTGTAATGTTTAGCGTTTCAGCAATGTCCTGAGTTGCTGGGAGACACAGATACCAGTCAGTGGACAGATTGAAAAATCTGTATAATCATCCAGGTAAACCCGATCGGCAGTCCATCCCGGTTTAATATAATCCGAGATGATATCTTCTGTGATCTCAACAAAAGGTCCCGGATGGATCCGGGGTATCATCGGAAATAAAGAGTACATGCCGCTGCCAGGCTTGTTCCGGGGCAGCCTCATAATTCATCACCTTCTGTAAGTAACTGTTAAATTCCGCCGCATTGTTTACGGGCAGCCGGCCGATGAACACATCCGGCAGGGGGTCATTCCCGACCACGGCCGCCAGCAAGTTGGCGCTATCCACCTCCCCTTGAAATGGATCCACCCAGGCCAAATTAGGCGGCATGTAGATCGGAGGAGCGTCATAGCCTGGGTAGGACTTTAGATTCCAATGACCATCGCCAACAAGTAGCACGTATGTGGGAGGTGTGCTCCAATTTGCGAAAGTGTACGCCAGGAAATTCTTGATTGCCAGTGGATGGTAAATGCCGGCGTTGAATTCATCCATCAGATCCTGGAGATCGATGACGTCCACGCTGATACCGCTGGCAACTCGGTAATCTGCCAGCGCCTGTGTCGCGGTGATTAAATCGTGATGGGTAACGATTATATATTCAGCTGGCTGGCTGAAATTTGGAGTGGCAGTGTAGACAATTTGCACCGGGCTAAGCTCTTGAATTTGAGCAGCGATGTAGCGCGTGCTTTCTGCCTGGGTGCGTTCGAAGCTCAGCGTGCCGCTCTCCAGGATATACCCGGAGAGCAGGGTCGGTGTTAACGGTGTGGTGATATCCAGTAAAGCCAAATCGCTGCTCGTGTAACCACTGATCTGGTATTTTGTTGCGCCAGTGGGGTCGCTATTGAAATCAATAAAATTATCCACAGCTTGAAATGGACGATCATAGTTGATTTCAAACCAGTTGAAATACATTTCTTCTCCCGTCACCCCGGGTGGTAAAATCACGACCATATCCAAGCGGTTGGTACCATGGATCAGGCGTGATTGGTTCACCTGGCCTGTGAAAATATAACGGCTTTTGCCATCCCAGGTTGCATCGACCAGGGCAGGTAGGATGCGGGCAGCGTCATTGAGGTAAACCCGGATATGGTGGTCAGGAGATAAATTGTCGGCATTAGTCATTGCCACTACCTCGCCAAGCAAGGTGGCTGTGTATATGCCAGATGCAGGCGAATCAAGCGTTGTTGTATAAAATACTGAAAGGTTAATATTTTGAATTCTTTGCCAAAACCAGGTGTCTTCGCTGGTGAAATGGGTGGTCCGCCAGGTTTTTGATTGTTCGGCGTGCTGGGTCTCCCGGTAAGTCGCTGCAACCGGGGCTGTGCCGGGAGTGACCGTTTCTATGCCCATCCGGACGCCCGGAGCCTCTCCATAGGTCAACCAGTAGACATTGGTGTCTGTGTATTTCTCCAACATCCCGGCGGTGAGGTGCGGCTGCCAGGTGGTATAGGATCCATCCGTTCGCTGGCTGGGATAAGACATCCACTGATCATCCTCAGCCGCATACATCTCTGCCATCCGGTCGCCGTAGAATTTTTGGCCATAAAACAATATATATTCACCGGAAGAAAATACGTGCTCGTCGCCATCCGTGTTGGATACATATATAGCAACATCTGAAAACTGGCTTGAAAGGGCGAATGTCGTAGGATCAATACTCGCTACCGGCAAACCAGCAGCCTGCAAGCTCGCATAGCTCATCCGGTAAATGCCATCTTGATCTACAGCGATACGATATCTTCCATCGGATAGATCGGGCCGTTCGGGGGTATTGATAACGACCTTCGGATTTCCAGATGGCCACAACCTGGCTGTTTCATAATTGAGCAAAGCGCCACGTAGAACTGAAGTCATACGGATCTGGTCGGGTATTTTCAGCGCCTGCCAATGCAGTATTGATCCCACCAACAAATGAAATTTTAACCTTGATCACCTTATGCCACATCAGGCGGCCTGCGGCAGCGTTATATTGAAACGGAGCAAAGACCACTCGAATGACACGCCAGTCGCGCATCCAGGCCTCCTCAGCGAGCTGCACCGGCTTTGTCGGAAAATAATCCTGGCTGCGGTAGCTGGCGGGGTCAGGGCGGTAGGCCATTTCACCCGGTGTGAAATCTTCCACCAAAGCTAGCGGTGATGGCGCCGGAGCAAGCCTGTAGCTCCCGGCCAATTGAACGGCGTCATCGTTTATTATTTCTAAATCAATTTTGGCCCCATCTGGCGCGCCCAACAAAGCACTGAACTGAGGCAAATCAGGGCCGCCTGGCACATCACTGCCATCAGCACCGGGAACCATTAGACGCTGATAACGAATTCCATCGATGGTTTGTTCTTCGAACCGAAATTCATGCGTATCCAGTTGTAAAATGACGCCATCGGAATTTGATTCAATCATGCGCAGCCCCGCTGGTTGTGGGGTTGTAACAACCACGTCACCCAACGCTGGACGAAAAATCGTTGTGGTTATAATACCAACCAGAAATATCGCTAAGATCCTACGCACCATTTTTGCTCCTAATCGGAATATTTATTGTTTTTAAGGATTTCCATCAACAAGTTTTCAAGACTATCTCTTGGAATCCGCTTTTCTGGAGGGCGAAGTGCAGCATTGTGAACGAAAATAATTTTCAAACTGAACCAAAACCGCGCCAGCAGGTAGACTTATAGCCGGTTGGCATCATTCCAAATTTTCCAAGGTGTATTGAGTACTCCCGGAATTTTCATATAAAATTTGATATAAATACCTACTTCTCTTGTGAGCTATCGAAAAATGAAGTCTTCTTAGCAAATAGTGCTTCCTTTTTCATTTGAAAAACGGTAACGGGATTTCGACGGAATAGATACAACAACCAGTGAATTGGTTTATCAAGTGGTGAATCGTAAACTAGCCAGGTTATGAAACGATTACGAAACGATAGCATAGCTAGGTAATTCCAAATAGTTCTATGTAGCTTAAACTGGTAGTCTTAAAATCTGTTGCATCCTGATTAGTTCTGACCTCTGCCATGGATGAAGGGAACATTCCCTCACGATGCGCTACCAGATGATGTCGAGCTTTTCTCCATGGAACCCCCATAATTTCACAACATGCGAGCGATCCGGCTCCAAAATCATCGGATACGATAACAAGATTTTTCTCCACAGGAATTCCACCCAACAATGGACCGTTGTTATCCAAGATGTATCTTCCATCAAAAATCGCGATTTTGGTAGGCAATAATTTGGCAACAGCAACGATTTTCCGGTCAAAATCCGGGTGATTTCGGAACCGCATTGTATCAGGTAAACAACCCCATTGATTTTTAAATGCCATGGAAACATACGTCATCGCATGGAATTTCGGTACCGGCAAAGTAATAAAAACATCTAGATCATGAACCAGAAGGCTTGGCAGTTGCACTTCAACCTTCTTTCCACCAATGGTTGTCTCGGCGCGTTCCCAAGGTTCGCGGCTAAGATTAATTAGCCTGGCTCCAAATTTTGATGTAATTTCTTGGAGGTTGTGCCCGCGAAAGGCATCATCAGCAGTCCAGGCATGCCGGCCTCCATCCGATTCGCCAATTGTAATATTTTGTGTTCGTTGGGTTAATATACCCAACAAAGCCTCAATAAACTCGGGAGATGTGGTTACACCCGGGGTATAGATCGGATAGGTAGTCAGGTTTGGCTTAATAAAAATACTGGCATTTGTGGGTATCAAAGTTTCCCAGTCGATCCAATCCAATCCAGCTTGTAACGCCTGCCGCTGTTCCTCAACCGATTTCGCCTGAGATATATATACTTTCGCCATCAATGAAATCTCCTATGACAATGACGCATGGATCCCTTTCGCTTCTAACCCCTTACGATAAACATCTTCAACTTCGGCGCACATTCGGTGGACACTGTAATGGGCCACTGCTCTCTTACGAGCTAAAGACCCCATCTGCAAGCGCTGTTCCTGGTTAAGCCACAAAATACGGATAGCCTGGGTCAACGCGGCAATATCCTTACACGGCACAACAACCCCACCACCACCATCCGCAACCGGTTCTCGACAACCATCCGCGTCAGAAACCACGCAAGCGCAACCCATGGCCATGGCTTCCAGCAAAGCATTTGAAGACCCCTCCAGATGCGACGGGTGTACATATAAATCGCTGGCAGCTAAAACTGGACGTACGTCGGTTAGCTCACCTGTAAACACAAAACGGTGGTCTAGACCTGCATTATGTATACGATTTTTCAAAGCCTGCAAATATTGTTCGTCATCCTGTGATTGTGGTTTACCTACAAAAGCTATTTTCATTTCTGGAAATTCTATTAATAATTGAAGCGCGCTCAAGACAAGATCTAATTGCCCCTTGGCTTCTTTGAACAATCCAATATTTGAAACCAAACGATCCGTTGCCTGCAAATTCAACAACAAACGCCCTTTTTCAATCAGATCCGCTGAGGAAACAAAATAATCTGTGTCGACCCCATTTAGCACTGTAATAAGTTTGTGATTTGGGATTTTTTCCACATCGTGCATGTAAATGGCAATAGTTTGAGAATTTGGTAGATAATAATCGACGAGGAAGCTAGTCAGCCAGTCTCCTGTTCTGGAAAACATCCAACCTAGCCATCCGAGTAAACCCTGCCGACGGGTCAATTGATAATACTTGGGCATAACGACTGCGCGTGAAACATTAACTGGTACTCGGCACAAGTTGGAAACCACACGTGCAACCCAATCGATAATTGGGGTATGGTGAGTCTGAATTACATGCGGTCGAAAACTTCGCACACGCTGTATCAAATGTGGCACACCACGTAGATAAGTTAGAGGATTGGTTATCCGAAAACCGATTTCTGTGATGTGAATCCCGTATTCCTGAACGAGTAAATTTCGCATTTCAGGATCGTTTCGATCAAACGTGAATAATTCGACATCAACTGTATCTGGATTACGGTAAGTAATTAGTTTGACCAGATGCTTACCAGGGCCGGTTGCCCGTAAACCCTGAATGACAAATAGGACACGGATCCGTTCATTAGGGTTCATAGCTGCGAATTGATAGGGTTTTCCTGCTCAATATATCTAGTAACACTTCGCGCAACTTCATATTCCAGATTTGGTTTTTCCTCTATTCTTACCCACTCCTTATCCTGGCGAGTAAAAAAACAATGCGATCGCACAATCGTAGTTGTTCCAAAGCTTAAAAATTGCATTTCAAATAAATAGGCCGTTTTTCCATCGTAACCAATATCTAATGAAAGGTAAGGCGTATGGAAACTATTAAACACCCCCTCAGAAAACTCTAAAATCGATTCCGGGACTTCGTCGATCCATTCAAAGAGCCCACTACCGCTTGCACGAAAATCATTCTTCCGGTTCTGGCGGCGTAACACATAATATTTATCCCAATATATGAGAATCTTATAATCATGATCTAGGTCTTGGAGAAAATCCTAAATCACAAATTTCCGCCTGTAGTTGGATTTATGAATGTAATTTTGACGGAAGTATGGTTTTACCATATCCTTAAGTGCATCCATGAAGTGAAATGATCGGCTTACAAGTCTCCCGTATTTTTGTTTGTCACGATCATTTCGTAGCAACTTCACACCAACACTCGCGGCCCCTGCAGACGGTTTGATCACAACCTGCTTCGGGAATTGATCAAAATCAGCCTCAAAGTCCTCAAATGTGCCGTATCCTTTAGATAAGATTGAACGAATAGGAATGTAAGGGTTTATATCACGCAAAATCTCCATAAAGACCTTATTGTGATGGGCTCGAAACAAGTAAAAGGATGGTATCAATAAAGCACCCTTCAATTGTAGACCCAATATAATATCTTCCAGATAACTCTTATAGAATAAATCTCGATCTTCAGAAGATTGATATAAGATGTATTGGCCCGTATAGTCTTCAGAACGGAAATTAATTTCCGAAAACTTTTTTACCGTTATCTGAAATCCTTGTTCTGAAAAATAGCCTTTTAGCATAGCAATATCCATGCTGGCATCTTTATACACCACAGATGAATAAAAATGACCACGATAGTCAACAAGCAGGATAATTTTTTTATTCATAAATTTCCTCAGCCTCTCAGCTGTGTAATCGTTCAAATTTAGTATTCATTGAGTAGGGGCAATATTCATTAATGGCTGGTGTATATCAGCCATGCATTTATTTGCAGTTATGTCATGCAATTCAGCCTCATCCATCCACACATGCCCCGTCCCTGTCAGCGATATTGCTCCGTAAAGATAACGTGAGTCGTATTGTATATCCCTATTAGTTATTGGTATGACGATATTCACACGCATCCACTGATCGGTTGGCGGCAATACCAGCTGATTTTGGGGTAGGAGGACAACCAATTGGGCTTGTGGTGATAGGGATGTTGTACGATAAACAAATGATAAGAAATAAACTTGTCCAGCCTTTACCTGAATCGGTCCGTGCAAGAGTGCCGCATTCGCTCGGCTGCGGTCCGGTTCATCGGCAAGCCAGAAACCAGTAATACGACCTGCATATTTACCACTGTAGGCTCGATCATCCAATTCTGCGAAGTAAAAACCATCAGTGTACACAGCATTGTTAGATACTGTACGTTCGTGCGTATACCAAGACCAACCGATCCAATTTTCGGGTGTTGATTTCTCAAAACCACCATCTTCCAGTAAATTTACCGCCAAACCATGTCCCACCATAGTAGAACATGCTGGTATTAACTTCGTTATATCTGACATGAGCTCTGTCGTCTGCCGTTCATAAGGCTTCGAGCCTATCTCTAAGCCGCTCAATGAAGATGTAAACTCGCATAAGATACCACACCAATAACAAGCTGGATGGTATAAGCGATTTCCGTCTTCAAGCGTGCTTTGTACAAAGTCAGCCTCTTTTTCCGTCCAAATGCCTCGGTATACCAGATCATTCAGAATTCGCTGGAGCAGGATACTATCATCGTACTCCGGATCGAACCGGTAATGACGCATCAGATCAGATAAAGACCGATCAGAATTTTGATCGGTTAGATAACTACTTCCCATGAGACCATAAGCAGCGATCAGATTGCCTGGATTAACGGATAGAACATACATATAAGCCGTTTCTGTAAATTTCCTCTCTCCGCTAGCTGACGCTCTGAAGGCCACATCATTCAATGCACTGAGTATTTGGCGCCCGATTCGCATTCGCCTAGTTTGTAGGGGTAGTTGTTGATAAATATTTTGGTAAATTCTGATTGCCGTTTGCCAATCGCCAGCGTCGTTTAAGACCATAGCAAGCCAACGTTGATCTGACAAACGCAATTTTCCCCAGTCCAGCGCGTTAGCATAAGTTTCTGCTTTGATCAAATTATCTTGCTGCCAGTATGATATCACCATCGACACCCTAAGAGCCGTCGATGGAAAAGGCCATAACGATATGGCATCGAGCATTCTTTTGGAAATCGTAAACTTCTGATGATCAGTAGATCGGCATTGGTTAGCGATATTAAGCCGTAGAAAGTTGCTTAGGAATGCGTTGCATCCTTCCAATGTGCCGAACAATAAAACCGTCAACAATAATAATTTTTTCCACCAGGCTTTCTGCAAATTCATAATAATTTTGTGGATATGCTAGAAACCAAGGTTGTGTCACTAACCCGCGTCTTAAGGGATACAGACAAAATTGCAATCAACCAATAGTTAAACTCAGAAAAATCAGATCCTGCTAAGCTCATAGTTAAATAACTGGCGTATGCTCCGCCCAGGATAATTGCTAACCATGCATAACGGAAATCGGATTGCCTGCGGGAGATAACATAGGCCTGCCAGATTTCCGAGATCGTGACCAATATGAGTACTAAAAAAATACTAACACCGATCAACCCTTGCTCACTTAATATTTGGACATACAGACTATGAACAGATTTGGTAGTTCGATACATGAAGGTGCCAGGCCCAATCCCTCGCAAAGCTGTTCCCGGAGAGGCTGACCACCAATTGATCGCTGTCTCGCTGAATTCAAGTCGTTTCACAAACGATACATCCGTAGTAGCATTCATGAATCGACCTTCCAATATTCGATCAAATCCCGTGGCAAATCCGATTAGAAAAACCAGTAGGCCAATCCCAAAAAGTACGTTTAGCCAATTTTGAATTTTCCTGATACAACTCAATTTTCCCCAAAAAAATATTACAGTAAGTCCAACCGTCATGCTGATCATTAAACTTCGGAATAACGAACCAATGACCACAATAATCCCAGCAAATGCTAAGGCACCAATAATGAGAATATGTCTGCGTTTAGAGAGAAACGGAAGATAACCAATCAACAAAAAAACATACAGCGCCAATAGTTGTGAACCAAAGGTAGATAGAAAACCGGCTCCCGTGCTACGAAATTCCGCCGGTATATCAACTGATGTAAATTCATCCAACCCGGCTAATGTGGTTAGTCCACCTCCCTGGGCAGCGGACCAACCCCACGCCAGAGAAAGCGCTGATGTGCCTAAGGCTACCCCAACCATTAATTGATGGAGGCTACCATCCCAATCTTTAACGAATGCAATAATAAATAATACATAAATCGTCCCGGCTCTAACTAGCTTAATTGCTCGTGTCAATCCCATTGAAAAACTATCGGCCCACGCTACCGAAATCAACATATATCCAATGAATATTAAAATAACCCATGTCAAAGGGGAGCGTGGTAAAGATAATGGCAGCGATTTATCTAAAGGGAGGCGAGTAAGCCAAAACAATAATGCAACTAAAACCGCCATGTCACCAAGCCGAATGTTTGCTGGTCCGAGTGAAAATAAAGCCCAGTCTCGCACAGGCAATAGGAGGACTATCAAGAAAACCCAACGGTTAGTCTTCGCAATGTAAACAAGAACACCCAACGAGATCAAACTCCCAATAAGAATGTTGCTAAAATTGGGAAATGTGACAATGAGCCAGGACGCTGACACTGACAACACCAGCACAACTAGGGTGAGATATATATTAGGCAAAAGCTCGTTATTTTTTAATGATCAATTCATAACTAAAGTTCTGAACCCTCTCCGTGTAAGTAACTCAATAAACAACCCGCTTTCAAATCGAATTACCCTTCCGCGTCATCATTTAAAGCTGCTATAAGAACATCCCTGTGAGCCTGGCAGCGGATAAGATTAAGCGCAATAAGTCGTCGACGACCTAGTCGTTTTCGATTCATCCATCTTCGCCGCCACATTAATTTCGTAAATGCGTTACCAGCAAATACTGCTCCAAGATACTGGAATTGTTTGTTACTACAGAATGATTGCCAATGATGATCTAAGGATTGTTGATCAGCGATCACTGAATTCAATTGCTTTATTTCCTCAAAAAACGACTCTTTCGCTGTCTCAGTCAACAACAATTGTACGCCTACTTTGTCCTTACATTGTTCGTATGGGATTAATTCAAAACGATTGACCTGATCCTTCTTGATTGATAGACTTACCATGTAACCTTTATACCATGATGCTGTTCGCCGCTTAGGCCAATCGAATAGAAAGTTTCCCGTTCCATAAAAAATTGGAACGCCATTAATCACCTCAAAACCACTAGAAACATGGCTGTGATGACATACAATTGCACCAGCCCCCAAATCAGCAAAATATCGGCAAACTTTTTGCAGCCTTGGGCTGGGTAGAGAATAATATTCATTTCCACCATGCAATATCACCAGAACGAAGTCTGACCGCTCATGTGCAGAACGGATTTGATAATAATTATCGACCTCATCTAGTGGACAAGCTCCGGCAGAAGTTAGCGTGGCAGTCGAAAACTCAGCCTCGGCATACGCCAAAATCGCAATTCTTATTCCTTTGATTGTTACTATAAAAGGTTTAGCGGCTTGGGTAATGTCAATTCCTGCACCAACCGTTGACAAATCCGCATCCCTGCAGGCTTGCAATGTTCGCTCTATTCCATGTTTTCCCATATCAAAAATGTGATTATTGGCTAACGAGACCAGATCAAAACCACCATTCCGTATCCCTATCGCACATTCAGGATCTGCTCGAAATGTTGGCCCAATTTTATTGACAGGTGTATGTCGTTCTGTAAGCGGACATTCCAAGTTTGTGATACAAAAATCGTGATCGGTTGTTACTTGTATAACTTCATCCCAAAATGCTATCGCATTTGAACCTCGGAGAAATTTTTCTGGGCGACCCAGAGGGCACAATTCACCCGTTACTAAGATGTGCACGCTTTGTAAAGAGTGATCTTGATCATCATCACTTGAAGGCGGTGTAAATATTAAGTCATTCATTCAACAAACTTCTTTACAAGTATGAATTGCGTCCATTTATTAGCGTCTCTATTATGTCGTACAGGCTAAACCATTCTTCTCGTGTGTGACTGTTATCTTCGCTGTTGATTCCAATACATGATGCAATTTCAGGCAGGTTCTCGAAATTTCATATTCACTTGCAACCTTTTGGTAATTCGGCGAAATCTTAAGTTCATTTCGCTGCCAATCGTGCAACAAGTTCTTAATTGCATCCTCAACAGCTGATACATCGCTTGGATCAACCACCAGACAGCCTAATCGATCCAACAATTCAGCCGATGCTCCGCTTTTAGGAGTCAATCCTAAGATTGGCTTTTCTACCATCATATAATCAACGATTTTACTCGGTAGAAAAACGCTCTCCACATCACTCTTTGCATCGATTATTAGTAGCACATCTGCTTGGGTAGTAATTTTTATACTATCCAGGTAGGGCTTCGCCCCTGTAAATGTAACAATACGACCCAAATTGAGTCTTTTTGCCATTCTGGGATAAGTATCGATAATTGGTCCAACCAGAACCACGTCCATTAAATCTTGTAGCGGTAGTTTTAGATTAAGTTGATGTAATGCCATTAAGAATGTTTCCGGAGTTCGTTTCCCAGGTATAAAACTTCCCGTATACACCATCTTCATCCTCGAGTTTATTTCAGTGAGAGATTTATTTTCATCACAAGAAAGCATCATTTTATCGTAACCATGTGGAATTATATGAACTTTGGTACGCCACTCAGAAGGATATTTTCGCATCACCAGGTCAGCGGTTTGTTGAGTTACAAACACGACAGCATCAGCCTCGCTTATAATTGCTCTTTCCAACCTAGTACTGATTAGTTTTTGCAACCATGTGCCTCGAAAGTAAGGACTGTCCACCCATGGGTCGCTAAAATGAGCGACCCATGGCAAGTCATTTGTACGCTTTATCATTAATGCAATAACATTACTTGTAAAACTACATGCTCTGGAATATATGATATCAAAGGGATGCCTTCTTATCAGGCGTTTACCAGCATTTACTGCGGTGAAATACCACAAAAACATAATTTCCGGCATTCCAATCATTAGGAGGATCCCGATCAACAAATAGCGCATGATTGGTATTCGCAGTAATAACTTATCAATACTTGCTGTTCGAATAACATCAACCGATTCAGGTATGAGTTGTAAAAGATTGCTATCTTGATCACAAGCTATAGAATCCGGATTTACAGTGAGAGCTTTTATCTGCCAGCCTAGGTTTACGAGCTTGGGTATTGTCCTCGCAACGAGTAACGATTCTGGCGCAAGCAGTGGCGGAAAGGCGCTGCCAATATAGAGCATATTGTAATTTTTCATCTCTGTTTTAATCCAAGTAAATCACATCACTTTTGGGTTACTTTTACTCACACTGCTACAGTCCTGTGAAGATCAACTGAAGAGTCATTGCGATATTCAATGTGACCTTTATAACCCACAGATGGTTCGAAATTGAAGTAGGATTTGGTTTTGTAAATATCTTTAATCGTATTTACACCAATATTCCCTTCTATACTAATATCTTCCACTCCAAAATTTGCAAGTGGTAACTCATTTATCAAAAAACCATTGGAAATCAGTTTTATTTTATTTACATCGAAACCCATCATTGCAGTTGCCACCGCATCCATTGCCAGAGGATTAAAAGCTTGCCATAACCAATCCAGATGGGAAAGGTGTGGGTGAGAGTGGGCTTTCTTTTTGTCCGCCAACAAGCCCATCCAGGATCGTCATGCACTTCAAACTGGTGGGAATTTGATCTCGAACCACTCTCTCGATCCGGTCAAAATAAAAATAGGCTCTGTTTACATCTAATATCGTTCTCCACAGGGTGTCATTCCCATACCATCCCCCGGCGCCGATGGACTTATAATCCCATTTATATCCGGCAATAAGACACAATAACCAAGTCATCTTCCCACAGTTATAAAAAAATTGTTTTCGAAGGCCTTGTTCGCAATCCCAACCTTTATGATAAAACCCCCACATTCTATCCCATAACCAATCACCATCCGGGTACTCGTCACCACCTTGTCTTGGGCTTCCATAACGAAAATGCGGTAAGTAGTCTTTGTGGCCTACAATTCCGACTAAATTTTTCATCGAGCACGATATACCAGCTTTCATGTGTGATTTCAGCTTGGGTAAATTAATTACCATATCGGCGTCGATCACGTCTTTGGGTATCAAATATTTATTC
Organism: uncultured Chloroflexia bacterium; assembly: GCA_963705155.1. Classification (GTDB taxonomy): domain Bacteria; phylum Chloroflexota; class Anaerolineae; order Anaerolineales; family UBA4823; genus CAVPJC01. Next base: position 456,142 of record CAVPJC010000013.1, on the reverse strand, counting down.
GTTTCTGCTGTATGAGCTTTTCGCATCCTTTCTCTAGAATATTCTGCAACCCCAAAAGAGTAATTTTCTTGCATGAGAGGCGCTAATTCGCTCTTGCTACCCAGGTCAATCTCTGTATAATTTGCCCCGCCTCGATGATCTACAACTCGTTTGATCACAGTCTGGCCTTTAAAAATTGCTATCCCCAGCCGGTAATCTTTGATAGAAAGATCAATACCAGGAAATGTCTGACTGAAGTAATCACTTATCTCGAATAATCCGGCAAGCCTGATCACTTTATCCCATTCAGCGCCCTGAATTGGACAATCCCCAATAATTATTCTCCCGTGCCCATACATAGCCTTGGCAACATAATCCAATACACAACGAATGATCGACCCATGTGTGATCAAGCTGTCTGTATCCGTTAATCCATAGGCATTCTCACCCAGGTTCCTGTGATAGACAAAATTAGGCTTCAAAAAAACAGTATTCCCTGGGTGAACTAACTTTTCCATAGGATTCCAATCAGGTGTATCGAACTGATTTGCATCCAGTTTCAGATAATATAATGACAGGCGAACCGCTCGGTAGGCAGGATTTTCGTGATTGGATCGGGCTGAACCTGGCCATTCCGGATAATCTTCACTCGGATGGAATGGGGGAAGCTGATTGTAGAATGGTTTGTCGCGCACAAGAGCGATCTGTGAGCAATCTAATATGTCTACCATATTTGATCTCAGAGGAAAATATCCAGACTAGGTATGCCTCAGGATTATCAAGTGAGAAATCTTAGGAAAAATTTATCTCACTAATCGCTTTCGCCATATCTAAATAGCATAAACAAATTTTGCTTATTAGAATTCAGTTTATAACCATGATTAGATTTCCTGAGTTTATTATGAGCTTGTTTGAGGATATTAAATTGACTTAAATTCCTCTTAAGTAAAGTTAAAATAAGGTTTTTGAAGAAGAATTTCCGGAAATGGTCATGCCATTATCCCCTCCTCCATACCATGCAATAGTCGTAAAACCAATGCTTTGGGCCAATCTGGCAAGGTTATCGGAGGAAAAAAAGTATATGTGCTCAAAACTCCTTGCAAAACCGATCCAACGGTCTGCACCAATTTCCTTCACACAGCCATAATTAGGAGTGGTTAGAGCTAAGATACCCCCAATTTTCAGTAGGTTTCTTGCCTTTACTAAAAAGTCTTTTGGACTGGTAACATGCTCTATCAATTCAAAAGCAAAGATTGCATCATATACGCCGGACATCGAAATATTTTCAATATTGGTTTGGGTAAACTTTAGATCAGGATACCGAGATTTTGCAGTTGATATCGCATAACCTGACAGATCAATTCCCTCAATGATCGCCCCAAAATCACTTAATACCTTACAAAACTCTCCTGTCGCACAACCAACCTCTAAACAGTTTTTACCTTCGAGTGGGTAATGCCCAGACAAAACGGCTAATCTTTGCTTGGCTGTGTTTATGTTCGCCGAAGCAGCATTTGAATAATGATCTGGATAACCGATGTTATTGTTGAGTTTTGAATTGCCTGGTTTTTCAAAATATTTTTCATCGTATAGGCCTGAGATAAAATCAGATTTGGGTCTTGGATTGATATAACACAAGCCACATACTTTGCACGTGATAGCTAATAGACCATCCGGTCGAGTGATTACTGGATCATATTGATCTCCACCACAAAAATCACAGTTTATTGTCTCTAATTGATCTTGTTTCCACATTATGTTTATAATCCTTTGTTATTCCGCGGAAGTATAAAATAAAATAAATAAGTGCCAACCAAGGCCATGTGGACGATATAGGATACTAAATTTGCCAGAGCAATTCCTTTCGCGCCAAATTCTCTAAACCACCAGGTCACACCCAGATATACCAACGCCCAAACTGAGTTTAATATGAATCCAATCCACATGTTCCCACCGCTCGCAATCGATTGCCCGATCACAATCGTCACCGCATAAAATACTCCCGACCATACCAGTAAAATCAAAACAAGTTGACTAGAACTAAATCCCTCTCCAAAACTTGTCATAATCACCGATGAAAAAATTGATATAACAATTGCCACCACCGCGGTAAACCCCCCATTCAAGAGAATATTTAACCGGAGAATTTTTAGGAAGCTTCTGGTATCCGATGCTCCCTTTAAATTGGATAGAAGTGGAAGTACAATGCCACTCAATGTACCAGGAATGAACAAGACTGCTGAACGCCAGGAGTTGGCAGCATTATAAATACCCATTTCTCCATAACCCTGGGGTTGGTTGATTAGGATAGCATTACCAATCCACAGTACTGGTGCCGCCAACATCCCAGAGACTAGTGCTGGAAAACTAAAATTCCACAATACATTCGATTCCCTGAAACAATCTGCAAAGATAATTTTCAAGCCATGCTGCTGAGTTGCCTTCCTCACCGCATCCTGGAAAAAAAGCAGCCCCAACCCCGCAGATAATATTTGCGTCCACACTGCACCAGGTAACCCAAACTTGTACACACCGACGATAATTATTGGGAAAGTAATCAATCCGATAACTGAGTTGAACTCTGGTGATTCTCTTAAAAGCTTCAAGTCCAGATAGAACTCCTACTTGTACACCATTGATGGCTCCCAAAAAAACTGCGATGCCACTCCATCTTAATGGCTCGGACAGGTGTGGAGCTCCAAGCGTGTTGGCGCACAACCACGGCGCGATCAGATATAAACCAGCAGACATGAGCGCACCAGAGCTTGTGGCTGTAATCCCGGCGAGGCCGATTATCCGCCCGGCTTTCTCCGGGTCCTTCTGCCTGTATTCAGCCACGTACTTCGTCGCAGTTGTACCTAGGCCAAATCCTGCCAGCAACTGCATAGTAAAAAAAGTGCTCTGGATTACGCCGAATTCACCAAAAACCTCTTTACCCAAGATGCGGGCAACGAAGTATAAAGAGAGTAAATAAAGCCCGCGCGAGATCACCGCCCCAAGCAATAACCACGAAAAACCCCCCACAACTCGACGACCGATAGAATTATTTGGAATCAGCCTGGACAGATAACTCATCGCTGCACTATAACGGTTTTCTAACACTGATGGTCTGCCCGGTTATTAACTAAAAGTTCAAACAATTGTACTAGCCTATTGACCTTGCTCTCAATATGATGGGTGATTTCTACGATCTGGTTACCCGGTTGGCCCAGTAAGTATCTCAAATTGTCATAATCCACTCAATGAAAAACCTTAATATTTCTTGCCTTTCGCCATAAAATTGGCCAAAATTTTCTTTTTCGCCCTCACAATAGCAGTCCTTGCCGCTTCCCTACCACGATCCCACCAGCGGTAAAGATAATACACCGGGAGGAGCCAATCATGCGCCGGGTGGTAGCGCCAGCGCATATACTCCCTGCCTGGAAAGACCATAGCAACCAGCACCTGCAGCCGGTAACGCGGTTTCAGAGAAAGCAAGTACTGCCACTGCGCCCAAAACCGCCCCTCCACCCCGGCCTCAACCATCTCGTCTGGGTGTAACTGCCCGCCATTTCGCTCCTCAGCCAGCCGTCCGAGCACAGCCTCCGGCACGGGGGCGCCCAGCTGCTCCCTGACCTGCATCAGGGCATAAGCCAGCGCCTCACCCCAACCCCATTCAATCGCCTTCTCCACAGCCAGGTCCCACACAATCCCGTTTTCTTCCTTATCCAGCAACATAGCAAGATCGTAAAACCAGATCAACCTGGTCTTGCCTCTGGAATGCTTCAACATCAGATGGGCTGCCAGGTGCAGCAGCTGCCCGGTCGGGTTCAAGACCCACAGGCGCCCATCACATCGTTTTGCCAGTTCATCTGCCGCCGTACTTCCTGCGTGCGCATCTTCCTTCAGCCCCGGATAAGCAACACATTGGCTCCAAAACCACTCGATATCGCAGGTATTTGTGCTGGCTGCGCTGCCCACCAGATCCCAGTGAATTTCCATGTGTATCCGACCTGGCTTTACCAGATCATAATTAATTTCGTAATCTGTCCGAATCCCGAGTCCGGGCCATAAATCCGGTTTTTCAAGGGCATACCCCAACTCCGGCATAATTTTTTTAACCGTTCCCAAGGCATCTCTGTGCACCAGTAAATCAATATCACCCATCGGACGCAGACCCGGCTCCGGGTAAAGTGTTTGCGCCAGCGCCAAGCCCTTCAGCGCCACCACTTCCACGCCCTCACGGCACAGCCGCTCGGCAAGCCGTGAAAATTCCCGTTGATGAACAGCAAACCTCGCTGCAGAATTGTAGAACGCCTTCATCAGAAATTTGCGCACATCGTCGGGTGGTTTTGCCCCTCCGTTCAAACGGCTTAATCTCCAATGCAGCAGCGGCGCCACGCCCTCCGCATCCGCCATCTTTACAAGCGCCTTCCAATCTTGCTCGCCCAGCTCCGCCCAATCCGCCTCAACGGCCTGCCCGCTGACCGCCCGGCACAATAACCCGTATAGGGCCGTCCGGGGCGCCGCCGGCTCTGCACCGGTCGCCGGCAGCCGGCTGCTGCCGGGCGCGGGTTGTGTTGCACCGGATAGATTTTTATTCAACTCAATTCCCCCACCCCGCCAGGATCGCCGTCACCCGCCCGGCGGTGTGCCCATCCCAGCCTGGCACGGCCTCGCCCTTGCGGTAGCACCCCGCCATCACCTGCCCAAACGCCGCCCGCACCCGAAGCGGGTCGCTGCCCACCAGCGTCGAAGTCCCCCGGCTCACCGTCACCGGGCGCTCCGTGTTCTCCCGCAGCGTGATGCACGGCGTCCCCAACTGGGTCGTCTCTTCCTGCATCCCGCCCGAATCGGTGAACACCACCCGCGCCCGGGCCTGCAGGCAGAGCGCATCCAGGTAATCCAGCGGCCCCGTGAAGTGCAGCTTGCACCCTTCCGGAATGGACAGCCCCAGCCCCTCCAGCTGCTGGCGTGTGCGGGGATGGGCTGCAAACACCAGCGGCAGCTCCTGGGCGATCTCAACAAACAGATTCATCAATCGTCGCAGTGTCGCCGCGTCATCCACGTTTGCCGGGCGGTGCAAAGTCAGCAGGCCGTAACTACCTGGATTTAACCCGAAGCGCATCCACGACTGCCGCTTCAAGGCGTCTGGCAGCATCATCAACAGGCTGTCGATCATGATGTTGCCCACCAGGTGCACTTTGCCGTTATCTATCCCTTCCCGCCGCAGGTTCTCCACCCCGGCTGGCTCGCTCACAAACAGGTGCTCCGCCAGCGTGTCCGTTACCACCCGGTTGATCTCCTCCGGCATGCTCCGGTCAAAGCTGCGCAGGCCCGCTTCCACGTGCGCCACAGGCACGCACAGCTTCGCCGCGGCCAACGAGCAAGCCAGCGTGCTGTTCACATCCCCGAAAACAACCACCCCATTGGGTCTCTCTTCCATCAGCAGGCGCTCAAAGCGTTCCAACACCCGGCCGGTTTGCACCCCTTGCGTCCCGGAACCTGCCTCCAGGTTTACATCTGGCGCGGGGATATTCAACGTGCGGAAAAAGCTCTCCGACATCCCATAATCGTAGTGCTGCCCGGTGTGGATGATCCGGTAATTGATCCCACCATGCGCCCGCAGCGCCCACACCAGCGGCGCTAACTTAATAAAATTTGGCCGCGCCCCTGCAACAAGATAGAGCATACTCAGCTCGCCTAGCGGCCCTGCATGCTGATCACCTGAGAACCCCACTGGTGCCAGCGACCATGGTGTTTTTCGAGGATCTTGCGTCCTTCTCCGGGTGAGGCCAACCCGATCAGCTCGAGGTCAGCATCCACCATAATCCGCACCAGATCTTTGAAGAACACCCGCGGCTCCCAGCCAATCATCTGGCGTGCTTTTGAAGCATCTGCAAGCAAATAGTCCACCTCGGTGGGCCGGAAATAACGCGCGTCGATTTTCACGTATTCATGCCAATCCAACCCCGCATAGCCAAATGCCTCGTCCAGGAATTCCCTCACAGAATGCGCTTCACCGGTGCCGATCACAAAATCTCCTGCTGCCTCAATCTGAAGCATCTTCCACATTGCCGCCACGTAATCTGGAGCATACCCCCAGTCACGCCGCGCCTCCAGATTACCCAGGAAAAGCTCATTCTGCCGCCCGGCCTTGATCGCCGCAACAGCCCGTGTGATCTTACGGGTCACGAAGGTCTCGCCTCTCCGGGGCGATTCATGGTTAAAGAGTATTCCATTGCTGGCAAAAAGGTGATAACCCTGCCGGTAATTGCGCGTCACCCAGTAGGCATACACCTTCGCAGCTGCGTAGGGACTCTGCGGTTCAAAGGGTGTATCCTCCTTCTGGGGTGGTTTTGCCGCTCCAAACATTTCGCTTGATGACGCCTGGTACACACGGGCAGCAATCCCGCTCTTCCGCACCGCGTCCAGGATGCGCATCGTCCCCAACCCGGTCACGTCGCCCGTGTATTCCGCCAGGTCAAAGCTGACCCGCACATGCGACTGTGCCGCCAGATGGTAAACTTCGTCTGGCCTGATGTTATAGATTAACTCCACCAGGTTTCCCGAGGCGGCAATATCACCATAATGCAAGTGCAAATTCGCCCCGTTCTGGTTGTGTGGATCATGATAGATGTGATCCAACCGGTGCGTATTAAAGGTGCTGGCTCGCCGGATCAGACCATGCACCTCATAGCCCTGGTCAAGCAGCAGCTCTGTTAAATACGAGCCATCCTGTCCTGTAATTCCTGTAATCAATGCTTTTTTCATCGCACCCGTTTCCTGTTCCTTTCAACTCGGTCTGGCAGGCGTCTGCCGGTCAGGCCATGTAATCATCTAATATAGCAACCATGCGTTCCGCTGCATGCCCATCCCCATAGAGAGGCGGCCTAATTTCAGGCGGCTTGTGATGATGCGCTAATTCCAATATGCGCGCCGTATCCGCTCCTGCCAACACGTTCCAGCCGGTAGTCACGGTCTCGACCCACTCCGTCTCATCCCGCAGTGTGATGCACGGCACCTCCAGCCAGTAGGCTTCTTTTTGGATACCGCCTGAAATCAGTCAAAATTCGGCGTGCTGAGCTTTCTAATCGCACCATATCCAGATAACCCACTGGCTCAATCAATCTGATGTGTGGGTTGTGGAAGGTAAAGCCACTCGCAGCCATTGCTTTGCGAGTTCTGGGATGCACAGGGAAAACCAGCTCCCCGTCCATTCTCTCCAGTGCAGATAATATACCAACCAATCTTGCTTTATCATCCGTGTTTTCAGCCCGGTGCAGCGTCACAAGCGTATACCTGCTTTCGGCTAACCCGAGCTTTCCCAATATTTGTGAGTTTTTCCGGGCATGCTCCAGGGCATTCAGCAGAGCATCGGCCATCACATCCCCTACCAGGTGCACGCCTTCCCAAATTCCATCATGAGCCAGATGTTCAACCGCAGTCTGGCTCGGGGCAAATAACAGCGTAGAGAGATGGTCGGTTACCACACGGTTGATCTCTTCTGGCATGCGCCGGTTAAATGAGCGCAGCCCTGCTTCCACGTGAGCCACCGGAATATGCAGTTTGGAAGCCGCCAGCGCTCCTGCCAGGGTGGAATTGGTGTCTCCGTAAACCAACACCCAATCCGGCATTTCCTGCACCAATGCGCCTTCGATACCCACCAGCATAGCTGCGGTTTGTTCCCCATGCGCACCAGACCCTACTCCCAGGTTCATATCAGGCGCAGCCAGGCCAAGCTCTCGAAAAAAAACTGCCGAGAGCGCATCATCATAATGTTGGCCTGTATGGAGCAAAAACTCCATGTGTCTTGAGCGTAAACAGCGGCTGACTGGTCCGGCTTTAATCAACTGCGGCCGCGCTCCAACAATCGTAAAGACCTTCATTGCATCCTTGGGTCAACACCCACAATCCGGTACAGCATACCCGCCTGGCGCGCCTGTTCCGCAGAAATCACCGACCTGCCATCTACCAGCACCCTCGTTCGGAGAACCTCAGCCAGTGCGTACAGGTCCAGCTGGAAATAAACCTGGTGACGTACCATCACCACGACCCCATCGCAGCCCCGCGCTTTTTCCAAAATATCCCCCTGGTACTTTGATACATAGGGGTCATGGATGATCACCTCAACGCCACAGGTAGCCAACAAATCTACCAAAATCTTGCTGGGGCTGTTCCGTGTGTCGTCTGACTCTTCAAGGTAGGCGTATCCCAGGATTAAAATTCGCGCCCCCTTCAAGCCTGGTCCGGCCTCTTCCAGCGCGCGTCGAAGCATCTCGGCAATGTGTTTGGGCATCTGGTCGTTCACACCCCTTGCCGCCGGTATCAACCCGAGGCGCAGCCCGGTTCCCTGAACAGCATGCACCAATAACCACGGGTCTTTTGGAATGCAATGCCCGCCTACACCCGCTCCTGGCAGATGCATTTGCCGGCCTGGACTTTTATTAACCAGGTCCCTCACGATCCAGGCATTCCCACCGGCTTGCTCGCAAATCAGCGCCACTTCATTGGCAAATGCAATTTGCACGTCCCGGTAGGCATTCTCCACCGTTTTAACCAGCTCAGCGGTGACACAATCCGCAGGATCCAGGTCTGCCTGCACAATGTGCCGGTAAAGCGCAAGCATCGTTTCGGCCGTCTCCGGCGTCATCCCACCAACCACACGGCTCACCTGTCTCAAATTCGCCAGCAGCTTACCCGGCATAACTCGCTCGGGACAATGCCCCAGGTAAAAATCCCGGTTGCAAATTTTTCCACTGGCATCTTCCAATAGCGGCTTCACCAGGTTGTTCATGGTTCCCGGCGATATGGTTAACTCAACCACCACCAGCGCGCCGGATTTCAGGACAACCGCCAGGTCATGCAGCACAACACGCAAAGCGCCATACTGCGGTATATAATTTTCATCCACTGGCGTTTCCACACAGATTAAAACGACATCCCGATCACGGAGTTCAGAATAATCCGTGGTTGCCCTTAATTGATCGCTGCCGGTCACTCTGGCAAGGAGATCATTTAACCCAGGTTCGCTCCCCTCGATGGGCGAGACGCCTGCATTAATCATCTCAACCTTTTCTACCTGGAGGTCAATACCCAACGTGTCAAAACCTGCCTGGGCAAACTCACACGCCACCGGTAAGCCAACATATCCCAGGCCAATAACCGCCAAACGCGCTTCTTCATTTTCAATTAACCGTTGTAAATCAAGCAATTGCATTGGCTACCTCAACAACCTGGTGAGTGCGCCCGGCCTCCACCAACGCCAGTGCAAGACGAAGCGCTTCCAGCCCATCGGCCCCGCTCACCGGTACGTTTGACCCGTCTCGTATCGACCCTAAAAATGCCTGAAGCTCTGCCTTGAGGGGCTCGTACCGTTGTAAGGCAAACCGGGTCATGCTGCCTTCACTTACTCCTTTCAAATTTTGCAGCGTTTGCCAGGTATTTTCATGGGCAAAGGCATTTTCGAAAAAATACAGATCCTGTGTCAGATCATCCACCCGGAACAAGCCGTATTCTCCTAAAACGACAACCTCACGAACTTTGGTGGGTGTCAACCAGTTGATCTCCAGACGCGCCAGTCACCCCATCGGGAAATCGAAGCAGCCCTAAGATCAGGTCTTCATGTTCAGTGTGGATGCGCTGTTCTGTCTCCGCGTAGACCCGCAGCGGCTCAAGGCCAGTCAAGAAGCGCATTAAGTCAACATCGTGAGGCGCCAGGTCGATGACCACGCCCACATCGCGAATCCGCGCAGGGAATGGCCCTACCCGGCGGCAGATAATTTGGAAAATCCTACCCAGTTCCCCCGCGTTCAGACGTTGTTTCAGTTGTTGTATCGCCGGGTTGAACCTCACGATATGGCCAACCATAAGCTGGCGACCCAGCTCACGGGCGCGGTTGATCATATTCCTGCCCTGCTCCAAACTCGCTGCTATCGGTTTCTCCACGAGCACGTGGGCGCCGCCTTCCAGCGCCGCCAGAACCACCTCTTCATGTAAAACCGTCGGCACTGCCACACTGACCGCCTCAGGTTTCATTTCGGCAATCATCTTGACGATAGTCGTCATAAGCGGCGCTCCCGAAATTCGTTCCGACGCTCCTGGCTAACGTCTGGTTCTCGTCTGCGACAGCAACAAGATCCGCTTCTGCCAGTTCACTATACACACGTGCATGGTTGCGCCCCATCGCACCCACCCCAATCACCGCAACTCTGATCATAAATCACCTTTCGGGTACATAATCCAGATCAATTCGGGTTTGGTTCGGAGACAATTTACTCCACGATCAGGCGCGCTCCGCCCTTCCGACACCCGCGGCAAAATAGTTTGTATGTACTGGGCAGCACCCATTCTAAATTAATCTGCGGAGATCAATTCGAATGCTTTTTTTGTTGGATCTGCCCTGCACTCAACTCAACCGGTACCTGACGCTGGCTGTTGAGCAATTGCAACAACACACGCACCCTTTCACTCCCGGGTATCCGCGTGTCAAAGATCGCTTCATAACCTGCAAAAGGCCCTTCGCTGATGACGACCGTATCACCCGGATTCAAACCGGCAAAAAGTTCGCCGCCGGCCGCTGCGATCTCGTCCACTCGTTTCCTCACCGCGTGGATCAAATTTTCAGGCACCATGGCCGGTTCATCCCCAAAACAAACCAACCCGATCGCATGAGGCATCCATTGGAAGGCTGATAACCCCACCTCTTCAATATTTACCTGCTACGAACATATATCCGGGAAAGTATGGGCGCCATTTTCTGGAGCGTGGATTCACAGGCTGAAATCCGCAGGCGTGGATAATAGACCTCGTACCCCATGGTCCTTGCCTGGCGCCAGACAACTTCTTCTTTTCTGGGTTTACTTCTTAATGCATACCAGTGCAATGTCATGATTGCACCTACCTGATCGGATTACCAGGCTGCCATTTGAGAGCATCAAAACTTTTCTGGGTAACCAGAAATCGCAGCCGCCCCTTTTCCACAATTAATCGCACTTCCCCGTAATCTCCCAGTGAGCTTAATGCCTCATCTACCATTGGGATTTGGTTCCATTCCAAAAACTTGAGTGGATAACTCTCACCATTCGGGGCGACTACTTTTTTATCTGCCGATTGATCCGGCAGGCTGTCTCGCTCTCGTTCCAGGTTATCATCATTTTTCATCGATCTCCTCCTTTGTAAACGGGGAATGCTGTATAACCGGCAAAATGCATAAAAAGATTTCCTCGCGGGATTTTCCACCTCTGCGAAGAACATCTCCTGAAATGAGCATCGTGTAATATCCAGATATTTTCCGTTATTTTACCAGTAAAGCACTCCCAATCTAACAACAGAACTGTAAAGGCAACCAGGGCCTCAAACGACTTCGGAACCGGTGATGCGAGCAAGCAACCGGTGGGTCAACCACATCGGCAGCCAGAATAGAGCATGCACCAACAGGCTGATACCCATAACCGCGGAGGCAGCTCGTAAGGCCTGGTTCATTGGCGCTGCCAGGTGTTGGATCAGCCAGGGTCCCACGCCTGCCAGCACCCCTACCACAATCAAGAACAGCAGGCTCATGAACACCGGCAACCAGGCCCGCCTATCTGAAGTCGATGGGAGCATCGTACTGCTTACGGCAAACGTTAAATACAGCCATAACCAGAAATCCGGACGGTCAATGATGCCATTCATTACCGACGACCAATCGGCAGAACCCGCGTTCAATAATTCCCAGGCAGATACTAACCCAAGGCGGGTGATACCGGCGTAGGCGACAAATAACTCCACCGATGATCAGAGGCGCAATTCCGATGAGCGCATCCCGCAAAAAATCTGTCGCGGCTGTCTCAACATATCCCAGCTGCAGCCGGCCCCCTGCCAATGGCCGTGGGATGAGTGAGAAACTGCCTGTCCGAATTCCCAGGATTTTCGCAACCAGGAAATGACTGGTCTCATGCAATAAAACTCCGGGGAAAAACAACACCGAAAATAACACCAGCGTGATATCGCTTCGCCGGGTCAGCAATAACAAAACTGCCTGGATTTGCCGGTGCAAGCCGCGCTGCAAAACAAGAAACGGCCCTGATAAGGCCAGCAGCCACCATAAGCCATCCAGGTTGGCTATTGAGTTAAGATCTTCAGGATTCACCCGGACAGTCTACTTTACGGGCGCGCAGCCTGCACAATGCCAATAAATTCTGCCGGCTTCAAGCTGGCCCCGCCAACAAGAGCGCCATCGATATCCGGTTGAGCAAAAAACTCAGCCGCATTCGAAGATTTTACCGAACCTCCGTATAATACACGCACAGCCTGTGCAGCGGTATTGCCAAACAGCCCTTCAAAGGCAGGTCGAATTACCTCAGCAACCACGCTGTTGGCGCTTTCAGCCGTAGACGCCCTTCCGGTGCCAATTGCCCAAACCGGCTCATAAGCAATCACCAACCGGCCGGCACTGGCTTCAATATCTCCCGTACCTATATTAAGTCCAGCCAGACCAAAATTCATTTGGCGTGCTACAACTTCAGCCGTGCGGCCTGTCTCATACTCATCCAGGGTCTCGCCGACACAGATGATAGGAATTATCCCGTTCGCCAGAGCAGCCTGAACTTTGTGGTTCACAGTTTGGTCGGTTTCCCCAAAATAAGTTCGCCGCTCTGAATGTCCAAGGATCACATACTGGCACAATTCTGCCACCATGGGTGGAGCTATTTCTCCGGTGTAGGCCCCCGATGCCTCCCAGTGCATATTTTGCGCCCCAAGCCCGATTTCCGTTCCCTCCAGCAAGGCACGCACGGCCAGCAATGTGGTAAAAGGTGGGCATAGCACTCTTTCCACACCATTCAGAGCCTGCAAAGCCGGCACCATCTCAGACACCAGATGGCGGGCTTCAGTTACATTCATAAACATTTTCCAATTTCCAGCAACAAATGGTTTACGCATACGGTCCTCTAGGACGTCTGGAATGCCAGACGGATGGATTAAGCAAACGAAGGACGGCGTAATTCACCGTCCTTCGCTCCTGTTCAGGCGATCATTTATCGTTCAACGCCGCCAGGCCAGGCAGCGTCAAACCTTCCAGCATCTCGAGGGATGCACCACCCCCGGTGGAGATGTGTGTTATCCTGTCAGCCAGCCCGGATTGCTGAATAGCAGCTACAGATTCACCACCACCAATGATGCTGACAGCGTTGCTTTCTGCAACTGCCTTGGCAACCCCATAAGTTCCCTCGGCAAAACGTGGAAATTCGAACACACCCATGGGGCCATTCCACACGATCGTACCTGCGCTTCCCAACACCTTCTGGTACGCTTTCACGGTCTCCGGACCGATATCCAGAATCCGCCAACCATCGGGTACAGCGCCAGAAGCCATCACCTTGCGCTCAGCTTCAGCTTCAAACTTATCGCCGATCACCACATCCACAGGCAGGCGCAATTTGGCGCTTCCCCTGGCAACCAGCTCTCGGGCAGTTTCCAGTGCTTCGTCTTCAACCAGGGAATCGCCCATTGGATACCCCTGGGCTTTGAAGAAGGTATTCGCCATACCGCCGCCGATCAACACCATGTCGGCCTTCTCAAGCAGATTGCGGATCACGCCGATCTTATCGCTGATTTTTGCGCCGCCTAGAATGGCAACAAAGGGTCGTTTAGGGTCAGCAATCGCTGCGCCCAGGTATTTGATTTCTTTTTCCATCAAGAAACCAGCAACAGCTGGCAGATAACGGGCCACACCTTCGGTTGATGAATGGGCGCGATGCGCAGACCCAAATGCATCATTTACATAGATGTCGGCCAGGGCCGCCATCTTCCTGGCCAATTCCAGATCATTCTTCTCTTCACCCGGCATGAAACGGGTATTTTCGAGCAGCAGCACATCCCCCGGTTTCAACGCCGCAGCCGCTTTTTCTGCAGCAGGGCCGACACAATCTTCAGCAAACGCCACCGGCGTGCCCAATAATCCACTTAAATGCTCACCTACAGCACGAAGCGAATATTTAGGTTCCGGTCCGCCTTTGGGTCTGCCCAGGTGGGAAAACAAAATGACCGCGGCTCCATGATCCAGCAGATATTTTAAGGTTGGCATGGCTGCGCGAATCCGGGTGTCGTCACCAACCTTTCCATCTTTTACCGGGACATTGTAATCCACCCGCACCAACACCTTCTTACCGCTTACGTCGATGTCTTTGATCGTTTTCTTATTGAACATGATTCCCTCCGGAAGTGCCAGGCGTCCGGAAAAATTTCACCATTACCCGAACACCTGGCACCGGAAAATTTCCTGCAAATTAGAGAGACTTCGCCATCAAAGCAGCCAGGTCGGCTGTGCGAACCGAGTAACCCCATTCGTTATCATACCAGGTGACCACTTTTATAAAATCGCTCTTATCTTTGCCAAGCACCATCGTAAATGGCAGATCCACAGACGAGGAATGCGGATCACCCTTATAATCGATGCTCACCAACGGCTCGTCCACAGCAGCCAGAATTCCCTTCATCGGACCGGCAGCGGCATCGCGGAATGACTGGCGCAATTCTTCCGTAGTCATGGCAGTTTCAACCTGGGCAGTGAAATCAACCACAGATACCGTGGGCGTTGGCACGCGCAGGGAATAACCATCGAATTTACCAGCCAGATCAGGGATCACCAGCTTGAGAGCTTTGGCAGCGCCTGTGGATGTAGGGATGATATTCACGGCAGCCGCGCGTGCCCGGCGCAGGTCGCTGTGTGGTAAATCCAGGATTTTCTGATCGTTGGTATAAGAGTGGATCGTGGTCATAAAGCCGCGCATGATCTTATATTTATCATGCACAACTTTGACAGCCGGCGCCAGACAGTTTGTTGTGCAAGAAGCGTTGGATACCACATGGTGCTTTGCAGGATCGTATTTTTCGTCATTCACCCCGATAACGACGGTCAAATCTTCGCCTTCCGCCGGGGAGGAAATAATTACCTTTTTCGCTCCGCCTTTGGTAATGTGGTTCTCAGCGCCAAGCACCATCTTGCCCTTCTTATTTACGCCATCCTGTTTTATGGTGAAGATGCCTGTGCTCTCAATCACAATATCAACACCCAGGTCACCCCAAAGGATTTTGGAAGGGTCGCTTTCCTTAAACACTTTGACGGGTTTGCCGTCAATAATTAACTCGCCATCGCCAACTTCAATTGTGCCATCGAAGCGGCCATAATTCGAAGTCATACTTGAGTAGATGGGCCATAGTCTTCAAGTCGCCAATATCGTTGAAAGCAACGACCTCAAGCTTGCCCGGGTAAAGATCCCGTATGGCCTTTAGAACCTGCCGTCCAATCCGGCCAAAACCATTGATTCCTACTTTTGTTGTCATTTTATGCCTCCAAAATTCAATGTTAGTTGTGGGTTATTTATTGCTCTGATATATTTTACACCAATGCACACCTAGTTGTGCATTTATTCACAATCTATTTTCTAAACCCGAGTTCGCCAAACCTGGCAAACACCAGATACCAACTTACTATTTTACCAGAGGCCCGGTTCTTTCTTGCAGCAAATCCATAACCGCGCGCGCCAGTTTGCCTAGAATCATGACGCCAGGGATGTTCTTCATCAATTAGGTCTGCACGGTATACAGCATATTGGTCCGAAAGCTCATCCTCAATTTCTACCCATTCTGACCCGCCAGACAACATGCCGGATTGGCGTTTGTTGGCAACCACAACATCAAACAGGCCACTGCTCAGATGTTCTTCCAGCGCGCGAATATGATCTCCGCAGTTGTAATGATCCGTTTCTCCGGGTTGGGTGGCAACATTACATACATACAGCTTCAACGCCCGGCTCGAACTCACCGCTTGAGCCAGATCAGGCACCAGCATGTTCGGTAAAATGCTCGTATACAGACTTCCCGGTCCAATAATAATCAAATCCGCATTCAGAATGGCATGCACCGATTGTGGGAACGCCGGTGGGTTGTTCGGTTCCAGCCAAACGCGGCGTACCTTGCCCGCCATCTCGGGAATATGGCTCTCGCCTTCGACGCGCACCTCGCTCGCCAGGTGTGGCAGGGCAACATCTGCTACCAGGCGGACATCATGCAGGGTTGAAGGCAGTACCCGTCCATGCACTGCCAACACACGACCCGATTCGACAACTGCTTCTTCAAAACTACCCGTGATATCTGCCAGGGCGGTAATGAATAAATTTCCAAACGAGTGCCCTTCCAGATCACCCTGACCATCCGGAAAGCGGTATTGAAACAATTGGGTCAATAATGCTTCATCGCTCGATAGGGCAGCCAGGCAATTGCGGATATCACCCGGAGGCAGTATGCCGCGCTCGCGGCGTAAACGGCCAGACGAGCCCCCATCATCAGCAACAGTAACAACCGCCGTGATATTGTAAGTATATTCCTTGACGCCGCGCAACAGGGTTGCCAGCCCATTTCCTCCCCCAATGGCTACAATCCTGGGTCCTCGCTCTCGCCGCCGGTGAACTGTTAATGCATCCACCATAGGCCGCCCCGGATGGAGAAATGGTGTCAGCAGCGAACGGTTTATCCCCAGAATACCGGTGATGATTAATGCCAGACCCAATCCCCCAAAGATGAGTGCACGCAGTGGGCGGTCAATAAACCGGAGTGAAGCCGCCGAAAGGAACGGCAGCCACCAGGTTTCAGGCGCAGTTCGATAGACATCGATGATCAGAACCGCCAGGCCAAGACCAATTAATGTTGTACCGATCAATGCAACAATCAACCAGCGTTTTACCCCCAACCCTGGAATGAACCACTGCATAGACCTGCTAACAAGTCTACCAATTCCCCGCAGCCAGGTGGCTACATCTTTCATACCAGAAACGATCATAGCAGTCTTTATTGAACTCGTCAACTGTGGGGTGAGGTCTTATGCTATACTTTTAAGCATGAAATCAACCTTCATTGCTGTTGATATCGGCGGCACACAGCTGCGTGTTGCATGTTATCCTGCCGAAGGCAGAGAACCCCTCAAAATTTCAAAAATTGCCACCCAGAACCCCGGTGAAACCCCATTAGATCGAACTCAAAGCGCTGATTTCTTCGACCTGGCCCGTTGATGGGCAGGTTGCAGCTATTGCGGTGGCGGCTCCCGGTCCTACCGACCCTTACAAAGGCATCATCATGTCGGCGCCCAACATTCCAGGTTGGGTCAATCTCCATTTGAAACAAATCCTTCAAGATCGCTTCCAGGTCCCCGTGGCCCTGGGCAATGATGCGAACCTGGCAGCATTGGGAGAATGGACCTTTGGTGTTGGCCGCGGCCATCACAATTTGATTTACCTCACGATCAGCACAGGCATCGGGGGGGGCATTATTGTTCAAGATCAGCTCCTGCTAGGCGCGCATGGTCTGGCAGCCGAGGTCGGTCATATCACCGTGATGTTGGATGGCCCAATCTGTGGCTGTGGCAAACATGGACACCTCGAAGCTGTGGCATCGGGAACTGCAATTGCTCGTTGGGTCAGCCAAGAATTAGCACGGGGTGTAACCTCATCTCTGCGGATTGACCAGAACCCGAGTGCCCGGAAGATCAGTCTGGCTGCGTCTCAGGGCGATAAGCTGGCGTGCGCTGCTCTTGAACGCGCTGGAAGTTTTATGGGTCAGGCCATTGCCGATTTTCTCCACATTTTCAACCCAACGATCATCATTATTGGCGGCGGTGTTTCTCATAGCGGGGACTTGCTTCTTGATCCGATGCGCAGATCCATTCGAGAACACGTGCTCACCCCAGCGTACCTGGATGATCTCATTGTAACGACCACGGTGCTCGGTGACGACGCCGGATTGTTGGGCGCATTGGCGCTGGCACGCAGCCTGGCCTGACACATTGGCTTTGCCATTCAATTGAACTTACCATGCCACCCAGAAAAAAACGCTGGATTGTTTCGCCTTCTATCTCACCCGAAGCCAACCAAGATTTGCTTGGCTACCCGCCGGTTCTCCGCCAGGTTCTGTACAACCGCGGCGTATTCTCTCAACCCATGGCCGAACTCTACCTGAATGCAGCCCCTCCACCCGGCACGGATCCGTTTTTCTTGTCGGGCATGCAAGCCGCTGTAGACCGTATCGCCTTCGCCATTGATCACAATCAACCAATCGCTGTTTATGGCGATTATGATGTCGATGGCGTTACGGCAACCGCGCTCATGGTGCAAGCGCTGTCCGTTCAAGGCGCCAATGTAACTGGTTATATTCCCAATCGGTTTGAAGAAGGCTATGGTCTGAACAACGATGCACTGAAAGGTTTGCATGAGCGCGGCGTCAAGCTTGTTATCACCGTTGATTGTGGTATTCGCTCTCCCGTAGAAGCCAGCTACGCTGCCAATCTGGGTTTAGATTTGATCATTACAGACCATCACCATCCAGGCAGCGAAATCCCACTCGCCCGGGCAGTGATCAATCCCAAACTACCTGACGATGCCTACCCCGAAAAGGATTTGGCCGGTGTTGGCTTAGCCTATAAACTCATTTCAGCCCTGCATCACACCAGGCCAGACACACCCCTGCAACCCGATGATTTCCTTGACCTGGTGGCCCTCGGCACCGTCGCTGATCTTGCGCCGTTGGTGGGGGAGAACCGCAGCCTGGTTCGCTCAGGTTTGCTGTATCTACAAAATCCCCGACGCCAGGGAATCTTATCTTTGATGGGCGCCTCGGGGTTGGCAGGCAAGCGGATCAACGCAGGCCACATCGGTTTCATCCTTGGACCGCGGCTAAATGCATCCGGTCGCCTTGAATCAGCCCAGGCTGCTCTGGATCTCTTGACCACTGGGGAAGTACAGATTGCCGGCATCCTGGCTCAAAAACTCCACAGGCAGAATGTTGAGCGCCAGGAATTAACTCGCCAGATCCAAGCCCAGGCCGAAATCATAGCAACCGAGACTGACCCAGACCCGCTGCTGCTTTTCGCCGCCGACCCCAGCTTCAATCCGGGTGTGGTTGGCCTGGCTGCCTCCCGTTTGACCGAACTATATTACCGCCCCGCCATTGTTGGCCAGCGCGGCGAAGAGTATACCCGCGCCTCCTGTCGCTCAATTCCCGAATTTCATATCACCGACGCCCTGGATGAGTGCGCCGATTTGTTGGAGCATCATGGCGGGCACCGGGCCGCAGCCGGTTTTACGGTTCGTAACGATCGCCTGCCTCAATTGTTGGAACAATTGAATACCATTGCTGCCCGGCAGTTATCCGGCCTGGACCTAACCCCCACCCTCACCGCCGACATCGATCTTCCTCTCTCGGAACTGAGACCCGAGATTCTCAAGTATTTGGAGTGGGTGGAACCAACTGGCTACGGAAACCCGCAGGTGCATTTCATCTCCCGCAATCTCAAGGTAACCGGCAAACGCCTTGTGGGTGATAGTAAACATCTCAAATTAACCGTCACCGATGGCAGGATCACCTATGACGCCATCGCGTTTGGCCAGGCTGCCTGGTATGAACAAATGCCAGCCAATCTCGATTTGTACTACACCTTTGAGATCAATGAATACAACGGACGATCGTCATTTCAGTTAAACGTACGAGATATTCGCCCGTCTGAAGGCTGACGCAGCCATTTGAAGTTGCCGGTAATGCCATGCTATAATGCAAATCGGGAGAGCTGAACCATGAGTGCTTACCGCCCCTTACAGCCATCGACGCCATCTGCCGCCGCCGGGTCATTTACCCCTCCAGCTGTGACCCAGGTCGAACAGACGGGTTTATCTGCCCTGTGGCTACAAGACCTTGCTCTGAAAATTCTCTACTTTCAGGGTTACCTGAGCGGTTTCAAAGTAGCTGAAGAAATGGCTCTCCCGTTTGCGGGTCTGGTCGATCAAATCCTTGAAGCGCTCAAGCGCGAGAAATTTGTCGAAGTCAAGTCTTCACAACAGATGGGTCTGGGTGAGGGCGCCTACCAATATGCCATCACCGGAGCCGGCATCGCCCGTGCCCGTGAAGCGTTGGAGCGCAGCCAGTATGCTGGACCTGCTCCTGTCCCGATTAAAACATACAACGAATTGATCTTGCGTCAGAGCAAAGGCCGCACCCAGGTTGTCAACCGTGTGCTGCGACAGACCCTGGGGCATTTAATTCTATCTGAGAAAACATTTCAGCGGATTGGTCCAGCCATCAATTCAGGCACTTCCATCTTTCTGTACGGTCCCCCCGGCAATGGCAAGACCAGCATCGCTCGTTCCATCGGCAGCATGATCCTGCGGGAAAGCATGTATATACCCTATGCGATCTATATCGATGGACAGGTTGTCAAGCTTTATGATTCGGTCAACCACCAGCTTGCTAAAGATGAGGACAGCAATCCTATGGGCACCGGCGCCCTCCGCAGCGGCGCCCGCCGTGACCCACGCTGGGTACGTATTCGCCGTCCATTCATTGTTGTTGGCGGTGAGCTCAACATGGCGGGTCTGGATCTGGTTTTCGATGATGTCAACAAATTCTATGAAGCCCCATTTCAAGTAAAAGCAAACGGAGGCATTCTACTCATCGACGATTTTGGCCGCCAGCAAGTTCGACCGAGAGATCTTCTCAACCGTTGGATCGTGCCGCTCGAGAACCGCATCGACTACCTCACCTTGCACACCGGCCGGAAGGTGGAGGTTCCGTTCGATGTATTGGTCGTGTTCTCTACCAATCTACCCCCGCGAGACCTGGTAGACGAGGCCTTTCTACGCCGTCTGCGCCACAAAATCGAGATCGGGGATCCCAACTACGAAGAATACCGGGAAATTTTCCGGCGGGTGGCTGCTTCCAAAGGAGTAACGTACAGCGATCAGGGATTGGCTTACCTGCTCCAGGAGTGGTACATAAAACGCAACCGGAAACTGCGGGCATCCCATCCGCGTGACCTGTGCGACCAGATTCTTGATATTGCCCGGTATTTAACGACCGAACCAGCCATGACGCGTGATCTGATCGACCGCGCTGCCGAGTCTTATTTCGTGGAGTTATAGCATGATATTCTCGGAACTCCCTACACCAACAATCTTTGCGCACCGTGGCGCAAGCGCATATGCTCCAGAAAACACTATTTCTTCTTTCGAGCTGGCCGTTCGCCAGGGAGCAGATGCTATCGAATTGGATGCCAAATTGACAGCCGATGGACATATCGTAATTTTCCACGACCAGACACTCGAGCGCACAACCGGTGTTCAAGGCCAGGTAGGTAAAACTTCACTGGAAGATATGCGCCTGCTCGATGCCGGTAGTCACTTTGACGTAGCATTTCGAGGCGAAAAGATACCTACACTTGATGAGGTTTTTGAAGCCGTCGGTCAAAAAACGTTTATCAATGTTGAGCTCACCAATTATGCGTCCTTATTCGACGACCTGCCCGAAAAAGTGGCTGCTGTCGTCAAAAAACACAACCTGGCAAAGCGGGTTATTTTCTCATCATTTAGCCCTATCGCACTGCTGCGCGCCCGCCGCCAGCTACCCGAGGTACCCATTGGTTTGCTGTGCTGGTGGAAGGGCAGCGGCGCCCTGCCGCGTTCACCCCTCGGCCATCTCATACGATACCAGGCGCTTCATCCCTATTTCGAGGACACCACCCTGCAGCTGGTTCAACGTGTCCACCGGCGTGGTTGCAAGGTTTTTGTTTATACAGTCAACAAAGCCGAAGACTTCAAGAAAATGTTGGAGCTCGGGGTAGATGGTCTCTTCACCGATGACCCGGTCCTCGCCCGGCAGGTTGTGGCTGGCAAAGCACAAAAACAAAAAGAAAGCAGCCGCCGGGCATGAACCTTTGTGCAGACAACCGGGAGGGCTAGCGTGGAAAATATCACTCCAGAAGAGATGATGGTGGTCTGTATTGCCCGTACGATCGAAAATGGGGAGGCGGTGGCCCAGGGTATTGCCACCCCCATGGTCGCCGCCGGTTATCTTCTGGCTCGCCGGACGCACGCTCCCAATTTGTATTTTGCATCTGCCATCGGGCAGGGCATGTGCAGGTATCCGGCTCCCCTCGGGCTGAAACATATCGAAAGCCTGTGGTTGGATCAATCATTATGCCGCGTGGGATTTGCCCGGGCTGCCGCCGATGTTCTCCCCACATTACGCCCTAAGGAGTTCTTTCGCCCAGCACAGGTGGACCCTTTTGGCAATTTCAACAATATCGCTTTCGGAAAAGATTACCTGGAGCTTGGTCGCCGTAAACCACGCCTTCGCCTGCCAGGCAGCGGTGGAATTCCAGATGTGACAACCTTTATGAACAATATTTACATGTATGTTCCACGACATTCCCGTCTCACCTTTGTTGAACAATTGGATGTCCGTTCTGGATTGGGTCATTCACCTCAGCGGTCTCACGGCGCTGGCCCGCGCGGTCTGATTACAGATCTGGGTGTGTTCGATTTTCTAAATGGCCGCCTGCGCTTGACAAGCTACCACAGAGGCACGACGATTGAACACATTCAGGGTCGTACCGGTTTCAAACTTGAAATTTCACCCCGGGTTTGCGAAACCCCCCTGCCTACATCCGAAGAATTGTACCTGCTTCGCCACGAAATCGATCCCTTGGAGATTCGCCGCCTCGAGACACTCAGCGGCTCAGAGCGTCGCCAGTTGCTCCACACCATTCTGGAGAGCGAGAGGCAATGAGCAGGGCGTTCAACTCACGTCCACACGTGTTTTTACTGCTGAAGCGCTTGTTCTTGCTCCTGCTGATCGCGGCTCAGTTAGTTCTGCCCTTATCTGGCCGCGCTGCTCCTCAACGACAAGAAGCCTCAACCCGCCAGCAAGCTGACCTATTGCTCCAAAAACTCACCCCGGAAGAGCGTGTTGGGCAAATATTCATTTTTAATTTTCAAGGCATTGACACGACCCAGGAAACGTCCATCTACGATCTGATCGTAAACTACCACATCGGAGGTGTGGCGCTCTCGGCAGCCAACGATAACTTCACAGCCGGTTCAGACGCTCTCAACCAAATCATTTCCATGAACCGGCAGATACAGCTCAATCGATGGTCGAATTCTCAACAACAGCACACTAATCCTCTGAGCGGGGACACATTTATTCCCAATTTCATCCCCCTTTTCATAGCGGTATCCCAACAAGGCGATGGCGCTCCTTATGACCAGATCCTGAATGGTGTCACCCCTCTCCCCAACCAGATGGCCATTGGGGCGACTTGGAATCCTGAGCTTGCCAGGCAGGCCGGTAGCATCCTGGGACAAGAATTATCCGCACTTGGCATCAATTTATTGTTCGGCCCGTCCCTGGATGTGTTGGAAACTACTCTCCCCGAAGGGGGCAGCGGCCTGGGAAGCCGCACTTTCGGAGGCGACCCATTTTGGGTTGGATTGATGGGGCATGCTTACATTACCGGTGTTCACCAGGGTAGTAATGGGAAAGTCGCCGTTGCCGCCCGCAACTTCCCCGGGATTGGGGGTGCTGATCGCGTCCCTGAAGAAGAAATGGCCACAGTACGAAAATCACTGGATCAATTGCAAAACTTCGACCTTGCGCCGTTCTTCGATGTTACAGGCAACGCGCCAAGTCCCGAAGCCGCTGCCGATGCATTGCTGGCCTCTCATATCCGTTATCAGGGCTTTCAGGGCAATATTCGCGCTACAACCCGACCGGTGAGCTTTGACCAGCAAGCATTCAATCTGTTGATGAGCCTGCCGCCCCTTACTACCTGGCGGAATAACGGCGGTGTCATGATCAGCGATGATCTGGGCAGCCGCGCTGTGCGCCGCTTTTATGAGATCACGAATCCAGAACAGCCTTTCGACGCAAGGCGTGTCTCCCTCAACGCTTTCCTGGCAGGGAACGATCTCCTCTTCCTGGGTAACATTACCTCCAGCGATGATCCCGATGCCTACACGACAGCCATCAAAATCATCCAATTTTTTGCTCAGAAATATCGGGAAGATCCAGCCTTTGCCCAGCGTGTTGACCAAGCTGTCCTGCGTATCTTACAATTGAAATCCCACTTGTACGGAACATTTTCATTGAATAATACAATCCCCGCTTTAGATGCAGCCGCAACAATTGGCATATCCAGCCAGATTGCCTTTGATATAGCACGTGAAGCCGCAACGCTCATCAGTCCATCAACCACAGAAATTGACAATGCCATCCCTGAGCCGCCCGATCGAACCGATCGGATCGTCTTTATCACAGACACGCGTTTTTCGAAACAATGCAGTCGTTGCGAAGAACAGACCTCGCTCAATGTTGACTCATTTCAACTTGCTGTTTTACGCCTCTATGGTCCACAGGCGACTGGTCAGGTCACGCCAGCCTTATTGAAATCTTTTTCATATGACGATTTGCTTGCCCTGCTAGATAATGACCCCGATTCCTTCCAAATGGAGCGCGAATTGCGCCGGGCAGATTGGATCATATTCGCCATGCTCAATGTCCGGCAGGCTACTCCATCGTCTGTGGCACTCGATCGATTTTTGAATGAACGCTTGGATCTATTTCAACAGAAGAACTTGATCGTCTTCGCTTTCAATGCCCCATCTTACCTGGATGCCACCAATATCAGCAAACTGACAGCCTACTACGGCCTGTACAGCAAAGGCCCTAGTTTCATCGATGTTGCCGCCCGAATTCTCTTCCAGGAATTGCGTCCTTCAGGCAGCCTGCCCATTTCGGTTCCGGGTGTGGGGTACGACCTGTTCACAGCAACCACACCTGATCCAGCCCAGATCATTCCGTTATTACTCGACATTCCTCAACCCGAGGCTCCCACAACACCTACCCTCACACTACAACCAGAACCCTTACCCGCGTATCGAGTTGGCGATTTAATAAATATCCGCACTGGTATCATTCTGGATCGGAACGGGCATCCCGTTCCCGATGGGACGCAGGTGCAGTTTATCACATCGATCAATGCTGAAGTGAGTGCTCTGCCCCAGATTGTGTCTACACGCAATGGTATTGCCCGGACGACGATCCAGGTCTCTTCCACTGGCGCACTGGAAATCC
The DNA here is from genome assembly GCA_963705155.1 of uncultured Chloroflexia bacterium. Taxonomy (GTDB): domain Bacteria; phylum Chloroflexota; class Anaerolineae; order Anaerolineales; family UBA4823; genus CAVPJC01. Next base: position 431,248 of record CAVPJC010000013.1, on the reverse strand, counting down.
ACGTTGAGGCTGAGCCGGCGAAGATTTCAGAGGTTCTCCGGTATGATATACCTGCTGAAAACGGCGGCGGTCCTACACCTACCCCTACCTTGCTGCCCACTGAAACTCCAACCGCTACCCCTCCGCCTACCCTGACCCCCGAACCCGACCTCAGTCAGAACTCCACACCTGCGGCTCGCCCTCACCTTGCCGACTGGTTGGTAGCCATGATGCTCACCTTCATTGTCGCTCTCATCAGTTATCGACTTGGCGCCTACCTCGGACACGTGCGCTGGGGAGTGCGGAGCAGCTTCTTTGCCTTCATCGGTGGATTAGCTGCTTACAGCATACTGGCTCTAGATTTTCCGGGCGTGCAGAATCTACTCGCCAATTACTCTGGGTGGGGTGTTGTCATGGTTACCCTGTCTGGATGCGGCATTGGATTGCTGGCGGCATGGGTTTGGCGTGAGATGCAGGCAAAAACCCATGCCAATCCCTAGCGTACCAGGGTAAGCAGCAGGCTGAGCAGAACCATTCCTGCCGAGATACCAATCAAAGCCAATTCAGTGGGTGATGACACCAGGTCAGCCAATGTAGGTGATGGCAAAGGCGCCCTTGGTCGGGTCACCGGGTTCCAATCACCCAGTAATGCCTGCCGGAAAGTCTCAACATCCTCCGGCCGTTCTTCGGGATGCAGGTTCATTGCCCACAATACGGCCCGCTCGGTTCGCAAGCTGATATCCGGATTTAACTGGCGGGGAGGTGTCAAGGCATTAGGATTCAAAAAAGCTCGCGCGCCTCAATAGGCCGGGCGCCTGTCAATAGATGGTAGAGGGTAGCGCCAAAAGCATATACATCACTGCGAGCATCGGTGTGACCCGAATCACCCCCGTATTGTTCCAGCGGGGTGTAAAGCGCTGTTCCGCGGCCTTGAAGGATCGTAATCGTCATTTCATCCGAAGCCAGGATCTTCACAAGGCCAAAATCCACCAGTTTGAGCAGCCCATTGGGCGTCACCTTAAGATTACTCGGCTTGATGTCGCGATGTAGTATGGGTGGTTTTTGGCTGTGCAAGTAACTCAGTGCATCGGCGAGCTGGTTGGCCCAACCCAAAACTTCACGTTCTGCAAGAAATGTATTCCGTTGGCGCGCTTCAACCATTAATGTTCGCAGATCCTTCCCGGGAACAAAATCCATCACCAGGTAGTCTTTCCCACCGATGGAAAAGAAATCAGACACTTTGGGAAGATTAGGGTGATCCAGGCGCGCCAAAACTGTCGCTTCGCGCAGGAACTGGTCGCGAGCCTGTTTTAGCAAATCGGTGGGCAGAGAACGGTCGTGATCAACTTCTTTGAGAGCACATAGACGACCTTCGAGACGGAGATCATCTGCAAGATAAATGCTCCCCATCCCCCCTTGACCGATAATGCGTTTTATTTTGTACCGGTTTCTAAGAACCTCTCCTGCTTTGAGCGGCGTAGGCATGCTTTGATTTTGCGGCGATTTCCCTTAAACTTTCAAACCCGTACATCTTATGATATTATACACGTGGAGACGCCAACATGGGAAATCTGAGCGATGACCTACCCGTCTTGATTGCTCAGGCTGGGCCGCTTAATGGACAGCGCTGGCAGTTGTGGGGAAAAATCATTATCGGCCGCGATCCCGCCTGCAATATAACAATTGCTGATCGCCAGGTATCTCGACAGCATGCTCGCCTGACAGCCACTTCAAATGGCATTCTTATCGAAGACCTGAACAGTAAAAATGGCACTCACTGCAACGGCAAACGATTGGAGCAGGCTTATATTTTGCAGGATGGCGATAGCATTCAGATTGCGCTTGCCCAGCGGTTCACCTACCTCAGTTCCGATGCCACATTACCGCTGGACGATGACCTGGAATCAATGACGGCTAAAAATTCCTTGCTCAGGCTGGAAAAACGCTCCCACCGGGTATGGGTTGGCGACCAGGAAGTATTACCACCTCTCTCTGCCTCGCAATACAAGATGCTTGAGGTGCTGTTCGATTCTCAGGGGCAGGTGGTTCCTCGCTCAACCGTCATCGAAACCGTTTGGGGGCAGGAACAGGCTATTGTCGTTTCCGAACAAGCGCTGGATGCACTCGTGCGCCGCTTACACGACCGTCTCGCGGGATTAGACCCCACGCACATCTATATCATGACCGTGCGTGGTCATGGTCTGCGCCTGGAAAACCCCACTCAAGAAGATTAGGTTATTTCCGCATTTGATTTTCCATCGAAATACGCAATGCCATACGATGGATCGTTTTTAACCTGGTTATCAATTCCTGATCCCCGCTGTTCTCCACCTGTGTAACAATTGCGGTCAGGGCTTCCAGGAATTCGAGTGTGATCTGCTCGCGATTAGCCTCCAGGAGATTCCCCCGCGCCGTATCATCTGGCGCATCGACCAACTCCTAAATCAGGCTGACTTCAGGAGGGGGCGCGCTTGCCTGGTTAAGGACATCCACAATCTTTTGTAATTTACCGATTTTCTCCAGGTCGCTTTGTTTGCGAGCATTTTCATACGCTGCATTTAACTCTCGCAAAAAGAAATCATCCACGGCTGGCAAACTCTCGATCGTTGCCTGAGAAATATCCTGCGCTTTTAAGATCGCATCCAGCAACTTCCGAGATTGGACCGCCCGCTCTTCCAGTTGTTGGTCCACCTGCCGCGTCAATTCCAACAGACGCTCCCGTAAATTCACCAGCCTGGATCGACCATCGCCGCGGGCGCGGTCAATGCGCTCACTGAGCTGTTGGAAAAAGGTGTAATCCATACCCTGCCGCGCCAAACTCACCAATGCACTCAAACGGATATCGTTGGGCGCTGTAATGACCAGATCCAATAATCTTTCACGCGTCAGCCCTTCTCCGGCTTCTTGCAGCGAAGCCATTGCTGCCTGTACCTCGCGAGATTGCTCATCCAATTTCTTCCCGAATGTGGTCTCGGATAAAAGCGTTTTTTGCAAGTCGGCCAAACGCTGAGCAGATTGCTTATCCTCGCTCATCAGAGCAGCTTCAATCAGGCGGTTCATCAATGTGAAAAAGTCCAGAATCGATGATCGCATCCTCTTGACGGGCAAGTTCGCTTCGCGAATTCTCGGGAGCGCTCATCAATCTTTGAAGCAAATTGAGCCGTTGCTGCTGAGCCTGGAGCATTTCCTTGGTTACACCGTCCGCCTCCAAAACCCGCTCGACCAATCCTTGAAGGGTGAGTACACTTTGCGGTCGCAATAGATAACCCTTACGCTTTTCCTGAGGCAGCTTATTTACCACCTGGTTAATCAACTGCCCGATTAATCTTTCCTGATCATCTCGTTTAAGACCAACTTCGGGTGGGAAGAAAGTGAGCAACAATTCTTTGTCAGCATCATGATAAACCAATGGAGTAGCCAGATTTCCGCGATATCCGCAGTTCGGACATTGAATCACATTCACGCCACCCGAAAGCAGCTTTTGCTTGGCAGAAGGATCGGCATTTACATCAAAAAGTTGTTCCACATCCGCCATGAGCGGTTGGCGGCAATTTGGACAGCTTATTCTGGTCTGTGGCATTGAGGTCTCCTGATAATGTCCTGGGAATCTGGTACTCTGTTCTTTGAAAATTATGGACGCGGCAGCGAAAAACAAATTCTGGCTCCATCGCCGGGTTTCGGATCCACCCAAATTCGCCCGCCGTGCGCTTCCACTACAGCCCGGGCCAGGTATAAACCCAGACCTGCCCCCTTTGTTTTTCGAGAGGCTTCAGTGGAACGGTAAAATCGATCGAACACATGGGGAATATCTGCGGGCGCAATCCCCGGGCCCTGATCGCTTACGCAGATGACGATTTGCGTGGGGCGAATTTGCCCTGAAATTCCTATCTCACCACCCTGTGGTGAGTACTTGATTGCGTTGGATAGTAAATTGGTAAATACCTGAGAGATCCTGTCTTCGTCTGCCAGCACAATCGGGAAATTTGGCGGAAAACTGACCTGAAACGTATGGGTGCTGCTCTGTGTGCGAAAACGTTCAGCAATCCTGTTTGCCAGGACATCCATCGCCACATCGGATAAATTGATTGCCAGAGCACCGGCCTGCAACCGGGATGCATCCAGCAGGTCTTCTATGAGACCAGTCAGCCGGTCGGCTTCTTCTTCGATCACCTGTAAGCTGTCATCAACAATTTTTCGATCCCAGCTTGCATCGTCCCGGCGTAATGTGGATACATACCCTTTGATCAATGCGACAGGTGTTTTCAACTCATGACTGACGACCGATATGAAGGTGCTTTTTTAATTCGTCCGCTTCGCGAAATCGGGTGATATCTCGCACAGTTGCAATTACATTTACCAGGACGCCTTCCGCATTGACCAGGGGAGCGTAAGTGATCCCAACCGGAAGAGGTAAACCAGTCAATCTATCCAGGTCGCCTTCAACATACAACGCCGCATTCGGGGTAAGAGGCCAGCCGCCGGCTTCGGCCTGTTCCAATGTCAGGCCGTCTTTATGACTGGACCAACGAACAACTGCATTGTGATCTTGCCCGCGGATTTGCTCAGGCGTCATCTCCAACATGCGTGCCAGTGCCGGGTTACAGCGTTCTATCCGGTGATCGGCAGATAATATTAAAATTCCATCTGCAGCGGTATCCAGAAGAGCATCCATGCGCTGCTTTTCTCGAACTCACCTGGGTATAAAGCTGGGCATTGTAGACAGCAATTGCCGCTTGATCCGCAAATGTCTGCAGCAGCGCACGGTCATTGGACGAGAAAACCCCGGGATAATTCCGGAAAATAAATATCACGCCAATCACCCGTCCGCGTACGATCAACGGCAGCCCAACGCCAGTCAGAAGTCCTAAACTGGCGGCACGGGTAAGATTTTGCAAGAGCCGGTTTATCTCAGGCAGCTCAATCCCAGCCGGATCTTCATGATCGTCAACAGCCGCTAACAATGGTTCCAGGTACCGTAGAAAAGTGGCGGGGATACCGTGGGATACTGCGACGGACCACCCGCCCAATTCCTGGCGAAGAGCAATCAAACCAGCCTGGCCCGCCAGCATCTCAACGGTTATATCCAGAATTCGCGCCAGCAGTTTATCCAGGTTGAGTTCCTGGGTAAATGCGCGTGTGATTTCCAGTAAATAATCCCGCTGGCGAACGCGAAAATCAGGCAGCATGGAGAAGGTGTGTCTCCTTTTCGGCCATGCTGATGGCCTGTTCAAATATCTCCATCGCTTCGTCCACTTCTTCCTTGCTCACTGAAAGCGGCGGAGTTATCCTGATGACGCTTTTACCACAACCGAGGGTTAACAAACCCATATTGAATGCCAGATCCACAATCCGATCACGCAGCTTTTCGGCAGGCGCCTTTGTCTGCCGGTCTACCACAAACTCCACGCCAATCGTTAACCCGATCCCACGTACATCCCCAATACTGGGATGACGGGCCATGATTTCGGCCAGAATTTCCTGGGTATATTCACCCAACTCGGTGGCATTTTGCATATACCCTTCTTCAATGAGTTCAATTGTGGCAAGCGCCGCGGCGCAAGCCAGGGGATTGCCTCCAAATGTATTTCCGTGTGATCCCTTGGGCCAAACCATGATATGCTCACGTGCCATCATCACACCCATAGGCACTCCCGAGGCAATCCCTTTTGCAATACATACAATATCCGGCTCGATTCCGAAATGTTCAACCGCCCACCACTTTCCGGTACGGCCAGTTCCCGATTGCACTTCATCGACAATGAGCAGGATGCCGTGCCGATCACACAATTCGCGTAATGCCGGGAAAAAGCCCGCCGTCGGCACGATATACCCGCCCTCCCCCTGAATAGGCTCCAGTAAGATGCCGGCGATGTCTTCCGGTGGTATCAAATGCCCTAGAATTTGTTCTTCAATATATCGCACAACCGCCTGGCCGTAATCTTCATCAGCTCGGATATCGAGGACAGGCCGGTATGGATCCGGGAATGGTGCGTGCACAACGCCGTTAAGCAAGGGGTAAAAACCGCGATGATAGGTCGGTTTGCTGGCGGTAAAAGTCACCGAACCCATAGTCCGCCCATGAAATGCACCTAAAAAGCCGATGAATTGAGAGCGACCAGTATAATGTCGTGCCAATTTAATTGCAGCTTCCACGCTCTCGGTGCCCGAATTGGTCATGAACGACACGGCATTATCAAGGAACGGTGCAATTTCATTCAACTTCTCTCCCAATTCCACCCACTTTGGATGGTAAAAATCCGAAGAGATATGGATAAATTTTTCTGCCTGCTCCTGGATGGCTTTTACCACTCTGGGATGGCTGTGTCCGGTGGATACAACCGCAATGCCCGCAGCAAAATCCAAAAAACGGTTGCCGTCCACATCCCAAACCTCAGTGCCTTTGCCGTGATCCATCGCGAAAGGATAACCGCGCGGATAGGATGGTGATATGATCGCCTGATCGCGTTTCACCAACGCCCTGGCCTTCGGCCCGGGCAAGTTCATAAACTGCATGTGATTTTCTCCTGAATATTTACGGTCGTTCCAAAGCCAGAAAATTATATCACTGGTTTCCCCTTACAACCTGGCTTCCATCCAATTCAACATATAGCCTAATACTTCCCTTTGTTCAGGCTCATTATGCAGCTCATGATATCCCCCGTCCCAAATTTTCAGAGTGCATTTTTCTCCCGCGCCCCTGGCGAACTCCCGGCTGGCGGATGCAGAAGTTAAACGATCTGCATCACCGTGCATTAATAACAGGGGTACCGAGAGTTCAGCAGCGTGGTTCATGGCCCACTCCCCCGATTTAAGCATATCCAGTCCCAGGCGTGCAGATAAATGATTGTGCACCAGCCGGTCGTTGATATAGGCATCAACCACCCTGGGGTCTTTGGATAAGGCCTGCAATTCCAATCCATTGGGCATCGTAAAACCAGGCCATACCGAATACATGATCTTTCCAAGTGCTAATTTGCTGGCGGGCGGGTTAAACCCTGGATGCAAAAACGGGCTGGTAGAAATTACTCCAATCAAGCTCGGTTTGCGTCTCAGTGCATAGTTTATTACCAGGTTACCACCCAGACTGTGCCCGTATAGAAATATTGGTTTGGCCGGGTACCTGGTTCCTGCTTCTGTCAACAACCTTTGGACATCGTCCAACAAGATGTCATACGATGGAATATATCCCTGTTTACCTTGAGATTTGCCATGACCGCGTAAATCAAAGGACAGCACTCCAATTCCTGCATTTGTAAAGTATGCCGCTACTTGACGATACCGGCCCAAATGCTCACCCAATCCATGTACAAGGCATACTACCCCTCTGAGATCTGCCTCGGGTTGCCAGTTGCAAGCCTGTAATGTCAATCCGTCGGTTGTTTTCCAGTTAAATTCTTCGGTTATCATCTTTTTTCAGAGCAAGATTTCCGATTGAGAGTTCCCGCGATACGTGGAGGCAGGAAGTTTATTTGTCGGAAACAGCACAAATCCTTCAGTTAATTAATATCGTATTGGTACACAGGATATTCTTCTCCAGTCCGCTGGAAACCGGTTTTTAGATAAAGAGCAAGCGAGGTATCATTATCATGTTGTGTATTCACTGTGATGGTCCTCGCACCACGACGCACAAACTGCGAAATCGTGTCACACAGGATGGCATATCCTATTCCCTTACCTTGGTAATGAGGGATGACCGCCAGGCGAGCCAGGTGTCCGCCCAATGGTGTGGTCGTGCTGATTTGATAGCCTACCAGCTTGCCATCCACTTCTGCAACCGTCGCAATTGCCGATTGGCGGTATGCATCTTCAATGCAAGCAAGTGAATTTTGCCAGATGGCGGCGAATGAAATTGCATCCACCCGCTCAACAACAGGCAAATCGTCCAGGTTCATCGGACGGATCCGGACATCATTTCTGGGTGCTTCAGGCAGTGATCCGCCGTTCTTCCACGATAAGACAACCACCCGGTGAGTGTGGATGAAGCCGCTTTTTTCCAGCAGATCCTGCAGCCAGCCTTGTAGTGGAATTGCTGCCACATGAATTCGCACAGGTGTCCTGCTGTAATACTGCATCGCTGCCATCCACAATTCATCCCATGCCTGTTGGATTGACAAGCTGGAAGCAACAGCAAATAACCGGATCCAGGCTACGCCCGCTGGATCTTGTGGGCAAGCCAATGACGCTAACAGGTCTCCGTCCTTTTCACCCACCAGGTAAGGATTATTCCCTACCCATTCCAGGGGAGGCCGCCAATCTAAATGGCGATGAACATGTGCTTCAAAGTGAATTAAATTAGCAAGCCGCAGTGTATCTTGCTCAGTTGCGAAACGAACGATTAGCTGGCGCGAATGCACAACCATAATTGTTTTATAGCATAATCAATATTGAACCCAGGAGTTATTGTGCACTCCTGACGCATTAAGGGAAAATCCTTGCTCAATACGCCCTAACCGTTCTCGGTATTCCTTACGCTTCCCCACCAGAATTAAGATCTGCCAAGCAATTTTAATGGCGCCTTGAGTAATCGTTTGAGAAATGCCTGTTTCGGTGTTGGATGTTCTACTTCTTCCAGACCAGCTTGCATCGTTTCTAATGCCTGAACCTGCCGGCCCGAACGCAACTGAAGAGCCGAAAGCGATTGTACAACATACATGCGCATATCGAGCTCACCGGCTTGTTTCAGACAATCACTGGATTGCTGATACGCCTGGGCTGCTTCATCCTGTCTATCTAAGGCCTCCAGGGCAGCACCCAGGTTACCCAGCGCCATCCCCTGCCGGCGGATATCGCCTGCCAGGGCAAATCGATCCGGAGTACCTTCAACAGCCTGCAATGCTGCCTGCCCGTCTCCACTTTGCAGGTAAGCGACACTGCTATTATTCCGCATCTCAGCAGCGCTCAAAGCATCTCCCTCAGCTTGAAATGCCTGGGCGGCAGCTTCAAAGGTTCGCGCCCGCGGCCGCAAAATCACCGGATTGATACGCACCCTTGCCTTCAGAAACCAACTCTTTAGCAGATAGTGTCTCGTTCATGTTCGGTCCTCAAAGTGTTATTTCCAGGATACCTTCGCCCACCGCACGTAATTTATCAACGCTCATTTCGCTCAATCGCTTCGCCAATTCCAGATATGGTTGGTTGACAGGCCGAGAGATAAAATCTTGAATTTCTGGTGAAAGTGTTAGAAAACCCTGGATGACTTTTTGCTGGTTTGTCCAGACGCCTACCGGTCCGCTGCGATCCATAAAATATTGGATGGGACGTTCTACTACCGACGCAAGCATTTCAAGCTGTGGTACAGAAATCGATGCCTCACCAACCTCTACAGCTTCAAGATGAGAAGCTGTCATGCCGGCATGTTCTGCTGCGGTTTCTAAGGTTATACCCTGCTCTGTCCGAGCCTGTCTGAGCATCACACCAATCATCCTCTGGCGTAAACCGATCATCTGGCTCACATCGCTGGATTTTCCGCCGCTTGATGAGCCTGATTTTATCGTTCGTTTCCAAAAGTGATCCGGGAGGATATTCAAGTAAAATGCCAGAGCTTCCAGTTCGGGCAAAGAGGGCGCCTGCTCTCCATATTCGTACATTTGCAAGGTTGCTGTTGTCACCCCAATCGCTAGAGCGCAATCCTCCTGGCTTTTTCCACTCGCCAGGCGCGCATCTTGTATCAAAACCCCTAAAATTTTTGATCGTATAGCAATTGCTTCTGGTTTTATCATTTTTGCAGCACCTTTCAAGTTAACTTAAATATGAGCTAACACTGTTTCAATCCTGAAGAGGCGGCATGGTATAACCCAGCCCGGAGCGTGTTACAATGTGAACTGGCTCTTTGGGGTCATCCTCTAACTTCTGTCGCAAGCGTGAAATGCTCACCCACAAAATCTCTTTATCTTCAGCATACTCTGGTCCCCAGACATTTCCCAGCAGCTGTTCGGAGGTGAGGATCTGACCCAGATTATGTGCAAATTGCAGTAACAAACGGTATTCTGTAGCAGATAGGAAGACAATCTTATCGTTCCGAAAAACTTCCGCCCTGGCAAAGTCAATGCGCAAATTCCCGTGGGCAAACACAGCCTGTTGGAAGTTACTTCCAGAGGTTTTGGCCCTTCGCAGCACCGCCCGCACTCGGGCTAACAATTCGGTCGCTGAAAATGGTTTAACAATATAATCATCAGCTCCCAAATCCAGTCCGCGCACGCGTGCATTTTCTTCTCCACGGGCTGTAACCATGATGATGGGTACTTGGGAAAATTCACGAATGCGTTCGCACGCCCCGAAACCATCCAGTACAGGCATCATGATATCTAACAACACAAGCTCTGGACGCTGTGTCGCTACTTTATCCACCGCTTCCTGCCCATTCACGGCCTTGATCACTTGGTAACCATCAGGCACCAGATTAGCTTCCATCAGGCGCAAATAACGAGGCTCGTCATCAACGACCAGAATTTTTGTGCTCATCAGGCAATCTCCCTCAAAGATAGGTGTACTTTTTTAGTTTCGACCTGCTCCAATGGCAGGAAAATATGAAATGCAGTGCCTTCGCCCTGAGTTGACTCCACTCGAATCTCCCCATCATGGGCGCGCACGATTTGCCGGCAAATGAATAAACCCAATCCGGTGCCTCTGACAGTTGTATTATTCGTGGGCACCCGGTAGAAACGTTTAAAAAGGTTATTCAAATGCTCCGGAGCAATACCGGGGCCGTCATCCTGAACAATGATGTGAGCGTAAGGCGTTTCTTCGTTCAATGTAATTGTGATCTTCGCTCCAGGAGCGTACTTGGCGGCATTGGTTAGAAGATTATCAAATACCTGCGCCAGCCGGGCCGGATCGACGGGTATTTTTAACCCGGGAGCATTAATCACAATATCCACGTTTTGATTTTCTTCTCTTGCCCGGGCTCGATATGCCATATCTCTTAAGAAATTGTCCAACTTTACCGGTTGGAAACTCATCCGCAGTGTACCCGCTTGCAACCGGGATGAATCCATCAAATTGTCAATCAATTCGCGCAATCGATCGGCCTCTTCATCAATGATCGTCAGAAACTCACTCCGGGTAGCATCGTCCCAAACCGTGTCTTGACGCAGCAAAGTGGTGGCGTACCCCTTAATAAAACCTAATGGCGTTAGGAGCTCATGGGAAACCGTCGCAATGAAATCTTCCTGCAAGCGGTTCAACCTTCGTTCGGCCTCGAGTGCCACAATTTTCTGAACCAGTTGATCGTGTTCTAAAAGCTGGGCCACATGAACAGCGATAAATTCAGCCAGCCGGATCTGGTCTGGTTTGTAAGATGGTCCACCAAACCGGATAAATACCAACGCACCCTGTGGATTGTTGCCAGGACGCAGCGGAAGACCTAAGGAATACCGAAACCTTGTCCGGTCGTCCAGGTTGTCAATTTCCTCTTCTCGGATGATCGCTTGACCGGTCTGCATGGCTTCGTGTGCAGTGGCTTCACCCCACGCCAGTTCGGCTTCCTGAGAACGCCCCCTGCCGATGGCGCGTGCGTAGGCTGGTTCCATTGTTTCGACAGCCTGCTGCATATAGAGAACCATGCTGTCAAAAATGAACACCGGCCTTGCCAGTTGAGTTATTTCATCCAGGGCTGCATCAATATCAACAGAGCCAGCAACAGCCCGGCTGATAGCATAGACAGCTTCCAGTTCCTGTGGTCTGAGTGTTGATGGATTTACTGGATCGTCAAACATTGAAGTGTCTACATCTCCACAGTTTTGCTTGCGACTGGCAAACTAAACTCAAAACGTGAACCAATGCCTGGTGTCGATATTACTTTGATCAGCGCATCATGTGCTTTTATGATCTGATTTGAAAGCGCCAACCCCAGGCCCGTGCCACCATAACGCCGGGTAGAGGAACCATCCAATTGGTGAAATGGTTCAAAAATCTCTGCAATCCGTTCATGTGGAATGCCGATGCCGGTATCGGTTACTGATATTGTAACAAAGGTTTCAGCTCGAGCAGCCTCAATTTTAATTTTCCCACCAGGATGGGTAAACTTAATCGCATTATCCAGCATTTGTACAAGTACCCAGCCTATCTTTTCTACATCACACCAGATCATAGGCAGATCATCATCCAATTCGGTTTCCAAGTAAAGCCTGGCAGTCTGTGCTTTTCGTTCCACCTGCACCACAACACCTTGCAACATTCGTTCCACTTCAGCCGGCTGGATATTGAGGGCAAGCATGCCCTTAGAAACCAAGGCAAATTGGATCAAGTCTTCAATTAACCGCTCTAACCTGATTTCTGCCCGCTGCATTACTGCCAGAGCGTCTGCCTGGTTTGTTGTTAAATCACCAAGGTCTTTGGCTGCCAGAATTTCCAGATAGCCTTTCAGATGGGCCAGCGGTGTCCTGAGCTCGTGAGAAATATTGGCGATAAAATTGGCCTTCAGCTGGCTGAGTTCTGCCAGCTTGCTAAACGCCTTTTCAAGCTCGCAGCGTTCGCTCTTCTACGCGCGCTTCCAACTCACGGTTCGATTGACGCAATGCGTTTTGTAGCTCAAAAATCTGTACAGTTACGGCTTGATCCAGCACTTCTGCTGAGATCAAATCAAGATCCCGAAGAGCCTGACCCAGTAATACCGGTTTCCCGGAGGCGGTTTTCTGAGCCTGATAAGCCAGAGCTAATTCAAGGTCTGAGGGTTTCAAGCTGCCGTTCTTAATCAGATATTCGCCCAGACGTGGCACCAGGATCTCAGGTGCAACCGGAGCTCCAGCTTCCAGACGAACAGGCAGGCTCATCTCTTGTTCAGCCAATTCTGCGGCAATGGCAAGATCGGCGCTGCAATGATCACAGTAGCGTTGGTTAAAGTTAACCGGTTGGCCGCAATTGGGGCATGAGATTGCGAAGCTCACGATTGAATCTCTCCCTTTCTAAGTTTAAATCATATACCCGAATGCACCTGGAATCAAGCCCAAATGCTGTAAAGTGTTTGTAAGGTAAAGTAATATACTTTTCGTGCATAATTGGGACAAAGACGCACCCGAACTCGAGGAGGCACTACCCGGGCACCGCATGCTCTCCATCATGACTGACAACGATTTAACTCAAATAAACCATAGCGTGCCGACAAAAGTGCTGGTGATTGACGACGACGAAACCATGATCGAAATGCTCAGGCTCGTCTTGCAACCAGGTTCATTCGCCGTCACAATTGCCAGTTCGGGTCCAAAAGGGATTGCGGAAGCACACAACCTAAATCCGGATATTATTATCTTGAACTTGATGGTTCCGGATATGGATGGTTGGCAGGTGTGCAAAGCCATCCGCGAATTCACCCAGGCCCCGATCCTTGTGCTTTCAGCCATCAGCAAACCCGGGATCGTTGCCCAGGCGCTTGATGAGGGTGCAGACGATTATCTGCTCAAGCCAATGACGAGCAGTGTGCTCATTGCGCATGTCAAGCGCCTTGCCTGGCGCGCCCGGGCAGAGCAAGAGGCCAATGGCTCGAATATTTAATCTCCTGAATATATAAACATCCAATTTTTGCCGCGATAAATAATAATTGCGGGTTTTTCAACCCGCAATTATTATTATGTATTCTATAAAGTTGATTGCCCATCCCGGCAAACTTGGATTAAAATGGAAGAAATTTCTCCCGGAGGCGAAACGTGCAGACCTGTACCAGATGCTCCACCCAATCACCTGATTCCGCAACCCACTGCCTGAAATGCCAGGCAGAGTTGAGTGAGTTTTCAGCTACAGCAGTTTCCCTCCGGCGCATGCGCGCCAACCCACGCGTAAAGGACGTTCGCCTGGTTGTATCCCACGAATGCTGTCCGGCTTGCCGGGAAATGGAAGGCACTTACGATAAAAACCAGGCCCCAGCTTTACCTGTCGAGGGCTGCTCCCACGCCTTGGGCTGCCGGTGTTATTTTGAGCCCATGTTGAACACCATCTATCCATGATGCCGGTTTTGCTCTGACGAGGTTTTCCGGCGCGGTTACACTCCGGTTATCCATACAGCTTAGTTAATCCGCTGCTCCCGCAGGTAAGCCAGGGCTGCTTCACGCGTAGCCACCTGCCCCGTAGCCTGGGCTTCCTGAAGCAGTCCCAGCAACCGGCCGATTTCTGGGCCGGGTTTGAGCCCGAGTTCATCCATAATGTCGCGCCCGTTCAAGATTGCTTGCGGCGAGACACTGACCTGTGGGTATTCCCACCAGGCTTCTAACAACGACCGCGCCACGTCTAGGTGGCGAATCCAAATATCTTGCGTTAGATTGGTTTCATACGTCGCCAGAACATCGGCGAGAGCGAGCATGCAAATATCCACGCCAACAGCACCCGTATCCCTGAAAAATCGATATACAGCTCGCCGGGTTGGCTCTTCACCGGTTTGAGCCAGGTGAAGCGGTCGCAAGTGGTGGCGGACAATCATTTGTAGCCGCGTGGCCTCGTCGTTGCTGAGATGGAGCGCCACGCCACGCTGGTGCGCCAGCCTGGAACCGACCTCTTCATGATTCAGGAAACGTATCCTCCCGTTTTCATCTGCTTGCCGGGTTTGAGGTTTGGCGCAATCGTGGTACAGAGCAGCAAGGAAAAGTAACGCCTTCAAAGAGCGCTCAGAATTTTGCAAATCCATGAGATGTTCTGCAAGCTGTTCCCGGAAACGTCCAAGGCGCACGGAAACCAGCCCCATCATCAGGCTGGCTGACGCGTCGGGATTGTGTTGCGGCTTGAGAATATCGAGCAGCGCCCCGAGTTTGTTCATAACGCCCAGCGTATGCATCCACACATCCTGGGTATGCGGCGGCGGTTGTGAAACTCCTTTAAGCGCCACGAGTTCAGGTAATAAGTATGGCAATATCCCCAGCATTTCCAGGGCCCGCATGGCAGTAGAAGGTTGAGGTCCATCCAGGATGCGGAATAATTCATCTCGTAATCGCTCTACCGAGACGCGAGTTAAATTTTTCGACCGCAGAACGCATCCATCTTAAAGTGCCGGGGTGAATCTTGAGTCCAAATGCTGCTGCCTGGCGGATAGCCCGCAAGATACGCACAGGATCATCCGACATTGATGTGGGTGAACATGCTCGCAATACCTTCAATCGTAAATCCGAGGCTCCGCCCAATGGGTCGAGCAGGGCCTGTGGATTGCGAATATCAATTGCCATCGCATTGATGGTGAAATCCCTGGCTCCCAGGTCGCTGTCAAGGTCTATCCCCCGAAATATTGAGAAGTCGATCCACATCCGGCTGCCATCTGGCCGCGTGAGGATCAGACGGGCTGTTTCACGCTCTTCATCCAATGGGAAATAGGCCGCCCCCAGGGCATTTGATACCTCGCGACCAACCTTTAATGCATCTCTTTTTAGCACAAAATCCAGATCGTGGGTTTCCCTATTGAGCAACGCGTCTCGGACTGCCCCACCTACCAGGTACACAGGCTGACTATCCGGCAAGACGGTTCGGATTTCTTCAAGGATGCCGGGCAGAATGAAGGGATTCGCTGTTGGCATGTAAACAATCTCCACTAGCTCTTTCGGGCGAGTAACTGCCGCAGCCTGCCGCGCCTGTGTAGGGGTGCCTCCCTGAGCTACAATCCGCCCTGCCACCCGCGCCACCCAACGACCACTGTACGCACACGCTTCGTCACCTCTGATTCCGCTGTGCTTTTGGACATAAAATCAATGTGAAGACATATATTTATTGACGTCTACAGCACCAATAAACGGCAGGTTTCGGTAGAGCTCGTCCAGATCTAAGCCATACCCGAAAACAAATTTATCGGGAATAACAAACCCGCAGTAATCAATAGGGACAGCTACCTCACGTCGTTCAGCCTTATCCAATAAGGTACAAACCCTCAAACTTTTCGGGTGGCGGCTGCGCAGAAAATCCATTACGGTTGCGATCGTATAACCGCTGTCGACGATATCCTCTACCAGCACAACGTTCAAGTCCGCAATGTCCTGGAGAAGATCCAGTGTGATGCGGACTTTTCCGGTTGTCTGGCGGGCTCCTGCCCCATAGGATGAGACCGCCATAAAGTCAATTGTGGTGGGAATTGTTATCTGCCGGATTAGATCAGCCAGAAAAAGTACGCCGCCGCGCAGAATACACACCATGTGAATCTGGCTTCCAGCATAATCCTGGCTGATTTGTGCTCCCAGCTCTGCTATTCGCTTTTGCAGCGCATCTTCAGATATTAAAATCTCTTCTAAAAAATCGTGGTAATCAGACATAAGTCCCTCTATCGGGTCTCAATCTCTGGGCACCTCATGATGGCTCCGGCAGCGTGCCTCATACAATTCTGCTGCACCTACCACGACCACCGGGTCATTGTACCGGGCAGGTTTTCCATCAATCAAACGTTGGGTTCGTGAAGCTGATTCGCCGCATACCATACAAATCGCGTGTAGTTTATCGACCCGTTCAGCCTGCGCCATCAACACGGGCATCGGTCCAAAAGGTTCGCCTCGAAAATCAGTGTCTAAACCTGCCACAATCACCCTGAGGCCATTATTTGCCAGTTGTTGAACTATCGAGATGATATCTTCATCAAAAAACTGGGCCTCGTCGATCGCCACCACCGTAGTATTTGGCCGTATTCGTGATACGATCTCCCCTGCTGAGGAGATGGGCAGGGCATCGAACTCACTGCCAGCATGTGATTTTACCTTTTCAACCGAATATCGATCGTCAATGACAGGTTTAAATACCTGCACTTTCTGACCGCGCGATAGTCGCCCGGCGTAAACGTCGGATCAATTCATCGGTCTTGCCGCAGAACATTGAACCTGTGATTACTTCGATCGAACCAGTATCATGTTTCATAATTCCCCTCGTTTCAAGAGTTGGAGTGGATAAATTCTACCATACGTCTTTTGTCTGGCTGTCACCTGCCCTGCAATCTGGTCTGTAAATTTGACTTTTGTATAATTATGATCTAAAATATCGTAATGATCTTGCCATCCACATCTCTTCGACTGCTGGCTGTATTGGCCCATCCAGACGATGAATCAATGGGAATGGGCAGCACCTTTGCTAAATATGCCTCTCAAGGTGTCCAGACTTACCTGCTCACCGCCACCCGCGGTGAACGCGGTTGGAATGGTCGTCCTGAGGATTTTCCCGGCCTGTCTGCTCTGGGGAAAATTCGAGAAAGAGAGCTGCAGGATGCCGCCAGGGTCCTGGGAATACATCATGTAGAATTTCTGGATTATATTGATGGTGATCTCGACCAGGCGGATCCCAACGAAGCTACTGCAAAAATTGTGAGTGCAATTCGCCGCATCCGCCCGCAAGTGGTGGCCACATTTGACGCGGCCGGCGCCTATGGACACCCTGATCATATCGCTATCCATCAATTCACCAATGCGGCAGTAATCTGCGCTGCCGATCCAGCGTATTTTGATCCTGAAGGTTTGGAATCCTTTCGGACTTCCAAGCTGTATTACATGACGATCAGCCCGGATCTATACAATATTTACCTGGAATTATTTGGAGACATTTATTTTCCGGTAGACGGTGTTCAACGGCAAGCTGTCATGTGGTACGAGTGGGCCAGCACCACCATCATCGATGGCTCAGATTTCTGGCGTCAAGCCTGGGAAGCGGTGTGCTGCCACCGCTCTCAATTGGCCGGATTTGGAGATTACACCCGGCTGACAGAAGAACAACACAGGCGGCTGTGGGGACCGCTCACCTATTATACGCGCCTTCAGCCTGGTGAATGGTGGAAGAACAACAGAAGCTGATCTCTTTGAAGGTTTGAGATAAAACAGTACCCTTTTTTGCGGATTTTTCTCGGCTTGCTGGACTTTGATCGACAAATAAATAATCCACTATTTGACTCACTGGCAATTTTTCTCTACAATAAGATTGTTCAGGCAACTGTTCGCAAGGTAAGGAGAAAAGGATGGCTGAGCTAACCGAAATCCGCCGCGTGAAAGCTGCCCACCAGCAGTCACTTCTGGCAAAATCCAATGTTATTGGTGTTGGAACAGGTTACAAGATCAGTAACGGGATTAATACCGGAGAATTGTGCCTGGTTACCTTGGTACGTCAGAAGATGCCAGTAGCCGGCCTGGATCCAAAGGCATTGGTGCCGCGCCAGATAGATGGGGTTCGAACAGACGTCGTCGAGGTTGGCGTTGTGCGCGCCTTGCTGGCGCGCACCGACCGCTGGCGACCTGCCCCGGGTGGAGTCAGCATCGGCCACTATAAAATCACTGCAGGCACATTCGGTGCTGTCGTCAGAGATCGTAACACTGGCCAGCGCCTCATCCTCTCAAACAATCACGTGCTTGCTAACAGCAATGACGCAGCCGAAGGCGATGAAATCATCCAGCCTGGAGCAGCCGATGGCGGCCAAAGCGGCGCGGATACAATTGCTCACCTGG
This sequence comes from uncultured Chloroflexia bacterium, assembly GCA_963705155.1. GTDB lineage: Bacteria > Chloroflexota > Anaerolineae > Anaerolineales > UBA4823 > CAVPJC01. The sequence goes on along the minus strand of CAVPJC010000013.1, from coordinate 412,895 downwards.
AACGCTTCTGCCCCATCCAATTCACACAAGCACCCGGTTCATGCGATATCGCCGGCGCTTATGCATCGGTTGGTAATGCCATCGCTGCATTGCTCGGTTCAACCCATCGGGTTATCTCCATACAGGCCAATCCCCAGGCAACGAACCTTGTGGATTGCGCCGTAGCACGACCCGTTGATGAAACAGCTATTCTGGATGAAATTCTGGAGGTAGGTGTCATCAGCGGCACATCCCAGGCCAGCCTGGGTATGCAAATCCGAAAATCAGGACGAACTACGGCTTTTACCACAGGCGAAGTCACTGTTATTGATGCTACGGTGAACGTAAGCTACGGCCCAGGCCGTACCGCCCAGTTTGATAACCAGATCGTTGCCGGACCCATGTCACAGGGCGGTGATTTTGGATCGTTGGTTGTCGCGGGCAATTCCCAGCAAGCCGTCGGTCTGCTCTTTGCTGGCTCCGACCAGTCAACCATCATCAACCCGATCCAGGCCGTATTGGATTGCTTGAATGTCACCATCTGATCCTGCACTGACAGAGAAAGCCCGCAATGTGAAGGATGCGCATCTGCATTGGCTGTTGCAGCGCGCCAATGTTGTGGGTGTAGGGGTTGGTTACCGCTGGCGGCATGGTATCCGTACTGACACCGTCGCAATTGTCGTCATGGTGAAGAAAAAGGTTCCTGTATCTCAGCTCGACCCCAGGGATGTTCTGCCCTCCGAGTTGGATGGAATTCCGCTGGATATTCAAGAAGTAGGTGAGATTGGCATTATGTAACCAATAGATGACACCTCCCTTAATTAATCTTGGGAGTACAAGAGGCCTGAAAGCGAGCCACAGCGAGCTGAGGGCCAAACGCAGACGGTAAAGCGGAACTGCTGTAGAGCGGTTCCGCTTTCCGGTTCTATGGCACCAACGCTCGGAGCAGGCGGGTTCGCAAGATGTCGAAATCAGCGCCCAACAGAGAAAACAGGAAAGCCTGAACCAAGGCGGCAATCGCCAGCAGTTTTTCTCGGCGCTCCCAGTTTCAGCAGGCGTGGGCTTTCAAAGGCCAATTCGGATTTGGTATAACGGATAGAGATTTCGACTTGCCAGCGGCGGTTGTAGGCCAAGACAATGCGCCAGGCATCTTCCACCGTCTGGATGGGTTCGTTGGTGATCAGATACCAAGGCTTACGCCCCTTGCCAGGCCGAGAGACGACCAGGGTCAGGGGGACATCCGGATAGTCCGGCACTCGCACCGGAACATAAGACGATCCCGGTCTTGCGCTCACAGCGGCGTACGGCATCATAGATCAAGCGATGATCCAAAGAGCGCTTGCCCCGGGTACATTGCCAGGCTTTGAGCAAGCGTCCATCTGCGGTGATCAAATTATAACCTTTTTGCCAACGCACAATAAAACGCACTTGGTCGAGCAAGGGCAAATCCCAGCCAGGGAGCCCCAGCAAAGCCGCGATCCCAGATATGGATCACCATTCGTCCCCAGCGTTTGGCCACCTGTTGGAGGACTGATGTTCTTCTTGGCGCTTGGTGGTTTGCGCTTCGCCGCGGGTCGTCCAATAGCGGAGATGGGCCAGGGTTGGGACCCCCCGCAACCCGGTTACGACCACTTGAAGCCAATTGAAACCAGGCACAAAGATCGGACCTCCCCCAGGCGGGTTGTAATAGCCCGGCTTGATCCGCTTCAATCGGCGAGCTTTGCTGGAACGCACTGCACACAAGCGTTCCGGCTTCAAGCTTTCAGGCTTCTCGATGACACTCTCATCCCAAATCACATATACATCATCCTGAGGGTTCAGGCGCTGCTCGATCGCTTGATCGGCCTGCTGCCACAGATAGTCGCTCATCGCTTGCGCTTCCCAGCCCGGATGACGCAGCAAGTTGTGGATACGTTTCGTTCCAGCCGGGGCGTGCTCGCCATCCAACAATTGGCCCCCTAACTCACTCAAAAGCAAACCATCGTTACGATGCCGGTGCATCACAATCACAATCATCAAGTCAAGCAGAGTTTGCACCAGCCGCCGGTCGAGTTTCGTGTACAACTTCTCCAGCAGCGGTCGCCCAAAGCGGTAGCACAAATCGGCCAGCGCTTCCGATTGCTGACGTCCATCTTGACCTTTATCCGAATGAGGCGTATGCTTTTCCATCTAAAGACCTCCTGTTTTTGTTTTTTCTTGGCAGAATAAACATACCAGAAGGTCTTCTTTTCTATCCCCTTAAAACGAAAGAGGGCTGTCCAAAAAGAACTGGGCAGCCCCCTTCGTGATCTAAAGAAAATATAATTCAATAGGGGGTATGAAAAGAAAACGAGCCGCCCCGGTCTTCAAGCCATATAGCATGGCACAGCCCAGCCTGATCCCACCGAGTTGGGATGAACTGATCCCGGCAAACCACATTGTGAGAGTGGTCAACCGGGCAATCGAGCGTATCCATCTGGAACCCCTATTGAAGAAGTACAAAGGTGGCGGAACCAGCAGCTACCATCCAGCAATGTTGCTGAAGATATTGGTATACGCCTACACACAACGGATCTACTCGTCACGGCAGATTGCGAAGGCGGTGCGAGAAAACGTAAACTTTCTGTGGATGAGTGGAGGAAACCAACCCGACTTTCGGACGATCAACGCCTTTCGGGGAGAGCGGATGAGAGGAGCAATCGAGGAAGTTTTTACGCTGGTGCTGGAATTGCTGGTGGAAGAAGGATATGTCAAGCTGGAGAACTACTTCGTGGATGGGACGAAGATAGAAGCGGATGCAAACCGACACAAGGTGGTGTGGGCCAAGAGCCGGGCGAAATACGAGAAGCGCTTAGGTGAAAAAGTAGGGGAACTGCTGAAAGAGATCGATAGGGTGAACGAAGCTGAGAACGCCGAATATGGGGACAAGGACCTGGAGGAAATGGGCGGCAGCGGGGGTGGGATAGACGCCGAGAAACTGGAGAAAAAGGTCACCGAACTGAACCAGCGCTTGAAAGAGCAGCCGGAAAACAAGAAACTGGTCAAGGCGATCAAGAAGATGGAGACCGACTACCTGCCGCGGCAGAAACGGTATGAGGAGCAGGAGCGCAAACTGGGAGGGCGAAGCAGCTACTCAAAGACAGATGAGGCTGCGACCTTCATGCGCATGAAAGAAGATCGCGGGGCCAAAGAACCGCTGCCCAAACCGGCATACAACATTCAGACGGGAACGGAAGATCAGTTTGTGGTCGGTTTCAGTCTGCACCAGCGCAGTGGAGACACAACCTGCCTGATCCCGCACCTGGAAGGGGTCAAGGCCAACCTGGCTGCGATTGCCGGGCGAAAGCCGGGATTGCTGCCCAGGGGAGAAGATGCCCGAGCATGCCTTCTACCCCGGCATATCTCTGCCGATGCCGGATATGGCAGTGAAGAGAACTATGTGTATATTGAGGAAAACAAGCTCGGCAATTATGTCAAATACAACACCTTCCACCGTAAACAACACAAGCACCGAAACCCCAGGCTCATCCGAAAAGCGCTGTTCCGCTCCGAGAATTTCCCCTACGACGAACACACCGATGCCTTCACCTGCCCGGCTGGGAAGCGCCTGACCTACCGTTATACCGGGCATGAGAAGTCTGATAATGGCTACCCGATCGAGACCCGCCATTACGAGGCGGCTGATTGTCAGGCGTGTCCCTTCAAGCCTGAATGTACCCAGGCCAAAGGCAATCGCCACATCCGCGTCAGTTTCCGCTTGAGACGCTTCCGAGAGCAAGCTAAAACGAACTTGCTTTCGGAACAAGGCAAATACCTGCGAGTGCAGCGCAATGTGGAGGTCGAAACCTTTTTCGGCCAGGTCAAACACAATATGCGCTTCCGTAGATTTCACTTACGGGGGTTGGAGAAGGTAAAAACGGAGTGGGGTCTGGTATGTATTGCCCATAATATGCGAAAACTGGCGGGCTGATGCCGCCAGTTTTTTTGTCTTTCGACCTTTTTGCCCTTCAGGGCTCTTTGGGGGGCTGTCTAGCCGTTCTTTCTAGACAGCCCCTCATGTTTTTTATTGGTTTCTCGCGACGTTAAACGGTGATCTCTTCGCCGATCTCCGGCAGGGTATAACCAAACCCACGCAAGCGTTTCTTCAAATCTGCAAGCGACTTACGGCCAAAGCCATCAATGGCCAGAACCGCTTCTTCGCCAATAGCAAGCTTATCAAGAATCTGGCCTACCGTTGTTACACCAGCTTTTGCGAGTGCATCCGTGGCGCGGTTGCCAAGTTCTAGTTCGGTCACCAACCGCTCCGGAGAAGTCCGCGCGGTCGCCCGAGTTTCTTTGTCGGTCAGATACTGCTGGCGAGCCTGCAGTTTCTTATAGAAACGGTCTACCTGACCCTCAGTATCAACGATGCGCTGTTCTCCGGTATAAAATGGATGGCACTTGGAACAGACATCGGTGTGAATTACTTTGCGGGTAGATCCTGTATTCCAGGTATTACCGCACGCACAAATGACCTGTGCATCTTCGTAATAAACCGGATGTGTATTGGCTTTCATTTCTGGCTTTCCTCTGCATCAGGTACAATGTTTACACGTGTCCGGTCATCCCGAATTGTTTCATAAACAGCAATACCATCGGCGGTAGCAAATAAAGTATCGTCTTTACCGACGCCAACATTGACGCCGGGTTTAATGCGCGTCCCCCGCTGGCGCACCAAAATGTTGCCTGAACGAACGCGCTGCCCGGAGTAGATTTTTACACCCAGGCGCTGCGACTGGCTATCACGACCATTGCGGCTGGAGCCGCCACCTTTCTTGTGGGCCATTGCGACCTCCCTATTCCATCGAAATAGTATCAATCTGAATACGAGTATACTGCTGGCGATGCCCGGTTTTTACACGGTAACGCTTTTTCGGCTTGTACTTGAAAATGACAACTTTGGGGCCTTTCACCTGAGCTACCACGGTCGCCTGGACTTTCACCCCATTGACGAAGGGTGCGCCCACGGCGACCTGACCATCGCTGGCTACCAGCAGTACATGTTCCAGGTCGATCTGCTCGCCAATTTCCATTTCGATGCGGTCAACATCAATCAAACCGCCTTCGACGGCTTTGTATTGTTTGCCGCCGTCTTCCACGATTGCGTATTTCATTAGCTTTCCTCCAAGCTTCACTTCGCCTTGCTGCCCGTGCCATACACCCTGGATGCACCGGTGAAAGGGGAAGTTGGGGATACAAGATTACGCCCCAGCACAAGTTCTGCCGGGGCAGGGCAAGCGAGTATTATACTGGGGATGAGTAATACTGTCAATAACATTTTAGACCTTTTTGTCTGGTATACTGGGGTTTCTTTGGCCGACGTCACCCCCACTTACACCCCGTTTGCCTGTGTTTACACCATCCTTCATTCTACTGATCACTCTTAATATCATCTTCGATTTTTTGAACGGCATGCGAGATTCGGGTAATTTTGTCTCAACGGTGATCTCCACGCATGCCATGTCGCAGCGCCGCGCTGTCGTCGTCACAGCCATCGTTGAGCTGTGTGGTCCATTCATTTTTGGCACCGCGGTTGCGGCATCATTCGGCCGCGGATTAATCGACCCGGAAATCCTTACAAATCGTGTGCTCATCTCCGCTTTGATCGGAGCCATCCTCTGGAACCTTTTCACCCTGGCTATCTCTATTCCTAGCAGCTCAACCCATGCACTCCTCGGCGGTATTCTGGGAGCTGCCATCGCCGGATCGGGATTACCGGTTGTGCAATCGCCAGGACTGATAAAAATTCTGTTCTCATTGTTGGTGTCGCCCGCACTAGGGCTTATCGGTGGATACCTGGTTACCCGTCTGGTTTACTTTCTGGCCCAAAATTCCCATCCGAAAGTCAATCACCTTTTCAACCGTATCCAGGTCGCCTCTGCCGTCATGTTAGCCCTCACCTATGGGGCCAACAACTCCCAGAAGACGATGGCCGTTACTACGCTGGGTTTGATTGCAGCCGGACAACTGGTTGATTTTCATGTACCCCTGTGGGTAATGCTGCTCAGTTCGGCTTCAATTGCCACCGGTATTTTATTTGGTGGGCAGCGCATGGTGCGTACGCTGGGAGGTAAATTCTATCGTATTCGGCCTGTTCACGGCGCCAGCGCGCAGGTTACCTCTGCCCTGGTTATATCAATCGCATCCATATTGGGTTACCCGGTGAGCAGCAGTCAGGTGGTCACATCCGCCATCCTGGGAGCAGGCGCGGCCGACCGTGTCAATAAGGTGCGTTGGAGCATCGCCGGACAAATCGTCGAAGCGTGGTTTCTCGCCAGTCCAATCTGTGCACTACTGGCTGCCGGGGCGTATTGGCTTCTCAGTCTGTAGGCAATTAATCCACGGATGGAGCGAGCTCGCAAAGTATCAGGATATGCTCGTCTGGAAAATCCACACCCGGGGTTTCGATGACAACCCGACTGCGCCAGTGGTCGCCATTGACGGTCATTGTACGCAGATCCAGAATTTTATACCCAAGGCTGGTAAGTTGAGTGCGAAAATCATCCACAGAGAAATACTGGTAGCTTTCAAGCCGTTCTGTTTCCCATAACGTTTTCCGAATAAAGATGGATTTTGTTATATAGCGCGCAAAATCGTGCTGCGAGACCTGCACCTGCCAGCCATCAGCTAGCCATTCAGCCTGAATGCGGAACGGTTTATATTCCTCCACAAATAAACGGAATTCCTCACGCGCTGCCGGTTGTAAAAATCTCAATCGCACTGGCAAATCTGGATTTCCAGCAGGTTCCAAACCATCAAAGATCAACAGGTAACCGCCCGGTGTTAGCAAATTTTTTGTTGAAGCCAGGCAGCCAATCACCGCCTCACGCGCTGCCCGAATATCCACTTCACCCAGTTTCTCGGAGTAACCTGCTGAGAACACTTCATGCAAACTGTTCACCAACAGCACGATTTGAAATTTTCCAAGGCGTTGTAGGAGTTGAAGATCGGTAAAATCGCCTTGCACCAGATTTAATCCTGGAAATGCTTTGTGTGCTTTCACCAGCATGGAAGGAGAATAATCCACCCCCACCGAGTTCTTGTACGCCAACCACGCTGGTGTGTCCATTTACCAATGCGCCTAGCACCTGTCCTGCGCCGCAGCCCAGCTCAAGCATGCCGCGCTGGCCGGCCGTTTTCATCCAGCCGGCGAACCAAACGCGATGCAGCCACAACCGCTTCACGTTTGCCCAGATCGTCAATTTCTTCCAGCCGGACCTGCCAGTAAAGCTCCCAGAACGATTCACTTTCCATACTCAATTGGGTTGCCCCCTGTAATAAGCTGTGTCGGCGCACCTGCCCAATCCATCATCCCAACCCGAGACACAATTCATTCTCATCGCTTTCGCACGCTCTCCCAGATGCTCCCAACCAGTATGGATCAATGTGACCTGGGTTTGACCGCCATCAGCTTGAAATGTAACCCCGCCCTGACCTGCGCTTCCAGGGAGTCGCTCCGGATGCATGCTGAACACCACCCGCTGCGGCGGCTCCCAGACCAGCACCTGGCCCCTCACCAATCGGCGACTACCCCGGTGAACGTGTAAAGATCTAACTGCGATTGGAAGAATGCTCTGTGTCTGAAAAGGGTCACTCATCGATCGTCGCCTCGTTCCCAATTTTCTCGGCTGCTTTTTGGTAAGATACCACTGCGCCGTCCCAGAATTGATCGATATAATTCCGCAAATCTGCCAGACCCTCGGGGTTGATGCTGTAAATTCGCCGTTGGGCTTGCCGCCTCACCTGTACCAGTCGGGCTGCCTTGAGCAGCTTCAAATGCTGCGAGACAGCCGGCTGGCTGATGGCTACACAACCCACCAGTTCGTTTACCGAACAAGAACCCTGGTTAAGTCTCTCCAACAACTTGCGCCTGGTTGGATCACACAAAGCTTCAAGAACCACTATATAATCCATAACTTATATAGGTATAAACGAATAAGAACGATCTGTCAAGATACTTTTGGCATCGCTTGCTGGAAAATTCCACGGGGGGCGTCCTTCAAAGGGAGTGGATAAAGTTTGGGCTTAGATAAATTGATAGACATGAGCTGGGTAATTGGGAAAGGCTTGCTTGTGCAATTGACGCCGATTGAAGCAGTACATGAACAGCTTGAGAGCCGCTTTCAACGCTTCAGGACAACGGGAAAAGCAGCGCGAACGGCGCCCCAAGCGAGCCAGGTAGTGGCGCAATTCGGCATTGTCCGCTTCGACCGAGTAGGTGTCGGTCTTGCCTTGCGAGACTTCATACATCCCCCAGTGATACCACAGGCGATCATAGGCATCAAAAGCATCGCTGTAGTAACGCTTGGCCTTAGGTGCTTCATCTACCATCTCCTGGATTACTTCTTGGGTTCGCTGCCAGACCACTTTGAAACCCAAATAGCAGCGGGTGAGGCGATCTACGATGGTGATGATGAAGATTTGGTTTTTTTCTCCCCAATGAAGCTGAACAACTCGTCCATCTCGGCTTCTTTGACCTGCTCGGGCACCGGTGGATCGGGCAGTTGGGCTGCCTGGGCTTTGACCCACAGCGATACGGTGCGATGGTGAAGACCGAGATGGCGGGCGATCCGGCGCAGGTTCATCCCATCCACATACAGCTGCAGGGCTTTTTGGCGCACTTCCTCGGGGTAAGCCCAGGGCTTGGGGTTGGGCGTGTACTTTTTCATGCAGAACATGCAGATATAACGTTGGCTGCCGCGGGGTGTTTTGCCTGCTCGATTTTGGCGTTCGGTTCGGTGACAATTTGGACATTGGTTCATATCTGTATTTTACCCAACTTTTAGCCACTCCCCTTCAAATTACTCCAAATTTCTAGATTTCTTTGTGGTAAACTTACCGATTGGTTGGTATTATTCAAAATCCGACATCGATCTCAAATAAATGAGAATTGATCTTTATCTACGCTCTTTCTTGAGATGATGGCGCTCATAATCTATCAGGAGACTAAGGATGAACGAAAAGAAATGGGTTTATTTGTTCAATGAAGTTGAAATGGCTGAAAATTATACAGGAGGTTCCTGGGATGGCGTGCGTTCTTTGCTGGGCGGTAAAGGTTCAGGCCTGGCAGATATGACCCGCGCTGGAGTACCGGTTCCGCCGGGTTTTACAGTCACCACAGAAGCCTGCAATGCCTATTCTGCCGCGGGCAGATATTCCCGGCGGGAATGTGGGAACAGGAATTAGCCGCCTTAAAGACAGGTGGAAGCACAAACCGGCAAAAAATTTGGCGACCCAGCCAACCCACTGCTTGTTTCCTGCCGCTCAGGTGCAAAATTCTCCATGCCTGGAATGATGGATACCGTGCTCAACCTCGGCCTGACCGATCTTACAGCCGTAGGCATGGTCAAACTCACCGGGAACGAACGCTTTGTGTACGACTCGTACCGCCGCCTGGTTGAAATGTTTGGTTCTGTCGTGATGGGTATCGAAGACGAAGCCTTTGAAGAACCCCTCAAAGAATACAAAGAGAAAAAGGCTACAAAGTTGATACAGAAATGACCGCCGCAGATTGGAAGGCCATCACCGAAATTTTTAAAGCCATTGTTAAAAAGCATAAAGGCTTTGATTTCCCCCAGGAACCCAACGAACAGTTGAAGCTCGCCACCGAGGCCGTTTTCAAATCCTGGAATGGAAAGCGCGCCGTCGATTACCGCAATGCAGCCGGCATATGCTCATGATCTTGGGACAGCAGTCAATATCGTGACCATGGTATTTGGCAATATGGGCAACAACTCTGGCACTGGTGTTGCCTTCACCCGTGACCCATCCACCGGCGAGAACAAGATGTATGGCGATTATCTGCTCAACGCCCAGGGCGAAGATGTGGTTGCCGGTATCCGCAATACCGAAAAAATTGAAAACCTGGCCAAGGAAATGCCTGAAGCTTACAAACAGTTTATGGAAATCTACCGATAAACTGGAAAGCCATTATAAAGATATGCAGGATGTGGAGTTCACCATCGAGCGGGGAAACTCTGGATGCTCCAAACTCGCAACTGGTAAACGCACTGCCAAAGCCGCCGTGAAAATCGCTGTAGATATGGCGAATGAAGGCCTGATCACCAAGGAAGAAGCTGTCCTGCGTGTAACCCCCGAGAACGTCGACACCTTGCTGCACCCGCAATTTGATGACAAAGCCAAGAAAGCAGCCAAGAAAGAAGGTCGCCTGTACGCCAAAGGTGTGAATGCTTCTCCGGGCGCCGCAGTTGGTCAGGTTTATTTCGATGCCGATACCGCCGAGAAAATGGCAAAGGAAGAAAAGCAGGACGTTATCATGGTACGCCCGTTCACCAAACCGGATGATGTGCATGGCATGCTCGCTGCCAAAGGTATTCTCACCAGCGAAGGCGGCGCCACCTCTCATGCCGCTGTTGTTGCCCGCCAGTTTGGTGTTCCCTGTGTGGTTGGTGCCTCATGCTATTCGTATCGACCTGGAAAAGCGTCATGATGACAGCCAATGGCATGGTTGTCAAAGAAGGCGATTGGATTTCTGTCGATGGCACTACCGGTGAAGTTTTCCTGGGCAAGATCTCCACTCAGCGCCCTAAGCTTGAAGAACAAACTGACCTGCTGACCCTGCTGAATTGGGCTGATGAAATTTGTGCCACCCCGGGTATCCGCAAGGCTCCCGATGGCTGGCCAACCCGTGGTCTGCAGGTTTGGGCAAACGCAGATTATCCCAAAGATGCCCGCCGCGCACGCTCCTACGGCGCAGTTGGTATTGGCTTTGCCGTACCGAGCATATGTTCTTTGAGCCAGAACGTCTGCCGATTGTTCAGCGCATGATCCTGGCCGAAACCAGCGAAGAGCCGCAATGCAGTCCTCGAATGAGCTGCTGCCCTACCAGCGCACTGATTTCGATGGTTTGTTCGAAGCAATGGATGGCTATCCGGTTATCATCCGCCTGATCGACCCGCCTCTGCATGAGTTCATGCCCGATGAAGAAAAGCTCTTCGAAGAAGTTATCACCATGCGTGTCAAAGGCGAAACCGAAGGCCTGGCGGAAAAAGAAAAACTGCTCGCCAGCATCCGCGCCATGCACGAAAGCAACCCATGATGGGTTTGCGTGGTGTCCGTCTGAGCATTTATATGCCCGAAATCGTTGAAATGCAGGTGCGCGCCATCTTTGAAGCCGCAGCCGAACCAGACGCTCAAAGGCATCGTCGTCAAACCCGAAGTCATGATCCCGCTCACCGGCACCGTCAATGAGTTGAAGTGGATCCAGCCGCGTCTGGTGCGCATCGCCCAAGCGTGATGGAAGAAAAGAAAGTCACCTTCGCATATAAATTCGGCACCATGATCGAAATCCCACGCGCTGCGGTGACCGCCGCCGAGATCGCCGAATACTGCCGAATTCTTCTCCTTCGGCACCAACGACCTGACCCAGATGACCTTTGGTTACTCGCCGTGATGACGCCGAGCGCAACTTCCTGGTCAACTATGTGGAAGAAGGCATCCTGCCGAAAAATCCATTCCAAACCATCGACCGTGGCGGCGTCGGACGCCTGATGGATATGGCCGTCGAAGACGGGCGTAAGTCCCGCAATGATCTCGAAGTGGGCATCTGCGGCGAGCATGGCGGCGACCCGGCATCGATCGAGTTCTGTCACATCATTGGCAATAACTATGTGAGCTGCTCCCCCTTCCGCGTACCGGTAGCACGCCTGGCAGCAGCCCTGGCTGCTCTCAAGCACAAAGGCGTGTTCATCGCTGAAGATAAGTAAAATTCATTTGGTCCAAATCCACAGCTGGGCGGACTTCTTCCGCCCAGCTGTGGAATACCAGCCAGTGGCAAATTCGGATTATTGCAGTTATCAAAGGGGCGACCCATCATTTCATAATTCAGATCTTAACCGGAGGCCACCATGTCTTCCCTTAAGCGAGATTTCAGCATCCTGACGATCGTAATGATCCCCGTGGCGATTGCCCTCAATATCGCCGTAGGCCAAATCATTTTTACCCTGAAAATTCCTCTTTATCTCGATTCGATCGGTACTGTCTTGATGGGCGTTCTGGCCGGACCCTGGGCAGGCGCCTTGACCGGCCTGCTAACCAATTTAATCTGGGGTCTCTCCGGGCTAAATGTGATTGCTGCCGCATTTGCGACTGTGGCTGCAGTTATCGGTTTGCTCGCCGGACTGTTCACCGATCTGGATGGTTTCGAGCCTGGTGGAAGGTGCTCCTGGCGGGTCTGATCACAGGTGTGATTGCTGCAGCCATTTCTGCGCCCATCGCCGCCTTTGTTTTCGGAGGTGTAACAGGTTCTGGTATGGACGTAGTTGTAGCAATCTTTCGTGGCTTCTGGGCTTGGCGTATTACCGGCTTCTTTTGCCCAGGGTGTATCGTCAGATCCTCTCGACAAGGCAGTTTCGTTTTTGATTGTCTGGCTGATCGTTCGCTCGCTGCCCGGACGCCTGATTTCCCGCTTTCCACGTTCTGAGAGTGTGAAATAAACTTTAGTCGGCTTTTTCAAGATCTCCATCCGGTCACACGTCTCAGCTTGGCCGGTTTTTTCTGGCTGCCGGCCTGGTCATCCCAGGGGTAGTACTGCTGTTAAATATCCTCCTTGCTATCATACTGCCACTTGCTTATCTGGCCGGAGTTTTCCGCTCTCTGGTGAGACAGGTAATAAAAATCGCCCTTCCTTTCGCAATTTCCATGTTCCTAATCCAAGGATTTTGTGGCCTGGCGGAACACCGTTTATCCAGCTTGGCCCTCTGGCGCTAAAAATTGAGGGCATCCGCTTCGCCGCAGACAGCACCGCTCGGATTTTGGTCATTCTGAGTGGTTTTCTCTGGCTTTCGCTCACCACCCGCCCGGATCTCCTGATGACGGCTCTGGTACAAAAGGGTGTCCCCGCCAAGTCCTGCTTATATTGTCGTAGCCACTCTCCAGATAGCCCCCCGCTTCCAGGCTCGTGCCGCATCCATTTTGGAAGCCCAACAAGCGCGTGGGTTGGAAATTAACGGCCAGATCCTAAAACGCATTCGTGCTGTCTTACCCATGGTTATACCGCTGGTTCTCAGCAGTCTTGTCGATGCCGAAAACGCGCCCTGGCGGTTGAAGCCCGTGCTTTTTCGGCTCCCGTTCCAAAAACCAGTCTGGTTGAAATTCGCGAAGCTGGCTGGGAATTTCCCTTCCGGGTATCGCTTCTCTCGATAATTATCATCTTGCTTTTGCTGCGCATCCTGCTCTGACCTGGTGACACGCCATGATACAGCTTGAGGATGTCACCTATCAATACCCCCGTTCAGCATCGAATGCTCTGGATCATGTTTCCCTTGTTATTCCAGAAGGTCAATTCTGTGCTCTCCTGGGTGCAAATACCGCCGGTAAATCCACGTTAGCTTACACCATCACCGGTTTCGTCCCCCATTTTTACCACGGACTGCTTCAAGGCAGGATTACGATTGCCGGCCGCGAAACAACCCATACACCCCTCTACGAATTGGTGCAAATGGCTGGATTGGTATTTCAAAACCCCTTCAACCAAATATCGGGCGCCCGGTACACGGTAGAAGGCGAAATTGCCTTTGGATTGGAAAATTTGGGCGTCGCAAGGCACGAAATGCTGCACCGTATCCACTCTGCTATGGAAATCGTGGGCATCCAGGATCTCAAAGACCGCTCTCCAATGACGTTATCTGGCGGGCAGATGCAGCGTGTGGCGATTGCATCCGTCCTGGTCATGCAGCCCCGGGTGTTGGTTTTAGATGAACCGACTTCACAACTCGATCCTGCTGGAAGCCTGGAAGTGTTCACCGCCATCCGTTCGCTGGCATCGCAACACGGCACGACGGTCGTCTTAATCGAACACAAGTTGGAGTGGATCGCTGAATTTGCCGACCGGGCAATTGTTCTGGCAGCCGGGAAGGTCATCGCTGATGGCGCCCCGAGGGAAATACTCACCGCCGACCCCATCACCACTCACGGGATAGGCGGTACCCGCTACACACAGGCAGCCCTCCCGCGCCCGCACACTCGGGAATTGGTCTGAAGACAGACCATTACCAGTCACCCTGGACGAAGCCGCGCAATCATTCGGATGAGATCAAGTGGAAATCGTTATTTCATCACTGACCTACATCTATCCATCTGGTGTAACAGCCTTACAGGATATCTCGCTCAGTACCATCCCCGGCGAATGTGTGGCCATTATCGGACAGAATGGGGCCGGAAAAACCAGCCTGGTGAAACATCTAAACGGTTTATTAAGGCCTACCTCGGGTTCTGTGAGCGTGGGTGGATGGGATACACGCAAATTTACAATTGCTCAGCAAGCCGCCCGGGTTGGATATGTTTTTCAGAACCCTGATGATCAGTTATTTCAAACAACCGTGTCTGCTGAAGTAGGTTTTGGCCCAGGTAATCTGGGCTGGTCCACAGAAAAAGTAGGGCAGGCTGTCCAGGGGGCTTTGGAAATGGTTGGCCTGCAGCAATCGAACACTCTCCACCCTTACGATTTATCTATGGCCGATCGAAAACGCCTGGCCCTTGCCTGTGTACTCGCTATGGATACACCCATCGTCATCCTGGATGAACCAACAACCGGTCAGGATTTCCTGGGGATAAAACGGATGGGCGATATTGTGGATACCCTGCACAACCAGGGTAAAACTGTCATCGCGGTAACTCACGACATCGATTTTTGTGCAGAACATTTTGATCGGACCCTGGTTATGGCAGGCGGAAGGATCCTGATCGACGGATCGACGCGCTGGGCTTCGAGTTCAGACCCGAGGCGCTCTCCCAGGCAGGCGTTCAGCCTCCGCAGATGGTGCGCCTGGCTGAGCGTCTCGGTTTGCCAGGGACACCGCTTTCAGTAGATGAGTTTATCGCTAAGCGCTACCCGGTGCAGCCCATGGACGAGCGCGGCACTCAGGTTTGATCACTTGCCTGTCGCCAGGATATCACCCAATAAATTCCCGTTCAATAGAATATAGACGGTCTTGACACCCGGAAATTGCCGTATCGTCGTCCAGACCTGCGCCCGCACGCGGCCGTCATCACAGCGATCATCGGAACGAACATATGTACCCTTAAGATCAACATTGACCAACCCTGAGTATGCCTTGAATTCCACCCTGGTCACATCGATATTCGACCGGTATGCTGGGTTGTAAAGTGCTCCAAAATTTTCTACCTTCACAAACAGCCGCTTAAGAGCCGTGGCAACGTCAGCTTCAATATTTCCTGATCGAGCCACGCCTGTACTAAGTTTTACCAGGCTGTCGCCGCAAGCCACCGGACCTCCGGTATCTTTTTGGATGGCATAAATATAAATGGCATCCTCGCCGGAAGGGGTTGGGGGTGGAAGGGTCGCCGTGGGTGTCTCAGTAGGTGTGGGGGTTTCACTGGGCAGCAGTGTATTCGTCATGCTGGGTGTCGCAGTAGGCGGCAAAGATGTTGCCGTAGCACTGGGTGGCGCCGTTGTAAGGGTGGGCGTAACCGGGGTCTGGGTCGCAGGCAGAACAGTAGCCGTTGGTTGTACTGGCACAGCTTTCATACACCCACTCAGGGTTAAACCACCCCGAGAGAAAAGGTCAGGAATAAACAGGTGACTCTGCTCATTAATCGTTCGAAACCCGGTCGCCAAAGGGGATGTTGTTCAGATAGATATTGGTAGCCTTGATAGCTCGGTTTTGGCGAATGGTGGACCACACCTGGGCTTTCACGCGGGTGTTATCACACCGGTCACCCGATTGTTTGTAGGTACCTCGCAAATTCACGGTTATCAATCCCTCTCTAAATGAAACGCTCTCAACGCGAATATTTGACCGGAACAGGGGGTTATACAATTCCCCATAATATTCATCCCGATATGAGAACAATACTTCTAGAGCAGCTTCCACATCTTTAGAAATATCACCTGTCTGGGGAACACCAGAACCCATCGCCACCGCGCTGTCTCCACAGCCAACGGTGCCGCCGGTATTCAATCTGATAAAATAAATCATCATCACATCGCCAGAGGCTGCCGGTAAGCCAGATCCTGCCTGTGCGGGAGCCAGGGTTACCGTGGGCGTCAGGGTTGGCGTCGCTGTGGGGAGCATCGTAGATGTCGGGCTTGGCTCCAAAGTTGGGGTTGGCAGTAGGGGTGTTAAGGTGACGGTTGCAGTCGGCGTGAGTGTTTGAGTAGGCTCCGGCGTTTGTGTGGGTGGTGGTAATGTTGCCGTAGCAGGCAAAGTAGTTGCCAGGGGTGTTGGCGAAGCGCAACCGGCGATGATCGCGGCAATCACCATAATCAACAAAAGCGATTCTATTCGAGCGAATATTTTTGACATCAGCATTGATCTCCTGCTGCACCTTGAAGGCACAAGCAGGAATTTTACATCCAATTATGGTTTTCTGTAACCCCTTTCCACTTCAAATCCAACAATCCAATAGGATTCAGTACTGCCAAACGCAAATTCTCAACACAGGGATTGCTCAGCATGCCGAAAATTTTCTCGACTTTACATGTAGCAAAAAAAGAGCCTTTCCCAACCAGATGGTCAGAAAAGGCTCAGGCGTGTGCAGATAACTCAATTATTCAATGCGTTGGAGCTGGAATATCTTGCTGGCAAAATCTGCTCCCTGTCGCAGCGCCGTAAAGTTCACCGGCAGCAATTTCTTATGGCGAGCTGGCAGATGATCTTCCAGCGCTTTCTCGATCGCGGCCACTGGCAGCACCGGCAGCAGAGCCAACATTGCTCCCAATGCCACCATGTTCATAAGGCGTTTATCGCCCGAGCGACTCAGCGATTTCATTTGCTGGCAGGAACACGTTTTTGATATCCTGACGCTGGGGTCCACGATTTATCAGCGAAGAGTTCGCTACCAAAACGCCACCTGGAGTAACTACCGGTTCATATCTTTCCAGGGAAGGAAGGTTCAACACTACTGCTGCCTGCGGGTTCCGTACCAGAGGCGAACCGATTTCCTCATCGGCAATGACCACCGTGCAGTTGGCTGTGCCTCCCCGCATCTCCGGCCCGTAAGAAGGGATCCAGGTTACCTCATGACCATTATCCATGGCGGCATAGGCCAGTACCTGCCCGGCAAACAACACCCCCTGCCCGCCAAATCCGGCAATGATGATTTCAGTCTGCATGCAATCTCCTCGTCCTTAGAGCTTGAGCTCCGCCAGGGCCGGCGAAATCTTGATAATCTCCCACAGGGTAGACCGGGAGCATATGCTCTTCCACCCAACGCAGTGCATCGACCGGCGAAATCCCCCAGTTCGTAGGGCAAGTGGAAAGCAGCTCAACCATCGAAAATCCCAGCCCGCGCAATTGCGCCTCAAATGCCATGCGGATGGCTTTCTTAGCCATGCGGATATTCTTGGGATCGTGCAGGCTGCGCCGGACGACATACCCCGCGCCATCCATGGTGGAGAGGATCTCCGCCATATGCAACGGGAAACCCATCTGCTCCACATCCTCGCCCAGCGGGGAAGAGGTGGTCTTCTGCCCGGGTAGGGTTGTGGGAGCCATCTGGCCTCCGGTCATGCCATAAATTGCATTATTGATGAAGATTACGGTGATATTCTCGCCGCGTACAGCCGCATGCATGATTTCGCCCATACCGATTGAGGCCAGGTCGCCATCGCCCTGATAGGTGAACACAACGCGGTCCGGCAGCACGCGCTTTATACCGGTAGCCATTGCCGGAGCGCGTCCGTGCGCCGCCTCGACAAAGTCGCATATCAAAATAGTTATAAGCAAACACCGAACAGCCAACCGGCGCAACACCTATCGTTCGTTCGCGCACACCCATTTCATCCAGCACTTCGGCGATCAACCGGTGGGCTACGCCGTGGGTACAACCCGGACAATAGTGGGTCGGGACATTTGCCAGACGTTTCAGGCCGCTCATAAACCAGTTGAGCATGTTGCTGTCATTATCCATCCTGCGCTCCTCAATTTTGAACCCTGGCGACATTGATAACGCTGTGCAAATCGATCCAGCCACCTCCGGCGTGGATCACCACCAAGGGCAACTGGCTCACGGGCGATGCGCCGAATCTCCCCCAGGATTTCATCCGGGAAATGGCACCATGCCGCCCATTCGTCCGTAAAATTCGATCGGCAGCCCGGCCTTGGGCAGCCCGCAGGACATCTTCCAACATTTGCCCAGAATTCATCTCGGTCACCAGAATCGCTTTGGCGCGTTCTGCCAGCTTCTCTCGAGTGCTTGGTACGGAAATGGGCTCAGGGAGATCGGACGAAACAGTCCCACCCGAATGCCCTCCGCCCGGGCAGCCCGCACCGCCGAAAGCGCCACCCGTCCGGCAGTGCCAAAACCCACTACAACGATTTCAGCATCATCCAGATAATACTCTTTATAACGTACTTCATTGGCTTCAGACCTGCTCCCAACGTTCGAATCATTCGGAAATTGGTTACTTCTTCATCCTTGGGATCGATATAAATCGAGCTGAGTATCCGGCGCTCACGGTTCGACTGCGCCGCGCACCGACCAATCCGGATATTCGCGTCCTCATCGGGCTCATTGGCGGCAACTCAGCCGGTTCCATCATCTGACCCGACATTGCCATCTGCCATCACCATTGCGATAGCAGCGGTATTTATCCGCCAGGTCGAAAGCCAGCACGGTAAGATCGATCGCTTCCTGAACACTGGAAGGCGCCAGAACGATGGGATGATAATCTCCATGACCACCGCCATGAACGATCTGGTTGTAATCGCCCTGCGAAGGGGCAATATTTCCCAGCCCCGGTCCGCCGCGCACCACATCGATCAACACCACCGGCACTTCCGTACCGGCGATATAGGATAGGCCTTCCATCATCAAACTAACACCGGGGCTGGAGGATGAACTCATCACCCTCGCCCCGGTGCATGCCGCCCCATATACCATGTTAATGGCGGCTACCTCGCTCTCAGCCTGTAAAAAGGTGCGGCCAAGCTCCGGCATCCGCTTGGACATATACTCCAGGAGCTCCGTTTGCGGAGTTATCGGGATACCCAAAATAGGCCTGTACGCCAGCGCGCACGGCGGCTTCAGCCATGGCGTTATTGCCCTTGAGTAATTCTCTCGGCATGTTGCGCCTCCTACACCGGTACAGCTGGCGCGAGTGCCCGCACAGGAGTTTCCCGGTAAACGGTAAGCGCCGCTTCAGGGCATACCAATGCACAGATCGCACAACCCGTACAGCCTTCAGCAATCAGATTCACCGGATGATAACCTTTTGGAGTAAGGTGCTCCATGTCCAGTGCTAACACTTCCTGCGGACAGGCATGGATGCACAATTCACAACCTTTACAGTAAATCGCACTGACTTCAATCCATCCCTTAACGGGCATTTTTACCTCCTTAAGATACAGGTGATAAGAGATTTGGACACAAATCCAATATATATTATCTTATTCTTCGGGGCCGGCTGGTAGTGCTAACTGTCATGAGTTTATGGCGCATTTTGACATATTTCTGCTCAGGGAACAGGTGTGCCATCCACAGCAGGTACCGGCGTAGTCTGCGAGGAAGCCAGAGCACTCGTAACTGCTTCTACAGCCTCCTGCAGGGCTGCCGCCGGAGAGAACTGACCTTCAAAGACCTGTTGCAGGGTTACATCCATCTGCTGAGCGTATACCGGCATCTCTGGAGTAAGCGGGTAAGCAACTCCATCCACCAGAGCTAACATCGCCTGGGAGGTCAACAAATCCTGGATTTTCAATTCATTCGCAGCCAGATTGACCGGGGATCCGCTGATGGCAGGGATCATACCGGCATTTGCTACCGCCGATTGGGCTGGCGCAGACAGCAGATATTCAACAAATTTCCAGGAAATCTGCAGTTCATCATCCAGTGCATCCGGGCTCAAATAAATGTTCTCTGTTTGCACGAACCCGGCCATAGAACCACTTCCAGACACCGGCCAGGGATCAATAACCAAATTCGATGCACCAATCGCTTCAGCAAGTTCAACGCGTTTCCAGGTGCCCTCGATGATAAACCCCACCCGTCCTTCTTTGAAAAGGTTCAGATCATTATCTCCCAGGAAATCTGTCGGTCCCGCCTGTTCAAAATCTCGCAGCAAGTTTACCCATTCCAATCCCACAGGATTATTGAAGGCCGGGCTTCCATCCACATTCATCAACTCCCCGCCCAAACCAAAAAGATTTCCGCCAGAAAAGAAAAAACTGCGATCCAGAACCGCTCCGAAGATTGATCCTCGAGTGGCAGCTTTCGATAAACTCACCAGCTCATCAAATGTCGCCGGCGCTCGCGGCACCAGAGACTGGTTGCGATAGAGAACAACACCCCGGATATCAACGGGCACTCCCAGCAAAGCGCCTCGATATTGGGCGGTTTCCACTGCCGCGCTGTTTAACGTGTTTAAAAGGCTCGCATTGGCTATGTCGCCTAAATCGGCCACATAACCGGCATCAAAAAATTCCGGACCCCACTCACCCGGCGCAATCAATATCGTTGGACCGCGCCCTTCGGCAGCAGCCTGCTCAAAACTGGCCTTCAAATCCAATTCAGGAACATACAAAACATCAAACAAAACGCTGGGATAATCCTCCTGAAATGCGGCAATACTGCGCAGCAACGCCGGCATTTGTGTCTCTTGCCAGGAATGCCAGATGCGTATCGTGCCATTGACCACAACAGGCGTGGGTGTGTGGGTTGTGGTTGGAGCGTGGGTGGCAATTGGGGTGTGCGTTTGTACATCTGGCACACTTCCCCCGGCTTGATTACTGTTGTTGTTGCACCCCGAAACAGCCATGCTGCCCATCAGCAGGCATAACAGCCAACAGAAAAACTTTATAAACCTCTGGCGTAACTTATTCATCATAATTCTTGTAGGTGGCATAACCCTGATCGATCATAACATCATTAATATTCAACCAGGTGCCATCTGGTTGTTCCAACCACAATTCCGCCAGGTAACGCCCATAAGTCTCGTAACGGTCCTTGATTGTCTGAATAAACACTCTTTTACCTTCAACCATACTCTTTAGAAAGTCGCGCGATCGAATCCCCAATTCTCGCTCTGGGCCTTTCACCTCAGGAGTGTTGATCCGGTAAAGTTTCAGCTTTTCACCCCAAATCCAGATATTCAGTCCAAGATCAAGGTCGACGGTGCAAGTACCGCCATCGGGGACAGAGGTAACAACACCGCGGTAATGGTATAAGGTAGTTTCCATCCTGCCTCAGGTTCTAGCTGCTGACTGCTGGTTTGAATTGTTGCTCACCCATACAGGGTTTCAAATCCTCGCCATACATCATTTCTCCAGGCGGGATAATTGTGACCGGCGTTATACTCGCGGTACTCAACTTCATAACCATGGTTTTTCAGATGCGGGAACATCCTACGATTGGCATCCAGCAAACCCGGCATGTCATACATGCCGATGTCCATCCAGACTTGAGGCTTGAGTTTCTGCCGGTCGTTCAATAAGATCATAGACAATTGAATCAAAGCCCCACCGGTTGAAGGCGCCCGATTGGCTAAGAACATGCCCAAATACTTCTGGCATGCGTAAGGCCGTATAAAGCGCCATCAACCCGCCCAAAGATGCACCCATAACACCCCATGCCCCGGGCTGCTCGTCAGGATCAACAAGATTTAGATGCTCGTGCAGCCGCGGAAATAAACATTGCAACAAAAAACCGATGGTGGCCTCGCTGCACGCATACTCCGCCGAGCGCGAGCCCTGCCCGTTTTCCACCAGCGCCAATGCTATTGGATTGATTCGTCCACGAGCAATTAAGTTATCAACAATCATGGGCAGGCGGGCGCGTTGCAGATAATCCTTTCCGTCCCAAACCAGGATTAAAGGCACGGCATCCGGAACGGGCGGTTGATAAAAATACACCTGGCGCTCCTTACCCGCCAGCAGCAGTTCCGTCGGCAGCCGGTGGCTGGTAACCACCCCGTGAGGGATATTCCCGTGCCGGTAGGTCAGGTCAGTCGGCCTGCCTTCTGGCATATAGAAATAATGATTAAACTTACCCATTCCATTCGAAACTTTCTTCGGATTAAACGGATCCAGGTGATGTTCTTCTCCGTCCCAATACGCGTATTCCATGTACGCATCTGAAGGCAGTTCCATCCGGTATAACCATATACCGGGTTCTTCTTCTTCCATCTTGAATGGCTCGCCATTCTCCCAATTGCAAAAATCCCCGATCAAAAAAGGCGCCTCACCGCCCTGCCATACGAAAACTGCCTGGTTACCATCTATCAGGGGAGTTAATTCGTCCTTCAACCGCTGCAATAATCGCTGGATAGCCTTCTTCATACGCCTTATTTTATCCTCATTTAGAGAGTTTACATCAAGATCTCGATCATCCAGAAAATCTCACGCCGGAAAACAAAAACTGCGGCTCCATCCGTTAGCAATTCAGGGAGAGTCGGATTGAATATTATTTGAAACGCAGGCCTTTTTATGGCTTCAGCTGGAGAATAAGGCTCGTTTTTCCAGGTATCTCTGAAAACGGAATGTAACTGTCAAAACCGCCTCCGGCGTTGACAACAGGCGCAGAAGGGCTGTCTTGACCAAGAACAGAAACCGCCTGAATCGGACCTTTGAAAGGGCCAGTTTCCAAACTCAAATCATATTGCTTGGCGGTCAAAGGTTTGGGGTGCACATTCACCAGGATCAAGAACGCCTCCTGATCATCATAACGGAGCAGAGCATACAGGCGCGGCGAACCGGTATCGACCAACAAAACCTCTCCATTCTGCAGAGCTGTGTGTTCATTGCGTAAACCAATTAGAACCCGGTAGAAGCTCAACAACGAACCGGGGTCTTCTGTCTGACTCGCTACATTTCGTTCACGGTAATCATTGGCGGGAGCGCGCCAGGGGTCAGCGCTGCTGAATCCAACACGCTTATTATCCCCTTGCCATTGCATGGGCCGCCGGATATCCTCGTCCGGCTTTATTCCCGTCATTCCAATTTCTTCGCCATAATAGATAAATGGTACTCCGGGGGCGGTCAGCATCATGGTCGCCGCCAGTTTTGCGCTGGCTTCGTCATGCAGCACAGACATGACGCGATCCTGATCGTGATTGGTGAGGAAGACCCCATACTGCCCTTTCGGATAACTATTGAGAACTTTTTTCATCTGGCTGGTTACCGCAGAAGCGATGGGACCTTGAGATGCCGTCAGAAAAGCTTTAGCCAGGTCAAATTCAAACGCAATATCCACTTCGTCACCGATATAATCGATCACCTGATCGGTTTGGGTCCATGCCTCACCAACCGTGAAGGCATTCGGATCTACAGACTTGTAGAATTGGTGAAACCCCTGGAGCCAGGCGTGTGTTTCTTGCGTGTTTTCTTGGACTGAATCTCGCTCAACAAAATGGCGGATAGCATCCATGCGAAAACCGTCAACCTTCATATCTTCCAACCAGAATTTGGTGATCTTATATATTTCATCTGTCACAGCCGGGTTTGACAGGTTCAAATCTGGCATACCTTCCCAGAAAATGCCGTAGTAATAGCTGCCACCCGCCGGATGCCATACATCCTCACCCCAGGGACCTCGATATTTCGGTTCTTTATCTGCCCATATGTACCAATTGCGGTATTCCGAGTTTTTATTCATCGATTCAAGGAACCAGGGATGCTCGCGGCTGGTGTGATTTATTACCAGATCGACAATCACCCGGATACCACGCTGGTGGGCCTCATCGATTAAACGTAGAAAGTCTTCTTTGCTTCCATATTCCCTGTCAATCGAATAATAGTCAACGACATCATAGCCATGATAACTCGGCGATTTAGCGATTGGCATCAACCAGATACCGGTTACACCCAGGTCAGTTGTCGTTTCCGGGTCGCCATCATTCAGGTAATCCAGTTTCTCGATCAATCCATTGATGTCTCCGACGCCATCCCCATTGGAATCTTTGAAACTACGGACAAAGATCTCATAAAAGATTGTGTCGTTCCACCAACTTTCCTGCCCGCTTACTGTGGCGGATGGATCTGTCTGAGACATGGGCGTCTTTGAAGCGCTAGCAGGCGCGCCGCCGGTTTCTGCTGCCTTTTGCACGGGTGCAGCAGTGGAACCTGTTGATTGACCAGTATTGTTGCCGGTCGGTTTGCACGCCGTAGCCAACAACACAAATATGATGATCTTGACCAGGTGGGTTTTCATTTCTCGCCTCACGCTATGCATCCTACGACGGCGCCCGAAGCAGGCAAAAGAAGAATAGAAACCTGCTCGCCATCCGATATCACACGCTGGTTGTTTAGGAAATCCACTGCCCCGTCGAAACCGCTTAATTTGATCGTTAGCTCCCTGGGCTGCTCGCTCAGATTGAGCAGAACAAGCAGGCGTTCTTCATCTTTTTCGCGCAAATATGCATAACTGCCAGCCCTCGCATCCAGGTGTACGGTCCGGCGCGAGCCAGATTTCAGACATGGGTGACTCTTGCGCAGGTGAACCAGATGGAGAAAATATTCCACCAGGTCTTGATTCGCCGCCTCTCCCCAAACCATCGGCTGGCGCGCCTCTTCGAAGAAACCTCGATTATTATAATGCGTCGGCCTTTCCTGAGTAACCCCGGCTTCTGTTCCATAGTAATTTATCGGGTTGCCTGCCAGCGTATAGATGAGCAGCGCGCCTAATTTCAACCGGCGTGGATCGTCGCCCGCCAGGAACAAAAACCGATTCATATCGTGGTTATCCAGAATGGTCAGCCGGTCAAACAAGCCGTCAAAATACCCTTCATGCCCGTCTAAATAAGCCTCGAATTCATCCAGATCCCAGTGACCATAACCAAACGTCTGCCGGACCGCTTCAGCCAGTAAGAAATCAATCATGCCATCGAAAGCGCCAGCAAATGCTCGTTGAGACGATGCGCTGTTGATGACCTCTCCAAACAGCCAGCTATCGGGCTTTGTTTGCTTGCAGATACGGCGGAAATCCACCCAGAAATCGCCAGGCGGGCCGTACGCGTAATCCAGCCGGTAGCCGTCGAAACCTTTTTCCAACCAGAACCTGGCACACTCCAGCAAGTATTGGCGAGCCGGGCTGCCAAGGGTCAGGTTTATTTTCGGCATAGACTTTACACCAAAAAAACCATCGTATTCATCCGGCCACCTTTTCCACACATACCAATCATAAAATTCACTCTGGCGGTCTTTCTGTGCAGCTTGCAGTGTAGGGTGCAGGTTTGACCAATGATTGGCTACAAAATCCAGGATCATACGCATTCCCCGGCTGTGAGCCGCATCCAACAGCCGGTACAGATCTTCATTTGTACCCAGCCGTGGCTCAACACGATACATATCGGTGGCATCATAACCATGGTGTGATGGACTGGCAAAAAACGGCGAAAGCCAGATGGCATTGTAGCCCAGTGATTGGATGTATTCCAGTTTCTCTTCGATCCCGCGAATGGTTCCCCCAAAAAATCCGCCCAACGATTTCGGCTTGCGCCAGGGTCTCCCCTGCCCTGGATTAAATCGATCCACAAAAACATGGTAAACCATTGCATCCTCAACCCAGGCGGGTGCTGGCAGGTCACTCACCCAGACCGCAAAGTTTGTCGCCTGTGCCGGTGCTTCCGACTGATCATCGGCAAACACCCAGCGATCTGAGCCCGTCACTTTTGCCCCAATTTTGTAACGGATCAGGGTATTGTCTCTTTGCGCCGGTAAGGTCCCCTCCCAGTGACGTATATAAAGCCAATCCACCTCATCCCAGATTACATCCACGATTTTCAGATCGATGCTGTCGCCATAGCCTGGAACCGGTGCAGAATTGTCCAGGGTATAAAATAACCGCACAAGCTCAAATGGGGTCCTTCCAGATGTGGTTGCCCTGAAAGTGATTGCATCATGGGAAGCAGGCCGGGGGGGAGAAACATCAAACCGGTGATGAAGTCCAGTCAGGGAAGACCGGTGTGCTTCCAGGCGTCTCTCTGGCAGGATATTATCCCCAAACATAAAATCTCGAATGATCGCCATCCGTCAGTTTCCTGCAATCAACACGACAGCTCCCTGGGCTGGGAGGTTTAATTCGATGCCGTTAGCACTGACCATCCATCTCTCTGCCGAGGCCGGCCAAACCTGAGTAAAATCATTATTCCGTAAGTCGCTGGCCGGGATTTCTACTTGAACCGGCGTCTTCCCGGCATTGAAAACCACCAATGCTTCCTGGTTACCTAACCGCCTCCGGTAAGCAGCAATTTTCCCTTTGGCATGCACAAAATTAAAGTCTCCTGTCCGCAGTACAGGGTAACTATTCCGAAGGGTAATCACGCTTTTATAGAAACCAAGCAAATCTTTATCCCATTTTTCCTTTTGGTGCCAGGGAAAGGCTTCCCGGCAGTCTGGATCTCCCCCGGCGGAAAGCCCAACCTCATCACCGTAATAAACGCTTGGCGCTCCCGGCATGGTCATCTGGCATAACACGGAGAGGCGGAATGCTTTTTTGTCCTCACCCAGCAGCCACAATGCGCGTGGCATATCGTGGCTATCCAACATATTCAACTGAGTGTAGTTGATCTGCCAATCATACAGGGCATGCATCGCTTCGATCTGCTTTGCAAACGCAGGTGCATCGATTACACCCAGACGAACATCCTTGTGAACCCAGTTCAGGTTGAGGCATTTCGCTCCAAAGAAGCTCAATATCGGGGCTGTGATGATGTAATTCATCACTGCGTCAAACATGTCGCCCTGAAGCCAGTGACGCGCCTCGTGCCAGATTTCCCCGACAATATAGGCATCCGGGTTCACACCTTTGACAATCTGGCGGAACTCGCGCCAGAAGGTGTCATCCTGAATATCTGCAGGAACATCCAACCGCCAGCCGTCGATACCAAACTCAAGCCAGTGACGGGTAACCTGGAACAAATAATCACGCACACCCGGGTTATTGGTATTAAATTTTGGCAGCGATGGATGCCCCCACCAGCACGCATAATTTGAATTTGAATTTCTTATATCCTCAGGATATGGCCGGAGTGGAAAACCAAAAATCGTAAACCAGTCAAAATAAGGAGAGGCCGGCCCATTTTCCAATATGTGATGGAATGCCCAGAAGCCGCGCCCGCAGTGATTGAAGACGCCGTCCAATATCACTCGGATATCACGCTTGTGAGCTTTATCCAACAGCTCACGCAGGGCAGCATTGCCGCCCAGCAACGGATCTACTTGCAGGTAATCATAGGCATTGTAACGATGGTTAGACGCTGCGGCAAAAATCGGATTTAAGTAAAGTGCATTAATTCCCAGTTCCTTCAAGTATTCCAACTTATCAACAATTCCCAATAAATCACCACCTTGATAACCCTGCTCACGAGGCGGCGACCCCCATGGCTTAAATTGGATACCGCGCACATGTTTTATCCGCTGGCTATGGTAAAAACGATCTGGAAATATCTGATAGAAGACTGCGTGTTTTACCCACTCAGGTGTTTGAATATTCATATCATTCTCCGTTGATGCGAAACCGTGATGTTTAATTACCGCCAACCGTCAATCCACTTGGGACTGAATCCGGTATTATGTGACTCAATTCCTGAGACTTTGGTGAGGTCAGCGCATCCAAAAATGCCAGTAAGGATGCCATCTCAGCATCTGAGAGTTGCACGCCTGCACTTTCCACAGGTTGGAATGTTTGAATGATCCCCGCCAGTACCTCAGGCTGATCCTGGCAGGTCTCCTCCAGCTCGGGCGCTAATTGGCCGGGGTCATAGCTTTGCAGACCTTCAACAGGCTGCAGATGATGGCGGATGACACCTTCAAGTGTGGTAATCGACCCATTATGCATCCACGGCCCTGTGACAGCCACATTGCGCAGGGGCGGCGTTCGGAAAGAATACCGGTCACAATCGTTCCCGGTCTCGCGGGCGCGGCCCAGATCCAGCGGTTTCTCTCGGCCTTTACCGGGACCCACCTGGGGCGTTGCCATGTTATGGAATTTCTGGTCGGTCAGCAGCCCTCCCGAATGGCAGTTTGCACAACCGCCTTTGCCGTAAAACAACAATGCGCCTTGTTTGGCCTCGTTCGATAATGCAGCTTGCTCTCCCCGCAGATACTGATCAAATTCACTATCTTCAAAGGTAAAGACACGGCTTTGGTATGCTGCCAGTGCATTGGCGGCGTGCTCAAATCCCAGATCCTCCACAGCAACCTCAGGATATGCGGCAGTAAACAAATCTACATAGCCGGGCAGGGCCAACAACCGGCTCATTAAAGCGCGCCATATCTCCGGAATGTCGAAATCAGGTATGGCAGCGAGCTCATTGGTTTTTCCAAAGATGTCTTTATCCCCGATCGTTCCTCGCATTTCCTCACGGGATGTCACAGGAAACATAGCTTGTGCAGCCAACACGCTGTCCAAACCATCCGGCAGCCGGCTACCTGCCGGGGTATCAAAACCGGTATGAGGTGAAGCCCGCCACACGCCCATCCCAAAACATCACTTCCCATTCTGAATACCCCAGGTTGAAAAGCGGCGATGCATTGCGGGGGATAAATCTTCGTCGGTTTCCCAGGGTTCTGGCATTACCCAGGCCATTTCCGCCGGTACCAACGATACCGAAAGGCCATCGCCGGTAGAAAATTGCGGATGGTGGCAGGTAGCGCATGAGGTATCGCGATTTCCGCTCAACTCCGGGTCCCAATAAAGCGCCTCACCGAGCTTGACCAGTTCAACCGGCTGCTCGCTCTGGGTGGGAGATTGGACATCGGCTTGCTCCATCAACAAAGCCAATTGCGCGTCCGGGGTTCTGGCCAGGGCCTTTCGGATGGCCCCGGTTGCTGGCGCTATCATGAGTATGGCTGCCGAAGCGCCCAGTGATAACTCCCAAGATTATCCATGCACTGCGCGCAGTAATTGTTGCTGCCGGGCTTACCCTGGCAAATGCAAACCCTGCCAGCAAAATTGCTAAAACCATCCCCGCCGCCAGCATGGGTCGGCCGGGAAGATCCCAAAGTGCCAGATCTATCTCAAATCTTCCCCCGGTGTCTGGCGCCGCCAGTCTTTGCAGACTTGTATCACCTTCCAACGGGTAGCTCAACCGGTATCGCTGGTTTGCCGCCACCTTAGAAAATTTTTGCTCCTGGCCATCCGGCCACAAAATGGTTATGTCTGCGTGTTCAAACTGCCCCAGACCAAAATATAGAGCCAGCTCATTTCCAGCACCCACGCTTGCTCCGTTAATCAGCTCTTGGGTTTGTGTATTCCCATCCTGGGTGGAAAGTATCACCCTGGCCCCGACAGCATCCCGGTTGACAGGACCTGCCCCTACCAATTCAACAGCTAACCATCGATTCATGGAGGTTAAATTCGTCTGGTTTCGGTATAAACGGTATCCTTCGTCCATGTTTCCAACGACAAAATCAACCCAGCCATCCCTGTTGTAATCGGCATAAGCCACACCCATACTCCCGTGTACATCGGTTAACTCATTGTTGCATGATACTGGTATAAAAGTCCCGTCGCCCTTATTGTGAAACAGGAAGTTGGAAGCAATATCCTTACCGTTCGTTGTTCCAGATACCGTCTGGTAAAGATCCCTCCAGCCATCGTTATCGTAATCCAGAAAAATGGATCCCCACCCAATGCTGGTGCGGTTCTGCACCCCTGCCTCTGCGGCGACATCAACAAAACTGCCGTCGCCCTGGTTTTGCATCAAGACCATTGGCCCTGCGTTGGAGAAATAATAATCCAGATCACCATCGTTATCATAATCGCCGGTCGCCAGGCCCATGCCGAACACCGTGAAGGCTGCGCCGGCATCCCTGGAAACCTCTTTGAAACACCAGCCGTCGCAGCCAGAGCCATCGTTGCGCCACAGCTTGTTACCGATGGGATTGATAAATTCGTCATTTACCAGGTAGATATCCAAGTCGCCGTCATTATCAAAATCGGTAAAACTGGCTACAAAGCCCGATCCACGGATCTGGCTTCCCAGCAGCATCGATACATCGCTGAAAGTGCCATTTCCGTTGTTATGGTACAACTTGTCCGGGTCTCCCTCATTCGGCCGCCCGCAATCCGGATAACAGTTCCAGTTGGCAAGATACAGGTCGAGGAACCCATCTTCATCATAATCCCCCCAGGAGGCCGTTTTGCTATTACCAGGATCGTTGATACCGGCTTGTCCGGTCACATCCACAAACCGCCGGCCCTCATCATTCCGAAAGAGATTATCAGTACCCCAGTTCGCCACGAATAAATCCCGCCAACCGTCATTATCGTAGTCCACAAAGCTCGCTCCCGAGCTGTACGCCGATGGCAGAGCGACTTGTTCATTCAATTCTGATAGGCTGAAGGTGCCGTCGCCATTATTGTGATAGAGTGTATTGGGGCCGTTAAAGTCGGTCACGTACAAATCGACCTGATCGTCGTGATCATAATCGCCCCAGGCCTGGCCAATTGCCATTTCCATGGCTGGAGCCCGGTTGTTGCCTAGCCCGCTCTGCCGGCTGACATCCATAAAAACCGCCGGTGGTGTCTCGTCGGGTGCCCTCGTTTTCGTTATATCAAAAAGAAATAAGCCCTGTTGGATCAACAGGGCTAAGACAGCCACACCAATAGTGACCTGCGCACGAAACAGGCGCATGGCTTATTCCTTAACGGCTCCCTGGGTCAGGCCTCCTGCGATCTGATCCTGCAGGGCCAGGTAGATGATCATGATGGGTAGCGCACCCAGCAAAGCGCCAGCGGCAAACACACCCCACTTTTTATCAAACTGACCCGCTGTGAAAATCTGCAAACCTACCATCAGGGTATATTTGTCCACGTCGGTGAGCAAAATTCGGGCCAGGATGAAGTCAGCGTACGTGCCGATGAACGATAGAATCCCGATCACAGTCAAAATGGGGCGCAGTAGCGGCAGGAGCAAGTTCCAGAAGATTTGGAAGGGCGACGCGCCATCCACCATCCCGGATTCATCGATCGCCCTGGGAATGGTATCCAGAAAGCCTTTCATCAACCAGATGTTCATACCCATAGCACCACCCATGTACACCATGATCAACCCCGCGTGAGTATTTAAACCCAGGGCGGGTATGATCTCCCCCGCTTGAAAGATCAGCAGGTATATGGCGACCAGGGCCAACAGATTGGGAAACACCTGAATGAGCAAAATGGCTTTTAGCATCAGAACGCGCCCGGCAAAGCGCAGGCGAGAAAATGCAAAGGCTGCCATGGTGGTCAGGGCTAAGGTCAGAATCGTGGAAATGCTCGCTACTTTGAGCGAGTTGAACCACCACTTCCAGTAAAAGAGATCACCAAATTGGAAGTTCGGGTCCATATTAAACAGCCGTTTGTAGTTATCAAAACCGGCATTCACAGGAATGAGCTTTTGGGTTGCCAGTGAGTTGGTCACGTCCAGCGAGGCAGAGATGATCCACAGCACCGGAAAGATCGAGAACAAGATCAAGATCAGTGCAACAACAAGCCGCATTCCCACACTGAAACGCTGTTGAAAGCTCTTGGATGAGCTGAGACGCTGGTAAGTTTGAGATAGGCTAGACATTTTCACTGACCTCCTCCCACATATTGGTAAACCTGAACTG
Source organism: uncultured Chloroflexia bacterium (assembly GCA_963705155.1). Classification (GTDB taxonomy): domain Bacteria; phylum Chloroflexota; class Anaerolineae; order Anaerolineales; family UBA4823; genus CAVPJC01. Next base: position 381,387 of record CAVPJC010000013.1, on the reverse strand, counting down.
CACCATGGTGATGGCAGCCACAATAAAGAAGATCACAATCGAAATCGCCGAGGCAAATCCGTAACGAACACCACGCCCACCGGATGCAAAAGCCAGGTTGTACACATAGCTGATCAGGATATCGGTGTGACCGGCTTGAGTTGATGCCCCTACGATGGGCGGTCCACCATTGATGAAGAGGTAAATGAGATTGAAGTTGTTGAAATTGAACACGTAGGAAGCGATCAGCAGCGGACCAACGGCCACGAGCAGCAAGGGCAAAGTGATGGAGCGGAAGCGCTGCCAGCCATTGGCGCCATCTACCGTGGCAGCCTCATAGAGGTCTGACGGTATGGATTGTAATGCCCCGCTGGTCACCAGCATAAAGTAAGGATATCCCAACCACAGATTGACCAACAGCACCGCCGCCTGCGCCCAGATGGGTTCTGTCGTCCAGGGAGGCGCCACTCCAATCCAGTTTTCCAGCGTCCGGTTGATGATGCCAAATTCCGGGTTCATCATGCCGCGCCAGATCAATATGGTGATCAGCGATGGAATCGTATAGGGGATCAGCAAAAAGGAGCGAATGATCTTCTTGAAAGGGAAATCCTTATCATTGAACATGATGGCGATCGCCATCCCCAATCCAAAGGTGGAAAGAACACTGATAGTTGGGAAGATGAAGTTCCAGATCACAATCCGTACCAGTGGGCCGCGCAAAGCCGGGCTGGTTGCAAATTGTACAAAGTTATCAAAACCAACCACCGCGCGAAAGCCAGGAGTGATTGTCTTGCCATCTTTGGTAGAGAAAGTGCCCTTGTCGTTAAGATAAATATCGCCGTTGGATTGATCGACAACGGTATCTGTGGTCGCATCATACAGGTAACGGATTTCCAGCTCAGCCGCTTCACTGGGTGATCGAACCTGGATCACCTGATCGCCCTCCAACCCAAATTTAATAGAGGGTAGTTCTTGATTGGATGCAGCCAGAAGCGGGTTTAATCGGGTATATCCTTCAATCGTTTGTGGTATGCCCCTGGCATCCAGTTCTCCAATGCCAGCTATACCGGAAGTGGCTGCAAGGATCTCCTCGCCAGGCTTTGCCAGGAAAGACTCGCCGGCTTCGTTGATCAGCCACAATGCGTACTGGTTGGCATCATTTTTATATGCTGTCCACTTATAAGTCTTTCCTTCTTCAGGCAGATAAGTAGCCTTTTGGATAATCCCCAGCGCCTGTTCCTTGGTCAGCAAATGCCCGTCGCCATAATTTGTGAATGCAACGTATACCGTGAAAAAGATGGGGTAAATGGTGAATAATATTAAAAAGGACAAACCAATTGCCATCCAGCGGTACGGATAGGCTCTTGGATGCATGAAAATGACGTTCAGCATCACCGCGATGATCGCCAGTACCACCACGAGCTGGGTATAACCGCGCGTGTATGCATTGTATATGAACCACACAATCGCCGCATCAAACAGAAGCACGAGTATCAGACGGAGCATGAAGCCGATCGGTGTTTCTTTAGCCATTGTTGTCTTCATACACATCTACTCCTGAAGAAATATTTCTTCGGTTAGAGAAAGAGGACCGGGGATTGCTCCTCGGTCCTCTATTTTAAGACAGAATTACTCGACGTTGATGGTTAGTAAATTGGTGGTTGGATCGAACTCGAAGCTCACGTTGCCATCTGCAGCTAAAGTAAACTTGTAGTTATCGCCATCCGCCTTGCCTTCCATACCGTAATTCAGGGTCCAGGCGCCGTCCATGGCGACCTTGCCTTCGTAATCGCCGGCAGTCAGTGCAAACGGGCCGCTGCGCCAGAGGCCGTCTTCGCCCTTGGTCATGGCAGTGGCGTCGCAATCAGGCTGCCAATCGCCGGGGCAGCCAGCTTGAGCCTGGTAGGAACCGGGCACGTTGACCATACCGGCCTTTGCGCCAGAGATCAGGCTGCGTACTTTGGTCCCGCCATCTTTCAGGGCGGCTTCTGCAGTCTGCTTGCCCTGGATGACCAGGGTTGTAGCATCAGCCCAGTTTGCCCACACCGAGCCCATTTCAGGGATGGCGGGCATCATGGTAGCGTTCACGCCAGCTTCGCTCATTGCAACCAGGTCGACATCATCCGTCTTCTCGAGCACCGGGATGAAAGCCGATGGGCGCTTGCCCACTTCATACAGTTTCATCATGACATCATCACTGGCAACAAATTCGTTCAGGAAGGCCTGAGCCAGCAGGACGTTTTTGCTTTGTGAGCTGATGAAGAAGCCCTGGGTGCCGGCGAAGGGATAGCCGGGACCCGCTGAGCCAGCAGGGAAATTGGTGACTGCGTAAGGGATGCCCGACTGGCGAATGCGGTCGAGAGCCCAGGGGCCTGCCATGATGAAGGGAACTTCACCGGTTTCAAACAGGGCGTGGTTATTGGCCCAGTCTGTATCGGTAGGCAGGTTACCTTTGGCAACATTGTCGCCCACCCACTTGACGGCTTCGATCATACCTGGGCTGTCCAACCCCAGATCCTGCGGGTTCCAGTTGCCCTTATCATCTTTCCCGAAGATGTAGCCGCCGAAAGATGTGAGCAGCGGATAAAGGTCGTAGGTTGTACCGGTCAGGGCCATGATATAGGTGACTTTGCCTTCTGCCTTCAGCGCTTCACCGATGGTCACAATTTCATCCCAGGTGGTGGGAGCGGTTGGTACGAGATCGGTGTTGTAGAAGAACGCCATATTTTCAGTAGCGTAAGGCATGCAGTACAGGGTGCCATCGAAGGTGCAGGCATCCAGGGCATTCTTGACAAACAGGTCGGCTTTATCGCCCAGGTCAACCGGGGCCAGCAGGCCATTAGAAACCAGCGTACCGGCCTGGTCATGCGCAATCACGATGATATCCGGGCCTTCGCCGGTCGGCGCAGCTACCTGGAAATCGTCACGGATGGCAGACTTAAGCTCAACCACCAGCTCCAGCTGGTAGGCGGCCAGTACTTCATCGGCCAGGTCCTGCAGGATCGGGGCTCGGGTATCATCTGCCCAGATCTTCAATGTTCCAACCGCCTCAACAGCAGTCGGTTCAGGGACTGCAGTCGGTTCGGGAACTGCAGTGGCTGCAGGCACGGCGGTCGGTGCTTCGGTTGCCATTGGCTCGACCGGGGCAGTCGTGGGCTCGGGGGTAGCCGCCGGAGCGCAAGCAGCGAGCATCATCGTTGCGATCAACAGCAGGCTGAAAAGGGTCCATATTTTCTTCGACATTGTTTCTTCTCCTAAATCCTTGTACGTAAGTTTTGGCCAGGGAATTCCTGGTGTGAAAAATTAAAATCGGCGTTCATACGAATTGAAGGTAATATCTTTCGGCTGCCTCCTTTCAATATATCCACAGTTTTAGTTTATATACTTTCGGTCAATTTGTCTAGAGCAGTGTTGAGGGCTTGCACAACTGCGCCCATCCCCGAAGAACGACGTCCCAAAACGGCTGCAGTGATCTGCACCGCCTGCGCCGCTGACCGCAAACTCCGCTCCCGTACGGTTTTTCGGATAGGCTCAAGCAATAAATCGCCTACCTGTGATACCCCACCTCCGACAACCACCATACTGGGATTGAACAAATTTACCAGGCTTGCAATCGCAATACCCAGGTAACCTCCGGCTTCTGTAATGATTTGCTGGGAAACCAGATCGCCTAACCTTGCTGCATGGGCAACATCACGTGCCTGGATATTCTCCACCGGCTCGATGCTGCTGAGCTGTGTCCGCCGGCCTGAACGAACGGCCGCTCTGGCCTTTTCGGCAATCGCCGTTCCGCCTGCCACGGCCTCCAGGCAGCCGTAATTACCGCATGTGCAGATGGGGCCATTTTCTTGAATAGTTACATGACCAATCTCACCGGCACACCCACTCGCGCCGCGATATATATTTCCACTCAGCAGCAAGCCCGCCCCGACCCCTGAGCCAACTTTGATGTAAGCCAGGTTGCATTCATTTCGTCCGGCTCCATGTGCCCATTCACCCAGGGCGCCCAGCTCAGCATCGTTATTCAGGGAAACCGGGCAGTTCCACCAACTCTCAACACGATCTCGGATGGGATATTTATCCCAACCCGGCATGATCGGCGGCGCACTCACCCAGCCAGACTTTGCTATCACCGGACCTGGCACCCCCATGCCGATCGTCAGAATATCTGCCATATCAAGCTGGTTTTTCTCAAGCACCATTTTCAATGTGTGATCGACTGTTTTCAAACAGATGTCTGGTGATTGGTCTATGCGAAGCGCAACTTCAATTTCGTCAATAACCCTGGCAGAAAAATCGGCCAGCATGATTGCCAGATGTGTGGCCCCCATATCAATCCCGACCAGGTAACCACGTTGTGGATTGATCTCCAGCATGATAGGGCGGCGTCCGCCCACAGCCAGCCCATCGTTAGCCTCCCGCACCAGACCGCGCTCGATCAGGTCGTTGACGATAATCGTAAGCGCCGCCCGAGTCAAACCCATTTGCCGTGCTAATTCAGCGCGTGAAATCCCACCAGGTGTGAAACGAATTAAAATCTAAGCTGGCCCGCTTATTCGAATTTCTGATGTTATTTTCAATCGCCGAAGGGTAAAGAGAGACTGACATGCGTTTTTTGATGCAGACTGAATTAGTGAGTTCGTCGTTGCCCTTAAAATATGCGCATCCCACCTGGTTGATTGGGAATAATTCTACCTTATCTCATTTTTTATGTCAAGTAACTTAACAATATCATAAGAATTGTAAAAATATTATACCTTGGGGTTATCAGGTCGATTTCGTGTGATAAATGCCTCTGTCTGTCCGCCTTATCCGGTATAATCACAGTATGTCTGTCACCAATACCCTTTCAGGCGTGATTGCTGCCGCTGTTACCCCGCTCCTCCCCGATTTTTCTCCTGATCTGGATTCAATCCCGCTCTTCCTGGATTTTCTACGCACGCGCGGCTGCCATGGCGTATTACTTCTCGGCACAACCGGCGAAGGACCTTCATTTTCTCCAGCCGAGCGCGCCTGTATCTTGCAGCATGCCGCCGGGTACCGCCAAAGCTATCCCGATTTTCGCCTGCTTGCCGGTACAGGCACTCCCAGCCTGCAAGAGACCATCGACCTTACCCGTCAGGCATTCCAACTGGGGATCGATGGGGTCGTCGTCCTTCCCCCTTACTACTTTCGCAAAGTTACCGATGATGGGTTGTTCGCCTGGTACAGTCAGGTGATTTCGCAGGCTGTTCCTCCAGGCGGACAGTTCTTCGGCTACCACATCCCTGCAGTCTCTGGTGTAGGGTTATCCATGGATTTATTGGCGCGCCTCCTGGACGCTTTTCCAGACCGGTTTGCAGGCATAAAAGACTCCACCGGCGATAAAGATCACGCAAGGAGTTTAGGGGAACGCTTTGGACAAAATTTGCGCGTCTTCAACGGTAATGATCGCTTATTCAGTCTGGCGCTGGATTCGGGGGCGGCTGGCTGCATCACGGCCCTTGCCAATCTTTGCTCTCCCTGGCTGCGAGAGGTTTGGGATGCACACCTTGCCGGCGCCTCGCCTCAGTCATTCCAGGCACGCCTGGATGCCGCCCGCATGGTTTTTGAAAAGTATCCGCCCGCGCCTCCCACACTGAAGGCATTGTTAACTCACATCCACCATCTCCCCGCCTGGGCCGTACGCCCTCCGCTTCTATCACTTCCGCCAATCCAGGAAAATCAAGCTGTTCAGGATTTGGCTCAGGTTCTGTGATGTCCGAAAACCAACAACAGGACAATGCCCGGATCCGCTTTCTACTCACAAACCTGGGCATCATCATCATCTTTATTCTAACCCTGGTGGTGATCCTTGCCGCTTATCCTTCCGTACTGGCTCCAGAGCCTACACTTACCCCTACCGCCACACGCCGGCCAAGCCAGACCCCATCCAGCACCCCTTCTCCCATCCCTACCCTGACGCCCACCATTACCCGCACCCGGCGGCACACCTTCACCCCCACCATAACCCTCACCCCCTCCCGTACCCTGACCCCGGCGCCTTCACCCACCCAGGCTGGACCTCCAACCCTTACGCCTGCCCGGCCCGTTGTGGGGAATGCCAACTATTCATTGCATCCCTGGTCAGTTGAGCGTGCTAATGAGGTGCTTGCACTGATTGAAGATTATCCAAATACCCTGCCACGCCAATCGCGTGGCGAGGATGACGCCAACTACTACGCCGCCTACTATTACCCGGCAATCGCACACGCTGAAGCGATCCTCCGTTATCCAGATTCGCCCGAAGCCAATCTTTGGCGCTGGAGGCGCGCTTACGATTTAGCCCGAATGGGCGATCCGCAGGCAGGACAGGCTTATGCCGATATCCTGGTGACTGCCCTTAACCGCTCGGAAGTGAATATATTGGAGCTGCCAGAATGGTTTGCCCGGCAGGAGCCGCGCCTTTCTTTGCGTTTCACCCGCCTCAGTACAATGACCGGCTATCTCAGCACGCGCCTGTTGGAGGTGAAGGGCCCTGGCAGCGCCTTCATCTTGCTGCTTGAAACTCCTTCTGCTTACCAGGCTCGCATCCTCGCCAGCCGTTTTGATTTTGTAAAGCGTCCCGACTACACCTCCTTTGCTGCTGATCTCACCGCGGATGGCCTGGACGAGGTGGTCATCTTTCCGCTGCGCCCACTCGCCGAGAACACTTTGGAACTGCCGCAGGTATTTAGTTTAACCCAGGATCCACCTGAGGAGCTCCATTTCCAACCGGTTACATCAGCCTTCAATGTGGGCATGGATTATGAGAACACCTGGGCTGCCACTCCTGATCCCAACGGCGAAGCGAAGTTATCGTTCAGCGCAACGCTTTTCCCTGCCTGTCCCGTCCATTTGACCCGCTCATATCACTGGAATGGCAGTTTCTTCGAAGTTGTAGAAACTACTTACCAGCTCGATCCTGCCAGCCAGACGATGAGCTACTGTGAAATTGTGGTGGATCAGGCGGCTGCCGTGTGGGGGCCGGATATTGGCGCCAGTTTTGCACGGCAGCTTTTACCCGATTGGCCGCCTGCGGCGCAAGAAGATGGTCAACCCTATCCACCCGATGCGTTGGACGAATGGCGTTTCCGGCTTGCATCTTATCAAATTCTTGCAGGGGAAGATACAGCCGCCCGAAGGCAGTTGAACGATATCATTGCCAGCCCGGCCCAACCCGGGAGCCCCTGGATCGAACTTTCTCACCAGTTGCTTGCCGTTTACAACAACAGCAGCGATTTGTATCACGCCTGCCTGTTATCGACTTTCTGCACCCCGCGCATGGCGCTTCAAAAGATCATCGAAGCTATGCCGCCTGGCGCCACAGATATCCAATCCCGCCTGATCGAGTACGGCGTTTCGTTACGCTCAACGGGTTATTTCGATTTCGACGGCGACGGCGTTAAGGAAACCTGGTTCACACTGCGTCATCAACCGGGTGAAAAGCTTGAATTTTGGATCCTGGCTCCCTACCAGCAAGGCACCAGGGCTTTTTACCTGGATTCCATCGATACCAACTTGCCTGATCTTACTTATTATCAGGAAGAGCCTCTGCCCCCGATCGTCTTGCTTAACAATTTCCTCGCTTTTCGCCTGGAACGGACGCCGGGCAGCATGATTCCATATCTCACCTTTCCTGAGCTGCCGAAGTTTTATCCAGACCGGTTCCGGCTTGGCCTGGTGGCAGCGCGAGAGGCTCTCTTCGCAGGCGCCAGCCCGGAAGAGGTGCGTGAGCAGCTGGTAAGTTTGGAAACAAACCCTGGTTTGATGTGCCGGCCTTTCTTCGCCTGCGACGAGTATTATTACCTCCTCGGCCTGGCATCTGAACTGGCAGGAAAACCATTCGACGCCATTGATGCCTATCTGCGTGTTTGGTGGGATAATTCTCGCAGCCCGTTCACCACGATGGTACGGCTCAGGGTGAAAGGCGCGGCCGTTCTTCCTTCTGCCACGCCGACCCTCACCCAGACCGGCACGCTCATCCCCTCGCTGACCCCTACGGTTACTGGCACGCTTCCCACATCTACCGCCACGCAAACGCCAACCATCACACCCACCGTGACCCCCTATCCTACCCCGTAAATCCTATGAGCTATCCTAAATCCAGCTGGAGATTGATCCAAACCCCGCCTGCCCCAGGCGCGTGGAATATGGCCGCCGATGAAGCAATCCTGGAAGCTACCACCCGCGGCGAAGTCCCACCGACCCTGCGCCTGTATGCCTGGGACCCACCTTGTCTTTCACTTGGCTATGCGCAATGCGCTGCCGATGTCGATCCCGCAAGACTCGCCCGCCTTGGATGGCATCTCGTGCGCCGTCCAACCGGTGGTCGTGCTATCCTACACACCGATGAGCTCACCTATTCCATCTCGGGAAACCAGGATGAACCCCGTCTGGCAGGCGGTGTGCTCGACAGCTACCGCCGGCTCTCGTTTGCACTCCTGGATGCCTTGCTGCGTCTCGGGGTGAATGCTGCCGCTGATCCTCAGCCTTCTCAACCGCTCAATACCTCTCCCAAAGGTCCGGTATGTTTCGAAGTGCCTTCCAATTATGAAATCACCGTTCTTGGCAAGAAACTTGTTGGGAGTGCCCAGGCCCGCCGCCATGAAGGGGTCCTCCAGCATGGGTCGCTGCCCCTCACCGGTGATCTCACACGCATTACCCGGGTGCTGAATTACCCGGCGGAAACAGACCGGCAGCATGCCGCCGAACGTATCCACCTCCGCGCCGCCACCCTGGAGGTCGATCCTTGGTCGCCTGACCACATGGGAACAGGCTTGCCGGGCTTTTATCGATGCGTTCGCCAGCACGTTAAATCTTCAACTCATCCCCGGTGACCTGACTGCGTCCGAAATTAACCGCGCATCGCAACTGGTGACCGAAAAATACACCAGCGACGACTGGACTCTAAAATCGTAGCCAGGCTAATTGGCCATGAATTGGCCAGTCCCTCTGGCGCGCTTCATCCCGTTCTCCAATACGGTTCAGTTACTTGATAAAAATCACTTCTGAATAACCGAACTCTCGCAGCAAGCGCTCGAGGGCCTTTTCAGCGTTTGCCCGGGCCTGATCCAATATCCCATCCGTCAAGGCTGCCTTTTCGATCTCTTCTTCCGCCGCCTGCCGGGCTGCCGTTTCGAGGTGAATATCGCCTTTGGTCAACACTCCGGTTTCCCGGTCGTACACATAGGTTTGGGCGTTATCCAGCGTGGCTACAAAGATCTCCGGCTCCGGTAATCTCACATGCAGACCTGCGGCGCGCAGCTCTACATCCCCCGCCTGCAACTTGGATAAATCTACTCCGGCGATAACCATGCCATGCGCCACAAGCAGAAGCCGGTCACCGAACAGAAAGCCAAACGGCCCCTGACCGGTTTCTGCTGTAATAACTTTTTCTACCGAATATTGTATCGTTTCCAGGCGAGCCAACGCATTAACCCGGTGGATAATGGTAACTGGATCTGGCAGCACGGTTGGCGTGGGATGTAGCACCCGCGCCACCTGGGTGGCTACATTGCTGGTCAAATCATTCACCGGTTGAATGGCACTTTGAGCCTGCAACACCCCCTTCTGCACCGTTGTCACCACCACAAGGGACGAAATCCCCAGAATGATGAGCACCCCGATCACCAGAACCCATAATTTTGCATCCGGTTTATCCATATATTCCACCTTCTTCATCTAACGACGCCGGTATTCTATCGGCCACATTTTTTCCGGCCTGGCGGGCCCGTATGGCAATAACGCTTCTGCCTGCCACATTCATAGGCTGTGGAAAGAGCGTGATCGATTTCCCAACCCATTCCTCCGTCTCATCACTGCCCAAAATTTCAGCAATCTGAAAAGCCAGGGTCCGGTTCAATATTACCCCTTTTTTTGTCTCGTTGAAGTACAATACCCATTTTTCGGTCTCGGGTGCGTTCGCTTGTGGATGCATTTTCTCGGAAGCCACCCGTGCCACCGTCAGGGTAAGCGCCTTTCCTTGGAAATCACTCCCCGTCGCATATCGTTTTGGAAACATTTGTGTCAGTTTCATCAAAACCTTCTCCATACTGCAAATAGACGGATTGCACACTCTGCACTACAATAAGAGTATCACCTCAAAAGAGACGTATGGTTTGAGTATAGGGTATCATGCTCTAAAAATCAAGCGCTTTTCTCGATGACAATCGGTGTGCTCACTCTTCATCTGCATATACCCGGCTGCACTTCGCTAAAAGAAAAGCGCAGCCGCATCAAACCTCTTCTGGCGCGCCTGCATCGCGAATTTAACGTTTCTGTCGCTGAACTGGATCACCAGGATGCCTGGCAGGAGAGCGTCATCGGTTGCGCCATGCTCACCAGCGATACGGCCCACACCCGGCGCAGCCTCCAGGCCATCCCCGCCTGGTTGGAGCATAATTGGCCTGACCTTCAGGTCATTGACGATCAGATCGAGTTGATTTGACCAATCTGTATATCAAGGAGAATCCTATGGATCTTGGTTTGTACGGAAAAGTAGCTCTGGTCACTGGCGCCAGCCGCGGCCTGGGTTTCGCCACGGCCCGCAAGCTTGCCATGGAGGGCTGCCGGGTAGCCATCAACAGCCGTGATCCCCGGCGCCTGGCTGAAGCAGCCGGGCGCATCGCGCACGAATCTGGCTCAGAAATCCTGGATCTGCCCGGTGATGTGACGGATCCGTCAGTACCAGAAACCCTGGTGAACCGGACCGTCTCAACTTTTGGCGGCCTGGATATTCTCATCACCAACTCGGGTGGACCCGCCCCTGGCAGATTTGAAACCTTGGATGAAGCTGCCTGGCAGCGTGCGATTGAGCTTTCGCTCATGTCGCATGTCCGCTTGATCCGCGCCGCCCTTGCCTGGCTGCGAAAATCCGCCACACCCAGTGTCCTCACCATCACCTCAGTGTCGGTCAAACAGCCAATCGCCAATTTAATTCTCTCAAACAGCGTGCGGGCTGCCACGGTTGGGCTTACCAAATCGCTTGCCCTTGAATTAGGCGGCGAGAAGATACGCTTCAACTCCATCCTGCCTTCGTGGACCGAAACCGAACGCGTCTGGCAGCTGATGGAAAACCGTGCTCAGGCCAACCATACCACAATCGAGATTGAAGCCGCCCGCCAGGCAGCCGAAACATCACTGGGACGCATGGGGCAGCCGGATGAATTTGCCAATGCCGCTGTCTTCCTGGTTTCACCAGCCGCATCATATATCACCGGCGTCATGCTCAGCGTCGACGGAGGCAGCTATAAAGGTATTTTATAACCATTATGCAGTCACCTTGTAGACAGTTGAATGCGTTTCATGAGAACCAGATCTACACCGGTTATTTATTCAGAATTTTTGGGGAGGAAAACTCATTATGACAACAATTACAGATCTATTAGCCCCGCTTGCGACCGGAGTCCTCACCTGGATGAGCAAAGGCAGGTCGCAGGTCATCGAAGGCGCACCTGAAAATCCCCGGTTTGGCTGCACCCGTAGAAATCCTGCGCGACCGTTGGGGCATCCCCCATATCTACGCCAGCAACAACGCCGATTTGTTCTTTGCCCAGGGGTTTGTCCACGCTCAAGACCGCCTCTTCCAGCTTGAACTAAACCGCCGCACTGCCCAGGGGCGCTTGAGCGAGCTATTCGGCGAGCTGGCCCTGGACACCGACCGCACAGCCCGCACTTTTGGCTTTTACCGCCTGGGCTGCGCCGATTGGGCGAATGCCGGCCCTGGTTTGCAGGAGGCCATCCAGGCCTACACCGCCGGGGTAAACGCCTACCTGCAGCACCCGTCCCGCAAGATGCCAGTAGAATTTACCCTGCTGAATCACACCCCCGAACCCTGGAAGCCCGAAGACACCGCTGCCTTTTCCCGTGTGATGATCTGGCAGCTTTCCCATGCCTGGTACGGCGAGTTGATTCGCTCCCGGATCATTGAAAAGGTCGGCCCAGACGCGGCAGCAGAGCTCGAAATCCAATATCCTGCCGGTAATCCGAATACTCTCCCGGCTGGCATTGAATTTAACAATCTGGACCCGGATGGAAAGCTCAATCGAATTGGCGGGCCGTTTCTAAAACGCGGCCCTCGGCAGCAATGCCTGGGCCGTCTCCGGTTCAAAAAGCGCCACCGGAAGCGCCTATCTATGCAATGATATGCACCTCGCCCTGGGTCAACCGGGTCTCTGGTATGAGGTGCATCTAAACGGAGGAAATTTCGAGGTTTCCGGCGTCAGCCTGCCCGGAGTGCCCATGGTACTCGTGGGACACAATGCTCACATTGCCTGGGGCATGACTCTTCGCCTTCACGGACTGCGAAGATCTCTTTGTTGAGCAAATCGACCCGGCTGATATGCGCCGTTACCGCTATAAAGGCGAATGGCTGGAAGCCGAGGTTGTTCCCGAAAGCATCAAAATAAAAGGCCGTGCGCAACCACATATCGAGCAGGTCCATATCACCCGCCACGGCCCAATCATCTCAGATGTCGTCAACCATCCACAACAGCGTCTGGCGGTTTCATCCATGGCTTTGCGCCCATGCCCCGCCATTGAAGGCTGGATGCAGATCAATCTGGCAGCCGGATGGGATGATTTTGTGCAGGCCATGCGCAAGATTGAAGCCCCTCAGCTCAATGTGGCCTATGCCGATACCCAGGGCAACATCGGCTACTGGGTGACAGGCAAGGTGCCCATCCGCGCCAGAGGCGATGGCTCCATTCCTGCGCCCGGATGGTCTGGCGAGTACGAGTGGACCGGTGAAGTACCTTTTGAAGACATGCCCCACGCTCTCAACCCTGAACAAGGCTACCTCGTGACTACCAATAACCGCATTATTGGTGAAGACTATCCCTACTTCCTGGGAAATGTCTGGATGAACGGCTACCGGGCGCGTCGCATTGTGGATTACTTTGACTCGAAAGACAAATTGGGTGTGGATGATTTCCGTGCCATGCATATCGATTTCACCTGCCTGCCGGGCCTGGAATTCATCGATGTCATTCGTGATTTCGATAGTGCAGACCCCGATGTCTCCCTGGCGCTCCAACAACTCCGTGGGTGGGATGGAGTTCTTTCGACAACAACCACCGGCGGCTCCGTTTACGAAATCGCCCGCTACACGCTGGTTCGTAACCTGCTCGATCCTTCGTTGGGGCAGGCGCTCTCTCTGCAATTGATGGGCCAGGGCTTTCATCCACTACTACTCGCCTCCCATGAATTTTACGGACACGACACGGTCGCCCTTCTGCGGATTTTGAAAAATCCCGACTCCTATTGGATACGACAGGCCGGCGGTCGCAACGCCCTGCTTGAACGCAGTCTTAAACAGGCCATCAGCTGGCTGCGAGCCACCTTGGGCCCGAATCCAGCCGCCTGGCAGTGGGGTCGTTTGCACCACGCTGTTTTTCCTCACCCCATGGGATTGCAGAAGCCGCTGGATAAAGTCTTTGACCGCGGGCCTGTTCCCATCGGCGGCGACACTGATACCCCCTGCCAGACTGCATTCCACCCAGACCGGCCGTACGATAACAACGCCTGGGCGCCTTCCTTCCGTCAGATCGTGGATTTGGGCGATTTATCCCGATCGCTTGCGATCTTCCCGCCGGGGCAATCCGGGCAGCTGGGCAATCCACATTACGATGATCTGATCCAACCCTGGCTCAAAGGGGAATACCACCCGATGTTATGGACACGCCAACAGGTCGAGCAGCATCTGGAAGGGAAATTGCAAGATTATGCCCTGATCTAAACAAACTCAAATGCTCATCCACTCGATGGAGGGTTTCGCCATATACCGGAAATTGGTGGCGATCACCGGCGACGCAAATCCAGAGAATATGATGGGGTTGTCCAAAAAGGAAGGCGTTGCAATTCGTCACCGCCGCATGTAGGGGCGAAGCGATGTCCTTCGCACAATATACGGCCGTATGACCACGCTTCGCCCTGCTTTTTGGACCGCCCCGGTATTTTCCTTTCATTTTCCATTATTGTGTGGCTTATCTGGCCTGATGGTCAGGTACAAACCCCCATCTGAAAATCCGGCCGGTGGGCAGCCCAAAGCCTGGATCAGCCGCGCCCAGTAATTCACCTGAGCCGCCGTACTCGCCAGTATCACAATTTCCCGTTCCGTAAAGACCTGGCGCAACTCCTGGATGAACCCGGCGGGAAATTCCAGCGGCGTGGCTGTGACGAGGCGGGCATAGTTCACTGCCAGCCGCTCATCTTTCCGGAACGACGAGACTTCTTCGAGATCTTTTCGTCCCTGTAAAGCTGCGAGTTCCTCAGGTGAGATCAGCGCCTCCCACCCCACCGAGTTCATATCCATGCAAAAAGGGCAGCCGGCGCTGAATGACACACCCATGCGGATCAGCTTGAGCATCCGCTCATCGATGCGTCCTTCCCGATGCGCAATCAACGCCTCCAGTACACCTGAGCCGATAGCCGCCTTTGGATACCAGGCGAGTAAGCGCGCCGGCAGCAGTTCTTTTCCGGTGACACGCCGTGTAAACCATACCCCCAGACGCAAGAACAGGGGAATTCGGGATGGCGGTGGAATGAATGCCATAGTCACTGGCTATTGCAGGTGCAGCAAGACCTTACCCTGGCTCCAGAGTTCCTCCAGGCGGTAATAGTTGCGCCGTTCAGGTGAAAATAAATGTAAAATCACATCCCCAAAATCCACCAACAACCAGCCATCATGCGGCTCCCCCTCCAATCGTGAATTTAGACCGTAAACCTTCTTTAACCTCTTCGGCTGCTGCCTCGGCGAGCGCATGAAGCATGCGATCGCTGGTGCCTGAGCAAATGACAAAATAATCTGCAAAGCTGGCCAATCCTTGAATATCCAGCAGCAGTATGTCTTCCCCTTTCTTGTCCTCCAAACTATTTACAACTGTCCGAGATAATGCCAGTGCGTCCAGAAACCACCTCACTTGTGTTCTTATATCATTCAGGCTGAGTTGATTTCAACCCGGCGCTGAACAAATGTGTGTAAACCGGCCCATTGGGCCTCAGATCACTGCGGATTAAGTGCACAGCCTGCACGCGCATCGTGCCGATCATGCCCACGTCAGCCAATTCTACCACCTGACCGATCTGCTGCACGTCGCTGTTTGAAGCAGAACGCGATACCCGCCCGATGGTCAGGTGCGGTGAAAAGGGACGCTCCTCGCGGGGAATCCCCAGCCGGGCAGCTTCTACCTCAATTCCGCTTTGTAAAACCTGCAATTCTCCGGGCGCTTTTACTTTCACCACAACCACCCGGGGTTTTTTAACCGATGGAAAAGCTCCCAATCCCTGGACAATAATCTCGAAACCGGGCACCTTGCCGGCCTCATTCTTAATGATCTGTTTCAAGGGATCGAGATTGGCAACCGGGACATCGCCTAAAAACTTTAACGTCAGGTGAATATTATCCACTGTCACCCAGCGCAGTGGAAGGCTGCGCTGCAGCTCCTGAAGCTGTCGCACCACCTGTTCCAATTTCGTTTGAATATTAGCGCTTAGATCTATGGCAATAAACGTACGCAAAACGTCAGGCATTACATCCATCGCTGGCGAATTTACAGGTTGGATACAACTCGCTCAACAGCATTTTTTAATTCGGTGTAGCCCACCGGTTTGGTCAAATACACGGTTGCACCGGCATCCATTCCCATTTGGATATCGGCAGGCAGTGTTTTCGCAGAAACTACAATCACAGGGATGTGTTCCAGCCGGGGATCACGACGGATAAACCGCAGCACCTCCAGACCAGATAGATCGGGCATCATCACATCCAACAGCACCACATCAGGTTTCTCCTTGGCGATTAAGTTGATACCCTGCGTACCACCGTAGGTTTTCTTCACCCGGTAACCTGATAGCGCCATCATCTCACCGAACATTTCAGCGGTGTCCGGTTCGTCTTCCACGATTACAACCTGTACATTGGAAACGTTTATCACCCTTTTCTCCTAAGTCTGACGATAAAAAACCCCCCTCGAAAATAGCACACTCTGAAGAAGAGCGCAAGAGGCAAAAAACTTTACACCGGCCGCTCTCGCTCGTAATCTTCAGGTGTATCCAGATCCTGTAAGATCGTGGGTGTATCCACATTAACGTAAAAGATTTCCGTCGAATGCTGGGTTAAAAACTCCCGCAGAGTGCCTGCTCGCCGCTCCCCCAACAATTCATGCCACAGACTGCGTTCCACGAGCCAGGGGTGTCCCCGCCGTTTTTGGTAGCTTGGCGCTACCAGCGCCATCTTTACCTGTTGGTAAACAGCAATCACCTCGCCCACAATCCGCGCCTCGATCTGAGGCTGGTCGCCCAGAGCGACCAGAGTAGCGTCCACTGTCTCATCTAACCGTGCGAGCCCTACCTGCAGCGAACGCACCATATCGCCATTCTTGAAGTCGGGGTTGTACACCTGACTCACATTAAGACCGGCTGGCAGCTCTGCCAGGGCAATTTCCAAATCGGCGCGGTTACCGCCGGTTACAACCACCACTTCGCTTGCGCCACCTTGCAAAAGCGCCTGTACCACCTGCCCGATCACGGTGGTGTTTCCCCAGGGCAGGCTCATCTTTGGACGGCCCATGCGCCGTGATTCACCTGCTGCCAATACAATCGCAGCAACTCTCATCCAAGCTCCAACAACCTGGCATAATCTTCAGGGGTATCCACATCCAGTAGCGGCAACTGGTCGTGCCAGGGAAGCCATTCGACTGCATAACGAGCAAAGAGGGGCTCTGCCTCCCACGTCGCCACGCAAAGCCATCAGGTCAGGAAAGGTGCTGGCGTCAAACAATACCGGGTTTCCCCGCTGACCATCCACCAGCGGCGCGGTGATGGGTTCCAGGTGGCTGGCGTGAGTTTCAACGAGAGCCCGAATCAAACCGACGGGCACCTGGGGCTGGTCGGCTAATAGAAATATCACACCCCCAATCGAGCGTGTAATGGATGCCAGGCCAGTTTGCAGTGATGTGCTTTGTCCTTCTTTCCAGCGCGGGTTCTCAATCACCATCACCGGCATATCTCTGAGGGCGTTCTGGATCTCCAACAGGTATTCACCGGCAACTACCACCACCGGGTCCAAACCAGCGGTGAGCGCAGCCCGCACCGGGTGCCGGATTATAGGTTCACCTCGCCAGGGTAATAGAAGCTTTGGCGATCCAAACCGAACGGCCTCGCCAGCCGCCAACACCACCCCGGCGGTACGCTCGTGAACAGCAAATACCTCAGGCTTTCTCCCCTGATCAGGATTTTCCGATTGCAAATCCGGATTCATTTTTACAACCAGAACACTGTCATATCGGGTGAGGAGTTTTTCGGCAATACCGCTTGCCATTGCCTGTAATTCGGGCGTGTCCGCCTGATTCAAAACAACCACTCGTCTTGCCCCTTGCGGAATATTCTTAAGCCCGCCCTCCGGATGCAGCAGTTCACGCGTCAGAGCAGAAGCCGTCACATCCTGGTTTGTTTGCAATCCCGACAGCGCAGCAAATCTTTCAAAACGATGCACGTTGTCTCGATTGAGCGCTTTTCCAAGACCCTGCATACCTGCTACAACGACCACAGCCTCCACGAAGGGAGGGATGGCGGGCTCATGCTCACCGGGGGCTTTAATTGGCTTCATCCTGGCGCCATCCGCTTCAATAAGCAGCGGCAAGCCAGCCTGTTGGGCAATTTCGTACATCCGCTCCAGGATTTTTCCCCCCGGTGATGATAAGCGCCTTTCTTCCCCTGGGGGCCCGGTTACCAGAATCAATCCACCATGTGATGGAAGTTGAAGTTCATCCGCGTGTTCAACCACAATGTGAACATCTGCCAACCTGGCTTGCTCTTCAGCCAGGTGAGTACTTGTGGTTGCCAGCACGGCAGGCAGGGCCGGATCATTTGCCAGCTCCTTTCCTAACGCAAACAGAATGCTGGATTTACCGCCTGCCCCCACAAATGCCATACAATATTGCCTGCCAATTCTTATAGCTTTTACCAGAGATGCCAATGCCATAGGTTACGACCCGTATACTACCAATACATGTGCTGGTAAAGCCGGGTAAATTTTTCCACTCATGTCCATAGCTGTGGCCGCAGTTCCGAGCGAGACAGGATTGCCTCTAACACCCCGCCGCCAATAGCCAGAGATTTATCTGAAACCATTGTGCATAAACGCGGGTCGTTGCGGGGATCCACATCACCAATCTTCATGCCTGCCGCAACGTGCACGTTTGGGTGAACCAGGCCTCTCAGCACCCCATCAAAATCGGTAACCACTGGCAGGCCGCTCACTTCGGCAACCACCTGGCCTTCTTTCAAGCGATCACCAATCTCAGATCGTCCGTGTACAACGCCATCAGCCGGGGCGCGCAGCACACGCTCCTCTTGCCGTGAACCCACGTATTCCGGCAGCCCCGTATCGGCCTCGGCGGCGCCGCTCCACAACACCCTCCCCAACATCGGACCACGATTTGTTTCGATCACAGCATGGCAATTCTCAGCGGCTACAAACCCTGGACCCAATCCGATCAACAAGCTAACAGGTGTGGGGTCCAGCGCAACCTGTTGCTTCATCATGCGCCCATCTACGACCACGCCTGGATGCAGGCTTTTCAAGGCATACGCTTCAGGATCCACCAGTACCGGTATTTGGCCTCTCGATAATACCTGCAACACCCGCAGAGTATCGGATGGATCGCTCACCCTGCGGGCAGTCACACCTTCCACGGTGATCTCACCTTCATATACGGCCGATCCAAATGAGACCAGGCGGCGCACAGCCAGCGGCTGGGGCAGTTCGCAAATGACTACACGCAGCCCAGCGCAAAAAAGTCTCAGAGCGACGCCGCTTGCCAGGTCTCCGCCGCCTCGAATGAGTACGATCATAAGGGATTTCCCGGGTTATTCACAACCGCCAGAGCATCTTTTCCGGCTCTAAGATAGGTGTTGTCCTTCCCTTCATATCCGGCCCAATCCACGCAGCACCCGCTCAGGGGTGAGGGGAAATTCATGGAACCAAACCCCGGTGGCGTCATGAACAGCAGCGATCACCGCTGGCGCCAGCGGCAAAAATGGCATTTCTGCCACGCCGCGTGCTCCCCATGGGCCGATCGGATCCGGATATTCCAGGATCACCGCTTCCACGTTCTCCGGTACATCCAAAACCGTCGGGATTAAATAGGTAGACAGATGCTGGGTCTGGACATAGCCTTTGTCTTGAACAAAGTTTTCCAACACGGCATACCCGGTAGCCTGAACGACAGCACCTTCAATTTGCCCCTGAACCTGCTGGGGATTTATTGCCCGGCCCACATCATCTGCCGAGATGACATTTACCAGGCGGACATGGCCACTCTCAAGATCCACTTCTACTTCAACCACCTGAGCAACATAACCATATGCAAAATTTGGGTCTGATTTTCCAGTTTGTGGGTCATAAGGGGTGGTTTTCGGTGGACGATATTGGTAGACGGCAATTGCCGGACGCTCTTCCATTTTCCACTTCTCCAACGCCTGTTCGCAGGCGCCTTTCACCGCATTGCCCGCCATGAAAGTCATCCGTGAGGCTGAAACGCTGCCGGAGTCGTTTGTGGTTGCAGTATCCGAAACAATCATCTCCACTTTGCTCAACGGCACACCCGCAGCCTCTGCCGCCATCTGAGCAATCACCGTATGTGTGCCCTGCCCCACTTCTGCAGCCGCGTGGTGCACCACCACTCGCTCAATCTCAACGCCGCCGTGCAATTCCACCGTAGCCATACACTGTTCCGGAGCGCCAAAGGAAAATCCCACATTCTTGAAGGCACAGGCGAAGCCTGCACCTCGCTTCAAAACAGGCGAAGGCGCCTCACCATGCTTCGGCCATTCTGCCTTCCGGGCGGCCTGAGCCACCACCTGGCTCAGGCTCACTCCTTTGGGCAGTGGAGTTCCCACCGAAAGCAGCGATCCTTCTCGCAGCATGTTGATCTGCCGCAGTTCCACCGGATCCATCTCTAACGCTTCCGCCAGGCGGTTCATCTGCGTTTCCGCCTCAAAGGCAGCCTGTGGACCCCCGAAACCACGGAAAGCGCCGTTTGGGAGATTATTGGTGTAAACCGCGTAAGAATCCACCTTTACGTTCGGTATTTCATAAGTTCCGGTGCACATCAGGGTGGCATTCCCCAGAACTTTGGTGGAAGTGTAGGCATAGGCCCCCCCATCTGCAATCACTTCCACTTCAGCCGCCAGAAGCTTACCCGTTTTCGTTGCACCCCACTTCGCACGTAAAATGTACGGGTGGCGTTTATGGTGTCCAACAATCGATTCTTCCCGGCTCCAGATAATTTTTACAGCCCTCCGGATGCCTCGCTGGTTCAACCGCCAGGCTGCCAGCGCCAGGACAATTTGAACCGACATATCCTCGCGCCCCCAAAAGCGCCGCCAATCGCCGGGTAAACCACCCGAACTTGTTCGCGGGGAAGCCCCAAAGCATGGGCAATTTGTTCTTGATCTTCATGCGTCCACTGTCCTGCTACGGTAACCGTCACCCTGTCCTCATCGTCCAGGTATGCGAGGCCGGCCTCTGGCTGCAGATAGGCATGTTCTTGCGCAGGTGTCCGGTACTCACCTTCGATAATCACATCAGACTGGGCAAAAGCTGCTTCTACATCTCCCTTGCGGATGCGGTAATGGCAGAAAATATTTGAATCGCGTTCTGGATGCAGTACAGGTGCATTTGGTTGCATGGCTTCCAGCACATCCGTTACAACATGCAGGTCCTCATACACCACTTCTATTAAGTCCCTTCCTTTAGCCGCCAGCGCTTCGCTTTCAGCCACCACCAGGGCTATCTGGTCGCCAATAAATCGAACCCGATCGGCATGCGGATTTGTAGATCCGGGGCCGCATAACACCGGCTGATCGTTCATGATCAAGCCGTATTCATTTACCGGTACGTCTTTAGCCGTAAAAACAGCAATCACACCTGGAAGCGCCTCAGCTTTACTGGTATCGATGCTTTTAATCAGAGCGTGCGGGCGACTGGCAAATAGTATCTTCATGGTCGCCTGATCCGGGATATTGATATCGCCCGGAAACAGAGCCTGCCCTGTCACTTTTGCCTGGGCATCGATGCGTTGCACCGACTTTCCGATCGTTTGCATGTGTGTCTCCTGAACGAGATTGATAGCTGATTAAATCATACTCCCTGCAGAATGTCCACTGGTTCGCCAACCGGATTTCATTAAAGGTTGTCCTCCACCTGCTTACCCGCTTCTGTTCACAATCCACACCCCTATCAGAATGATCACGCCTCCCAGTATTCCCTGCCACGACAATGGTTCAGCCAGCAAGACCGCTGCGAACACAAGAGTCACCAATGGCTCCATGTACAAAAATACACCAAGCTGTGAAGAAGGTATTACTTTCAAAGCATCATACCAGGCGATATAAGCCAGCCCTGACACGAATGTTCCTAAAAATAATATGGCCACCCACCCTTCAAGGGCAATTGACTTGATGTCTCCGATCCCGGGACTGGTAAACATCATCGCGCCTGAAAACAACCACCCAAACGCCATCACAAAGAACATCATCCGCGTTGCAGGATGGCGCTGTAATCCACGCCTCGAGAGCACCGTAAAAACTGCCCAGTTGACCGCGCTGATCAACACGAGAAAATCTCCTGGCGTACCAAAAGATCCTTTCGCCAGCGTTGAAAAATCACCTTTACTCACAACCAGTAACACCCCCAGGGCTGCCAGTACGATCCCCAGGACAATCATCGGGGTCATTTCCTCTTTCAAGACCCCCCAACCCAGTAAAGCCATAAACACCGGGGTTGTGGCAATAATCCAGGAGGTTGTAGTTGCTTGAGCGGTCAGCAGTGCGGTGGATTGCAGCCACTGGTGCAAGGTGATCCCCAGAAACCCCAGCAAAGCAAAGTAGCCTAATTCTTCCCGTTTTGGGTAAGCAAACTGGCCGCGCCACACCGTGGCAGCCCCCAGGATCACGACACCGAAGGCAAACCTTACCCACACAAGGGGGACTGGCAATACATATCGGAGCGCCACTTTCGTAGCTACAAACGAAGCACCCCAAACGACGACTGCAAAAACAACTTCAACGACTGCGATAATCCTGTTCTTATCCACTCATCCTCTTCGCTGCCGTTTCGATCATTCCCATTGATTTATTATCCACCAATCATGAATTTGTCAAATTCGGGCCGGCAGCTCGCACCTCGGGTGACGCTCCTCCTCAAATTTTTTAAAATTATCTACAAAACGATAAGCAAGGGCCAGGTAACGTTTCATATAAGCTTCCTGGCTGGGCCAGGCAAGTGAAGGATCTAACACATGGTCTGGCACGTCCGGACAGGTCTTTGGAACCCGAAATCCAAAAACCGGATCTGTGAAATATTCGACCCCTTCAAGCTTCCCTGAGAGAGCGGCATTCAACATAGCCCTTGTGAATTTGATGCTGATCCGCTTGCCGACACCATACGGCCCGCCAGTCCAGCCTGTGTTGATCAACCAACAGGTGACCCCGTAACGATTAATCTTACGCTTCAACAGGTCTGCATAATAGGCAGGGTGGTGCACCATGAATGGACCACCAAAACAGGTGCTGAAGGTAATCTCAGGTTCATCGCCCAGGCCGATTTCGGTACCACCGACCTTGGCCGTATAGCCAGAGATAAAATGATACAGAGTTTGCTCTGTGGTCAGCCGGGCAATGGGCGGCATGACACCAGATGCATCACAGGTGAGCAGAACGATATTCTTGGGGTGACCGCCGCGTTTGCTGTCGATCGCATTCTCGATAAATTCCAAAGGGTAAGAAGCCCGCGTGTTCTCGGTCAGCGCGTCGTCATCCAGATCGATTAGTCGTGTCACCGGGTCATACACGACGTTTTCCAATATGGTGCCAAACCGTTGAGTGCAGGCATAGATCTGGGGTTCGGCAGATTGTGAAAGGGCAATCACCTTTGCGTAGCAGCCGCCTTCGAAGTTAAATATCCCGCTGTCACTCCACCCGTGCTCGTCATCACCAATCAGCCCTCGGGATGGATCTGCGGAAAGTGTGGTTTTCCCGGTGCCAGATAGACCAAAAAACAGGGCTACATCTCCATCCGTACTGGTGTTTGCCGAGCAGTGCATGGTCATTACGCCCTGTAGTGGCAGATAGTAGTTCAGAATTGTAAAGATCGATTTCTTGATTTCACCTGCATAACCCGAATTGCCTATGATACACACTTTCTGGTCAAAATTAATCGCAATTACGGTAGAGCCGTTGGTCCCATCGATCTGTGGAAAGGCCTTAAACGAAGGGACTGCGATAACGGTAAACTCTGGAATATGCCTGCGGTATTCCTCATTCGTCCGGGGAGACACAAACATATTGCGGGCGAACATGCTGTGCCAGGCAAACTCGGTAATTATTCGCACCGGCATACGGTAATCGGGATCAGCGCCGGCGTAACAATCTTGCACGAATACATCACGCCCTTGCAGAAAGCCCTGCACCCGGTTATACAGCTCCCCAAATTTCTCGACGTTATAAGGACGGTTATATTGTCCCCACCAGATGTGACCTTCGGTAGTGTTTTCACGGGTGATGACCTTATCATTGGCGGCGCGGGCTGTGTGGGTGCCTGTATTGACGACAAACGGGCCATGAGAGGTAATCTTGCCTTCGTCGCGAAAGATAGCCTCTTCGTACAGTGCTTCTGTCGGCAGGTTCCAATACACCCGATTCAAGTTGGTTAATCCATGATTTGCCAGGTCGAACTGGCTTTTTAAATTATCAGCCTGTGTCTGGGCAGGTGTTTTAATGTTTAGCAAGTTATTCATAGGTCAGAGCCAATCTCTCACAAGCTTGCGGTCGCCAATATAGATCTCATTGGGAGAATTAGGATCGAGCGCCCATTTTATCCGCTCGATCGCGGTCGTGATATCTTTTACCGAGCCGGCAAAACTCAGGCGCAGGTGGCCTTCCATTCCAAACTCTTTCCCAGGCACAACCACAACAAGCGCTTTTTTCAATATGAAATTGGCAAGCTCAACCGAATTCTTCGCATGTGAAGAAGGCAGGTAGGCTCGAAAATCTGGCAGGGCATAGAATGTTCCGCCTGGTTTGTTGATCCGGATCCCGGTGAAGGTCCGCAGCTCCTGCATGAGTACATCGCGGTTGTTTTCAAAAGTCAGACGCAGGTTCTCGACGACATTTTGCATGCCTGTCAGGGCGCCTTCTGCCGCAGCCTGGAGCACGACCGAAGTGCAGGAAGTGGTTTGCGCCTGAACGTTGGTCATCACTTCCACAATCTTGCGCGGCGCAACTACCCAACCAATCCGAAAACCGGTCATCCCGTAAAGTTTTGAAACGCCGTTGATCACCAGAACCATGGAATTTTCGATCGTTTGAGTTGTAAAACGGTACGCCGGTGCAGGTCTCCTGCCTTCAAAAACCAGCTTGTGATAGATATCGTCCATGATAAGGTAAATCTTTTTCCGCTCGCAGAATTCAACGATCTGCGCAATGAAATCATCCCTGAAGACTTCACCTGATGGGTTATTGGGACTATTGACGATGATCGCTCTGGTGTAAGACGAGACAGCGCGTTCTATATCCTCCATTCGAGGATGAAAACCGCCATCTTCCGGCGTGACGATGACCGGCACACCGTAACACATTTTTATCATCTCCGGGTAACTGACCCAGTAAGGCGCTAGAACGATGACCTCATCTTGCGGGTTCAGGATAGTGAATAGCAGATTGAAGAGAGATTGTTTCGCTCCCGCGGAGACGATGACATTCTCAGGGGCTACAGACTGATCATAGTTCTCCTCCATATATCGGAGGATCGCCTTCTTCATGGAAGGCACGCCGTCCGGAGGAGTATATTTGACATCTCCTGAAACGATCCTGGAGACCGAGCTGAGGATTGCCGTGATCGGAGCTTTATTTTTTGGTTCGCCAACGCTCATATTAATCACAGCCTCACCGCGCTCGCGTAGAAGGCGGGCTTCCTCATTGAGAGCTAATGTCGGTGATTCGGCGATATTTCTCGCTAATTGCGAAATCTGCATAGTTTTTCCCTTCGATATCGTGACTTTAGTTGGGTCCTGATGGGCAGAGAATCTGGTTGAGATCCTCCCCATTCAAGAATTTCTTTTCTTTGAGGCGTCTCTTCGCTCTCCTTTCGGTTTTGGTTGCTTTATTGGTCTGGCCTGAACGCACAATTACAGGAGTTTAGAAATTTTATCAGCATGTTCACGACGCAATCCTACGAATTTTGCAAGCATCTCAGGGCTGTATCGCAGAGTTGGGCCTGCTAACCCGATCGCGCCTACAACCTGGACTCTCCAATTATAAATGGAAGTTGCGACGCCCCGGGCGCCCGGATCGGTTTCGCAGCTACACCCCACGCGTGGCTATCCCATCCAGGTAAACCATCACAATATGATCCACAACCTGAACCGGAGGAGGCACGTCTCCATAATGGGCAGGATAAAAGTACGGGTACATCATACCCAGCAGCATCCAGGTGGCCACCCCGGGATCGATCTGGCGCAGCTCACCCGCATGAATACCGGCTTCGAGCATCGCCTGGATCTTTCCGATAAACTGTGTATGGTAGGTTTGGCTGAATGCCTGCCGCTGCGGCAGGCTTAATTGCGCCATCTCCTGACTGGCCAACCGGATCACAGCTCGCTGCTCTGCCGGCTGTGTAAGGATCATCTCGACCAGTTTGCGGATGCGCTCCCGGCATGTTCCCGGATGCGCCGCCGCCTGCTCAACCACCAATTCGATATCACCCAGGTAGGCGTGTAAGATCGCCAGGAGCAGTTCTTCCTTATCTTTAAAATCAGTAATAGAGCGCAGCCTTGGAAACCCCCAGCGCCTCAGCAATTTGGCGCATTGCCAGGCCATGATAGCCGCGCTCTATAAATAAATGTTTTGCCGTCTCCAGAATTGCTGCCCGCAGATCTCTGGATTCCAAGGATTTCCGATTCCTTATCGTCAGGTGCTTAAAGGTTATAAACCCGGCAGCAATGGGCGCATCCATGGAGTGCCCAATATCAATAACAGCAAGGTCAACCCAAAGAAGATAAAAGCGCGCTGGTGTTTCAAGGCGTCCGTGGCTGCCTTCTTGGACAACATGCTCCCCAGATGAACAAACACCAGCCCTACCAACATAAAGAAAGCATGCTCTACAGCAAAAAAGCGCAGCCCGGCATCGCTCATCGCAGCCCCGAAATCGGCGAGCGCCGCCTTTGTGAGTGGGCTAAAGAAAAAGTATAGCAGCAATCCCAACAACAACTGTGTGTCAAAAGCTGAGCTAAAGAAAATGCCCGCCTTTCGATCTGCCACAGTCCACTCACGCTTGCCAAGCCAGCCGCGGGCCGAGCGGTAAACCGCCCAAACACCCAGCAGCAGCACGATCCAACGAACGATGTTATGAACTGCTAACACAAACGCATACATAAAAAAGCCTCCAGAGAATTTGAGATCAAATATCGTAGATTACTATTTTACTTACCGACCGGTCAGTAAGTTAATTTACCAAATTTCTACACCTATGTCAAGCGAACATCCGAATTTTGTGCTAAGATTCCCTCATCACCCAACAATTTTATTAATCACTTTCTTGAGGTCGCATGTTCGATTTTCCTGATTCTCAAATCCTTCCGCTTTCTCTGGAACACGCTTTCTGGACGTGGTCAGCTCAGGGGAAAATTTCGCCCATCCCTGTCACGCACGCCAAAGGGGTCTATTTCTGGGATGCAACCGGAAAACGCTACCTGGATTTCAACTCTATGACCATGTGTGTCAACATTGGTCACGGGGATGAGCGCGTGATCGAAGCTATTGTGGCTCAGGCCCGCCAGCTGCCCTACGCAGCCCCGGGTATGGCAACCCGTCCACGCGCCAGTCTTGGTAAACTTCTGACAGACATCACACCAGGCGATATGGATCATTTCCTGTTCACCCTGGGTGGAGCCGATGCCAACGAGAATGCCATCAAGCTTGCCCGCGCCTACACAGGCCGCCACAAAATTCTCACCCGCTACCGCTCTTACCACGGCGCTTCCGCCGGTGCTATGGCACTCACCGGTGACCCGCGCCGCCTTGCCTGGGAGCCTAACCTGATGAGCGGTGTGGTCCATTTTTTCGATCCCTATCGTTACCGCTCCACTTTTCACCGTACCAATCCCGATATCAGCGAAGATGACTTTTGCCAGGATTATCTCAACCACCTGGAAGAAATCATCACATACGAGGGACCCGAGACCATCGCGGCAGTTTTGCTGGAACCGGTCACCGGCACAAACGGTATCATCATTCCGCCGCAGGGCTACCTGCCCGGTGTGCGCGCCCTTTGCGATAAATATGGTATTTTGATGATCGCAGATGAAGTCATGTCTGGCTTCGGGCGCACCGGCCGATGGTTTGCCGTAGATAACTGGCAAGTCCTCCCCGATATGATCACCATGGCGAAAGGACTCACGTCTGCTTACGCCCCCCTGGGAGCGGTAGGCATGCGGCCGTTCATCGCCGATTATTTCAAGGAACGGGTCTTCCAATCTGGTCTTACCTACACCGCGCATCCCATCTCCCTGGCAGCCGCGATTGCCAATATCCAGGTCATGCAGCAAGATCACCTCATCGAACACGCTGCGCAGATGGGTCCTGTGCTCCACCGCATGCTTAATGACCTGGGCGAGCAGCATCCATCGGTGGGCGAGGTACGCTCTATCGGTCTTTTTGGGATCATTGAGCTGGTGAAAGATCGGAAAACTCGACAACCCATGACCCCCTTCAATGCCTCCAGCCCGGAGATGAAAGCTATCCAGAAGTATCTTCTTGATCATGGTCTCTTTTTATATACCCACTGGCACACGATCCTGATCATACCCCCGCTGATTATCTCGGAAGAACAGCTTGCCGAGGGTTTTGCCGTGCTGGATAAGGCCCTCGAAATTTCCGATTCTGCAGTCAATCCAGAGGTTAAATAGGATATCTCTGGGTAATTGGATAATGCCTGTATCCGCCGGACATACGGATAAAAAACCGGCATTGGATCCCAAGGGGCGCACACCAGTCTGATCCATAACCCACACTGCTGATCTCAACCAACCGGTATTTTGATCTCATTACCAGAACTCTACGTCAATAAAATGCAGCATCTCCTGGGGAACGAAGCGGATGCATTTCTTTCCATGTACGAACACGCGCCTACCCCGGCCTTACGGGTCAACACCCTGAAAGTTACCGTTTCCAATTTTACAAACCTCTCCCCATTTCAATTACGGCCGGTCTCCTGGTGCCCTGAGGGCTTCTGGCTGGATCAAAACCCAACCCAACCCGGTCGTCATCCATACCATGCGGCCGGCTTATACTACCTGCAGGAAGCTTCCGCCATGGCAGCAGCCCTGGCTCTCCAGCCACAGCCCGGCGACCGGGTCCTCGACCTGGCAGCTGCTCCGGGCGGAAAAAGCACGCATATCTTGAGCCTTATGCAAAACCAGGGATTATTGGTCGCGAATGAGGTTCACACGAAACGGGCCTGGGAGCTTGCTGAAAATCTGGAGCGTTGGGGTGCTACCAATACCATATTGACCAACGAGACCCCAGAACGCCTGGCGTCGCATTTTGGCTCTTTTTTAACCGCATCCTTGTCGATGCCCCTTGCTCAGGCGAGGGCATGTTCCGCAAGAGCCAGTCTGCCAGGTCCGAGTGGTCTGCATCCGTAGTGGAAAGCTGTGCTCTGCGCCAGACCAACATCCTGGAACAGGCTGCCAACATGCTGTCTCCAGGCGGACGACTTGTTTACTCCACCTGCACCTTCTCTCCCGAAGAAAACGAGCAGGTGATCGCCCGTTTGCTGAACCGCCATCCCGAGCTGGAGATGTGTGTCCCGCCTGAAAATTTAAGTCTTTCGCCGGGCCGGCCAGAGTGGGTCCGCAGCGGCTGAACCCGACCGGCCGGACATAAGGGCATTCCTGTCGCGGACTTTGCGCCTGTGGCCCCACATGGAGATGGGCGAAGGGCATTTTATCGCCATCCTGGAGCGTAAGAATACCGCCAGGGTGGACACACGACCGGCTGCCCGCCTGTCACGCCTGCCTGAAAATGTTCTTCGGTCTTTCCGGGAGTTTTGTACCAAATACCTGCAAATTGAGGACGATTCCCCGTCTCTGGTTCTCACTGGCGAACAGCTTTACCGCTTCCCGCCCACCGCTCCATCTCTCCACACATTGCGCGTGCTCCGGCCTGGTTTGTGGCTCGGAAATGTGCGGCCTGGCAGGTTCGAACCTTCACACTCACTTGCTCTAGCCATTCGTAAGGAGCAGGCTGTAAACACCGCGGCTCTCGATCCCATCCAGACCCGGCGTTACCTTCGTGGAGAAACCATGACGCTGCCCGGACCACCGGGTTGGGTGCTTATAACAACCGACGGTTTTCCGATTGGCTGGGGAAAGCGCGTCGTGGCAACCATTAAGAATATGTATCCCAGAGGTCTGCGTTGGTATTAAAAAACGTGCGGTAAAGAAATCCGCACGTTTTTATCCGGCCCCTAACGCCTGGTCCGGTGCGTGTTCTTGTAACGGTATTCGTCGGGAGGCGCATCGAGCGGCCCGTACTGCGGCGGTCCAAACATCCGGTAGACGATAGAATAGATCGCCGTAAGGACAGAAAACCCCACCAGAGAAAGCAATACAGTCACCAACAGGTTGGCATACAGACCCGGGAAACTACCCAGGTATGGAATCGAAACGGTCTGCATCAATTGTGCAGGCGCCGGGAGCCACCTTTTTTCCAGGTTCATCTGCACAAGCAAAACCGAACCGGCATATGCCATGATTGGGATCAGGATCACCATGATGCAACCAATTCCACGCCAGACCGGGTGGATGGTCCAGGGGCGCTCGCGCGCCCGGCTTCGGGGGTTATATTTGTCATATTTTCCCATCGATTATCTCCTCTGGTGAACCTTGCCACCAGCTTGTGCCGCGCGCTCAATCGCCTTCACAATGGTGTAATATCCAGTGCAGCGGCACAGGTTACCCGTGATTGCCTGCTGGATGTCATTGTGGCTTGGATGCGGATGTTCTTCTAATAGCATGGCGGCAGACATCAAAAAGCCCGGTGTACAATAACCACACTGCACCGCGCCTTCGCTGATGAATGCTTGCTGTACAGGATGAAGCTCGTCATCTTTCGCCAGTCCTTCCACGGTAACAATCTCTGCTCCGTGGGCCCGCGGCGCCGGCACCAAACAGCTCATCACAGCCATGCCGTCCAGGAACACCGTACAGGCGCCGCACTCGCCTTCTGAGCAACCTTCTTTTGTGCCGGTCAGCCCGCCCTCTTCTCGCAGCAGTCGCAGTAACGTCTTTTCGTAGCCTGAGGCAAATGAAACCTTGCGGTTATTGATGCGAGCCACAATCGGTTCACCATCCCCATGATGCTGGCTGCTGCTCATCTCTGGACCCGATCCGTTTAGACCTTTGCTTCGTAACAAAACCGGATGAGTCGGAAAAGCCCGTTTTTCGGTGCCCTCAAATATCGCCCGTAGCCCTCGCAGTACACTCACACGCACCATCTCACTGCGGTAAGCGGCAGAACCGCGCACATCACCGATCGGGCGCGCCGCCTGCATGGCCAGCTCGGCTGTGTGAGTAATGGTGGTATCGTTCAGCTGCCTTCCGGCCAGATAAATTTCCGCATTCGGAGCATGAATAATGGTCGGTGCGACTGCCCCGAGTGTTATCACCGCATTTTCTACCTTATCATCCCGCATGGTCAACACAACAGCCGCGTCTACCACAGAGATGGCCTGCGCCCGCCTGAGGCCAATTTTCACAAATGTGCCTCGCTGATTCTCCCGCAACGCTGGAAAAGAAATATCCACCAGGATCTCATCGGGTCGCATTACCGTCTTTCGCACACCCAGATAAAAATCTGCCAGCGGAACGATGCGCTCGCCGCTGGTGGAGAGCAGGGTCAGGTTCGCTCCCAGCGCCATCAAGGGTGTAATCGTATCATTGGCGGGTGATGCCGTGATCAGATTACCGGCAATCGTTCCACGATTGCGTATTTGAGGCGCACCCACCTCCCAGGCTGCGCAGGCCAGTGGGAAAGCCCGTTCCACCACAAGCTTCGAGGCAACACAATGATTGTGTGTCACCAGTGGACCAAGATGGATGACCTCATCTTCATCCAGTAAAATCTGATCGAGACCCGCTACCCGGGTGATATCCACCAGGGTATCAATTCCTTTGCGCACGCCGCGTTCGAGTTCGAGGATCAAATCGGTGCCACCGGCCACGATGCGCGCCCGCTCCCCGCGTTCTGCCAGGATGCGCACCGCTTCATCGAGACTGGTTACACTGAAATAATCATGCCACATAGTTTCTCCATGAGATGTTTTGGTCACGCTTCTCTTTTTGATTTTTGATGTCCGGTTTCTGCCATCACATGCCCGTCACCTCCATGCCTCAGCATGATGATTTCGGCAAGGATGCTCACAGCGATTTCTTCCGGCGTCTCTGCATTTAATTCCAAGCCCATAGGTGAACGCACACGCGCCAGTTTTTCTTCAGCAATCCCCGCTTCCAATAACTGCTTGCGAGTTGCCGTCCAACGTCGCCTGGATCCGATCACGCCGATGTACGCCGCCGGGCTGTCCAACAACGCCGGCAGGCCAGGCACATCCACATTGACTCCCCGGGTAGTCATAACCAGATAACTCCACGGGGTAATCGTAAGGTGGCTGGTCAAATCCTTCATAGGCACGGGTAGAACTCATCTCCGGCGGGTACCGCCTGTGGGGTGCAAAAAGCCGGGCGGTCATCGGTCACCACCACCCAGAAACCCAGCCACTTGGCAAGATGGGCAACTGCTTTTCCGACATGGCCCGCGCCAATCACAACCAGGGTCGGCTTCGGCAGGATCGGTTCCACAAATATTTCCAACTGGCCTCCACAAACTCCAGGATCGCCGCGCTCCGGGTCGGTCATACTGTACGCCAGCAGGCGCGGCTGTCCATCCGTAATAGCGTTCAGAGCTTCTGCAATGACCCGGTTTTCCATCTCCCCGCCGCCCACAGTGCCAAGTATGCGCCCATCCGGGTAAACCAACATTTTACTGGTGGTATGGCGGGGGGTTGAGCCGCTGCTGCGCACCACCACACACAGCGCTCCCGCCTGGTTTTTCGTTTCAAGATCCGCCAGTGCCTGATATATCATCTCAGCTTTCCAATAATCCTAACACCACAGGCAGCAACTGCTTCTTGCGGGAAACAACCCCTTCTGCCAGGCGCGTCCCGTCCGCCTGTTTTGGATACGGTAAATCGTTTAAGATTGCCGGTTCATTGGAAATCAGCAGCCGGCTGGAGCCTCGCACAACATCGGTGACCATCAACATGGCAAAATCGGCGCCCCGTCGTTGCTGGAGCTCTTGCAGAGCATCTTTAAGTACGTTCAAATGCTCATCCACTTGCAGCAAGTCGGTGACCTCCGCCTGAGCAATAGCAAAATTCATCCCACCCGCCTCGTACACTTTCAGATCAGTGCTCACAATTTCGCCAGGGTCACGGGTGGTTAAACCAGATCCGGCACGCAAAACCTGCTGTCCGTATGTTTGAATGGTTTCGCCCGCCAGCGGCCCGCTGCGAACAAAAGACCAACGCCCCAACCTCTCAGCTGCCCTCCGGTCACGATCGGTTGTCGTGGGAGAACTCAGGATCAGCGTGTCCGAAAGCAATCCCGCCAGCAGCAAACCCGCCAGTTGCAGGCGGCGTACTCAAACCAGCTTCCTCGATTCGTTCGGAAACCAGGGTGCTGGTGCTGCCGACAATATCCACCGTGAACCTGATCGGCAGGTGTGTGGATGCATTCCCCAGGCGGTGATGATCCAATATTTCGATCAGGTCAGCCTCTTCCAAAGAGCCAAGCGCCTGGCCCGGTTCATTGTGATCCACCAGAATAACGCGCAGGCGCGGCGGGTTGAGCACATCCCTCTGGCGGCTCACACCGATATAAACGCCTTTATCGTCCACAATCAGAAAGTCATTGTGTTCCTCTCGGAGGATGCGGTTGATGACGTCGCGTATCCGCGCCGTGGCTGCAAAACGCGGTACATCGGTGTCGCAAGCATCGCGGCATTGGATTTCAAGAATCTCGGCGATGCGCATTTCCTGCCGGCGCGGGTGGGGACCAACCAACTCCGCCAGGTAATTGAACAGGCTGTCGCCCGTGATTAATCCCAGGGGTGTACCGTCGTCATTCACTACAGGAGCGATCCCGCCGGTTCGGCTGGTGATGGCCCAGGCATCCCGCAAAGGCCGGTCCGGGCCGGTGGTATCCAGGCGCCGGGTTACCGCATCAAAACGCGGCGAGGCGTCGGTCAGCAATAAGGGCGGCTCCATGACAAGCCGTTTCAATACCCAGGTTGTTTGTTGGTTCACAGCCCCTGCGCGGGCGGCAACGGTATCCTGACCATCCCGCTCTTTCAGCAGCCAGGCATACCCCATCGCAGCAGCAATTGAGTCGGTGTCAGGATTTACATGCCCAATGACATACGTTCGAGTTTGCATACCCACCTGTTTCAATCAGGCTCCTTGAAGCACCCGCCACACCTTTTCGGGTGTAATCGGGTTTACATCCACATCGGCGCCGCAGGCATCCAGCACCGCATTTCCAACCGCCGGGGCGACGCCATCCATGGGGATCTCCGCGGCGGCTTTTACGCCAAATGGGTGAGATGGTTCAAAGGTTTCTACAAAAATGGTCTCCAACTCGGGCATCTCATTTGCCTGGAAGATGTGATAGTCACGCAAATCGCGCTCTCGGGCGCGGCCTTGATCGTCATAGCGCATCTCTTCACAAACTGCATAACCCAAGGCCTGGGTCATTCCGCCTTCGATCTGGCCCGAAGCGGTGACCGGGTTGATAATCACACCAGAATCCACCGCCATCACCAGCCGGTCCACAGTCACCTGACCAGTTTCGATGTCAACGGTCACTTCGGCAAACTGGGCTGCGAATGGCGGCGGGGATACAGGCGATTTATAGGATGCCACCCCCATGATCTGTTCCTGGTCGTTGTGATGCAGCGCATCCAGAGCAATCTCGGCCAGCGATTTCGAGCGGCCATCGGGTGCAAATGCCTTCCGCTCTTTCAGGATAATGTCTTCTGCCCTCAGCTCTCCATTTTGAGACAGCATCCGGGCTGCACGCAGGCGGATGCGCTCGGCCACCAGCTCAGCAGCCTTTACCGCGGCTGCGCCAGAGATATAGGTTGTGCTGGAAGCATAGGCTCCCTTATCGAAAGGCGTGAAATCTGTATCCGAAGAATAGGTGATCATATCTTCCACCGGCACACCCAGCACCTCAGCAGCCATCTGCGCCAGCACCGTGTCCGAACCGGTTCCCAGATCGGTGGCGCCCACTAAAAGGTTGAAGGAACCGTCATCGTTCATTTTGATGCTTGCGCCGCCCATGTCCAGATACGGGATGGCAGTTCCCTGCATCACCATGGCAACGCCAATTCCTTTGCGTTGGTGGGCTTTCAAGGTGCCATCCGGTCCATGCACGCGCCATTCTTCATTCCCGAATTTCTGGTCCCAACCAATCACCGCCTTCCCCTGGCGCACACACTCCTCCAGGCCGCAGGTTTCAATAGTTTCGGGCCGGGGCTCACGTCCTTCACTCCAGGCTGTGCTGAATGGATGCAGTTCGCCGGCCCGCAGCGCATTTTTTAACCGGAATTCCAGTGGGTCCAACCCTAGAGCGCGTGAGATCTTTTCCATATGGCGATCCAGCGGCCAGTATCCCTGGGGCACCCCGTAACCACGGTAGGCTCCGGATGGAGGGTGATTGGTGTACACCACATCGGCATAAAAACGAATGTTAGGCTTCAACCGGTAATCGCCATCACCGACATACAGCGCCATTGATTTGTGACCCGTATTACCGGTCACGGTCAGGGCATGGCAGCCGTAAGCTCCTGTATCCGACAGGACCCGCATTTCATTGGCGGTTATCGTGCCGTCGTTCTTGACGCCAGTTTTCATCCACACCTGCATGGGATGGCGCGAGCGCGCCGCGATAAACTCTTCTTCGCGGGTGTACTCATAAATCACTGGGCGACCGGTAGCAATCGTCAGGTGCGCGGCGACATCCTCGATCATTACTTCTTGTTTACCCCCAAATCCCCCGCCGATGCGCGGCTTGATCACCCGAATCCGCTTCACCGGCAGTCCCAAAACTG
This sequence comes from uncultured Chloroflexia bacterium, assembly GCA_963705155.1. GTDB lineage: Bacteria > Chloroflexota > Anaerolineae > Anaerolineales > UBA4823 > CAVPJC01. The sequence goes on along the minus strand of CAVPJC010000013.1, from coordinate 346,182 downwards.
GGGCCAGAATGCGCCGCACATGAAATGGAACCTGGGTGCTGGTACGGATTACAAGCCGGTCGTCCTCATCCCAGTAGGTTATGACAACATGCGGCTCGATGTGGGCTTGCTGCACTTTGGGGACTTCGTATTTTGCTTCAAAAATCCTGTCGGCTTCAGAAAAACCGCTCTCAACGTCGCCGATATCAATACGAATTTGAGCTGCCAGGTTGCGCGACGGGTCTGAATCCGCAAAGTTCACAAATTCGGGCTCGTCATGCAGTCGTGGCGCTCCTGGTTTCATTGCATTCGCTGGATCAAGCAGTTCAGGCAATCGCTCGTATTCCACATCGATCAGCTGCATGGCCTGGTCTGCGATTTCTGCGCTCTCTGCCGCGATCATTGCCACCCGGTCCCCCACAAAGCGCACTTTCCAATCCAGAGAGAAGGTGTCCAACGGCCCGGGGATGGGATCGGATTGCCCTGCGGTGGAATACACCACGCGGGGGATATCTTGCCAGGTGAGCACAGCAGCCACCCCGGGCAGCTCTCTGGCCCGGCTGGCATCGATTCTTGTTATCCTTGCGTGCGCATATGGGCTGTGCAGCACTTTTGCATAAAGAAGGTTGCGCGGCTCAAAGTCTGCCGCGAATGCCGGCTTACCCTGTACCAGTTTGACCGCATCGACTTTCTGCTCGGGTTTGCCCACCGTCTGGTAAGTCCGTACCCCGGGCGCCGAAAACACCCTGGGCATGATCCGTGTCGCTGTCGAGGTGCCGGCAACGCCAGTTCCGTTCATCCCGATCCCAACACCCTCCCCGCGATGGGTCCTAAATCGACAGGCCAGGTTTCTGAACGGGGAGAATTTCCACCGCCGCGCATTACGGCTGCTGCTCGCAGCACGGCCTCAACCGGTTTTACATAACCCGTGCACCTGCACAACACACCCGAAAGCGCATCCCGAACTTCAGCCTCACTCGGATCGGGATTCCGTTCCAATAGCTCCTTGGCTGCCAGTATCTGCGCCGGCGTACAATATCCACATTGAATCGCGCCGCTCTCCACAAACGCCAGCTGCAGCGGGTGCAGTCCTTCAGTCTGTTTCCAGCCCTGATCTGGATGCTGGCCGAGCGATTCAATCGTCTGGATCGTGTGACCAGCAGCCTGCGCAGCCAGCATCACGCAGGAATTAACCGGCTTGCCATCCAGCAATATCGCACAGGCGCCGCATTCTCCACTTTCACAACCATGTTTGACGCCGAAAAAACCCAGACGCCGGAGAACATTCAGCAGTGTCTCCCCTGAGGCTGCGGTTGTATCATGAGGTTACGCCATTGATTGTCAGTTGAAGGTTCATGTGTGTTTTAACAATCGAGATTCCAATCACTACAGGTATTCCAATTATAACCCGATGGTCTCACTTCAAAATATAACACATAGCCCGGCAAGTCTTGTACGATTTTTCTCACTTGAGTAAAAGCCAATAAAATCGCATCGGTGCAGCCACGGTTTCCCACTGCACCATGGGTCTAGCCCGGCATTCAGAAAGCCGGCTTGGTGTTGGACAAACCTCCTGCAGGGACCGCTCCATGCATGTCTGTGAAAAATCCGGTGAGATCACCAATAACGCCGAGATAATCGCTCCCTGACCCTTTATTCCAAAGCACTCAAGCAACGCCGCGCCAGGGTGGCTGCCGTTTCCCTTCGATAATCAGCACTGGCCCATTGATCTCCTGCCTGGCTATACGCATTTTCTGCTGCCAGCTCAATCCCGCCAGGTTCTGCGCCATCCATCGCCAGCAGCGGTATGGCGCCGTATCCACCAACTGTTAACCGCGTCCGTCCTGATGACCACCGCGCGACCGCCACACAAACAATCGGCAGATCGGCTGGTGTGCGCGCCACACTCTCGTAAGCCAGGCGTGTCTGCACCGGTATGACAATCTGGGTGATAATCTTGCCGTTAAGCGTTTTTGACCGTACCGGCAGAATTTCGCCCAGAGAATATTCCTCCAAACCCTTCGCTCCCTGAACTTTCAGACTGACATCCAGCGCCAACATGGCGGTCAGAAACGGCGATCGACCGTCGGCACTTGCCAGGGTTCCGGCAACTGTTGCGGTTTGCCGCAAATTGTAAGTGGCTTCAAGCTGGATGGCTTTTTTTAGATCGGTTTGCAGGTCGGGTGTGTTGAGCAGGTTCTGCAAGGTAACGGTCGCGCCAATTTCGAGCAAATTTCCTCGCTGGTTGAGGCCATTCAAACCTAAATCTTGCAAGTCCACCACCCCGTAGGCATTCCTGGACGGCTGGTTCAATCGTGTGCCGCCTCCCAGTGGCAGTGTGATCACCTCTCTGCGCCCCATCAATCTCAAAGCCTCTTCAATCGTCTTCGGACGATGATACTCTACGATCATATGTCACTCCAAATACACCGGATTTTTTACACCCTTCGGGATCTATTCATCTTCGTACACCTGCCAGCCCAACTCGGCCAGACCTTCGGTGGCTAGCACACCCTCCGGTACGTCTATCAGCATGGCCTCTGCTTCTGCCAGCAGCGCACCGTCAGGTCCGTACAACTCGCCGGTTGCCAGGGCTGTCCGGCCCTTGTTTTTCCCCACCCGGCCCACAAGCCGCAAAGGCTGCCCAACGGGCACATTCTTGCGATATCTCACTTCCAAACGCGCCGTGTACATAAAGCGCGGTGATTCGGGGTCGCCCATGAAGGCTCTACCCGTCACTTCATCCAGCATGGCGGCCACAATACCGCCATGCACCACACCTGGATATCCCTGAAAGCGTTCCGGCACGGTGTACTCGCTGGTTACTTCTCCCGGGCTGCTTTCATAAAATTTAAGTCCCAAACCAAACGGGTTTGAGACACCACAAACAAAACAATGTTTTGAGTTAGGTTGTTTATTCATTGAGCAAGGTCTGATTAATCCACCAATCAGGAACGGATCACTTACCTGGTTGCGAAGGTATCGATTAAAAGTTTCACATCCCCGCCCACAGGGTACAGAATGGGGCAGGTGGCGCCACGAAGCATATATTCTCTCACTTTTGCACGGGCTTCATCCGGCGTGCCAGATGCGGTAATACGGTGGATCAAGTCTTCTGGCACCAGGTGTTTGGCTTTATCGATTTGCGCTTTGGTGGCTGGCCATCCCAGGATGGATTGGATCTGTGCAACGACTTCGGAAGAGACGCCTGACGCTTTGGCGATATGAGGTTGTTGTGCCAGATACTGAGTAAGGAGCCCGCGGGTTGTATCAATGGCTTTATCATGGTCGTAATCCACCGAGCAAACCACCAGTTGCGGACGGTCAATCTCGTCGAGCGAACGCCCCGATTTACGGGCACCTTTCTCCAGAAGCTCCAGAGCCTTATCATTGTATTCCGGAGGTACGCAATAATTTAATACCGCCCCGTCGGCAATTTCACCGGTCATCTCCATCATCAAATCGCCCGTCGCACCGATCATGATGGGCACATTGCGCGGCTCGCGGCGTCCATGCACTACATCCAGTTCAATGCCATCTACATGGTGAAATTCTCCATGGAAGGTAACCCGCTCCATGTTCAACAGGCGGCGAAGCACTTCAACCGTCTCACGCATTGCCTGGAGGGGCTTCCGCCGCTCGATGCCAACGTTGCGCGCCAGTGGATCCCACCAGGCTCCGATGCCACAAATCACCCGGTCGGGTGCCAGATCATCGAGAGTGAGAAAAGTAGCCGCCAGCAAACCGATATTACGTGTCCAATTGTTAATCACCCCCGAACCAACTTTTATCCTTTCGGTGACAGCGGCATAGGCAGCCATCGGTACGATGGCATCCCGCACCAACCGGGATTCGGCCTGCCAGACAGCTTCAAAACCGCGCTGCTCGGCATAACGTGCATAATCCAACCCGGCGCGCAGATCGTGCGCATCTTGCAGGTAAAGGGCAACTCGTTCAAACATATCTCCTCCATCCAAGGGGCGAAATAATGGAGTGGATGTTATTCGGATTTCCAGCCATCCAGCTCCTGACCCACCAGGTCCAGGTCTTCGGGCATATCCATGTCCAATGCCAGCGAGGGTAAATCCATAATCTCAAGCCGTGCACCCGCCTGCCTGGCACGTTCGCAGTGGTGCTGGAAAGATCCCGGCCCAAACTGATAATCAATCAAACCAACGGGGCACACCAATAACGCATTCGTTCCCTGCCTGTGGCGGTCAGGCGCCACGACAACTACCGGCGGAGATTTGGCTTTTTCCAGCATACTGCGAACATCTTCCGGTGTGATCAGGGGAAGATCGGCAGGAACGATCAGCACGCCCCGGGTGACATAATTTTTAACCACGATTGTCGCCCTCGCCAGGGCTATATTCAATTGGGGTGCTCCGTTTTCTTGCACCGTTCGGGCGCCGTGCTCACGCGCCAACGCCAGCGTGGCCGGATCACGGCTAACTACCAACACATGCTCAATTTCAGGGATTGCTGACAGCGTATCTACCGTATGAGCCAGCAAACGGCTGTTCAGGTCAGTTCGTTCCTCCTCCGATAAGACACCCGCCAGACGCGATTTGCCGCGGCGGAGCGGCTTGACCGGTACGATCGCCCACATTGTCATTGTACTGGTATCCTTTCCATCGTGATGCGTTATCGTTTACAAGCATGATGCACCTTTGGGCGCCAAGGCGTTTCTTCACCGGAGTTTTGATATCATCGTCCGGACTTCTCCTCGATACGCGCATATGCAAACGTTCTTTACATGCGCTTGATCTTCCCTTTCAATAGCGTATGTCCAAATTTTAACACCTCCACAGCCAACCGGCGGCGATTTCGGACCGTTTTCATCAAAGTCTCAGTTATCAGGGGGGTGATATCCATCGCGGCAATCGCATCTGTGTATGTTGCATCGATGCGATCGATTACAAAGCCGCTGAGTAAATCTTTGTAATGCCAGGCTACTGCCAGCGCCGACGGCTGGATACCCAGCTCTGCATACATCTTTGCTGCCGGGCCTTTCACCGTTTGCCCCCCGATGATTGGAGAAACTCCCACCACAACCTTGCCAGCCATTGCATCACGCACACCGGGTAACGCCAGGATTGGATCCAGGCTGACCCATGGATTGGATGGACAGAACACAGCAAGATCGGCATTTACAAGCGACTCCAACACACCCGGAGCTGGAATAGCATTTTCAATCCCTTCAAAGCGAAAACCACTCACCTTTGGACGGCACTGGCGCCGCACAAAATACTCCTGAAAAGAGAGTTCTCCTTCCTCAGTATACACCCGGGTGGCAACGCAGTCATCAGTCATTGGCAAAACTGTAAGGTTCACCCCCCACGCCTGGCAAAACTCGCCTGTCACCTGGCTGAGTTTTTGACCATCCCGGATCCGCCGGGTGCGCTCAAGGTGGGTGCCCAGATCTTTATCCCCAAGATTAAACCAGGCTGGGCCTCCCAGACCCGCCAGGCTCTGCAACGCATTCCAGGTTTCATCCCGCCGTCCCCAGCCTGTCGCCGGGTTCGCCAGGTTTGCCAGTGTATAACACACAGTGTCCAGATCAGGACTGATCTTTAATCCCAGGTGTTCAAAATCATCACCGGTATTGACAATCACTGTCAGGCGCCCTTCTGGCAGGCAAAGCGCCAGACCGTGCGCCAGCTTGGCGCCGCCAACTCCGCCGGCTAAAGCCACAACATTCAAAGAAGAGTTGTCTTTTTCCAGGGTCATGAAGGTTATTCGATCGTGATCAATAACTCCGCAGGTGATGTGCGCTCGCGCTCTTCGGGTGTTTTCGCGGGGTAACCGATCAGCACCAACCCCTGTGGCTCCCACTTGGCAGGCAGAGATAGCGCCTGGATCACACTGTACTGCGCGAACAATGGCGCACACATCCATACCGCTCCCAGCCCCATGGCATGCGCAGCCAGCAGCAGATTTTCACCCGCCATGGCAACGCTCTGTACCATCATCAAATACGCCGCGCGCTGGCGGATTGCATCCGGAAAAGAATCCAGTGTGCTTATATCCATACACACTAAAACCGCCGCCGGCGCCTGAATGATGCGCTTGCGCGAGCGTGACACCTGCAGGTTAACCGTTTCTTCCGTGTACCCATCTTCCACCAGATCGCGTCGGAACGCTTCACCCATTCCATCAGCCAGGCGCTCCCTGCTGGCGGTGGATGCCAGCAGAGCAAACCGCCAGGGTTGGCGGTTGTGCGCCGAAGGCGCTCTGACCGCTGCATCCAGCAGTTTTTCCAATGCCCCCTGGGGCAGTTCTTGCGTCGAAAAACGGCGCACAGATCGCCTGGATTTCAAGAATTCCAGGTTCGACGGTGGCCTTCTGGGGAAGAGTGTGGTGTGCATCCCACCCCCATTTAAAAACGCAGCCGTTACATTCTGCTCTTCAGCAGTGCAGCCTAACAACAGCTTGATTTCCGCATCGCCTTTAACCAGATCCACCGTCAACATCAGTGCGTCCAGCTCTCGACCGGGTATCGATCCGACCCATAAATCGATTCCTGCCCCATCGCCGCCGTTTGTGCCCTGCAAATAGCCGTAATCCAGTGGATAGATCATATCCGGGTAATCAGGATGGCGCGATCCGGTTGCACGGTCGATGACTACACGGTGTTCAGCGATCAGCCGGTCGAAGGATTGCCAGAATTCGTCAGATAGTGAATTAATCACGACTGCCTCTCAGCGGCAGGCTGTACAGTAGCTCGCCCACCTCTCCTTCTTGTTGCACCACCACTGCCAGCTTATCCACCTGAATTTCCCAATCGAAAGATCGATTTGCCAACTTTTGAAGCCCACACAACAATTCTTCCGGCTGCATATCACCAGACCCCAATGTTATATGTGGCAGCCACAACCCCGGTGCATAGTACTGGCTGATGTCTGTGCTCAAATCTTTTACCGCCTGCCAGATTCGTGCGTGATACATCGTCAGCAGCTCATCCCGCACAATGGGGACATAGAGGACGGGTCTGGGCCCGCTGAATATCCCAAGGCCAGACGTGCGCACCGTAATTGGCGTCAGCCTTGCCGCAATCTCGGTGAGCGCATGCTGTACTTCGGGAAAATTATAATCCCCGGATATCTGCCAGGAAAAATGAGGGATCGGTGTGATTTTAATTCCCGTCAGACCACATCCAGATTCTAATTCATCCCATAAGGATTGCACCAGGGAATAATGCTCATCATCGAGGAGTGAGACAATTCCATGCATTTTTTTACCGGAACATGTCGGTCTCATGCGGGCGCAGCAACTCTGCCAGCCCACCATTGCGCAGCGGGTACGGAAAGCCGCGCACGTGAACAACCGGGGTGCCTTCAGCTGCCTGCCCCATGACCAGGGATGCTGCCGCAGCCAGCTCATCGGCTGCCCCCACCTGGGTGATGCGCAGTTGATAGCCGAACAAATCAGGCTGTCCACGCAGGTCTACCAGGCCGGGTATGCCTGCCAATCCAATGGCAACACCCACTGTACCCAGCCGCCAGGCACGCCCGTGAGAATCGATAATCAATATGCCCAGATTTTTTCCGCTCAGTGCCTCCAGTTCCTGCCGTAGTCTGCGAGCTGAGGCATCCGGGTCTTGAGGCAGGAGCAGCACCCATTCTTCAGCAGCATCTCCGTCTCCCGCCACATTGGAGTGATCGATACCGGCGCTGGCGCACACAAAACCCAGCTTATGCTCAACAATGATACTTCCCGGCCGCGTTCGCAAAACCTCACTGCTCTCGCGTAATATGAGCTCAATCACCCTGGGGTCTTTATCCGTGCAAGCCGCCAGCTCCATTGCTCTCTGTGAAGGCTCAACCGTCGCCAGGTTCACGCGCCGTCCTTCAGACTTGGAAACAATTTTCTGGGCGAAGACCAGGATATCTCCATCCTCCAGGCTGATCCCCGTCTGGTCGATTGCAGCTAAAACCATCTCCGCCAGGGAATCTCCCGGTTGGATCAATGGAATTCCTGCCAGCGCTGTCAGGGTTAATGGCATCTGTTATCGCTCGATCCCGGTGATGCGAATCCCGGCATCCGGCACGCCGTACAGTTTGTTCAAGTAAATCAATATCGAGGTCAATCCTTCCACCACTACAGCGTTTTCAACCGGACCCGCATCCCAACCCGTCAGTCCGGCTGCCTCCACCAATTTCAACACCTCTACCCGTGCGGCTTTGCTCGTTCCACACACCAGTACATCGCAATCCACCGGCGTATCTTGCATCAGGTGTTCGTACGATATATTTTGGAAGGCATCCACTACTTCAACACCCTCCCCTAGAATTTGGCGCGCTTCTTGAGCAGCGCTGCCAGCAGCCGGCATTTGCACCTTGGTAACCTTCGGTGGAACCAGGGGTACGGTCACATCCACGAGGATCTTCCCCTGGGCATTGGATGAGATCGATTTCAGTGTGCCCCGGTGGGCAGCGTACGGCACCGTCAATACCAGAATTTGCGCTGCTTCCGCCGCCTCCGGGTTCGTCATCCCGCGCACATCCACATCATCGGACAGCAACGCCAACAATTCATCCGCCGCTGCCTGAGCTTTTTCTGCCTGCCGGGAGCCAATTACAACCGGATATCCGGATTTTGCCCAACGATACGCCAGACCTTTTCCCTCTTTACCTGTCCCACCCAGTACGGCTATGCATGGAAGTTCTGTCATCTTTTCATTCTCCGCGAGCCTTCTGCAGTTAGTTGCAGGATTTCCCGCTAACCGCCTAGCTCACACTCTGGCTAAAATTGCTGGTAATATCGCTCCCAAACATTTGGAGCCAACTCACGGGCATGCGCTGTAACGGCTTCCTCATCCATCGTCAGAAGAACCCGGTCTTTCATTAACACCTGCCCGGCGACGATCGTCGTTGTCACCATGCTCTCGTTGAAACCGAAAATGATATGCCAGGGAAGATTTTCTGGCGTCATGGGAGTGTGAGGATGATAATCTACAAATATCAAATCAGCATGCGCGTTCGGGATAATTATCCCCAACGGAGCTTCCGGGAAGAACATCCCTGCCATGGAGGCGTTATTGTAAGCGCCCATGACCGCTACATCAGCACCGTTCATCCGCCGGGGGTCACGTGACCAGACTTTTTGCAATAAATACGCAGTTTTCCATTCTTCCCACATCGTATGCGAAAAGCCATCAGTACCCAGACAAACTGGCACACCCGCCCGCAGCATCGATTCGACTTGCGCCACACCCACACCATTGTTCATATTTGAGCGCGGTTGGTGTGTCACCCAGGTACCACTCTCTGCCAACAATTGGATCTCACGCGCATCCACGTGCACGCCGTGCGCCACAATCGATGTGGAGCCCAGGATGCCGTGACGATTAAGCCGGTCCACTACCCGCAGCCCCGACCGCGAGAGACTATCGTACTCATCAACCTCATGTTCCGCCACGTGGATGTGAAACCCCATCCCCGCCGGTGCTGCTTCCCGGCAGGCGTCCAGCGTCTCATCTGAGAGCGTTAGCCCTGCATGCAGACCAAAGGTTGCAGCAATTCGCCGGTGCCGTTCTACCGGCTGCCGGGTTGGACTGGTGCGGGTTTTTTCGGAATTGGTGACAGAACGGCTCTTGATAAAATTGAGGTTCTCCCGAATACCCGCTTTTCTCCCATCCAGACCATTGCGATCTGTCACCTCATAACAAAGCACCGCCCGCACCCCTGCCTGCTCTACTACGTCAGCAATCGTTTCAAGCGACCCCTCAATCGCATTGGGGGAAGCATGGTGATCGACGAGTGTAGTTGTGCCATGCCGGATAGCATCCACCAACATCACTTCTGCTGAAGCGCGCACATCGGTCATCCGCAAGGCGCGGTCCAGCGGCCACCACAGCTTCTCTAAAATTTCAGAAAAATCTTTCGGCGCCGGACCGGGTATCGCCAGTCCGCGTGCAAATGCACCGTAAAAATGCGTGTGCGCACAAATATTGCCAGGCATCACAATCTGTTGGCGGGCATCGAGGTGCTCTTCCTCCGTGTAGCGGGCTTCCAAATCAGAACTCAGACCCATTTCGGCAATCAAGCCATTCCTGACCAATACAGCCTGGTTTTCAAGAATTTGGTTCGGCTCTTCCCATGTAATCAGCCTGGCATTCGTAATCAGCATCTCACCCTCCTCACCTTTTAAAAATCCATCGCCATGAATACCTGTTCGGGTACTTCCAATGCATCTGGAACGTACCTCCTCACAAATTGGATCGCCTCATTACCTGTTTTACCCATGCTGCGTTTTGCCAGGCAGGCAAGAAATAAACCGGTTCGCCCGATTCCTGCATTACAGTGCACAACAATGTTCAAACCTGAATTCAATTTCATCAAAGCAGCCTGGATACCCGATTCGAGCGCCTGCTTATCGGGGACATTGAAATCCGGGGTAGGCAGATAAATTACTTCATACCCCTGCTCAAGATAAATACTGCGAATATCCCGACCGGTCCGGTCGAGGGCTTCCTGATCGCTAACCAGTTGCACAACAACGTGGATGCCGTTGCTCCGAAAAAGATCCAGCACCGCCTGCCTGCGGTCGAACAAACCAAAAGGCAGAGGGCTGCGGTACACCCGACCTGGTAATCCAAACGGCAGTTCAGTCATATCATCCATAAACAATTATTGACAACCAGGTATCCATCAGCTTCCCACCTGGGTTTCCCCCGGGGTTGGATGGATATCCCCTAATTTCCGAATAATATCTTCCTGATCCACAGGTAAATGATCTACTCGCACGCCCACCGCATTGTAAATAGCATTCGTGATCGCCGGCGTCGTAGGGATCGATACAATTTCGCCCACCCCTTTGGCCCCGTAAGGTCCCGATGCAACCGGGTGCTCAACCACGATAGAGGTGATTTCGGGAGTGTGTACGATGGATGGCATGCGGTAACGCGCCAGCCGGTCTGTGACAACGTATCCATCCTCCACTATAAAGTGTTCCGTGAGGGTATTCCCCAGACCCATCATCACACCACCTTCGACCTGCCCCTGCAGACCCAACGGATTGATCGCCTTGCCCACATCATTCGCAGCAACAATCCTCACAACCCGCACTTCCCCCGTCTGCGTATTCACCTCCACCTCTGCCGCCTGCGCCGCAAAAGAGAAAGCGAAATGCATATCGCCTCCCTGTCCGAGAGGCTTCGTTGTGGGCGCCCAAAATTCGAACAAAACTTTAGGCTCACGCCCCTCTGCACGCATAGCCCCCACCACATCACCCAAAGGTATCGTATGCCCGTTGACCTGCGCCAGTCCCTCAACAAAATGGATGTGTTCGGGTGGTTGATCGTATTTTTCAGCCAGTGTAGATGAGATCGCCTGTCGCAGCGCCTGTGCGGCATATCGGGCAGCATTTCCGGTCACATAAGTCTGACGAGAGGCGGTTGTAGGTCCGCCATCAGGTGTTAGCATCGTATCCATCACCAGCACGCGCACCCTGGAAGGCGGCTGGTTGAATTCTTCGGCGACAATCATTTGCAGAACCGTCACAAGCCCTTGACCCAGTTCGGCAGAAGCCGTCCGTACTTCCAATGTGCCATCTTCATACAGCTCAACTTCAGCTCCAGCCTTATCCGGGGCTCCGCCGCCCAGACCGGTGTTTTTATAAGCTACCGAAAAACCCCAGCTTCGCACCAGATGGGGAGCATCTTTCACACATCGAGCCATAAAGGGTGTACTCGATCGATTGGTTTCGCCGGTTTCCATCGAATATTGCCAGATTTTGCGCATCTCAGCATCTGCACGCTCGATGCACTCCAGCAAACCGACGCTCTCTTGCAGCACCTGACCTGTGTTGGTGGTGCTTCCCACCCGGAGCGCGTTGCGCCTGCGCAACTCCACTGGATCCAGATCCAGTTTCTCCGCCAGGATATCCATAACCGTTTCGATTGCAAATGCAGATTGGGTAACACCAAAACCGCGGAATGCGCCCGCCGGCGGATTATTGGTGTACATCGCATAGCAATCCGCTTTCGCATGCGAGACTTCATAAGGGCCAGCTGAGTGGGTTGTGGCCCTTGTGAGGACTTTCTCACCCAGCGAAGCATACGCACCCGTGTCTCCATACAATTCAGTTTCCACCGCAGTTAATCGTCCGTTTTTGCGGGCGCCCATCTTTACACGGATCTGTGTAGCGTGCCGTTTGGGGTGCACCAGCAGGCTTTCGTGACGGTCGAACAGCAATTTCACCGTAGAACCAGTGGCATTCGCCAGCAAAGCCGCGTGTACCTGCCCGGCGATATCTTCCTTACCCCCAAATCCACCTCCCATTAACTGCCCTATCACACGCACCTTCTCATCCGGCAAACCCAGAGCGCGTGCAACTTCTTCCCGATCGGAATAAGGGATCTGCGAGCCGACGTAAATTACCATGCTGCCATCTGGCAACGGCCGGGCGATGCTGCACTCTGGCTCCAGAAAGGCGTGGTCGGTGATCACCGTATGAAATGTGTGCTCCAGGATTATTTCTGCAGCCGAAAATCCCTGTTCCATATCCCCTTTGCGCACTTTGATATGTTTTAACAGGTTTCCATTCGGGTGCAGTGCAGGCGATTCCGGCTGGCGGGATTGAACCGCGCTGGAAATCACAGGCTCCGGTTTGAATTCTGCTTCGATCAACTCCAACGCGGTTCCGGCTATTTCGCGCGTGTCGGCTGCCACGATCGCCACGGCATCACCCACATAGCGAACACGCTCCCCGACAGCCACCAGGCTCGGCCAGTCTTTCACGACCAGTCCATGGTAGCGCTCTCCCGGAATATCAGCCGCAGTGAGCACAGCCACAACGCCCGGCAGGGCTTTGGCTTTGCTAACATCGAGGTGAGTCAGAATGGCGTGTGGCACGCCAGCCCGCTTGACTCGCGCATGCAGCATTCCTTCGAAATGAAGGTCATCTGTAAATCTTGCCATGCCGGTCACTTTTTCAACTGCATCCGGCCGCGGTGTTACACTCCCGACCACATTTAATTCGTTATTTTCAACTGGAAGCGGCGATGGCAGCGGTGCAGGCGTCACAGGTTCGCCGCTGCGTGCAGACCGTGCAGCCGCTCGGATGGCGCGCACGATGGTCGGGTAACCCGCGCACCGGCAAAGTGTATCTTTTAACGCCTGCCGGATTTGATCCTCGTCGGGGTCCGGATTTCGCTTCAGAAGCGCATAGGCTGTCATGATCTGGCCCGGAATGCAAAATCCGCACTGCACAGCCCCGTACTGGATGAAAGCCTCTTGAAGGGGATGCAAGCTATCCGAATTCCTCGGTTTGCCCATTTCCTGAACTGGAAAGGCCTTCGATCGTGAGGATGTTTTTACCCTGTGCTTTGGCTGCCGGATAGGTGCACGATAGAATTGGCTCACCATCAATCAAAACGGTGCACGCTCCGCACTCCGCTTCGTTGCACCCCACCTTGGTACCGGTCAGACCCAGGCGCTCGCGCAGCATATCGCTGAGCATTTCACCGGGCTGTGGTTCAATCGTAATCGTTTTGCCATTAACAATAAGGTTCACGCTTCACTCTCTTCCTGCTCGTTCCCATGCAGTTTGCAACACTTCCCACAACAGTACCTTTGACATCTTTTGCCGGTATTCCATGGTTGCCCGGTGCGGGCTGGTTCGATAATGCGCCTGTGCCAACAGGGCCTGTAATGCTTCTCGCAGGCTGTCTTCACTCATCTCGCGGTCACATAGAACAGCTTCAGCCTGGTACGCCCGAAACGGTTTTGGTCCGGCGGGTCCGGCTGAAATCCGCACGGAACTAATCTTATCACCCGTGCGCTGTACCCAGGCAGCCATATTGAGAATGGCAATTGCCACGCCCTGTGGACGCATCACCCGCCTGAAGGCTGACCCCTCACCCTGTTTTGTTAGCGGCAAATGGAAACCCACCAGGATTTCTTTCTTCGTGTCCAGAGCAGAACGTCCCGGTCCGAGAAACAGCTCGTTCATCGGCGCCAGGCGTCTGCCTTCCATGCTGGCAATTTCTGCCTTCGCCTCCAGCGCCAGCAGTGCAATCGTACCATCTCCTGCAGGCAGGGCATGGGCAACGTTACCCCCCAGCGTGGCGGTGTTGCGCACCTGCGGTCCACCAATCAGGCTGGCAGCCTCAAATAACGCTGCAGCATGTTCGCGAACGAGAGGGGAATCAACCACACGATTTAGCGGAACTGCGGCGCCAATAAATAGGACCGCCGGGCGCAGTTCCAGATTGCGCATCTCTGCTATTTCGGTTAGATCAACCAGTAGTTCAACAGGGGGATGACGGCCCTGCTGTAAATCCAGCAGCAGGTCAGTACCGCCAGCAACAAATCTTGCTGAACCGCTTACACCGGCGGTCATTTTTAGCGCGTCAGAGACGCTCTGAGCCAGATAATAATTCTTCCAGATAGACATGGATCGGCGTCAACTCCTTGCAGCCTGTTTCGAACGGCGGCACTTTTCGACGGGAGGCGCAGCAGTATCGACTTACCCGACGCCGTCGCATTATTTTCAAACGACGACCGCCGATCCAGAATGTCATTTATTTTAACACATTCCGCCTTTCGAATCTCCAATTGACGAATATCAAGTTCCACAATATGATTGTTCTATGCTCGCGGCCATATTCAAGACAATGCGTCCACGCCAATGGACAAAAAATGCCGTCCTGTTTGCTGCACTGGTGTTCGATCGCCAATTTACACCAGCCCACTTACCAGCAGTTCTGCGGACAGTCGCCGGTTTTATCATCTTTTGCGTTTTATCCAGCATTGTTTATATCATCAATGATGTTGTTGATCGGGAAGCTGATCGCCGTCACCCCGACAAATGCCACCGGCCGATTGCCTCTGGTGAGCTTCCTGTCCAGGTCGCCCTGGCGGCGGCAGGTGGGATGTTTATCATCGTCATCCCCATTTCTTACCTTCTCTCACCCGCTTTTGCCATGTGGGGAGCTGTTTTTCTGGGTCTTAACCTGGCTTACTCCAAATGGATAAAACATTTTCCCATCCTGGATGTGTTTGCCATCGCTATGGGGTTTGTCCTGCGTGTGGTAGCCGGCGTAGCTCTCATCGTGGTTACTCGTTTCTCACCCTGGCTTTTCATTGTCATGACCCTGGGAGCATTGTACATCGGTTTTGGTAAACGCCGGGCTGAACTAGCCCTGCTGGCCCAGGACGCCAACTCACACCGGCGTGTCCTGGAAGGTTACACCATCCCATTGCTGGATCAGTTCATTACGATTGTCTCAGGCACCACCATCATCGCTTACAGCTTGTACACCTTTTCCGCGCCAAATCTGCCGACAAACGACATCATGATGCTCACGATACCCTTCGTTATCTATGGCATTTTTCGCTACCTGTGGCTCATTCAGGTCAAACATAGCGGCGGAGCTCCTGAGGATTTGCTTCTCTCCGATCGGCCACTCCAGGTCGTCATATTGCTGTGGGGTCTTTCGATTTTGTTGATTTTTTATTTTTTCTAAATGCCATCCTTCACTGCCACTGCACCCGGGAAAATCATACTCTTTGGCGAACATGCCGTCGTTTACGGGCGGCCTGCTGTTGCGGTGCCGGTAACACAGATGAAAGCCCGGGCAGTTGTAAATCCCAATCCCCGCGGCGAGCCTGGCAGCGTCCAAATCCAGGCCCCGGACATCCGCCTGGATACACTTCTCAGCCAGCTGCCTGCAGCTCACCCAATCGCCGCATGCATTCAGGGGGTTGCCTCATTTCTCAACATTCGTCAAATACCTGCCTGCACGATTCGAATCACATCCACGATTCCAGTGGCTGCTGGTTTAGGTTCAGGGGCTGCTGTATCGGTTGCCGTGATCCGATCTCTGTCAGCATTCCTCGGCCACCCCCTGCAAAACGACCAGGTGTGTTCTCTCGCTTTCGAGGTGGAAAAGCTGCACCATGGAACCCCATCTGGCATTGATAATACCGTGGTGACTTACTCACAACCTGTCTACTTTATCCGCGGCCAGCCCATCCAGACTTTCAATATTCTCACTCCCTTCACCATACTGATTGCTGATACCGGCCTCTCCTGTCCCACAGCAGCCGTGGTTGGCGATGTGCGCACAGCCTGGCAGGCTAACCCCGCGCTGTACGAAATGCTCTTCGATGCCATCGGGGGCATCGCCCGTAAGGCTCGCCAGGCCATCGAGGCCGGCCGCCCAAGGGACCTGGGGCCAATGATGGAATCGAACCATGCCCTGCTGCAGCAGGTAGGCGTTTCATCTCCCGAATTGGATCGCCTGGTGGATGCCGCCATGGCTGCCGGCGCTCTGGGCGCCAAGCTCTCAGGAGCTGGACGCGGCGGTAATATGATCTCCCTCGTCGAATCGGATCGGGCAAGCGAAATTTCCGAAGCTCTAAGAACGGCAGGAGCCGTACGCACTATGGTTACAATGGTTCAATGATGTCCGGAAACTGTGTTTAATATGCTCTCCAATCAAGAATACTCCATCACCTTGCTCAAACTCGGCGGGTCGCTCATCACGGATAAAACCTCCGCCAGCACTCCCCGCATGGATGTCATCAACCGTCTCGCCAATGAAATCCACGCCGCGGTTCAACAAGATCCAGAGTTACATCTGATTATCGGGAACGGCGCCGGCTCTTTTGGGCATGTTCCGGCAAAAAAATATGGCACGCGGCAGGGTGTTCACACCCGGGCCGAATGGCGCGGTTTTGCTGAAGTATGGCGCGAGGCAGCCGCCCTCAACCGCCTGGTCACCAATGCATTGCATTCCGCCAGGCTGCCTGCAATCGCTTTCCCGCCATCTGCCGCCGTCACAGCGTGTGATGGTCAGGTGGCTGCCTGGGATCTGACTCCCTTACAGGCTGCGCTGCAAGCCGGGTTGCTGCCTGTGATCCATGGCGATGTGATTTTCGATACCCGGCGCGGTGGTACGATCCTCTCGACAGAAGACCTGTTCGAACACCTGGCGCGCCAGCTTCGCCCTGCTCGTATTTTGCTCGCCGGTCTGGAAGATGGTGTTTGGGCCGACTTCCCCGCCTGCACTCGCTTGATCCCTGAGATCACCCCCGGCAACATTGCCCGGGTATCGCCTGCCCTGGGAGCCTCGCATGGTGCTGACGTCACAGGCGGTATGGCCTCCAAAGTGCAGCAGAGCCTGGCTCTGGTGCAGGAACTCCCGGGATTGCAGATCCAAATTTTTTCGGGTGAAAGATCAGGCTGGGTGAAAGACGCGTTGCTGGGCGCGGCGACAGGAACAATTGTAAGGGGGTGACTCTTCACACCTTATTCGTGCGTGCTGTCAGACCGTATGGAAGATCTCAGCCACAGCCAGACCACCACCCCAAGGACGATACCCAGGCCCAATCCTAAAGCCGTGAACGCCGCCGGCAACCCCTGGCTGTCAGCATACATGCCTACCAATGGTTCAACCCCCGCCAGGATCAAGCGCAGGATCAGGTTATCTACCGATAAAATCGTAGCCCGTACGGTTCCCGGGATGCCTCGCAGCATCATATCTTCAATTAATGGCCGCGAAACAACCGAGGCAAACAATGCGCCAGAAAAAATTGCCACACCCGCCAGCGATGGCACCCAGGCCAGGCCAAGCACACCCGCCAGGACGATAACCGGAGCAAAGGCAATCCAGCGCCTTTCTCCAAAGAATTCTGTCACCTTTCCAGCGTAAGCCGATCCTACCACCCGCACAAGGGAAAGACCAAACGTGAGAATTCCCAGGGAGGCCAGCGGAACGCCAATCGCCAACGCATGCGGTTGGATAAATGTTATCATGATCAAAGCGTTTGCCAGCGGCAGCAAATTCGAATAAATCATCAAATAACGCAAACCCGGGTTCTGGCAAATCATGCTCCATGCAGTTTGTAATACCGTACGGTAACTGGCGCGTTTCGTACTGCCAGTCTCTAATTCTATCGGCGGCTCCTTGAGCTGCAAAACCACCACCGTGTTCAACGCCAACACAGCCGCATATAGAATAAATGGGCTGGCCAGGTCTCGAGCAGCAAAAAATCCACCCAGGGCGCTTCCAATCCCGGCCGAACCGAGCGTCACTGCCGACAAGCGGCCTCGCATCCGCGTATACTCACTGCTTCGTCTGAGCGCCTTCAACGTATCATAAAAAAAGGCCATATCCGCGCCAGAGATAAATGTTAATGCAATTCCCCATAAGGAGTTGGCCAGCAATAGCAGCGGGTAGGTGGGCGCCAATCCAAACAACAAAACGGAAATGATGGAAAGTCCTGAACCGATCAACAGCGAACGTTTTCGCCCGATCGTATCTGCAACTGCACCGGTGGGCACCTCGGTAACAGCCATCGTGATCCAGAAAGCGAAATCGACCCACGTCACCTGTGTCAGCGTCAATCCGTGCTTCTTCTGTAAGAAGATCACCCAGATCGGCATGAAAAACATCAAATTGTAAAACGCTTGTGCCACGAAAAACCGAGGCACATTGGCTTCGTAAGAAGGGATTATTGCCCGGCGGATTGCGTTCATGACTGGCAATAATACCATCACTTACACCACCAAGGCTGTCCTTTTCTCCGTTCTCGCAAGCAGGTATAATTCAACCAGGATAACCTGTAATTCATTCCAACCTTCAATGATCATGCTTTCTAAAGATTATGTATATCACTCGCCAACACCTCGAAGCCTTAGAAAATCAAGCCCTGGCTCCCTATGCCTGCCACAGCCGAGACAGCAGAGGTCGCAGCGTCCAGGAAGACGAACCCGAGTATCGCACCGCCTTCCAACGTGATCGTGACCGCATCTTGCACACGACGGCTTTCCGCCGCCTGGAGTACAAAACCCAGGTGTTCATTAATTACGAGGGTGATTACTACCGCACCCGCCTTACCCATACCCTGGAAGTTGCCCAGATCGGCCGCACCATTGCCCGCGCCCTGGGCGGAAATGAAGACTTGCTGGAAGCCATCTGTCTGGCTCACGATCTTGGGCACCCGCCATTCGGTCATTCTGGCGAAGTGGCTCTGAGCCGGTTGATGCATGACCATGGTGGCTTTGACCACAACAAACAATCTTTACGCATCGTCACTAAATTGGAACGCCGCTACCCGGATTTCCCCGGTCTCAATTTGACCTGGGAAGTGCGTGAGGGGATTGTTAAACACGAAGTCAGAGTATGACATTTCAGACGCCAGCGAGTACAACCCCGATTTGCGCGGACACTTGGAAGCTCAAATCGCAAACGTAGCTGATGAGCTGGCATATACAGCTCACGATCTGGATGATGGTTTACGCTCTGAAATGATCAATCCCGCCATGCTTGAAGGGATCACCCTTTGGGAAATCCTTGTCGAGAGCGTCAATTGGCATGGCCCGGTGCTCGATGATCTTACCCGCCATCGCCTGATCCGGCGCTTGATTGGCATCGAGGTAACCGATCTCGTCCAGGCTACTTACCAGCGTCTGCGTGATAGCAACGTCAAGTCGGTGGATGAACTCCAGCGCCTGCCCTACAATGTCATCGGTTTCAGTGAAGACTTGCACCGCCGCAACAGGCAGCTCAAAGATTTCCTGTACTCCAACCTGTACCGTCACCACCGCGTTGTCCGCATGGCGGTCAAAGCTGAAAAAATCGTCAACGATCTGTTCCAGATTTACAGTGATGAGCCTGCAACCCTCCCCCGCCATGTCCAATCTACCCTGCAAGATCGCGGTCTGGAGCGCACCATCTGCGATTACATCGCCGGCATGACGGATCGTTTCGCGGTGGACGAACACCGGAAACTTTTCGACCCATCTACGATACCCTGATCACAATATATCGGTGTTGCCAGAATACATTTCTCACCGGATAAGTAATGATGATCGGGAAAGCGCCCGATCCAATCGAGGAGCACTGGTATGTTCATTTATCCATCGTTGAACCTGACAGCGTCACATGCCGACCAGAATCTGGTAAAATCACCACCACTTAAACCACCTAATGACGGAGTAGTCAATGCCCGAGCCATCCTATCTTACTGCAGAAGGCGCCGCCCAAATCAAGGCTGAGCTGGTAGAGTTAAAGGGTCCACGCCGCAAGGAAATATCCGAGCGCCTGCGCTCCGCCATTCAGATGGGAGACCTCTCTGAAAACGCCGATTATCACAAAGCTAAGGAAGATCAGGGCTTTCTGGAAGGCCGCATTCAGGAGTTGGAATACCTGTTAAAAACTGCAATTATCGTTGAACCGACCAGCGCTCAACGGGACAAAGTCGAAGTAGGCGTCACCGTCATCGTTCAGGAAGATGATTTCCCGCCAGACACCTATTCTATGGTCGGTGCGAAAGAAGCGGATCCGCGCAACGGGAAAATTTCCAACAAATCGCCAATTGGCAAAGCCCTGATGGGCGCCAGAGTAGGCGACGAAGTTATCGCAGAGACACCCGGGGGTCAGGTGCGCCTGAAAATCATCAAAATCGAGTAGCCGGGCAGACAAACAAAAAAACTGCGAGCCTGATCAGCTCGCAGTTTTCTTTTTGTCAGGTTCAGGCCTTGGCCCAGATGGCCATCTCCAGGATCAGATGATCGAAGAAGCTGCTATCGGGCAGCGCTCCCTCCCCATAGCCAATATCCACAACCCTGGCCACCAGACGCAGTGTTTGAGTTTCAAGCACAGTTTCTGTCCCAGATTCAGCCAGCACAGGCTCGCCTTTTGCCGCTAGGCGCTGCCGGCTGACTTCATCCAGAAAGGCATGTGCGCTCATCAGCACCTTGGTAACGGTCTGGATATCATTTTTATCAAACAGCCATACTTCAAACGCCGATACCTTCTTCGGATCGCCCACGCCAATCGTTTCAGAGATACCTACGCCGCATTCGCCCAGGAATTCACCCGCTGGTGAATCGACGCTGAACAATTCGTCAAACAGATCGTCCCCAATCTTGTAGGAGGACATGAATTGCACCATCGGCGCTTCTTCACCTGCCGCCTTATAATCCGTCCATTCCGCCTGGCTGGCAGCCTGCTGGGCTTGCTGCGCCGGTGACGGTCCAGATTTCCCAAAAGACCGCCCGCGCCAGAACAAGAAATAGAACACGCCGGCCGCCACCAGGAGCAAGATCACGCACATGATGGGCAGAACAATCCCCAGGATGCTGCTTTTCGGCTTTTCTTCTGCCTTCTTCAGCCGGGAAGGCCTCCGGAGCCATTTCCGTTACGACAGCCCCCGGCGTCAGAACGACCTGTGGAGCGGCTCCACCCAGTACAGTTGTCTGATAAGCAGAAAATCACCTGTGGGTTCTGCACGCCCGGGTCCCGCATTACCTGCGCCAGAACACTTGCGCCTCCGGTACCCAGATCTTCAAATCGCTTCTTTGCCAGCGCCGGGTCAGGATTCACAGCATAAGAATCAATCGCCATGCGCAGATACTCTTGTTTCAAATCTGCACGCAGCATTTCTACAGGTTGGTCCACCCATTCCACAGGATCAATGAACCACCCGTACAGGACACCCAGGATCAAGCCCAGCAGCAGCCCGGCCGCGCCCACACGCATCGGATTCTTGAATTGCTCTCGAATGGCATCCATTTCTATCTCCAGTAGCAATGTTTCACAGGTTTCTGCAATCAGGCAAATTCAACTCATCACCGATTGGCGGTGGATGAGGCGCATTTTCCATTTATTTTAGACGAAATATACAAATTATGCAATAGAAATATACAATCATTATAGCACAAATTTTCTAAGCATGAACTCTTTTATCTCGTTTTATTGCGCTGGTATTGCGCGTTGCCTGTTAAATCCAGCAGTTTACCCAATCCGTGCAAGGTTCATGCCAACTCAATCGCCTCGTCTGCAGTCACCTCATCCAGCAAAAACTGCTCGTGGCAGTTCAAGCACTCGGCATTGCGTTTGTCTGCGATCACCAACAAACCGCCGCAGTTTGGGCAGGCAGCCGGTAACGGACGTTTCCAGGAGGTAAAATCACAGTTAGGGTAGTTATTGCACCCGTAAAAAATGCGGTTCTTCCGCGTCTTGCGCTCAACGATGTCTCCGCCATCTTTGGGGCAGAACACACCGATTTTTTCCAGCCAGGGCTCGGTATAACGACATTCCGGGAAATTGCTGCAGCTGATGAACTTCCCAAACCGCCCCCACCGGATGATCAGCTCATGCCCACATTCAGGGCAGGGGCGCCCTACCGGCTCAGGCTCTGTCTTCATCTCAGGCATGAGTTCATCAGCCTGGGCGACCTTCTGCGAAAATGGCCCATAAAATGCCCGGATGACATCCACCCAGGGCTGTTCACCCGCTGCGATCAGGTCGAGGTCCTCTTCCATGCGGGCGGTAAAACTCACATCCACGATATCTGGAAAATGTTCCGTGATCAGATCATTGACCAGCAGGCCTGTCTCTGTGGGTGTCAGCCGTTTGCTCTCCCAAATCGCATAGCCGCGCGCCTGGAGTGTGGAAAGGGTGGGCGCATAGGTAGATGGCCGCCCGATGCCGTTCTCTTCGAGCGTCCGCACCAATGTGGCCTCTGTGAAACGTGGAGGCGGTTGAGTGAAATGCTGCTCGGGCAGCAGGCGTTTCAAAACCTGGATTTGCCCCTCGGACAATCCGGCAGGAATGCGCATCTCTACTTCTTCGTCCGCTTTCGGATCTTCTTCTTTGGCTTCTTCATAGACAACCATAAAACCCGGGAACCGGACGGTTGAACCTGACGCGCGCAGCAAATATCCGTGAGCAGGTGTATTGCCTGTCACATCCACAGACATAGTATCGAAAATCGCCGTCGCCATTTGTGAAGCCACGAAGCGCATCCAGATGAGCTGGTATAAACGGAGCTGATCACGGTTCAGATAATCTTTTAAGTTCTTGGGCTGGCGCAGCACCGATGTTGGCCGGATAGCTTCATGCGCTTCCTGCGCTCCCCGCGCCCTGGTTTTATATTGCGGCGGCTCCGGAGGTAAAAATTTGTCGCCATACCGCTCACCGATAAACAGGCGCGCTTCGGCTTGCGCCAACTCAGACACATTGGTCAAATCTGTACGCATATAAGTGATCAACCCCAGCGTGCCTCCCTTCTCCCACATCTATACCTTCGTAAAGCTGTTGCGCCAGAGCCATCGTGCGCTTGGCGGTGTACCCGAGCCTCCGGGAAGCTTCCTGTTGTAGTGTACTGGTTATGTACGGAGCTGAGGGATTGCGCCTGCGCTCACCCTGTTTGATTTTGGTGATCGCATAGGCTGCAACTTGCATATCCGCCAGCACCGGATTTACGTCGCCAGCGCTTTTTAATGCCAGGTCTTCTCCATCGATTTTTATCAGGTTGGCAGTGAAAAGGTCCCGGTTGCCCGCCGGCAAAAATTCAGCCGCAATGGTCCAGTATTCTTCGGACACAAACGCTTGTATTTCACGCTCTCGCTCAACGATTAATCGCAGCGCCACAGATTGCACACGTCCGGCTGAAAGACGGCCGCGCACTTTACGCCACAACAGTGGGCTGAGGTTGTAACCAACCAACCGGTCCAATACCCGCCGCGCCTGCTGCGCATCCACCAGGGCCATATTGATATCTCGCGGGTGTAAGAACGCCTCTTCAACCGCCGGTGCGGTGATTTCGTGGAACACAACACGCCTGGTGATTTGTGGGTCAATCTCAGCTGATTCAAGCAGATGCCAGGCGATTGCCTCCCCTTCGCGGTCGGGGTCGGTTGCCAGATAAACCTCTTGGGCAGACTGAGCCAGCGCCTTGATTTCCTTCACCAAAGGACGCTTTTCATTCGGGACACGATATTTGGGTGTGAAATCGTTATCAACATCCACGGACAGCTGCGATTTCAGCAGGTCACGTACATGCCCCACCGACGCTCTCACAGTATAGCCTTTCCCCAAAAACCGCCCAACTGTTTTCGCTTTTGCGGGCAATTCAACGATCACCAGCTTCCCATGTCGTTTGGCTTTGGATCTGACAGATTTTTCAGGCGGCGTTTGTCCATCATGACCTTCAGTCCGGCCCATGCGGACCATTCCCGTCCCACACACCGCGCAAGTGCCACGTGTGGCAGGGGTTCCACCCTGGGTGAACACCGCCTGCGGGTTTTGTATTTCCCGCTTGGTTTTACACTTTACGCAATAAGCTTCCATCATCCCACATCCTTTACCAAACCACCGATCTCAAATACATTCCGGGGGTTTTCATCCGCTATCGACGACCCCGGATGTCTATAAATATTGCTGTCCGCTTTCTTTCAGCTGTTGAACTACCTGGCGCACCTTCTGGGCCTGGTCTTTTTGGCACACCATCAAGACATCGCCGGTATCAACCACCACCAGGTCGTCCACACCGATCATCACGATCAAACGGGGCTGCTGGCTGGCAAATACCAGGCTCCTGTGAGTATCAATACCCACAAAGGGGCCGCCAACAACGATATTTCCATCGGCATCCCCCGGCAGAACTTCGAAGAGCAAATCCCAGCTGCCCACATCACTCCACTCCACTCACTGGCAGGAATTACAGCCACTTGCCTGGCGCCTTCCATGATGCCATAATCGATGGTTTCGGACTTGAGACCAGGCCATACGCTCCGGATAACTGTCTCCCGATCTCCCGTCTTCCAGGCCGTGTTGATCAGCTGCAAGTTTGACCACAACCCGGGCATTTGGAGTTCAAACTCAGCCAGGATATCTTTCACGCGCCAGACGAACATCCCTGAATTCCAGGTATGGTCACCAGATGCCAGCATAGCCCTTGCAGTCGTTTCATCCGGTTTCTCTCTAAAACGCAGCGCCTGATACACATCCAGCCCCCGGAAATTCCCCAAAAAATCTCCGCGCTGAATATAACCGAAACCCGTTGCCGGGTAAGTTGGGTGGATACCCAGCGTTACGAGGGTGCCAGTTTGGGCCACTTCGTAGGCAGAACGTAGCAGCGATCGAAAACCATCTTCATTACCAATGAAATGATCGGCAGTCAGTACCGCCATAACCGCAGCCGGGTCACGCTGCTGCAAAGCAACTGCAGCCAGCGCCACCACCGAAGCCGTTCCACGGGGCATCGGCTCCGGCAAAAAGTTTTCCGCAGGTATCTGCGGACACTGGTCGGAGAGTTCGGAGGCTTGCTCCTTTAACTGTCACTACGTAGATATGATCAGGCGCAAAAAGCCCTTCCAACCGCTCCACCGAAGTCTGGAACATGCTGCGATCGTCAATTAATTGCAGCATTTGTTTCGGACGAGCGCTTCGAGAGAGAGGCCACAGGCGCGTCCCCCCTCCTCCCGCCATGATCACTGCATAATAGTTGTCAAACATAATTCCTCAATGAGCTGTATTCCAATAACCTGGTAGTGCAATTACACTGATAAATCAACCATTAAAACCTTAGTGAACTACTCGTTAAACCTTGTATTCGTTTCGATCTTCTTTCACAGCTACATAATTCATCCCGCCCACCTGCTGCACCATGCCCTTCAACTCCATCAGAGCCAGGGTTGCTGTAACCTGTTCAATCGCCATTCCCGTCTGGCTGCAGATATCATCTACATGCAGAGGCTCGCGCCCCAGAGTCGCCAGTAAACCTGCCTCCACCGGATCGGTTGGCAAGGCCCGGCGAGCGGCTTTGTGCTGGCTAACCATTGTCATATTCAACACATCCAACACTTCTTCAGGCCGCAATAATGGCCGTGCCCCATTCTGTATCAACCGGTTGCATCCAATGCTTTGCAGGGCATTGATCCCACCCGGTACTGCAAATACCTCGCGCCCTTGCTCTGCAGAAAAGTCGGCGGTGATCAACGCACCACTCTTCTCCCCGGCCTCTACCACCACCACTGCCTGCGCCAATCCAGAGATGATCCGGTTGCGAGGAGGAAAGTTCACGCCATCCGGCGGTGTCCCGGGGGCATAGTCGCTGATCAGGGCTCCCTGGGTCATGATTTTCTCAGCCAGGCCAGAATGCTCGGGCGGGTAAATCACATCCACACCGCTCCCCAAAACCGCCAGTGTTCGCCCACCCGCAACCACCGCCGCTCGATGAGCGATCGCGTCTACACCGCGTGCCAGGCCGCTGACCACAGTCACCCCATTTTGAGCCAGGATCCGCCCCAGTTCCTCACTCACCTGCCGCCCATAGGGGGTTACACGGCGCGTTCCCACAACGGCTACGGCCCAATCATCCTCGTTGGTAATACTGCCACGCACGTACAACACAGGTGGTGGCTGGTCAATTTCCTTCAAAAGCCGGGGGTAAGTCTCATCATTCCAGGTGAGCACCTGAATGCCGAGGGCGTGGATACGATCCCAGGTCTTCGCCAACAGGTCGCTGGAACGCACCCGCAGAAGCCCTTCCACCAGTTTAGGCCCCAAACCTGCTGCACGCAGTTCACCGGTAGATGCATGCCAGGCTTGCTCAATTTCACCAAAATGATTCAGCAAAGCACGCAGACGAGCTGCGCCAATGCCTTTTACCAGGTTAAATCCTACCCAATATTTTCGGGAATCGCTCAAGACTGCCCTCTAAAACGGGCACAGAATACCACACGGTCTTGATTAATGTCAAGGAAGGAAGTTTACTTCTGATCCCCCGCCAATCCCGGCAAAAGCCGCACTTGCAGCTCTCCTGCCGCCAGGTCAACCCCTAATACTACTTCGTCAATCACAGGCAGTAAAATTTCGGGGCCGTGTTCAGGTCGCACCACGTAAACATCATTTACACCGGTCTCAAGAATATCAACCACTTTACCCAGGTAACTGCCATCCTCTGTTTTGACGCTCAGCCCGAGCATCTGGTGGTGATAATACTCGCCCGCCGGAAGCTGAGGAATCTCATCCGAGCGCACATAGACAACAGCATTGCGCAGCGCTTCAACCTGCTCCCGGCTGTCGAATTCCTTAAAAGAAATCAAACAGGCGTTTTCGTAGGTGCGCCGGCTGCCCACATGCAGCACCCTATGCTCATCACCTGAATAGACAATTCTGCCAGCCTGCAAGCGCTCGGGGAAATCGGTGAG
The DNA here is from genome assembly GCA_963705155.1 of uncultured Chloroflexia bacterium. Classification (GTDB taxonomy): domain Bacteria; phylum Chloroflexota; class Anaerolineae; order Anaerolineales; family UBA4823; genus CAVPJC01. Next base: position 319,248 of record CAVPJC010000013.1, on the reverse strand, counting down.
AAAATCCATGACCATTTCGCCGTGCACACCATGCGGACGGCGCAGCAAACCCACCGCCAAAAACACAGGCTCGCCAGGGTTCGGCGAGCCTTTCAGCCTGTTGGAATTTTCCGGCTCTTCTGCCAAATTATTCATCACATCCTGCAAATTACTATGTCACGTTTTTACCCGGTTCTACACGTAAGACGGGAAAGACACACACTCAACGCGGATCTTCCACATCCAGGGTAACGCGTTTGCCTTCCTGGGCCGCGGCAACTCGCAACAACAGGCGCATGGCATTTGCAACTTTCCCGCTCCTACCGATCACGCGGCCCATATCCTCTTTAGCTACTTGCAAACGCAAACCAACCGACGTGCCGCGCGATTGCTGCATCACCTGTACCTGGGTCGGATCATCCACGAGGGATGTGGCAATGTATTGAATTAAATCTTTCACCTATCACCTCCTGAGGTCGATCAGCAGGGGTTGGTAGAAAAATCAGGCTTTCTTGGCTTTCTTTTCCTGATTTTCCTGGCTGGTCTTCTGGTTGGAGCCGCGCGCGGTTTCACTGGCTGCAGCTTCGGCTAAAAGAACATCCAGAGCTTCACCCTTTTTAAACCGGTCGTAGCGGTTGTCCAGACCCACTGTCCGGAACAGTTTTGCGACTAACTCGCTGGGCTGGGCGCCCCTGTTCATCCAATCATATACACGGTCTTCCTGAATTGTGATAGTTGCCGGACTTGTGCGTGGATTGTAGGATCCCAGAATTTCCAGGAAGCGTCCATCGCGGGGAGCTTCTTTGTCGGCAGCGATGATGCGGTAGCTGGGTTGGTCTTTTTAACCCGATGCGGCGCAGACGAATACGAACCATAGATCTTTCTCCTTAAACTTTCTTATTCTTATCCGAACAAGCGCGGCAGTCCGCGCTTCCCCGATTTCTTAATGTCTTAAACAAGTTCTGGGTTTCCCGGTACTGCTTCATTAACCGGTTAACATCAGAAACATCGGTACCTGATCCTCGCGCAATCCTACGCCGCCGGCTTGCATTTAGAATATCCGGCTTGCGTCGTTCTTGCTGTGTCATCGAGCTGATGATCGCCTCCGTCAGCTTGAGCTGCTTCTCGGCGTCCTTCGGGTCGATCTGCTTCGCCATCTGCCCGATCCCACCAGGCATCATTTCTAATAATTGTCCGAGCGGCCCCATTTTACGTAATTGCTTCAATTGATCAGCAAAATCCTGCAGGCTGAACTCGCCAGACATGAGCTTTTGCGCTTGCTCTTGAGCTTCTTTCTGGTCAAAAGCCGCTTCAGCCTTCTCAATCAGGCCGATCATATCGCCCATGCCCAGGATGCGAGAAGCAAGCCGCCCGGGATCGTACACCTCAAAGGCATCCAGCCCTTCGCCGGTGCCCAAAAACTTGATCGGGACACCCGTCACCGAGCGGATGGAGATCGCTGCACCGCCGCGGGCATCGCCATCCATCTTTGTCAGGATCAGGCCGCTGAGCGAAACAACATCGCGGAAGCCCCTGGCAATGTTCACGGCTTCCTGGCCTATCATCGCGTCGACCACCAGGAGCGTCTCAGCTACGGATACTTTGCGTTGGATGGCCTGCAGTTCATCCATCAAAGCGTTATCCAGCTGCGAACGCCCGGCGGTGTCCAGGATCGCCAGCGTAAAACCGCCTTTTTCAGCCTTGTCCAGGGCGCGGGCTGCCAGTTCCGGGGGAGGCACACCTTGCTCAAAGTGCACCGGTATATTAAGCCGCTCTCCCAGGGTTTCCAATTGGCGTACCGCAGCCGGACGGTAAGGATCGCAGGCTACCAGCATTACCCGTTCGCCTTGCGACCGCATCAGGCGTGCCAGCTTGCCGGCCATCGTGGTTTTGCCTGCACCCTGCAAACCAACCAGCATCACCGTTCGCGGTTTTGGTCCGGTCAGGTTTAAGCGTTCCGGCACACCTAATGTGCCAACCAGCTCTTCGTGGACAATTTTAACGACCTGCTGACCGGGATTGAGCGCCTTGCCTACTTCGGCTCCGATGGAGCGTTCGCGCACACGAGACACAAAGTCTTTTACTACCGCGTAATTGACATCGGCTTCAAGCAGAGCCAGGCGCACTTCTCTCATTGCGCTGTCAACGTCACTCTCCGAGAGCTTGCCGCGGCGTCGCAGCTGTTTAAATACATTGTCAAGGCGTTCGGTCAGGTTCTCAAACACAGCACTGCATTTTAGTATGGAAGCACGCAAAGGTCAAGGAGGAATAAGGAGGTAATTCCCTCTTCCAGCAGCCTTCCCGGGTTCCAATTTTATCCGTGTTTACCAATTATCTGCATTTCGTAACTTCAATGATACCCCAGGGTTAACGTTGTCACGGCAGGTTCATTTTATTTCGTCAGGAGGAATTATGTCCAAAGTCGCCATTGTGACCGACAGCACAGCGTACATCCCCAAAGAACTCGTTTCTCAATATCATATCACCGTTGCCCCTCAGGTATTGATCTGGGGAGAGCAGACGTTGCGTGATGGCATCGACATCCAACCCGATGAATTTTATACGCGCCTGAAAAAGACCACCGTCATGCCAACTACATCCCAGGCAACCATAGGCACCTTCAAACAAATCTTCACTGATTTGCTTGAAGAAGACTACGAGATCCTGGCCGTATTGGTATCACAGAAGCTGTCCGGCACGATTGATTCGGCAGTCCAGGCTCGCGAGATGCTTCCCGGAAAACGGATCGAAATATATGACTCGACCACGACCGCTATGGCTATGGGCTTTCAGGCTCTTGCAGTTGCACGGGCTGCCGCCGATGGCGCTAATATGAAAGACTGCCTGGCGTTAGCCCAGAAAGCCTCCTCGCATGTCGGCGTCGTCTTTGCTGTGGACACCCTCGAATTCTTACATCGCGGCGGACGCATCGGCGGCGGCAGTCGTTTTCTGGCTACGGCCCTCAACATCAAACCGATCCTTGAGGTCACCGGTGGCCGCGTCGAAGCCGTTGAGCGCGTTCGAACCCGCAAGAAATCTCTCTTACGCCTGGTCGACATGGTCAGCGAGCGGATTAATGGGCGCACACCTGTGCGGCTCGCAACACTGCATGCTAACGCCGCTGAAGATGCCAAGGAACTGCTCGAAACCGCCAACCAACGTTTCAACGCCATAGAAAATATATTCTCTGAGGTCAGTCCGGTAGTTGGAAACCACGCCGGTCCTGGCACCGTGGGCCTGGCCTTCATGGCAGGCATGTAAACAGCCACACTACTCGCCCAACCTACACGGCTGACCCGGGAGAATGACTTCCTGGTCAGCCGGTTTTTTTCTCCCAGTTTTTTTCCATCCCTTCCGCTCAACCAAATCTTATGTTAAAACTGAAGTCGTGAATATTAAATCCTTAGATCAAGTGATTCGGTAAAAGCCTGGTAAGACGTCTCCCATCTATGCCGTCACCTCAATCATCGTCCCCCCGACCTGATCAACACCGTTTGCTGCACCGTACCAGCCTGATCATTCTCACCCTGGTGTGGTTGTTGGTCACCAGCCTTACTTTTTTTCTTGGAGGTGCTCACAGCCTGGGTTTCGCCGGCTACATCCTCATCATCTTATCGAGCAGCCTGCTACTTGGTTATACTGCCGGCATTTTCTTCTTTGTCATCAGCACCCTGGCAAGCGTTTTGTCCTTTCTTGCCTTTCGGGCAGGCTGGTTGGTACACATTACGTCTCCAGAAACCGAAACCAATCTCTGGCTGAGTCAGGCTGCCATCTTTATTGCTACCAGCATCCTGATAACCCTGGCATTCAGTAAGCTCAATCGCACTCTACGACAGGCTCGCCAAAATGAACAACGCATGGAACGTCGTGCGATCCAAATTCAGGTCGCAGCTGAAGTCGCCCGTGACGCAGCTTCGGTTCATGATGTAGATAACCTGGCTAGCCGCGCTGTCAATCTGATCTGCAGTCGGTTCGGTTATTATTACGCCGGCATTTTCCTGCTGGACGAAAATCACGAATATGCCGTTCTGAAAGCCGCCACCGGGGAAGCAGGTCAGCTAATGCTCGCCCAGAATCACCGTCTCAAGGTCGGTGAGGTAGGCATTGTAGGATTCGTCGCTGCAAGCGGCCAACCCCGCATCGCGCTGGACGTCGGACAGGATGCTGTCCATCTCATAAACCCTCTTCTCCCGCAAACCCGCTCCGAGATGGCCTTACCTTTGAAAGTTAACCAACTGATCATAGGGGTTCTGGATGTACAGAGTGAGACTCCCGGAGCTTTCGACGCCGATGATATCGCCATTCTACAAACTCTTGCCGACCAGATTGCTGTTGCCCTGGAAACTGCCAACCTGCTGGATGCCACTCGCCGGCAGGTTCAGGAGCTCACGATCCTGCACAAGATCGCCACAGCAAGTGCTGAAGCCGCCAACGAGCACATACTCATCGAGACTGCCACACGGGTTATCAATACAACCCTCTCACCCGATAACTTTGGTGTAATTCTCCTTGACGATAAGACCAGCTTACTGCACGCCCACCCATCCTATCGTGAGCACAATAACAACACCCAGGTACCCATCCCGCTTGGCGCAGGTGTTTGTGGAACGGTTGCCCTGCACGGCAGTCCACTCCGCATCGCAGATTTCAGCCAGAACACCGGTTACCTGACTGTAGATCCCAAGATTCGTTCAGCACTATGTGTTCCGCTTAAAGCTGGAAGCGGCATCCTGGGTGTAATCAACGCCGAAAGCACCCAAATTAATGCTTTCTCCAACGATGATGAACGCCTGCTCTCTACCCTTGCAGGCCAGCTAGCCACTGCCATCGAAAAGGTTCGTCTTCTGGAGGAAACCCAGCGTCAGGTACACGAACTCGGCTTGCTCTTGCAGGCGTCAGCCGCCGTCTCCACCTCGCTCGATATGGAAACTGTACTGACAGCCTCGGTCCGCCAGATCACTTCGGCCCTGAATGCCGAGGCCTGCTCCATTCAATACTGGGATCAAGCCCAGGACACCCTGATCAGCCTGCGTGAATTCTCAACCAGTCCTCGCAGGCAGTCGGGTCCCGTGAATGCTTCCACCTACCTGAGTGAATATCCTGCCATCCGCCGGGTTCTCACCAGCCGCGCCATCCTCACCGCTTACACATCCGACCCCTATTGTGATCCTGCCGAACATCAATGGATGCTCGCCCACCAATACAGCAGCATGCTGGTTGTCCCTCTCGTGGCCCGCGGCCAGGTTATTGGTGCACTCGAATTGTTCAACTCCGATGTGGATCGGGTCTACACCTCTCGCGAAATCGACCTGTGTCAAACAATGGCCAATCACCTCGCCGCCGGCGTGGAAAATGCTCGTCTTTATAGTGAAATTCAGCAACGCGCCGCCCAGCTGGCCACAGCTCTGGATCAGCTCAAAGAATTGGACCGGCTCAAGAACGAATTCGTTCAAAATATCTCGCACGAGCTGCGCACACCTCTTACCATAATTCGCGGATACACCGAGCTATTGGAAGCTGGTGAGTTGGGCGTCATCGACGCTCAAAAGCAAGAGCCAGTCACCATCATTGCCCGCCGTGTTCGCCTGATGAGCAAGCTCCTGGACGATCTCACCGCCATCCTGGAAACTGAGGCTCGCTCTCGTAAACCGGAACCGGTCGATCTGGCTCGCTTGCTTACCACCTATCTGGCCGATTTTCAAAATCAGCTCATTCAGGCCAATTTGCATCTCGAGATGGATATCAATCCTGGTTTGCCCTTGATTTCTGGTAATCCTGCCCATTTGCTCAGAGTCGTGGATAACCTTCTGGGAAATGCGCTCAAATTCACCCCATCTGGGGGGTTTATCCGCATCCGGCTGCATGCCCAGGGAGACACCATCCTGTTGGAAGTCAGTGATAACGGCATCGGCATCCCGCTGGATAAACAGGCTCGCATTTTTGAACGCTTTTTCCAGGTGGATGGTTCTACCACCCGCCGGTATAGCGGAACCGGTTTGGGTCTCGCCCTGGTCAAGGAAGTTGTAGAAGCGCATGGAGGCCAGGTTACCCTCGAAAGTGCACCCAACCAGGGCACAACTTTCCGTGTCCATTTCCCCATCCTGGAGACATACACCAGCCCTGAGCCGTGACCCTGTCCCTGTAATGGCATCCGGTTGCCATGGATCACCATGCACTGCGGTTATAATTATTCCATGGATATATTTTTTCAGGACCCCACTGCTATACCGCTCCCACCAGGTGAGGTGCGCATCACCGATTTGCGCGCTCAGCCACTGGCAGACGGGCGCCGGGTGAAAGTCATCCTTGAGCTGACACCCTTCATCAAGCGCCCCAACGGCGAAATGAGGATCACCAATAGTCAGCATCAGGAGCTGGCTTCCATCAGCATCATTGAAACAATGACGCATAAAATGGAGTTTACCCTGCACTTGCGCGGCGCTGAGTTGAACCCGCCTTACAGCCTGGCAGTCGAGATTTTCTACCTGGAAGTTCCAGTTGGCGTGGATCCCCCGGATGAAATCTCTCCCGATCTTCAAACAAAAAAGGTGGTTGATCATCGTTCGATCACGATTGGTTCTTCATCCCCTCCGCCATCATAATTGCCTGCTTCGATTTCGCGCCTGACTTTTCTTTTCTTTATATTTGAATTTTCCAGCGGAAATATGGTCCACCTCGTTCGACTGCGCCCTTTTCTGCGCCGGTACTGGTTGCAAAGCTCTCTATCACTGGTTATCCTGCTCGTGGTAACTGCCGGGCAGTTTTCAATCCCCGCGATTATTCGTCAGGTCATCGATGTAGGTATCGCCAACCGCGATGCGCCTCTTTTAAGGAACGCTGCCCTGCTTGTTCTCGGAATTGGTAGTGCCACTGCTGCATTGAATTATTTTCAGCGCTACCTGACTGAATGGATCGCTGCTCATATCGGTTTCGACCTGCGCAATCAGCTTTACAACCACATCCAGCACTTGCCCTTCACGTATCACGATCACTCCCAAACCGGACAGCTCATCAGCCGGTGCATCGAAGATGTGCGTGCCATCGAACGATTTTCTGGGTCTGGCGTTGTTGACGTGGTCCACCTTGCGATACTCCTGGTAGGCATCCTGACTTTGCTTTTCATCCAAAATTCCCGCCTGGCGCCCATCGCCGTGCTGCCTCTCATACCCATGGCTATCGTCACAATCAATCTTGGACGCCGCGTTGGCGCACTATTCCTGGTGGTGGATAATTTGCTTGGTGAGCTTTCGTCCCGCTTGCAAGAGAACGTTGCCGGTGTTCAGGTGGTGCGTGCCTTCGCCCGCGAGCATCACGAAAACAAACGTTTCGACGAAGCTAACCGAAGACTGTACCAGGCTCGCATTAAAATCATTGGCGAATGGTCCAAGGTGATGCCAACCACCAACATGCTGGTCGTGCTGGGCACCATCCTGATCCTCTGGTTCGGCGGGCATATGGTCCTGCGTGGCGAAATGACCATAGGAGAGGTGGTTGCATTCAATGCTTATTTACTGCTGCTGTCTGTTCCTACCCAACAGCTCACCTGGTTGGTAAACCAGGCCGGCGAGGCAGTTGCCGGGGTACAACGCACCTATGAAATCCTGGATACACCGCCAGAGATCCAATCGCCTCCCGGCGCGATAAAGCTTGCCAACCTGAAGGGTTCGGTAAGTTTTCACGGGGTTGCTTTCCAGTACCACGGCGAAAATGCAGCTGCTCTGACGGAAATCGATCTGGAGGTGGAACCCAATCAAGTCATCGCCCTGATTGGTCCTACCGGCTCAGGGAAGTCGTCTCTGGTGAATCTGATCCCCCGCTTTTACGATGTCTCCAAGGGAGCTGTGCTGGTAGATGATATCGACGTACGCCAGGTAGATCTCATCACCTTGCGGCGGCAGATTGGCATTGTACTCCAGACATCCTTGCTTTTCTCAACCTCGATCCGTGAAAATATCGCCTATGGTCGCCCGGATGCTTCAGAAGCGGAGATAATCGCCGCAGCCCGGGCTGCCCAGGCGCATGAATTTATCACGGAATTACCCAACGGCTACGATACGATTGTCGGTGAACGCGGCATTACCCTCTCCGGCGGGCAGCGGCAGCGGGTGGCCATCGCTCGGGCTTTGCTCATGGATCCACGCATACTCATCCTGGATGACTCCACCTCCAGTGTGGATACCCAGACCGAGCGCCTGCTGCAACAGGCTTTGGATATATTGATGCAGGGACGCACCACCTTTGTCATAGCCCACCGCCTCTCCACTGTGCACCGCGCCGACTTAATCCTGGTCATGCAAAATGGGAGTATCCTCGAGCGTGGTCGCCACCGCCAGCTGCTTGCCCGGAATGGGCTCTACCGCGAGATTTATGAGCTCCAGCTCCGAGACCAGGAAAATTTGCGTGAAGTTGGCGAAAGCGTCGATTTGGAAACGCAGGTACAGGCCCGAGAGGATAATGCTGATATTGAGTAGATGGTCAGGTCACATGGATACGACACCCGGTCAACCAACCACAATCGGCAATATCTTCTGCACCCCGCTCATCGTCCAGGGCAAGACGTGGTTTCCCATCGTCCAGCTCATCACCTGGCCTGTTCTTGTATCTCTGCTGAAAAAAAAGCATCCTTCCTGGTCCCGGGGAAAGCAATGGATAACGGGTGGTCTGGTAATGCTTATCACTCTGGGCTCCGAATGGGGTCACAACCTGGCCCATGCTGCCGCAGCTTGCTATATCAAAAAACCTATGGATGCCATTCGCATCGTCTGGGGTATGCCGCTCGTGATCTATCGAGAATTAAACGATCTTTCTGTCGCTCCTCGCCAGCACATTTTCCGCTCTCTGGGTGGCCCGATCTTCAATGGTATTATGGCAATATTAACAGCATTTATCCGGCGTTTTACCCGGCCGGCTACCTCTGCCCGGAGTCTGGCAGACGCTGCCCTCGGTATGAACCTGTTCATTGGTTTTGTCTCACTGCTGCCGATCCCCGGTATTGATGGCGGCCCGGTGCTCAAGTGGACTCTGGTTGAAACCGGACACACCCCTCAACAAGCCGATGAAATGGTAAAATCCTTCAACCGGCCTATGGGCGGGGTATTAGCCGTAGGCGCTGCGCTGGCTGTTCGCCGGCGCCATTGGCTGGCGGCATGCCTGATGAGCATGTTTTCTGTGATTGCCCTTGCCACAGGTTTTAATCTTCTTCGAGAAGAAAATATCAACAAAATCCGCTGACCATGTACGAACATCATTCCCAGCCCTTGATCCCCAGGCGGCAGTTCCTCCGCCGCTTGCTCACCCATTTACTTGGCGCTCTTGCCGTTATCCTGGCCGCGCTCGGGATTGGCGTCCTGGGCTACCGCCATTTTGAAGGACTGTCCTGGATCGATGCCCTGCTGAATGCATCCATGATCCTGGGTGGGATGGGGCCGGTTAACCGGTTGTCTACCAATGGTGGCAAATTGTTCGCCTCGTTTTATGCTTTGTTTTCAGGAATTGCCTTTCTTGCTGTCACCGGTCTTATCGTTGCGCCCATCGCCCACCGCTTTCTCCACAAACTTCACTTAGATGGTGATGATGAATCAACTGGGTGAGTCGCCTGTCCCATCACACGAGGTGGTCGAGCTCTCGCTCTCTGGTCGTTTGCCCCACAGCCAACTCCTGCGCCTGCTCAATGCTTATGAAAACCATCCATTCTCATTCTTGATCCTTCAGGCAACCCCAGGATAGATGTCCATTCCCACCGAAGATGTTCTCGTCAAAGGCTTTGACCCTCAGGTAACTCGCCGGCTGATGGTTTTTGTCCGTCCTCATTGGAGACCTCTGCTGTTCTCCTTGTTTCTCATGCTCACTGGCAATCTGGTCACCGTTTTAGGTCCCTATCTGATAAAAATCGCCATCGATTCTGGTATGCGCGCCGGTTCATTAGCCACATTGCGCCAGTCTGTCGGCCTGTACTTCGTGTTGATCATTGTCCAATGGGCAGTCATTTACCTGCGCGTCAATATCATGGCCCGCGTCGGCACATCCATTATCTATGAGCTGCGCAGAAGTCTCTTTGAGCATCTGCAAAAGCTTTCTCTCAGCTTTTACAGTCGCTTCAGTGTCGGGCGGATTATTGTTCGTGTCATCAACGACGTGGGGGTGTTGCGTGAATTCATCACCTGGGCTGTGCTGGCTATTGCTCGCGATCTGTTCGCCGCTGGTAGGCATCCTCATCGCTATGCTGGCTCTCAATATTCGTCTCTCGCTTCTGGCCTTTGCCGTTCTTCCAGTCATGGGATTCGCCACATGGCTGTTTCGCCGCAACGCCCGTGAAAACTACCGCATGGTGCGGGCAGCCATCAGTTGGGTGAACTCCGTGCTCGCCGAGAACATCAATGGTATCCGGGTTGTCCAGGCTTTCTCACGCCAGGATACCAATTACGCTTTTTTTAGCCAGGAGGTTAATCACAATAACCTGCAATCCAATCTCAAAGCAGCCCGCCTTGCCGCTGCCTATCCATCCATCATTGAATTTCTGGGCGCGCTTGCGACAACACTCGTTATCTGGATTGGCGGCGCTGCCGTGTTGGGCGAGAATCTCGGCAGTTCCGAGGCCATCACTCCGGGTGTGCTGGTGGCTTTTGTATTGTACATCGACCGATTCTTCGAGCCAATTCGCGATCTGAGCCGCCGTTTCGATACCTTCCAATCCGTCATGGCTGGCGGTGAGCGCATTTTTGCGCTGCTCGATACCCCCATAGAAGTGCAGGATGCCCCCGGTGCGTTTGAAATTCCGCCCATTCGAGGGGAAGTTGAATTTATCGATGTCTCATTTCATTATGCAGATGATCCAACACCGGTATTGGATCACATCAACCTGCATGTGCCTGCCGGACAAACTCTGGCTTTAGTCGGCGAAACCGGCGCGGGGAAATCAACACTGGTCAAGCTTCTCAGCCGGTTCCATGACCCCACGTCTGGTTCGATTAAGGTTGACGGATATGATCTAAGAGATGTTACCCAGGCCAGTCTGCGCCGCCAGATGGGCATCGTCCTCCAGGATCCCTTTCTTTTCTCCGGCAGCGTCCGGGAAAATATCCGTTTTGGCCGTCTGGAGGCCACCGACGAAGAGATCCAATCGGCTGCCCAGGCGGTAGGCGCACATGAATTCATTTCTCGCTTGCGAGAGGGCTACGACACCCCGGTGGAAGAAGGCGGCGTCATGCTCTCCGTCGGTCAGCGCCAGCTCATTTCCTTCGCCCGCGCCCTTTTAGCCGACCCGCGCATCCTGATCCTGGATGAAGCCACCTCAAGCGTGGATACACAGACTGAGCGCACCATCCAATCTGCTCTTCAGCGCCTGTTGAAGGATCGCACCGCCTTCGTTATCGCTCACCGCCTCTCAACCGTCACCAATGCGGGTTCAATTGTGGTAATCCACGCGGGGCAAATCGTCGAACTCGGCACACATGCACAGTTGTTAGGGGCAGGCGGTTATTACGCTCGCCTCTACAACCTGGGTTTTGAGGAATAGTTTACCTTTCATCACGAAATAATCCCCCAGCATCAAAATTTCCTTCAGCTGTTAGGTGCTCATGAAACACATAACTGAAATCCCAAAAATGATACCGGTTGTTGAAGAAACTGACGTTCTGGTGGTTGGAAGTGGTCCGGGGGGTCTTGCGGCTGCTTTGGGTTCCGCCAGGGAAGGCGTTAAAACTGTGCTTGTCGAGCGGTACGGATGCCTGGGCGGTAATATTACCCAGGTTGGTGTTGAGGGCATTGCCTGGTACCGGCGCGAAGCCACAACGGATGTCGAGGGAATAGGAATAGAGTTTGAGCAACGTGCCAGACAGATGGGAGCCAGCAGCCAGGAGCCTCAATCCAGGAGTGAAGCCCTGAATGCAGATATGTTCAAATATGTGGCCGATAAATTGGTGCAAGAATTGGGGGTCATCACCTTTCTGCACAGCTATGCGATTGACACGCTCATGGAAGGGAATTCGATCACCGGGATTATCACCCACAGCAAGTCGGGAAGGCAGGCCATCCTCGCGAAGAGGGTTATCGATGCATCTGGAGATGCCGATCTTGCATGCTTTGCCGGTGTTCCCTCTCTTAAAGACGCCCAAGGAAGAGATGCTGCCTGTTACGGTCATGTTCTCTTGCACAGGTGTTCATAAGCAGCGTTTCCTTCAGTATGTCAAGGAAAATCCTTCTACTTACAAAGACTGGGGGAAGAACTGGGAAATTGAGACGGGAGGCAAAGAAGACGAATTATTCAGTCCCTATCTAGAACGACCCTTCGATCAGGCGCGAGATGCGGGTATCATCCCCAAAGGTCTTACAAGCATTGGAGGAACCTGGAGCACCATTACCGACTCAGGCGAAGCCACCTATCTCAATATGATCCATTTGACAGGCTATGATGGAACGAATGTCCTGGATCTTACCCGAGCCGAGATCGAAGGCCGCCAGCAAGCCCTGTATGCCATCCAGGCATTGCGGCGCTTTGCGCCGGGATTTGAGGATGCTAAACTTCGCACTTTCGGGATGACACTTGGGGTAAGGGATACACGAAAAATTATTGGGAGATATAACCTGACCGAGCAAGATGTTCGCAACCAGGCCCGCTTCGACGATTCGATCGGAATTTTCCCTGAATTCATCGATGGGTATGGCGTGTTAGTTCTACCCACGACTGGTCGATATTTTCACGTTCCGTATGGAATTATGCTCCCGGAGAATGTTGAAAATTTACTGGTTGCAGGCCGGTGTGTTGCCGGGGATAAGATTTCACATGCGGCGGTGCGCAATATGATGTGCTGTACTGTAACCGGTCAGGGCGCGGGGGTTGCAGCGGCAGTCTCTGTCAAAGACAACAAAACAACATCTGCGGTGGATATTCGGAAAGTACAGAAAGCGCTGCTGCGCCAGGGTGTGCGGATTGCATAAATCGTCAAACCGGACGTAGCATAGCAATACCTATGCCTTGATCCTGAGGGAGCCCATACGGGTTCACGAAACATCACACCCATCTCCTGACAAAATTGATTGCCCGGTGCAACTCCCGTCTGATTGACGCTGTTCTGCAGGCATGCTAGAATGGCACAAGCCCGCAGTGCCAATCCCCTCGGGCTGCCAGCAGATCATGACAAAAGTACAGGAAGGCTCAAACCAAAAAAACCCTATCGATCCATTCAACCAGACACTTCGCCGTGTGCTGCTCTTCCTGCTGATAGCTGCAATGCTCGCTTTCGCTGCGCTCCTTATCCGCGCCCGGCTCAACGGCACCTGGCCTCTCTTCCAATCCACCCGCAATCAGGAAACTCCAACACCGCTTTCGGTCACAGCGACAATACCTGACAGCCCGCTGCCTCCTGCGCCCACCGGAACACCCACGCTGCCTGTACCCAGCGCCACCCCGCTGCCCACTACGGCTCAGACGATCTCACAGGTGCCAGACCCCGGTACAATCTTTTTCTCCATGCAGGAGGCCGGCTACTGGCATATCTACGCCTATCATCCTCAGAATTTGCCTCTCACCCGTCTGACATCAGGGGCGTGGGACGATATTGCCCCGGCTGCGAGCCCTGATGGCTCCCGCCTGGCGTTTGCTTCGAATTCGAGCCGGCGCCTGGGATTTATACACCCTCGATCTTACCACTGGAGAGACCACACGGATCACAGATTCACCGGAATACGACGGCGCCCCTTCCTGGTCTCCCGATAGCCTGTGGCTGGTGCATGAAACCTATACGAGTACAACTGGGGATCACGAATGCACAATCCGCCACAACCACCCTGATGAATCTCGAAATCTTCATTCGCCCTGTGGATGGCAGCCAACCCCCGGTGCGCCTCACCGGCGATCCCGCAGCCGATCTGGCTCCAGCCTGGTCACCCGGCGGTCGGCAGATTGCTTTTGTTTCCAACCGCACCGGAGAGAATGAAATCTGGCTGGCTGACCTGGATCGCATCGAGGATCGTTTTCAGAATATCAGCCGCGCCCCACTTTCAGCGGATACATGCCCCGGATGGTCGCCTGACTCATCTCATCTGGCCTGGTCTGCTGATCAGGACGGTTATTCAACCATCTTGATCAGCGATCTCGCGCAACCCGGCGCCGCCCGCATAGTGGGAAGCGGCAGCTGCCCGGCCTGGAGTCCTTCGGGGGCATGGCTGGTCGCCGCTTTGGAAACGCCCAATCGCTCCTATCTCACAGCCTACGCGCCAGACTCCTCTGGTTTACTCCTTCCGCCTCTGGCACTATCCGGATCTGTAGATGATCTTACCTGGTCAACTGCCAGTCTCCCAAATCCTCTTCCAACCTCATTAACCATAGCTGCCCGCCAGGCTCCCACACCCGCCTGGCAGACTGCCCTCACGCCAGATGCCAGCGTACCCGGTGGGCGTCAACGGCTGGTCACTATTCAGGATGTCGATGCCCCTTACCCGATCTTGCAGGACCTCGTCGACGAAGCCTTCAATGCCTTGCGAACGGATTTGGCTGTCCGGATCGGTTGGGATCCACTCTCATCTCTGGAAAACGCCTTCGTTCCGCTCACATCGCCGCTTTTCCCAGGCATGCTGGAAGATTGGCTGTACACCGGCCGCGCCTTTGCGCTGAACACCACACCGATTAACGCCGGCTGGATGGTGGTTATCCGCGAGGATTATGGCGCTCAAACTTACTGGCGTCTCATGCTGCGCACGCGTTTCCAGGACGGCTCTCAGGGTCGTCCATTGATGGACCTGCCCTGGAATTTCAACGCCCGCTACAGCGGCGATCCGAGGGCTTATGAAGATGGCGGCGCTCTCGCCCAGGCTATTCCCCCGGGCTACTGGTTTGACCTGACCAGTTTTGCCGCCGCCTATGGTTGGGAGCGGCTTCCCGCCCTGACAACCTGGCGCTACGCCGTACCAGCCGCACGTTTCAATGAGTTTGCCCGCAGCGGCGGGCAGGATTGGTACACCGCCATGCGCGAGCTTTATCCCGCCGAAGCCCTCAATACCCCCACGATTGTGGTTCCACCCACACACACCCCCACGATCACCCGCCGCCCCACCCTGACACCCACGCCAACCCGCACTCGTTTTCCCACACGCACACCAACGGTAACCCGCACACCTTGAAACAATCCTCAGAACCCTGATGTATTCCAATCCTCTCCGCATATGATCCCGGTCTGTAAGTCGCTGACTCTGCCATCTCTTCCAACCAAACTGGTTAAATGGGTACTGCTGGTCAGTCTGCTGAGTGCCTGCCAGCCCTCCACGCCTGCTACCCTCCCGCCGCCAGTACAGACACCTTCTTTCGAGCCTGCAACGCTACCACCGGCCTCGCCTTCACCAGCTGCCACTCAGGAAAATCTGCCAACACCCGTACTTGCGTTTGTCGAGTTTGCCCAAAATTCATTCGACCCGGCGGCATCCATCGATATTCCCACTGCCGCGCCAGATCCACTGCGCTTTGTGTTTCCAACCCCCAAGCCGCCGCCTGTCTCGGCCTGGCGTCCCCCGCTCTATCCCACCCCGTGGGTTCCTACCGAGTTCGATCACTTCCTGTTCTCTCGCCCGATCGCAGCTGACGAGGTCAACTGGCCTCTTGCCGATTATCGCTATGGCGGAGTCTTCCTCCCCGAAGTGGTCCATACGGGCATCGATATCCCAGCCCCCATAGGTACGCCGGTGCTGGCCGCGGGTTCAGGTCGCATCACCTGGGCCGGTTACGGGCTTTATCGCGGTGAGTTTGACACCACCGATCCTTACGGCCTCGCGGTCGTCATCCGCCATGATTTTGGTTTCCAGGGCGAAATTCTCTACAGCGTCTACGGGCATTTGAATCTGATCAATGTGAGCGTAGGCCAAAAAGTGGAAACTGGTGATTTTCTTGGTGAGGTCGGCCAGACCGGTAAAGTTACCGGCCCACACCTGCATTTTGAAATCCGCGTCGGCCGGAATAACTTCTTCGGCAGCCGTAATCCTGAGCTTTGGCTTGCCCCGCCGATGGGTTGGGGCGTGCTGGCTGCCCGCATCACAGACACCAGCGGTTTTCCGCTCATCGATACCCTGGTTACCATCTATTCCAAGGATGCCCCTCAATCCTGGACTGTTAAAACCTACGGGGCTGGCCCGGTGGTCAGTGATGCATACTATCGTGAAAATTTGGTGTTAGGTGACTTGCCTGCCGGCAGCTATTTTGTCTGGATAGATTTTGCCGGTGTCACCTACAATCTAGACTTCACCATATCACCGGGTCTGGTGACCTATTTCACGTTTAAAGGTAAAAACGGCTTTAAAACCAGCCTGCCTCCCACTCCCGGAGCCGATTTCACTCCAAACGCTCCAACACCAGGCCCTTGACATAACGAACATTTGTGCTAAACTTTGGGGACAGAAAACACCTCTAACTTGCAGGGTTTTTTAACCTTAACGAATATCAGGAGTTATAACATGCCTAAGAAAAGCCCTTCCTCTACCCAGCCCCCTTCAAGTAACCAGAACGACTCGCGTCATATCGCCCTCGATAAAGCCCTGGGCGATATAACAAAACGCTATGGCGAAAATACGGTTATGCGTCTCGGCGAAGCCCACCACATGGTAGTTGAAGCCATCCCCACTGGCTCTCTATCGCTGGACATTGCCCTTGGCGTCGGCGGGATCCCCCGTGGTCGTATCACAGAGATTTATGGCCCGGAATCGTCCGGCAAGACCACGATCTGCCAGCATATCGTAGCTGAAGCACAGCGCGGCGGCGGTACGTGTGCTTATATCGACATGGAACATGCCCTGGATCCGGCCTATGCGGCACGCTGTGGTGTCGATGTTGACAATTTGCTCATCTCCCAACCCGATATGGGCGAGCAAGCCCTGGAAATTACTGAAACCCTGGTGCGCTCCGGCGCCATCGATGTGATCGTCATTGATTCGGTTGCAGCCCTGGTCCCGCGCGCAGAAATCGAAGGGGATATGGGCGACTCACCCATGGGTATGCAGGCCAGGCTGATGTCTCAGGCATTGCGCAAACTCTCGGGAGCCATCAAGCAGACCAACACCGCTGTCATCTTCACCAACCAGCTCCGCCAGAAGATCGGGGTCATGTTCGGTAACCCCGAGACCACCACCGGCGGCATGGCGCTTAAATTCTACGCCTCTGTGCGCCTGGATGTCCGGCGCATCCAGTCGATCAAGCTAGGCCAGGATATTATCGGCAACCGCACCCGCGTCCGTGTGGTAAAAAACAAAGTTGCCCCTCCTTTCCGCACGGCCGAATTTGATATTATGTACAACGAAGGTATCTCCAAAGTCGGCGATATCATCGATCTCGCTACTGGTTTGGATATCATCACCAAACGTGGATCCTTCTACTCCTACGGCGATATCCGTCTTGGCCAGGGTCGTGAAAACACCAAGGAATACCTCAAGGCAAACCACGACCTGAGCGAAGAGATTGAACTGGCAGTTCGCCAGCAAGCCCTGAGCGGCGCCATGCCTCTGCCTTTCGGCGGCGGCGAAGAAGAAGCCGGTATGGAAGATGGAGAATTGTGATTTTTGATGTCAGTGCAATACCAGCCAGGCAGGTTGAGCGCGCCGCCCAGACAGGCGTCACCCATCAAGAAGAGCAGTGTCATTCGAAAACATATCCTCGACTTGATAGTCTTCCTGCTTGGCCTGGTTCTGGCTGCCTGTACAACACCGGGCGATGATACGCCTGACCTCGCCGGCAACGATGTCTACCGCCCGGTAGCTGCACCCACTCTGGCTGCGCCATTGATCACCCAGGACCAACCCGCGCCAACCATTGCACTTACATCGCCGCCACCACAAGCTACGCCCACCCCATCCTGCACCAGCAGCCTGCGTTATATTGAAGACCTGACCCTGCCGGATGGCAGTTTCGTTGCCCCGGGGGACTTATTGGATAAACGCTGGCGGGTTGAAAACAACGGATCCTGTAATTGGGATGTACACTACCGTCTCAAACCCATCGCCGGTCCGCCCTTGGGCGCTCCACCTGAGTTTGCCCTTTTTCCCGCCCGTGCTGGCACACAAGCCACCATACAGATCAATTTCACTGCCCCTGCTGAAGCTGGCGCCTATCGCAGCGCCTGGCAGGCTTATGACCCCCTTGGGCAGGCTTTTGGCGACCCGATATTCATTGACATCGTTGTCGCCCAATGAAATCCAAGCACCATTTGTCTGCCTGAACGCTTACAGATACACCCATTTATTTCCTGAGGACTGCCAATGCCTTACGACGAAATCTTAGCCTATCGCGTCCGCCAGACAATCGATGACATCGATCCCTTTGGATTGGTGGAAAAGAAAATGTTCGGTGGTATCGCCTATATGCTTCGAGGCAATCTAGCCTGTGGTGTGCATAAAGACGGCCTGATTGTGCGGGTGGGTGACGCCGGGAATGCATCTGCCCTGGCCCAACCAGGTGCGCGTCCCTTCGATTTAACCGGAAGGCCGATGAGAGGCTGGGTGTACGTCGATGGCGCTGCCTGCCAATCGGATGCAGACCTGCGGGCCTGGCTCATGCTCGGTGTCAATTTCGCTGCCACGCTCCCGGCTAAATAACCAGTAATCACGAATCAAAACGGGGATTTATCGGCTGAACACCCACAAATCCCCGTTTTATTCTCTCAATCCAGCCTGGTTGCCAGGTGGGAGGCGGTTTCTAGGTTCCTTCTTCCCAGGAATTTAAGTACTTTACCTGCATCTCCGTTAACTTATCGATCTGGACACCCATCGCATCCAGTTTCAAACGGGCAATTTCGCGGTCAATTGCATCCGGCACCGAATACACCTTTTTCTCCAGGGTGGAGCCGTTCTTTGCCATATATTCGGCTGCCAGCGCCTGATTGGCAAAAGACATATCCATCACGCTGGCCGGGTGCCCTTCGGCCGATGCCAGGTTGATCAGCCGGCCTTCACCCAACAGATGGATCTGCCGCCCGTCAGTCAGCACATATTGTTCCACAAATGGACGCACCAGGCGTTTCTCTTTAGACATGCCCTCCAGCGCGGGGATGTTGATTTCTACGTTGAAATGACCAGAATTGGCTACAATCGCGCCATCTTTCATCACATCAAAATGAACGGCGTCGATTACGTTGATATCGCCGGTCACTGTGCAGAAAATATCACCGATCCTGGCAGCTTCTTCCATCGTCATCACCCGGTAGCCATCCATCACCGCTTCCAGAGCAGGTAGAGGATCCACCTCGGTCACGATGACATTTGCTCCCATGCCGCGCGCCCGGCTTGCCAGCCCACGGCCACACCAGCCGTACCCGGCGACGACAAAGTTCTTGCCTGCCAGCAAGATATTGGTGGCGCGCACGATTCCATCGATGGTCGACTGTCCCGTGCCATAACGGTTGTCGAATAAATGCTTTGTCATGGCGTCATTAACGGCAATCACAGGGAACATCAGCGCCCCATCGGCAGCCATCGCTCGCAGCCGGATGACACCCGTGGTTGTCTCCTCGGTGCCGCCCAGCATGTTCGCCAGTAAGTCGCGGCGGTCTTTGTGCATCGTGCCCACCAGGTCGGCGCCATCATCCATGGTCATGTGCGGCTTGTGATCCAGCGCCGCATTGATGATGCCGGTAATAGGTGATATTGTCTTCGCCTTTGATGGCATACACCGGAATCTCATCGTGAATCACCAACGACGCCGCGACTTCATCCTGTGTCGAAAGCGGGTTGGACGCTGTCAACACCATATCGGCGCCGCCGGCGTGCAATGTTTTAATCAGGTTAGCGGTTTCGGTGGTTACATGCAAGCAGGCCGAAAGCCGCAGTCCTGCCAGCGGTCGTTCTTTGGCAAACCGCTCTCGGATCAGGCGCAGCACCGGCATTTCACGCTCAGCCCAATCAATTTTTCGCCGCCCGCCTTCAGCCAGGCGGGTATCCTTTACATCAAAGTTTTCCATTTTATCACTCCAGTTTTTTTGATTCATAACGAATAGCACCTACGAGGAAGTTTCTTTCACCCTCGCCGCAGGAATATCTCCAAAGCATCGGCCTTATTGAAATGCTCACGATAGCGTTGTACAAATTCCCCGGCTGTGTATTGGTGTCCCTGGGGGCCGCGTTGCTCCAGGCAGTAAGTGGCTGCCAGCGCCCCAACACGCCCGCACGTTTCCAGATCAAGTCCGTAGCCATAAGCCGTCAGGAATCCACCCCGGAAAGCATCCCCCACACCGGTCGGGTCAGCGATTTGCCGGGGCGGCACCACAGGAATGGAAAATTCTCCATTCTGGCTGTACACAGTCGCCCCCTGATCGCCACGTGTCACAACCAAAAACTCTGTGCACTGCCAGGATCTCATCCGGTGACATACCCGGTCATCTTCTGAACCAGGGCAAATTCGTAATCGTTGACAAACATCGCCAGCGCCCCTTGATGCCGTGCTTCAGCTCTTCACCGGTCAGGCGCACGATCTGCTGGCTGGGATCATAGAAATATGGAAACCCAGCTCCTGGCATTCATCACATATTGTTTCATCGCTCCAGGGTCGTTTGGCGAGATCACTACCAGATCGGGACGCAGGTTCCCCAGTTCCCGCAGTGAAAGCTGGGAGGCATAAGCCATGGCCCCCGGGTAAAAACTGGCGATCTGGGCATTGGAGCGGTCCGTGTTGGCAAAAAATGAGGCCGTGTACACTCCCGGGATAACGCGTGCCCAGGTGGTGTCCACGCCCTTGCTTTCCAGCCAGGTGCGGTAATCCTCAAAATCTTCGCCCACCGTGGCGAACAAGCGCGGCCGCTGTCCCAAAAGCGCCAGGGTGTAGGCGATGTTGGGCGCAATGCCTCCGCGCAGTCGCACCATCGACTCCACCAGGAAAGAAAGGCTGATCGTCTCCAGCTTATCCGGCAGGATATGATCTCGAAAATATCCCGGAAAGGTCATCAAATAATCATAGGCAACAGAGCCAGTCAGTAGAATATCCATGTTTATTCAGGAAGTCAAATAATCAGATCATTTTCAGTCGGGTTGCTCATTGTGCGATCAGCTCTCGACCGTGGGCCTGAGTTGAACTCCAGGTCATTTCGACCGCTCGGCAGACCTTCTCATACGGCGGGTAAACGACGCCGTTTTCGGTCACAATCGCAGTCAAAAGCCGCGCCGGGGTCACATCGAAAGCCGGGTTGCGGGCTTTGGCGCCCGCCGGCGCTACCGGCTGCCCGTCCACCTGCAGGTTCAGCACTTCCTCTGGGCCGCGTTCCTCGATCGGGATCAGCCCGCCATGCGCCAGCGATAAGATCGATGGTCGAGGTGGGCACCACGGAATAGACCGGCACGCTGTTATCATGGGCCGCCAGGGCCAGCATATAGGTGCCGATCTTGTTGGCCACATCGCCGTTGGCCGCCATCCGGTCGGCGCCGAAAAACACCTTTTGCACCTGCCCGGAGCGCAGGAAATAGCCTGCGGCGTTATCGCTGATGATCTCGTACGGGATGCCGTACTGCTCCAGCTCCCAGGCCGTCAGGCGCGCCCCTTGCAGGCGTGGGCGGGTCTCATCCACCAGCACATGCAGGCGCTTGCCCTGCTCATGCGCCATGCGGATCACTCCCAGGGCCGTGCCCCAATCCACCGTCGCCAGGGCGCCGGTGTTGCAGTGATGGATCACCGTATCGCCATCGTTGATCAAGTCGGCGCCGTGCCGTGCCATGCGCTGGTTGATCTCCACGTCCTCATCGGCGATGCGCTGCGCTTCTGCCAGCACTGCCGCTCGCAGCTCATCCGCCGATCCTGCACCGCAGCAACAACCGCCAGCACACGCTTTAGCGCCCAGGTCAGGTTCACCGCAGTTGGGCGCGCCGCCTGCAAGATTTCTCCCGCATGGGCAAGTTCATTACTCAGTTCTCGGGCATCCTGGGTGGTGGAGGCGTGCGCCGCCAGCGCCAATCCGAATGCGGCGGTCGCGCCAATCGCAGGCGCGCCCCGCACCACCATATCCCGGATCGCATCCGCCACCTGATGGTAATCCGAATAACTCACCACCTTAAACTCGCCCGGAAGCAGACGCTGGTCGATCATGCACACGGCATTATGTTCGCCGTCCCAGTACACCGTTCTCATTAATGCCAATCTCCAAAATCACGCGCCAAAAAACGCCCTCGATGGAGAGCGTCTCAACCAACAACCGAGAGTTTAACACGCGATGCGCCCTTTGTCAAAGATAAATCAAGGCACGAAAAATAGTTATCACAGGTTATTAGCCGGTAATATCCCTGCTTAACCCGTCGGCGCTATCTTGACTCAGCGCCCTGCCTCGGTTATCCTACCCGCATGAAAACCTCCTATGCCCGCGTTGCGCTGGCAGTCTTCATCGTATTACTGGCTACCCTGGCCTGCTCCGCTGTAGAGCGGATCTCGCTTACCGGCCCCACCTCCATACCAAAATCCACCTCCACACCCACGCTCCTGCCTCCGCCGCCCACCCTGACCCCCTCACCACTTCCACCCACCGAAGTGCCCACAGCCACACCCTTACCTGCCGCCCGCGTCGATTCCGGCGATCGCGCCCGCTTCGAAGGCGACTGGCAGCGCGCCGAACAAGAATACCGGACTGCCAGCCAGTCGGATGTGGATGCCGGTGTAAAATCTGCCGCGCTGCTTGGCCTGGGCCGCAATTACCTGCTTGCCGGTCAGCCCCAGGCTGCCCTGGAAGTGCTCGATCAGCTCATCGCGATCTATCCAAATTCATCACACGTTCCCTACGCTCACTTTGCGCGTGGGCAGGCATACACAGCTCTTGGGCGGAATGTTGAGGCGGCTGATGCGTATCTCAACTACCTTGTCTTGCGCCCGGGTGTCGCGGATGCTTACGTTCTCAATCTGCGTGGCGACGCCCTGGCAGCTGCCGGGAATTACGGTGAGGCGCTTATCGATTACCGCGGCGCCCTTCAGGCTCCTGGTTTTCTGGATGGCACTCAACTCCAGATCAAGATTGCCCGCGCCCACGCAGCAGTCGGTGATTACCCCACCGCTCTGGGACTGTATCAGGAGATCTACAACCAGACTTCCGATGACTACACGAAGGCCGCGATGGATCTTCTCATGGGGCAGGCTTACACCGCCCAGGGCATGCTCGACCTGGCTTACGCGGCTTACCAGGATGCTGTCAGCAGTTACCCCCTGGCTTACGATTCGTACACTGCCCTGCTGGCTCTTGTCGAGGCTGGCGTCCCGGTCGATGAGTTAAACCGCGGCATTGTGGATTATTATGCCGGGCAGTACGGCGTGGCGATTGCAGCCTTCGACCGCTACCTCAGCAGCGGAGGCGCCGATCCGGCTGCAGCCCACTATTACTATGGCCTCAGCTTGCGCGCCCTGGGCGGCAGCAGCGAGGCCATCACACACTGGGATGTGGTGATCATGGATTTTGTCGAGCACCGCTTCTGGGATGATGCCTGGGAACAAAAAGCCTATACCCAGTGGGCTTTTTTGGAAGATCACCCTGCCGCAGTCCAGACCTTGCAGGATTTTGTAAAAACCTCTCCCGGCCATCCCCGCGCAGGTGAATTCTTATTCGATGCTGCCCAGGCTGCCGAGCGCGCCGGGAATTTTGCACTCGCCGCTGATCTCTGGGAACGGGTCATGGCCGAATACCCGGGTTACAACCAGGCCCTGCGTGCTCTCTACCTGGCGGGCATTTCCAGGTATCGCCTTGACGATTTCGCTGCCGCCTACCTGGTTTTTCAACGTGTATTGGAAAGCGCCGAGACGATGGAGCAGCGTACGGCAGCCTACCTGTGGATGGGCAAGTGCCGCTCTGCCCAGGGCGATGCCGCGGCCGCCAGAGCTTCGTGGGAGCTGGCTGCAGGTCTCGATCCGACCGGCTACTACAGCGAGCGTGCCCGGGATATATTGCTGAACCGTTTGCCATTCACACCCCCCGGACAGTTTGACCTCTCATTCGACCTTGCCGCTGAGCGCGCTCAAGCTGAAATTTGGCTGCGTGCCACCTTCAATATTGCCCCCGATGTCGATCTGGCCACGCCAGCCGGGCTCATCACCGATCCCCGCTTTCAACGCGGCTCTGAACTCTGGGAGCTTGGGCTCTACGATCTGGCTCGCCTGGAGTTCGAAGATTTGCGCCTCGCCGTTCAGGACGATCCGAGCGCAAATTTCCGCCTGGCCAATTACATGCTCGAGTTGGGATCCTACCGCCAGGCCATATTGGCGTCACGCCAGGTGCTTAACCTGGCTGGCATGTCAGACGCCGATACCCTCAGCGCCCCCGTGTATTTCAACCACATCCGTTTTGGGACCTACTACCGCGACCTGATCCTACCTGCCGCGGCCCGCTACCAGATTCACCCACTCATGCTCTTTTCTGTGGTACGCCAGGAGAGCGCTTTCGAGGGTTTTGTGCGCTCATCCGCCGGGGCACGCGGCCTGATGCAGATCGTCCCCGCCACCGGCGCTGAGATTGTCAGCACACTGGGCTGGCCCGAAAACTACTCCGACGATGACCTGTACCGCCCGTTGGTCAGCATTAACCTGGGCACCGAATATCTGGCGAAATGGTACAAATATTTTGCGGGCAGCGAAGGGTCTGCAGACCCCACCGCCTGGTATGCAGCTCTGGCGGCCTACAACGGCGGTCCCGGTAATGCCATTGCCTGGCTTGAGCTTTCCGATGGCGATCCTGACTTACTTCTGGAAGTTGTGCGTTTTGAAGAGACGCGCGCAATTATATCCGCGGCATCTCCGAAATATTCAGCCTGTACCGGCGCATCTACGACCGTACACCGTGAACCCACCACAACTGGTTCCTCTTCTGGAAAACGCTCTCCGAGCCCGCAGCGGCTTGTTGGACGTTGAACACAGGGCAGCCTTGCGCCTGTTCAACGGTTTTTATGAAGGTGAGCCGGCCCTGGTGGTCGATCTTTTCGGACGCAGCCTGGTGATATTCATTTCCAGGCTGCACAATGAGACGATTAACGCAGTGGTGCATTTCTACCGCGCCGCTCTGCCTGGCATCCAATGTGTGATGATTAAAGAACGGGATGGTTCCCACCCATCGGATCGCCGCGGAACCCTGCTCCCGGGCAGCCGCCAGCCAGATGGATCCATTCAGGAAGATGGTGTCCAATACGCCATCGATTTGCAGTTGAATCAAGATGCCAGCTTTTATCTGGATACCCGCACGCTGCGTAGCTGGGCCAAAACAAACCTGGCAGGAAAAACCGTACTGAATACCTTCGCCTATACCGGCAGCCTGGGTGTAGCTGCCCGCGCCGGCGGAGCGAGACGGGTGGTCAACACCGATCGCAACCCGCGCTGCCTGGAGCTCGCCAGGAAAAGTTACAGCCTCAATGCTTTCTCGATCCAGCCTGGGGAATTCATCACCGAAGATTTCTTCACCGTTTCCAGCCGCCTGCGCCGCAGCGGCGCATCCTACGATTGTGTATTCCTGGACCCGCCTTTTTTCTCATCGACCGCCAGAGGCCAGGTTAACCTGCTCAACGAGTCTTCCCGTCTGATTAACAAAGTTCGCCCCCTGGTCAGCGATAACGGCTGGCTGGTTGCCATCAACAACGCCCTTTTCCTGAGCGGCGCCGATTATCTCCGTTCCCTGGAAGCGCTTTGCAGTGATGGGTTTATGACCATCGAAAAACTGCTGCCTGTCCCGGAAGACATCACCGGTTTTCCATCTACAATCCGCCGCTCTCCTCCCATCGATCCGGCGCCCTTCAACCACCCCACAAAGATCGCCATCCTGCGCGTCCGCAAAAAGTCCGGAGTGGAATAAAAAAAGGCGCCCGGTTCACGCAGACGCCTTCAGGCAGGTTACAAATTTATTAAGGCGTACCGCTGGGGGTCACCGCCGGCGCAGCCTGGCGCGTCGTGTTCAGAAACCACATGTTCACGGTTGCAAAACGATCGCTGAGATCAAACAGCGGTCCCATGCTCACCCCCTGCACTTGTTCATCCACACCGTAAGAATATACCGGGTAATACAGAGGCAGGGCCGGAAGTTCCTGTGAAAATCGAACCTGGAAGTTCCGGTAAACCTTGATCCGCTCACCCAGCTCCACCGTCACCCTTCCACGCTCCAGGTACTCGCTGGCCTGGCGGTCATTCCACTTGGCATAGTTTTGACCACCTGTGATCTGGGCCTGGTGCCAGAAGGGATAAGGGTCGGGATCAGGTGATCGCGCCATATTCAAATCTACCATGGCAGCCTGGTAGGTGCGCGGCTCCAGGTAGGATGCGATCAATTCGTTGTACGCCACCGGTTTAGGTTTTACTTCGATACCCTGCAAGGCCCAATCCCGTTGCACAGCCTGAAAAAGCGCTGTGTGCAATGCATCGTCGGGATATACCATCTCGAAAGACAGCGCCACCCCATCTTTCGAGCGCACATTTCCGCCTTCGGCCGGGATGGTGTATCCGGCGGCCTTGATAATATCCAGCGCCCTGTCAGGCTCATAACCCAGGCGCTCAATCCCCTCAAAAAACGCCCATGTGCCCGGGAAGATCGGTCCGTCTGCGATCAGGGCCTGCCCGTTCAATACCCGATCGACCATCCATTGGCGATTGAGCGACATCAACATCGCCCGTCGCAGGTTTGCATCCTGGAAAAACGGCAGGGTTGGATCATCCAGGTTAAGATAAATGATAACGAGCTGTGGCAGCCGTCCTGTGTACAAATTTAACTGCGGCGTCCGCAATGCGCGGGCTAATTGCTCTGGGGCAATCTGGCTGACCCCCAGAACTTCCCCCTGTTCATAGGCTGTCAGGGCCGCATCTGCATCTGGATAGTAACGGATTGTAAACTGGTCGATGAAAGGCCGGTTTCCATAATAATCCTCAAATGCCTCTAATTCCAAACCCTGGATACGGCCATTTTCGCTCAGTAAACGCACAAATTTGAACGGTCCACTCCCCACCGGGTTCAGATTAAACGGTGCATTCAGGATGTCTGGTGTCGATACAGCATCCAGCAAGTGCTTGGGCAAAACGCCAAAGGTTAAATAGTCCAGGAACGGCGCAAACGGTTCAGGCAACCGGAACTGGATCGTTTTTTCATCCAGCACCTTGACCTCTACCTGCTCCCATAAAGTGCGCACATCCGCAGGGATTGGCAGATCTGGATCACGGAGAAGATCGACCGTAAAGAGCACGTCCTCGGCCGTTACAGGCTGACCATCGTGCCAGACTGCCTGGGCGCGGATGGAGAAATTGTAAACCGAATTATCCTGCGATATACCCCACGACTCTGCCAGGTCGACCTGAGGCAGCCCGTTGCTGTCAAATCGAAGGAGACCACTGAAAACCAACCTGGTCACATCCCGGTCTGCCTGGTTATACGCATCTAAAAGCGGATTCAGACGCCCGGGAGCCCCAATCACTGCCTCGGTGTAGACACCCCCGGCGGCGGGTTGATTTTCCTGAGTCACCTGCTGCACAATGGCAGGCTGCTGGAGTAAAAGCAGTGCGGCAATCGCCGCTAATGCCAGGACAACAACCAGGATTTGCCAGCGCAATCTCTTCATAATAGTTGTTTAGACGACAAAAAAGGGCGTTCTCCAGCCAGGCCGGACCGCCCTTTGGCAGATCATACCTGACGGCTATGGAAGACGTCCGCCTTTTCAGATTCTCCCACTAGCCGGTGACTAGCACGGTTGAAATCGCCAGAACAAAAAAGAGGATGCTCAGGCCAATCGTAACACGAAAAAGAACCTTCTCGATGCCGCGCCGGGCGGTAAAAATCCCACCGGTATCCTGACCAGTCAACCCTCCCAACCCGGCGCCCTTACTCTGCAAGATCACGCTGGTAATCAACGCAATTGACGTTATAATCAAAGAAATATCTAACCAAACTTTCACAGAAACCTCCAGAATTTAGAACAAGACTGACAGCTTGCGGATTATACCTTCCCAATGTTGATTCGTCAAATGGGGAAGAATTCTATATGCACGAACTTATCATTAATCTTCACATGCACACCGGCTATTCCGATGGCCATGGCTCTCACGCCGATATTGCCAGCGCTGCTTTACAGGCCGGGGTGGATGTCGTCATCGTCACCGATCACAATGTCTTTGTCAACGGCCCCGAGGATTATTACCGAAGCGGTGAGCGCCGCGTGCTGCTCCTGGTGGGCGAAGAAATCCACGACCAGGCGCGTGACCCCCAGAAAAACCACCTGCTTGTTTTTGGCGCAAATCGCGAGCTGGCAACCCTTGCTTATGATCCTCAACGGCTGATAGAAGGTGTAAAGCGCGCCGGGGGCATTTCTTTCCTTGCACATCCTCACGACCCCGAGGCCCCGGCTGTTGGCGAAACGGACATCTCGTGGGTCGACTGGGAGCTTCAGGGTTATAACGGCATCGAGCTCTGGAATGCGATGAGTGAGTTCAAATCATTGCTGAAAAGCAAACTACACGCTATCTATTATGCCTACAATCCCAATGAGATTGCTCATGGACCATTTCTCCAGGTGTTAAGCAAATGGGATGAATTACTCGCCTCAGGACGAAAAGTGGTTGCAATCGGTGGATCAGATGCCCACGCTCTGCCGGCCAGGATGGGACCGCTCCGTCGTACATTATTTCCATACAAATTCCATTTCAAAACCGTCAACACCCATATCTATGCACCGGCAGCTCTGAGCGGAGACCTTACCGAAGATCGCCGCATGATTTTGGATACTCTCGCCCGTGGTCGTGCTTTCGTGGGCTACGATTTGCCCCACCCCACGCGTGGTTTTCGCTTTACGGCCCAGGGTAAAGATACTTCTGCCTGCATGGGTGAAGAGATTTCATCCAAAAACGGGATCACCTTCCAGATACGCCTGCCATTGCCCACCGAATGCTTGTTGTTAAAAGATGGCAAAGTGATTAAAACCTGGAACAAGCGCGAAACCTGCACACATATTACTACTGAGCCAGGTATATACCGGATAGAAGTTTATATACAATACCAGGGCAAACGCCGCGGCTGGATTTTCAGCAACCCGATTTTTGTGCGATGAGGATTGTTAGCACATATGTGTTATAATTGGCGTGGGAATAAGCCATGGACTTCAAATTAAATGCCCCTTTCGTACCTACAGGCGACCAGCCGGAAGCGATCCGTCAGCTGGTTGAGGGTATCCAGAATGGTTATCAGAACCAGGTGCTTCTGGGCGCCACCGGTACCGGTAAAACATTTACGATTGCCGCCATCATCGAGAAGTTAAATCGCCCGGCGCTCGTGATGGCTCACAATAAAACCCTGGCGGCTCAGCTCTACGCTGAATTCAAAGAGTTTTTTCCGGATAACGCGGTGGCTTATTTTGTAAGCTACTATGATTACTACCAGCCGGAAGCCTACGTTCCCCGCCATGATCTGTATATCGAAAAAGACAGCGACATCAACGAGGAAATCGAACGCCTGCGCCTGGCAGCTACCACGGCGCTTATGTCACGTAAAGATGTCATCATCGTCGCCTCGGTGTCTTGCATCTACGGAATTGGTAATCCTGAGGCCTATGGACGCGTAGTAATTAACCTGGAAAGCGGCAATGTTTACCGCCGCAATGCGCTCTTGCGCCAGTTGATTGAGGGCCAGTATGAACGCAATGATCTGGATTTGCGACCGGGTACTTTTCGGGTAAGGGGCGATACGCTCGAGATCATCCCGGCTTACCAGGACCAGATGGGATACCGCATCACCTTCTTCGGCGACGAGGTTGAACGCCTGGTCGAGTTCGATGCCATCACAGGCGAGCTGCGCCGCCAGCTTAACTCCATCAGCATCTTCCCTGCACGCCATTTCATCACCGACCAGGAAAAACTCCAACAAGCCATTGCAGATATCGAGACCGAGTTAGCCGTCAGGCTGACCGACCTGCGCACCCAGGACCGGCTGCTGGAAGCCCAGCGCCTGGAACAACGCACCCTCTACGATCTGGAGATGCTTCGCGAGGTCGGCTACTGTTCTGGCATTGAAAACTACTCCCGCCACCTGGATCAACGCCCACAGGGATCACCTCCCTGGACTTTATGGATTACATGCCCAGTGAATATCTCCTGATCCTCGACGAGTCGCACATGACGGTCCCCCAGATCCGAGGCATGTATAACGGTGACCGTTCTCGTAAAGGTACCCTGGTTGAATACGGTTTTCGCCTGCCATCTGCTATGGATAACCGCCCGCTTACTTTCGAAGAATTCAAAGAACGCATGGGATCGACCATCTACACATCTGCCACACCCGCCAGCTATGAAATGGGTATCGCCGACCAGGTAGTGGAGCAAATCATCCGTCCCACGGGTTTGGTAGACCCCGAGGTGGACGTCAGACCGGTGGCAGGACAGGTAGATGACCTTGTTGCAGAAATCCGCAAGCGGGTGGAGGTGGGCCAACGTACTCTTGTGACTACGCTCACCAAGCGCATGGCAGAAAAACTCGCCGATTACCTGATGGAGCTGGGCATCAAGGTTCACTATTTACACTCAGAGATCGACACACTCGAGCGCATTGGCATCCTGCGGGATTTACGTCTGGGTGTCTTTGATGTCGTCGTGGGCATCAACCTGCTGCGTGAAGGCCTGGATCTTCCAGAAGTATCGCTGGTAGCCATCCTGGATGCTGACAAGGAGGGCTTTTTGCGCTCTGGAACCGCCCTCATCCAAACGATTGGCCGTGCCGCCCGGCATGTAGAGGGCAAGGTCATCATGTATGCCGATGTGATGACCGATTCGATGAAACATGCCATCGATGAAACCAACCGCCGCCGCGCCAAACAAGTCGCTTATAACGAAGCCAATGGGATTCAACCCATCAGCATCTTCAAGGCTGTTCGTGATCTGACCGATCAGCTCGCAGTCCATTCTGTGTCTGAATCGAGGGCGGAGTATAACGTAAAGGGCGCTTCTGGCCTGCAAAAATCTGAGCTGCAGAAGATCATCACTGAAATGGAAAAGCAGATGAAGGAAGCAGCCAGGAACCTGGAATTTGAAAAGGCGGCTGTTTTGCGAGATCAGATATTTGATCTTCAGGGCGATTCTCGCGGAAGAATCCAATGCCAAACCCTGGGAAAAGATCAGGCTGCTGGCGGGGGAAGGCGATTAAGGAGACGTGCCTTTGGTTTTCAGACCCGGGCCGCCTGTGAAATCCTCTCTACATTACCTTCCCCGGTCGGTTTCAAATTCTCGTTCATAGAAGTGGGCACGATGATTGGCGCAGCACGCGACCAGGCAATATCGACAAACACCTGAACAATGAACGGGTCGAATTGAGTCCCAGAATTATTGAGAAGCTCATCGATAATCTCCGGCTGCGTGCGTGAGTATCGATAAGGGCGTTCAGTGGCCATCGCATCGATCGCATCAGCAACACTGATGATGCGAGCCTCCAGCGGAATATTGCTGCCTGACAGCCGGTCGGGATAACCAGAGCCATCATAATGCTCATGGTGGTGTCGAATAATCGGAATAAGGTCCTTCAGAGAGTGTGTCTTTTGCAATAAATCGGCGCCATAAGCAGAATGTTCTTTCACCTGATTGTATTCTGCAAGGGTCAGGGTGGAAGGTTTTAGCAAGATCGATTCCCGCACTCCTAATTTACCAATATCGTGCAGCAGCCCGGCCTTACGGATCAAATCCACCTGCCGGGGCGGCAAACCGAGAGCAATGCCAATCATCTCGGAGTAGTTTGCCACCTGCCTTGAATGCACCAGAGCGTATGGGTCACGCATGTCAACAACTTCCGCCAGAGTATCCAATAACGCGTCACTTACTTTTTGGAGTTCTTGCGTGGTTTGGATCAATGCCTGGTTTTTCCCCTTCAATTCGTTGACATAGGTCTTTGTTCGGTCAATATATTGTTTTTGGGAGAAACGCAGGACAAGCAGGGGGATGATGATCACTACCAGGCCAAGGATGCCGCCTTTCAGGTAGCTGAAGATCAAGCCATAGGCGATCATCCCCATGGCAAGATAGTAAGGCGCCAGCCAGCCGAACTGCTCTCTCCATAGCTCGTGAAAAGGGGTTGTCGTATCCAGAGACATCCCTATGGATATGAACAATGTCGTGGTGATATAAACAATAGCAACGGCGCCCAGGCAAAATAGCAGCTGTTTCCACTCAGGAAGCGCACTGAACGGGAAGCCGTGGATTGAGATCAGGGCAAGGTAGAGCATGCCAGCCAACATCTGGTTGCTAGCGTTAAAGATAAACCTGCTGAACCTGCTGTCGTGTTTGATCATCGCCACGAGGGCAAAGCCAATACTCAGCACCATTGCAGCCAGCGGTCCGAAGAGCAGGATCCCGGCGGTCAGCGGAGCAGCCGAGGTGGAAACGGCCGTATTACGAACGTATATATCCACCGAGAACCATTCCGTCATAACCACAACCAGGGTGAAGATTACCAGCCCAAACCAATCGATGTAGCCAGCGGGCTGGAAAATTGCCCAAAAGAGAAGCACGGCTGCTGCTCCCAGGGCAATGATGTAGATGTTGACCACCCAGGATGGCAGAAGCCGGTTTTGTGCAGACGCCGGCTGAGTTGGCTGCGCCTGTTCGGTCTGTGGCTGGACCACTGCCGGGGGAGTGCGCAATTTTGATGGGATGAAGGGGATATCCTGGTGTTGGATGCGCTCTTCAAGGTTACTGTGTTCCGCAGGGGCTAATTGTTCCTCTTTCTGGCCATCGGTTTTGATAAAGCCTTCATCTGAGTAGATAAACGTACCATTCCGGCCGTGTAGCTTGGCATGGTACAGCGCCGCATCCGCATTATGAACAATATCACTGCCCAGTTGGCCGAATCCCTGGCGGCTGGCAATGCCAAAGCTCATCGTGATTTTAATGGGCGTGACACTGGTGGCCACGCTGAACTCGGCTGCCACGATACTTTCCCGGATGGCCTCAATGCGTGGGAATGCTTCGGCTGACGATGTCTCAGGCATCAGGATAGCATATTCTTCGCCGCCAAAGCGCGAGACCACATCGTAATCACGCACAGACTTTTTCAGGATGTTGGCAACCCCGATCAGGACCTCATCGCCCGCCAGGTGACCATAGGTGTTGTTAATATTGCGCAACAGGTCCAGATCGGCCATCACGATGGTCAGCGGGCGGTCGAAACGCTCGGCGCGTTTCAGCTCGGATTGCAGCGCCCGCTCGAAATAGCGCACATTGTAAAGCCCGGTCTTTGGAGTTCAGCTCAGACTGGCGCTCGAGGGCCGGCACTTTCAGTGTAGAATAGATCAGATAAAGCGGCATGAGAACCAGGATCACCGAAGAGGGGCTGGCCAACCACAAAATGGCTGCCCCAGCGCCCATGCACATCATTGTAAAATCGAGCATGAGCGGGAAGAACTGGAATATGCCAGACTTGGCAAAATTCTCGCCTCGCGCCAACCAGATCACCACACCAATGAGGAGATGGTTCACGAGCGTATAGCCGGCCATGGCAAGTAAAAGTGCTACAATGCCCTGGACTTCATAAATTTCGCCCCTCACATAAAACCCCCTGTAGATCAGATCAGTGATCGCCAGGGTGATGAAATAAGAAGCGATATTGAAGGTCTGGATATACCAGGTATATTTATTCCAGACCCATTCTGCTAGGTTGGAAACCAGCATGACCAGCATGGTGGGACCTGGCCCGAGCAAGACAAATGAAAACGCATAGATTAGAAAACTGATATTGTAATGCGAACGGTTGGTGCTCCCAACGACCTTCAGGATAAGCGAAAGCGATGACAGGACACACAGTGCAACAAATAGCCAGGTATCATTCAGGTGGAAATTGGCGAGGTTCCACACCAATATTGAAAAGCCAGTAATATAAACCCCAATGATATAAGATCTGGTTTTTACAGATAAATCTCGCATGATCCTATGTCCATTCTGTCAAGAGGATGGATGATCTCCATTATAACGATATCCAATTGATTGTTGCCTAACAATTCTGAGTGCTACCTGTCAGATGTGGCAGGGGTTTAATGGTTATTAAAAACATGCCTGCAAAGTCAACCAGCAGGCATGGTCTAAAATATTGAATAGACTATCGAGGCATAATTCCTCCCCTACGGCTCCCAATAATCGCTGTTCCAAGCGGCGCTACACTGGCGAACATATTCTGGTACAGACCTTCGTTTGCCAATAAGGTCGCAGCATACTGATGGGTAATCGAGCGTGCCGAATTTATTACAAAGGCAGGGCCATTTTGCCGGATTATCTTAATAAACGCTTCTGCAACAGTCGGATCAAATTGCGTACCCGTACAGCGGCGGACTTCGTCCATAATCGCGATGTGCGACATGCTATGATGATAAGGGCGATCAGAAGCCATCGTCTCCACTAAGTTACACAGATTGAGAATTCGAGACTCAAGGGGAATTTCTTCGCCCGCCAGCCCCACAGGGTACCCACCTCCATCCCAACGCTCATGGTGATGGCGTATGAACTGTGCCAGATGCTGTAATCCATTGGTCGAAGCCAACAAATCGGCGCCGATATCGGAATGCTTTTTAACGAAATCGTATTCAATGGCTGTCAGCCGTCCTGGCTTGTTTAAGATCACCTCAGGGATCGCAAGCTTACCAATATCATGCATAAAGGCTGATTGCCGGACTAATTCAATTCTTTCCGGTGGTAAACCCAATTCCTCAGCAATTGCCACTGCATAAACCGCTACCTGGGCGGCGTGTCCACCAACGTATGGATCGCGCATATCAAAAACTTTTGCGAGGGCCTGGAATAATTCTCCATTGAGACGCTGGATGGACTGGTTGGCTTCGGTCAAATCCCGGTTGACGATCTGTAGCGCCTTCATTGCCTCACCTTGCACTTTGGGTAACATAAACACCTGATAGATCAGCAAAATGGGAGCAAGGGTGAAAATGACGGACAATGGACTGTGCTCTATCAACTCGTAGGAGACGTAACCGATACACGCCAGTGGGAATTCAATTAACATCGCATCCCGGAAGATCCCAGCCTCTCGAAAGGATATGCCGCGGGCGAGAAATAATGCCGACCCCAATAAGATTTGATTGGTTGCTACATAGATAACCATGATCAAAAGAATAACAACCAGATCGGGGAAATTATATGTAGCCAGGGGCGCTTGCTTAAACACCACGCTAATAAAGCTCGCCAGGATGCCACCGATGATGCACTTCGCCATATTGAAAGGCTGTAGATACCACGCTCTCAAGCTGCCGGGTGTGCGCATCCGCACCCAAACCCACTCGATGGCTTGAGAAATCAATACCTGGAGTACAAAGAGCCAGGATGGTAAAAGCAAAATTCCGGCAACATAGGCGATTGTGGAGCCCTCATATGAACGATGATCGGGAGCGATTATTTGATACATGCGCATGAAGGTAGTGGTAAGCGTCAGAACAAGGAATACCCACACGGGTGGGCTCGCTTGGGGACGACTGATGAACGAACCAACGCTCAGTGCGAGCGCGCTTAGCAAGACACTTATAATGTACATCCAAGCTATACGCCGCATTGTGCCTCCTCCGGATAAGTGGAATAGACGCTGAGCGATGCTGCGCCTATCCCAAACGAGTAGATGATCGGTGCCAATGCCACCAGTAGACCACCTGCCTACGAACCCCAGTAAT
Source organism: uncultured Chloroflexia bacterium (assembly GCA_963705155.1). Taxonomy (GTDB): domain Bacteria; phylum Chloroflexota; class Anaerolineae; order Anaerolineales; family UBA4823; genus CAVPJC01. Next base: position 283,683 of record CAVPJC010000013.1, on the reverse strand, counting down.
CGCTGTTCCAATTGACGCTGTTCCAATTGACGCTGTTCCAATTGACGCTGTTCCAGTTGACGCTGTTCCAGTTGACGCTGTTCCAGTTCACCGAATTCCAGTTCACTGTAGGGGTCAGAACGCCGTTTGGTCCGGTTGTGAGCAGGTTGCTGACCGGGATGTTGGTGTTAGCTGGCGTGGTTGTGGTGCCTATTATGGCAGCGTAGATGTCCAGACAACCTGCACCTGCCTTAGTGGTGTTATACCCCGCCCAGCTTTTGTTGGCAGTTGACATCAGGCGGTACTTGACCTGGTCAGGGTTCAAATTTGGCTCGTCCTGCAACAGCAAGGCGACCGCGCCGCTGACCACTGGTGCCGCCACCGATGTACCCGACATCTTGAAATAGATGCCGGAGATCACATTAGCAGGATGTGCCTGCGCCAGGCCCATGTTGGTATTTACCAGGCGGGCGATGATATTCTTACCCGGGGCAACCAGATCCGGCTTTTTAAAGCCATTGCTGGTTGTGCCATAAGCTGAAAAGTTTGCTATGGCATCATCTGAGAGACTGCTGGTGCCCTTGTCATCTGTCGCGCCAACCGTGATGACGAACGGATCATTAGCGGGTGGATAGATGGCTCCGCCCCCCTGGTTGCCGGCTGAGACCACCACGACAATCTTGTTGAACCATAGGATCTCAACGGCAGCATCCAGTGGGCTCGTGTGGTACAACTCGGCGACAGTGCTGTTCATCGACAGGTTGACGACGCGAATATTATATTTGACCTTATTATCCAGCACCCATTGTAAGCCCTGGACGACAGACGAGGTGTCAGTACTGCCATTGTCATTGCTGATTTTTACATTGATAATGTTGACCATTGGCGCCACGCCAATGTACTTCCCACCCGATTCGCTTCCATCCCCACCCACAATGCTGGAGACATGTGTGCCGTGACCGTAACCATCCGAAGGGTTCTGGTTACTATCGGAGTTGAAACGAACATTAGCTACCTGCCGGTTGACACCCATAGCGGTATAGAGGTCGCCATTCGGGTTGATACCGCTATCTACAACAGCCACGCCTATCCCCTGTCCTTGCAGGTAGGGCGAGTTATTCCAGATTATGTCAGCCCGAATTGCACGAATATAAGCATTCGTCAGATTGGTCGTGTCAATACACTGGCTGCACGCCGTAGAGGTCATCCCCGCATCCAGGCTCACCCAGCGCACTGCCGGGCTACCTGCCAGCTGGCGGGCAGCCGCCGCGCTCATCTCGGCCGCGAAGGCGTTGATGATGTGCAGGTTTTTAGTGACCTTCCCACCCAATCTCACGGCCAGCTCTTCAGCCTGTGTACTCCGGTCCGCTTTCTGGACGATGACCATAACGGCTTGCTCCGGTGACTGTTCCGCCGCCTGCAGCAGCTGGGGCTGGGCGCGGGCGGTCTTCACTACAGTGTCCCCTGGCATCCAACCTGCCAGGCTCATGAGAGATACAGCACACGAGAACCAACCTGATTACCCTATTTATTTTCATAGCCATTCCACCTATTTTCTGTTTATGGGCAGCTTTGGTTTCATTGTTATCTTCCATCATGGTTTTTTCGAATTTTCCCATAAAGCTTCCTATTGTTAATGAGTCCCTCTGACGCTTAATGCACGGATGCCGCTGCTATCATCCAGAACACGACCTCCATCAAATCAAGGAAAACGATTGGATTGCTCAATAAACTTTTTGATCATGATTATTTGCTCCTGGCGAAATTGGTAACTTAATGCTTCCCCAATAATTGCTGTTCCACGCCATCCAATTTCAGGCGATGGACCTGCATGGTCCCGTTTATTGACCCAGAAGTCGCTATTCCAAGCGACGCTGTTCCAGGCGACCGAGTTCCAGGCGACGCTGTTCCAGGCGACGCTGTTCCAGGCTACCGAATTCCACGCTACACTGCCCCAGGTGATCGGATTGCTGCCGGTCCACAGCAGCTGGCTGGCGGTCAGACCAGTGTTGGCGCTCTGGGTACTGGTGCCTTTGACGGCCGCATAGATATCCAGGTAACCGGCGCCGGCTGTCGTGGTGTTGTAGCCCGCCCAGGTCTTGTTGGCGGTCGCCATCAGGCGGTACTTGACCTGGTCGGGGGTCAGCCCGGGGTTCGTCTTCCAGCAGGAGCGCCACGGCACCGCTCACCAGCGGGGCTGACATGGATGTGCCCGACATACGGAAATAGTTTAATCCACCCGGTTGGCGGGGTGTTCTTGGCTGATTGTCAGCGCGTTAGTATCCGGCAGATAAGCGATCAGGTTGGTAGCCGGGGGCCACCAGGTCGGGCTTGATACGTGCCCGGCTTCGTCCGGGCCGTAGGCAGAGAAGGCAGCCACAACATCGTCGCTCAGTGCTGGCAGTGTCTCTTATCATCAGTAGCGCCCACGGTGATGACGAAAGGATCGTTGGCGGGCGGGAAGAGGCTGGCCGCTGCCGTTGTTACCGGCAGAGACCACAACCACAACCCCGTTGAACCACAGGATTTCGACGGCTGCGTCACAGCGGGCTGGTGTGGTAGGACTGGTAAACGCTTGAGTTGAGTGAGAGATTGACCACACGGATATTATAGGTCGACGCGGTTATCATAAATCCACTGTAACGCCGAGACAACGTCCGACTCGGTGGACATGCCATTGTCGTCGCTGACCCGCAATCCCAGCATATTCGTCGTTGGCGCAATACCGGTGTACTTTCCGCCCGATTAGACCCATCGTCGCCAATCAACCCGACGACAAACGTGCCATGACCGTACTTGTCGTTGGCGGTGTGCTCGGCAGAATTGAAATTGACTTCTCCGATCAGGCGGCTGCCAATGCCATTGGTCTTGAAGCTACCGCTATCCACCACTGCCACCGTCATCCCGCTGCCCTGCCAGTAGGGAGCCTCATTCCATACATTGACTGCCCGTGTTACGCTTGGGAAGACATTGCTGAGGATCAGAGTATTGACCGGCGCCGTATCGTCTGCCGATGACATCACCAGTGCAGAAGTTGGGTCGCTGCCGTCAGCGGTGGTGATGCGCACCCCGACCGCATCGTAATAGGCCTTTTTGGTGCTGCCAAAGGCGCTCTGATCGATCACGATCTGAAGGCTGTTCAGGTCGGCCCACTTCCACGAGCTGCGACGAGAAGTGATATCGAAATACTGCACGCAGGGGTTTTGCGGGTTCAAGCAAGAGTTCTGGGCGTTTGCAGGCATGGTGAAGGCGCTTCCGGCTGCCCCGCCTACATCAGGGGATTAATCTGGTGAGTTCTGTGGAAGTCCAGGCTGGCAGGCAAGTAAAACCAGAGTACGGACCTCAACCTTGGCAATGATCTGGCCGGGTGCGAACTCGGCCTGGAAGCCGGTGAAGGCTCCCTTCACTTTTCCACCGTATCCAAAAGTCCCAATTCTGCCCTGTTATTCCAAGCAGTTATTGGCAGGATCGGTGAAACCATTTTTGACTGCCAGTGCCGAGCTTGGTAGCCCAGGTGGTGAATCTCTTGGGAGACGCACTGGATTGTACCGGCGCATCCCCAGGCTTACCCAACGCACACCCGGGCTGGCCGCCGAGCTGGCGGGCCGCCCCGGCCTTCATCTGCGCGGCAAAGGCATTGATGATGTGCAGGTCTTTGGTCACCTTCCCACCCAGCTGGGTGGCCGCCTGCTCTGCGCCGTGACCTGCGCCGGTTTTCTGCACGATCACCGCCACTTGCTGTGCCGGGTTTTCCTCCAGCCAGCCGGTATAATACCGCGTTGGCATGAGAAACGATGGCGGCGGGTCTCGGGCGAAAGCCCGCCTGGCAGGATCTGCTCCCAGGAGCACTGCCAGTGTGATGATCAATCTTGCTGCTTTTTGGATTGTATACATAAACACCTCACTCCCGCTTTAATAAATCTGCCGAAGCTCTTTGCTTTACTACTGTAGTAATTTAGAAGACATCACAATGGGGATTAACCCTACTTTCAAAATCGTTAGGTTTCTAAACTGGCCTTTTTGTATTCATCCTTGCTTTTCCTCACATTCCATCATGTGTCCTCCTGAACAAAAAACCCTCAAGCTTTGGCTGCCTGAGGGTCTGCAAAAATCTACCTACCTGCCCTTAGGCAGCCCGATCTGTCATGCGCAGCGGCATGGATCACCACCGCAATTCGTTTAGACCGTAGCTTTGCGCCCCTGCCTTTCGACAGGTTAGCCCTTTTCTGAGCAATATTTCGGCCCAGGCATCTGGCTGCCTTGCAACCAACGTGCGTGTTGGTTGTGTAGGTCCTTGGCTTTGCGTCCCTGCCTTTCGACAGGTTTGCCTTTATCTGTGCGGTATTGAATTACAATTATATTACACAATAATTGCAATTTCGCAATATTTTGTCACAATCCTGTAGGCGAATTTTGAGCGCTACTAAGATTGTGGCCAAACCGATAACATTAAGCTTGACTGCCTATAGAACTGAGAGGGGTATCACGCTGCCAGATATCAGGGTGTTGTACTCACTCAAAATCGCAGTGTTTGCAACAATGATCTCCACACGCCAATCTTGCAGCCGGGTCGCCAGCCAGGACTTTACCACCTGAGGATCGTATTCATCCAGGGTGCCAAGAACCAGTGCATGATCCTGACCGAAATCAACCACAATAACAACTCCCAGCTTCTTGCTCACTCCGTGTACATATTCGTGATCGAGTGAGAACCGCCGGTGCCAGCCAGGGCGATCTGGATTAGGATCGAGAAACTGCTGCCCTTCACGCCATACAGTCATCCGGCTGAGTTGTACTTCCATCTTAGCAAACAGTTTTACAACTTCCCGGCAACTCATTCCCAGCCCCCATGCAAGGCCGGCAACTTTCTGTACCATATCCATCCTCGCCATGCTGTCCAGTCTTTCCGCAGAATGCTGGAATGTGCGGTGGCAGGCGCCGCAGCGGTACCTGAAATTATAAATATGCAGTTCAGATGCGTTAATATCGGTGCGAAGCGTTTTTCCCCAACGTTGGAGAATTGTGCTGCCGCAGTGCGGGCAGAGTTCAGGCCGGTCGGTAATCGCCATTTCTGACTTCGGAAATCTGATCAATAGATATGGCATATAAATGTATTCCCGCCTTTCCTGCGTCACTCGATATCCTATTTTCACATCAATTCCATAATAAATGCTTAACAATTTTATTAGCCACGAACCGACCGCTTTACAAATCAGCATGGTTCCTTCAAGCAAAATTCATAACTTCTTCACAAATATTTGTTAAACTGGGTGCAGATCGGTAATCAAACCAGCCTCTTTTTGAACCTCTAGGAGTACACAATGAAAAAAATCCTTACAATTGGTGCAGTGATCATCGTGGCAGCTATCGTTTTTGGTATCGCTGGCTTTGCCTACGCACAAACACAGACACCTCCTCTGACACCCCTTTCTTTGGTCCGGGTATGATGGGCGGTGGTAACAGACCCGAAGGCTTTGGTCCGGGCATGATGCGCCGGAATGGAGCAGGCGGGAATGGCACAGGCATGATGGGCCGTTGGGGAAATGATGGCACTTATGGTCCCATGCACGCCGAAATGGTCAACGCTTTTGCTGCTGCCCTCGGTATTAATCCGGATGACTTGCAGGCGCAGCTCGATGCCGGCGAAACCATGTGGACGATTGCCGAAGCCAGTGGTCTCAATGCCCAGGAGTTTGCCACCCTCATGGTTGACACCCGCACCCAGGCCCTGCAAGCCGCCGTCGCAGCTGGTTCCATTACCCAGGAACAGGCCGATTGGATGACCCAGCGCATGAGCCAGATGCAGGCCAACGGATACGGCCCTGGTAACTGCCCCATGCACGGGAATGCAGACCCTGCCGGACGCTCCGCCACGCCAGCCACAAATCCCTGATCTGCACTCTGAACAATCTTTTGATCAAATCGTGGGTGATGTGGGCTTACATCACCCACGATTACTGTATAATCGGTATGATATGACCACAATTCTGATTGTTGAAGACGAACCGGAATTGGTAAAAATCCTGCGTTCTTACCTGGAGCAGGCAGGTTTCACCGTTTTATCCGCATCGCGGGGCGATACAGGTCTCTCCACATGGGAACATAAACATCCAGACCTGGTCCTCCTGGACCTCAATCTGCCAGGCATGGACGGTCTGGATGTCGCCCGCGCGATCCGCCGAAAATCTGATACCCCCATTATCATGCTGACTGCTCGCGTCGAAGAAACCGACCAGCTGATCGGTCTTGAGCTCGGCGCAGATGATTACATCCCCAAGCCATTTTCGCCGCGGGTGGTGGTGGCGCGTGTACGATCCATGCTTCGCCGCTCATCTGCTGCGCCGGTCGTCGCCCAGGTTTTACGGGCAGCCGATCTCGAAGTAGATCTGGAGGCGCATAGCGTTTACCGTGCGGGTGAGCTGATCGATCTGACTCCCACCGAGTTCAACCTTCTGGCAGCCATGGCTGCTCAACCAGGCCGGGCGTTCACCCGCCTCCAGCTTTTAGAAACCGGCCTGGGCTCAGCCTACGAAGGTTATGAACGCACCATCGATGCCCATATTAAAAATTTGCGCGCCAAACTTGAGCGTGACCCCAAAAAACCGGGATACATTGAAACGGTCTTTGGTGTGGGCTACCGCTTTGCCCGTGACCATTAAGAAAAGGAAGCAGGTTGGATGACCCTTATCCTGAATTCCAGCCTGTAGATAAACGATGCGATTACGTTTAATTCTTTCTTTCACATTGATCGTACTGATCTCCGTTACCAGTGTTGTGTTGATCGCTCGTCAGGGAGCTGCGGGGGCTGTGCGCGCTTTTATGTTCCGCGGCGGTATGGCGGAACTCCAGGATCTGGTCGTAAGCCTCGAAGACTATTATCAAACTAATCAGAGTTGGGAGGGCGCCGGTGTATTGTTGGAAAGCGTCCGAACAATGCACGGGGCAGGTATGGGCCAGGGCGTGGGCCAGGGTTTGGGTGGCATGATGAACCAACGCCTGCGCCTTGCAGACGCCTCAGGTACAACCATCATTGACACCACCAGCGCTGACCAGGGTGTTCACCTGTCATCCCGGGAAATCGCCAGCGCCATCCAGCTTGAGGCCAATCAAGTCATCGTGGGCTATCTGCTTCCGGATGGCGGCATGAATTTCACCATTGAGAACGAAAAAGCCCTTATAAACAATATCACACGTTCGGCGCTGATCGCAGGTTTAATTTCTGGTGGAATATCGCTGCTCCTGGCATTGTTCATTGCCTATGGCCTGCTTCAACCGGTGCGCGCATTGACAAATGCCGCCGGAGGTATGGCTCGGGGTGATCTTGCCCAGCGAGTCAAGGTGCGAGGCAGCGATGAATTGGCTCTTCTGGGCCGGGCTTTTAATCACATGGCTAAATCACTCCAGCAGGCTGAAGACAGCCGCCGTTCGATGACCGCCGATATTGCCCATGAACTGCGTAACCCGCTGGCGGTCCAACGTGCCAGTCTGGAAGCCCTGCAAGATGGCATTTACCCTCTAACTCCGGATAACCTGGCGCCTGCCCTGGAGCAGAATCAACTCCTCACTCGCCTGGTTGACGATCTGCGCACCCTGGCGCTGGCCGACTCAGGTCAGCTGCGGCTCGAAAAAACTCAAACAAATCTCCCTGATCTTGTGCGGCGCAGCCTCGAACATTACCGTCCGCAGGCAACCCACCGCCGTATCGAAATTGGGTTTACGCAATTTGCCAATGTGATTCGCCCACTTTGGTTAGACCCTCTTCGTCTCGATCAAATATTAGGAAACCTGCTCTCCAACGCTCTGCGCTACACGCCCGATGGAGGCAGAATTGAGCTTACCTTGTCTTCCACTGACCAGAAAGTCGAACTTCAGGTTCACGATTCCGGCCCTGGTATCCCACCGGATGCAATAACCTATGTCTTCGATCGCTTCTACCGCGCCGATAAATCGCGGACCAGATCCGAAGGTGGATCAGGCCTGGGCTTGGCAATCGCCCGCCAGCTGGCACGCGCCCATGGGGGAGATTTGTCCGCGGCCAACCATCCGCAAGGCGGCGCAATTTTCACACTTAAACTACCCACCACTCCATCCGACCCGATAATTATCGAATAAATCAATGAAGTCTAATAACGTGACCCGGCTGCTGGATCAACGAAAAATATCTTATACCGCCTGCGAGCTGCCCCCCGAAAAACTCGGAGCCGAGGAGGCAGCCCGGATTCTGGGTATAAATATTTCCAGTGTGTATAAAACCATTGTCGTCAAAAGGGAAGGCAAAGGTAAAACCATTTTAGCGATCGTGCCTGGCGATCGTGAGGTCGATTTGAAATTATTGGCGGCAGCAGTCGGTGAGAAAAAAGTATTCCTACCCACCGAACGTGAGGCCGAAAGCCTGACCGGATTGCAAGCCGGCGGCATATCACCTCTGGCTCTGATCAACAAAGGCTTTCAAGTTGTTCTCGATGAAAGCGCACACGAATTGAAGGATGTGTATATTTCTGGTGGACAGCGCGGCCTGAACATTCGCCTATCTCCCGCAGCCATCCTGAATTTGACCGGCGGAAAATATGCACGGGTGTGTAAGTAAATTTCCGCAAAAGGCAGGTAGATTGATCTTATTGCGGTAAAATTGCCCCCAAAGAGGAGGCCGCCCCATGACCGATCTAGCTTCAGACCAACCAATTATTATTTCCCGTGATGTGCATAAATGGTACGGTCAGTTCCACGCGTTGCGCGGGATTAACATGGAGGTCAAGCGCGGCGAAGTTATCGTGATCTTTGGTCCATCAGGGTCTGGTAAATCAACATTTATTCGCACCATCAACCGCCTGGAGGAGCACCAACAGGGTCAGATTATCGTTGATGGGATTGAATTAACCAAAGATATTCGCAACATCGAAGCCATTCGCATGGAAACCGGCATGGTTTTCCAGCAGTTCAACCTGTTTCCTCACCTCACAGTCCTTCAAAATATCACCCTGGCGCCTCTCTGGGTGCGTAAATGGAAAAAACAGAAAGCAGATGAAGTGGGCATCCAGCTTCTTGAAAGAGTGGGTATACCCGAGCAGGCAGACAAATATCCCGGACAGCTTTCAGGGGGACAGCAGCAACGCGTAGCTATTGCCCGCGCCCTGGCGATGCAGCCGAAAATTATGCTTTTTGATGAACCCACTTCCGCCCTGGATCCCGAAATGATCAAGGAGGTATTGGATGTAATGGTTGAACTTGCCAGGAGCGGCATGACCATGCTCGTTGTAACCCACGAGATGGGTTTTGCCCGCGCCGTGGCTCACCGCATGTATTTCTTTGACCAGGGTCAAATTGTGGAAAGCGGCACTCCCCAGCAAATCTTCTCGAACCCTCAGGAAGATCGGACCAAGCTGTTTCTCTCGCAAATCCTTTCCCATTAGTTTTCAATACAAAAACGGCTTTTATTGGGTAAATTCGCCGGCTTTCTGCCCATTAATCATGATCGTGTAAGTGCCAGCCTCGTAACTGCCCAACGGGATACTCGATTTATATTCCTGTAGAACCTGAATACAAATCTCTCCTGGATCCACCATCGAATACACCTCAACATTGATATGATTATCCGCATCGGGTGGATTGACCTTCGCACGCAGATGGTGACAGGGTGTTGGCAGGGTTCCCTCGATGGTCAGGGTGATTTGCATCGGGTAACTTTCCAGCATCAGTATCTCACTTTTTACTACAGAAGCGGAGGCGCGGCTCATCTTATCTTCATCTGGCAAAGGGTCCAGGGGTGAACGCTGCCCTTTTACCACATCTGGCGTCTCGTTTGTTACCGGCGAGTTTGGATCACCTTGCGCGGGTGTCGCTCCGGTTTGATCCGGATCCATCGGGAAAGCGCTACAACCTGCAAATACAAAAGCAAGTGTAACGAAAATAACAACCAGTTTTTTTACCATTTTCTCCTCCTTGGAAGACAACCTTCATTCTCCAGACGGTGCATACCCCCGATCTGTTCCTCATGTCAAAAATAACCGAAAATCATTTTACCGGATCACTATCCTTTGACTACTGCCACCGGTACCAGGCGCGCCACTTTAGTGGCAAGACCTGCGCCGGTTACCGTACCTACCACATCATCCACGTCCTTATAGGCCTCAGGTGCCTCTTCTGCCAGACCCGCCATGGAACCGGCGCGGATATGAATCCCCTGCGCTTCGAGCTGTTTACGCAAATCTTCCCCCCAGATATGTTTCTTGGCTTGCGCCCTGCTCATCACCCGTCCAGCGCCGTGACAGGATGAGCCAAAGGACCGCTCCATACTTCCCTGAGTTCCCACCAACACCCATGACGCAGTCCCCATGCTTCCCGGCACGAGGACGGGTTGACCAATTTTCCGATACTCTTGTGGAAGACCTTCAAAACCCGGGCCAAAAGCGCGCGTAGCGCCTTTTCTGTGTACGCACACCCGGATACGCTCACCATCGATCAAATGGGTTTCGATTTTTCCCATATTGTGGGCAATATCATACACCTGATAAAGATGCCGGTCTCGAACCACGCCAGCCAGCGCTTCATCAAATGCCATCCGGGCAAAATGAGCCAGAACCTGCCGGTTGGCAAATGCGTAGTTCGCTGCACAGCGCATTGCAGCCAGGTAATCCCTGCCTTCCGGCGAGTCATGGGGAGCGCATACCAGCTCTCGGTCTGGGATATGAATACCATAGCGTTTCCCTGCCCCTTGAAATAATTCCACATAATCGCTGCACACCTGGTGACCAAATCCGCGCGAACCGCAGTGGATTTGCACAACCAGATCGCCCTCTTCCAATCCCATGATACCGGCGGCTTCAGGCTCGAAAATTTGCTCCACCACATCCACCTCGATAAAGTGGTTGCCTGCTCCGAGTGTGCCGATCTGCTCCCGGCCGCGTTCTTTGGCGCGTTTGCTCACTTTCGACGGATCAGCGCCTTCGAGGTGCCCATTCTCCTCCGTGCGCCGGAGGTCTGCGTCGCTGGCAAAGCCCTTTTTTTGAGCCCAGCGACTGCCTTCTTTACAAACAATGTCAAGCTCATCACCTGTGACTCTGAATACTGCCTTTGGTGCCCACTCCACTTGGACAATAACGGTTTAATGCGCCAACCAGAGCATCCAGGTGTTGCGCAGCAGCATCATAACCAACCCGTGTAGCCAGCAACCGGACGCCGCAATTAATATCGTAACCAATCCCACCAGGTGAGATAACACCATCCGGGTAACGCGTTGCCGCCACCCCTCCGATTGGAAATCCGTATCCCTGGTGCATATCCGGCATGACCACAACGTGCCCCACCAGCCCGGGCAGAGTGGACGAATTCACTGCCTGTTCAAGCGAGTTATCGTCCATGACCGCCTCAAGCAGGCGTTTGGTGGCATATATTCGCACCGGCACGCGCATATCCTGGCGAAATGTAATGGGTATTTCCCATTCGTACTCGCTGACGCGCTTCATATCTGTCAATTTAACCATCTTAAGCGTCCAATCATTATCGTCAATGCTTTGACATGCCAGACTGAACCATTTGGCATTCTACAAACCGAACCATTACACATCGAATACGATTTTTACCGATAATCCCTGTGCAGAGTGAACGACCTTCAGATTATGGTAGGTCACGGCTTTGATCTCTTTTTCAATCGAAGCAAGTTTCGCTCCTGACAAGATGGCAACGAGACCCTCCTCGCACAGCGTCAAGTCATACTGGTCGAAACCTGATTTATCCATTTCGGCCAGATAAAGTAATTCCTGTAAAAACTTGACCACGAGCATTTCGGGTTCTACGCCTTTTATTCGCAGCACTTTGGTCAGGCGTGGTTCGCCGGATAAAATTATCCCCATCAAATAATACATACCGCGTGCCGCCTGTTCCAGCACTGCCTTCAAATCGGGTCCCCATATTTCCAATACCCGGTCTGCCGTATGGTCCAGCTCTCGGAAACCAGACTCTAAATGTTCCATATCATGAAGATTATACTATCGCATGCTTGCCTAATCGTTCTTCCTACCCTATAATATTCCAGGGCAAGCCTGAATTGGGATCAGTTTGATATATCTATGCACCATAAAATGGAATGAACGGATTGGGTGACCCGGGTTGATTAAAGATCTTCTAAATCGAATGGAGGCTAAACTTCGCACGATGATCGAGGGCAGTGCTGCACGCATATTCACTGACCGGGGATTTAACCAGCAAATCGCGCATCAACTGGCAACGGCTATGCTGGCAGGCGCCCGGGATACTTCCACCGGCGAAAAGATTGCTCCAAATTTGTACACCATAGCTGTCCATTCCATACATTTTCAGGAATTAAGGGGCAAACCCGAATCACTGGAAGAAATGGCGTGGAACCTGGAAAATTTGGCTCACGATACGGGTTTTAGTTTTTACAGCCCGCCGGTCGTCCGGATTGTTGAGGACACAACCGCTCTCCCCCATCAAGTCCAGGTGAATGCCAATATCAGCATTGAACAGCTTGCTGACACATCGGATATGCCTGTCGAGAATCAGGTTGCCCCGGCCAGCTTACCTGAAAATGCCTTCGTTGTTATTGATGGTACGCGCCTCTATCCACTTACAAAACCTGTTGTGAATATCGGGAGAAGAAGAGATAACGATATCGTCATCTCCGATGAACGTGTTTCCCGTGTCCACGCCCAATTGCGCGCTTCTGGTGGACATTATCTCATCTTTGACCTGGACTCATCCGGGGGCACGTTTGTTAATGACCAACAAGTTACCCAGAGTGTATTGTTCCCTGGTGACGTTGTCTCACTGGCTGGAGTGCCTATCGTGTACGGGCAAGAAAACGATCAGCTGGGTCAGACTCAAAAAGTTGTCCAGATACCTGATTGAGCATAACACCAATCCATGAGCGGGCCGATCCTACTGATTTTGCGTATTATCTTCGCCATAAGCCTGTATGCCTTTTTGGCTTTTGGTTTATATATGTTGTGGCTCGACACCCAACGACAAATAAAAGGCCAGGCCCAGCGCTTACCCGCTCCCTTGTTCATTACCACCATGGATCACGAATCCAGTGAACCCCTTAGATTTACCACAACCGAGATTACCATCGGTCGCGATCCATCTTGCAGTCTGTGCCTGGAAGATATCACTGTATCTGCTCAGCATGCCCGGCTGACTTTTCGACAGGGTCAATGGTGGCTGGAAGATTTTCAATCAACAAACGGCACCTTTTTAAACCAGGAGACCGTTAAAGATCCCCTGGTGGTTACAACGGGTGATATCATCCGCTGCGGACAGGCTAAATTCACCATTCAGATTGAAACGATCTCGAACGGATCTGCATAAATTAAACCAACGTGTCACAAATAACCCACATTTCCTGGAGGAAACCATGGATGATCATCCCACCCTGGCTGTAATCGGTGGGTCGGGTCTATATGCTATGCCTGACCTGCAAAACACCACGGAAATCTATCCTGATACCCCATTTGGCAAACCATCCGCACCCATCATCGTGGGTACACTGGAAGAGAAGCGCATGGCATTCCTTGCGCGGCACGGCATTGGTCATCACATTTCCCCTTCTGAAGTGCCTTATCGTGCAAATATTTATGCGCTAAAAAACCTGGGCGTTGAACGTATCGTTAGCATCAGCGCATGTGGGTCCCTGCGGGAAGACTATGCACCAGGTCAAATCGTAATCCCAGATCAGATCCTTGATCTGACCCACGGCCGCCACAGATCGTTCTTTGGCGATGGCATGGTGGCCCACATCAGCGTGGCCGATCCATTCTGTTCCGACTTCTCCAATCAATTGTTGTTAGCAGTAAAATCCACATCAGCTGCTGTTCACAAGGGGGGCTCCTTCATAACCATCGAAGGACCGCGTTTTTCAACCCGGGCCGAATTGAATACTTTCCGTTCCTGGGGCATGTCGTTGATCGGCATGACCACATCACCCGAGGCTTTCTTAGCCCGAGAGGCCGAAATGTGTTACGCTGTTATGGCCCATGTGACCGACTACGACGTGTGGCATACCAGCGAAGAGCCGGTGACAGTAGATATCGTCATTGAGATTCTCAATCGAAACACCGAAATTGCCCAGCAGGCTGTTCGCAGCCTCGCCCGCAATCTCAGACCAGAACGATCGTGTGCCTGTTCAACTGCGCTGGCGTCAGCCTTGATCACCCGGCCTGACCGTATTCCCCTGGAGACACGCCAAAAATTGGCGATTTTGGTTGACAAATATCTACCAAAATCCTGAAAACCTTTGAACAGTATCAAGTATTTCAACCACTTACTCGAGGGCAAGCGGCAGGTAGCTTCAGTAAACCTAACCCAGAAGCGCCTGTATTCACTCGCAGTTCTTACGCTTATTTCTGCTGGTGCAATACTTACGCTGTCACCTGCCGCCCGGGCACATACCTGGCAGGTTCCCTTCCGCTGGGAACATTGGACGGGCATTGCCATGAGTTTGATCGTGGCGCTGGTTGCTCACACGTTCAGTGCTCGCCTGCTGCCAGAACGAGACCCCTACCTGCTGCCGATCGCTGCATTGCTCAGTGGGTGGGGTTTAATCACCATCTGGCGATTGGATCCAAATTTTGGATTACGCCAGAGCATCTGGTTGTTAGTATCCGCAGAGCGCGCTGATTGCCGGCTTCTATCTACCCGGCAATCTGGCCTTTCTGCGCCGGTTCAAGTATCTGTGGCTCAGTGGTGGCTTATTACTGACTGCGTTTACATTGATATTCGGCACCAATCCGATGGGATCAGGACCCCGAATGTGGCTTGGCTGCTGTGGGGTTTATTTTCAGCCCTCCGAGCCGCTTAAACTGCTGCTCATCGTATACCTGGCGGCCTACCTTTCGGGTTTCAAGCCTCAGGCGCGCATCCAGGTTGCGAACCAATCAAGCATTTTGCCAAAACCTTCCAATCGAAAAACGGATGTCTTGCTGCTGCCTTTGCTCTCGCCAAGTTTATTGATGATCGGACTGGTATTGGCCGTGCTGCTTGCTCAAAGGGATCTGGGAACAGCCTCCATATTCCTGTTCATTTACACGGTGCTCGTTTTTGTGGCTACCGGAAGCCGGTTAATTCTACTGGTAAGCGGTTTGACGGTGGTAGCAGCCGGGATCTCAGGTTACACGCTCTTCGATGTAGTCCGCCTTCGTGTCGATGCCTGGTTGAACCCCTGGTTAGACCCCAGCGGGCGTTCCTATCAGATCGTACAATCGCTGCTCTCGGCCGCCAATGGCGGTCTGATCGGCAGGGGTTTAGGCCTTGGCAGTCCAGGACTTGTGCCTGTAGCTCAATCTGATTTCATCTTTACAGCAATTATTGAAGAAAGCGGCCTGTTAGGTGGCATTGGCTTGCTTTTGATTTATGGACTGCTTGCCGCTCGTGGGCTGCGGATTGCCATAAATGCCCGTGACCCATTTCAGCGAAATCTTGCCGCCGGATTGACGGCCCATCTCGTGGCGCAGAGTATTTTAATTGCGGGAGGCAACCTGCGCCTGTTTCCCCTGACAGGTGTTACTCTACCGTTCGTATCGTACGGCGGTTCCTCGCTGCTGACCAGTTTCCTTGCTCTGCTCCTGCTCTTGAAGATTAGCATACACGATTCAGAAGCTGTCTCCATCGCGCCTTCCAATCCCCATGCACTCCGCTACCTGGGGGCGTTTTTGTACCTGGGTCTTCTGGCCGTTTCCGCCGCCGCAGGCTGGTGGACATTCTACCGTGCGCCTGACTTGCTCACTCGGACGGATAACCCGCGCCGGGCAATCGCCGATCGAGACGTTGTGCGTGGCGCCATCATGGATCGGAACAACCAACCCATAGCCACCACCACCGGGAACTCAGGTAATTACACCCGGGTTTTGCTTCAACCGGATCTCAGCCCAATCATAGGCTACAACAATCCAACCTACGGACAAGCAGGTGTGGAGGCCGCTTTCGATGATTATTTGCGCGGCTTGAAAGGCAATCCGGGGCTGGATGTGTGGTGGAGTAATCTCATGTATGGCCAACCGCCGGCAGGCCTGAATATTCGTTTGAGCCTGGACTTAAGATTACAAAATATTGCCGACCTGGCGATGACTGGGCAGACCGGGGGATTGGTGTTACTTAATGCCGGAACAGGCGAAATCCTGGCAATGGCATCTCACCCTGGTTTTGATTCCAATCAATTGGACCAGGATTGGAAAACCCTCATCCAGGACCAGCGGGCGCCGTTGCTAAATCGCGCCGTCCAGGGAAGATACCCGGCAGATGGTTTGATGGACAGTATTTTTACAGGCATAAAACCGGAACTACTGGTCTCAATCCCCGGCATCGGCCTGCAGGAGGACATTCCAGAACCGAATCCACAAAGATTATCGCTAAGCCCGCTCCAGGCAGCTCTGGCTTCTGCCGCGCTGAGTGACGGTGGTGTGAGGCAAACACCGATATTCGTTTCTGCGGTTGATACCCCAAAAGAAGGATGGGTGATCCTCCCGTTACAGGGCGCACCGGTTGACTTGATCCAGCCTGATCTGGCTGACAGCCTCATCGAAAGGTTTACCCTTCCCGGAGAGTCGAAATGGCAATTTTCGGCCCTTCAAACCCCCACATCAGAGCAGGCTGGTGTATGGTATTTCGCAGGCACCAACCAGAATTGGATTGGCGTTTCCTATGGGATTGCTCTTTATCTGGAGGAGAACAATCCCTCCCTGGCAGAGCAGATTGGTCAAAAGGTGTTGGAAGCAGCCATGTTTCCCTGACACTCAAACCACACGCATGTATCGCCGCTTACCCACCTGCAGAACTCCGGGATGAGGGAAAACCGCGCCAGCTTCGGATAGCGTAACGCCATCCAGCCGGACACCGTTTTGGACGACCATCCGCCGGCCTTCGCTCTTGCTGGAAACCAATCCGGCATTCATCAGCACATCCAGAACCGTTTGTCCGGGCATAAGACGGTATTCCGGTAACTCATCGGGTAAATCGTGCTGTTGGAAAACCCGAATAAAAGCTTCTTCTGCCCGCAGCGCATCTGCCTCGTTAAGATCTATCGAAACGATTTCCCGGGCAAGTTTCATCTTGGCATCACGGGGATGCAGACCACCTGTGGCAATCTCAGCTTCCAGTACTGCAATTTCTGGCGGTGTCCAGCGGGTCACCAACCTGAAAAACTGGCTCATACCTTTGTCTGGCACGCTCATCACCTTGCCATACATATCCTCAGGCGATGAAAGCAATGGGATATGGTTGCCAAGTGACTTACTCATCTTAATTTCGCCATCCGTGCCCGGCAGGATACCCAGAATAATGCCAATGTTCGGCTTCTCCCCCAGGGATGTCATCAACTTCCGCGCCGCGGTTACGATATTAAATCGCTGATCGGTGCCGCCCACCTGAACATCTGCACGCATTGCATAGGCGTCGTAACCTTGCATCAAGGAATAGAAGGTTTCATGAAGATAAATCGCATCTCCCTTTTCCCATCGCAGTTTGAAATTCTCCCGGGTCAGAAATTGTTGAATGGTGAAGTTCGATGCAATCCGGATGACCTCAGCAAACGACAGCTCCGATAGCCAGGTGGCATTGAAACGGATGAGGGTTTTTTCTCGATCCAGAACTTTATAAGCTTGCTCTGCATAGGTTCGTCCGTTCTCAGCTACTTTGTCCGGGGTTAACTGAGGCCGCAGCTTATCTTGATCAGATGGGTCTCCAATCAGCGACGTGTAATTTCCGACCAAAAAAGTAACTTCATGCCCCAATTCTTGAAATTGGCGCAGCTTCCGCATCGGAACGGTGTGTCCCAGATGCAAATCACTTGTGCGTGGGTCAAAACCGCAGTATACGCGTAACGGGCGTCCCTCCTGCCCGGCTTCCAGCAAACGTGTCCATCAACTCGTCAGCCATCGCGCGCTTGAGGACGTCATCACCGTACTCGGTTCCCTGCATCAGGTATTCGACCTGCTCATTAATTGTCATTTTCGTATCGCTCATCGTTGAAAACTCCATCCGGTAGTTTTAAAGCATAAAAACCCGCGCCCTCTGCGGCGAGGGCGCGGGGCAACGCTCACCACAAAGGTTGTTCATAAACGTGAATAATAAATCCCTTCTCCAGGGTGATCGATCACTTGCAGTCTGCTATTCAAGACAATAAGACGAAGAATTTCCTCGCCATTTTTGAAACCCATTGTACCTTTCACATCGCCCCGCAAGACAACTTCTCCCAGGGTTCGAAATGCAAAATAGCCTGTATCGCCAAACACCTGGATCTTGCTGCCCCATTCAGAGGGCAGTACGCGAACATTGCGAATTTCCTCCCACCCCAGTTGCACCTTTCTCAGGCCATCTCGATAGATAATACTTCCAGGGTCAAGGCTTATGCTGGTATGACGATCCATCCAGTTCCCAAAACTGATCCCCATCGCAGAGACCAACAACAAAATCCCAAAAAGTGGTAGACCCCACACGACCGGTAAATTATTAAAATTCAGTATCAACCAGCCGGCGATAACGCCTACTGTTAATAACCAGGCGATTAATTCGCCCCGCCGGGGAATCAGCTCCGGTGTAAACGGAAGAGCACCATCCTCCTGCATGGGCTAATTATAAACTCAATCTTTGCTCTTGCTCAAGGCTGTTCGCTGATGTTTCCAAATCAACCCAAAGAGAAATCCAAATAATCATCCAGGTGTAAACCCATGCTATAATTCGAAAGTTGTGGAGGGCCTATGCACGAGCCGGTACTTGTCCTCAACGCAAATTTCGAACCGATCAATGTCTGCAGTACTCGCCGCGCCATCGGTCTCATCCTGAAAGGAAAAGCCGACCTGGTGCTGAACGGGCGGGGTGAAATAAAAACAATCTCCCGCTCTTTTCCGCGCCCATCGATCATCCGGCTGGACCAGATGGTTCACCGCCCCAGACCACGCGTCCGCCTGACAAAACGCGAAATATTACGCCGGGATAATTTCACCTGCCAGTATTGTGGCCTGAGCACCCAGCACCTTACGATCGACCATGTAGTTCCACGCCGCCTGGGAGGCGTCCATACATGGGAGAATTTGGTTGCAGCCTGTTCAACCTGCAATCATCGCAAAGGCGGCAGAACCCTGGAGCAGGCGCAAATGAGGCTCCTACGGTCACCTGCGGCACCGCCTGTGTCTGCAGAATATATGTTCGCCCGCCATCTCCATGACAACACGGAATGGATCTCATTCGTGGTTGGCTGGTAGGATGCTTATAAACCCTACAATTCAACTTCCATAAAATCCTCAGCCAGGCCTACATTTCCCCCGTAAGCGTCAGCAGCTTCTTTCACCAACGAACGCGCATCAAATCCACCGGTAGGATAATGAATTAAAAGCAACCGTCCGACCTCAGCCTGGCGCGCAATCGAGCCCGCCTGGGATGCCGAAGAGTGCCCTAAAGTAGCCCCGGAAGCCTCATGGATCAGTAAATCTGCCCCTTCAGCCAGACGAACAACCTCAGAGCAGGGTTCTGTGTCGCAGGAGTATGCGAAGGTGTGCTTGATTTCAGGCAGATCAATCCGCAAACCGATGGTTGGAACCAGATGATGCACCGGGGTAGCAAATACCTTCAGCTCCTCCGTTTCAAAGACAGGCGCGAATTCCTTCTCTGGGATTCGATGGAACTTCACCGGATAAAAACGAGGCCAACTGGCCCAATCGTAGAATTCCATCAACTTCTCAATACGATCCAGAGTATATGACAGGCCATAGATGTTAATCGGATCTTTGCGCCCCATCAACCACATATTCATGAGTAAAGATGGAACCCCCGAGACGTGGTCTGGGTGGAAATGGGTCAGAATAACATCGGTTAATCGGTTGAAATCAAGTTTGGCCTGACGCAGCCTGACAATCGGATTATTGACACAATCAATTAAAAGCGTGCTCTCACGGCAGCTGATAGCCATGTGGGTGTTTTCATGTTTTTCATCTGGAATAGCATTTGAAGAACCCAGGATAATGAGCTTTGGCACCTTAAAGTCACCCAAGAGTATTATACCTAACCACCGCCCATTAACCAGAGCGCTATACGTGGGGTGAGTAGAACTTCCAGAACTGCCGCTCCCAACAGCAGGGGGACAACAAAACCCAGCATGACCCGCGCCCAATCCGCCAGAGAGCGCAGCCATGCCTCGCCAATTGTTGTACCATAAGCGGGCGCTGCGAATGTAGCACCCAGTCGGAGCGCCGCCGCGCCAGCTATGACAATCGCTGGTATTTCCAGCACACCATGCGGCAGAATAAACGCTGACAAAAATAGCAGAGGAGGGATTCCAACTGTGGTCATGGTTCCCAGGAGATACCCGATCAGCATAAACGGAATCATCAATACAATAACGCCTAAAACCCCAAACGAGAATATCCCCAAAAGGGTAGCCAATACCAGTGCACGCAGATTGTGAAACCAGACCGTGCCAACCCCGGCTACTGAGAACAACCTCAGGGCATCCAACCCATCGATAAATCCCTGATCCAGATGGTTGAGTTGGAGTATGCCTGGTGGCAAAACGAATATCCTCGCCTGGCTGATCCCAATGCCCACGCCTGCAACCAGCGCTACGATCAATAAACCTATCGGGATCGCCAACCTGCGCAGTGTCAGGTTGATTTCCGTAGAGTACCACTCGACGATTGAGTGTGCTTTACCAACAAAATTTTGACGAAAAACCCGCCATCCCCAGCTCAGATTTAGAGTGTCCAATTCGTTGCCAAGCAATTCTTCGCGATTAAAGTGTGTCACGCCGGAACGGATCAAAAGTCCTGAGATCAACAATTGCCCGAAAATCGCCCACCACAAGACACTGTAACGCGCCCAGAACATGATAATGCTCTCACCCTGGATCAGCAACGCCATCGGGATAATAATAAAGGATGCTAATAAATTCGCAGCCCGCACCGAGGTTGTTTGGGCAGAAACCACAACAGCCCCACTGACCATGACCAACGCTTGCACCGTTGTCAGGAGAAGCATCTGCAGAAGTAATATCGGATCAGGCATCCATCCAACCTGGAAATACAGACCCGCCAGATAAACCGCAATTCCCAGGTAACTGGCGATCAAGGGTGGAACCATCGCAGCCAGTAATTTTCCAAGATACAACTGCCCGTTGCTGAGAGGGCTGCTCAGCAATGGTTCAATGCTTCGCCGTTCTTTTTCGCCCACAAAACTTTCCAGGGCGATCACCAGTGATACAGAAATCGGAAAAAAACCAACGATCATTAAAAGGAACGGGATCAAACGATCTCCGATAACCGGCGCTCCGTATCTTTCGACAAACCCCACAGCCTGACGCCGCGGTAAAATTCATCAATCCCGGAAAAAACACGGTTAGAGCCAGAACCGGAAAGATGATCCGCCAGTCGCGCAGTTGATCACGGACCTCTCGTCGCGTAATGATAAACGCCGGATTAAGATAGCGCACCATACTATTTAGCATGGGCTGCCTCTGCGTCATCTGGCGATTGTATCGCTTGCAAATAGACTTGTTCCAAACTGCGGGCCACTTCACGTAATCCCACGACCGGGAGCCCCTGGTCTAACAGCGAACGCAGCACTTCCGGATTTACTCGTCCGGGCGCGGCAGTTCTGAACCGGAGCCAGTCTGGTCCACAGTTGGTAAGATTGGCTTCTAATGGCAGGTTGATCGCATTACCGTTTAGCTTAACACCCAGGTTTACCTCGTATTCTACCGGCCCAAGGAAGTTAAGTTTTAATGTTTCCGGCGCGCCCTGTGCAATGATCAGCCCGCGCCGGATAATCGCAATTTTATCGGCTAATTCTTCCGCTTCCGCCAGGTTGTGCGAACATATAATGATGGCTCTGCTGGCAGAACGCAATTCGCGGATTGCGTCGCGGACTAGCCGGGCGCTTTCAGGGTCCATTGCGGATGTAGGTTCATCCAGTAATAGTATCGGCGGTTCGTGCAGCAAAGCACGAGCCAATGCCAGTTTCTGGCGCATACCTTTGGAGTATTCGCCAATCCGTCGTTTACGGTCTGGATACAAGCCAAAATTTTCAAGTAAACGCCGGACGCGGTTCTGGCGTGTTGCCAGGCTCATTCCGTAGAGCTGTCCAAAGAAGTCCAGATATTCATCTGCGCGCATCCGCCCATACAGGCCGTGCTGCTCGGTTAAGACCCCTACTTTTCCCCGTACCTGGGTTGCATCGCGTACCACATCATATCCGGCAATCGTTGCAGTGCCACGACTGGGATGCAATATTGAGGTGAGCATTCGAACCGTGGTGGTTTTACCGGCGCCGTTCGGCCCAAGTAAAGCAAGTACTTCACCTGCCTCAACATCCAGGTTAATGCCGTCAACAGCCCAAAAGCTGTCAAATTGCTTCCCCAGGTTTTGTGTATGAATCATAAACATTCATTACTACTATAATCGAAACCCGAGTATGCGCCAATAATCCAAAAGTCCTCCCGGCTTACTGGTTTACCACTCAGGTAATTATTCACTTGTTTGTTGTTGAACGCGCCGGTGGCGAAACAATAGCATTCCCGCCGAAAATACCGCTACAATGATCATGAAAGTCTGATTGGCATTCAATCCACCGATTTGCGCCGAATCTAATCGCAGGAATTCGAGGAAGAATCGTCCAACGGGGTAAACAATCATATAAGCCAGCAAGATATCGCCTGAAAGAAGCTGGCGCGCATAACGCCGGCCCAACCAGAGCAAAAATACCATATTCGCAAAATTCCATAGAGATTCGTACAGGAATATTGGATGATAATGTGAAACGTCTCTAAATTCAGGCAGCCGGTACTGCGGATCGATAAAAATCGCCCAGGGTAGATTGGTGGGAGAGCCGTACAATTCCTGGTTCACAAAATTACCCCACCGCCCAACAGCCTGCCCCAGGGCAACGGCGGGAGCAGCAATATCTGCCCATTGGGCAAAACTAATATTTCGCTTGCGGGTGAAGAAATATAGAGCAAGACCGCCACCGATCACTGCTCCCGGTATCCCCAACCCGCCACGCCAGATGGCCAGTGCATCCAGCGGGTGGGTTAAGATAAAAGCCGGTCGTAATACCTTGTTCGACCATGGATGGTGGGGGTGTCAATATATGCCAGATGCGCGCTCCAACAATCCCCCCGACCAATACCCATATCAAACCATCCCACACCAGATCGCTGTTGAAACCACGGCGTTTGACCTCCCGTTCTGCAAGAAACGCAGCCAGCACCGCGCCTACCATTAGGATGATCCCGTAATACCGGATAAAAAGTGGCCCTAATTGAAATCCGAGAGGCATAACTACTCCTGTTTTTTGTGGGCTTGCCGGCGAACATCCAGAATACGCTGTAAGGCTGTCAAATTACCCAACACAGCCAGAATCCACAGACCCACAAGTGGAATATTGAAAACAAGGCAAGGCGCCAGAACCAGGTAGCGCTCCATACGGGTTAACATACCAACTTTGGTTTCATGGCCCAATGACTGTGCCCGCGCACGAGTGTACGAGACGAGCACAGCGCCTGCTGCTGCAAAATAAGCCAGCATAGCTGGCAGCCACTCGCCTTGCTGGATGTAATAAAACAGCATCCCACCAAAGATGACCAATTCTGAATATCGATCGGTAACAGAATTCACGAACGCGCCAAACTCGGTGGCCTCTCCCCGCAGTCGAGCCATGGTTCCATCCAGACCATCAATCGGACCCATCAGCAGAATAAAGATGCCCCCGATCGTCATATGTCCCTGGGCCAGAAAAACGGCGCCGATTGTATTTCCTGCCAAACCCAGGATCGTAACAGTATTTGGCATTAAGCCAATCCGGTTCAGCAGCGTGGCAATTGGATCCAAAACTCCCTTGAACCACACCCTCATTTGATCGGTAAGGGTCATTTTCTGCTTATTTTGTACCACTTGTTCAGCCAAAACAAAATCCACCTTTCGGTAAATGTTTTAGATCCTACGCATCTGGCGGGTAATTAGGCTTCCCCTCGAACTGCGTAACTCGTAAATTTAATATCGGTCTATGCTATCGCATGCATGACCGAACGTCAAGATACGAAAGGTTGCTCCTTGACCTACTCATCTTCTAGATCAGTGTCTCGACCGATGAGAACCTCTCGATCACGGCTTCCGCTTTGTGCTGGAGCTACGATGCCCATCTCTTCCAATTCATCAACCAATCGAGCGGCTCGGGGATACCCAATCCGCAGCCGGCGTTGCAGCATCGAAGCACTCACCCGTTGATTCACGGACAACCTTAATGGCATCTTCAATCAAGCCATCGCGATCAGCCATGACCGCCTGGTGTTGAAGTAATTCCTCCCAGGGTGGGGCTTCGGGTTCAAGGCTCATAAAGGACTTCTGCCAGAAGGTGATCACTTTTTCAACCTCCTGGTCGCTGATCATTACCCCTTGGGCACGCAGCGGACTGGAGGCCTCTGGCGGCAGGAAAAGCAAGTCGCCATGCCCGAGCAAGGTCTCCGCGCCGGTAGTATCCAGGATGACCCTCGAGTCTACCGAAGACGCCACCGAGAAAGAAATCCTTGCAGGAAAATTGGCCTTTATCAATCCGGTCACAACATCGGTGGAGGGGCGTTGAGTCGCCACCACCAGGTGAATGCCGGTGGCGCGCGCCATCTGCGCCAATCGCACCAGGGCTGGCTCAGTCTGCTCCGGAGCTGACATCATCAAATCGGCCAGTTCATCAATCAACACTACAATCCTTGGCAGAGGCGCCTCACCCTTGCGGCGGCGTACTTTGCGATTATACGAATCCAGGTTGCGGGAATGTGTTACTTCCAGTAATTTATAACGGCGGTCCATTTCTGCCACAGTCCAGCGTAATACTCCGAGTATTCGCTCCAGGTCGGTCTCCACCTTACCCAGCAAATGGGGCAAGCCGTTAATCGTACCAATTCCACCATCTTCGGGTCAATCATGATCAACCGCAAATCTTCAGGCGGGTTATTCATCACCAGGCAGGTGGTAAGTGCAGCAATGCATACGCTCTTCCCTGAGCCGGTGGTGCCGGCAATGAGTAAATGCGGCATTCGCCCCAGATCGGCTACAACTGGCTGCCCGGATACGTCCCGGCCCAATGCAATTGCCAGAGGGGAGCCTGTTCTATAAAAGGCTTCTGCCTCCAGGATGGGTCGTAAGCGCACCACGACTGAACGAGAATTTGGCACTTCAATCCCAACATAAGGCCGGCCTGGAACAGGCGCTTCAATCCGAAGCCGTTCGGCTGAAAGGGCCAGAGCCAGATCACGGCTGAGGGCAGAAATTTGCGAAACGCGAAATCTTCTGGCGGTTGGGATCGCCTTCAACACCCTGGGCAGTCTTCTCCACAAATCCAGGTTCCACTGCAAACTGTGTCACAGTTGGGCCAACCCGAAAGCCAACCACCCGTGCTGGAATTCCAAATTCAGATAATGTTTTTTCGATCAGACCTGCGGTGAGATTGATATTGCGTTCATCTGGCCGGACATTTTGTTCATTAACCAACAAATCCAGCCCGGGCAAACGATCGTCTCGAACCAGACTGGCATTCGAATCAACCTTATCAGGTTCGTCCTGTATCTTGAATTTCTTCCGAAATTCTGCCGGCAGCATGGAGCGTTTCTTACGTTGGCTGTCTGCATTCAAAACCTGATCAGAGCCAACGATTGGAGCAATGCTCACCGCCTCGGCAGTTCCCCCATCCCCACTCTTCTTGAGATCAGATTCCAGGGTCTGCCTCTGGATCCAATTAATGAATGGAACAACCAGGCCCGTGCCAAGAAAGGTGAAGAGACCCAGGGCTGAGATACTGAAGAATACCAGCCAAAACCTGGTATTAAAACCAATCGGTTCCAACAAAACACCCATCAGGTAAGATAACCCCCAACCTATACGCCCACCATCCAGCCCGGCGTCTGCGCGTTGTAACGATGTATTTCCAAGCGCTGCCAGTAAGGTAAGACTGGAAAATGCTGCGGCTTCGATTGCAAAAATTCGTCCCCAATTTACGGGGTGACTGCTGCGTTCAGCTGAGAATGGACGCCGTAAAAACAATAATCCGATGTACGCCAGTAACAGTACGATCCATAAGCTACCCCAACCCAACCAGACATGGAGGAATTTTATCCAGAGCAAAAGTAAAATGCCCTGTGTCAAACCAGGGAACAGCAAAGCCAGCAATGTGATGACCGAGCTCGTTAACGCCAATACCCCGACAATATCCCGGGCAAATCTTTGAAACTTCCCGGTCACCCGGAAGGCAGTGCCAGGATCGGAGAAGGGTGGGTTTGGACTGAAGGAAGCGCCGGTTTATTCACGATACGGTTTCTCCGGGTTCCACTTCGCCGCCTGGCAAGCACCACGCACCCAGGTCTTCTTCTAAAGTGAGCAGGATCTTATCATCACACAATTTCGCAGCAAAAACTCCGATGAAAGCCATATCAACTCCCGCGCACGTTGTCCAAAGATAATGGTGCTACCCCGCGTGTTCAGAACCTGGATTCTCGCTTCTAGAGGCTAACAAGATGCCAACGAAAATAAGTATAGCACCAATTATCTTGCTCATGCCGGGTATCTCATTGAGCAGGAAATATGCAAGCAGCGTGGAGCCTATGGGTTCTCCCAGCAGAGTGATCGACACCAGAGCTGCTGAAACATACCCAAGAGCCCAATTAAAAGACGAGTGCCCGAGCAATTGAGGGATAACTGCCAACAGTATCACCCACACATAAGCCAGTGGGGAATACCCAAAAAACGATTGGCCGGCAGCCAGCATCAAAATCAGGAGAACAACCGCTGCTGCACCATAGACTACAAAAATGTAACTCACCAGCGAAAGCCTGCCGCGGCAAGCGGCGCCCGATCAAAACATAAGCGCACGCCATACCAGCGCCTGCAAGCGCCAGCAAATTTCCCAGGAAGGCCCGACCCTGAAGGATTTCAGCAGCAGGCGGACAGCTCAATCCACTCGTGGACCATTCACATGTATCGCTCAAACCAACCAGAATACTGCCCACAAGGGTTAAAACAGACCTGCCGCCATGATCTTCGACAATGGTTCTTTTATAGTCAGAGGGGCAAGGACAGCCACCCATAAGGGAGTGGTCGTCACCAGAACAACCGAACTGGCTACGGTTGTATATTCTAAAGATGTAATCCACGAAGCAAAATGGAGTGCGAGGAAAAATCCCGAACCCAGCGCCAGAATGAGCTCATCCCGCCGCAGCGTAGCCAGCTCTTCACGGCGCTGGATGATGGCAATGGGGGCCAGGATGATTGTGGCAAAGGCGAGGCGCATTGCTGCTACAGCCAGCGAGGGAACCTCTACCTGGGCATAACGAACCAGAATGGAACCTGTTGAAATCGTGACAATTCCAAAAGCCAATACCAGCCAGGGACGGCAGCAGTGGATGGTGTTTTTCAAATCGCATCTCATGCCTGTGCGGATCTACGAATATGCCAGACAACCTTGCCAACGAGCATTTTCTTTTTGACCGGACCAATCCGCCTGCTGTCAATACTCAGAGGATGATTCCCGAAAACAGACATATCTTTCGAGATCGGGTCAACCATCTCGACCCGTTTGATCATCATTCCATAGGTTTCGTGGGTGAATACAACAATATCGCCAGGCTTAAGATAAGCAAAAAGGAAGGGGAGTGTGATGACCACCACGTAATCCCCTTCCTCATAATCTGGTGACAGGCTCTCGCCTGTCACCTTGATCAACTTCAACATCAGAGATTGGGGTAAACCAGCTCCAAAGCCGGGTTATAGGGCGCCTTGGCGCGCTTGGTGGCGATCCCCTTCGTTTCCCAAAAGATCTGGGCAAACTGGTTGATTGCCTCGACAAACTGTGCGGCGGCATCGCGGTCAACCGTCTGGCGCGATTTCGAGCCGAACATCATAATCTTGTGTACCAGATCATGCGTCTGGGGATATTTTTCAAGATGCTGGGCTTTGAAATAATCACCCCAGATCACGCGTACGTCATGCTTGGCTTTCTCAGCATGCTCTTCTTTGACCGCAATGTACCGGGACATTGTGTTATGGTAGGCGGCATTTTTCTCCCCAGCCTTGCTCTCCAGGTCAGCCATGAGGTCAATCATGCGCACAACCGTCAAAGCTGCAATCTGGGCTGTAATCGGATCGTAAATGCCGCAGGGGACATCACAATGGGCTTTTGCCTGTTCGAAACCAAACTTTTTATCCAGCGCCTGGACAATTTTGTAGATCATCATATCCTCCTAATCGTGTGTGGTAAATTCGTGAAAATCAAGCCGCTCTAAACATCGTAGCCGGCAAAGATGATCATACTGATAAAGACAAATCCTGTCAAGATTATTATTTGTGCAAAAATCAGTGATCACCTTCGTTCTTTTTGAGGTACAATTATTGCACACGCGGTACCAACGACAATCTTACCAACTCACGGAGGTTTGTTAAATGACCCACATCATCACGAGTCTTTGTTTGCGCGACGCTGGCTGTGTAGAAGTCTGCCCCGTTGAATGCATCGTGCCGGGGAAACCCCAGGACGAATGGCCCTGGTATTATATCGA
The DNA here is from genome assembly GCA_963705155.1 of uncultured Chloroflexia bacterium. Lineage (GTDB taxonomy): Bacteria > Chloroflexota > Anaerolineae > Anaerolineales > UBA4823 > CAVPJC01. Next base: position 255,170 of record CAVPJC010000013.1, on the reverse strand, counting down.
CCCCGATACCTGCATCGATTGTGGCGCCTGCATTCCAGAGTGCCCCTACGAAGCCATCTTCCCGGAAGATGAAGTGCCATCAGGCTATTCAGCAAAAGGTGGAGAGTATATCAGCAAGGTCGGCCTCACCGGTCACTACGAAGGCACCAATCATCACGGCGAAGCTGTGGTTCTGGATTGCACCCAGCAGTTGAAAGCTGGCGAGAGTGTTGATCTGACCCCGGATATCCAGCCAAATTACGACTACTTCAAATCAGGCCCAGGTTACAGCGCCCTGGAAGGCTAATAAAAGCAATCAATTAAAATCAGATGCGGGACAAACAGCTCCCGCATCTATTTTTTTAACCAGATTATTTACCGGTTACTCAATTCCAGGCTGCCTGCGCCGATGTTTACATTAATCGTCAGTCGCGGGCCGGTTCCATCTTGTGTGTAATCATTTCCAGATTTTTCCCAGGCCCCGCCAACATCCACGTTGGAAAAACCGCCGTCTACGAATACGCGGGCCGAAACACCTTCAGGAACGATGACCTTGATGCTGCTAAATCCGGTATCGATGGTCACTGTGGCGTCGCGTTGAAGCTCGCCAGAAAAATCCAGGGTATAGGAGCCTGCACCACTCTTGAACACCATATTATCAAAGTTGGCATTGGCTAATCCAAGTAATTCCACCGAGGAGGCGCCGGTCTCATATCGAAATGTTTCCATCTCGGTGAGGTTCGGTTGGGAAAATTCTAGAGTGACGTCAGATGCACCATCGCTGACCCGTACAGATTTTAGATTGAGACCTCCCAACTCAAAATTTCCCTTGTAAGCGCCGCAGTTAAGCACCAGATCCATCGGCGCAGACCCCAACTTAAGGTTCCATTCGTTTTTGAATTCATCACCGAAGCTGGGTAACCCTTTTAATTCATTCTCGCCGGTTTTGATAACGACCTCATTGTCATTTTCTTCAATCGAAGGTTTCAAGGTTTTGACATTATAGAGGGCTGTGCCAGATACCAGCGTACTTTCGTCTCCCGGGGTCAGATTCATCTCACCGGCGCCAAAGTTTAATGTTAGACGGAGCTGGTCGGACGAATCCGGCGCCGGCACGACGATATCTTCTTCAACCAGATCGCCTGTTTTAATCTTTTCCACGGGTAGATTGATATTGATGCTGCACGCCATGCTGACCAGTGCCAGCATGAGCAAGATGATAAAGATTCGTTTTGGAAACATGGTAATTCTCCTTAGTCAAGGTGGCTTATCTATCGAAATATACGCTAAGTGCACAGAAAAGTTGCGCTTCACTGAGGAATGCTCACCTGGACTTCAAAATATTTACCAGTAGACCAAACAGGGCGTAAATGATCCCGGAAATGACCAAACTGAACTTGATAATGGCGCACCAATAGGCAGTCAAAGGCGCTGTTGAGGATGTGTTTCCGAGAAGGATCAAGAATAAAGCAATATTCTCTGTAGCATCAAGAGCTGCAGCTAACCACTGCCCTCGGATAAGGAAATTTTCCAGTTTGTGTACCCTGTAGTTGCGGTTTCTGAAGACACCCGCAGCAAGTCTGCACGCCAGGCCGATAGCAGCCGGGTAAGCCAGCATAAACAAATAATCCAGACCCAGGCTAAAAGCTGCTCGTAGCCGGGTGTTTGCATCCCATTGATCCAGCATACCGGCGGCACGATCTACGCTGCCCGCCAGTTCGAAGGAAATCATCCCATAGGGCGATTGTGGTGCGACAAGTGGGGCAGATACCCAATTCAAAATAGCCATTAAAGAGATTGTTATTGCTGATATATACACCAATAAAATTTTTTCTCTTCCACTGAAAAATCCATCCCAATTAAGGTTTATCATTTCGGACCCTCCTTATCATCAGTATGCCACAAAGAAAGTGGTCCGGCAAGCTGAAATTAATCTTGCGTAATAGTCATAAATAAGGCAAAATATAGACGATAATACCAAAGGAGTTTACGATGGCAGAAACACCAGAACCCGAGAATTCAATCGCAGATGAATTTCGCAACCTTGGATTAAACCTGATCAATACCATGCGCGCTGCATGGGAAAGCCCGGAACGCAGAAAGCTGCAGCAGGAATTGGAGGAAGGTTTATCAACACTGGCTGCAACGATAAAGATGGAAGCCAGCACGTTCACCGAAACGCCCGCCGGCCAACGATTAAAAACCGATCTCGAAGATCTACAAGAGCGCGTTCGCACCGGCGAAGCCGAGAGCAAAGCCCGGGAGGAGATCATCAAAGCGATAAAAATAATCAACGCCGAACTGGAAAAAGTGACCAATCGGTGGAGTGCTCAAGCACCGACCGGTGAGGATACAACCTCATCGTCTTCGCAAGACGAAACAAGTAAGTAACACCGTATCGACGCCCGCCCGTTGCTTGGAACGGCTGGGGTTTTATCATGATATAATCCGGACGTCAATTTCAACCGGTCAAAGGATCAGGAGGACGAAGAAATGGATGTAACTACGACCCAATTTAAGCGCTGCGATCTGGTGAAGGCTGATGGACGCGTGGATAGCAGCACTGCCCCAAAATTGGAAGAAGCCCTGAACGCAATCATCGAAGCTGGCCGTTACAAAATTGTTTTTGACATGAGTGATGTCAATTTCATGTCCAGTAAAGGGTGGTGGGTGCTCATCGAAGCGCAGAAGAAATGCAAGCGTTATAAGCGCGGCGAAGTCGTCCTCGTCAATGTGAAAGAAGAGATCCGATCATCCCTCGACCTGGTTGGAATGGGATCTTACTTCCAAATTTATCTCGATGTCACGTCGGCTGTCGGAAATTTTTAGGCAGTCGATCCACTAAAATATGGAAACGCGTTCCTTTCCCGGACGTTATGATAGTCTTGAGAAGATTAGCCAGTTCGTAGTGCAGGCTGCACGCCAGGCCGGGCTGGATGACCGGGCTATCTATGCGGTAGAATTGGCTGTTGACGAAGCATGCAGCAACATCATCGACCATGCCTACACCGGGGAAGGGAAAGGCGATTTTAATTGCTCTGTTGTTATCGGAAAAGGCGAAGTTACCATTATCCTGCAAGATCGAGGTCGACCCTTCGACCCGGATAAAATTCCAAAACCCGCAAAAAACGTACCTCTGAATGAATTAAAGCCACGCGGAGTTGGTTTTTATCTAATGAGTAAGATGATGGATGAGATCAGCTACCAATCCAATCAGCAAGATGGCAACATTCTCACCATGGTGAAAAGAAAGTAAGTTCCATTTTGGTGGGACGAAAAAATGAATCTTGCAGATGCAATCACAAGCCGAGGCTTTTGCCTGCGGCTTGTTCTTTAAGGAGAGGATATGGATATTCGTGCGTACAATCGATCGGCATGGAACCGGCAGGTCCAAACCGGGAACCCCTGGACAATACCTGTAGGCTCAGAGGAGATTGCAGAAGCCCGGCAGGGAGAGTGGAATGTTTATCTCACAGCCTCCAGGCCTGTCCCACGCCATTGGTTTCCAGCAGACATGTTGAATAAAAATATCCTCTGTCTGGCTTCAGGCGGCGGGCAACAGGGCCCGATATTCTCTGCTGCCGGCGCTCGTGTCACCGTACTCGATAATTCACCCGAACAGCTTGAGCAAGATCGCCAGGTCGCTCAACGAGAATCACTCGACCTCAAAACCATCGAAGGTGATATGGCAGATCTGAGCATGCTGATGGATGCATCTTTCGATCTGGTGTTTCATCCGATCTCGAATTGTTTCGCTCCACATATACTTCCTGTCTGGCAAGAGGCGTATCGTGTTCTGCGAAGCGGCGGGAGTTTACTGGCGGGCTTTATAAATCCCCTGGTGTACATTTTTGATATGGAAAAAGCTGACCAGGGTGTTCTGGAAGTACGCCACTCACTGCCATACTCAGATGTTACCGATTTGAGCCGGGAAGAACTGCAGCGGTTTATGGACTCCCAGCTGCCTCTTGAATTTAGCCATACATTAGAAGAGCAAATTGGTGGGCAGCTCCAGGCGGGTTTCTATCTCAACGGGTTCTATGAAGATGATCAACCGGATGAAATCATGGGTAAATACTTCCGTAAATATATCGCTACACGTGCGATTAAACCATAGACGACCAAATGGTTGAGTCCATTAAAACCGAGCGATTGTTATTAATACCTTTATCCAAATCACAACTTAAGGCATATTTGGATGATGTGGCTCTGCTGGAGCAGCAGCTTGGCTGCTCGGTTTCACGCGCAGTGCTGACGGAACGTGCTCAGCGTGCAATCCAGATGAAAATCAACAAAATGGGTCAATCGCCGCTTGCCGATCACGCCTGGTACACATATTGGCTGATGGTTACCTCCAACCCGCAATTCGGAGCAGGGCTAATTGGGTTTAAGGGAATTAAAGACGGAAAACAAGAAGTTGAAATCGGCTATGGGATTGATCCTGCCATTCAGAACCAGGGATATACCACAGAGGCGGTCAAAGCATTGATTCAATGGGCGTTTGAAGACCCAGAATGTCAATGCATCCTTGCCCGTAATACGGCAAGGGATAATCTGGCTTCGTTAAGAGTATTGGAAAAATTGGGTTTTCGGATATACGCAGAAAACAACGAAAGTATATGTCTCAGGCGCAACCGGTAATCAATCGATATCTTGCTCTTCAATACTTACATCACGATCCTCAAGAGTTTCAGATTCCACCTGCGGATCACGCTGGATTATCAACAGGGTAATGTCATCGAATTGGCTGGCCTCACCGACAAAGTCCTCAACGCTGTTTAATATCGCCATCTGCATTTCCTGGGCTGATCCCCCGAACGTTTTTTGCGCCGTTTCAATCAGTCGGCGTTCCCGGAACAATGCACCTTCAAGGTTCTGGGCATCTGGTATTCCATCTGTATACATCAACAAGGTATCGCCCGGGTCAATTTGGACCGACATGAGGTTCCAGGATGCGTCTTCATCAATTCCAACCGGCATACCGGTAGGGGTGAGTGCACTAATCGTCCCGCCGCTTTTGTGACTCAACAAAAAGGGTGGATTATGGCCTGCATTCGCATAAGATAGCATACCGGTCTTCAAATCCAGGATGCCGTAGAAGGCTGTGACAAATAAATTAGCGCTGCGCATCCTGCAAGATCCGCTCGTTTACAGAAAAAAACACAATATCAGGAGAGGCTTCGTATTCCAGCGCATAGGTGCGGATCAGCGTCCGGCTTAATGCCATGTAAAGCGCTGCGCCCAATCCTTTGTCTGTCACATCGGCGACGAGAAACCCAACCTTTTCATCGGATAACTGGATCACATCGAAATAATCTCCAGATGTCTCACGCGCCGGCAACAGCGTGACCGCCAATTCCCACCCATCCATGCGCGGCATCTCACTGGGTAAGAAGCTGGCCTGGATCTTCCCGGCGAATTCCAATTCTTGCTGGGTTGCCTGAAATTGGAGCGTTTCAGCATAAATTTTTGCCTGGTGGAGCGCAGAAGCGACTTGAGCCGCCAGGGATTGAACAGCCGGGAATAAACTGCTGACCGTCTTACGGTCCCAGGGTTGGGCGAGACTGCGTAATTCAATGTATATTGCCCCTATAGGCTGAGCATTGGCTGCATCCAAAATCGGGGTCAGGACAACCGGATCGTGGACACGAAATTGGTCTTTCCAGGGGAGCCACTCGTGCCCGAGAAATGCAATCGCCTTTTCCTGTGATTTTACCCATTGCCAGACTGGGGCAATATCCAACTGCCAATCTTCAGGATGTCGAAGGTAATACCGGTCTGGAATCATCCAGATCAGGACGCGGCCCGAAGGGAACATCCCCGGCACGTGCTCAAGGAGCTCATCTTTCAGGGTAGATGCATCGGGGGGTGCATCCAGAATATCACGTCCCAAACGATCCAGCTTTTCAAGCTGCCGAGATTGCTGCCGGCTGCTTTCTGCAGCCCAACTCAACTGGCGGGCAAGGTACGCCACCAGAAGTAGCCCAATCATCAGAAATGAAAAGATACCCAGGCCATTCTGAGTGTAAATCCCTGCCACGATAATTGCGAATGGATGGGCCAATACGGGTAATCCCAGAGCCAGGGTCAGAAATCTGACGATGAATTTAAAGGCTGGCGCGGTCATGGATTCGGTCAATTCCCTCTGAATCCAGATGGCGTAGATGGCATAACCAGACCAGATCACGGTGGTCATAACGAATTGCACCACAATCGCCGCCATGGCAGGTGCGGCGGCAGTCAGGGAAAGCTCAGGCAGCGGGTACATGCCTCCCCATCGCAAATACAGGACCAAAGCAACAAGATAAGCCAGGGTGTCTACGGATAATTCCATCACCAGGCTTCGAGACTGATTCCATCTGGCCGCTTTTGAAGCAGGTTGCCGCCAGGTCCAAAGGTAATTAGCAATAGAGCTGATCACTGAAAGCCAGAGTGCGGTGGGGCCAAATATCAACACAGCCGCCCACTGCAGCATACTCGAAAGTGACCCATCGGCGCTGCCATAGCGATCGGAGCGGATCTCGACAATAAAAAAATAACTGACGCGATTAAACAACAGAATTAAACCCAGAAACATCGCCATCTGGAGGCCGTTATCCGCAATCTTCTGAACATCTGTTGAGCGCACCAGCCAGAACAACCCGGCGAAAGCCAGGGGACATATCGCTAAGAAAACTACAACATCCCCCACCCCCACCAGACGTCGCTGGTCGTTCATGGCCTCGAGTTCGGGCCAAAACTTTCGAGCAATCTGGTATAGAAAATTCCTCATACCGAAAATTATACCTGAACCTGTGTTCTAATTGGATTTAATCAAAGACGGGAGATTGTCCAAAAAGAAAAGCGCAGCCTGTCAAGAGCACCACAGGCGGTACTCATGGGATCGCTGCGCTTTTCATCTGGCAGGTTGGCATACTATAACAGAACTTCCTGGATACTCCCGTTTCAATCAGATAGGCGACTACGCTGAGATTCGCAATGGTTAATCGCTGTTAAAAGGGCTGATAGATTCAGTGTCTAACAACGCCCAAATTGTATAAATTCCCAGCACCGTACCAACAGGAAATCCGGGTAAATTAAGTAAACCCAGGATGAGTGCCAGGATACGCGCCCAGGGTTTAAACTTGAGCAACCCTGCTCCGGCAACCATGCCTGGAATAGAGGTCAAAACGACCATTCCAGCGAGGATGGAGCCCACAATCATCGTAATCCGAATTGCTGTTTGATCGCCAGAGATCAAACCACCGGCAGCGATGATAAGGAAAAGCAGGGCGGCACCCAGAATTCCGAACACTCCCAGTGCCAGGTAGGTCCAGCCCACTACTTTGATATGGCTTTGCATTTTAATACTCCTTCATTCACTTAAGTTACCAGCTACTTAAAATACGCAGACGATCTGCTTAAAGTTGCAGAGAAACCTTTGTAGTTGGCGAATTTTGTCCAGATGGTAAAATGGAATACGATCATCCACCATGAACCAACAGAATTCAAAACCGCTTACATATTTCAAAGAAATCTTAAGCATATTATTGTGGACATTCCTGTTCACCGTTGCCTATTCCCAATCCCCGCTTTACACCTCGAACCAGAACCAATATTTTCTTCACGGTCTGGCAGCAGCCAGGTATGGTGATCTGGCCCGAGACTGGCTGGCTAATACGCTGGATCCAACACCGGTTTTCAGTCAGCTCATCCGTGTGACCCATATGTATATTGGCGTGAAAGAAATTTATTATCTTTATTATGCCGCTCTGATGGGTGTTTATTTATTTGCCCTGTTCAATATTGCCGATCTCCTGAAATCCATAAAACGATCTCGAACCACATCCCTGGTGTTCCTCGCTCTCATTATTCTCATCCATTCCGCTGCGCTTCGATTTACCTTGTCACGCTTTGTCGGGGTCAACTGGAGCTACATCCTGGAAGATGGTATAGCCGATCAACGCATGTTAGGGCCGGTGTTTCAACCCAGCACATTTGGTGTATTTTTATTGCTATCCGTATGGTTATATCTTAAAGACCATCGGGTGCTTTCTGTCTTGTCAGCCGTGTTTGCGGCTACCGTTCACCCTACCTATCTATTCAGCGCGGGTCTGATCACAGGTGCTTATATGCTGATGTCCTGGATTGAAAGTCGCAAGGCGCGACAGCCCGTTATGCTGGGTATGGTTGCTCTCATCGCAGTTCTGCCAATACTATATTACGTGCTGAATACATTTGCTAATTCATCCCCGGCGCTTTCCTCGCAGGCAAAATACATTCTGATTAAACTTTCGTATACCCCATCATGCCATCGTGAGTCAATGGTTGGACTACACCGTTGGAGTAAAATTGCTGATCCTCTTTGCTGCAGTTGCAGCCCTCCGTATTCCAACCACAACAATAACCACGCCAGAAATAACGGCGAGGACGAAGATAACCCGGTCGCGGCTGTTTGCTTTTTTAGCTTTTATAACCATGATTACCATCACCTTAACGGTGGTGCAATCGATCACAAAAAACGAAACCCTGGCCCTTATCTTCCCCTGGAGGATCTCCATCCTGCTCATTCCGCTGGCTGTGACTGTCTTGATCTCTGAGGCGCTTGATTTTGCCCTGAATCGGACATACTTTCGATCTCAAACCAGAGGTAAAGCGATTCAGGTAGCGGCAGCCATGCTGATACTTCTCAGCGTTTTGATCGGTGCGATCCGTTTCAAGCTAGATCTGGATCGCAAGGCAGCAGCACCCGAACGGCCGGTAGAATTCTACGTCTATGCGCATAAACAGACCGGCGATGTCTATCTGACCCCGGTTAAACTGCAGGATTTTCGGTTGGAAACAGGGGCACCCGTGTTTGTAGAATTTAAATCCATCCCCTACCAGGATATGGATGTCATCGAATGGCAGCGGCGTGAACTACTTGCTGACCAATTCTATAAAACAAATGATTGTGAATCGCTCATTCAATTCCGGGATATGGAAGGCGTGACCCACGCAGTCTTACCGGCATCCTCTCAAGCGGTAAGCTGCGCCATTAACAAAGAAATCTACAGGGATGAATATTATGTTCTCGTACAACTGACCCGCTGAACCTCTATGCAATCAATTCATCGCAGCAAGGACATCGGATCAAAATGTACAAATTCCCCGCCAATTCGCCAGCGCACGTAAGCCGCCCGCTCTTCCTCAGAGGCGTCTAATTTATAATAAGCCATGCTTTCAAACCGAACACCAGGCGGTCCGGTACGGGTTTCGATGTGTAAATGACCACCGCCTGCGTTGCCACTTTTGCCCGCCGCCCCCAGAGGCTGGCAGGCAGTCACATTTTCATTCAATTTGACCAGGGGTGCTGTGTCCAGGTGAGCATAAAGTATATACAACGACTGATCTTCGGGTAGTTTCAGTTTGGCGATGATCTCTCCGTTCAAACTCGAGACCGGCGTCTCAACAATGACCATGTTTCCGTATGGAAACCGGTCTACAATCGAGGCCGCCACCCTGCCCTGAAGAACTGCCTGTACCGTTTCGCCAAGAATTGAAGCTCGCCCGTTGCGGTTGTAATAGGCAAAATCAACCCCATGGTGGCGTTCTTCCCGTCCTGGCGGTGGAGGGTGGTAGGGATCAGAGATGATTTTTGACAGATCGGATAGAGATTGCTCGGCCAAAGGCGAACAAATGTGGAAGCGCTCTATCTTAGCAGAATTGGGAACTGCGGTTAGTGAAGTTGGAATTGTTGTCGGGGTTGGGTCGGGAATTATCGATGGTGCAGCAAATGGGAGACCTAACTGCCGGTATCGTGGCTGTTCCGCCGGTGTTGCAGTGATGGATATCGCAAACTCCCCGCTTTGGTCGGCTATCGTACTTCCGTCACCCACCGGAGAGCTGCAGCTCGACAGTATGATCCCCATACCGCAGCATAACAGCAACAGGCAGCGCAGCTTGACTGGTTTACCCACGGTTCGCATGAGATGATTATAAACCACCCAAATTACAATTCGACGACGTGGTTGACAATATGCTGACCGTGAAGTAGAATACGGGTCGCTCAATAATCGGGGCGTGGCGCAGCCCGGCTAGCGCGCCTGCATGGGGTGCAGGAGGCCCTGGGTTCAAATCCCAGCGCCCCGACTGATCTAATCCCGGAATACCGGGATTATTCTTTTAAGTTGCGAGCGCCCGGGTGAGGGGGGCACCCGGGCGCTCGCAAAAACATTCTAACACAATGTCAAGCCAAACACAATGTTTTTTTTGGAATCTTTTCAATATGTACTGCATTCTGAAAGGATAGAAATTTCATCTTATTGCCTGGTTCTTTTCATCATGTGGAAATTACGTCCCTTTTGGCATATATGAATTCGTGGTATCAAAGATTAATGTCAAGTTAGGGTGTTCTTGAGCACCGAATTCCAAATGTTATAATCATATTCAATGAACGCAAGAATTGATCGTCGTGAGTTTCTAAAGATTGGGGCGCTGGCTCTGGGCAGCCTGGCTTTCGGACCGGTTTTTCCCCGTCAACAAGAACAGGATAACGGTAAAATCGCCCGGGTTACCATCTATGAGATCGACCTGCACGCAGAGCCGCGCGATGACAGCCCAATTATTGGCAAACGCTATCGCGACCAGCTTGTCCATATTTACGAAGACATTGTTGGACCGCAGGGGCCAGCCTACAACCCGTTGTGGTACCGGGTTTGGGGTGGCTATTTGCACAGCGCCTACCTTCAAGTGGTGAATATTCGCATCAACCAGACCGCGAAAACCGTTCCGGAAACAGGTCAATTATGTGAGGTAACAGTTCCCTACACGGTTGCTTACCAATATTCGAGTTGGGAAGGTTGGCATCCATGGAATGGTACGCCGCTGTATTACGAAACCACCCACTGGATAACCAATATCGGTGAAGGTCCCGATAAAAAACCCTGGTATGAACTGACTTCGGAAATCGATTCCAATTTAAAATACTTCGTACCTGCTGTTCACATGCGCTCCATCGGAGATGATGAGCTGAGCCCAATCTCACCCGATGTACCCCCGGAAAAAAAACGCATCGAAGTTTCCATCGCACGCCAAACACTGGAAGCCTACGAGAACGGAGAAATCGTTTTTTCCACCCGTTTGTCATCCGGCATACCCAGCGCCAGGAAAAATCCGGATGACCTGCCTACCGCTACACCACGCGGCAGCTTCCGCATCTACTCCAAGCTGCCAACCAAGCATATGGGGGCAGTTACCGGAAACCCCGATGCGGCTAATACGGGCGGCTTTTCTCTTCCGGGTGTCCCCTGGACATCATTTTTTGCCTTCCCCGGCGGTTATGCCTTTCACGGCACTTACTGGCACAACAATTTTGGCGTGCAAATGAGTCATGGTTGTCTGAATTTGCGCAATGCTGATGCCCGCTGGATATTTCGCTGGACCACCCCAACTTTCGAGCTGCCAGTCGAATCGACCGCAGATTGGGAACGCAGGGGCAATGGTACGCGCGTAGAAATCACATGACGACCCAACGACTTTCACGGCGCAGTTTCCTGAAAATACTGACCGCCTCGGCAATTGTTCCCTGCATCCAGCAGGTTGTACGTCCACAAACTCGAACTGCCCTATCTTCCAGCCAGATTGGAGCGGCGCGAGTAACCCTCACCAATGGCATCTACATCTATTCTGAGCCGTCCTTTCAATCAGACCGGCTCAAGATTGCCCGCCGTGATCAGATTCTGGTCATTTACGAAGAAATTATCTCGCCAACCGGCCCGGCCCACAATCCACGCTGGTACCGCATTGAGAGCGGTTATGTCCATTCCGGTTACCTGCAGCGTGTAGAGAAAATGCACCTGAACATCCCACTTTTGCAAGTTGTACCCGAAGGCGGGCAGCTGGGGGAAATAACCGTCGCTTACACACAATCCTACCGTCGAGTGAGATCAAGCGGCTGGGAACGCTTATACAGGCTTTACTATAAGTCTGTTCATTGGATTACTGGTCTGAGTGAAGGTCCGCATGGCAAATACTGGTACCGGATAACAGATGATCTGCTGAACTTCCACCATTATGTTCCGGCTACTCATGTACGCCCGATCACACCGGAGGAGCTCGAGCCCATCTCACCTGAAGTTCCAGCCGAAGCCAAGCGCATTGAAGTGCTGCTGCAAGATCAAATCCTCAATGCCTATGAAAATGACCGGCTGGTGCTGACGACCAAAGTTGCCACGGGCGTGCCGACCTTAAACCAGCAGCCCGGAGAAATCCCCACCGATACACCCTCCGGGCGTTTTTATATACAAACCAAATGGCCTTCCAGACATATGGGGGATGGACGCATCACCAGTGACCTGCATGCCTACGAATTGCCGGGTGTGCCGTGGGTGTGCATCTTTCATAAAGATGGTCTCGCCCTGCACGGCACATTCTGGCATGACAACTTTGGACGGCGGATGAGCCATGGTTGTATCAATCTGCCTAACGATGCTGCCCGTTGGATCTTCCGTTGGACAGACCCGAGCGCCACGCATCATGAAATGTATACGCGCGGCCTGGGAACTCGCCTGGATATTCAGGAATCCGTGGACTAATCTTTATCCGCCTTGATGGATAGCTTATGCCCTTTCCGTTCCTGATCTATAAAATAAAAGGTTTCCGCATCGGCACATTGTTCCGGAGGTCTGCATGCACATCCCCCAGCAAGGTTTGTCCAAACAAGAAGTTTTTGATATGCTCGCCAGTTTCAAAAGAATGGATTTGGATTGGAAATCGGGCCGGGTATTTGCTTACGTATATAACCCCGGGCAGGAGGTTAGCGAAATCGTTGCATCAGCCTATCTCATGTACCTGACAGAGAACGGCCTGGATCCAACCACCTTCCCAAGTTTGCTCAAATTGGAAACCGATGTTGTTCGCATGCTTGCCAACTTGCTGCGCGGAGGAGAAAGCGTAGTTGGGAACCTTACCTCAGGAGGCACGGAGAGCATTCTACTGGCGGTCAAAACAGCCCGAGATTACACCCGCAGTGTGAAGCCAGTCATTACTGTGCCAGAAATGATCCTCTCCCAAACCGCGCACCCGGCTTTCCTCAAAGCTGCCCACTACTTCGGTATCAAACCTATTGTGATTCCATTCCTGCCAGATACATTCCAAACCGATGTAGAAGCCATGCGTGCCGCCATCACCGAGAACACCATGCTTCTGGTTGCCTCAGCTCCCTGTTATTCGCATGGCGTCATCGATCCGGTTGTCGATATAGCTGCTCTCGCAAAAGAGCATAATCTCCTGTGCCATGTGGATGCCTGTGTTGGCGGTATCCACCTGTCTTTTATGCGGAAAATGGGGTATCCCCTGCCAGATTTTGATCTATCTGTTCCCGGGGTAACTTCAATCTCAGCGGATATGCATAAGTACGGCTATTCCGCCAAGGGCGCCTCGGTGGTGCTCTACCAGGATCAAACCTTGCGTAGTTACCAATTCTTTGCCTGCACCGAAACCACCGGCTACGCCCTGATCAACCCCACCCTGCTCAGCTCCAAATCTGGCGGGCCGATGGCAGGATCATGGGCAGCATTAAATTTTCTGGGTGAGACCGGGTATAAGCAGATCGTCACAGAAGTGATGGAGACAACCCGAATGTTGATTGATGGTATTAACACCATGCCCGATTTACACGTGCTGGGAAAACCGGCAATGTGCATGTTTGCCGTAGCATCCGATACCATCAATGTTTACCTGCTCGCAGATGAAATGAAAAAACGCGGCTGGTATCTGCAGCCGCAGTTCACCAGGGGGGCATCGCCTCGCAACCTGCATATCTCCATCAGCCGGGGAACGACCCACACTGCAGCTGCCTTACTGGATGATTTGCGTGCCAGCGTGGACACTGTTAAAATGACCCCACCCGTCAATCAGGACGTGATAAAAATGTTAGTTGACCAGCTCTTGGCTGACTCTTCACCCCGGGCAATTCAGGAAATATTATCCGCCGCCGGTTTGCAAGGAAATCAAATGCCTGATGAGACGGCTTTGATCAATGAGGTGTTGGACGCCCTGCCTCCACCTGTTGCTGACGCTCTGCTGGTTGTATTCTTCAATGGGCTGTATGTTTAAAATAAGGCAGACTTCCACGATTTTTCAACCAGGAAGTCTGCCCCACGATAAAATTACCAGTAAGCGTCACCGGTATCACACCACTAGTAGTCCATAAGCACCGTTACAACAAAGCATCTACCATTAAGATCACAAAGAGGAATGCCAGGTACATGCTAGAATAGCGATACATTTTCCAGGCGAGCTTGTTTCCTCCCAGTGTCCACACCTTCCAGGCGGCCAGAATGAGCCATCCACCCAAAGCCACTGCTCCCACCAGGTAAACACTGCCTCCCAACCCAAACAGGGGAAGCAGGATGGTAAGCGCCACCAGCTCCAGGGTGTATATCAAGATTTGTTTTCTGGTCTCGTGTTCACCGCGCACCACCGGCAGCATGGGCACACCCGCCCTGGCATAATCCTTGCTTCTCACCAGGGCCAAAGCCCAAAAATGGGGCGGCGTCCACATGAAAACAACCGCAAACAGGAATAATGACGGAATATTCAAACTGCCGGTTGCAGCCGCCCAACCCACCAGCGGAGGGATTGCTCCGGCCCCACCGCCGATTACAATATTCTGCACGGTGGTTTTCTTAAGCAGCATGCTGTAGAGAACAACATAATAGATAATGCCTGCCAGGCTAAGTAACGCAGCCAGGAAATTTACATACGCCGCCATGATGTAGAATGAGGCCAGTGTCATCGCTACGCCAAAAGCCAACCCTTCACCAGGCGACAATCTGCCCGCAGGGATGGGACGTTTTTGTGTGCGCTGCATTTTGCCGTCATCATTGCGGTCAATGTATTGATTAATTGCGCCCGACCCACCGGCCGCCATGAAACCACCCAACAGTGTCCAAAACGTCAATTGGAGAGTGGGCCATTCCCGTGCGCCAATGACCATCCCCGCGTAGGTGGTCACCAGCAGCAGCAGGACAACGATCGGTTTGGTAAGCAGGAGCAGATCTTTAAGGATCGCCTTCCGGTCACCTGGAACGGTATCCGGGATCAGCTCGGTGTCTGAGCGAGAATCCTGGGTCAATATCACAGAACACAACAATGCCAGGGCAATCCAGACTGCCAGCGGCTGTCGCCTGGTGCAGACCCAGCAAATATGCCGGTGCGCCAGGACTTAATTTGCTGCCCAGCAGGGCCTGGGCAAAAAAGAGCACGGCGGCGGCAGATGCAGTGACAATCCTGGCGGTATTATGGCGTTGTGTTTTCCAGGCTCGGAGCGTCACGACAGCCATTAGAATACCACTTGCGAGCACCAACACCCGGTGGATGAGATGAGCCCATCCGGCTGTATCTACCGGCAGTGAAGAGGCATTGCACAGCGGCCAGCCCCGGCACAGAGCGTCACCATCCAGGCCTGCCACCCCGGCGCCGCTCACCAGCAGTAGAAAGACAAGGATCAGGGTCACAACTGAAAGCCGGCCGAATGGCGATCGCAGCTCTCGAAATAATGATCCGTCTGTATCGCTCACCGAATAGCTTGCGGCAATCGCCAGCAGCAACGCCGCCTGTATGAGCAGCGTGAGCGCCAGATGCAAGGCAGATATCCACGATTGATCGCCGTTTACTGCCTGGAAGGATACCAGCGCCCCCAAAAGCATCTGAACCAGCATCATAGCAATAGCTGCAGCCAGCCCTGTTCGAACCCGAGCAGATAGTATCACCACCTGCCGCGCCACCCAGGCGGCAGCCAGCATCGCTATGAAAGCCAGGCCGCTCATCAGGCGGTGCAAATAATTCAGGATTGCGCCGGTGTCCTGGGGCAGGCTCCACTGCCCCAAGCATGTAGGCCAATCGGGGCATGCTCCGCCCGATTGGGTCACGCGCACAATTCCCCCCAGGACCGTCAGGAGAAAGATAATGACGCCAGCCGTGATAAGAAGACCGCGATATAAACCAAGGGATCGATTTTCGGGCATTGATAGACCTATTGTCTTGTCCAGAGAGACAGTTAAAAGGATTACCTGACAGCCTTTGGTGAACGTTCCTGTTTCCGGATAAAAAATGGATAACCAAACAGGAGAATTGCAGCAAACGCAAACCATTGGATTGCATAGCCGAGATGTGGTCCTTCGGACAGATCCAAATCCACCCCTACCCGTTGGGGTAGAGAGGTAGAGGCAGGGTTGGGCGCCTGCTGGATATAAACCGGCAACAGGGTGTACGGGACCTGGCGGGCGATAGCTTCAACATTTGTAAAATTCCACACCTTCAAAGGCGGTTCACCGGGGGCAGGTACTGCATCGGAGCGCTTGCCGAAATCCGGTTCATTCTGTGAAGCACGAATGACACCCTGGATTTCCACAACACCCGGTTCATCGTACAACGACCAATCATCGTAGGTGAAATTCTCGGACGGCACCCAACCGCGATCAACAAGAATATAGTTATCGGCGCCATCAATCCGTAATGGCGTCAACAAATGCACCCCCCACTGGTTTTCCCAGGCCTGATTACGCAATGCCACCTGATTTGAGAAATCATATACGCCACGAACAATAACAGATCTGTATTCCATATCGGCCAAAGGGGCAGTGGCAGTGCCGGCATTCAGGTGCAGAACCGGTTGGGCTAACTGCGATGCAGCTCTGGCATTAAAGTCCCGGCGTTTCTCAAGCCGGTCCAACTGCCAGATCCCCAGACGGATCATAACCAGGGCAGCTGCCACAACGAGAAACGTGCTGATCACCCACCTGCGGTTGAAAAGGCGCACAACAATTGGATAATGCCTGATTGCCGGCCCCGCCGCCTTCAAGGGCTGTGCAGAGGATGACAACCGCCGGTGTTGAAGCGCGCTTTTCATGGCTTCGCCTCGCTGCGCGTGAGTTTCGCAGCCGGCTTTATCGGAAAAACCAACAAACCATAAATGAACAAAAACACTGCCATCGATGGGGCGCCGACAGCCAGGGCGGTCAGGCGGGTGTTCAATGTCGTAGCCTGGCGGACATCCAAACCCAGATAATTGCCCGGGGTGAAAGAACAGGTGTAAGAATACTGGTTTGGCTCTTTCAATTCAAGCCTGCCGGTTGCGCCTGATGGCACCCAGATGGGCCCAAGCTGATGATCCACGACATCTTCATTCTTAACTTCGAGGATATCACCTACCACAAACACCATTTCCGCCGGTAAACGCACCCCCTCCCCGCCATTTAGCAGCTGTTGCGCTGTGCCGGCAGGAATGGTAAGCTCCACGGTCTTTGGGGCGCGGTCATTTTTTTCGCGCTGCAGGAGATAAAATCCTTCATTCAAAATGGTCACAACCACGACTGAAATAACCATCGTGAGCATGAGACGAATCAAGTAGGGGCGAACACCGGTTTTCATCGCTCAATTTTTCCGCAGTAGGTACTTCAAGTCTTCAACAACTGCCTTGCGATCCATTTCGAAAGGATAAGTTAACCGCCAGTTACCTTCCTGATCAATCAGGTAAATCCGCGAAGTGTGGTCAACCAGATACCCGGCTGCACTGCCTTCATCACGCCTGGCCTGGTAAACACCATAATCCTTCCACACCTTCTCCAGTTCACTGCGGCTGCTGGTGAGCCCAACAATCTGAGGGTCATATCTTTCTAACAACGACTTCAGACGCTCTGCGGTATCCCTTTCCGGGTCAACTGTTACAAAAACAAAACGCACCCGACTGGCCTGGTCGCCGAGCTCTTCATTGATCCGTTTAAAATCCGTAAGGGTCACCGGGCAGACATCCGGGCAGTTGGTATAACCAAAAAATATCAGCACCAGGTTGCCTTTTTGTTCACTTAGCTGGAAAGGTGCGCCGTTCTGGTCTGTCAGCACGAAATCAGCCGCAGGTACGGGCGGCTCAATCAGCGATCCTTGCAGGCGGTAGCCGCCAGAGAAGAACTGCCAGCCTACCAGCAAAAGCACAAATCCCAGAACCCCACCAAACCCGGCGCTAAACAGACGTGATTTCATAGGACTTCCAAAATTTCAAAGCACCGCCGACCCGATCAGATAAAGAGCTGGGTAGAAGAAGATCCACACCACATCCACAAAGTGCCAGTAAACAGCACAGGCTTCGACAGCCCAGTGGCGCTCAGCCGAATAGTGACCCTTACGCCCATTGAGATACACAACAACAAGAAAGATCACCCCAGTCAACACATGAAAGGCGTGAAATCCGGTCATAGCGAAGAACAGGGATGCGGCTGCACCATCCGCGGGGCCGAACGGCGCGATCGGCCATTCAACCCCGACCACACCAACCAGGAAGATAACCCCCAACACCAGGGTAACAAGGGTGCTGTTTAGAAAGGTTTTACGGTCATCATGCGCCATCGCGGTCTCGGCCCGGTTCATAAAAAAGCTGCTCACCAGCAGCACCACCGTGACAGCAAAACCCAAAAGCTGGTTGAGCTCTGGGCGCTGGTCGGCGCCCAGCAGATAAAAACGGCTGATGAATAAACCGCCGAACACAAATGCATCCGAAAGGATGAACAACCACAGCCCAAGGCGGTTCATTTCCAATTTGTGGCGGTATTCCACCAGACTCGAAGTATGTGTTGTCATTCTGCCTCCTCTTCACCGGAAAACACGCGCGGCAGATGCATATAATCCCGGACTACAAAAAAAGCCTTGATCAACGCAATTCCAAGGAGCGGAGCCCACCAGGAAAACGCGATGGAGCCAATCCAAAATTCACCCAGGGTGAACACCATCAGCAGGAATAATACACTTGCGCCAATCTTATATGCCTGTTTTTTCTTTTCTTCCAGTATTTCGTCCATAGTTCATCCTCAAATGATCGATCGCTTCAGCCTACGCAATTTCAGTTGGCAGTCTAATCGGCTGCTGCAGGCGCGGCGCCCGTTGGCATTTCCGGTTTGGAACGACCCGGATGCATATCGATATAAGTAGAGCCTTCCAGTCCATAGTCGTACGGCTCACCGACAACTTCAAACGGTTCCTGATAATTGTGCTCTGGCAAAGGAGATGGAAGCTGCCACTCCGGAGACCGCGAACGCCAGGGGTTGGAAACCGCTATCTCACCTTTGCGAGCACTACTCCAGAAATTGTAGAATGCAACCAGCACCGATAGAGCGATCGCATAACCCGGCAATCGTGATCAATAGTATGTGTAGTCTGTATGCCCAGTGCCGGATCATAATCCGCGATCCGGCGGCGCATACCCAACAGTCCGGTTTGCATCTGACCCAGCGATTGCACGTAAAATGCCGGCAGCATCAGGTAAAAATGGATTTTCCCCAGGCGCTCGCTGTACATGCGGCCCGTCAGTTTGGGGAACCAGTAATATATGGCGGCAAAGAACGGGAAGACAAACCCGCCAAACATCGTTGCATGGAAATGCCCCACGATCCAATAGGTGTCTTGCAGGTGCAAATCGGTAGCCACCACCCCATTCGGCGGCCCACTCAAACCACCCAGCAGGAAAATCGATATGGCGCCGAGCACGAACAACATCGGCGTCTCGAAAGATAATTTCCCTTCCCACAGGGTAGCCACCCAGCTGAAAAACTTAACTCCAGTGGGTACGGCGACCAACAATGTACTGTACATAAAAGGCACACGCAAATAGGCAGCCATACCGGATGTGAACATGTGGTGCGCCCACACCAGGAAACCAACCAGGGCAATGCCAAACGCAGAAAGCGCGACCCACCGGTAGCCAAACAGCGGTTTGCGAGAGAAAACCGGGAGCAGCTCACTGATGATCCCTAAACCGGTCAGGATGAAGACATAAACCGCCGGGTGAGAGTAAAACCAGAACAAATGCTGGAACAGAATGGGATCACCGCCTTTAGCCGGTTCAAAGAAACCCATGCCAAACAAGCGCTCAAACATCACCATCTGGAATGAAAGACCGATAAGCTGGGTAGCGGTGAGGCTGATGATGGCGGTTGCAAATGCCGTCCAGACGAAGATGGGCATGCGGAAGTAATTCATTCCTTTTGCCCGCATCTTGATGATGGTCACCAGAATGTTCAACGATCCGACTATGGAAGAGAATCCGACAAAATATACCCCCAGGAAAAACATTTGCATGCCGATGGGAGCTCTTGCGCTCAGGGGAGGATATCCGGTCCAGCCTGTATCGAAACCACCCAGGAACCATGTCAGTGTAAGCAAAACAGCAGCAGGGACGTTGATCCAGTAAGCGAAGGCATTTAATCGCGGGAAGGCCATATCGTTTGCGCCAATCATCAGCGGCACAAGGTAATTCGACATCGCCCCAACCCCCAGCAGCATGGCTCCAATCATCACAATGCCATGCAAACTGATGGCTGTGTTGAAGTATTTCGGCTCCAAAAACTGTATCCCCGGAGCGGCCAGTTCAGTCCGGAAAGTGAGGGCGTAAATGCCGGCCAAAGTAAACAAGATCAGGGAGGTGAACCCGTATTGAATTCCGATTACTTTATGGTCGTAAGACACACTCAGGTATTTTGCCCAACCCTTCAAACCCGGATTCAATTCAGGGTGCTCGGGTGTTTCTTTTCCCCTGGCCCATTTTTAACCAATCGCCCGTTACACCGGTTGCAAGGACAAATGCAAAGGTGCCAAAAACGGCGCCCAGAACCCAGGCAGGTTCGGCTTTCCAGGCCTGCAGGCCTAGCAGCAGGCGGATGATGCTGACCAGGCCCATACCAACCAGTATACCTACAGGCATAGCCAACAACCCACGCACCAGGCTGATTGAGAAAAATCCAACTTTACCATTTGCCTTCATAACTACTCTCCTGAACGGTTATGACCGCATCGTGTAACTGCAGCATAAAAAACACATTGCAAACGAGCCATGATCATTTCAGGCTCTTGATGAATTCAATAACATCCAGCACCTGTTTGTCCGTCATCTTCTCGGCGATATTGGCTGGCATAGCATTCGGGAAACCATCCACAATCTTTACCGCGGGATTGCGAATCGATTCGATCAGGTAGGCTTCATCAATCGTAACCGTGCTACCATCCGTCAATTTTTGCTCTTCGCCAAATATGCCCTTCCAGGATGGCCCCACCCTCACAGTGCCATCCAGCGTATGGCAGGCTACACAACCGTACACCTCATAATACTTCTGACCACGGACCACCGGATCGGCTGACTCGCCAGATTCTGCAGCCATCCAGGCATCAAAGTCGACCGACGAAAGCACAATGACCGGCGCTTCCATATAGGCATGGTTTAACCCGCACAGCTCGGCGCAACGCACTTTATAATCACCCAGTTGCGTTGGAGTAATACGCAAATCTCGCACAAATTTATCTCCGCCAGGGAGTGCATCCTGTTTCACCCGAAATTCGGGCACCCAGAACGAATGAATCACATCTTGTGAGCTAAGATGAAGCAAGACCTGCTTGTTCAACGGGAGCCTTAGTTCAGTGCTGACGACACCTTGCTCTGGATATTCAAAACGCCAAGACCACTGCGAGCCGATGACATTCACTTCCATTGCATCCGGGTCAACCCTTTGTGTCTCTGCCAGGGCGGTTGCGCCCATCGCAGAAAAAGCCAGCACTGTGATCAAGGGTATGATCGTCCAGGCAACTTCAAGACGAGTATTGCCTTCGATGTGCCGGGCATCTTTTTCGTCGCCGGGTTTGCGCCGAAAAACAACAATGCTGTACACCATGAAGACAATAATCAAAGCAAACAAAAAGGCAATCACCTTAAACTGGAGATCAAACATCTTATCAATCGGTATTGCCTGCAGGCTGGCCTGTTCAGGCAATAATCTGACCTGGCCCAGGCCAAAAATGAGCAAGACTGTGACAAGAACGACTAAAATACCGGCGATAATCAAATGTCGCATATTGTTTCTCCTGGGATTGAGGGAGGCGCGAGGTTCTCCTTCTGGAATGTTAGACACCTGTTCATAAGGAACCACCTTCGGCCAGGCTTCGAGCCAATCATCGATTTGCGATGCCGCCAGGGTGCGCCGGTCGTAAACGATGGCTTCTTCTCCATGCTGTAGCGAAAGCAAGACGACGCGCATTTTCTTCTCACCCTCAACAAAGCGCGCCAGGAATTCATCCCGATTTAGCTGCTCGTCATCATAATCAACAATTACAAGATCGGGATTTAAGCGGTTGATGGCTTGTGTGGCTTCTTCCAGGCTAAAAACTACGCCCACCACCTCAACATCACCTTTCTGCCGGGATTGCAGCAAACTTCGCAATCCCTGTCCAAACAGGTGATGGCTGGAGGCGATAAGAACTCGTTGGGGTCTGGAAATGGTTTGCATATGTGGCGAGTTTTTCCAGACATAATTTACCAAATATGATCCATTATGTCATCCACCAACCCAACACAAAAAGGATGGGAATTCAGTAACACAGAGGGGTGATTTTAAAATCACCCTTAAAAAGAAAAGGAGAGCAACAAAAAGCGCACTGCGCTCGTTGCTCTCCTGGTTGGGTGAACCCAAAACACGCACCGGTCTACGGGTGATCTGTTTCCCCCAGCAATTCAATACCCGGCAGTCTATCCGCCAGTTGAGCTGGTTTATGGATCAGAATGGGCAAATGCTGTGGGCAAATCCACAATGGTTTCTCCTGGTAAATCATCGAAATAAGCGGCACCACCTCGGAAGTGCATTCACAGTAGATACAAATGGGCTTCGATTCCATTATTTGTTGACCTCTTGTGTGTTGATTATTTCCTGCCAACAGATCTGCGAGCAGGTTTTTGTAACGGTGTACCGCGGTAAGACGGCACCGTGATACCATAGATTGTACACAGCCGGGTATCCAACATACGGCTGCGCAAACGAGGATCCATATCGTCAAAGGTGTCGGCTGTGGTGATCACCGTCGGAAGTTCAGCATTGTAACGATAATTGAACAGTTGGTAAAGCTTTTCACGCACCCAGGGTGTCATCGATTGGGTGCCGAGATCATCAAGAATGAGTAGAGAAGCAGTCCTCACCTCTTCGAAGCGCCGGTCCAGACTGATGCTGCTGGAAGGGCTGAAGGTTGCCCGCAGGTGATCTAACAAATCGGGGACAACCACAAAAAGAGGCGGTGCGCCCAGTTCCGCCCGGTGATTGGCGATCGCGGCTGCCAGGTGGGTTTTACCACTGCCGTAGGGTCCGGTCAACACCAACCAGCCAAGCGGATGTTCAGCATAGTCACGCGCTGCCTTTAAATGCCTTTTCGAGGGTCTTAAGCTCCGCAGCAGGCAGGTTTTCGCCTTTTCGTAAATCGAAACTGGCAAAGGTTCTATCATGCAATAAATCCAGGATCGATAATTCCGGTTGATCGCTATCACCGGCTGGCCGGCGGTAATCTGGCGCTAAAATCTTCACAGATGTTACCAGATCAGGATCTTCAAGCCTGGAACGAATGCGCCCCTCAATTTCTTCCAGGGCCAGATTGGTTGTAATAACCGTGGGCAGGTGATTGATATAGCGAAAATTCAAGATCTGAAAAAGTTTTTCCTGTGCCCAGGGGGTCGCATTTTGCGTCCCAAAATCATCCAACACAAGCAACGCAGCCCGGCGGATTTCGTCAAAGCGCTGTTCGAAGGTGACGCCCGGATCACTGTAGGCAAAGCGGAGTGTATCCAACAGGTCGGGGACCGTAATGAACAAGGTAGGCACGCCCATATCGACGGCAAAATTCGCAATCGCAGCCGCCAGGTGGGTTTTACCACACCCATACTTGCCTTGAAGCAGCAGCCAGCCGTTCAACCCTCGGGCGAACTGGAATGCCTGGTTGTGTGCCCTTTCGAGTGATTCAGCCTGGTGCGGCCACAGACCCACCCGGCCCCGCGGTTGAAAACTGTCAAAAGTGAGGTGGCGCAGCTCGTCCAGGTTGCTCAGTGAAAACAGCCGCTGGTGCACCTGTTGGCTTATTTGCCCGTGCCGGCAGGTGCAGACCTGCAGCCGGCCGAATTCAGGATGTCCCACCGGGAGATCGGCGCGCAAATACCCAACGCCGCTGCATATTGGGCAGTCTGGATCGCCAGCCAACCCTGCCTGACGGATATTCCACTCAGTGTTCGATGTAGTCGGCGAATTCGCCTTCGACATACCGCCGGCGATCTTTTTCAGAGTCCTGTCGATTTTTTCGCTCATCCCGACCTTCTGTCTGCCAACGATTCAAAATTGCTTGAATATATCGCCAATTTCTGGCATTATTTTCAACGGCTATACGAAAAGCCTCCTCAAGCCAACTGGCTGGATAGGTATTTTCTGCGTCCCGCAGTGCATCAGCAATCAAAGGGGTTAATGGGCCAACATTTTCTTCATATAACCTGTAAATATTGGGCGCCTCAGTTTGCGGTACCGGCTGCAGACGGTCTTCCAACCCGAATTGCAGCTCACCACGTGCCGCCGCCTGCACCGCGGCTCTCCCGCGAGGTGTATTTAGGAAATAAAGCTCTTCTTCTTTTCCGTGCGGTTTGACGCGGGCAATCAATATCGTACCGCGCGACACACCCATTTCCAACGCACCATCCAGGACACTGACCCGTTGGCTCTCACCGGCGCCGAAGCCCCTCATAAATTCCTCATCATTAAGGAGGTCCTCCCGACGCAAGTAGCGAAAGTTACCTTCCATTTGGTCTAAACGCCAGAAAAAATACAACGTCAATTTCAGCTCACCCAGATCATCGATAAGCGCTAATAAATCCCGAAAAAATAAATCCGGTATGGGGGTCTGGTGAGTTTTACCTTCAGGGAAACCTTGAAATTGCGCCATCAGCCACCCTACCCGACCCGGGAAAGATCCACCATGCGTGTCGCTGCATTTTCGAATTTTGCAAGATTACTGCGGAAGATTAATTCAACCATCCCCACCGGGCCATTGCGGTGTTTTGCAATTTTGATCTGGGCAATATTCTGTTTGGAAGCATCTTTTTCATACAGCTCCGGGCGATGGATAAACATAACAATATCTGCGTCTTGCTCCAAACTGCCCGATTCCCGCAGGTCAGAAAGCTGGGGCTCCTTGTCGGAGCGTTGTTCGACAGCTCGCGAGAGCTGGGCTGCAGCCAGAACCGGCACATTCAGCTCACGTGCCAGGACTTTCAGGTTTCTGGAGATATAAGATACTTCCTGCACACGGTTTTCCGACCGCGACCCGCTGGACATCAATTGCAGATAATCAACAACCACCAGATCGAGACCAAATTCAAGATGAAGCCGGCGGCATTTTGTCCGCAATTGCAGCGGTGTAAGCGCCGGGGTATCATCCAGAAAAATGCGCGTATCACTCAGCACCTCAATCGCATGGGTGAAAACCGGCCATTCATCTTCGTTCAATTTACCGGTTCTCAAGCGTTGGGAATCAATTCCGGTTTCCTGCGAAATCAGGCGCTGGACAAGCTGCTCGCTGGACATCTCCAGCGAAAACACAGCCACATGTTTTTTATGGATTTGGGCGGCATTTTTAGCTGCCGAAAGCATGAAAGCCGTCTTGCCCATACCAGGACGTCCGGCGACAATGATAAAATCGGAGGATTGCAGGCCCATCAATAATCGATCCAGATCGATAAAGCCGGTCGGCACTCCGTATATATCCTCGCCGCGGCTGGCAAGCTGATCAATGCGATCGTAATAATCACTCAGTACCTGTTGAATCGGCTGCAAATCACGTGTCAGGCGTCTCTCGCTGACACCAAAAACAGCTTTTTCAGCTTCATCCATCACACTGTCAACCCCCCGGCCTTCTTCATATGCCAGGCGGGCAATATCATTGGCAGCCGTAATCATGCGCCGCCGGATCGAATTCGCTTCAATGATTCGCCCGTATGCCTCGGCATGCAATGAAGTGGGGACATTATTAATTAAGGCGGATAGATACGCCGGCCCTCCAATCTCGCCCAGCTGGCCCACCTGGTCGAGTTCATCGGAAACCGTCAGGAAATCCAGCGGTACTCGGCGTTCGTGCAAGCGGGTAAAGGCTTCCCATATCCAGCGGTGCCGGTGAATGTAAAAATCTTCGCTTCGCAGAAAAGCTGCTACATCGTAATAGGCCTCAGGGTTAATCAACACAGACCCAATGACAGCTTCTTCTGCTTCGTTGCTGTGTGGCACCACCGATACAGTTGAGGTTGTTTCTTGCTCGGGTGGCATCAAGTCATTCATACTTCCACCTGAAGATCAAACCGGTTGTCTCTTGTTTCCGACGTTCTTGATTAAGATACCGGGGACAGCCAGACAGGCAAACCCCGGTATCATGGGTCAATGCTATCGCCTGGGCGCGCCTATTCTTCTTCTTTGTCTCCGCCCTCTTCATCTTCGGTGTCATCGAGGTCCAATTTTTCCAGGAAATCTTCAAAAACAGACAGTCGTTCTTCACTTTCTTCCGTTGGTGCCGCCGGCGCTGCGGGCTTTTCAAGTGCAGGTTTGTTTTCACCGCGTTCTGTTTCCTGCAGATCCTCCTCAGGTGTGATACCCACCGAATCCATTACCTGGCGTGCCACAAAAATGGGAACATGCGCACGCACTGCCAGGTTGAGGGCGTCTGATGGGCGTGCATCCACATTCATTGTCCGGCCATTCACTTCGGCCACAATATTGCCATAAAAAGTATCATCGCGCATCGCTGAGACTTCAACACGCACGATACGAGCGTTGAACGCGGTAAAAACATTTTTTAGCAGATCGTGTGTCAGCGGACGCGCTACTTCGACTTCTTGCAATGCGATTGTGATCGCTTCCGCTTCATAGACGCCAATCCAAATCGGCAAATAGCGTTCTGCGTTCGATTCACGCAAAATAACGATTTTTGCTGCGACATCAGGCTGACTCGAATACTATCGATGACGACTTCCACCATATCAGACATAATGGGCTCATGCCTCCATAGCAGTTATTATTCTAACACGTGCGAGGCCGCCTTGCAAACAAACATTTATGGGTCAATCGAACTTAACCTGATAATCACCAAAATAATTCAATAAAAGATTTGCCTGTTTTTAAAATCACGTGTATAATCCTTTTAACATAGCATTTACATTTGGGGATATCCGATTGTTAAAAATGCTGAGCAAGGGATTGAACATTGGTTAGAATACTCTGGATCGAAGGTAAACGGGCTGACAGCCCGTCTTTTATCCCAGCATTGCGCAAGAAAGGCTACTCAATTGAAGTAGTGGCAACCGGCAGTGCGGCTCTGGCGCGTCTTCTCGAGATTGACCCCGATCTGGTGGTTATTCACGTAGCCTCCATGCGGACAACCGGCAAGCGCATCTGTCGTTCGATCCGCGAGCGAATGACTACACTTCCAATTCTGGTAATCACCAGTAAAGACCTGCCACCAATTGAGGATTCTTGCGCCAATGTGGTGCTCAGCCTGCCCTTTACTCAAAGAAAGCTGCTGAATCGTATCACCCCATTTCTACCCGGCGATGGTGACCACATCCTGCATGTTGGCGCCATTCGTCTGGATCTGGAGCATAAACGCGTGCGCTGCCAGGGGCGGGAAGCCAGGCTTACCCCTCGATTGGCGCACCTTCTGCGCATCCTCCTGCAGCACCCTGGTGAGGTTCAGGAGCGAGCCCAACTCTTCAAGCAGGTGTGGAGCACAGAGTACACGGAAGACACCCGCACCATGGATGTGCACATCAGTTGGCTGCGCCAGGCAATCGAAGATGACCCGCGTAATCCTCAGTATATCAAAACGATACGCGGTGTTGGCTATCGTTTGGATGTTTGAGGTTCGGGAAACTCAAAGCTCCAATCTGAAAGCAAAGAGCGTAACTCATCCTGGGTGCGGATGCCAAACCTGGCCATGGCGTTATTCATATGCCGGCGCGCAGTGTCAAGCGACGTGTCCATTTTCGTAGCCGCCTCGCGCAATGTAAATCCCTGAGATAAATATCCCAGAACCTGTTTTTGCCGGCGGGTGAGCTTCTGCCAACGCAATTGAATCTCGCTCATGCCCGGAATATCCGGTTCCACATCCTCATCAAATGTAAGATCAAAGGATACCCCCGTAGTGGTTTGGAGGATCTTCTTGCGATCAAGCATCGCATCCAGGTTAGCAGGGGCAACCGGATTTTGGGGGACGAAACCAACAAATATATCCCATTGGTTGAGCATTCGACCCAGGGGCCTGAGGTTAATCCAATTTGCCCGGTTTCAAAAGTTAATACATAGGTTCCACCAGCCATTTCAGCTACTTCAACAACCGTAGCCTCATGAGTCCAGCGCAGCCATTGAGCACTCTTTGTAGCGGCGACGGCAGCAGGTTTGTTCTTCTTCTCGCCTGTGACCGTTTGCGGCGGTGAAAGCTCTATCCCGGGCAGAGGCCGGGCAATCTGCCAGGCATTGGGCTGGCGATCCACCCAGCCCAGGAATAAGATGCTCGCCCCGTTCTTCAGATCAGGAATTGCCCCCGGGCGACGGAAGTACGACCGGGCGGCATCTCTTTTTTGTGCACTCAGATACCAATCGGGTTTGGCTGTCAATCCGGCAGCCGGTTTGTTGCCACGCAGGTGTTGAATATGCTCTGCAATTTCATTACACACTGCTCTGGAAACAATCAGGGAGAGGGTTTGCTCATGCTGCTTGCGCCATGCGGTAATATCTTTTCTCTCCCAGGCATCCATCAACAAACGCCAATGGCCATTCTCGGCCTGCCAGCGTGCCTGTGCCTGCTGCGGAGTCAAGGTCTCCCAATTCTCCGTCTGCACTTCCAGGCGCAGGTCGGTGCGCGCTACCACTTCCTTCCAGGCCCATTCGGGAAATTGATCTTTACGCGCCTTCAGCCGGGAGAGGACTTCAGCATTACCCAGTCTTTTGATTTCATCTGTGATTTTGCTGGAATGGTATTTGAGCAGCGCACTCTGCCGAGTATACGGATTTGCCAGGGAGGCAGCCAATCCATCCAACGCTTTGGCCTGTGGTGCTGCCGCAATGCCAATTCGCTCCTTTTGAATGGCGGGAATAAGCTGGGTGGCTTCCTTCTCTAACACTGCAGCCGGAGTCTGTTGGTATTTCACCTTCAGCTCTTCGAGCATGAGCGACTCGAGCAGGTCCTTCGGATCTGCCCAGGAGGCATGTGAACTTTTGTAACGCATTCCAGAAAAATGCACCACCATGTATTGCAGCCACTTGGGGAATCGCAGCGGCTCCTTATCAAAACGCTGCAGAACTTTTTCCAACAATTGGTCGTGATTGAGCTGCTCTAATTCCCGTTCCCTTTTCTGCATTAGCCATTGAACGATGGCGCGCGGGGTGATGGCAGCGCCTTTATCCAGAGCGGGCAGTTTGCGCAGTTCATCGGTCAGCGTGCGAATTTTCGCCTGGGCAGTTGTGCGGGTTTGTTCCTGCAATTTTGCTTCTTGCTCGTAAGGAGCAAGGGAGGAGTTATATCTGCTCAGGATCCCGTTGAATTCGTTGGAGAGCTGATCATAAGCTTGTTTGGCAGCCAGATACTCCCGGTTAAACTTATCAAAATATGGGTGATCCGGGGCATTTTTGGCATACCAATCTTTGCGACGCTCTATGCTGGTTACCCTGGCTTTTTGTTCACCCAGCTTGCGTTCGAGATCGATCTTTGTCTGAACCAGAACCCGGATATCCTTACTGCCCAATAGCACCCGATGCTTTTGCTGCAGAACAACGATTGCCTGATCTGCCTGGATCTTGGCCTGCCGCGCCTGGATCAATGCCTGCTGCAACCGGTTGTATTCCTGCTTCAGCGCATCTGCGGCAGAATGATCCACCGTTTGCTTACCCTGCGATTTCCACAAATCGATTTCTTCATAAATCAGCAGAAAATCGCGCAGCTTCTTTTCCCGAAACGGGTAGATTGTCTTGCGCAGCTCAGGATTTTGCCACTGGAAGTGAACGTTTTGTGTGATCGCCATGGGTTAATCCATCACCGGGTTATCGACGCTGCGAGATTGTGCCGAGCAAGGCGTTAAGTATGCGCGCCCGGTATTCGATGGCGGTGTTGACATTCTGCTGGTGAAGTTCGAACAAGCTGCCATCCACCTCCAGCGAACCGGCCTCATTCTTTCGCATCGGCATCACCGTTTCGCTGTCCCCATCCAGGCGGATCGTAGTCCGCGCAGCGGGTTTCGATTGGTCGAAATCCGCTGCGGCTTGCGAATTCACTTCCACATAACGGGTTTCAACCTGCAGCACGGCTGCATCCTGAACATACTTGACAACACTCGCTGTCATCGTCTTCATTGCGCTATCAAATTCACTGGGCATGTCTTTCACTCCTTATCGAATATGTTTACTGCCGGTTCCGGGCAGCATCTGAAAGAATACGATTAGCAATTCGCCAGGCAGCGGGCAAAGCCAACAAAGCGCCTCCCGGTGCAGCAATCAGCATCGAGATCTTGCCCGCCCCACTGATCACCGATAAAACCAGGTTCAGCAGCACCACCCGGCTGGACAAAGCCAACCGGAGCGAATCCCGGTGCAAATTTACCCTGTCAAGCGATAAATTTCCCAGGCTGGTGGTTGTGCTGCCCCCCCAACCAACAATGCTGCGCGCCAGGAGCGCGCCATCTGACCGCGTCTCCACCCAGGCCAGGTATTGCACCTGGTGTGTCAGCGTTTGCAGCGCCTGTTGTAGACCCAGCGCAGACTCGCGAATTTCTGCAGAGGAAAGGCCTGCAGCTCCAAAAGAGACCGCATGCGGGTCAAACGCCCCCAACCAGCGCTGCAGTTCCAGGTTTGCCATGGTTTGATCATCGGAAGAAATGCCGAAAGAAGGATCTTCCGAACCAAATTGAACGTTCTTTACCAACGCATCAAATCTGTCTGGAAGTTGGTTCACAACCTGGGCCATGATTTGTACATCGCTATCTGCGATTTGCATAACCTCACGGGCGTGATCGCTATCAGGGGGCAGATCAATGCTCCAAACAGCCGGCGACGGTGTATCGCTTGTGACATCAATACTATACGAGTTCAGTCTCGCTGGCGTTCGGAGCAAATTGCCAGTGGTGGAATATTTCGGGCAGCGCGGCTATTTCAGGGTTCACGGCTTTAACAGATCCACAAGTCCGGTGGCAGTGGAGACAACAGTTTTCAACAGCTCAGCGCGGCTGATCTGTGCCTGTTCGGACCATATCCATGTGAATTTTCCACAAATCCAAATCCAGCTCGCCGTCCTCCTGGGGAACGCAAATCAGAGTATCGCCATCAATTGCGATTCGGGTCAGTGCCCGCAGCCGGGCTCCGGTGAATTTTCCGCCTTCGAACTTAACAGAATCCATTTCGTCGCTGATGTAGGTAGCAATTTCTAGGTTGGCAGCTTCATCGATGGCTCTGCTCAAAAAATCACCCAGACGGCTCACAAAGTTTTGCAAGGATGAACTTAAGCCGGTTTGTGCCTGCTTAAAGCTCTCCATTAAACCGTAATCCTGGCTGCAGTCTCTGCTCCTCCCTTACCGGGCGGCAGCTGCTGTCCACCATTTACAGGTTCAGTAGAAGCGATTTATCACGCTGCTGGCAACGACGCCACCAGATTTTCCAGAAACCGTAAAAAGCTCTGGCAGCACATCACGTTGTGCGGCGCTGTCCACATCCGAGGCAAGGTTTAATCTCACCGCCGGGTCGCCCAACAGGATGTAATTGCGGGCGTCATTGTTTGCAGTCCAGAGATTAGCCAGCACCATGTCATCTGGCTTTTTATTGAAGTTTCGAATCTCGTTGATCCTCATACTTAAGTCCGAGGATATTTCAGCATAGCGGTTGTTGAATACCTCCAGAGCGTAGCCTACTGGATAATTTCCTTTGACCAATCGCTCGAAACAATCCTGAAAAACCTGGAGCTGTGGTCCGGCCTGCCCCCAGAGAAAAGAGACCCCCCAGGCGCGCTCGACATGTCCAACCACAGCCAGCGCTCCCCCTCTGGGTAAACTGAGCATTCGCTGCGGCAGCCGGGCGACAAAATCATGGGGGGCTATCTCACGGTGTTCCGGCTGGTCGGTAAATATCTGCCTGGCAAATTCATCTTGCCTGGGCGTTCCAGCGCCATAACACGCAAAGAAGAAAGCCATCGAACCCAGCAAATTTGCATTTGAGCTCAGATCATCTGCAGCAAAATAAAAATCTTCTGAAAGCGGCCCGCGCCACAATTGCGGTCCGGGCCAATCCTGGCAGATGAGCGCGCCCTGGTGTGGCAGTTGTTTTTCGTGACCATTGGGGAAAGCAATCCCATGGCTTGCCGAAAAAAGCAATCCCGGAGCATTGGGGCCTTCCAGGAGCTGGCTCAATCCTTGTTTTGTGGCTTGCTCTTTTGTCTGGGTCTGAATTTCCCAGGCTGGTAAACGCGCGGCTCCCCCTGCAGACTGGGAAAGCGCCGCCCATTGGGCTATCTTCTGGTTCAAATTTTCTGCCAGAGGTTTCACCAGGTATTCAGAACTCAGCCCGGTAGCCCGATCATCGGGATTGGCGACGCCGAAGAAAGTCGCTCTCGGAGGGGTCTTGACTGCTTTTTCGGATTGAAGAACGCTTTGAGCATATATCGCATACTCTTCCAGAGTATCAAATGCCACCCGCCCAACAGCATATTGGACATCCAGTTGGTATTGAAATGAAAACGGGATGGCCTCCGGTCCTCCAACGATGAGCAGGTAATAAGGCACTTTATCAGGGTTGGCAGGCCCGGGTCCCATGCCGTGTCTTTCAAGAAAATCCGACTTCGATTCGCCTGGACGGTATCCATCTGAGTTACTGAAAACCTTGAAGCGCTCGCCAGCCTGCGCACGGCGCATGTCTAATAATGGTGTGAGCGCTTCCACCAGTTCCTGACCTGCATCGTGCGTAAAAATCACACCCCAACCTGTCTCGCTCAGCTCGCGGGCATCAGCTTCCACGCCGGCATGCGGGTTTTTAAGATCGTAAACCCGGCGCTTAATCTCATCCAGCTCAGTCTCAGCAAGGGTAAAACCTTGCGCCAGGCCTGAAATTTGGGCAGGCGTCATTTCAGGTAGCAAATAAGATCCACTGGCGCCATCAACGCCATTGAACACCAGGGTATCTGACCGGTCGTCAAAACTGGTTTCCGCTTTGCTCGCCATAACCTATCCACCTTTCACTTACCAGATGGCCACCCGGGCACGTCTGGCGATATGTCTCTTAATTAAAAAATTGTTGTCACACTGCCGCGCTGCGGTTGCACTGGCTGTACTTGCAGGCCAGGTCAAACCAGTTATCCAGCCGTCACAAAGCAAGTAATTCAGTATCGCCGCCAATAAGCAGGGTCCGGTCATCATCATAAAAGGCTAAGCTGGATGCTATATCCTGGATGCCGGTCAATGGATTGGCGATTTGCTGTGCGCAATCAACATCTCACAAAACCAAAAATTTATGTATGGATCCAACAGGTGGTCCGGGTTCAAATGAAATGTGTGCCTGGAAGAATGCCGTGAAAGCTATCCACCCACGTTCAGATGGATATAATTTACCTTAAATGACTGATTTATGCAATCTATTTTTCATGATTGGTCTTCAGTTCCTCATTCTATGCTCGCTGATGATCGGAGTTCTAAGGATTGGCTTTGGGAAATCAGATAACGCAAAGGTGTTGTTCGCCGCTGACGGTCACAAACCGGACTGCCATCCGGGATGATGACATATTTTCCGGAAGTTGCAGGCTGGAAGCCAGGTGTCCTTTGCGCTTTGGGCTGCATGCCTGCACTGCGCTGCGGAATATCTGCCCATCCCAGTGCGGGTCAATCTCCCAGTATTCTAAAAGATCGGTTGTAGCCTGGTCAATCGATACGGTACAACCATCCGGTGAGAGCTGAAATCTGATCTCGGGCGTTAACTACTCGCCGAATTATTGAACGGGGGATTGGCGCCACCCAGGGCATGACATATTTGGAATGGCGCAGCACCCGCCTGCACCAGCCGTGAGCGTGTTGTAAAGATTGCCCGCCGGGTTATATCCCCACACAGGTAGCGGCGACCCAACCTTGAAGCCACAACAGGCAAAGTTCCCGATCCACAGAAGAAATCGGCAACCAGGCTTCCGGTATGAGAGGAAGCACGAACAATGCGGTTGAGCAGTGCTTCTGGTTTCTGGGTGGGGTACCCGCTTCGCTCGCTGTGCAGGCGGGCAACAACCGGGAAGTACCACCAATCCTCAGGCACCTTCCCCCGTTCCAGATCTGGAACTTTTCCAAAACCAGCCTTGGACGAAGAAGCAAATGTCTTTACGGTATTTGGATTGTATGGCTGGCGAACATCATCCACATTAAAAATATAATCGTCACCCTTGGTATACACCAGGATATTATCGTGTTTGCGATTGAAAGCGCTTCGTATCGGGGAAGGGCCATGATAAACCCAGATGATTTCGTTGAGTAAACGATCGGGACCAAAAATCTCATCGAGCAGCAGGCGTGCGTGTGCGCTGGCGTGCCAATCCAGATGCAGGTAGAGTGTGCCGTGAGGCGCCAGCAAGCGGTGCATCAAGACCAGGCGAGGGTAGATCATATCCAGATACGCATCCAGGCTGGGCCAGTTGTCAGGATAACCCTCGGCCAGTTTCCACTCCTGCGGTCGCCGCGAATCTTCTTCCCGGCCGACCCGCGCTGGATAACGCCGGTTTGAAAAAAATGGGGGATCCGTATAAATTTAAATCGATCCGGCCCTCATACTCTGGCAGCAAGGCCCACATCGCCGCCAGGTTGTCTCCAAACACCAGCCGGTCACCAGCAGGCGCAGCCGGATAACCCGAACCATTTGGAAAGGTGATGCTATCCAGTTCGAGTTCTGGCATCCAGGTGCTTGGGTATGGATTTTGTTGGCCAGTTTAGTATTGGCATAACCTGTCTGTCATATGGAGGAAAAGCAACGCCAGGGCAATCCCAATCTCGCAGGATGTGCCCCGGCATTTGTAATTTATGATTCGAAAGCCTTTCAGATTGCGGCTGGGATAATCATCATTATTTACCAAACCTGGCTTTCAGCACATCTTCAAGTGTCGGCTGCCCGATTTCTTGAAGCTCATAGCGGACACGCTGGCTGGGTTTGTTGATCTTGATAATACGGTTCAGGTCAATGGGTGTGCCAATCAGCACCAGGTCGGCTTCCGCCCGATTGATTGTCTCCTCCAACTCCTTCGTCTGCTGAGCGCCGTAGCCCATAGCAGGTAATACAGTACCCGTTGTGGGGTATTTTGCGTAAGTTGCCTGGATCGAGCCCATCGCGTACGGGCGTGGGTCTACAATTTCAGCAGCTCCAAAACGTTTGGCCGCCACCCAGCCGGCGCCATAAGCCATTTCGCCATGTGTGAGAGTGGGGCCGTCTTCAACAACCAGCACGCGCTTGCCGCGGATCGCCGCCGGGTCATCGACAAACAGGGGGAGGCCGCCTCAATGATCAAAGCGTCCGGGTTTAATACCCGCAAGTTCTCTCGCACTTTGATCACGGCATCGGCTGAGGCAGTATCCACCTTGTTGATGACGATAACATCTGCGTTACGCGAATTGGTCTCGCCGGGATGATAGGTGAGCTCATGGCCGGGGCGGTGTGGGTCGGCAACAACAATTTTCAAGTCGGAAACGTAGAAGGGGAAGTCGTTATTTCCGCCATCCCATAAGATGATATCCACCTCCTGCTCGGCCTGGCGCAGGATGCGTTCATAATCCACACCCGCATACACAATCACGCCATTATCCAGGTGCGGCTCATATTCTTCGCGCTCCTCGATGGTGCAGTCATGCTTTTCCAGATCTTTGTAATCCGCAAAACGCTGCACAGCTTGTTTGACGAGATCACCATAGGGCATGGGGTGGCGGATAGCCGCAACTTTATAGCCCATTTTTCGCAGGATCAGGGACACTCGGCGGGTAGTCTGGCTCTTGCCCGACCCGGTGCGAACGGCGCACACGGAAACCACCGGTTTACTGGACTTTATTTGTGTATTCTTCAACCCCATCAGGCGAAAATCAGCCCCGGCAGCCAGGACAGTGGAGGCTTTGTGCATGACATACTCATGCGGCACGTCGCTGTAAGCAAAAATGACCTGGTCCACGTGCTTTTCCCCGATAAGTTTGACCAGCTCGCTCTCCGCAAAGATGGGTATACCAGACGGGTAAAGTTTCCCCGCAAGCTCAGCAGGATACGTACGGCCCTCAATATCCGGGATCTGGGTAGCTGTAAAAGCAACGACCTCATAATCCGGGTTATCGCGAAAATAGACATTGAAGTTGTGGAAGTCACGGCCGGCGGCTCCCATGATGAGGGTTTTGATCGGGGACATACATTCTCCTTTATTCTATTGAGTTGAAAATAAAAGGTTGAAAGTTTTACCACTTTCAACCTGTCATCTAAAACAAATTCACATCACCGTTGGCGCCTGGATGACCAGCAAACGCAGGGCGTTTGCCAGCACCTGGCGGGCAGCCGCAACAAGCCTGATCCGACCACAGCGAGCTGCATCCGAATCTGCCTGCAGGACGGGGACAACGTGATAAAAACTATGAAATGTACTCGCAAGCTCATACGCAAAATTGGCGATCACCAGCGGCCTGTATTCAGCCGCCGCTGCCTGAACCGTCGCCGGAAATTGAGAAAGAAGCTCAATCAACTGGATCTCGTGGGATGATAATTCATACTCAAAATCGCTGTCAGGCAGGTCAGCGCCAGCTTTCCGCAGAATGCTGTTCGCACGCACATAGGCATTTTGAATATAGGGAGCGGTATGGCCATCAAAGTTGAGGGCAGCGTCCATCTCAAAAACGATATCTTTGTTGTTATCCACCGAGAGCATGGCATATGCCAGCGCGCCTAGTCCAATCTGGCGGGCAACAACTGCCTGATCTTCCACGGGCATATCCGGGCTTTTTTGAGCAATTACAGCCAGCACCCTGCGTACGGCTTCATCAGCCACATCTTTGAATAATACCAGGCGTCCCTTGCGCGCCGACATGGCCCCTTCAGGCAAACTGACAAATCCATATCCCAGATGGTAGCACTTGGCCGCCTGTGGAAATCCCCAAAGTTCCAGGATCTTGAAAGTTTGCTGCATATGCAGGCTCTGGCGTACATCGATTACATAAATCGAGCGGTCGACATGGTATTTCTCAAACTTTTCTTTTGCCAGGGCCAGATCTTTGGTTAAATACAGCGTGGTGCCGTCGGATCGCAGGATAATATTGGTGCGGTATTTTTCTTTCTTCAGTCCAAGTTTTTCATCGATTTTAACAATCACCGCGCCACCCTGTGGACGTTCATCATCCGCAATTCCGCGGCGCGATCAGCTCTTCCACAATCGCTTTTGAGGGTTCGTCCACTTCACTTTCATAGAACCAGACGTCAATGTGGATGTCCAAAATATCCAGGATATCGCGCAGCTCGTCCAGGCTCCATTGTCGGGTCATTTTCCATAAAGACCGCACTTCCGGGTCGCCCGCATCCCAACGCCGGTACAGTTCGCGCCGTTCAGCCTCATAGCCTTCACGAACAGATTTCTCGTCGGGCGTTTCGTTCTCGCGGGGTGTCAGGAGATTATTGGCTTCTACATAGATCTTCAGCAGCCATTGACCACG
This sequence comes from uncultured Chloroflexia bacterium, assembly GCA_963705155.1. GTDB lineage: Bacteria > Chloroflexota > Anaerolineae > Anaerolineales > UBA4823 > CAVPJC01. The sequence goes on along the minus strand of CAVPJC010000013.1, from coordinate 217,672 downwards.
CTCGTGGATACCCTCAGGCTCCTGGCCAAAATAGAACTTTTTGTAAGCCCAGATGATGGTGATGACACCCAGACCAATATCGCCCGGGTATGAGGCGCGAATCGTGTCATAACCTGCAAAGTCAACCAGGCGGGCCAGGGCTTCACCCAGTAAAGCATTGCGTGCATGCCCGATATGAAAAGAATGGTGTGTGTTCGGTTGGGCGTACTCAACCATGACCCGCTCACCCTTGCTGGAACCACGGCCAAAATCCTGGCCCTGGTCGAGGACTGAATTGATCACATGCCTGGTGTAAACCGGCGTGGCGAAATACAGGTTCAGGTAGCCCTTAACCGCTTCAACCCGCGCAAAGCCCTGCGGCAGTCCCAGGTCTGCAGCCATTGCGCTGGCGATCTCCTGCGCGCGCTGGCCTACGCTGATGCTCTGCCCGGTTTTTTCTTTTACGAGTTCGAGCTTCTTGAGCAGCTAATTGGAAGAAAGAGGTGGAAATGCCCCATTCCCCGGCAAACGGTATGGCGTTCCAAGGAATGGTTGCTGGTTCAGGAAGCCCGGTGTCCTGGCAATATGCCCGGATTCGGATTTCAACGTCTTGTTGTTGAGCTTGAAACATAGGCCATCCTGTACCAGTGGCAGGTCGGTTCGATGAGCGTTTTCACGCCAGGGAGGGATTATAACACGCAAAAAGCGGGAGCTCGATCAGCTCCCGCTGGCGTATCTGCCGGGGGGTTGCACTAAGTAAACCGGAAGACAGCTCCCGACCAACGGATAAGCTGGTTACGAGACGCATTTCCGGAAAGATGAATGAGCTTATTTGATTTGAGCCAGGCGGCGCATCAGGCGGCTCTTGCGGCGGGCGGCATTGTTCTTGTGTAAAATGCCCTTTGCCGCTCCCTTATCCAGAGACCTGATCGCATCCAATGTCGCCTGGAGGGCAACAGCAGCATCGCCGGTTTCGATTGCGGCGCGCGCCTTTTTCACAGAGGTGCGAGCGGCACCCTTAAAAATGCGGTTGCGAATTCGGCGCTTCTCATTTTGCCGGTTGCGCTTGATTGCAGACTTAATATTAGCCAAAGCATTGCCTCCAAAAAAATCCTTTGCCGTACTTGCGGCGCATTATTTTACATGAGGTTGCTGTTTTTGTCCAGCAAAAAACGGGCGGAATTGACAAGAGCTTCTCACCGGTGTATGATGAAAGCTCCTCAGGCCGGCCGGGCGACCGCTGGATGGATTACCATCTGGAGGAAAGTCCGCACTCCGTAGAACACAACGCCGGATAACGTCCGGGGCGGGGGTCTGGCGCAGCCAGGTTACCTGCCGGAATGGGCCACAGAAACAAACCGCCGGAAACGGCAAGGGTGAAACGGTGGTGTAAGAGACCACCGGCGTCCGCAGCAATGCGGCGGCCAGGCAACCCCCGTTGGGAGCAAGGCCAAGCAGGAATGATGAGAGGATTCCTCTCAGGAGGCTGTTCGTCTCCTGGTCCCTTTGAGGACCGCAGTTCCGGGTAGGCTGCACGAGGTGCGCCGAGAGGCGCATCCCAGAGAGATGGTCGCCGGGGCAGGGATTCCTGCCTTACAGAATGCGGCTTACAGGCTGGCCTGGGGAACAACTTAATCCTGAAGCGCCATCAAACCGGTGAACAGGTCGGCGACCGACGCCATGCGGTTGCCTTCTGCCTGGCAGCGGGTTGAAATAGCAGATTGAAAAACCTCCCTGACATGCATCCAATCCTGTGCGGGCACGTCTGGCCAGCCAAGTGCACAGGTTGCCCACGAATCTTCCGGGTGCAGCCCGCCGTGCATGCCCGCCAGCGGTGGGGCAAAATAAAAACCTGAAGAATAATTACTGATGAGCAGCAAATCCCCGCTGCCCGGGCCTGCGAGGCAGTTCAACCTGTTTACAGGATCCACGTATAGATCTGCAGGTTGTGCAGCAAACCATTCGCTGAGGGATACCTGGTCGCCATCCGGCGTCAGGGCAAAATAGGGCGCATGCCAGCCATCGCGCTCCACATTTCGAGCCAGCACACCGGCTATTGCGCCTTGCAATTCTGCCGCATAGCTGCCATTGGCATGCGCTTGCCAGAAAGCGCCAGCGACCGGATGGACATCCCGTTCAAAATCTGGCGCATCTCCCCAGTGACCCCGGCGATTTTGCAGGTAAACGTGAGCCAGGCCCCCGTTGGAAGCAACCACCGCGTCACAATTCGGGTCTTCACCCGGAAAATCATGAACATCCAATCCCAACGCGTCAAACAGGTGGCCCATTTCCCTCTCAAAGGGGAAACCCAGGCGCAGAGAGTGCCGGTCATCGGCTGGCACGCCAATCTGACCATGATCCGAGAACAATACCACCAGCGGGCGCGTTCCTGATGGTGCACTCGCCCCCACTTCCGTCCACAGCTCGCCAATCATCGCATCCAGCACGCCAGAAAGATAGTCGAGCTGAGCAGCAGGTCCATGATGATGGGATTGGTGATCCACACCCATCCAGTACACGGTCAAAATATCTGGCAGCCCACGCCGCTTCAGATACGCCAACGCATTTTCAAGCGTGCGGCGGTCATATTCGGCTGCCTCCAGGCCAAAGAGATTACCGCCTTTGGTAAAACGCGCCAGGTCTGTCAGGGCAGGACGCAGCCATTCTGCACCATTTGCGTACATGTGCCCTGCGACCACCGATCGCAGACCACGCCCAGCAAGAAGCTCGTAAATTGTTGGAGCCTGCAAACAACTGGAAGCCAGTCCATCGTTGAATACTCGCACCGCATCGTCGACAGCTAACGTATCGCCAACATCGAAAGCATAATGCCGGGGAACTCCCCGGTTGTGGCTGCCAAACCGATCGAAAAACTGGTTGCCGGGTATTCCGTGCTTTCCCGGGTGTTCGCCCGTGAACAGGCTGGCCTGCGAGGTAAAGGTGATGCTGGGAGCAGGCGCGAGCAGCGGATGCAGCAGGCCTGCACTAAGCTCCTGACCACCGAGTAGCCGCGCAACATTAGGCAGCCTGCCCTGGATGAGCCCGGTATGGAGCACATCTGGCCGCAGCCCGTCGATGTCGAGCAGCAGCAGGGGACCGGGCCTCACCGCTAAACTCCCATCAATATAGCTCGCGCCGGCGCGCCATCTGAACCCACCAATTTCAGGGGCAAACAATACAGCATATATCGCCCGGCTTCAACCTGAGAGAGATTCAAGCCTTCTACCACAATCACTCCTGCTTTCAGCAGAACCTGGTGGGTGGCTGCCCCTTCCTTATACGGCGCCACAGACAGATAATCCACACCGATCAAGCGCACGCCGTGATCCACCAGGTATTCGGCCCCATCCGGACTGATAGCCACAAAGCCAGGCTGGAATTTCATATTGCCCTGCGCCCAGTACTCCGAGTTGCGAGTTTTGAGCAGCAGCCGGCGGGTGCGCGGCGGTATCACGGCCTTTTCCAAAACCCGGGCTGTCACCAGCTCGGTATCGGGAAGATGCATAACATACGCTCTTCCGGTGAGCAGCTTGAGCGGGAGTTGTTCAACGGTGGGCGAGTCTCCACCCAAAAAGTGATAAGGCGCATCCAGGTGCGTGCCGGTATGCACACCCAGGCTCAAATGCGAAATATTGCAATCGGCGCCTTCCTCCATTTTGGCCACGCGCTCAATGCTGACGCGCGGATCACCCGGCCAGACGGGCATCCCGGCAGTTACCGGGAGCGTGATATCATAAATTTGCATGCTTCCTCCTCGTCAGGTCACCCGAGAAAGTATAGCTGAGGCGCCATCAAATTGCAACCAGCCTGCATTTTTAGCCAGACAGCTCCAGACGGTCCAGGGTAACCTTCTCCAGGACTTTGGGGTTGATCGTCACACCCAACCCGGGACCGTGCGGGACGTCGATGGTGCTGTCAGGGTTAAGCTCAAACTTCTCATTGGTGATGTCTTCATGGTAATAGCGCGCCGAAGCGGAGATATCCCCCGGAAGACTAAAGCCCGGCAGTGACGCCAGGGCAAGGTTGGAGGCGCGGCCCACACCGGTTTCCAGCATACCGCCGCACCATACCGGAACGTCCTTCTGGCGGCACAGGTTGTGAATTGCAGCCCCCTGGCTCAGCCCTCCCACACGCCCGGCTTTGATGTTGATCACCTTGCACGAACCCATTTCCAGGGCCTGCCGGGCATGGCGCACGGAGGTGATGCTTTCATCCAGGCAGATTGGCGTGCGGAAGCGCTTCTGCAAATGGCTGTGATCCCACAGGTCATCCTCCGCCAACGGCTGCTCGATCAGCAGCAAATCCAGGTCATCCAATGGCTGCAGGGCTGAGGCGTTTTCCAGCGTATAGGCTGAATTGGCATCCACCTGCAGACGCAGCCCCGGGAAAGCCCGGCGTACTGCCTGTGCATCGCCCACATCTCGCCCGGGTTTGATCTTAATCTTTGACCCGCCGGTAACCCTGACCTACATAGCCCTGCACGGCACTCACCAGCGCCTCCGGCAAATCTTGCAGGCCGACAGAAACACCCACATCCACCCGGTCACGTTCACCGCCGAGCATGTCCTTCACAGACTGTCCTCTGGCTTTACCCAATAGATCCCAAAGGGCCATTTCAAGGCCGGCTTTTGCCATCAGGTTGCCGCGCACCGTTTCAAAACGCGGCCAGAAATCCCACGGCTGGGTGAATTCCTGGCCCAGAAGCATGGGCGTCAGAAATTCTCTTAAAATGTGCCAGGATGTGCCGGTGGTTTCTGATGAATACCCGGGATCGCGGTCGGCAACACATTCACCGTAGCCCACCCATCCACCGGCATGCACCTCCAGCAGGATACAGTCGCGGGCATAAATGCGGCCAAAGGATGTTTCAAAGTGCGAAACGAGCGGCATGCTGATATTCGAAAGGATAATTCGGGAAATCTTCATAGGGTGCTGTCTCCATCACTGAGCAAGTAGAAACTGCGCGGGGAAGCACCCGGCAGGTGGATAAAATCGGTGACCAGATACCCTTGATTAAATCGCGTCTCAAAAATGATGCGCGTGTGCAGCCGCCAGGCCAGACCCAGAACCGGGTCTGCGGCTTTCAGAGACGGAAAATTGGGAGGAATTTCCACCAATATCATCCTGGCCTGCTGCTCGCGCTCTACCTGTGGCAAATTTTGCAGCGGGTTATCCATCGGCTGCAGGAATCCGAGACCATCCAACGTGGCCGGGTTGATCAGCTCGACGCCGCCCGAAAGATAATCGGCCAGCTCCAGCGGCTGGCGAGCCTGCGTGCTGAGGCGGCGATCAACCCGTGACGAACCAACCCACCAATCCACCATGAAGCGGTCGGAAGGCAGGCCAACATTCATGCCATCCCGCAGCTCCCCATAGACATCGCGCAGATACGTATTACAAACCGCGCCCAGGCGGGATATGTTCAGCTTGGCATTGCGGCTGAGCAGCGGGTCATACGTCCAGGTGATGCGGTCCACCCCCTGGTGGCGGACGATCTGCCATTGGGCGCGCTTTAGTTTAAAGCCAAGACCGGCATCACGGAAATCGGGATGGACACCCAGCATATGCGAATGGTGCTTCAAACGCGGCCCGTCGGGTGTGTCATAAAGACCTGGAAATCCAAAGACAAAACCCACCAGCCGTTCAGAACTACCCTCACTTATAAAAGCCCCAACTGCAACTCCACCGTTGTGGACAACGGCGATCAGCATGTGCACCGGAACGATCTCGGTTTCATTACCCGTCCACACGCTGCGCTGCAGGGCTTCCACTTCAGCCATTTCTTCAGGGGTTTCGAGAACACGGAGCGAAACAGGCAGGTTCATCGGGCGTCTCCCATCCAATTATGCCTGGCGGCGCAGCAGGGCACGCAGCAGGGCGCGGCGCCAGTCTTCGCCGCGCAGGTAATCCAGGCGCTGCGACATGCGGGAGGGCATGAGATTGAAAACCCTGGGAAGCGTATCCAGGGCGCAGGTGCGATTGGTAGCCAGGTAATCCAGCCAGTACACGGAAACGGGCAGGCCAGGCAGCAGGGCCTCCAGAACCACGGTAATCGCACGCAAATAGGGTGGGCGTACGCTGACCAGCCGCCGGCGCAGCCCCAGGGCGTTCATCACCATCTCCAGCACTTGCAAAAAGGTGAAGTATTCAGACCCGCCCACTTCCAACATCTGGTTCCGGGTAGCCGGATCATCCAGCGCCCAGGCGAGGCAAGTGACCAGATCTTCCACCCAGAGCGGCTGCAGCAGGGTACTGCCATCCCCCGGTATGAGAAAGATAGACGGCAGGCTGTTCATGATGCGAGCCAGCGCGGTGGTAAAGCCGTCGTTGGCGCCGTAGACGATGGCGGTGCGCAGGATGGTGTAATCCACCCCGCAGCGGCGCACAAATTCCTCGGCGATGGCCTTGGCTTTAAGCACCGGATAAGCCGATGCGCGGTCGGCGCCCAGGTGGCTGAGGTAGAAGATGCGGTCAACGCCCGCGTCGGCTGCCGCCCGCGTCACCATGCGCGTGCCCTGGATATCCACCGACACCAGGTTGGCATATGCCCCGCGCCGCTCAACCCCCGCCAGATGGTAGACCGTGTCGATATTGATCATGGCAGCGCGAATGCTGCGTTCGTCGTTGAGGCTGCTGACAGCCACCTCCACCGGAATACCACGCGGCAGTTGGGGTGTGCGCGGCGACGGGCGCACGAAATCCGCACCGGATGGCCTGAAGCCACCAGGCCACGAACCAGCGCCCTGCCAATAAAACCGGTGCCTCCGGTAACCAGGATCATAATGAAGGGATTATAGCACGAGCAGGGTTCAGGCTTTTTTGCCTTCGAATTCAAAACCGGGGATGCGCGCCCGGCGCTCCAGGTATTTGAGCACCTCGCCCAGGGCAAAGACCATCAGCAGGTAAACGACGGCGGCTGCCAGATAGGAACCGATGGGGTCGTATGTCTTTACGGCAATCGCCTTGGCGCGTGTCATCAAATCAGGGACGGCGATCAGGAAGGCCACCGCCGTCGATTTGAGCAGCGAGATCGGCTCGTTCGACCAGGCCGGGATCACCAGGCGCAGCGCCTGGGGCAGGATGATATACAGGATGGTTTTGCCGCGGCTCATGCCAATGGCCCGGCCGGCCATCATCTGGCCATCACCGATGGCAAGGATGGAACCGCGCAGGTATTCGGCCTGGTAAGCGCCGCTGTTCAGCCCCATCGCAAGAAATGCCGACGCCATGCGGGAGAGGGTGATGCCCACCCCCGGCAGGCCGTAATACACCAGGAAAAGCTGCACCAGCACCGGCGTGCCGCGAAATAACTCGATGTAACCCACCGCCAGCCAGCGCACCCAGCGTGCGGCCGTACACACGCCCCAGCGCGGCCAGCAGCCCGAGAACAAAACCCATCACCAGGCCCACCACGGTGAGCTGCAGCGTGACCACCGCGCCGCGCGCCAGGTCGGGCAAATAGCGCTGGAAGAAAACCAGGCACTCGCTCATCGGGCGAGCACCCGGCTTCTTTTCGCCATCGTGACCACCGTACAATTCGGTGATCTTCCACAGGAACTCGCGCGTGCGCTCAAATTTTGGCCGGTAGAACAGAGCTCGTCCGGGGCGCCCTCCTCCACAATGCTGCCCTTTTCCATGAAGACGATCCGGTTGGCCACCTCGCGGGCAAAACCCATCTCGTGCGTCACCACCATCATGGTCATGCCGTCCGCGCGCCAGCTGGCGCATCACCTCCAGCACCTCGCCGATCAATTCGGGATCCAGGGCTGAGGTGGGCTCATCGAAGAGCATCAGGCGCGGGTCCATTGCCAGGGCGCGGGCGATGGCGACGCGCTGCTGCTGCCCTCCGGAAAGCTGCCCCGGGTAGTGACCGGCGCGATCCACCAGGCCCACCCGCTCAAGCTCCTCCATCGCCTTCTGGCGGGCCTGCTCTTTCGGCAGGCGCTTGACCCGCGTCAGGCCCACCATGACATTATCCAGGGCGGTGAGATGGTTGAAGAGCAGGAAATTCTGAAAGACCATGCCAATGTGCTGGCGGACCTCGTCTTCGTTATAGCCTGTAGCGGTGATCTCTTTGCCATCCAGCCAGATCTGGCCGCTGTCGGCACGGGTGAGCAGGTTGATGCAGCGCAGCAGGGTGCTTTTGCCGGTGCCGCTGGGGCCGATGATCACCACGGTATCGCCGTCGTTGACCTGCAGGGATATGTTCTTGAAAACCGTGTTGCCTTGTAGATCTTGGTGAGATCTTTCACCTCTAAGATGCGTTTTTTCCATGGGGCACTCCCTTGGGGATGCGGCGAACCGGCAGCTTATGGGTGGGTAGGGATGCGGGTGCGCCGCTCGAGCACAGTCCAGCAGGCGGTTGGTGGCAAAGACCAGGATAAAATAAATCACGGCAGCCGTACCGTAAGCCAGGAAGGGCTGCTGGGTGCTGGCGCTGAGCTGCTGGGCGCGGCGCAAAATTTCGGGCACGCCCAGGGCATACACCAGGGATGAGTCTTTGATGACGATGGCGGCTTCGTTCGACCAGGGCGGGATGGCAATCCGCAGCGCCTGGGGCAGGACGATGTAGCGCATGGCATTGAGACGGCTCATGCCAATGGCACGCGCCGCCATCATCTGGCCGCCGCCCACCGACTGGATGGCGCCGCGCAAGATTTCGAGCTGGTAGGCGCTGCTGATGATGCCCAGCGAGAGCGAGCCGGCCCAGAATGGCGAGAGATTGATGGCGCCGGAAATCATGAAATACAGGATGAAGAGCAGCACCACCGGCGGCACGCCGCGCATGAAGGTGGAATAGAACATGGCAAACCTGGAAAACCACCTGCCCCCGTAGACGTGCAGGAGGCAAGGATGAGACCCAGGACCAGCCCCATCGGCAGGGCCACCGCGTGACGCCGAGGGTGATAGCTGTGCCCTGCAGCAATGTAGCTGAAGAAATTGATCAGCATCTCCTCACCTGCCCGATGGATACAAAGGAGAATGGTTTGCGGATGGCATGCTAAAACCATTCTCCCCATTTACGGCTGCGGTCAAGTGGGATTTTATGCGGTGATGTGCTTGACGGCAAGCTGGTCGATGAAGCCTTCGCTCTTGAGGGCCTGGATGATCTTGTTCAGCTCGGCAGCCAGGTCCGTGTCGCCGTCGGGGATGACCATGTTCACCGGACCGCTGGAGAGCACGCCGTGATAGACAATCTTGAGCCCGCCGGTCTGCTTGGCCATCGCCTGGGCGGGGACATAATCGGACATCAGCACGTCGATGCGCCCGGACTTCAGATCCAGGGCAGCCTGGTCGACGCGGTCATAGCGGAACAGGTTTTCTTCGGAAAGCAGGCCGGTATCCAGCAGGTTTTCGGTCAGCCACGAGTCCTGGGTGGTGCCGGTCTGGACGCCAACCCGGTAAGCGGCGACATCTTCGGGATTGCCGATCGTCCCGGCAAAGGCTATCGAGCACCATGAAGCTGTCTTCGGAGGTGTAGTAGGCTTCGGTGAAATCGACGGTCTGGTCGCGCTCTTCGGTGTAGTTGAAGGCCGAGATCGACATATCGATCTTGCCTTCCTGGACGGCAGCGATCAGGCTGTCGAAGGGCATATCCACCCACTCCACCTTGACGCCCATGCGTTTGGCGATTTCTTCCATCAGATCGATATCAAAACCGGCTTTGTTGCCGCTGGCGTCAACGTACTCGAAGGGGGGGTAATCGGCGGATGTACCCACTTTGATGACGCCGGCAGCCTTGATGGCTTCCAGATGGCTGGCGGGCTGCTTGGGGCCGCAGGCTGCCAGGGAGAGAGCCAGGACGGCGACCATGAGCAGGGTTAATAGAATGCGTTTCATTGTCTAAATTCTCCTCGTATGTGCGTGTTTGCGGCAGCGCCGCGTTTGTTCATTATATCACGAGCAGGTTGGCGCAACTTTTAACCAGGGATGACGTAAATTGAGTCATGAAACCCGCAGCACAGGAAGGCAGTTCCAGGGCGGCGGGGAAGGATCGCAAAGGTTTTGGCCCGTATGGGCCTGAGTAGAAAAGGAGAATGCCATGTTTCTGATCAAATTGCTGGTAGGCCTGGTCGTCGGGATCATCGGGCTGGTGGTGGGCATCGTGGGCGGCGCGATTGGTCTGGTGGTGGGGATCATCGGGCTGGTTTTAGCCCTGGCGCTGGTGCCGCTGGCGCTGCTGTTTGCCCCGTTGATCCTGCTGTTTGTGATCATTTTTTGATGAAGGATCAGGGAAGGCCCCAACAGGTGCGGTGCGCTGCGGAAGTGCGCCGCACCTGTTTTTATGAAAGATAGTATCAAGCTCGCCAGAGTTGAATATTCCTTTGAAAATCAAGTATATTATCCCATATGATATCTGACTCAACCAAAGGTTAATGTTAAGCCTGATCACGCCGAATCCAATGTTCAGTCAAGAAAGGATCACTCTATGGTTCAACACTACGGTTTTGATTTTGGCGACCCGACCTCGTTGCCAATAACTGGCGGCTCAGTAACCAGGTGATTACCTTTGAAAATACCTATGGCATGGATCCCGATCGTGTGGTGAGAACCCAAAAAGATAAGACCCATGTAATGTTTGCCGACCGGCTGATGTGGGCAGGAAACCAGGAGAAGGCGGAAGGTTGGGCAAGACTCCAGGCGATTGAAACGGAAGACGGCCTTGAAATTGTCACTTCAGCAGAACATACGCAGACCCTCCGGACATCGAAGGTAATGATTTCCAACCTCCCCGATGGGGTGATCATCGGTAACCGTTGGAATGAGCAACCTATTGGCGATGGACATGTCTACTCCTACCCAATGCAATTCAATGTTGAATTGATCCATACGCCATTATTATTCTTAAAAACTGCGTCGGGTGATTATTATTATTTCCGTTCGCTGGATACCCAGGTGCGGCGGAAGAGCTTTGCAGTTTATCATGATCCACGCGGAGGTGGGGTTTGTGTCGAATTGCTCCACAACGACCTGGGTCCAGAGATGACCCATCGCACTGAGACGCCCGCCTGGAGAATTGGGAAGACCCGCGACCCCGATGCCGTTGTTCAAGCGCACATGCGCCATCTCGAGGTAAATTTCGGACTGGTGCCGTGGGAAGAAAATCCTTATATTCCGGCCTGGCTGCGCAATATCGGAATGGTGGCATATATCCACGGGCAGCATTGGTCGGGTCATATCTTCAATGATTACAAGGAAATATTACGCGTCATCCGCTATCTTGCCGAGAGATTTGACGGCGGCAAAATCCTGGCTCATCTGGCAGGTTGGGAAGGTCGATATTATTGGATTTATGGTGAGGCAAAACCAGATGCGCGCATGGGAGGAGAAACTGCATTTCAACAACTGGTGGATGAAGCACATAAATTGGGCGTACACCTTCAACTGATGATCGGTGGAAATTGTGCACATACATCTTCTCCAAACTTCCACCGGTGGGGGCGGCCATCCATAATGCACACCGAAGGCGGCGCTGAAATTTGGGGAAATCTGCCGGACTGGGATATATCTCGCACCAATGATACATTCTGGCAAGCCTGGCTCAACCCTGCCGCCCCGGGCTGGCACCAATACCTGCTCGAAACCTCCTCGCGTTTGATCGAAAATTATGGCATCGACTCCATATTCCTGGATACGTATGGAATGTGGAGCAACGACCCTGCGCATCCTGTCTACCCAGGTTTAATCCGTTTGCGTGACGAGATCAAAAATAAATATCCCGATGTGTTTTTTACCGGAGAAAATTGGTGGGATGTCCTTGCGGCCGTTTCACCCATGACCCACGATGACGGGCTGTATCTGGGTCGTTGGTGGGAATTTTTCCACCGTTACAGCCGCGGGTACGCATTTAATGGGTGGGGAGATCCCAGCCGGAACAGCACAGGCGTTAACGAGGCGGGATACCTGGATTACAAACCGGTTCAGGATTCGCCGTATTTGATTCCATCATTAATTGTAGTCGATGGCACTCTGGAAAATGCCCCCGACAAGGTCGATGCTGTGATCAACCAAGCGAAGTCATGGGCGCAGAAATATATAAAGGAGTAATTGGACGTTGGTGAAACCTCACCTAGCGCCGATGGATCATCAAACGCAAATATCGCCGGGTGTTCGATCAATGTATGAGGCTTGACTGTATGCACAAATGTACATATAATAAACTCAAGGTGGTTCGAGCTGTCCATCGAATGGGATCCACAAAAAGCACAGAGCAACCTCAAGAAGCACGGTGTCGCATTTGCGGATGCGGTCAGTGCGCTCGAAGATGAAGTTGCCCTGACCATCGAAGACGAATATCCCGACGAAAGGCGTTTCCTCACCCTTGGAATGGATGCTGGTGGAAGATTACTGGTAGTCGTCTATGTATTTCGTGGAGAAACGATCCGCTTGATTTCTGCCCGGCGGGCGACAACGCGTGAGCAGGCGGAATACGAGGCAAATCGAACATGAAAAGCGAATATGATTTCAGCCAAGGAAAACGAGGCGCGGTGATTACCACCCCTCCCGGTAAGGAGCGCATCACCATTCGCCTGGATGCCGATATCCTGGATTGGTTCCGCCGTTTAGCAGATGAGCAGGGCGGCGGGAACTACCAGACTATGATCAACCAGGCTCTGCGTGAATATATCAATGGTCAGCCGCTGCCCATCGAAGACCTGTTACGGCGGGTGGTGCGCGAGGAGTTAGCCCAGTTCAAACCGGAATGACGGTATGCATTTGCGCATAACGGCTGACAAAAGGGTCATTAGATTAATCAAGGTCATCACAGCCATACTGTGATTCTAACCTGGTATCTGCGGGATTATCAGGAAAACCCAGAAAGATGCGATCGAGAGACCTCACGGCACATACACCGGCAAATCCCAGACCAGGTACTGCTCACCGAAGCGGTAGACCTCATAGGCAAACGCTTTCACCGGCGGGGTCAGGGCCGGGTCTGCGCCGCAGCACGGGCCGAGGATAAACGGGCTGCCATCCGGGTTGGAGAGATGGATGACGAAGTGGAAGGCGTCCGCATCCATCGGGTAGGTTTCGCTGACGGCGGCGATCCTCAAATCGCAGCGGTAGCCGTTGGTGGTGCAGGCGGCCTCGAAGAGGGCGGCGTGCGCATCCGGTGCGATTTCGGGGTTCATGCCGGTTAGGGGTTCGTAGCCCCCGCCGAAGAGGGCGGCGGCGCCGGGATAATCGGCGGCATTCAGGCGGTCGAAGTATTCCTGCAAGACCTGCCGGGCGGCCTGCAATTGGGCCGGGTCGATGGGAGCGGACGCCAGGGTTACCAGTTCGTTGGCCAATTCGGTGATGGCGCGCATTTCATCTTCACCGGCAACCCGCACACCGGCGCCTGTGAAAACAATTCGCTCGGTCATGGCATCGGCAGCCGCGGGGGTGGTCGTCTCGGACACAAAACTGGACAGGCTGGCAGCCCAGGTAGCCAGGGTCTGGCGGCGATCCTGGCCCAACCAGGCATGCCTCGGTGCTGGCGGTTGGCTGCCGCCGCAGCTGCTGACCAACACCTCGCCCGAGAGGTGGACGGTGACATCATCGCAAAAACCGGCGATGCCGCCCTCCCGGTGCCAGGTGAATACCATATCGAGTTGAGCGCCGGGGTCTTGATCGAGCCCATCCGGCGCCAGGCGCAGCAGGCTGCCGCTCAGGTCGGTGTGGTATTGTAATAGCGATCGCCGGCCTGCAGGCGCACCAGGTAGCCCGGGACGAACGCCTGAGTGCAGGTTTCGCCGGGCTGCTCCAGATCCAGGCAGCCGTTGGACCACTCCACCTGCTCATAACTGACCAGGATCACCTGTTCTTCGGGCAGGCCGAGCTGAGTGGCCAACGCCTGGCGGGCCGAGACGGCTGCCCCCGGGATAAAACGCACTGCCGCGCCGCTCTGGTCGCTGTGGAATTCGTAACGCCCAGCCGGGGCGATGAAGAGGCCTCGGTAGCCAGGCGTGATGATCTGGGCGCACATCTCACCCGGGCCGGTAGCGCCCAGGCAGGCGTCGGGCCAATCGACCGGCTCGAAGTAGTCCAGCTGGAGCTGCGCCGGATCCATGCCCAGCGAGGCCGCCAGGCGCTGGCGGACGAATTCCACCGCAGCCGGCAGGGTTGGTTCCGCGGCAGTGGGGGTGGTCTTGCGGGGGCACGCGGGTGGCGGCTTCGACAGGCTGGGTGGGCGACCGGTGTGGCAGGCAGCGTGGCAGCCGTTGGAGCGCAGCCGGCGGCCAGCAGGGATACCACTGCCAGGGCTGAATAGATCATAAAGGGAAGGATTCTCTTCATTTTTCTCGCCTTTCTACCAGTGACGACCAACCTTCCGTAGTAGTTCCTGCGGTAAACCTGGGCGAATAATCTCTGGAGACTGCCCGCCATGAAAGATTCTACCGTATTACCCGATTTGTGGATGCCGGCGACCGGAAGGTTTCTGCCCCACGAGGATAATTGCCCATTGCGGCGGTATAACGGCCGTGACCTCAGACTGAGTAATGAAGGCATGCAAAAAACCGCACCGGAAAACGAGCCAGCCGGTCATTATTTTCGTCAGAAATTGCTATGCACAAATCGTTGACAATCGAGGGAAAGCAGGTATAATCGACCAAATTAAGACAGCCATGGAAACTTTACCCGTCAGCCTCGCTCTTATTATCGTAATTGTACTTGGGGTTCTCATCCTTATTGAGAGCCCATTTAGGGTTGGGAGGCTGAGTAAGGTCTTGGTTCGCAGGAAGATCAAGAAGTAGCGGAAAGTAAGTATAAAAACGCAAAATCAAAAAAGCCACCCAACCCCCGGGTGGCTTTTTTATTATCTGGACGGAGGAACCACTGGTGCGTTCTCATCAAATTAAAACCGGAATCGAACGGGCTCCCCACCGGGCGCTGCTCAAAGCAGTCGGCGTCACCGACGCCGATATGAGCAAGCCTTTTATCGCCATCGTCAACTCGTACGTAGATGTTGTCCCGGGGCACGTCCACCTGCAGGAATTTGGCAAGGTTGTCAAAGAAGCCGTGCGCGCGGCAGGCGGCGTGCCCTTTGAATTTAACACCATCGGGGTGGATGACGGCATCGCCATGGGGCACAGCGGGATGAAATACTCACTGCCGTCGCGTGAACTGATCGCCGATTGTGTAGAGAGCATGATCGAGGCCCACCAGTTCGACGGCATGGTGTGCATCCCCAACTGCGACAAGATCGTACCGGGGATGCTGATGGCCGCCATGCGCGTGGACGTTCCGGCGATCTTTATCTCCGGTGGCGCCATGCCGGCCGGGCGCACCCCCGAAGGGCAGGTGGTGGACCTGATCTCGGTTTTTGAGGGCGTGGGCGCTTACCAGGCCGGCAAAATTGACGCTAAACGCCTGAAAATGCTCGAAGACTATGCCTGCCCGTCCTGCGGCTCGTGCTCGGGCATGTTCACCGCCAACAGCATGAACTGCCTGATGGAAGCCCTGGGCCTGGCTCTGCCCTTCAACGGCACCGCCCTGGCACGCACGCCCGAGCGGGAGCAGCTAGCCCGGCGGGCAGCCAGTTTGATCCTTGAGCTGGTTGAAAGACAGATCACACCCCGCATGATTGTGACCGCAGAAGCCCTGGACGATGCCTTTGCCCTGGATATGGCGATGGGCGGCTCGACCAACACCGTGCTGCATGCCCTGGCAATCGCCAACGAAGGCGGAATCGAATACTCGCTGGATCGCATCAACCTCGTCGCCGAGCGCGTGCCGCACCTCTCCAAGGTCAGCCCGTCGGGTCCCTGGCATATCGAAGATGTGCACCGCGCCGGAGGTGTTCCCGCCATTTTGAATGAAGTCCAGCGCGGCACCGGTCTGCTGCACCTGGATCGCATCACCGTCACCGGGCGCAGCCTGGGCGAATCGATTGCCGGCGCCGAAATTTGCGATGAAGAAGTGATCCACCGCTGCGAAAACGCCCACTCAGCGCGCGGCGGTCTGGCGGTGCTCTTCGGCAGCCTGGCTCCAAACGGGGCCGTGATCAAGGCCGGGGGCGTGGCGCCCTCCATGCGCCAGTTTGCCGGACCGGCGCGCATCTACGAAAGCCAGGAAGACGCCATGCGCGGCATCCTGGGCAGCGAAGTCCAGCCCGGCGATGTGGTGGTTATTCGTTACGAGGGGCCGCGCGGCGGGCCGGGCATGCAGGAAATGCTCAGCCCAACCAGCGCCATTATGGGCATGGGCATGGGCGAGAAAGTGGCCCTGATCACCGACGGGCGCTTTTCGGGCGGGACACGCGGCGCCTGCATCGGGCACGTTTCACCCGAAGCCGCCGCAGGCGGGCCGATTGCCGCCCTGCAGCCCGGGGATATGGTCGAAATCGACCTGGAAGCGCGCCGCCTGGACGTGCGCCTCTCGCCCGCAGAGGTCGAGCGGCGGCTGGCAGCGCTGCCGCCCTTCGAGCCCCGCACACAAAGCCGCTGGCTGCGTCGTTATGCACATTTTGTCACCAGCGCCGATACCGGCGCGGTTCTCAAATCGTAATCTTTTTGTTATCCATCTCTGGAGGAAAGCATGAAACGTACGGGTGCACAAATCGTCTGGGAAAGCCTGGTTCGCGAAGGTGTCGAAGTGGTATTCGGCTATCCCGGCGGGGCAAACCTGCCCATTTATGATGCCATGCTCGATTACCCCATCCATCACGTGCTGGGGCGCCACGAACAGGGCCTGACCCATATGGCTGATGGCTATGCCCGGGCTGGGAACAAGGTAGGAGTGGCGATGGCTACCTCAGGACCCGGGGCGACCAATATGGTGACCGGGATCGCCACAGCTATGATGGACTCATCTCCAATTGTGTGCATCACCGGACAGGTTTCCAGCAAGCTGATTGGGTATGATGCCTTCCAGGAGACGGATGTGACCGGCATCACGCTGCCGATCACCAAACACAATTATCTGGTGACAGACGTCCACGAAATCGGCAGGACAATCCGCGAGGCCTTCTACGTGGCTCGTTCCGGGCGGCCCGGGCCGGTTCTGGTCGACATCACCAAAGACGCCCAGCAGGCCTCCATCGATTGGGAGTACGATGACAGCCCGATCAAACTGCCTGGATACCGCCCGGATAAGCGTCCGTTACCCGTTCACATGCAGCAGGCGGCTGAAATGATCCAGAATGCCAGGCGCCCCATCATCCTGGCGGGGCGCGGGGTGATGATGTCGGGGGCGATGCAGCAGCTGCGTGAGTTCGCTGAGAAAACCCGCACACCGGTTGCCATGACCCTTTTGGGCATTGGCGGTTTCCCCGCCAGCCATCCGCTCAACCTGGGGATGATGGGGATGCATGGCGAGGCCTGGGTGAATAATGCCATTCAAAAATCAGACCTGATCCTGGCGATGGGCATGCGCTTCGACGACCGGGTGACCGGCAATTTGAAGACCTACGCCCCAGATGCGAAGAAAATCCATTTCGAAATCGACCCCTCCGAGATCAACAAGAACGTCAAGGTGGATCTGTATTTGCTCGGCGATCTGAAAGAGTCGCTGATGCAGCTCCTGCCCCACCTGTCGACTGCGGACCACAATGATTGGATCGAGCAAATCGACCAGGAACGCGGCGACACGGCTGTGCGCGACATACAGAATCTGCCAGACTACGGGCACCTGTACGCCGCCCATGTGATCAACGATCTCTGGCGCTTCACCCGGGGCGAGGCATTGATTGTCACCGATGTGGGCCAACACCAGATGTGGACCGCCCAATACTACAAACACGATCAGCCCTTCAACCTGATCACATCGGGCGGCCTGGGAACGATGGGATTTGCTCTGCCGGCAGCCATCGGAGCAAAATTCGCCCGCCCTGAAGCCGAAGTGTGGGCGATCGCCGGCGACGGCGGTTTTCAGATGACTCAGGCAGAGCTTTCTACTGCGATCCAGGAAGGCGTCAAGGTCAATGTTGCCATCATCAACAATGGCTTCCTGGGCATGGTGCGGCAGTGGCAGGAGTTCTTCTACGAGAGACGCTACGCCGCCACGCCTATGCGCAGCCCTGATTTCGTCAAGATTGCTGAAGCCCACGATCTGACCGGCATCCGCGTGACACAGCGTTCGGAGGTGGAAAACGCCGTCCGGACCGCCCAGCAGACGGAAGGCACCGTGGTGATCGACTTCCGTGTGGAACAGGAAGACAGCGTGTACCCGATGGTTCCCGCAGGCGCCGATCTGCACGCCATGATCCGCCGTCCCAAACCAAGCCCGCTGGCTGAAACCGGCCTGGATGAGTATTAGTTCTGGAGGAATTATGTTGCATACAATCGTCGTCCTTGTAGAAGATAAACCCGGTGTTTTGAACCGGGTGGCATCCCTTTTTCGCAGACGGGCATTCAATATCGAATCCTTAACCGTGGGCCATACCTCGGAGCCGGGCATCTCGCGCATGACCATCGTGGTGGACAGTGATGAACCCAACACCCAGCGCATGACTTCTTACCTGTACAAGTTGGTGAACGTCATCCAGGTGGAAGACCTGACCGCCAAGCCGATGGTGCGCCGCGACCTGGCGATGATCAAGGTCAAGGCCGGAATGGAAAACCGCACCGATATCATGCAAATGGTTGAGGTGTACCGCGCCCGCATCGTGGATGTGACCAACAACTCGCTGATCGTTGAAATTACCGGCGATGAAGAAAAAATCAACAGCTTTGTGGACGTGTTGCAGCCCTTGGGCATCATTGAGATGGTGCGCACCGGCGCCGTGGCGATGTCACGTGGAGCAGCTGGTTTTTCCAACGGCAACGGCCAGTACGTTACAGCAAGCGCATAAACCTCACCTTTTTGGAGAATCTCATGGCAAAGTTTTTGTTTGGCAATGTTGAAGAAGAAGTGATCACCCGGGATGAGTTCCCGCTGGAAAAAGCGCGGCAGGTGCTGAAGGATGAGGTGGTGGCGGTGCTCGGATACGGGGTGCAGGGTCCGGCGCAATCGCTGAATATGCGCGATAACGGCATCAACGTGATCGTAGGGCAGAAAAGCGGCAGCAGAAGCTGGGATAAGGCCCTGCGCGACGGCTGGGTGCCCGGAAAGACGCTCTTCTCGCTGGAAGAAGCTGCCGAGCGCGGCACGGTGGTGCAGTTTCTGGTGTCGGATGCCGGGCAGCGCGCCACCTGGCCTGGGATTAACCCCACATGACCCGCGGCAAGGCGCTCTTTTTTTCGCATGGTTTTGCGATCGTTTACCGCGAGCAGACCGGGGTGGTGCCGCCCGCCGATGTTGACGTCATCCTGGTGGCGCCAAAAGGCTCGGGCACCAGCGTGCGCGCTAACTATTTGAACGGAAGCGGCATCAATAGCAGCTTTGCCATTCACCAGGATTTCACGGGGCAGGCCCGCGAGCGCACCCTGGCCCTTGGAATTGCCCTGGGGTCGGGCTACTTGTTCCCGACAACCTTTGAAAATGAAGTTTACAGCGATCTGACCGGCGAGCGCGGTATCTTGATGGGGGCGTTGGCAGGCGTGATGGAGGCGCAGTACAACGTGCTGCGCAAACATGGTCACTCCCCCAGCGAAGCCTTCAACGAGACGGTGGAGGAGCTGACCCAGAGCCTGATCCGCCTGGTGGCGCAGGAAGGCATGGATTGGATGTACGCCAACTGCAGTACCACTGCCCAGCGCGGCGCTCTGGATTGGAAAGGCCGTTTTCGCGATGCAGTGGCGCCTGTCTATGATGAGTTGTATCAGAGCGTGCTCGATGGGGAGGAGACCCGCATTGTTCTCGAAGCCAACAGCGCCGTTGATTACAAGGAAAAACTGGAAGAAGAGCTGCGCCAGGTGCGTGAATTAGAAATGTGGCAGACCGGCAAGGTTGTGCGTTCACTGCGTCCGGAAAACTGGAGGAAATAACTCATGGAGAACTACGTCCGCATCTTCGATACCACTCTGCGGGATGGCGAGCAATCACCGGGGGCAAGCATGACTTCCGCCGAGAAGCTGGAAGTTGCCCGCGCCCTTGCCCGCCTGGGTGTGGACGTAATTGAGGCCGGCTTCCCGGCGGCGTCGCCAGATGACCTGGAAGCCGTCCGGCGCATCGCCATCGAGGTTGGCAATCCTGCTGACAAATCGCGCACGCCGGTTATCTGCGGGCTGGCGCGCACATCCAAAGGCGATATTGACAAAGCCTGGGAAGGCGTGCGCCACGCCGCGCGGCCGCGCATCCACACTTTTTTAGCCACGTCTGAAATCCACATGAAATACAAGCTCAAGATGGATCGCGAAGAGGTGGTGGACAGGGTGCGTGAGATGGTGAGCTACGCCCGCAGCCTGTGCGACGATGTGGAGTTCAGCCCCGAAGATGCCGGGCGCAGTGATCCAGAATTCCTGTATCTTGTGCTCGGCGAGGCCATCAAAGCCGGCGCCACCACGCTCAACATCCCCGATACGGTGGGCTACACGGTTCCAGCAGAATTTGGCGCATTGATCGCCGGGATCATCCAGAATACACCTGGAATTGAGCAATGCACCGTATCGGTGCACTGCCACAATGACCTGGGGTTGGCAACCGCCAATACCCTGGCAGGTATCCAGGCTGGGGCGCGCCAGGCCGAGGTGACCATCAACGGCATCGGCGAGCGGGCCGGCAATACCGCCCTGGAAGAGGTGGTCATGGCGCTGCGCACACGTGGCCCAATGTACCACTGCGCCACCGGCATCGATACCACCCAGATTGCGCGGGTGAGCAAACTGGTGAGCAATTACACCGGCATGTCGGTGCAGCCCAACAAGGCCATTGTGGGCGCCAATGCTTTTGCCCACGAGGCAGGCATCCACCAGGATGGCATGCTGAAACACCAGCAGACCTATGAAATCATGCTGCCGGAGGTGGTGGGCGTTAAACAATCCATGTTGGTTATGGGAAAACATTCCGGCAGGCACGCTCTCAAGCAACGTATGGCCGATTTGGGTTATGCCCTTTCCGAAAACGATCTGGCAAAACTCTTCGAGCGCTTCAAATCGCTGGCGGATAAGAAAAAATACATCACCGATACCGATCTGGAAGCGCTGGTATCGGATGAGCTTTACCAGCCGCGCGAGTATTTCAGCCTGGACGGTTTACAGGTGGCCTGCGGCACGATGGGTATGCCCACCGCCACCGTGCGCTTGCGGGGGCCAGAGGGAAATGTTCACGTACAGCCTGCCATCGGTACCGGTCCGGTGGATGCGGTCTACAAAGCCATCGATACGATCGTCCAGGCGCCCAATACTCTGCTGGAATTTGTTATCCACGCCGTCACCGAAGGGATCGACGCCATGGGCGAGGTGACCGTGCGTATCCAGAGCAACAACGGCAAGCATGTGCTGGACGCCCAGTCAGAACAGGAACAACCGCGCACCTTTGGCGGTTACGGCGCCGACACCGATATCATCGTTGCCAGCGCCAAGGCCTATCTTTCAGCGATCAATAAAATGCTGGTCGCCACCGGGCAGTATGAGTTAGCAACTGCCGGGAACTCAGCGCCAGCCAATTAAACCATCTGAATTGATTTTTGCATTTATAAAGGAGCATCACCATGGACCCCAAAACACAAGCAAACCAGGAAAGCATGCACGAGTGGAACAAGTTCCCGGTGCCCAATACCATCCCGGCAGGCTGGGATGTCTCGGCTTTTTACCCCGAGCAAGAGCCGGTTGAGGATGAAAACCACCGGCCGGATGAGATGACGAAGGACTTCTGGAGCTAATGAGCACGCCGCAAACCCTGTTTGAAAAAATCTGGAACCGCCACGTCGTTGTGCAGGAACCGGGCAGCCCGGCTGTCCTCTACATTGACCTGCACCTGGTGCATGAAGTCACCTCGCCGCAGGCCTTCACCGGCTTGAGAAAGCGTGGTCTCAAGGTGCGCCGGCCTGAAAAATGCGTGGCAACCATTGACCACGGCGTGCCCACCCGCACCGGCGAAACGATGACGCCGTTGGGCCGGCTGTTCTATGCCGATGACCTCTCGCGTAAACAGATACACCAGTTGGAAGACAACTGCCGCGAGTTCGGCATCCCGCTGCACGGATTGGAAAGCCCCAACCAGGGCATTGTGCACATCATTGGCCCCGAGATGGGATTGACTCGCCCCGGGATGACAATCGTGTGCGGCGACAGCCACACTTCAACACACGGCGCATTTGGCGCGCTGGCTTTTGGGATCGGCACCAGCGAGGTGGAGCATGTGCTCGCAACCCAATGCCTGCTGCAGCGCCGCCCGTTGACCTGCAAGGTGCAGATCGATGGACAGATCCCGCCCGGCACGACCTCCAAGGATATCATCCTGGCTCTGATCGCCCGCTATGGCGTTTCGGGTGGGCAGGGTTATGTTTTTGAATACACCGGCCAGGCGATCCGCTCACTGACCATGGAAGAACGCATGACGGTGTGCAACATGTCCATCGAGGCCGGGGCGCGCGCCGGAATGATTGCTCCGGATGAGACGACCTTTGAATACCTTGCTCGCACGCCGCTTGCCAAGAACGAGAGCGCCTGGGAGATGCAGGTGTCGGCATGGCGAGCCTTACCGTCGGATGAAGGTGCTCAGTATGATAAGACGATGACGCTGGATGCCTCCAACCTGGAACCGATGATCACCTACGGCACCAACCCCGGGATGGGCATGGCGGTCACCGCGCCTGTCCCCAATCCGCAGGAGTATGCCGATCCAGCCCAGCGCCTCATGCTGGAAAAAGCCCTGGCGTACATGGATCTGACGCCCGGCAAACCGCTGCTGGGCCATCCGGTGGATGTAGTTTTCATCGGCAGCTGCACCAATGGGCGCATCAACGATCTGCGTCAGGCCGCCGCCATCTTCAAAGGGCGCAAAGTGGCGCCCGGGCTACGCGTCCTGGTGGTGCCGGGGTCTCAGCAGGTCAAAAACCAGGCAGCCACAGAGGGCCTGGACCGCATCTTCACCGAGGCAGGCGCCGAATGGCGTGAACCCGGCTGCAGCATGTGTATTGCAATGAACGGCGACCAGTTGGAGCCGGGCCAGTATGCCATCAGCACCAGCAACCGCAACTTTGAAGGACGCCAGGGCAAGGGCGGGCGCACCTTCCTCGCCAGCCCGCTCAGCGCTGCGGCTGCTGCCGTCACCGGCCGGATTACCGACGTCCGCACCCTGGGCATTTAACGAATTCAAATCAACCGGCGCACCTGCATTCGCAGACGCTGCAAGCGCGCCCGAACAGGTACAGGTAACCTTTATGCCACAATTTACAACCCTCACTTCCCGCGCGGTCATCCTTGCCGTCGATGATATCGACACCGACCAGATCATACCAGCGCGCTTTCTTAAAGTAACCGATAAGGCTGGCCTGGGCGGCAATTTGTTTGCCGACTGGCGCTACGACCCCGATGGCACGCCAAAAACCGAATTCCCGCTCAACCAGCCTTCAGCACAAGGCGCACAGGTGCTGTTTTCGGGGCGCAACTTTGGCTGCGGATCTTCGCGTGAGCACGCCCCCTGGGCGCTGGCGGGCTTTGGCTTTCAAGCCGTCGTCGCCGGCTCGTTTGCAGATATCTTCCGCAACAATGCTCTTAAAAACGGCCTGCTGCCGGTGGAACTGGAAGAGGCAGCCCACCGCAGCCTGGGTGAGAGATTGGCCCGGCATCCAGATCTTAATTTGACGATCGATCTGGAGACTCAGACGGTGACAACCCCGTTGGGCGACTGCTGGACTTTCCCGATTGACAGCTTCTCCAAATCGTGCCTGATCAAGGGCGTGGATGAGCTGGGATATTTGCTCTCTTTTCATGAACAGATATCAGCATACGAGGCCCGGCAATGATCCAAATCTATGATACGACTCTGCGGGACGGTACGCAGCGCAAAGAAATCTCACTTTCGTGTGAAGACAAGCTCCGCATTGCCCACCGGCTGGATGAGCTGGGTGTAGCCTTCATCGAGGGCGGCTGGCCTGGCTCCAACCCGAAAGATGTGGAATTTTTTAAACGGGCGCGCACCGACACCTGGAAAACAGCAGTCATCACCGCCTTCGGGTCCACCCGGCGGGCCAATACCCCTCCTGAGCAAGACACCAACCTGCAAGCCCTGGTAGATGCCGGTACCAGCACCTGCACTGTGGTTGGAAAAACCTGGACTCTGCATGTGACGGATGTGCTGCAAACCACCCTGGAAGAAAACCTGATGATGATCGAGGATAGTATTGCCCATCTGCGCAAATCGGGCCGGCGTGTCATTTACGACGCCGAGCACTTCTTCGATGGATACAAGGATAATCCCACCTATGCATTGAATACACTGCGGGCAGCCGCGCGAGGCGGCGCTGAGACAGTGGTGCTGTGTGACACCAACGGCGGTTCGATGCCCTGGGAAGTCGAGGAAATTGTCAGGCAGGTTGGAGCTGCCGTAGAGGTTCCACTGGGTATCCACACCCACAACGACAGTGAATGCGCGGTGGCCAACTCGATTGCCGGTATTCGAGCGGGTGCAATCCAGGTGCAAGGGACAATCAATGGCTACGGCGAGCGCTGCGGAAACGCAAACTTGTGCTCGGTGATCCCCGACCTGGAATTGAAGATGGGCCTCAAATGCCTCCCCGACGGGCATATCCAATTGCTTTTTGATCTCTCCCATTTTGTCTCCGAGATTGCTAATTTGAACCCGGATGAGCACCTGCCCTACGTGGGACGGGCCGCCTTTGCCCACAAGGGCGGGATTCATGTCGCCGCCATGCGCCGCAATGTGCATTCCTACCAGCACATCGAGCCGGAGCTGGTGGGCAATGAGATGCATGTTGTGGTTTCCGAGCTCTCCGGGCGCGGCAATTTGATCAGCAAAGCTGAAGAATACGGCCTGGAGCCCAACAGCGCCGAAGAAATTACCAGCGTGCTCAATGAAATCAAACAACTTGAAATCGCGTGGTTTTTCGTTCGACGCTGCCGAGGCCTCCATTGTGATGATGTTGAAACGCCAACAACCTGATTACCAATCGCCTTTTGATATGGTTGATTTTTCGGCGCTGGTGGAACACCGCCGCGGCCGGGGTATCTTTGCAGAGGCAACCGTAAAGGTGCAGGTGGACGGCGAAGTCCAGCACACAGTAGCAGAAGGCAACGGCCCGGTGAACGCCCTGGATGCAGCCCTGCGTAAGGCTTTGGTGGCGCGCTACCCGGTTCTTTCAGAGTTTGTGCTGCGCGATTACAAAGTGCGTATTCTAAATGGCGACAACGGCACCGGGGCCACCACACGTGTGTTGATTGACACCCAGTACGGGGCCAAGATTTGGAGTACGGTTGGCGCCAGCCAGAATATCATCGAAGCCAGCTGGCGTGCCCTTGCAGACGCGATTGAATACGGCCTCACCGTGGCGGTGCAGTAGTGGAAGCATCCATCGTTCTTTTACCCGGCGATGGGATTGGTCCCGAAGTAACCAGTGAAACGGTGCGTCTGCTGCAAACCCTGGCGGATCTTTGCGGGCACCAATTTCACTTCGACGAGCGCCTGGTAGGCGGTGCATCGATAGATGCCCACGGCACAGCTCTCACCGAAGAGACCCTGGCGGCCTGTAAAAAATCGAATGCTGTGCTTCTGGGCGCGGTCGGCGGGCCAAAAATGGGATAATCCCACAGGTGAAATTCGTCCGGAGCAGGGACTTCTGGCGCTGCGCAAAGGATTGGGTGTGTATGCCAACCTGCGACCGGTACGCGTCCACCCGGCGCTAATGGACGCCAGCCCGCTGCGGCCTGAGAGGTTGGCAGACGTGGATTTGATCGTGGTACGCGAGTTAACCGGCGGGCTGTACTTCGGGCAGCCGCGCGGCCGTGAACAAACTCAGATGGGCGAACGCGGCTTTGATACGCTTGAATACTACGATTACGAAGTGCGGCGCGTGGTGGAGCTGGCTTTTCGACTGGCAGCTGGCAGGCGCAGGAATGTTATTTCGGTCGATAAAGCCAACGTGCTCGAAAGCTCACGCCTGTGGCGGAAAGTGACCATGGAAGTGGCTGCCCAACACCCGGAAATTA
Organism: uncultured Chloroflexia bacterium; assembly: GCA_963705155.1. Classification (GTDB taxonomy): domain Bacteria; phylum Chloroflexota; class Anaerolineae; order Anaerolineales; family UBA4823; genus CAVPJC01. The sequence goes on along the minus strand of CAVPJC010000013.1, from coordinate 191,720 downwards.
CTTTGAATCATATGCTGGTGGATACCGCTGCCATGCGTCTGGTGACCTCTCCCGCCACTTTTGATGTCATGGTGACCGAAAATATGTTTGGCGATATCCTGACCGATGAAGCCTCGGTGCTGGCAGGCTCGATGGGCATGCTGCCTTCCGCTTCGCTGGGAGATAACACCCCCGGGCTGTACGAACCCATCCACGGCTCGGCGCCTGATATCGCCGACAAAGGGATTGCAAATCCGTTCGGCGCCATCTTGAGCGCCGCTTTGCTGCTGCGGTACTCCCTGGGCCTGGAAGGTGAAGCCAGGCTGGTAGAGTCAGCGGTTGATCATACGATTTACGCCGGGCAATTCACAGGCGATCTGGGCGGAAATCTGAACACCCGCCAGGCAGCCGATGCAGTCATCCGAAATTTATTTATCTGAGGAGAAGAGATATGAAGATCGATGGAAAATACACCTGGATGGATGGCAAATTGATGGAATCCCACCTGGCCACCATCCCTTTTCTGAATACAGCCCTTCATTACGGCCTGGGTGTATTCGAGGGTATCCGCTGTTATAAGACGGAGCGCGGTCCTGCGATCTTCCGCCTGCGTGAACATATGGAACGGTTAGCCGCCTCCGCCCGCATTCTGGGATTTCTTGAGCTGCCCTACACAGTCGACGAATTGATGGCAGCCGCCAAAGAAACCGTTAGCGCCAACGGTTTCGAAGAGTGCTACATCCGTCCCCTCCTTTTCCATGACAGCGCCAATCCAAATCTCAACCTGGATACCGGTGTGGCCCGCATGGGGATTGCCGTGTGGAGCTGGAACAGCTACCTGGGCGAAGAAGCCCTGGAAAATGGTGTGCGCGCCAATGTTTCGTCGTTTACTCGCCACCATCTGAATGTGATGATGACCAAGGCGAAAATCACCGGCAATTACGCCAACAGCACGCTGGCAAAAACAGAGTCGGTAGGCCTCGGCTTCGATGAAGCCATCATGCTGGATCCTCAGGGCTATGTGGCGGAATGCACCGGTGAAAACATTTTCCTGGTGCGCAGTGGGAAAATCTACACGCCTCAGGCGGCTGCCATCCTCGAAGGCATCACACGCGATACGATCATCGCCCTGGCAAATGACCTGGGATACCCCGTCCATGAAGAGCCAATCTCACGCGATCAGCTTTACATTGCCGATGAAGTGTTTGTCAGCGGCACAGCCGCCGAATGCATCGCCATCCGTGAAATTGATTTTCGCAAGATCGGTATTGGCAAAATGGGACCCGTGACGCGCAAAATCCAGGACGCCTTTCACGCGGCCATCCGAGGCAGCCACCCGTGCTCAGCAGCATGGTTAGACTATGTCATTCAATAGCTTTGCACCGGGACGAACACGATGAGAGTTGCCTTCCAGGGAGAGCCTGGAGCTTATTCAGAGTCAGCCGCTTTCGAACACTTCGAAGAGCCGGTGGAAACTGTGCCCTGTGAAAGCTTTGAGGCCGTCTTCCATTGCGTGCAGAGCGGAGATTGCCGGCGCGGTCTCATACCCATCGAAAATTCACTCGCAGGCAGCATCCACCGCAACTATGACCTGCTGATGCAGCACAACCTGACCGTGGTCGGTGAACATTACTTAAGCATCCACCACTGCCTGATCGCTCACCCCGGGGTCAGATTGGGAGAGATCCGCAAGGTGATCAGCCATCCCCAGGCGCTGGCACAGTGCGATGGCTATCTACGTGCAATGCCGGGTGTAAAGGTGGAACCAGTTTATGATACAGCCGGAAGCGTCAAATTGGTCAAAGCCGGCAGCGATCGCAGCGTGGCGGCGGTTGCCTCACGGCGGGCGGCCGATCTCTACGAAATGGCCATCCTGGCCGAAAATATCGAGGATCACGACACCAACATCACCCGCTTCCTGGAAATTAGTCCCGAATCGGTTGATCCCGGAACGGATGCAAAAACTTCAATCGTGTTCGCTCTTGTCAATCAGCCGGGATCATTGTTCAAAGCCCTGAGCGTGTTTGCTCTGCGTAACATCGACCTGACAAAAATTGAAAGCCGCCCTCTCGTAGGGCGGCCCTGGGAATACCTGTTTTACATCGATTTCGCCGGAGCGGTTGGTGAAACAGCTCCCAGCCGGGCGCTGGCGCACCTGGACGAATATGCCACGCTGCTGCGCGTTTTGGGTTCCTACCCGCGGCATCGAATTTAAAGGATGTCAGTGCGAAGCCACAGCCTGAACCAGGCGCATCTGGTTCAGGCTGTTTTCATACCAATCCGTAAAACGGATGCTGTGCTGCAGATAGACCAGGTATTCGGCGGGATCGACATCCTTGTTGAAATAATCCTCCAGAGTCCAATTGAGGACATAGATATTGCCGGCCTGAATCATGGCGGGCAGGTACTGGCGCTCCAGTGCGGTGAGCGGGCCAATTCCCGGCAAATCTGCCAGACTGTGCTGGTAAACCTCCAGGAACTTTTGGAAGCTCTCCATTTGAAGCTCTCCATCCTGACTGCCCTGCCAGGAAGCAAAAAAGTACCATGCTGCCAGACCCAGGTCGAAACAGCGCCAATCCAGTTTGGACCAGTCAAAATCAAACAGACCGCAAACCTCTTCATTCTCGAACTTGAGGTTGCCCGGGTGATAATCACAATGGATGACAACTTCAGGCAAAACCTGTGCTGCGGGACCGTTCAGTACGTCTTGTAGTTGTCGGATGGCTCGCAAAATCTTTGCTTCGGATTGTTTCAGAAGATCATCAAATGGTGTGCCTTTAGAATGCCGGATACCGGATGTAACATTTTCAGCAGCAACGGGGAATAAATCCAAAATGCGGGGCTCGTCCCGTTTTCCGCGTGGGGTAAAGCCAGATACAGCGCTGTGATAGCATGCCAGGACAACGGCTGCCCCACGGATCTCCACAGGTGTGCAGCGGGCGTCCACCCAGGTGTATTTATCATCACCGGGAAGGTAATCGAAAATTGCGTAATAAATTCCGCGCTCGTCAGCGGAGGTTTCGAAACGATGCAGGTAGGTCTCCCCGTACTGTGTAGGGTAAACACAGGCCACTGGCAGCGTGTTTTGCTTCACCAGATGGTTGATCAGGGAATGTTCGAACTGGATTTCCTGCTCACGGATACCTTTTTTATATTTTCGCAAAAAACGGCGCTGTTTCTGACCACCCGATCTCGTTATTATGGAAAAACTGGTATTCACATATCCGCGGTCATTGCGCTCGAAGTCGACCAGCTCACCGAGATCATAGTGCGCCAGAATTTCTCTGATTTCATCCGCCGGATCCATCATCATGGCGAAAACCCTCCCGTGGAGACACGTACCCTCGTGATTGTAACAGACAATATTGCTCACTATGAGTGAGTTGGCGGTTAATCCCCGTAAAGGAAAGAGGAGTTTCCGTGAGCAAATTCTGTTACAAATACCAGGCAGGCTGATATAATTTCCTGAAAATGTGTAACCTGGGCAGGCCGATGAACAGGCCGGCCCGAGCCATGGGAGGGCGCATTATGCAAATCATAACCGACAGTGCTGCAGATCTGACCCCAGAAATGCAGACCCAATTGAATGTCCAAAGTGTTCCACTGACCATCACTCTGGAGGGCAAGACCTACCTGAGCGGCATTGACATGCAGCCGGTCGAATTTTATGCGCTTCTTGAGCAGACCGGCGGTTTTCCAACCACATCCCAGCCATCCGCGGGTGACTTCGCCAAACTGTACAAGGTACTTGCGCAAACCGATCCCGAAATCCTTTCCATCCACATCTCTTCCGGTTTGAGCGGGACCCTTAATGCCGCCCGCGCCGGAGCGGAGATGACGCCCGAAGCTCATGTCACCTTTTTTGATTCGATGACCCTTTCGTCTCCTTTGGGATGGATGGTCAAGACGGCGGCATTGGCGCTCCAGGCAGGATGGTCCACAGAACGCATCCTGAAGCAGTTACAAACGCTGCAGCAGCGCACACAGGGTTTATTTACACTCAACAGCCTGAAGTACCTGATCCACGGCGGGCGTATCAGCCATCTGCGCGGATTGGTTGCATCCGTCCTGAATATCCGGCCGATTATTGGACCCAACAAGGATGACGGAAAATATTCGACCTACGGCCAGGAAGTAACCCTGAAGCGGGCATTGAACCGCTTACCCGATGTGGTTGCCAGGTTATTTCCAGATCTCAAGCGCTTGCGCGTGCAGTTGCTGCATGGTCAAAACCCGGAAGGCGTGGAGATGCTGCGCCAGGTGATTGCCAGCCGTTATGAATGTATTTTTGACCCGGTCAATGTGATTTCCCCGGTGTTGGGCGCCCACACTGGCCCGACCATCGTGGGGTTCGGTGTAGGCGATCCCGAAGCCTTTGGGGGGTTGTTCTAACCGGTCGCCCGCCCCGCTGCATGACCAAAGGGTGATTCCTGCCCAACCCGGGTTCGGTTACAATAACGGCGGGACTCACCTGGATGAAATTTCAAACCCGCTCTTCGATTTATTTAATTCCACTGCTTGCAGTGGCGCTCTTTGTATTCTTATCGGCTGCATGTGTTATTTCACCAGCGCAGCCGCAGTTAAACGCGCCCACCGCAACAGTTTCGCCAACTTCCATCCCTGCAAACACACCCACCCCCACGGTTACGATCACATCTTCACCAACCGCCACACGCACCCCAACCCCCACGCACGACTCCAACACCCGGCCCCACTTCGACCTCCACGGTCACACCAACACCCACAGCCGATGTGGCCAGGGTAAAAACCCTGATGCGCGCCTTCTGCCGTTATGGACCTGGAAAGGCCTATCTCTATTCCCATGAGCTGAAGGAAGGCGATGTGGCTGAAATCCACGGGCGAAATTACGGCAGCAGCTGGTTGTGGATCCAGCCCGTCAACCTGGACCGGCACTGCTGGGTTTCGGCTTCGGTGGTTGAGGTGATTGGAGATGTGAATACCGTGAATATCGTGCAGTCGCGCCTGCCGCACACCACGCTCTATGGACCGCCCGAAGAGGTGGAGGCTGAACGTGATGGCAGCCAGGTGGTGGTATCGTGGACCCCGGTGTGGATGACGGTGGATGATTACCGCGGTTACATGATCGAAGCTACGATCTGCCAGAACGGCAGCCTGTTCACGGTGGCTGTTCAAACCAATGAAACGTACTACGAATTCAACGATGAGAACGGCTGTGCAGGCTCATCGGAGGGCAAACTCTACGCCGTCGATAAACACGGGTACACCGATCCGATTGACATCCCCTGGCCTTAAGAAAAAAACACCCCGGTGTAAAATCCGGGGTGTTTTGATTCGTGGCGGGTTAAAAATTAGCTCAGTGGGACAACATTAGCAGCCTGCAAACCCTTGGGGCCATTTTCGACGGTGAATTCCACCTTCTGGCCTTCCTGGAGATTGCGGTAACCCTGGGACTGAATGGCTGAGAAGTGCACGAAGACATCCGGGCCGCTTTCGCGAGAGATGAAACCGTAGCCTTTGCTACCATTGAACCACTTGACTGTGCCGACGATACGTTCTGACATTTCCTAAACTCCTTATCCTGGTTAATTACGGGTGATGCTTGCTATTTCCTTCGGAGCAGTCAACAAAAAATGGCCCCGGATCAGTCCATGGCCATCGTTTTCCTTACGTCCAACGGTAACTTGCAGGCATCCTTACAGGCCACTATTATAGCAGGTAAGCATAAAAAGTCAAGAATTCGAAGGATATTCATCGTAATTTTCATCCAGCCAGCGAGATAATCAGCACGCAGAGCGCATTTGCCTAGAATAGGTAATCGATTATCAGCTCTCGATTTGCAAATAAATCGTAGCCGGCTATACCCACCAGCAGAACACCGCCGATCAGATTGACCATGCGGCTGTGCCGGGCGAAGGTGCGCGTCAGGCTGCGTTGTGTTACACCTGAAAGCAGGGACAACACCAGCAGCGGCAGACCGAAACCCATTCCAAACCAGAAAAACACGCTCAATTTATCCAGAAATTCCGCTGCAGTAAAAGAGTATGCAAAAATACCCACCACCAGCGGACCCGAGCAAGGCAGGGCAATCGGCCCGTAGAGTAGCCCGTACACATAGGCATTGACATACGGATGGGAGAGCAGAGGCGCCTGCAGCATGGGTAACCGTTTGAACGGATTGATATTCAGCAGAAGTAAAATCCCCAGTCCAAGGATGATGGCATCTGCCAGCGGGATAATCAACGCCAACGCCTTCCCAACCGAAACCGAAAGTAATGAAATCAGTCCGCCCAGGGCCAGCATCATGCTGAGGACACCCGCCAGCACGAAAACCCCAAGCAGATACCGCCCGGCTCCTTTTTGGGCGCCCGGCTGCCCTGCGCTCAGATAAGCCAGAAATCCTGGATAGAGCGGCAGCACACAGGGACTGGTGGTAGCCAGCAGACCCAGACCCAGGGATGTCAGAATTGCTTCCATGCTGCTTACATCCCCTCTGCCAGGAAAGGCTCCAGCGCCTTTTGCAGGTCTTCGGCGCTCTTAATCCCGAACGGCAGGGGGTGGGCTTCACCGTGACGGTCAATCACCAGCATGGGCGTGGAGGGCGGGTTAAGAAACTGTGCGCCTATACAGGTTGCCAATCTCACGCGAGACTTCAGCGGGCGCAACCGCATAGACCCAATCGAAACCATTCTTTTCCGTGAACGTCTTGAGATCTGCGCCGTCTTCATTGGGATCGATATCCAGACCGACGCTGATAAAATCGTCGCGCTCACCCAGCAGGGCATGCAGGGCTTTCACTTGCTCCTGCTGTTTCCGGCAGTTGGAACACCACACTGCCATGGTTTCGACCAGGATGACCTTGCCTTTGTAGTCAGTCAAAGTAAACGCCTCATCGGTATGCACGTTGGTTAGCGAAGCGCCCAACCAGGCCGGCATAACCATTGGATCTTGCATGGCGTCCGGTGCTTCGGTTGCCGTGGGCATCATCACCTCAGGTGTGCCTGCTGGAACATCTGCCTGCATGGTTTCTGCCGGCATGTCCATACGATCACCCGAGGTTGGAGCAGGCATTTCGGTATGCATGACATCCGAAGGCTGCGACATCATGGCATCCGGGGTGGCGGCGCCTGCACAGGCTTGAAGCAACAGGGAAAACAGTACAGCTGCCAACAGGATATTCTTACGCATAGTCGTCTCCTAATTTAGAATTTCCTGATGATAGCATTCATCCCTTACGAAAATCCTCCATAAAGATTACGAAATTCTGAACAATTCCCTGCCAGACCTTACTGTAACCCACCTTTGAAGTATGATTGTAATCGGAGAGAATTATGCCAGAAAGAACCATCCTTGTCGTTGAGGACGAGCCCAGCATCGCAGAAGTGGTCAGCCTGTATTTAAGCCGCGCCGGCTTCCAGGTACAAACCGCCGGCGACGGGCAAGTTGCCCAGGAGCTGCTCCGCAATCGCATCCCGGATCTGGTGATCCTGGATTTGATGCTGCCGGGTCTGGATGGGTATTCCCTCACGCGCTGGCTGCGTGAACGCTGTGATGTGCCCATCATCATGGTCACCTCCCGGCGGGAAGAAATGGACCGGATCGCAGGGCTGGAAATGGGCGCAGACGATTATGTGGTCAAGCCGTTCAGCCCTCAGGAGCTGGTGAGTTGGGTGCGGGCAGTCCTGCGCCGGTCTGGTGGTGAGAAGCCCGCTGAAAGTGAACAACTGCTGGATTACGAACGCCTGGTGATCGATCCGCGAGCTCGAACGGTGCAGGTGAACGGCAGCCCGGTTGAATTGACTGTCAAGGAATTTGATTTGCTTTACCTGCTGGCGCGCCACCCCAGGCAGGTATTCAGCCGCAACCAACTGCTGGAGCGCGTGTGGGGCGTTTCAGATTATATTGACCCCGGCACGGTTACGGTACATGTCCGCCGGGTGCGGGAAAAGATTGAACCTGATCCATCCAATCCGCTCCACCTCTTGACGGTTTGGGGAGTGGGGTACAAATTCGAGCCATGAGACGGATTTCACGCCTGCCTGCTGCAGCCAAGTTTGCCGCCGGCATCCTTTTGGTGCTTGGCATTTCACTGGGAATATTTTCCCTGTTGATGAACCCGCCGGCTGCTGAGCTGGGTTTGATGACCGGCTTTCTTTTGGTGACAGCGCTGCTTTCCAGCCTGGTGGGATTTGCAGCCTACCGGCTGGGTTGGATGAATTACTCCCCCTCCCTGCGCTGGACTTTACTGGGGGGTTATGCCTTAGCCAGTTTATTGACGTTCTTCAATGTCTGGCTTACGGCGCGCCTGATGTTTACCAGCGACCATGACTTGCTCCTTTCGGTTGTATTGCTGATATTTGCCGGTGGGATTGCCATGGTGCTGGGTTATTTCTATTCAAGCGCGCTGGTGCTGCGGATCTCGCGCGCGTCGAAGAAGCTGCCCACCGGCTGGCAGGGGGCGATTTAACCGTGCGTCTGCCCGCGCAGGGTTCCGACGAAGTGGCAGCCCTGGCTGCTTCCTTCAACGATATGGCCGAGCAGCTCCAGGCAGCCGACGAGAGACAGCGCCAGTTGGATCGCCTGCGCTCCGACCTGGTGGCGTGGGTGGGTCACGATCTGCAAACCCCGCTGGCTTCGATCCGCGCCATCCTGGAAGCCCTGGCAGACCGTGTGATCGAAGAGCCGGAGGCCGTGCAGCGTTACCTCAAAACTGCCCAGCGTGATGTGCGCTCGCTATCGCTGTTGGTGGATGACCTTTTTCAAATGGCGCAGATTGATGCAGGTGGTTTATCCCTGGATCTGGCTCCGAATTCGCTGGGCGACCTGATCTCCGATACGTTGGAAAGCTTTTCGCAACAGGCTGCCAACCAGGGTGTGGTTCTCGAAGGCAGCGTGGAACCCGATGTGGATCCGGTGCGCCTGGATGCTGCCCGCATCGGACGGGTTCTGAACAACCTGGTAAGCAATGCCCTGCGCCATACCCCAGCCGGGGGACGCGTCCAGCTCAGCGCACGGCGGAAGGACAGGAGGATTGAAGTGTCCATCCGTGACACCGGCGAGGGCATCCGGGAGGAGGACCTTGCCCACATCTTTGAGCAGTTCTACCGGGGCGAGAAATCGCGCCGGCGGGATACGGGCGGAGCCGGCCTGGGATTGGCGATTGCTCGAGGTATCGTGCAGGCGCATGGCGGGGAGATTCGCGCCGAGAGCACCCCGGGAGAGGGAACCCGCGTGGTTTTTGAGCTGTAATCATTTCATCAGCCGGGTGTAATGTTTTCTTAAGGTTTATTGTGTACAATACCACCAAGAACCTATGGTCAAACTAATAAAGGTATTATTTATCCTTTTGATCTCCTTAACTGGGTGCATACCAACGAACGGCAAACTGGATCAACCCGTGAAAACGACTACCGTATCCAGCCCTTTGCCCGACTTCGGACCTGCCCCTGAGCTGACCGGTGACACCTGGCTCAATGTGGAGAAGCCTCTGCGCTCAACCGACCTGCTCGGAAAGGTGGTGCTGGTGGATATGTGGACGTTCGGCTGAATTAACTGCCGCAACGTGATCCCTTCGTTGAAGGAATGGCATGAGAAATATGCAGAAACTGGCCTTGTCATCATTGGCAACCATTATCCCGAGTTCAGCTATGAGGCCAATCTTGATAATCTGAAGGCAGCCATGAAAGACCTGGAAATCACTTATGCTGTCTTACAAGATAATAACGGCGCCAACTGGCAGGCATTCCAGAGCCGGTACTGGCCGACCCTGTATTTGATCGACAAGCAAGGCCGCATCCGCTACCAGCACATCGGCGAAGGGCGCTACGATGAAACAGAAAATGCCATCCAGCAGCTGCTGGGTGAGAGCTATCCATAGACCAACCGCAGTATCGAACATGATTGGAGAAAGTCATGCAAAAAAAATATTCAACCGAACCGATAAAATCGTCGGATATCACCCCCAAACAGGTTTATCTCTCCCGCAGGTCCTTTATGCAAGCGGCAGGCCTGCTTGCCGGAAGCATGGCCCTGGCTGCCTGCGCCACACGGCCTGCTCCTGAACCCACTCCCGCCAGTGTACAGGCTTCCAGCCAGGCGGACGAGCTGGGTGATGCCGTCAATTCTTACCAGGATATCACCAACTACAACAATTATTATGAATTCACCACGGTGAAAGAAGGCGTTGCTATCGCAGCCAAAGACTTCAAAACCAGCCCCTGGGAAGTCGAAGTGTACGGCCTGGTCAACAAACCCAAGAAATACAGCGTGGATGAACTGATCAAGTTATTTCCCGTTGAAGATCGCATCTACCGGCTGCGCTGTGTGGAAGCCTGGAGTATGGTGATTCCCTGGGTAGGTTTCCCGTTATCCAGTTTGCTGCGAGCGGTTGAGCCTACCTCATCTGCAAAATATGTGCGCTTTGAGACCATTTCCAAACCCGATGAGATGCCCGGCATGAGCCAACCCTGGTATCCGTGGCCCTACCAGGAAGGGCTTCGCCTGGATGAAGCCATGCACGATCTGACCTTGATGGCAACCGGATTGTACGGCGGTGAACTGCCCGCCCAAAACGGCGGCGGTATCCGCCTGGTGGTTCCCTGGAAATACGGGTTTAAATCCATCAAAGCCGTTGTAAAAATAGAGCTGACAGAACAACAACCCGACACCATGTGGTCCAGCATTGCACCCAATGAATACGGATTTTACGCCAACGTCAACCCCGAAGTGGATCACCCACGCTGGTCACAGAGCAGTGAGAGGCGCATTGGAGAGCTTAAACGGCGCGACACCCTGATGTTCAACGGCTACGCTGAACAGGTGGCGTCTTTGTACGCCGGCATGGATTTACGGGTAAATTATTGATGTTTCAAAGGTTGAAGCGTTCCCGCCTTACACCCCTTCAAATTGCAGTTCATGTTGGAGGGTGGACGCCGTTGATCCTGCTGCTCTACCGGCTCTTTACAGACAGGTTAACGGCCAACCCCATCCAGGCGATTGAGCAAAATACCGGTGTACAGGCGCTCACCTTCTTGTTGTTATCGCTGGCTTGCACTCCGTTGGCATCCATCCTGGGGTGGAAAGAGCTCACTCAACGGCGCAAGGCCCTGGGCAACTACGGTTTTCTTTACGCGCTGCTGCATGTTACCACTTTTGTCGTCATCGACTACGGCCTGGATGTGACACGCATTTTGCGGGATGTGGGCAATAAGCAGTACATACTGGTTGGCGCAGCCGCCTTTCTCATGCTGCTGCCGCTGGCGTTGACGTCTTTCACCTATTGGATGAAGCGGCTGGGGAAGAACTGGAAACGGCTGCACCGGTTGGTGTATCTCATCTCACCGTTGGTGATCTTTCATTTTGCATTGGTCGTCAAAGGGGATGTCACCCGCCTGCAGGGTGATCTGAGCCGCCCGGCGATCTACGCCGCAATCGCGGTTACACTTTTGGTTTTACGCATCCCGCCTGTCAAAAGAGCGCTGATAGGACTGCGCAGGCATTTATCATCAACTGAACAGCGATTTAACATCTTCGGCAGTCATTGATTTGAAAATGCTCCCTTCGGCGCTGATCAGCTGATCGACCAGGTTCTTTTTGCGCTCCTGAAGCTGGAGGATCTTTTCTTCGACGCTGTCTCGAATGATGTATTTATAGATGAACACCGGTTTTTCCTGACCTATCCGGTGTGCACGGTCGGCGGCCTGCATTTCTACAGCCGGGTTCCACCACGGGTCCAGGTGAATGACGTAATCCGCCGCGGTCAAATTCAAGCCTACACCACCCGCTTTGAGGCTGATCAGAAAAAATGCAACCGAGGCGCTGTTCTGAAAAAGATCCACCTGGGCCTGGCGGTCCTGTGTCTGCCCGTCCAGATAGGCGTAATGGATATGGCGTTCATCCAGCTCAGGCCGGATGAGCTTGAGCGTCTCAACAAATTGGGAGAAGATCAGAGCTTTATGGCCCTCAGAGTACAATGTGTCCAGGGTTTCAAATAACAGCTCGATTTTGGCTGCACTGCCGTGGTAGGTCTTATCAAACAGCACAGGGTGGATGCAGATCTGGCGCAAGCGCAGCAAGCCTTCGAGGATCTTCATACGGGCGTTGGCCATCCCATCCGATTCAATCAAGCCGACGAGCTCCGAACGGTAGCGGTCACGCGTGTGGTTGTACAACCTGCGCTGAGCGGGCTCCATATCGGTATAAATGATGCGCTCGGTGCGCGCCGGCAGCTCAGGCGCTACCTGCTCTTTGGTGCGTCGTAGAATAAAGGGATAGACCAGCCGTTTCAGTATGGAGGCTGTCTCTTGATCAGATCGGCTTTCGATAGGCGTGGCAAATTCGCGCTTGAAATATTCCATCCCACCCAACAAACCGGGATTAAGAAACGCAAACTGCGACCAAAGCTCAAAGGTGTTATTTTCAACCGGTGTGCCGGTCATCACCAGCCGGTGGTCCGCGTTCAAGAGGCGGGCAGCCTTGGCGCTTTGTGAAAGCGGGTTCTTGATCGCTTGCGATTTATCCAGAATAGCCAGATTGAACCGGTAGCTGCGTAAAAGCTCGATGTCGCGCAGCAGGATGCCGTAGGTTGTGAGAACAATGTCATAACCGTCAAACACAGCAGTATTTCTTGAACGGGCACTGCCGAAATGTTCCAGAATGCGCAAACCCGGGGTAAACCGGGCGGTTTCGCGCTCCCAGTTGGCAATCAATGATTTGGGGACTACGAGCAGCGCTGCCGGCAGCGGCCCGGAACGCTCCTTCGTTGACTGAAGAAAGGTCAGCACCTGGATGGTCTTTCCCAGGCCCATGTCATCAGCCAGGCAGCCGCCAAAACCATATTCCTGTAAGAAATGAAGCCAATCCAATCCGGCTTTCTGGTAAGGGCGCAAATCACCTGTGAATCCTTGCGGAACCGGCACCGGCGCGATCCGCTCAAAGCTGCCCAGGCGGTTTCGGCGCACTTGAAAATCAGGCGGCGTTTGTGTGCGTTCCGCATCCGCCATCAGCGTATCCACCAGCGGAATGTGATAATCAGCCACCTTGAGACCTGTCGGGGTTTCTTCAGCCAGGTCGAACAAGTGACGATAGCGTTCGATCCACTCCTCCGGAATTTGCCCGATCGAACCATCGGCAAGTTTGATATAGTGCTCGCGCTTGCGCACAGCTTTACGGATTTCTTGCAGCGTCACTTGCTGGTCGCCATAGTGAACAACGGCGTTCAACTCAAACCAATCCAGCCCGGAAGAGACGCTGAGTGAAATCCGCGGCGTGGAGCGATTGATCCGCCCGGACTTGAGTTTATCTTCACCATAAATTTCAAAACCGGCCTTGATCAGCAGCGGGACGGAATAGAGCAAAAAATCGAAGGGATGGGTGCGGGCGCGCAGCTCAAACTCTCCCGCTCCCTGCTCCCGGGCGGCTCGTTTTAACCCATAGCGGGCATCGGTAAGCATTTGATGAAAACGCGCTTCCTCAACCAACCTCCGCTGAACCCGCACCATCGTCCAGGAGCCGGGGATGTCGAAGATAGCCTGCGACCCGGATTTCGGATCAGCATCAATCTCATACGCGCCATAGCCAAATTTCAATGACGCCTGGATCGTTCGATCGCCATCATTGAGGTAAATCCTTGGAAGCGGATCAACGGATACGTCTTGCCACGTGACCACATCTCCCACAACCGGAATCCGCTCAGCAATCGCACGGAAGAAATCATTGCGGAAGCGGCGCTCATCCTTTTTGGGGATAATCATTGGGAAATATCCCATAAAAGCCAGCGATTTAGGGTTATCCACCGGAGCCAGATACTCTCCTGCCAGCACCCACGGGGGATTATTCGAGATGACCCATAAATTTTCTTTCACAGTTGTGAATACCTTGCCGTCGATCAGCAAGCCTGCCTGGAGGGAGAGGTTTTCCTCCTGGTGAGCGAGGGCAGCCTGGATTGCGACCGGTTCGGTCAACATAACCAGGCGGTTTTTAAACTTACCACGGGCGTTGGTGGCAAACAGCGGGACGTTCTGTTTCGCCATCAGCGCCAGGTACTGGGCAAATTGCTGGGTGCCGTATCGACCGTAATACCGGCTTTGATCGTTTCGGATCATCAGGTTGCATAATTGCACAGCATCCGAAGCCTGGTTGGCGCAGGCATAAACGTCCAGCGCAGCGCTGACTGCCTGAACCGAATTTACCCACGAGCGGTCGGCATCCAGGAATTGGTTGGTCTTCTCTGTATCATCTAAAACCTCAACCCCTCCTGCGGGCATCCATTCTTTCGTACTCAACTGAAACGGGATCAAGCGAAATTTCGAATTGCTGCCGGGATAACTTTCTCGCAGCAGACCGTAGAGCAGGACAAAATTTTTCCGGCGCAAGGTGGATTTGCTCCGCCGTGGAATATTTTCCAGAGCCAGCGCTATCCGGTATTGCCATTGATTTTCTGCGCCATCTTCCAGGTGTTCTTGCAGTGCCAGTGCAGATGCAATCATGTGTTTGCAGGTGTGTACTCTGGCAGCCTGTGGACAGGTGCACGAAAAGCTCACCCGATTTTTATTTTCACCGGTAATCGTGACAGAGTAATTCGAATTATCTCCAGCCACACGGCAATTGGCTACCTCACCATCAAAAGCCAGTATGGTGACCCGTTTTTGAGCAAAATAATTGCGTCCGCGGGAAATGGTGTTCCAGTCTGTGTAGAAGGAAAAATTATTGAGGTCGAGTGATCTACGGGTGATCAGCGGCATTTTGTGTCTGGTATCCGTTCCAAGAATATCGATGGACGAAATTATACAATGTCTTCTCCCAGTGTTGAATAGCGAATTTGGTTCCATCCCACGATGATCACACCACCCCGATTGCTGTGGGGCGAGGTGGTTGCATTTCTGCAAGGATGGATATTTTCAAAAATCCGGGGATTATAATTGTCAAAACACTCCCCGGGCCAAACATGTGTGGTCTCGATTGAGCTGTAAACCGGCTTGAGTTTGGTTCGGATGAGCATTCTGGACAATACAATCCTGAAAAAAAATAGTTTTTATCCAATCGTCCTGGGTCTTTATCCAATTCTCTCCCTGGTGACCAGCAACCTGGAGAGAGTGCCTGTTTATACCCAACTGGGCAGCATCATCTTGCCCGGGGCGGCCATATTAATGACCTGGGTTGTTCTCAGGCGCATCATTAAGGATCCCCATAAAGCCGACCTGATCAGTGCGCTGATCGGTTTTGCTTTTTTTTCCTATGGTCATCTGCTGCGTGCAATCTCCATTTTGATGATTACAATCTACGGGAGCAGCTTTGATGTTCTGGAGCGTTTCGGCAGGTTGACGGATCACCCGGATGTCTTACAAAAAATATTTATCGGCTGGGTTATTTTTTTACATTCTGGCTGTGTTTTTGTTGCTCAAAACACGCATTAACCTGCAGCCGGTGTCTCAATTCCTGAATTACTTTGCTTTTGCAATGGTTGTACTCCTGCTGGTTAACCTCGGAACTATCCTGTTCAGCCAGCGCAGCTCCACACAATACAGCTCCGAATGGGATCAACAGGTTCAGGAAGTGGACTTGCCAAACCTGCACTGCCCGGAAAATCCGCCGGATATATACTACCTCATTCCTGATGCCTATGCTCGAGCCGATGTTCTTGCAAACATTTATGGGGTTGATAACGCGAATATTTATAAATTTCCTGACCAACCAGGGGTTCACCGTTCTAAAGGACAGCCGTTCAAATTATTCTCAAACAACGCTCTCCCTGGCCTCAACCCTGAATTTTACCTATCTGGACGACCTGCAAACCCGGCTGGGCCCGCTCTCGCAAAACCGCGGCCCACTCCAGGAAATGATCTTGAGCAACAAGCTGGCGGTGTTTCTGCATGCCTGCGGGTATAAGATCATCGCCATCACCTCGGGCTTCAGCCCCACCGAAATGCAGCAGGCCGATATTTACCTCAGGCCAAAAGTCACGCTGAGCGATTTCGAGAATGAGTTGATCAATTTGACCCCGCTCCCCACGATCTCGATTGTGTTCAAACTCATTAACCAATACCAGATCCATCGCGACCGCATCGCGTTCACATTTGAACAGCTGCCGCTCCTGGGAAGCCAGTATTCCGAGCCAATTTTCGTCTTCGCCCACATCACCATTCCCCACCATCCTTTTGTGTACGACGCGCAGGGAAACGCAGTCGATTCCGGAAGGTTGTTTGCGCTCTCGGAAGATTTCAAAGGAGCCGGTCTTCAAGAATATATGCAGGGATACGCCGGTCAGCTCAATTATGTTAATTCCCGGCTTGAGCAGATCATCCCGCGTATGATCGCTCACCAGCCCGATGCAACTGTCATCTTGATCCAGAGCGACCATGGGCCATCTTCCCATCTCGATTGGGATCACCCCGAAGAGATGGGTGTGAACGAACGCATGGCGATTTTGAGCGCTTATTACCTGGGGGGCAAGGATCAAATAGAAATTCCCGCCAACCTCACGCCGGTCAATTCTTTCCGTTTCATACTCAATTTATACTTTGAAGCCGGCCTGCCGCTGCTGGAAGATCAGAGTTATTTTTCGACCCTGAACCTGCCGTACCAATTCAAACTTGTGCCGGCTCAAGCTGTTCCTTGAAGCGGGTGGGAATTCGTTCAGCTTTCAAAACATTCTGAATGTTCTTTGGCTTCCTGGATGATAGCATCGAGCTGAATAATCGCCTGTGGGCTGACCAAAGGATCTGGGGGATAATGTTTTGCCAGGATTTTCTGTACTTCGGCATGCGCCCTGGCGTGAACATCCTGTCCGCCTTTTGACATCCAGGAATCCCAACCGGCCTGGTTGAAAAGGTTCGCTTTCCAGTACGTTTCGCGGGCGTGGCGCAGGGTGTGTTCCTCTGCGATATAGCTACCGGCAACACCGACCTTCTTGATCACCTCAACACCCAGGGTTTCGTTATTCACCTGAACGCCCAGATCGAAGATATGATTGATGGCACTGGCCCATTCGTTATCGATCACCAGTTGTTCAAAACTGGTGCCCTGATCGGCGCCGACGATGCCCTGAGCGCCAATATGCGCAGCCCCGGCCAACAGCGCCAGCATACCGGTCATGCCCTTCTCAAACCCGGATTGGAAGTCAGGCAAACAGGCATCAGTCAATCCGCTGTTGACCCCCGTCTCGTAGCCATAGTAACGTCCCAATTGGATGCATCCCAGACCAATTAACACCTGGTTGGGTGATCCAAACGAGCACAGCATCGAGCTCAGATCAACCGAGTGCGCCACCCCCGACCAGGCTCCCTCCGACCCAGCAGCCAGGTAAAAACAATCCCCGCCAGATTGTAGGCGTTTTGCATAACCAGTGTGCCAGCCAGGGTCACGGGTGCATCCAGGCCTGCCATAGCCATCGGGCCGACATGTATACTGTGCCCGGCTTCAGCAAAAATCATCGCCATCTCAAGGCTGAACCTGTCAAACGAAAGCGAGCCGTTGGGTTCAAGCAAATACCCGACCTGAGGTGGGAAACCGGCACGGCTGGGCTCTGTTCGAACAATCTCCCAGATACGCAGGATTTGCCGGGCCGACTCAGGGCTCATGATGTAAATACTGTAAGGTTTTTTGGAATAGAGCGAACACAGATAATACCCAAATAGATCGCCCATATAACCCGGCACGTCGGCGGGCGTGACCAGCGGCATCGCCGTACCCACAAAGGGGAGTTCATTGCACAATACTATGCCTTTGATCGCATCTTCCGTGGTACCCTGACGCCGCGAGGTAGCCTGGTAATCGATGATGTTAGCCTGGTTACCGGGATGCGCCTTATAAGGGCCTCTCCTAAATGGAGGTGAAGCATTTTCATCCAGAACGGGGCGTGTATCTCGAAGGGCTTGTTCCACCAGGGATTTCGGCAGCTTAGCAATACCGGTCAATCGATCCACCCTAGCACCCCGTTCTTCGAGCATATCCAATATGCGCGGCTGGGGCAACCGGCATCCCACCATCTCTAAGACTTCAAGGGTTGCCTGGTGGATTTGCTCGAGCTCACCCTGGGTCAATATCTCGATTTTTGAAGTGATCTGTTTCAAAATACCTCCTGAACAGCCGTGAGCCGCTTCCATTCATCGATCAGCGCGGTCACATTGGTTTGAATTTGGGGAGAATATTCGCGCACATTATCCACGGGCGAGAGGATGAAACCGCCATACGGCGCAAGAAGTTCCAAGGCGCGCCGGACTTCCAGGATAACCTGTTCTGGCTGGCCCATCTCGACGGTCAGGTGACCATTAACGCCGCCCCACATGCAGACATTTCGTCCCAACCGGGTTCGAGCTTTTTCCAGATCCCATTGTGCAGGGTCCACCCCCAGGACTGCATCCACGCCGGCTTCACGGATATCATCCAGCAGGGGCATACAACTCGAGGTGATCAAATATCCGAATTTCGCGCCGTACTGGTGCGCCTGGGCTGCGTCTGCTTCCAGAATCGGGCGGATAAATTGTCGGTAATGGCTCGGGGTGAAATTATTGCAGTTCTCATACCAGGCTCGTTTGATGATGATGTCAACCCCGGCCTTCAACAAGACTTCCATGCGAGACCGGTTCCAGAGAGCGATCACATCCAAAAGCTCGATGATAAACTCTGGCGCATCAAAGACGGCGTAAGGCAGTCGCTGCAGACCGTAAACCCAACCGATCAGGTCGGCGCCCACCCCCCAGCCGCCGGCTACCAGCAGGTCATGCTCACGGGCGAACGCCACGACCGGCTCTGATTCAAACTGAAAAGCTGCGATTTCTTCAGCAGTTGGAGGCACCAATAAATAACGTAACGCCTCCAGGTCTTCGGGTCCATTGACGATGAACCGCCGGCTGCGCCCCACGAGGTAATCATCCAGAAATGGGACATGATCGGCCCAACGCCATCCTTCATCCTGGAGAACTTCCGCCCTCAGGGTGCCCGCAGGGGTAACATACTCTTTCACCAGGATTGGATACGCTTGCCCATCATCCAGTTCTTTCCATTCTCTTACCTCAACCTGGGAATTGTAGCTTACCGGTAGGCCGTGCAGATTGTAGTAATCATTCTTGACAACCGGCGGGCGCGGCGGGATTTGAACGTAGGCATCCATCCCCAGGTCGAGCTGGCGCCGGATAAAATCCAGATAATCTGTACACTCGGCCTTCAAACCATTGAACAGCATGAAGCTGCAGGGCACATGATCTGGCTCCTGACCGCTCAAGGCCGCCAGCATCCTTTGGCGAGATGAAAATTTTGACATTGTGTACCTGCAAGTTTAGTTACAGGCGCGGATATACGGTTTATTGATCTCCCACAACTCATCCAGGAGTTTTTCAGCAGCCGATATGCTATTGACAACCGGATCAATCAGCAGAGCCTGCAAAGCAAGCTCTTTTGAGCCGCGGATGGCGGCTTCCACCGAAAGTCGCTGCACGCCGGCCTGGGTGGTCAATAGGCTGGCTATCGCGAGAGGTAAATCACCCACTGAAACCGGGTGAATGCCATTTCCATCAACGGCAATCGGGACTTCCACCGCGCAATCGTACGGCAGGTTGTGGATCGCGCCACGATTGTGCACCACGCCTGATTCGATTTGTGTTTTCTTGTTATGTAATATGGCAGAGATCACGGTGACAGCGCGTTCCCCGGACTGCTGGAACCATTTCACGGGGATTGTCTGCGTACCGGCAATCACCGCATCGATTTGCTCCCGCAATTCAACCCGGAGCTGCTCATCCCGGTCAAAGTGATAGCCCTCCTCACCGCCCTCCCAACCATAGGCCAGGTATTCACCCATATGGTCATCGCTGCACGTGGGCCAGTAGCCAAAGGCGTGAAACATCTTGCGAGTCAACGGATTGAAACCTGGATCAAAAGATCTCTCCTTTTCGCGAAGCAGAGGGTACAGGTCTTCACCCGTGCGCCGGTTTTGGATCTTGAGAAGCCATTGAAAGTGGTTCATACCTGCAGCCCACACATCCACCAGCTCAACCGGTATACCCATGATTTTGGCGACATCAGACTGCCCCATGAAGACCCCGTGGCACAATCCGATCGATCTGATACTGCTGTACATGCCCAACGCCAGGATCAAACGGCTTTCTGGATTGGAGAAGTTGAGGAAATAAGCCTGCGGGCAGAGGGCTTCCATATCGCGAACAATGTCCATAATCACAGGTATCGTTCTCAAGGTAAAAAATACAGCGCCAGGGCCTCCATTTTCGCCCAGGGTGTGGCGGATGCCGAATTTCCTGGGGACTTCAAAGTCCAATTTCCACAGACGATTGCGATCGATGGCGATGCTGTTGACAACAAACTGGGCTCCGGGCAAGGCCAGCCGGCGGTCCGTCGTCATTTCGATTTTCATCCCAGACCCAGATTGGTCATTCATCCTGCAGGCCAGCTCGTACATCCGTTTAAGATATTCGGCGTCGAGATCAACCAGGGTGAGGGTGCTGCCTGCCAGCTCCTGCGTCGAAAACAAGTCGCGGAACATGCTCATCCCAAACGACATGCTGCCTGCGCCGATGAAAACAATTTTGGTTGTATTCATTTTTTCTCCAAAGATAGGATCGACTAATCTCTTTTGCAAGCGCAATTGCCATCCTGCGCTGTACCCCCGGGTAACAGATTGACCATTCACTTTGAGCTTTTTTCACGCGCTTAGTAAATTATACACTCTCCTATAAATGCCTGCATGGGACGAAGACCCTTGAAAAAAATCGGCAAGACTTCTGGCAAAGAGACAAAGAAGAACAATGTTCTTCCAGGATCGATCTACAGCTCCAGCTTTTTGCCCATCCGGTCACCGAATGAAATCAGATGTCTGGCAAAAATCCCTCCTCCTGCCAGTAAACGATCGATTTCCGGAGCAGCAATGCAGAGAGAGGAATTTCACCAAAAAAACGCGCCAATTATGTGGTTGTTTTCTGCGCTTTTAAGTTGACCGGCAATAAGGCTGCATAAATTACATCGGCGGTCGGTGTTGGAATACCCAATTCGCGTCCCTTGCGCCCAATCACGCCGATCAATGCATCCAGTTCGAATACCCGCCCGGCCTCCACATCCAGCTGCATGGATGCTTTGATGTGGGGGGCGGCGCCATCGATAAACGCCAGAGATTTTTCAACGACATCCGCATCCAGGTCAATTCCCTGGGCACGTGCTACTGCGTCAACTTCTCGCATCAAGCTTTTTATCATGGCACGCGTCACTGGAACCTCGCGATAATCGCCGATCGTCAGGCGGGTCAATGCGCCAAGACTGCTTGCCGCGGATATAAACACGAATTTCGTCCACAGCACTTTCTGGATGTTTTCGGAAAGTTCGACGGCGATGCCGGTTTGCTGAAATGCTTCTAAAATGGATTGGTGGGTTGGCGTGATTTGCCCGTTCAACGGACCGAATACGATGCGGCGGAATTGCGAAGCCTGTCTGACGACGCCCGGTGATTCGATTGCAGACGAAATCCAGGTCGCACCACCAAGCATATGCTCTTCACCGAGAATTCTGCCAATCTGCTCTGCGGCGTCGATCCCATTTTGCAGGCTTAAGACCAGGGTCTGGGCTCCGATGATGGGTTTGATAAATTGGGCGGTTCGATCGGTATCGTAAGCCTTGACACAAAACAGGATCAGGTCCACCGATCCTATTTGATGCGGGTCGTCTGTCACCGGTGCCGGTGAAACATTGAAATCCCCGTGGATGCTTTTGATTTGCAGGCCGTTCTTGCGAATGGCTTCCAGGTGCGCTCCTCGCGCCAGGAAGGTAACGGAATATCCCTGGCGGGCCAACAGCCCACCATAATAACCGCCCACACCGCCTGTGCCGATTACCGCAAAGTTCAAATCAGCCTCCGCAAATGAGCATTTTACAATAAACACTTATCACCAGAATCAGATGCGTTTCAAAATAAAAATTTTGCATTGTTGTCAAAGGAAGGGACCATTTGCAAGTCCCAAAACCGCGCAAATCAGCTTCTCGTCCACTCAACTTCTTCTGTTCCACCTGCTCTAGCACATATACCCGCTTGATTTCATCTATACTGAATGTCACACTTTCGCTCATAGGGTGACATTTATGCTGAACAATTACCTGGTGTCAATTCTGCTGAACAATAACACCTGGCGAAAAGGATATTGACTTTTAATAATTATATGCTATATTATTAACAAATAATGTAAGCCCTTACATTTCTCCCGGATTAATTGAATGCACCCTACCGTTTATACCGTCGCCGAAAAAGCTGGTGTCTCCATTGCTACAGTGTCTAGAGTCATCAACAACAGCCCAAAGGTGCGCTCGGGAACCCGTGAAAAGGTGTTGAAAGTTATTGAAGAATTGGATTACCATCCCAATCTTTCAGCTCAAGGGTTGGCTCTCAACATCACTGAAATCATCGCCCTTATTTTCCCTGACATCTCAGGCCCATTTTATTCTGAGGTGCTTCGAGGGGTTGAGAAGGAAGCCAGCCAGCACAATTACCACCTGTTGATTTATGGCACGCATGGCAAGGAAAGCAACACTCGCTTCCTGCGCCGGCTGCCTGGCAGGGTAGATGGCATGATTTTGATGACCCGCAGCGTGGATGATCAGTATATTCTCGATCTGTCCAGAAAACGCATCCCATTTGTCCTGCTGGACCGCGAGACGGATGGCGTGATAGCCGACTGTATCCTCTCCAATAATGTTTCTGCAGCCGCCGATGCAATGGAGCACCTGATCCAGCATGGCCGCCAGCGCATCGCTTTCATCAGTGGGCCGGTTGATTCACCGGATAGCAATGCTCGTTTCACAGGCTACCAGCAAACCCTGAAAAAACATGGTTTACCGGCATGGGCCTCTCTGGTCGAGCATGGGGATTTTCGCCAACCCAGCGGTTACCAGGCCATGATCCGTCTGCTGGATCAGGCAGCCCGGCCGGATGCGGTTTTTGCCGCCAATGATGAAATGGCGATTGGCGCTATCGAGGCGATACGAAGCCGGGGGTTGCTCACCCCAGATGACGTGGCTATCATCGGCTTCGATGACATCCAATTAGCCTCGTATGTCCAGCCCTCACTGACCACTGTCCGCCAACCAATGCGCCAGTTCGGTGCGCTGGCCGTTCAGCAGTTGCTCCGGCGGATTCATGACCCCACGACCCGCCCGGAAACTATCGTGCTTCCAACCCAATTGATTATCCGTCATTCTTGTGGTTGCTTGCCTGAATTACTGTAAATTCAGGTTTATTCGCATATTTTTTTGACAGCAAGGGTGTAGCCACTCGGGTCGAAAGGAATGCCCGAGGACAAGGAGGTGAGAATGGGAGTACTGAAAACCATTGCAACAAGACCCTCCAGTCTTTAGCAGGTTCAGAAAAACTCGCCCAAGCTCAGCCGATACTAATCTCCCCCAACTGGTGTATCAAAATATCCCCCATGTGGTGGATGTGTATTGGGGCCTATGGTTATAGCATGAATTAGGCCTCGTTTCTGATCACAACTCCCCCTCATCAAGTTGCTCTATAGTTTGATAGGGGGATAAACCGCTTGAAGACCCGGCGCACACCGCTTTCCCTTTGCCATACCCCCGCCGACAGTCAGAAAAATGGTTTACATGCTTCGGATGCTTTACGGTTGGCTGTTTCAGAACAACCTTTTAGGCCTCCTTTCAGTTTGAATCAGGCTGTATCAGCAGCCCGAGCAGGTACCAATTACCCCATCGGCGAATATCCGTTGATTAACCTTCCATAAAACAAGAAGAGGAGAATGAGATGTTCAAAAGGAAGAAAGTCTTATCCATTGTGCTGGTTTTGGTTGGCCTGGTTCTGCCTCTCTTGGCGGCCAGTTGTGTTCCCGCGCCAACCCAGGCGCCAGTAGCAGCTCCACCTGAGGTAATTAAGGAGACGCAGGTGGTCAAAGAAACTCAGATTGTCGTTGAAACAGTCTCAGTGCTTGTGACGCCTACCGCTGCTCCAACTGAAGTACCCGCGCCTCTCGAAGGTGAGATTTCGATTTCGGTGATCCGCGGCGGCATGCTGGATGTCGTGAAACCCCTGGCCGAGGCATTTATGGCGGCCAATCCGGGTGCGAAAGTCAACGTTGTTGAAGAACCAGAAGGCGGGGCTTTTGAAGCATTGATTGCCGCTGGCAACCAGCCGGACATTGTCGTAGGCTCTTTTGGGTTTATGCCGGCCAAATATGCCGCCATGGACGCCCTGGCGCCGCTTGAGGACATGCCAGGAGCCGAGGAACTCTTTGCCGAGTTGGACCCGGTGACCGTCCAAGAGTACTATGGGCATAAGTACTATGTGCCAGCCGGTATCGACGTCACCCTGATGATCTACAATAAGGATCTTTTCAAAGAGGCTGGCCTGGATCCTGACAAGCCACCGACTACCTACGCAGAGTTCCTGGATGCAGCAAAGAAAATCTCGGAGCTTCCGCCGCGTGCAGACGGCTCAAAAGTATATGGCGCCGTCTTTTGGAATGAGGCCTTGGCCTGGGGTGGTTGGTATTGGAACATGCTCCAGCCGATCTACCTGAACACAAATCAGGATGCCTGCAGCCTGCTCAACCGGATTGGCACCGACATCGTCTTCGATGCTCCGGAATGCAAGCTGGCTGAATTCTTAACTTTCGCCAAAGAGGCGCAGCAATTCGCCCCGCCCAATATGGAGAAAAACTTCTTCAGCCGTTCCATTGGTATGTGGCTGCAGTATGGATACTCATGGGAGCCTAACCTGAAGACCGCTGCGGACAAACCCATGGTTGTAGGCGAGGATGTGGGCGTTGCGCCTGTTCCGGTGCCGAATACTGGCGACAAGTCGTATACCACCCTTGGTGGGCGGCCCTTCATGATCATGAAGACCACGCCAGAGCGCGAGAAATTAGCCTGGGAATTCGTCAAGTTTCTGATGACCGATGAAAACAGCCTGGCCTTCAACAAACAACTGGGATACCTGCCCGTAAAACTCAGCTTGAAGAATGACCCATACTTTGCAGCTCCAGAACGCAAGCCATTCGTAGATTTGCTGTCTACCGCGGTTTTCCCGCAAGCCTTTGCAAACTTCGATTCGGTGGCCAACGAACTATTGAAAGTCTACAGTCTGGTGGTGGTGGAGAACAAGCTGACACCCGAAGAAGGTGTAGCGGCCGCGGCCGAAAACGCCCGAGCTGCATTGGGTATCGCCAAATAAAACCCTTTGGCCAATCAGCTAGGTGTTGAGCCGGAAGAGATTTTACAAATCAGTGTGCATTACCGGCGAAACCTTGGAGCAAACCGCAATTTTTCAAGCTGATCGAATAAAGGATTCTGTTAGCGGTTTGCCCTGCATCGGCTAGAAGCAGGGCGGGAGATGGATGCTCCCGCCCTTGAATAACCCGTAAATGGTTCGGGAGGTGCATCTATGGCAGCTCGGAGCGTTTGGGCGGAGGCACGTCGATACTACTGGGGCTACCTGTTCATGGCCCCTTGGGTTTTGCTGTTCCTGGCTTTTGGCATTTACCCACTTTTCCTATCTTTTTACCTCACCTTTTTCAACTACAACTTCATTAACCCGGCTGACCAGGCCTTCGTAGGATTGGGCAACTGGGTGGCTGGGTTTGGCGACCCACTTTTCTGGCACAGTATTTTCAACATCATTTATAACCAGGTGATCTTTATCGCATTAACCCTGATCATCGGCCTGGGGATTGCGTTGCTACTGCAAGAGGTTACCCATTTCGGGCGGTTGTTCCGCACCATTTACTTTATCCCGACGGTTGTATCGATTGTGGTTGTGATGACTGTCGGGGGATACCTGGTCAGCCCCACCGGACCTTTGCAAGGCTATTTGATTAATTGGGGCATCTTAAACAAAGCGATCTTCTGGAAATCCGAACTTTGGTTATCCATGCCGGTCTTGGCCCTGATCAATACATGGAAATGGTTTGGCATAGAAACTGTGATCCTGCTGGCGGGCTTACTCGCCATGGACCCACAGCTTCATGAAGCTGCGGCAATTGACGGCGCCAACTACTGGCAACGCTTTTGGAATATTACCATTCCGATGTTGAATCCGCAGATTTTCTTCATCCTGGTCATGAACGGCATCAACGGCTTGCAGATGTTTGTGGAAGTCTACATGAACTTTGACCTGTATGGCGGACTGTATCACCAGGCGCTCACGCCGGTGCTGTACGTCTATGCTCAGGCGTTCGACAAATCCAACATGGGCTATGCTTCAACACTGGGACTCATGTTAGCGGCGATTATTGCCGTCATGACTGCCGTTCAGTTCCGTTTCGGCCAACGGGATGTGGAATGAGAGGATATAGCTATGACGATAACGATAGCAAAACCACGGCGAATTAAGTGGGGACGGTTAATTGCTTACTTTCTCCTGTTGTTGGGCATGGTCGTTGTGATCTACCCATTATTATATATCCTGATGAACTCCTTCAAACCCGGGACGGAGATCATCCATTATCCTAACCGCCTTCCCAGCCACTGGGTACTCACCGGCTACCGTTTGATCTGGTCGCAGCTCAACCTGCCCCGGCTCTTCGCCAATTCGCTCTTTCTGGCGCTCAGCGTCACAATCTTAAACGTGGTATTGGATGGATTGGCGGCTTATGCCCTGGCCAAGATCCCCTTTCCAGGCCGGGATACACTCTTTGGCATCATGCTGGGCACGATGATGATACCTGGTATCCTCTTCTTGATCCCCACCTACATCATTATGTACCGCCTCGGGTGGGTGCCCGGTTTCCGAGCCCTGATCATCCCTGGAGCCGTCAGTGTTTACAGCATCTTCTTGCTGCGCCAGTTCATGAGGCAAATTCCTAGTGAGCTGGTGGAAGCAGCCCGGCTGGACGGCGCCAGCGAAGTGGGTATCTTTTTTCGTGTGATCCTTCCGATGAGCCGTCCGGCCCTGGGAACGGTGGCGATCCTGACCTTCATGGGAAGCTGGAATGATTTCTTTGGCCCATTGCTTTATCTGAATAAGCCCGAGTTATGGACGGTGCAGCTCGGGTTGTACCAGTTTCAAACATCGGTGCCCGGCGAAAACGCCGAGCAGATCTGGGCGGCGATCGCCGTGATCACCATGCCTCTGGTCTTGCTGTATTTCCTCCTGCAGGACCAGTTCATGGCAGCCTTTGCAAACGTACACTTTAAAGTAGAGTGGCATATGGATATCAAACGCTGGGCCTTAAGGATTTTCTTCATTATCGCGGGCCTGTTCGTAGTGAACTATGTATTTGGTTGGTTCCAGGCCCTGCTGCTTGCCAATCGCTACTACACGGACGCCGAAGCCGCATACACACGCGGTGATTATCTCGATGCACTGACCGGTTACAAGGAATTTGATCAGGAGAAGGAAAAGTATATTCAAAAGGGCGGATTTCTGCAGGTCGAGCGTATCTGGGATAACCCCTATGCCTGGCCGCGCCCGACTGTCTATAATTATGCAAAGTCGCGAGTTGACGAGATAATCCAGCAGCGGATAACCATTCCCATGGCTGAAGGCTTCGTCCAGGCCAACATTGGCAAGGTCACTCCTTATCTTGGGATCGTCTATCTCCGCCTGGGGGAGTTATATCAGGAAGAAGGAGACGTGACATCGGCCAAAGACGTTTACGAACTCATCATAGAATCTTTTCCGAGCCAGCCAGACTTGACTGCCCAGGCTCAGATGAAATTGGACAGCCTACCGAGTCCATAGTTTATCCTTGATCCAGGGATATTTCCGCTCCGCATCAAGGAGGTGATGCCAAAAATAAATCCAGCAAAGTTGGGCTGATTTAGGCTACGTTTACAGCTGATCAGGTAGCGATTCTCTGTTCATGAAGGAGAGTTAGATCATGAAAACGAATATCCGATGGTCTATAGACCTATTGGTGATCCTGGCAACTTTGTTGTTTTTCGTCGCGCCTGTTCAGGCTCAACCTATCCTGCCACCCGGAGAGCAAATTCCGCATAGCAGCCTTAATATACTGAAGTTGTATGCCCGCGACACCTGGCGCTCATTCGAGGCCATGACCTATCCAGAAACCGGCCTGCCTGCCGACAACGTCAGTGTCGATGGCGTCAGGGCCTCCTACACCTCGCCCACCAACATTGGCGTATATATATGGAGCACGCTGGCCGCCCGCGATTTACAGATAATCAAACCTGCGCAGGCGCGCCAGCGCATCGGCAGGGTTCTTGACATGCTAGAGACGATGGAGCGTAATACCGATAGCGGCATGTATTACAACTGGTATGATCCGGCAACCGGGGCGAAACTGACCACCTGGCCCCCCTCCGGCGATCCGGTTTACCCATTTTTATCCAGCGTGGATAACGGCTGGCTGGCATCCGCTCTGATCATGCTCACTAACACCATTCCTCAGCTAAGTGGACGGGCGCAGACCATACTGGATGGAATGGACTTCGGCTGCTTCTACGACCCGAACGCGCGTGGTCCAGATTTCGGCGCTGGCCTGCTGCGTGGCGGGTTCTGGACGGTGGAGGACGCACCCCCCTGGGCCCAGTCTCCCATAGGCAACTACTGCGGCAAAGGACCGGATGTGATCTTCACCGGCCATCATTACGGGACCTTCAACACTGAGCCGCGCATCGCCAGCTACATCGGTATTGCCCTGGGCCAGATACCGCCAGAACACTACTTCGCGGGATGGCGAACCTTCCCGCCAACATGCGACTGGAGTTGGCCGGAAATGGCGCCCCAGGGCGAAACACGCACCTACCTGGGCATCGACGTCTTCGAAGGTCACTACACCTACCGTGGGATGAACATCGTTCCGACCTGGGGCGGAAGTATGTTCGAGGCGCTGATGGTACCCCTGCTGGTGCCCGAGGCAGAATGGGGACCTGAAAGCTGGGGGATCAACCACCCGCTCTATGTACGCGCTCAGATCGAACACGGCCTGGAGGAGGCAAATTACGGCTACTGGGGATTTTCGCCCTCCAATAACCCGGCCGGTGGCTACCGGGAATTTGGTGTGGATCCGCTGGGCATGGATACAAACGGATACACCACCGATCTGGAACGGACCTCGGTCGATTACGGCTTCGCCGACCCATCCGGTATAGGCTATTGCCCCGGACGCGAACCGCAGCCTTTGCCGGAACAATATGGACAGGGGGTCGTGACGCCCCACGCCTCCTTCCTGGCGCTCGAATTCGCACCCGATGCTGCCTTGGAAAACCTCGCCAACCTGCGCCGCGATTTTGAATCCTATTCCTGGGGCGGCTTTTTTGACGCAGTCAACGTCAGCAACGGCGAGGTCTCAGCTTATTACCTGTCCCTCGACCAGGGCATGATCATGGCCTCCATCGACAATGCGCTGCACAATAACCGGCTGCAGCACTACTTCACCCACGGCGCCATTGAAGAAACTGTGAAACCGCTGATGGAAATGGAGGAGTTCACTGCCGGACCCTGAGCTTTAACTCACGACCCAAAAGACCTGCCAGGTTTCAGCTACCTGGCAGGTCTTTTAGGCCTTCTTCTGCCGGATGCCTGCCAGACGGCAAAATTAGGATACCAAATGAGAGCTGTTTTGACGACGATCCGGTCGGTTTTGAGGTCAGAATATGAATTCATCTCCTTTGTTCAAAACGAAATACGGCTATTTCGACAAGACTGAACGGGAATATGTGATCACCCAATGGGAAACACCAACACCGTGGGTGAACGTTATTTCTAATGGAGACTACGGTTTGGTCATCTCTCAGGCAGGCGGTGGTTACTCCTGGCGGTCACATGCCAGCATGAACCGCCTGACCCGTTGGAACCAGGATCTGGTGAGGGATATTGATGGGCGCTATCTTTACCTGCGCGATGAAGAAGCTGCTGGAGATCACAGACAATTCTGGTCGCTGGCCTGGCAACCTGTTCAGCCTGAGTTTGGTCTGTACGAGTGCCGGCATGGCCAGGGTTACTCGGTATTCACAACCCAATATGCGAATATCGAAACGCGCTGGACCGTCACCGTTCCCCCGGATGCGCCGCTTGAAATATGGCTGGTAAGTGTGCGCAACCTGGGTAATATCCCGCGGCACCTCAGTTTATTCACTTATCTGGAGTGGCTGCTTGGCGCGGCTCCAGACTGGCACCGCGAGTTCCACAAAACCTTTATCGAAACCTCCTTTGACCAGGAAGCTGGGGCCATCCTGGCGACGAAGTGCAACTGGGAGCCGCCGGTCAAAACCCGCGCCCATTGGAACACAGAATGGCCTTACGTAGCCTTCCACGCCGCCTGGCCTGCACCGGCTGCTTTTGAAACTGACAAGCGGTCTTTCCTGGGGCAGTATGGTTCGCCAGCCGATCCGCGCGCGTTGATGGAGGGCAAGCTGCAAGGCGCTTCCGGGCGCTGGGGAGATGCCGTCGCCAGCCTGCGCGTGACTCTAAACTTGGATGCGGGCGAAGAACGGACGGCGATCTTTCTCCTGGGCGCGGCGGAAACCCGCCAGGAGGCGATCTCTCTTATCCAGCGTTATATTCAACCCGAAGTCGCATTTCACGCCCTGGCCCAAACCCGAGCCGGTTGGCTCGAAAGGACGCAGCGCCTGCAGGTCGATACTCCCGATCCCGCTCTTAACCAGATGGCCAATAGCTGGCTGGCCTACCAGGCTATTTCCGGGCGATTGTGGGGGCGCAGCGCCTTTTACCAGACAGGCGGGGCAATCGGCTTTCGCGACCAACTCCAAGACAGCCTGGTACACCTTCTCCTGGGGCAACCAGAGCAGACTTTGGCGCAAATTCGCCTGCATGCCCGCCACCAGTTCGCTGATGGCAGCGTTCATCATTGGTGGCATCCCCTGCCGGCGTTGGGATCCCCGGCTGAGATCGAGAGCGGTGTGCGTACCAAGATCAGCGACAATCGCCTGTGGTTGTGTTATGTCCTTGCGCGCTATCTGGAAGAAACGGCCGACTTCGCCGCCCTCGACCTGGGCGAACCATTCATCGACGATCCAATCCCGGACAGCTTGTGGAAGCACTGTTGCCGCGCCCTCGATCTGGCGTTGAGCCAGATCAGTCAGCGTGGCCTACCCCTGATTGGCGGAGGAGATTGGAACGATGGTCTCAATGCGGTGGGCGTGGACGGGCAGGGCGAGAGTGTCTGGCTCGGCCACTTCCTGTACAGCCTGCTTATCGACTACGCCGGATTCGCCAGCCAGCGGGGAGAAGTTTTCCTGGCGCAACGCTACTACGACGCAGCTGCCGCCTTGAAAATTTCAATCAACCAGATTGCCTGGGATGGGGATTGGTACTGGCGCGCTTCAACCGACAACAGAATGCTGCTCGGCAGCCATGAAAATGCTGATGGCAAGATTTTCCTCAATGCTCAGACCTGGGCGGTCTTGAGTGGAATTGCCACACCGGAACGCGCCGAACGAGCCATGCAGTCGGCGCGACACCATCTTTATACACCCTACGGACCACTTTTATTGGCCCCGGCCTATTCCCGGCCCAATCCAGATATTGGCTATCTTACCCGCTACGCGCCGGGCCTGCGCGAAAACGGTGGGGTGTACGTTCACGCGGCGTGCTGGGCAGTTCTGGCAGAGCGAAAAGCCCACGGCGTGCAGGCCGCCTATGATCTGTGGCACAGCTTTTGCCCGGCGGTTCGCGGTATGCAGCCAGAAACGTACATGGCAGAACCTTATGTCACACCCGGCAATGTGGATGGCCCGGCTTCTCCATTTGCCGGAAGAGGCGGCTGGACATGGTACACCGGTTCAGCGGCTTGGTATTTGCGTGCCCTGGTCGAAGGTGTGCTGGGGGTCGAGGCGACAATGAGCGGGTTGCGCGTTCAGGCAGCCCTCCCCGATGGGTGGGATGGCTTCCGCATCCAAAGGTGTTTCCGCCACGCAACTTACGACATCCAGATCCAGCGCGCGGCATCTGGAGAATCAACCGGTTGCACCATCGACGGTCAACGCTGGCAGGGGGATATCCTGCCTATATTGGAACCCGGGGCAGAGCAGCATGTGAAGTTCATTTGCCGGTAAAGTGACCAATGAATCAATACACACCTCAACGGTCTCCCACTGCTGGCGCCTACTATAACCATCACATCTTCGATAACAGCCTGACGCAGGGCGGCTATTTCTACAGTCGCACAGTGGCGAATGCTCCCAGCCAGTTGGAAATGATTGACAACCGGCTACCAGTTGCTGTCGATCACTATCACACCCCTCCTAATTGTCTCAAGCTCTCCTGGCTGTCTCAAACCGGCGGGGATTGGCTGGTCGAGTTATGGGTTGAAACCTGGCTCGAGGGCGCCCGTTCCTTATCAGGCGATGCTCTTTCCTTCTGGTGCTACGCTGATATTGATACCTCCGCACACCACTTGCCAATGATTGGCGTTACCATCAAGAACGGAGCCCACACTTTACCCATGCAGATGACAGGCATCGTTCCTGTCCTGCCGGCGAAACACTGGGTACAGGTAAAAATTCCGCTGACTGCCTTTCCAAATGGAACCGGTGAATACGACTTCCACCGGCTCGAAAAAATAATCTTCACACAGGGGATCGACGACGGCAAACCCCACACGTTGTACATTGATGACGTCAGCCTGATCAACTCTTCAATGGGGGGTGTACACCAGACACCCGTTAGCGTGACTGCGGTGGCATATGACCGGCATGTCGATCTAAGCTGGCCGGCGGTGATCGATCCGGCTGTGGCGTATTACCAGATCTACCGTTCAGACAACGGACAAGATTTCTTACCGATCGGTATTCAAAATCCAGGCTTCAACCGGTACAGTGATTACCTTGGAGCGAACCGGAAAACGCTCTATTACAGGATAACTGCAGTCGGACACGACTATTCAGAGACGCACGCCTCTGAAACGGCATCGGCAACGACGCGCCCTTTGTCCGATGATGAATTGTTAAGCATGGTGCAGGAAGCCTGCTTCAGGTATTATTGGGAGAAGGCGCACCCCGATGCAGGTTTAGCATTGGAGAACTTACCGGGCGACGAGAATTTGGTTGCGCTGGGTGCATCCGGTTTTGGAATCATGGCAATGATTGCAGCGGTACACCGCGGCTTTGTCTCAAGAGACGAAGCCAGCGTCCGGCTGCTCCAAATGATCGATTTTCTCGAAAACGCTGACCGGTTTCACGGCGTTTGGCCGCATTATCTGGATGGACGCAACGGAAAAGCAGTTCCGGTATTCGGGAAATATGACAATGGGGGTGATCTGGTCGAAACTGCGTTTATGATGCAAGGGTTGTTGGCTGCCCGCCAGTTCTTTACCCGGTCCGATGCTGCCGAAACGCAGATCCGCAGCCGCATCAACCCCTTGTGGGAAACCGTGGAATGGGATTGGTACCGCCAATCACCGGACAGTGATTTCCTTTACTGGCATTGGTCGCCAGATTACGGCTGGCATATCGATCATCCGCTGGTTGGATGGAACGAAACCATGATTGCTTACCTGCTTGCAATCGCTTCACCCACGCATCCAGTTCCAGCCTCAATGTATTACTCGGGTTGGGCATCGACCTCAGATACTGCACGCCGGTACCGCCAGACATGGGGTAAGACCACCCTGGGAGATTTGTACAAGAACGGCAAATCGTTCTATGGGATTACACTGCCGGTCGGGGTTGGCACAGGCGGCCCGCTCTTCTTTACCCATTACTCCTTCCTGGGATTCGATCCCCGAAACAAACGCGACAGGTTTACCAATTACTTTGATAACAATCGGGCGCTTGCGAAAATCAATCATGCGTACTGTATCGACAATCCGGGCAATTATCAGGGATACGATGAAAACTTCTGGGGGCTGTCGGCAAGCCACGATCATACTGGCTATTTAGCGCATGAACCAAGCCCAAGAGCAGACAATGGAACCATCACACCAACGGCTGCTTTATCATCATTTCCTTATATACCCAGAGAGTCGATGGCTGCATTGAAACATTTCTATTACGACCTGGGCGACAGACTCTGGGGGATCTACGGTTTTCGAGATGCATATAACCCGACAGCCAACTTTGTTTCGAATATCTATATGGGTTTGAACCAGGCGCCAATCACGGTCATGATCGAGAATTATCGCAGCGGCCTGTTGTGGAAA
The DNA here is from genome assembly GCA_963705155.1 of uncultured Chloroflexia bacterium. Lineage (GTDB taxonomy): Bacteria > Chloroflexota > Anaerolineae > Anaerolineales > UBA4823 > CAVPJC01. Next base: position 157,695 of record CAVPJC010000013.1, on the reverse strand, counting down.
TTGTTTATGGCAAATCCTGAAATCACAACCATGCTCGACCGCATCGGATTTGTAAAAGGTGACATCGCAGTTGAAAAAGAACCGGTCTAAAACTCCAGGAGTGCGTCATGACAACAAAAAATCCAGAGAACAAGGACACCGATGAGCAGGGGCTGTATTTTTCGAAGAGAAAATATGAACCGCATCCTCTTCCAAAGTATGAGGAAACGAGGAATTTGCTGCCAGGCCCGATCTACGATGAAAATCCTGTCTGGGTCGAAGCATACTGGAAAGCATGGGAACTGGCCTTCAAAAATTTTTATCAACCGGCACAAGGATCAGGCTTCGTTTCTCAATTCCTGGATTGTGCATTCAATGACAATGTTTTCTTCTGGGATACAGCGATCCAAACAATGTTTTTAAACGTAGCGCATCCCCTGGTTCCGGGAATTTCGGCGCTGGATAATTTTTATGTAAAACAGTATTCAACAGGCGAGATATGCAGGGAGATAAACCGCACCACGGGAATTGATCTCGAATTCTGGAAAAATACCGAGAATGCCCCCTTGTTCAGCCGTTGGGGATTCCATGACTATTTCAATCAAAGGCGATCGGATATCGTTTATAAAGGCAGGGAAATTCCCAGTCCGAATCCCAGATTGACTCTGGATGCTTTGAATAATCCCATTGCTGCCTGGGCAGAATTGGAGAGTTACCAGTGGACCGGAGATAGAGGACGATTGGCAATCGCGAGAGAACCGTTATGCCGGTACTACAACGCCTTGAAGAAGTACATTCGCCAGGGTAATGGTTTGTATATGACCGACTGGGCGAGCCAGGACAATTCTCCAAGAAATCCTTTCCTGAAAGGAGGCGGGACTGCCATTGACACATCTTCCCAGATGGTCCTCTTCGCCAGGAATCTGGCCGAGATTTCAAGCATACTGGGTCTCCAGCAAGACGCAGACCAATTCAGAAGGGAAGCAGGCGATCTGGCATCCTTGATCAATGAGAAAATGTGGGATTCGAATCGATGTTTCTACTTTGATCTGACACTCGAAGAGGAAATCATCCCGATAAAGACCATCTGCGCTTTTTGGACACTCCTTTCGAACACAGCCACACCGAAAAGAGCTCAGCACCTTGCCGCGCATTTGAAGAACCCCGCCACGTTTGGGAGATTACATCCAGTTCCATCGCTGGCAGCAGATGAAGATTCATACCATCCTGAAGGCGGTTATTGGTCTGGCGCAGTTTGGCCATCGACAAATATAATGGTAATTCAAGGATTAGAGCAGGCCGGTTATGGTATCCTGGCGCTGGAAATTGCATTGAAATCATCTCGCCGCTGTTGCCCAGGTCTACCGTACAACAGGAACATTTTGGGAAAACTATGCCGCCGATTCTCTTACCCCGGGGATCAATATTAATGGGGCGCCCGTGGTAAAAGACATGGTGGGCTGGGGCGCTCTGGCGCCGATTTTATTATTCATTGAATATGGCATTGGATTGAAACCCAACGCGCCAGAGAATCAATTAACCTGGAAGATCAATTCGAATCAGCGTTCTGGTTGTAAGCGCTTCAGGTTCAATGGGCACGTCATTGATCTATTGGCAGTGCCGTTATCCAATCAAACCACCCGAATTACCGTTCAATCCGACAGCGAGTTTCAACTAAATGCCACCTGTAAAGGAGTGGAAAAAACCTATCCCATCACAACCGGGCAGAATGATTTGATCCTTTAAGAGTTGATCGTTGGATTTCAAATGAAATGAACTCACGTGAACGTGTGTTAACCTCCATCAATCACAAAGAAGCAGACCGTGTGCCTTTTGACCTGGGCGGCACGGTGGTCACAGGCATCCAGGCCAGGGCTTACAGCCGGTTGCGAGATTATCTTGCTCTTCCGAAAGTTGAAATCAAGATCATCGATCTCCTTCAGCAATTAGCCTTCGTTGACGATGATGTCATGGAGTACATGGGAGTAGACGTGCGCAATGTCTCTCCACGCTCAACTGCGAGTTTTAAGGTGGATGTCAAAGAATCACCAGATCAGAAGTATTCCTATTTCTTCGATGAGTACCAGATCGGATGGCGCATGCCAAAGGATGGCGGCATGTACTACGACATGTTCAACCACCCGTTGGCCGGACCAAAAACCGAAGAAGATATCGAGATTTACGAACTGCCCGACCCGTTGGATCCAACGCGTTTTGCCGGTTTGCGAGAAGCCGCTTACCGGGTGCTTAACGAGGAAAAACGCGCCTTAATCATCGGCAATATATCCGCAGGAATTTTTGAGTTGATGACCTGGACGCGTGGATATCAAGATGCATATGCGGATTGGGCTGGCAATCCTGGGTTGGCAAAAAAGCTACTGGTCAAATTCATGGATATGCAAATGGCCTATTGGGAAAAGATGTTCGACACGATGAGCGGCATCCCGATCGATGTTGTCCAAATGGCGGATGATATCGCCGGACAAAATGGGTTACTGATCTCACCACGTTCATATCGCAATCTGCTGAAACCTCTGCATAAAGAGCTGTTTGATTACATCCATACGAAATCCGGAGCGAAGATATTTTTTCACTCATGCGGATCAATCCGCTCGCTCATCCCTGACCTGATCGAGATCGGTGTGGATATCCTAAACCCGGTTCAGGTCAACGCCGCCAGGATGGATTCGGCTGAGCTAAAACGCGAATTTGGCAAGGATATTACCTTCTGGGGCGGCGGGGTGGATACGCAGACTGCCTTTGACGAAAATCACACACCAGATGAAGTACGCCGCGATGTGCGTAAACGCCTGGAAGACTTCATGCCAGGCGGAGGGTTTGTATTCAATACCATCCACAACATCCAGGGTAATGTACCCCCGGAAAACATTATCGCCATGTGGGAGACAGTACGTGAATTTGGAGTATATTCACAGTAAGACGATACTTTATCTCACGCCTCAAATACCGCGACTGCCCGCACAGGCGAGCCGGTGCCTCCACGGATCTTGAGCGGCAGCCCGATAAACCTAAAACGCCCCCGGCCGATCAACCGGTGAAGGTTGATCATGTTCTCGTAATGTGTAAAGCCCAGCTCCCCGCAAACAAAGTGAACGCCTTGATTAGAAACGTGGCGCACACCCGGCGACATCGTTTCTACACCGAAAGCCGCAATCTTCTGCTGACCCAGCCAACGGGCGGCATCGACGCTCAGCCCGGGTCCATTGTCCCAATCGCCTGTCCCGAATGAGCGTCGATAATGATCGGTATACAGGAGAACCGTATCTCCCGGCTTAATATCAAGGCCCGCCCTGGAGAGCGAGACCTCTAAATCGGCAGGCTCAATCAACTCCCGCAGATTTTTGTGCGACAGGTCTAAACAGATCCCCTCCGTATAAAACATCGTCAGCGGCATGGTGTCGATGGATTGTCCCCGGTATTGTCGCGCCATGTGGTTGATGGCATCAACGTGCGTACCGGTATGCTCACCCATTGCCAGCCGGTTAACGGCAGGTGAAACGATGTCGCTATCGGTGATGCCATCCCACTCTTCATGCGATACGTGAATCGTGATCTCAACTTCCGGAAGTCCGGGAAATACCGGCATACCGGCGAAGATCTCCTGGCTCAAATCGACTATTTCAACCATTCATCTGCCTTAGTATCTATCCTGAAATTCCGGAGTAAGGCGTTTTTGGGTGTACTGCGGCTTCGCAGCAGCACACCCAAAAACGCCAATCATCCAATTTTCGGATAGGCTCTTATTGTTTCTGACAGTTGTTATTTTTTCTTTTTTCCTTTTGCTTTGGCTCTGTCCAGATTTTCATGTACTCTGAACGCCACGATCGTACCGATCAGGTCATATGGGATGGGCTGATCTAACGGAAATTGCACCGAGCCTTTTGCCATCTCATAAGACGATAGCTCATTTTTGAATTTCTCAATCCCTGATGGCGTAGGATAAAACCCAATATGCTTTTGAAAAGCAGCAAAGTGCACCAGGTTACCTTCAAGGGTGAAAGTCGGTATTTGATAATTAATCGTTTCTCTGGCGCCGGGTGCAGCTTCTCTGATTGTCTTCCGGATCTTTACCAAAATTTCCTGCACGTCTTCCGGAAAACCTGCGATATATTCATCGATATCCTTGGGGTGTATTTTATTGGCTGTCATAACATTTCCTTCTGAGATTATCGTCCTATGTCTCACTTCCCAAACCAACCGGGCAGGCAATTTCTCACAATGCTTTTGATAAATTTTATAAGAAAGCTAGAACTAGGCGGGCTTACGCAGTTGGAGATTGCAACTATCCCTTGAACTGCATAACACCTAACCAGTATACAGATTTTTTCTTCTCGATTTAATAGAGGTATCGCATTACTTCGAAAGAATTTTACTTTATCACAAACTGTTAGTAGTCATCAGAATATACACATCGTTCGCGCACCTCAAAAGAGAACCAGGGAAGTGCAATATCCCAGGCTCAATGAGCGTGGTACCCATGCAATTGAAAAAGAAAATGTGGAAATCGACATAAAGTGTTTTCCAGATCAGCAATAGCTACAAGTTGCCCCAACATCGTCTTTATCAAATGTCAATTGGTAAAACTCGGTCGAACTGACCGCAAGGTTCGTTTTAGGGCTGGGAATATCACGGATCGAAGTGCTTATTGCGAGGAAAACAGATTACTTGAAAGGCAATGGACAGGTGTGATGTTACTTCAGCGTAGTGATGGGACGGCACTGTAACAAATACAACTCGCCCCCTGCATAAGCACACTCGACATCCACGGGATGTTCCATCGTTACTTCCAATGTCAGGGCAAGCTTTGCCATTTCAATCACTTGTTCATCGTTCAGCGAGGCTGTGTTACGCAAAAAGCGCGGTACATCCACTTCGTGTGTTCCACCGGGTGCGGAGACGGTCATGCGTTGTTTATCTGCAATGACACGCTGTACGACGGCTAAATCCGACTTGCGTACAATAAACGTATCGGGCGTGACCGTCCCGCCGACAATGCTCTCACCCAAACCCCAACTGGCATTGATCATCACTTCGTCACGATTGCCCGTGATCGGGTTGGCGCTGAATACGACTGCGGCAACATCCGCGGCGACCAATTGTTGAACTAACACAGCAATTTGTGGACGTTCCACTGACAACCCTTGCTGGCGGCGATAGTCCAGAGCATGCTCAGACCGCGCCGATTCCCAGCAGCGTGTCACAGCCTGGATAATGGCATCCGCGCCGACGATGTTGAGATATGTTTCATGCTGACCCGCGAACGAGGCGGTTGCTCCATCTTCATCCACAGCGGAAGAACGTACAGCGGCGATAAAGTCTGGGAGGCTGTGGCAAGCCATCAGGTCCGAGATGGCGGCGGTGATTTCATTTCGCAGGTCCAACGGATGCGCCTCATCCATCACCGTCACCGGCAGGGAGAAACCATCCGGTACGCGGTGATACATTCGGGCAAGGCGGCTGAGATTTGCCGCCTTGCCGCCTACCAGTGCTGCATCAAATGATTTTGGATCACCCAGCCAGAGCAGGTTCATGAACTTGTTCCTCAACGACCACCCGCACGGTACCGGCACTGCCATCCACTTCGATCAGTTGCCCATCTTTGAAAGTCGTAGTTGCATTGCCGGTGCCAACCACTGCGGGGATGCGATACTCACGGGCGACAACCGCGCTGTGCGACAGCACCCCGCCGCTATCGGTGACGATGGCTGAGGCTGTGGCGAACAGCGGCGTCCACGGCGGCTCCGTGGATACGGTTACCAGCACATCCCCCGGCTGCAGTTTGCCCGCTTCTGCCAGCGAGTGGATCACCCTGGCGGTGCCGCGCGCCACCCCGGCTGAACCCGGTAACCCTTTTACCTTGTTCATCTCACTGTTGCTGGTATTGGCTGGGCTCATTTCGCCTTTGAACATTGCGCGAACCATAGAACCGCCATCGGTCATTTCAAAGGCCGGCATTGTGCCCAACATCGGCGGCGGGGTCACATGGCTGAAGTGTTCCATTTCTATTTTGCGCTCCTGGACTAATCGTTTCATTGAAACGTCTTGACCGTTCTGCAAGTCACCCGGCGTCAGATAGAATACATCGTTCACCACATCCAACAATCCGGCTTGTGCCAGACGCCCTCCAAATTCCAGGATGACCCGCCGGACGTGATAGAACAGGCGCTGGTCAATCCAGAAATTGTGGTCTTCATGAACAATGGCTGCCACCTGTGCCGCCTTCAACAATGTTTCAAAGCGCGCTACGATGGGCTGTGGATAACCGGCGAGTTTGGTGCGCGCCTCAGCCACTGATTTTTCCCGCTCGGCAGCCAAGGCGGCTGGTTCCATTTCAGGTCGAAGATTGGATATCGCGACGTATGCCTGCAAATTTTGGATGGCAGGCGTCGGGTCTTCGATCCAACTTGGCTCGCCAAGCGCAAAGGCAGAGTTAAGCCGTTGACCGTAATAAGCCAGCCATTGGTGCAGGTTAGTCAGGAACTGCTGGCTCGCAACGGATGTTTCCAGGGCAGGGATTACCTCATCTGCCGCGTGGTTGGAGAGAATCTCGCGCACCTGTGGTGTGGACCGGGCAGAGCGGCTTAAGTGCCATAGTGCACGGTCGCCTTCCATGGTCTTGTTGTCAAAGCCCTGCGTGAGTCGCAGGGCATCCAGGGTAGTAGCGCCCTCGAACAACTCACAGTACAACTCCTCGAACTGGCTCATGGCAAAGAGCATCGGCATGATGACCCCATGCAAGGCGCCCATACGCTCCACACGCTTGAGCGTTTCAGCCAGGTGGGCACGCAGCTGGTCGAGGCTCATGCCGCGCAAGTTGCTGCTTTCGAAGTAAGCGATGTGCTGTTTAATTTCTGGCAGGAGTTCGTCGAGCCAATAGGACTCGAATCGTTCGACGAGGGGATTGAGGGCGGCCTCTTGTTGTTTTGACATTCCGGCCCCCACCTTTTTCATCATCAATTTGAAAACGCCGGGAGCAGCCCGGTTGAGCAGACCCATGGCTTTCATCACCGCCTCCGGCGGCGCCTCCTTGGGTACCATGCCCATATAGGCATAGGTGTTGAGGCGTTTTATGCGCACCTCAAAGGGCAGACCGGCCTGCTCCATGCCGGCATTGCCGCCCACCAGGAACGCCCCAACAACGGTATGGATCAATGGCGATATTGGGGTTTTATATTGGGGAATAGCCATCCAGGTGAGTTTGGCATCCCGAGGATTATCCCAAACCACCGAGAAATCAGGCGGATTAGGGATGGGTTGACCGGGGTTTGGTGCTTGAGTAACTGAAGTAGACATCGTTAGGCTCCTTTACTCCAAATTATTCGGGTAGGGCGGGCTAGTAACACAAAACTGCAACTCTTGCCTGGTGGCGCCCAATGCTCACAAAGCGTGGGTTTCCATCAGCTCCTTCGCATTGCGCAGATCGCCTTCATGTTGTCGCACGACCGTTCTGGCGAGGAGTGACATAACCAGCTTGAAAAAACCGCGCACCTCCGTCTCATATTTTACGGTGAAGCGTGTGCCGCCCTCGACGCGCTCAAAGGTCCTCCGAAATGTCAGCGGGAGAGGGCCCGACACGGTTTTCCACGCCGCGCTCCGGTTCGGCTCGTACTCGATAACCTCGTACATCGTTGGGATCCGCCGGCCGAGAAACTCGCCGGTCAAATTATATGTAGCGCCTACGCCAGGGGCCTCTCCTGACACATGCCTGGTCTCAACCCACTCGCTTCGCCACTTTATGTCATTCTCGAGGTTAGATAGAAATCCGAAAGCCTCCTCGATGGACCTGTTGATCACGATAGTCAATTCGAATCCTTCCATCTAGCTCATCTCCTTTCGTCTGTTTGAGCGTCTGCAGGGACGATCAGCGGGCATAATGCGCACTGCGCAAGCCCGCTTCCAGCAAGCGCTTTGCGGCATCCAAATTACCCTCCATCCGTTTCTTACCCATTCTGGCAACGAACCCCTCGGCAAATTTCAGATGTGCCAACTATTTCAAATTGGTATTCACAGGTCGCTGCTGTACCATCTTCCTTCGGTTCGAGCGTAATTGCTGTCTCCGCACGTTCAAAAAGAAACATGCGCTCCTTAACCTTATAGCCGTAACAATTAGGCCGGTTCCATTGCACGATCTCGAACAATCCCTCCTTTTCAGATCCGAGCCTCTTACCTGATGCTCGATAAATTGAACCGATACCAGGCGCTTCGCTGGATACCCACTCTGCCGACTCAAAATCTGAATCCCATTTTGGGAGATTGACAGGATCGCTCAGGAAATCAAATACATCTTGCTGTGAACGATTGACAAAGACGCTGATTGTGAATTTTTGCACCTCATGTTCTCCTTTGAATACCAAAATCATAACTCTGTGGTTTTACTGATATTCAAAATGGTCACTATTTCTTGAAGTTAGGGTTGCGCGATATCAGTATTCCTAATGGCAGCCCGACGACCAGGACGTGATCCATGAAATTCACAATGAGCTGGGACGTTGTTGGAGATGGTAATGGAGGTGCCGCACTGAGAGGAATTACGATCATGTTCATTACAATGAAAACACCAAATCCATACAGGAGCGAGCCCACGATGGCATAGCGGCGTAGAAGAGGAATGCGATCGGCGCTGAGGATAAAAATACCAGCGATTACAATGCTAATGAGGAAGTGGAATAGCAGCCCGAGCAAGGCGGTGGCGATGCCGCCTGCGAAGGCGGATTCACCCAATGCGCCGCTGGCTATATATTGAAGTACAGAGGTTAATGGATACCCACCAAGGACACTGGTAACTAACCAGTGATAGATTATTGCATCGGCTGTGCCGATTATCAATCCGACAAGGGCAATGAGACGAGGAAGTGAATTGCTCTTGCTGGTAGAGGTGAGGGTAATCGCAGACATTATCGTAGCTCCTTTTTCATATCGATTTGAAAGATTTTGTGTAAAATGGTGCACACAATTTCGGTGGGTGCGACTCGGTTGACGATGGCTGCACCCACCGTCAAAGGATTTGCCTGATCACTGTAGCCCGGAATGGCTCGGCCAAAAGTTCTGCAAGAGGAGCATAGGCGCCGCTTGCCATTGCCTGCTGCATGGCCGCTGCCCGCGCCTCGGCCGACTCCCAACCGGCAATCTCAACCAGTATGTTGGGATTGTCGAGCACCTCGTAGCGGGAGCTGCCCAGGAAACCAGGCTGGTCCGTTCCATGTTCCGCCACAACGCTTTCGAGCAGATTCTTTAGCTCGGCCCGCTTACCTGGTTTGGCCTGTAGTTCAACGATCACTTTGATTGCCATTACATTAGCTCCTTTCTGGCGGTTATTGAAACAGATGATGTTTTCTGTTCCCGGTGTTATACTTTTGATAGTTTAACAATCGGCCATTAATTCATCATTATTTAGACCTATATTGTCTGAATTGTTTTTTTCTTTACTGGGTCGCTTGCAGATCGAGCACCGCCAGTTGGGGGCTATCACCCTCACCAACCGGAAGGCGATCGGACTGCTGGCCTATCTCCTGATCGAGTCGGATCACGAGCACAGCCGTGAATTTTTGCTGGGCTTGCTGTGGCCCGACTTGCCGACTGCTGCCGCGCAAAACAATCTGCGCGTCACCTGGGCGCATCTTCAGAAAGCACTGGGGACAAACAATTCCGACGCGCAACCCCACCTGATCGGCAATCGGCTTGCCTTGCGCTTCAATCCGCTCAGTGATCATGAACTGGACGTTGCGCGCTTTCGCGCATTGATCGAGGCCTGCCGCACCCATCCGCATTCGGACCCATACGATTGCGCCGAATGCGCCGCACGGCTGACACAAGCGCTCGAATTGGTGCGCGGCGAATTTTTGGAAGAATTCTCGCTCGGCGATTGCGAGCAGTTCGACGATTGGCTCCTCATTCAGCGCGAAAATTTCCGATTGCAGGTGACCTCGGCGCTGGAACAGCTCGCCGCTTTTCATGAACGCGCCGGTCAACTGGCTGAAGCCGAACGCTCCATCCGCCGTTTGCTCGAATACGACCCGCTGAATGAATCCGCCTACCGTCAATTGATGCGCGTGCTTGGGCGCGCAGATCAGCGCAGCGCCGCACTGGATGTCTACGAAACCTGCCGCCGGGTGCTGGCAACCGAACTTGGCCTCGCGCCAGCCGTTGAAACCGTGACGCTTGCCGAACAAATCCGCACCCACGCGCTGTTCGAGTCGCATGTTACGCACGTTGACCTGCCGCCCGTTCTGACGGCGCTTTTTTGGGCGCCAGCAAGAAACCGCGCGCCTGGTCGATTTTCTGTCGCGCCGGACGGTCAGGCTGGTGACATTGGCTGGACCGGGCGGCGTCGGCAAGACTCGCCTCGCGATTGAGGTTGCCCACCGCATGGCAGGCGTTTTCGCCCATGACATCTGCTTTGTTGAATTGTCCGGCGTTGCTGATGAAAGGTCTGTGGACGACGCGGTGGCAGCGGCGTTGCATTTGCCGACCAATACCGGTCGCTCGTCCACCGGCGCGATTTTGGATTACCTGCGCGATAAGACCATGCTCCTGGTGCTGGATAATTGCGAACACCTGGTGAAAGCGTGCGCGCGCCTCGTCCAAACGCTCTGCCGTGACGCCGCGGGGTTGACGGTACTTGCGACGAGCCGCATCCCGCTTCGCATTGGCGAGGAGCACGTAGTACGGCTGGAACCATTTGTCACCCCCACCATCAATGAAGCAGAACGACTCACGGTTCCAGACGCGCTAAGGTTTGACTCGGTTCAACTGTTCACGGACCGCGCCGCGCAATCGCTGCTGCAATTCACGCTCACCGAGGCGAATGTTCTGGCGGTCGTTCGTATCTGCCAACAGCTCGACGGTATTCCTTTGGCGATCGAAATCGCCGCCGCGCAAGCCCGCGCACTGCCCATCGAAGCGATCGCCGAACGGCTGGGCCAACGCTTCGACTGGCTGAATAGACAGGTGGGCGAAACCCTGCCGCGCCAGCGCACATTGCACACGTTGATCGATTGGTCCTACGAACTCTTGAGCGCCCGGGAGCGCTCAGTATTGTGCCGGTTAGCGGTCTTTGCCGGAGGGTGGACCTTGGAAGCCGCCGAGGCAGTCAGCACACCAGGAGAGCCGTGCGCCGAGATCCTCGCCGAACTGGTCGACCACTCGCTGGTGGTCTTTGGGGCGGATGCCGAGCACCAGCGTTACAGCATGCACGAGACCATCCGCCAATTTGCGCAGGAGCAGCTGCGCGGCAGCGATCAGGAGGCAGATGCGCTGGAGCGTCATGCCCGCTACTATGCGCAGCTCGTCTCCCACACGGCGGAGAACCGGGCCGGGCAGACGCTGCCCGAGCGGCTGCGGACCATCGTGGATGACCACGATAACGTGCGGCCGCGCGTTCGAATGGTTGGTTGTGCACGATGGCGAGCAGGCGCTGGCTTTGGTCGCGCAGTTGGGCACACCCCTGGGGTTCTGGGAACTGGGTGGCTTTTTCCAGGAAGGGCGCCGCTGGCTCCAGCGCGCCTTGGAGGGCACCCAGGGGGCGGTTTCGCTCCCGCGGGGGTACGCCTTGCTGGCAGCGGCCGAGCTGTCCTCGGCGATCACCGATTTCGAGTATGGGTTGCAGTGCGTTCAGCAAGCTCAGCAGTTGTTTCAGCAACTTGGCGATCAGCTGGGGGAGATCGACGCCCGGTTGAAGTATTGCGATCTGGCTGGGCTTGCTGGCAAAAACACGAACTTAGAGGCGCAGGCTAAAGAAGCGCTGCGGATGGCTGAGCAGATGTCCTATAAGGCTGGGATGGCGAAGGCCAAAGGGATGCTGGGATCAATTGCTTACGATGCAGACATGCCTGAAGCAGCACTTCAATATCATCTTGCCGAGCGTAGCACTTTGGCGCGAACTGGAGAGCCCGTTTGAACTCGCAAAAGCCCTTAATAATCTTGGTGTAACTTTGTTGGAAATCGGCGAATACGTGGCAGCGAGACAGGCATTCCTCGAAGCCCGGGATGCCTGGCGTTCGCTGGGCTACCAGCGTGGCGTCGCCACGGCCACACATAACCTGGGAGAAACCGCTCAGAAGAGGGGAGAGTATGCGAGCGCCAGGGAACTACTCTGCGAATCGCTGCGCATTCGTCACCATTTGGGCCTGCCACGCGGCTATCCATACTCATTTGAACTGCTCGCCCAGGTCAACGAAAGTGAAGAACGCTACGAACAAGCGGTTCAACTCCTGGCGGCAGCCGAAACCTTGCGGATTCGCATTGGAGCGCCACTCGAACAAGTAGCACAGAAGCACGTCACGGCTGTACTGGCAGGAGCACGCGCTCGGCTTGGAGATGTCGTGTTTGAATTGGAGTGGTCGAAAGGCGCCCATCTGACCACCGAGCAAGCGATCGCGCTCGCACTGAGTTGAGAGAGGTAGCGCTCAAGTTAATAACTGGAATAACCCCTTCCCTCATAGCGCTCGTACATTCTACATTTGACCCAATTAAGGTTCAATATTTTATCAAGACACTCCTCATGAACGCTTCTGCTCCACCGTTCATCGAGGCTATTTGTTTATCCCAGGATGCTCGTACTTCCAATCCGTAAGACCAGGCATACAGAGACCTGCAATCTCGTGGTAAACTCGCCGCATGACATCTGCCATCGCTCAAAGCCACCCCAACATCGCCTTCATCAAGTATTGGGGCGACCGGGATTCACGTTTGCACCTGCCCGCAAACGGCTCCATATCCATGAACCTTGCAGGGCTGATCACGCGCACTCAGGTATCTTTAATAATCGGATTAGATCGTGACCAGTTGATTTTAAACGGGCGCGAATCGCACGGGCCGGCTCTCCAGCGTGTCAGTGCTCTGCTCAACCGGGTGCGCACAATGGCCCATCTGCAAACCTTCGCACGCGTCACCAGCGAAAACAACTTTCCTACCGGCGCCGGCATCGCTTCTTCAGCTTCAGCTTTTGCGGCACTCAGCCTGGCGGCTACTGCCGCTGCTGGCTTAAACCTGGATCAGGCTTCTCTCTCCAGGCTGGCGCGCACGGGCAGTGGATCGGCGTGCCGTTCTATACCGGGCGGCTTTGTGGAATGGCGCCCCGGTGAAACAGACGAGAGACTCATTTGCTGCCTCGATCGCTCCAGCTGAGCATTGGGATCTGACCGATTGTATCGCCATCGTCAGCCAGGCGCACAAACCAACCGGTTCAGCTGAGGGGCACACCCGGGCAGTTACCAGCCCGCTGCACACCGCCCGCGTTGGGCAAATCCCGACCCTGCTGGATACCTGCCGCATAGCCATATTCCGAAGAGATTTTGATGCATTAGCGCGGGTGACCGAGCTGGATTGCAATTTGATGCACGCAGTGATGATGACCTCCACGCCGCCGCTGCACTACTGGCAGGCCGCGACAATTGAAGTCATCCACGCCGTTCCTGGCTGGCGCAAAAGGGGCATACCTGCATTTTATACCATTGATGCCGGACCAAATGTGCATGTGCTCTGCCCGGCAGATTTCGCCGGGCAGGTAGCCGATCTTCTCCAGCAAATACCGGGGGTGCGGCAGGTGCTTCTTGCCCATCCGGGTGAGGCTGCCCGCTTAGAGTTCTGTTAGAAATCATCTCCCATTGTACCGCTTTTATAGCAAGTTCATAGCAGAGAGGATATAATTAGCCTCACAAAGGAAGGAATACTCATTTCAGAGTTGGTAGATTAGCTATGTCCACTCAATTTGTCGTTCAATTAATAGAGTTTATCGCCGGCCTGGCCGTCTTGATCATTGTTCACGAGCTGGGGCATTTCCTGGCGGCCCGCATGGTAAAGGTGGAGGTGGAGGAATTCGGCGTTGGTTTTCCGCCCCGGGCAGTAAAATTATTCAGCGCCGGCGGCACCCTGTTCAGCCTGAACTGGATTCCTCTTGGCGGATTTGTTCGCATTAAAGGTGAAAATGATCCCGAAGTGGAGGGCGGCATGGCTTCTGCCAGCCCCTGGAAAAGGCTGGTGATTTTGTTTGCCGGACCTCTGATGAACCTGGCGCTCGGGGTTGCGCTCGCGATCATTCTGATGCATAGCCTGGGCGAGCCGGACCGGGTGCAGATCCTTGCGACCGTGCCAGGATCGCCTGCCGATGAATCCGGTCTGCTGCCGGGAGATATCGTCCTGCAGGTGAATGCACAGGACGTACGCACCCAGGATGAGATGCACGATATCATCTATGCGAATCTGGGTGTGCCCATCGAAGTTCAATATCTACGCGGTGACCAGTCCGGAACGCTGTCCGTTACCCCGCGAAATCCACCCCCAGCTGATGGCGCCATCGGCATCCAGATGGGTTACTCCACCAAACCCACCACCTGGTCACGCGCCATACCAGCCGGAATTGAAACCACCTTACTCTACGGGAAAAGTGTGCTTTCGCTGCCCATCAAGGCGCTGCAAGGTCAGACCACCGCCGAAGACCGCCCTATTGGATACAAAGGTATGTTCGATATCTACCAGCAGATCCAGAGCCCGTTGTATTTCTTTATGGTGATCAGCCTGTCTCTGGGCATCTTCAATCTGTTTCCGATCCCCGCCCTGGACGGTGGTCGCATATTGTTCACGTTACCGGAGATCATCTTCCGGCGGCGTGTTCCTGCCAGGCTGGAAAATCTTGTCCATCTCGTAGGTTTTGGCATGTTGATCCTGCTATTGATTTATATCAACATCCAGGACTTTGTAAATCCAATTGTGTTGCCCAAGTAATTTGCTTCTTGAAGAGAAAAATGACCGCACAGGTAAAAATCACCATCCAGCAGTTGATTAATGCCCTCTTGGATGAAGACAAGCCCATTCATCCGCGTTATCTTTACCGTCTTTCCGACATTACCCCGGAGGACCTGGAGGTTCTAAAAAAAGCCTGGCCTTCGGTGGCTGCGTGGCGCCGGCAAGCGATCATGGAAGATTTGGAAGAGGTGGGTGAAGACAATTACACACTCTCCTTCGAGGGTGTGGCTCTATTGGGCGCCAACGATCCAGAACCGCGCGTGCGCGCGAGCTGGCTATACGTGTCCTGTGGGAATACGAATTGCCCGAACTGGTCGATCTATTCCTGCAAAAAATCGATCACGACCCGGATAACGATGTGCGCGCTGTCTCGGCGACCGCTCTGGGCCAGTACATCTATCTCGGCGAAATCGAAGAGATTTCCAAAAAAACACTGCACAAAGTTGAAGACCGGCTTCTCCAAATTGTCACCAGCGACAGACCATTGCTTTTGCGTCGCCGGGCTCTGGAATCATTGGGGTTTTCCAGCCGAAAAGAAGTGCCCGGGTTGATTGAGAAGGCGTATGAACTCGGGGATTAACGAATGGATTGTCAGCGCCCTGTTTGCTATGGGACGATCTTCGAACAAAGTCTGGGCGCGCCCGGTGGTTGAAATGCTCCAGAGTGATGTGGACGAAATTCGCTGCGAAGCAGCCCGCGCAGCCGGCGAACTCGAGATTGGCAAAGCGAAATCTCGCCTTTTCAAGCTCCTCAGAGACGAAGATTCAGATGTACGCATGGCAGCAGCCTGGTCGCTCTCTCAAATTGGCGGTGAAGGTGTGGAAGAAGCGCTTGAAGCGCTGCTTGAGGAAACCGAAGACAGCGAGGAAATCGAATTTCTCAATTCGGCGCTCGAAAACCTGTCTTTTACTGAAGAAACCGAGCTGTTCGCCCTGATGGAACTTTCTGACGAAAATGAAGACGGCGAAGAAGATGACCTGGACGATCTGGATGACATTGAAGACGATCTGGAAGATATCGAACCCGGAATAATGACGGGCGCCGGCCCGGTTTTTCCTGAATTTTGCGCGCCAGGGGATCATCCTTCAAATTGCGCCTGAGTTGACATGCATAAATTACTCACCATCCTTGTGTTGATTGCCTTGCTCATGATAGGCGTGCCCGCAGAGGCAGCCACAAGCGAGGCTATTCACTTGAGTGTTGAGTATACTTTCGGCAAGGAGATTGTATTCTCTGCCAGCCTGCCTGCATCGCAGAGCATCAAACAGGCGCTCTTCTTCTTGCACATATCAAATATTTCCAAAACAATATCTGGAGAAGCCCTCGCAACCGGCGCCGGCGAGCTGGTTTTTAATCTTCCACTTGACGAGGTTCCTTTGCGGGCTTTCTCTACCGTTGAATACTGGCTGGAAATTACCTCGCCCGACGGACAAATCAGTGAAACCCCGCACAGTACGTTTTATTACGAGGACAATCGCTTTCAGTGGCGTGTCCTCCAGGATGAAAAATATCGGGTGCACTGGTACGAAGGGGATACCCAGTTTGCTCAAACTATTCTGGATGCCGCAGAACTGGGTTTACAGAACATCCAGAGCTTGCTGCCGGTCGTACAAGACAATCTGGTGGATATCTACGTGTACGCCAGTGCACAGGAAATGCGCGGCGCTTTGCAAATTACCGGCCAAAGTTGGGTGGGCGCACACGCTGATCCAGATCTAAACGTCATGGTGGTTTCATTGCCTGCCGGGCCTGAACAACGCCTGGAGATCGAACGGCAGGTGCCGCATGAGTTGATGCATATTCTGCTCTTCCAGCACCTGGGATTGGGTTATGCCAATCTACCGGTCTGGCTGAATGAGGGTCTGGGGTCAGTCGCTGAGCTTTACCCTAATCCCGATTATTTGATCCCCCTGGAACGGGCCAGCCAGAAGAAGGAATTGCTGCCTCTGCAATCCCTCTGCCGCGAATTCCCACACGATATGTCCGGTGCACTGCTGGCATATGCCCAGGCTACTTCTTTCACCCGCTATCTGCACCAGCAATATGGAAGCAGTGGTCTTGAAAGTCTTGTGCAATCCTATGCCGATGGGCTGGATTGCGAGCGCGGCATTCAGGTTGCTCTAGAAGGCAGCCTGACGCAATTGGAGCGCAGCTGGCGATCCGACATGCTGGGCGAAAACGCCCTGACGGGTGCGGTCATCCAATTGCTACCGTGGCTGGTGCTGTTCCTTGCGGCGGTGGTGCTTCCCCTGGTGCTAGCCTTCACCAGACCAGCACGGAAAGCGGCATGATGGATTCCCAGGCACCCCGTGAAGATCTGGCGTGCCTGCATGCCATCGTACAGGGACAGGTTCAGGGTGTTGGCTTTCGCTATTTTGTTCAGGAACGCGCCGTTGCACTGGGATTAACCGGCTGGGTGCGCAACCTTTTCAATGGCGCCGTTGAAGTATTGGCCGCTGGCGAACGAAGCAGTCTTGAAAAGCTCGTGGAGGCCCTGCGCCGCGGTCCACGCGCATCTTATGTCACCGGCCTGACGGAGGAATGGCTGCCATCCAGTCAGGATTTCAAAGGATTCCAGGTGCGCATGACCGCCTGAAGCCGGTATATCCGGAGCGAGTTATCCCGCATTTCGGTCCATACCTTTCATTGCCGGATTTATGGCCATGATCAAGGTTGTAGCCAGGTAGGTCACACCCAGCCCGGCAAGCAGTGGAAGCACACCCAGTTTTTCTGTCATAAATCCTCCCAGAAGCGTGCCCAGCGGCATTGCCATCCATGCACCAGCCTGGATGGCGCCAAGAACCCGTCCACGCATTTCAGATGGTATCCGTTCGTATTCGATGGCATTCATGATCGGATTAAGCGGTCCGGCGCCGATACTGGTGATAAATATTCCGATTAAAATGACGGGCAAGGGTGGGTACAGCGCCAGAATCCAGAAACGCAAACCAGTGAGTGTGAACATCAAAATGAAGGTGGCACGACGCGGCAGGCGGTGTCCAATTGCGCTAAAAACCAATGCACCCGCCACAGCGCCTGCCCCATTCATAGCGATGATTAACCCGAGGTTGAGGGCATCTCCAAAAACACGGCTGACATAGACGGGCAGAACCACGCCGCCGTAGGCTGCATCCAGAAAGTTGGTTATCATCACCATGATGACAATCGCCAGGATGAGATCATCTCTTCGGACGAAGCGAATACCTTCCAGTATCTCCTCAAATAAGGACCTCGTTCGGCTGGCTTACGCCTGGGCGGTGTTGTGCGAATGAATATGAATATGATCCCTGCTGAAATAATAAATGAAACTGCATCCAGCCAGAGTACATTTGCCGTCCCGAAAACTGCGATCAAAAATCCGGCCAGTGGAGCGCCGACCATTCGCGCCCCTCGCTCGATAATATGGCTGATTGAGGTGGCGCGCTCGATAGGCATACCTGCCCGCGCTGCCAGGTCGGGTACCAGGCTGTCGCGGGCGGTGCTTCCTGGTGTGTCCAGGAGCGCGCCTAAAAACACCAGCACCGCCATCTGCCAGAATTGAAGGCCCACCGTAAAATACAACAGGGGGATCAACGCAACGGTTATGCCGCTCGCCAGATCGGCGAGGATACTGGTGCGCTTATAGCCGAGGCGGTCAACCAGGCCGCCGCCCAGCAGCCCGGCCAACACCACAGGTAATATGTAAAGAAACCAGTCAGGCCTGTCTTCGCCGCGCTGTTAGTTGTTTGCAAAACAAACCAGGGGATTGCCACCAGGGCAAGAACATTGCCAACCATCGATATGGCATTGGCAACGAAAAGCGCAACCAGCGGCAGATGATTTCGGCCGGGTAAATCGGGTGGCTGCGGCATGTGCTACTGAGAAAATCCCAGGCCGCGCTCCTTCATCGAGACAAAGCGACCCCGCCCAATCACAAGGTGATCTAAAACATCGATATCCAGCAGCTTACCGGCCTGGATGATGGCGCGCGTTACAGCCACATCATCAGGGCTGGGGGTCGGGTCGCCGCTCGGGTGGTTGTGAACCACAATGATGGCAGCCGCAACCCGGCGAATGGCAGATTTAAAGACCTCGCCCACGCGGATTTGAGATGAATTCAACGAGCCGCGGTAAATGGTATCGGTATGCTGAACGCGGTTGCGCGTATCGAGCAGGATGACGCGCAGCTCTTCCTGCTCCAGAGCCCCCATCTCGTACAGGACAAGCGCGGCGGCGTCTGCGGGGCTGTGGATAGCCGGGCGCTCTTCAGGCGCTTCCAACGATAGGCGGCGGCCAAGCTCGATGGCAGCTTTGATCTGGGCGGCCTTGGCCTGTCCCAATCCGTGCTGGGCGCACATTTCTTCATAAGTTGCCCGGTGCAAACCAGCCAACCCGCCCAGGTCATTCAGCAGCCGCTGCCCCATCTGCACCGCGTTCTCACCGTGTATACCCACCCGCAATAAGATCGCCAGAAGCTCGGCGTTGGTCAATACCTGCGCCCCGAGGTGGGCCAAACGCTCCCTGGGCCGTTCAGACTCATCCAGATCTGTGATGCGGTAGAGGTTGGTTTGCCCGCTCATTGCGCCTCCATTCTGCTTGGTTGGCTGATCCACGCGCCTATTGTACTCTACCGGGGATGATATAATGGGCACAACTGGAGCTGGCTATGACTTTTGATCCATCCACACTGAGTAACTATGTGCTCTTGTTGGCTGCCTGGGGCGGCGCGTTTTTAGCGGCGCTTTGGCTGAGCCTGGTCATCTGGACCTATCGGGATATCCGCGGCCGCGCCCGTGATCCGTTGGCGCGCACGCTGGCTGTCCTCGTGGTGGCAGTCCTCTTTTTACCTGGGATTGCCGTGTACCTGATCTTACGCCCGACGCGCACGCTGGAAGAAGAATACCAGCACACCCTGGAAGAAGAAGCCCTGCTCCAGGCCATTGAAGATGCTTCGCTGTGCCCGGGCTGCGGGCGCCGGGTAAAAGACAACTGGATGGTTTGCCCTAACTGCCACACCAAGTTAAAGAAAAATTGCCACCAATGCGGCAAGCTGATCGATTTGCCCTGGAATTTGTGCCCGTACTGCGGAACCCCTGCCCCGGGTATGCGCCGCGAGGGGCTGACGATGGATGAAGCCCTGCGCCCAACCCCGGTGGAAGAAACTCCCACTGAAGAAGCCGAGATCTAATAAAAAACTGGCGGTCAAAAAATGGCCGCCAGTTTTCTTTATTCGTATATCTACCGGTTGAGAGCACCCCATCCGGCATAATGGGCGGTATCGCCCAGTTCGGCCTCGATGCGCAAAAGCTGATTGTATTTTGCCACGCGATCCGAGCGAGCCGGAGCGCCGGTTTTGATCTGGCCCATGTTGAGGGCCACCGCCAGGTCGGCAATGGTCGAGTCTTCGGTCTCGCCGGAACGGTGCGATGTCACCGCACGCCAGCCGGCGCGGTGGCAGGTCTCGACCGCCTCAATCGTCTCGGTGAGTGAACCAATCTGGTTCAATTTGACCAATAGCGCGTTGGCGGCTTTCTCATCAATCGCGCGGCGCACCCGTACGGGGTTGGTCACAAGCAGATCGTCGCCCACGATCTGTATCCGGTCGCCCATTACTTTGACCATCAGTTTCCAGCTTTCCCAATCATCCTGAGCCAGACCGTCTTCGATGGAAACAATCGGGTATTGATCCACCCAGGATTTCCAGAAGTCAACCATTTCAGCGCCGGTGAGCTTGCGGCCTTCCTTGCGCAGATTATAGAGACCGGTCTCCTCATCGTAGAGTTCAGAAGCCGCCGGGTCCAGAGCAATCGCCACCTGCTCGCCTGCCTTGTAACCTGCTTTTTGAATGGCTTCCAGGATCACCTCAACCGCTTCGGAGTTGGCCTTCAGCGCCGGGGCGTAACCGCCTTCGTCGCCTACCAGGGATGTGTACCCGCGGCTCTTGAGAACCGATTTGAGGGCGTGGTAGATTTCTGCGCCCCAGCGCAATCCTTCAGCGAAAGAGGATGCGCCGAGCGGCATGACCATGAATTCCTGCGCATCGGTGGATTGCCAGCCGGTGTGCGCGCCGCCGTTCAGAATGTTCATCATCGGCACAGGCAGCACGTGGGCGTACACGCCGCCGATATAACGGTACAGGGGCAGGCCCAGTGAATTGGCAGCCGCTTTGGCTACCGCCAGGCTGGCGCCCAGAACAGCATTGGCTCCCAGGCTGGATTTGTTGGGCGTACCATCCAGCTCCAGGAGAGCGGCGTCAATACCCTTTTGATCGGAGGCATCCCAACCAAGCAGCATATCGGCGATGGAATTATTGACGTTATCGACCGCTGTGAGCACGCCTTTGCCGCCGTAGCGGGATTTATCGCCATCGCGCATCTCCAGGGCTTCGTGTACGCCCGTGGAAGCGCCGGAGGGCACAGCCGCCCGGCCCCAACTGCCATCCATCAGCGTGACTTCCACCTCGACGGTGGGGTTGCCGCGAGAATCCAGAATTTCCCGGCCAACGACATCTTCAATGATCAGATCCATTTTTCACCTCGTTTTTTTTTAAGAGCAATTACCGCTTTTGGATAAAATGCTCAATTATGGTTGTCATTTTTCCGCTTGCAAGTATAATCCAAATCTATGCCGATAGATACCCTGCATTCACACACCGATCCCCGTGATCGCATACACTATTACTACGAAACCACCTTTTTCCGGCGGGTTTTCGTGAGCGGCGTGCGCCTTGCCTTCAAGGCTGTGGCGGTTATCCATGCCAGCGGTATTCAACACCTGCCGGTGCACGGGCCGGCGGTGCTCGCAGCCAACCATATCACCAACCTGGATGTATTCCCCATCCAGCTGGCCTTGCCCCGGCCGATCTTTTTCATGGCCAAAGCGGAACTGCATAATAATTTGCTGATGGATGCCATGCTGCGCCGCCTGGGGGCATTTCCAGTGCAGCGCGGCGCACGTGATGAATGGGCGTACAACCATGCACTGAGCGTATTGGAACACAAGCAGGTATTGGGGATCTTTCCGGAAGGCAAACGCAACCGCGCCAGGGGTTTGATGCCTGCAAAAACCGGCGCAGCCCGGATGGCAATCACCACCGGCAGCCCGATGGTACCGCTGGCATTGAATGGAACGCAAACCATGTTCCGGAATTTTCCACGCCGCAGCCACATCCACATCACCCTGGGAGAGCCTATCTATCCACAGGCAGATGACACCCCGCTCTCTCTGACCGACCGTCTGATGTTTGCCCTGGCTGAGCTGCTGCCGCCAGAGCAGCGCGGCGTGTACCGCGATCGCCCAGATTGGCTCTAAACCAATCAGCCAGGTGTCTGCTTAAGCCTCAACCGACATCTCCACCGGAGCGTTCTTGACCCCCGAGCGTTCGATGACCGCCTTAATAAAGCCAGAAAACAGTGGGTGAGGCCGGTTGGGTCGGGAGAGGAATTCGGGGTGGAACTGTGTACCCAGCATGAAGGGATGATCCACAAGCTCAGCAATTTCAACCAGGCGGCCATCGGGAGAAAGCCCGGAGTAGCGCATCCCGGCTTTTTCCAAAACATCCCGGTACGAATTGTTAAACTCAAAACGGTGGCGGTGGCGCTCTTGAACGATTTTCTGATGGTAGGATTTTTCGGCAACGCTGCCGGGCTGCAGGTGGCACGGGTACAGCCCCAGGCGCATGGTACCCCCCATATCCGCAATGCCGCGTTGGTCAGGCATCAAATCGATTACCGGGTGCGGTGTGGAGCGGTCGAATTCCGATGAATTGACTTCCTCACTGCCCAAAACATGGCGGGCAAACTCCACAACCAGGAGCTGCATACCCAGACACAACCCCAGGTAAGGGATTTTGTTCTCACGTGCAAAGCGGGCAGCTTTAATCTTGCCCTCGGTCCCGCGGCTGCCGAACCCGCCGGGGACGATGATGCCATCCACACTCTCCAAAACTTCCCAGCCGCGTCCTTTTTCGAGCTCGGAGGAATGCAGCCAGGCGATATCCACTTCGACACCCAGCCCGAGAGCCGCGTGTTTGACGGCTTCACGAACACTCATATAGGCATCGTGAAGCTCGACATATTTCCCCACCAGGGCAATCTTGACAAATGGCTTGGGTTTCCGCACCTCAGTAACAAGCTGCTGCCACTGGCGCCAATCCGGCTGGCGGCGGGCCTGCAAACCCATGCGCTCCATCAGGTAATCGCCCGCGCCAAGCTGCTCTAATAGCAGCGGAACTTCGAATAGAACCGAGGCGGTTACCATGGGAAAAACAGCTTTGCGTTCCACATCGCAAAACTGGGCAATTTTGTCACGCAGGTCGTCTCCCACGGGATGATCCGAGCGCGCCACAATGACATCCGGCGAGATGCCAATCGAGCGCAGCTCGCGCACCGAGTGCTGGGTGGGTTTGGTTTTCAATTCGCCGGTAGCCCCAATATACGGCAGCCAGGTGACGTGAATATAAAGGCTATTTTCCCGGCCCACATCTGTGCGCATTTGCCGGAGAGCCTCCAGGAAAGGCAGCGATTCGATATCGCCCACCGTGCCGCCAATTTCCACAAGGACAATTTCAGCGCCCGTGGTCTTGGCCACCAGGGCGATGCGGCGTTTGATCTCATTGGTAATATGCGGGATCACCTGTATGGTGCCGCCCAGGTAATCGCCGCGGCGCTCCTTGCTGATGACTTCGGCATAAACCTGCCCGGTGGTGACGTTGCACACCCGGTTCAAGCTGATATCGATGAAGCGCTCGTAGTGACCCAGGTCCAGGTCGGTTTCAGCGCCATCATCCAACACGAAGACTTCACCATGCTGGTAAGGGCTCATCGTGCCGGGATCCACATTGATATAGGGATCCAGCTTTTGAACTGCCACCTGGAAACCGCGCTCTTTGAGCAGGCGGCCCAGATGCCGCCGCCGTGACACCTTTCCCCACCGAGCTGACCACACCACCGGTAAAAAATATATATTTCGTATCCATGCTGTCCTCCGCAGATCGAAATGAATTAATAAGTTGCCTCACAAATGGGTGCACAACAGGCGGTCACACATTTCTACACCTGCCTGCGTACAAAGGCAGTGGGGAGGGCCGTTTGCTGGCAACCTCCCCACTCTACTTGCTGTGTGCGTTGAGTTTCGTTCGGGCATCATCCCACCAGGCGGGTCAAATCCTGTGCGGCCCGGCGCATCTCCAGAAATACAAGGCCCAGCTTGGCGCCTTCGCGTGCCAGGGCGGTCAACACGGCTTCTTCGCCCACGGCCGTAAGGATAACATAACCGGCGTTGCCACGAATGTAGACCTGTTCCAGGGTTCCCCGGCCCAATTCGCTGGCAATGCGTTCGCCCAGGCTGAGCATAGCGGCCGACATGGCCGATACACGATCTTCTTCTGCATCGGCGGGCAGTGCAGAGGCCATAATCAGCCCATCTACAGATACGACTGCTGAAGCGATGATCTCAGGCGAAGCAGCCTGCATTTCCCGCAGGCGGTTCACCATGAGCTCTGTTCTGGAGCGTGTCATAACACTTTCCCCTCCTGGACTAAGGGTAATTGTCTCTTAACCGGATTGAGTTTACCATAAATTCAATTGAATGGAGGAGGAGTGTCAGCCCTCCCCTCCGTGTTCTTCACCCGGTGCCGTCGCCTTCATACACAAAGCTGGCTGTGGCGCTGCCGCTCACCGCAGTCATCTGGATCTCGGCGTTGCACTGGAAGTTGCAGACAGGCGTACTCACCGGATCACGGCCGGTCATCTTGCCATTACGGTCATAGCAGTACCTCATCGTACCGGCAGTTGTCACTATCATGCCGGCGGGCCACCAGCACCACCTCCCAGACAGCCGCTGGATTGCGTTCCGTAGCTGTAGCTGCCCATCCCCGTCTTGCTGGAAAGGTTGCCGGTGTTGGGGTCATAATAGTAGCTCTCGGTGGTGTAATCGGCACTTCCCACTGTCACGTGCAGAGCGTATGCGCTGGTAATGCGGTCCAGATTGTCGTAATCAAAAACCTGGTCTTGAGGCGCGCCGCTCTTGTAGTCATCGATGCGCGTCAGGTTGCCCACGGCGTCTTTGAAGGATGCATTGCTCGAAGTGCTGTAATAGCGCAACCGCGGTTGACCAAACCCACCGCGGCAGGTATAATCGCTTCAAATCGAATACCCCCTCCGGGAGGAGTAGGGCAGCAGACGCCGCCAGAGACGGGAGGCCAACGGCTGAAAGCCCCCACAGCGCACTGCCTCCGAACGTCGCCCGGAATAACTGCCGAAGAAACCTGCCCTGGCAGGGTGTAGACCGGCACGGGTAACGCCCGTTACAGCGCTGCCCTCGGCAGCTCAGGCTGCCTGCAGGGCCTGGAGTGCGCCAGCAATCCGCTGGCGAACTGAGGTGGTACCGCGGAAGGCTCAACCTTTCGTCCTCAAATGGACGAAAGGTTTTTTAATTCGATGAAACGGCAGGACTGATATGCCTCTCCATAAATCTTATTCATCACAAGAAGCTGAACCACGCTGGATGGAGGCCTGGCAGCAAACCGGCGTCTATCACTTTGATCTCGCTTCGGAGCGCCCGGTTTACTCCATCGATACCCCGCCGCCCACCGTTTCCGGTCACCTGCACCTGGGGCACGTCTATTCCTACACGCATGCCGATCTATTCGCCCGCTTCTGGCGCATGCGCGGCCGCAATGTGTTCTATCCCATGGGCTACGACGATAACGGGCTGCCGACAGAGCGCCTGGTCGAGAAGCGCCTCAAAATCACAGCCGCCCGGGTGGGAAGGCAGGAGTTTATCCAGAAATGCCTGGAAGTGAGCGAAGAAGCTGAAAAAGACTACCAGAAGCTCTGGCAGCGCCTGGGATTGTCCATCGATTGGCGCTACACCTACCGCACCATCGACGCCCGCTCACGGGCGATTTCACAGCGCTCGTTCATCGACCTGTACCGCCAGGGCCGCGCCTACCGGCAGGAAGCGCCAGCCATCTGGTGCCCAGAATGCCGCACCTCCATCGCCCAGGCTGAGTTGGATGACATCGAGCGCCCGAGCGAGTTTGTCACCCTGGCGTTCAGCCTCGCACCTGAACCAACCCCCGATGAAATGGAAGAAACCACGCTTCCCATCGCCACCACCCGCCCCGAGCTGCTGCCGGCCTGCGTGGCGGTCTTCGTCCACCCCGATGACAGCCGCTACAATCATCTGGACGGGCGCCAGGCCCGGGTGCCGCTCTTTGGTCAGCAGGTTCCCATCCTGCTCGACCCTGCCGCCGACCCGCAAAAAGGCACCGGTGCGGTGATGTGCTGCACCTTCGGCGATACCACCGATGTGGCCTGGTGGCGGGCCCATAATCTGCCGCTGGTGGAGGCCATCGATCAGGCCGGGCGTATGACCGCCGCTGCCGGGGCTTACGCCGGGCTGCCCCTGGCCGAGGCCCGCCGGCAAATCAAACTTGACCTTGAAGCCGCCGGCCTGCTGTTGGGGCGCCAGCCCACCCAACAGAGCGTGCGCGTTCATGAGCGCTGCGACACACCGGTTGAATACATCCTCACCCGCCAGTGGTTTATAAAAATTCTTGACGATCGCCTAGAATTGCTTCAAGCCGGCGAACAGACCGCCTGGCGTCCTGCCCACATGCTGGCGCGCTACCGCCTCTGGGTGGAGAACCTGGGTTGGGATTGGTGCATCTCCCGCCAGCGTTATTTCGGCGTGCCGTTTCCCGCTCTGGTACTGCGGGGAGTGCGGTCAGCCGCTCCTGGCAGACGAAAGCCAGCTGCCAGTGGACCCTCAAGTTGACCAACCTGCATCAGCCTGTCCGGAGTGCGGCAGCTCTGACTTTGTTCCGGAAAACGACATTTTTGATACCTGGGCCACCTCCTCTCTCTCCCCGCAGATCGTCGCCCAGATGTCCTGGGGCGGTCCGATCGGATGCTGGGGACAAGCTTTACAACAAGGTCTTCCCATTCAGCCTGCGCCCGCAGGCGCACGAGATCATCCGCACCTGGGCCTTTTACACCATCGCCAAATCGCATTTCCATTTTGGCGTCACGCCCTGGAAGGAAGTGCTCATCTCGGGTTGGGGCCTGGCTGGCGAAGGCATGGGGAAGATCAGCAAGAGCCGCGGCGGTGGTCCGCTCCCACCCATCGAAATGATCCAGCGCTATTCCGCCGACGCCGTGCGCTACTGGGCTGCCTCCACCAGTCCCGGCAAAGACTCGGTCATCTCCGAGGAAAAGATCCAGATGGGCGCAAAGCTGGTCACCAAGCTGTGGAATGTCGCCCGTTTCGCTGAGCGCTTCATTGCGATCGGGTCCGCCGCCGGTGACCGATCCGGCAGTGGCTGCCAGCCTCACCCCGGCCGACCGCTGGATGCTCTCACGCACCCAGCGCCTGGTGAGGCGGGTTACAACCCTGATGGAGCAGTACGAGTATGCCTCCGCCAAGAACGAGATCGAAACCTTCACCTGGGGTGAGCTGGCCGACAACTACCTGGAGATGTGCAAGCAGCGCCTGTATGACCCCGCTCATCCGGCTCACCTGGCTGCCTGTGCCGCGCTGGCGCACGTGCTGCACGTGCTGATCAAGCTCCTGGCGCCGTTTATGCCCTATGTGACGGAAGAGATCTATCAGGGCTTGTTTGCGCATCATGCAGGGCAAATAGAAGGGGATCAGAAAGCCCTCTCCATCCACACCAGCCCCTGGCCCGAGGCGCTCCCTGGACTGGAAGATGACAACGCAGAGCGCACCGGCGGCTTGCTGGTGGAAATCGCCACCGCCGCCCGGCGCTTCAAGAGCGAACACAACCTGTCGCTGGGAACCGAGCTGCGTCTGATACAATTGGCCTTTGTGACTGCCCCGGATGACAGCCTGATGGATGGGTTGGTGCGCGCCGAAGCCGATTTAAAGAGCATCACACGCGCCCGCCAGATCGCCTTCGCATCAGCGCCGGACCCCGCCGCCATCGTGGCTGACAGCGGCAGTTTGGCGGTTGAAATATTTTTAGATTGAGACAATGAGCCATTGCTCATCGATTTGGAGGCCGGATGACCTGCAACGAACTGCCCAAGACCTACGATTTCAAGAGCACCGAAGAGCGCATTTACCATGCCTGGGAAGCCGGCGGTCACTTCAAACCCGCCAACGACCCCAACCAGCCGGGCCACGACCCCGAGAAAAGGCCCTTTGTCATTTCCATCCCGCCTCCCAATGTCACCGGCGAGCTGCACCTGGGCCATGCCATGTTCGTCTCCATGGAAGACTTGATGATCCGCTACCACCGCATGAAAGGCATCCCCACCCTGTGGGTGCCCGGCAGCGATCATGCCGGGATTGCCACCCAGCTCCAGGTGGAAAAGATGCTGGCAAAAGAGGGCTTGAGCCGCGAACACATCGGGCGGGACGAATTTCTCAAGCGCACCTGGGCCTGGAAGGAAAAGTACGGCGCCCGCATCACCAGCCAGATCCGGCGGCTGGGCGCATCCTGCGATTGGGAACGCGAGCGCTTCACCCTGGATGCCGGTCTATCGCACGCCGTGCGCGAGGCCTTTGTGCGCCTGTACGAAAAAGGCCTGATCTACCGCGGCCCGCGCCTGATCAACTGGTCGCCCGGTCTCAAAACCGCCGTCTCCGACCTGGAAGTGGAGTATTCACAGGAGCCGGGCACGCTGTATTTCTTCAAATATATGCTGGAGGATGGCAGCGCTTATCCTGCCGGTTGCCACCACCCGGCCCGAGACCATCCTGGGCGATACCGCCGTGGCGGTTCATCCCGAAGACCAGCGCTACCAGGAGCTGATCGGACGCCAGGTCAGCGTGCCGGTGCTGGGGCGGCTCATCCCGGTCATCGCCGATGAATATGTCGACCGCGAGTTCGGCGGCGGCGCGCTCAAAGTGACCCCCGGGCACGACCCCAACGATTATGCCATCGGCCAGCGCCACGGCCTGCCGGTCATCTCCATCCTGGATGAAGCCGCGCGTGTCAATGCCAACGGCGGCCCCTACCAGGGGCTGGATCGCTTCGATGCTCGCAAAAAGCTGTGGGAAGATATGCGCCTCGCCGGGCTGGTGCTCAAGGAGGAGCCCTACCAGCTCAACGTGCCCCGCTCGCAGCGCGGCGGTGAGATCATCGAGCCGATGATCTCGACCCAGTGGTTTGTCAAAATCCAACCGCTGGCCGACGCCGCCCTGCAGGCGGTGCGGGATGGGCGCATCCGCATCGTGCCCGAACGTTTCACCAAGGTGTATTACAACTGGCTGGAAAATATCGAGGACTGGTGCATCAGCCGCCAGCTTTGGTGGGGCCACCGCATCCCGGTGTGGTACTGCGCTGACTGCGGGCAGATGACCGTCACCCGGGAGGACCCCACGCGCCTGCACGCCACTGCGGCAGCACGAACATCGAGCAGGACCCGGATGTGCTGGATACCTGGTTCTCTTCCGGGTTGTGGCCGTTCTCGACGCTGGGCTGGCCGGATGAAACCCCCGACCTGAAGTATTTCTACCCGACCACGATGATGGAGACCGGCTACGACATCCTCTTCTTCTGGGTGGCGCGCATGATCATGTCGGGCCTGGAGTTCACCGGCGAGATCCCCTTCTCCACCGTTTACCTGCACGGCCTGATCCGCGATGAGCACGGGCGCAAAATGAGCAAGAGCTACGGCAACGTGATCGACCCGCTGAACGTGATGGACGAGCTTGGCACCGACGCCCTGCGCTTCACCCTGCTGGTGGGCTCCACACCCGGCAACGATATGAACCTGAGCCTGAGCAAGGTGGAAGCCAACCGCAACTTTGCCAACAAACTGTGGAACGCCGGGCGCTTTGTCCTCAGCTCGCTCGAAAAAGCCCCGGCAGCGCTGCAGTCTGCTCCGCCTGCCTCCACCCTGGCAGACGCCTGGATCTGGGGCGCGCCTCCGCCAGGTGGTCGCTTCTGTGGAGCGCCTGTTCCAGACTTACCAGTACGGCGAAGCCGGGCGGCAGATCTATGAGTTCTTCTGGAACGAGTTTGCCGACTGGTACCTTGAAATCGCCAAACTGCAATTCAACGAAGGCGGCGACCGGGCTTACACCACCGCCGAATCCATGGTGCGCATCTATGACATTGTCCTGAGACTGCTGCACCCCTTCACCCCCTTTGTCACCGAAGAGCTGTGGGGACACCTCAAGAGCGCTGCCGGCGCTCACCCGGCGCAATTCACCCCCCTGCAGGGTGGGTGGGAGGCGGCCCTGATCATCGCCCGCTGGCCTGAGCCAACGCCTGAAGATGGCGGGTGACGCGGCGAGCATTTCCAGCTTTGGGCTGGTTCAGGAAGCCGTGCGCGCCATCCGCAACCTGCGCTCCGAGAAGAACGTGCGCCCCGGCCAGCGCATCCCCGCCACGATTGCCTGCGGCGAGCACCTGGCGATGCTGCAGAGCCAGTCAGCCGCGCTGGCGGCCCTGGCCAGCCTGGACCTCAGCCGCCTGACCCTGGCGGAAAGCCTGCCCGGGAAACCCGATGGCCACATTGCCCTGGTGGTCGGCCCGCTGGAGATCTACCTGCCGCTGGCCGGGCTGGTGGACCTGGAAGAAGAGCGCACTCCGCCTGCAAAAAGAGCTGGGCGAGACCGCCGCCCAGATCGAGCGCCTGGAAAAGCTGCTCGCCAGCCCCTTCGCCGGCAAAGCCCCGCCCGCCGTTGTGCAGAAGGAGCGCGAGAAGCTCGCCGGGTACCGGGAGACCGCGGAAAAACTCAAGGCGCAGCTGGTGAATTTGGAGTGATGCAACTTTATCCGCGATCACATTTCACACGAACCCTCGCACCGGAGAAACCTATGTCCCAACTGAAATGGTGGCAGACCGCCGTCTTTTATCAAATCTACCCGCGCTCCTTTGCCGACGGCAACGGCGACGGCATTGGCGATTTTCAAGGCATGATCGCCAGGCTGGATTATCTCAAGGAGCTGGGGGTGGATGCCCTGTGGCTATCCCCACACTTCCCCTCCCCCAACTGGGACTGCGGCTATGACATCAGCGATTACTGCGATGTGGCCCCGGAGTACGGTACGCTGGACGAATTCAAGACCTTTCTGAACGAAACCCACGCCCGCGGCATGCGCCTGATCCTCGACCTGGTGCTGAACCACACCAGCGACGAGCACCCCTGGTTTATCGAGTCCAAATCCAGCCGCGATAACCCCAAAGCCGATTGGTACGTGTGGGCCAGCACGCCGCCCAACAACTGGCAGTCCTGCTTCGACGGCGAGGCCTGGACCTACGCCCCGGAACGCGGCGAGTACTATTACCATTATTTCATGAAGCAGCAGCCCGACCTCAACTGGCGCAACCCCGCCGTCAAGCAGGCCATGTGGGATGCTGTGCGTTTCTGGCTGGAGATGGGTGTGGATGGCTTCCGTTTGGACGCCATCGGCACCATCTATGAGGACCCCGACATTGACGCCCCACGACTGTGCCGATGACCCTGGCCGAGCTGCGCCGTTTCACCGAAACCGCCCGCACCCCGGATGAGCATCGCCTGCAAAAACGCTACTGGCATGATATGTTCAAACACCAGTGGGGTGGCCCCGGCCTGCACGACCTGATGAAGGAACTGCGCCAAATCCTGGATGAATACCCCGGCGACCGCATGCTGGTGGGTGAAGACGACAATATTGCCTACATGGGGGACGGCAGCGACGAGCTCCACCTGATCTTCAATTTCCCGCTGATGGTTGCCAAACGCATCACCCCTGCCCACGTGCGGCGCAACCAGCGGCAGCGCCTGGCAGGCCTGGATGCTCTCCCCACGCGCGGCTGGGGATGCAACACGCTGGGCAATCACGACAGCTCGCGCATCTACACCCGCTACGGCGATGGAACGCATGACCAGGAGCTGGCCCGCCTCAACGCCGCCCTGGTGCTCACCCTGCGCGGCACGCCCTTTCTCTACAACGGTGAAGAAATCGGCATGACCGACCTGATCATCACTTCACCCGACCTGTTGCGCGATACGATGGCCTCCTGGTATTACGAAACCGCCGTCCGTGACTTGAAGGTGGACCCTGCCGAGGCTGCCCTGCGGGCGGGTGAGATGAGCCGCGATAAAAACCGCACCCCCACCCAGTGGGCCAACGCCGCCAACGGCGGGTTCTGCCCGCCAGGTGCAACCCCCTGGCTGCCGGTCAACCCGAACTATGCCGGTGGCGTCAATGTGCGGGATCAGCAGGGTGACACCGGCTCGCTGCTCAGTTATTACACACGCCTTCTCCAGGTTCGCAGGGATACCCCGGCCCTTGTCGCCGGGGAATATACACCGCTCCACCCGCGTGCCCGCTCGTATTTTGCCTTCCTGCGCCACACCGAAGAGCAAACCGTACTGGTGGTGCTTAACTACTCGAACCACCGCCGCAAACTCAGGTTCGATATCCACGGAAAACAAAACGCGCAGATTATCTTCTCATCGATATCCGGGAAAAGAAGCGCCAGCCTGGCAAATATCCACCTGGCGCCCTTTGAAGCGCTGATTGCTGAATTACTTCCCTGAAAAACTGAATTACCACCCGGCTTGCACCACGTCAAATTTTTATTGCTTCCACACCCACCGATAAGAAAGCTGTGCCGGTTCGGACGGTTGTGTCCATGCCAATCGTGTTAGAATTAAAACAGACTGGCATCAGGGATCAAACATATGAATACAGACTTGAGGGTTTTGTTCCTGGCATCCGAAGCTGACCCGTTTGTCAAGATCGGAGGGCTCGGCGATGTAGCCGGCTCGCTGCCGCCTGCACTGCACGCCCTGGGCGGTGTGGATATCCGTCTGGCGCTGCCGTTCCACGGCGCCATTCACCGCCAGGCCTATCACCTGCGACCGGTGGCATCTTTTGACGTGCAGCACACCGGTGGAGCTATTCGCGCCGAAGTGCTGGAGACTACACCTGCAAGGTCTCCCGGTGTACCTGATTTCTGGCGATCCTATCTACCCGGATGCCCAGGTGTACACCGCCGATACCCGCGCCGATGGGCATAAGTTCACCTTCTTCTCGCTGGCGGCATTGGAGCTGGCCAGGCGCCTGAACTGGAAACCTGATATTATCCATGCCAACGACTGGCACACCGCCCCTGCCATTTATGCCCTCAGCCTGATGCGCGACACTTTTTTTGACGGCACAACCTCTGTATTGGGGCTTCACAACCTGCCTTTCCTGGGCAACGACGCCGGTCCGGCGATGAATGCCTTTGGCCTGCCCCCGGCAGCCGGGTCAACCCTCCCGTGGTGGGCGCAGAACATGCCGCTGCCTCTGGCGCTGCTCTCCGCCGACCGTATTGTGGCGGTCTCACCCAATTATGCCCGCGAAATCCTCACCCCCGAATTTGGCTCTGGCCTGGAAGAATTTCTCAAAACCCGCCAGGGCGCCATCTCGGGCATCCTCAACGGCCTCAACACAGACCGCTGGGATCCAGCCACGGACAGCGCTCTTGTGCTGAATTATTCCAGCAGCAGTCTGGCACAGCGGCAGGCCAATCGCAAAGCCCTGCTGGAAGAGTTTGGTCTGGATCCAGACCCTGCCATCCCGCTGCTGGCGATGGTGACCCGCATGGATCCGCAAAAAGGTGTGGATCTGCTCCCAGAGACCCTGGCTCAAATCAGCGGCCTGCCCTGGCAGCTCATCCTGCTGGGAATGGGTATGCCGGTTATGGAACAGGTAGCCCGTCAAACCGAAGCCGCCTATCCCAAACGAGTACGAGCCGCCATCCGCTTCGATGCTTTGCTTAGCCACCGCATGTATGCCGGAGCCGATATGCTGCTCATCCCTTCGCGCTATGAGCCTTGCGGCCTGACGCAGATGATCGCCATGCGCTATGGCTGTGTGCCCGTGGCGCGGGCTACCGGCGGTCTCAGCGATACCATCCGCGACGCTGCCGATCTGGAAAATGGCAGCGGGTTTCTATTTACGTCAGCCAGTGCAGAGGATTTCGCCGCCGCGCTAAGCCGCGCCATTCAGTTCTTCCCAGACCAGGCTGCCTGGCAGCGTTTACAGCTCAACGGCATGAGACAGGATTTTTCGTGGGAACGTTTCGCCCGGCAGTATCTTGATCTCTATCGCAGCCTGGTCAAAGCAAAAACCAAAAAAAAGGTATCACAGATCACGGGGAGATGAGAAATGGGCAACAAAGAGAACAGCATCAAATTCAAACGCACCATCCAGGCGCCAGCCAGCGACGTGTACGCCGCATTCACCCATGCCACCGCCCTGACAGAATGGCTGTGCGATGTGGCGGAAGCGGATGCATCTGAAGGCGGGCGGCTCTACCTGTGGTGGAATACCGGTTACTATGCCAGCGGCGAATACACCCGTCTTGCGCCAGGCGAGCATGTCGCCTTCTCCTGGCATGGGCGCAATGAGCCTGGCATTACCCGGGTAAAAATACGACCTCAAACCCCGGGAAGATGGCGGCAGCATTGTAAAGCTCACCCATACCGGGTTGGGAAGCAGTAAAGCCTGGCGGCAGACCCTGCGAGAATACCGGCGGGGCTGGAAAAACAGTTTAAAAAACCTGCAGTCCATCCTTGAAACCGGTATGGATCTGCGCTTCATCAACCGGCCAATTTTCGGCCTGAGCGGCGCTCAAGACGTGGATGCAGAAAAGGCTGCCAGCCTGGGTTTCCCGGCAAAACCCGGATTATTAATTGAAGGTGTGACAGACGGCCTGGGGGCTGCCGCTGCCGGGCTGCAAAGCGGCGATTTACTGGTGCGGTTGGGCGGAAAAAAGATCAAAGATTATAATACGCTTGTGGCCGCTTTACAGCGCTTTCACGCCGGCGATAAAATCAAGGTTGTGTTTTACCGCCAAAATGAAAAAGTCAGCGCGAAGGCTCAGCTTTCCGCCCGCCCGCTCCCGGATGTGCCTTTCTCTGTCGAAGCCCTGGCCGATGCTGTGGAAGCGAATAACCACATGCTTGCTCAGGAATTGGGAGGGGGTTTGCAAACAGCTTCCGAAGAAGCGGCTGCCTACCGCCCTTCCCCGGGGGAATGGAACGCCAGGGAAAACCTGGCTCACCTCATCGCCAACGAGCGCGATCTGCAGGCCTGGATTACCAGCCTGATTGAAGGCCAGGACAGCAGCACAATTTTCCAAACACAACCACCCCGCCCGCCTGAATGCCATGGTGTCTGCCTTTTCAAGCACAAAAGAACTGGTCATCGAGTACAAACGAAGCCAGGCCGAGACCGTAGCCCTGCTGCGCGGCTTACCGCCCGAGCTGCCAACTCGCAAGGGCGCCTTCTGGAAATTGGGCTATACTCTTCTTACACTGCCGGATCATATCCGCGAGCATCACGGACAAATCCGGACATTATTGGAAACCGCTGACCAGGCGATGATTGGAAAAAGCTCGGCAAATCCACCAACAGAAACTGGAGAAGAGGGATAAGTCATGAAAACCAGAGCTGTCATACTTGCTGGAGGCGAAGGCTCCCGGTTGGGAGTGCTGACTGCCAAACGCACGAAACCCGCAGTTCCGTTTGCGGGTAAATATCGGATCATCGATTTCACACTGTCAAACTGCGTTAACTCGAATATCTTTGATGTGATGATCCTGGCCCAATACCGCCCGCATTCCCTCATTGAGCACATCGGCGCCGGCGGTCCCTGGGATCTGAACCGTGATTTTACCGGGGGAGTGCGCATTTTTAGCCCCTACAAAGCCGCGTGGTTCTTCAGATTGGTATCTCGGCACTGCCGACGCTGTACAGCAAAATTTCCGCTTTATTAAGAACACCGAAGCTGACCTTGTGCTGATCCTCTCCGGCGACCACATTTACCAGATGAATTACGATGCCCTGATCACCTTTCACATGGATCACGAAGCCGACCTGACTATGGCGACTATTCGTGTGCCAATGGAAGAAGCCTCGCGCTTTGGCATCGTGGGCGTGGATGATCGCTTCCGGGTTACCTCTTTTTTAGAGAAGCCCGAACAGCCCCCTCCAACCTGGCGAATATGGGCGTCTACCTTTTCAGCCTGCATGTGCTGGATCAATTGCTGTGGGAAGACCGCGAGCGCACCGGCAGCTCACACGATTTTGGCAAGGATATCCTGCCACGGATGGTAAAAAACAATGCCCGCGTCTTCGCCTTCCCCTTTTCGGGTTACTGGGTCGATGTGGGGACGGTCGATCTCTTACTGGCAGGCTCACATGGATTTATTGAAGACACCTCCGCCGATCGACTTGAATGACCGCTCGTGGGTCGTGCACACCCGCACCGAAGAACGACCGCCGGTTTGGATCTCGAACGGATCCAGCATCACCGACAGCATGGTCACCGATGGCTGCACCATCGCCGCCGGTGCGGTCATCGAGCGCAGCGTCCTGGGACCGGGTGTGCGGGTTGAGGCGGGAGCGGTGGTGCGCGAAATCGATCTTGCTCACCGATACCCTTGTGGGTGCGGGAGCGGTCATCGACCGGGCAATCATCGATAAGCGCGTCCGCATCGGCGCTAATGCAAGAGTCGGCGGCGCAAGCTCTGATGGCAGTTTGAAAGTGGCCATGGTGGGCAAGAACAGCAATGTCCCGCCCGGATACCACATCTCGGCAGGCGCCGTGATTGCCACCGACGTTATCATCGACGATTACCCCTCCGAGAACATCCGTGAAGACGACTACATCCAGACCAGGAGATTACCCTATGAAGTATGACCGCGCCTCCGGCATCATTCTCCATCCTTCCAGCCTGCCAGGCCCCTACGGGATTGGCGATCTGGGCCCTGAGGCCCACACCTGGATCGATTTCCTGGCCGGCACGGGCTGTTCTCTGTGGCAAATCCTGCCGCTGGGGCCCACCGGTTACGGCGACTCGCCTTACCAGTGCTTCTCCGCTCTTGCGGGTAACCCCTACCTGGTCAGTCCCGACTTGCTGTTGCAGGACGGCTTACTTCTCCCGAATGATCTGGAAGACCTGCCCAATTTCCCCCAGGATCGCGTCGATTTCGGTGGGGTGATCCCCTGGAAGCTCACCCTGCTCGACCGGGCTTTCAAACGCTTTACCTCCAACGTGGATGCCGCTCTGCAGGACGAGTTCAATGATTTCCAAAAGTCGCAGGCCGGCTGGCTGAACGATTATGCCTTTTTTATGGCGCTCAAAGAGTATCACGGCGGAGCGGCCTGGGTCACCTGGAGCGCCCCGCTGCGCGACCGTGAACCCCAGGCCCTGGCGGATGTACGCCAGAACCTGCAGAATGCCATCCAGCGCCAGCTTTTCCGCCAGTGGCTGTTCTTTCGCCAGTGGGCAGCGCTGCGTGAGCATGCCCACCAGAAAGGCATCAAGATCATTGGCGATATTCCCATCTTCGTCGCTCACGATAGCGCCGACGTTTGGGCCAACCCGGGGTTGTTCTACCTGGATTCTTCAGGAAATCCAACGGTTGTAGCCGGCGTTCCACCCGATTACTTCTCTGCCACAGGGCAACTGTGGGGCAACCCGCTCTACCGCTGGGACGTGCACAAGGCAAGCAATTACTCCTGGTGGCTGGAACGCCTGCGTGGCGTGCTGAGCCTTGTGGATATTATCCGGCTGGATCATTTTCGCGGCTTTGCCGGTTACTGGGAAGTGCCCGGGACTGCCAAAACCGCCGTGAAAGGCCGCTGGGTAAAAGGCCCCGGGAAAGCGCTCTTCGATGCCATTCACAAAGCCCTGGGCGATCTGCCAATCATCGCTGAAGACCTGGGTGTGATCACACCTGATGTCGAAGAATTGCGTGACGGTTTTGGCCTGCCCGGTATGAAAATCTTGCAGTTTGCCTTTGCCGGGGGACCCGTTGACCCCTTCTTGCCCCACAATTATGTCCAGAACTGCGTGGTGTACACAGGAACCCATGATAACGACACAGCCCGCGGCTGGTATGAGCGCGTGCAGGAAGACGAGCGCCAGTTCTACCGCCGCTACATGCAGCGGGATGGCAGCAATGTAGCCTGGGATTTGATCCGGGGTATATGGGGCTCGGTGGCGATGTTTGCGCTGGCTCCCATGCAAGACTTCCTCAACCTGGGCAATGAAGCGCGCATGAACTACCCTGGCAATCCCAGCGGGAATTGGTCCTGGCGCGTGCCGCGCCCGTCGATGGATGGCTTCCTGAGCGACCAGATCCGTGAGATCAATTACCTTTACCATCGTGACAATAAGGGACCCGATCCAACTGTAGAGGTGGTATCGGTAAAATACCAAATGGAGTAAATGCTTTTACCTGTTATAAAAAGAACCAGGATGGCGGCTTGTCGAGCCGCCATTTTTTCATTTGATGCCTGTGCTCTACTACGAAAAATAATTCTAAAGCACAGTTTGACAATTAAAAATCTCTAGTATTTTGGTGAAAGTTATGCAATAATAAATGAGCAATGATCACCTGCACAAATTGCCAGTTTACCGAGATACCCGATGGAGCAACGGCTTGCCCGAAGTGTGGCTCACCACTTGATACCCTGATCAAACCAATCCAGGTTCACGTTGAGGTCGGCTCTGTCCAGGGTGGGCAGGTCAGCGGCGTTACCATCGAGCGTATGGGTTACACCGCTCAGGAAGTTCAGGCCCTCTTGGCCCAGGTTCGCAGTGGGTTCGCCCCACGCCCATTTACTGGTGAGTGCCCATACCGCGGCCTTGAGCCATTTCAAGAAGAAGATGCAAATATATTCTTCGGTCGCGAGAGACTGATCGACGAAAGTTTGCAGCGCATCCAATCGGTCCCGTTTCTACTCGTGGCTGGCGCCAGTGGCAGCGGCAAATCCTCACTGATCCGAGCCGGCGTAATCCCTCGGCTCAAAAATGGCGCTTTTCCTGACAGTCAGCGCTGGTCATATTCGACGCTTTCCCCCGGACGCAGACCACTCGAAAACTTGGCACAGGCGCTGGCCCGATTAACGGGTGGACTGACCCCTTTGGAAGACTTCCACAGGCGAGGGACAAACGATCCCACATTACTTCACCACTGGGTGGAAGTACTGCTCGGCGAAAATCGCAATCGCCATCTCGTACTCTTCATTGATCAATTTGAAGAAATTTTTACCAACTTGTTAGAAAATGAAGAAGATCAGCGCCAGGCATTTATTAACCAGATCACACACGCGTTGAATAGCCCCGAAACCCGCCTGATCGTTCTGTTCACCGTGCGGTCTGACTTCGTCGGTCGTATCGATGCTTACCCCGACCTCACCGGATGGATTAACCGAAATTTTTTACTCATAGGGGCTTTGTCACCCGCAGAATTGGTATCAGCGATTGACCGCCCTGCAATGCAGGTTGGATTAGCCATTCAACCAGAGTTGGCGCACCAGATTGTTCTGGATATGCGCGATCAACCAGGCGCACTACCTTTGATGCAGTTTGCCCTCAAAGATCTGTTTGATACTCAGGTGGTCAAGGAAAAAGGCTCCGCCCTGACCCTGGATGGTTACAGGAGACTTGGAGGCCTGGAGCAAGCCCTGCAACGGTATGCCGACGGTGTCTTTGCTCAGTTTTCTCCTGATGAGCAACAATTAGCACGCGGTATATTTCGCGGTCTTGTCGCGCCAGGATATGGTTCTCAGGATACTCGCCGCACCGCATCATTCGGCGAGTTGGTCCCCTCGGGAGCCAACGCCGTGCAGGTGGAGACCGTAATTCGAAAACTGGCCGATGCGCGCCTGATCACCACCGGTGAAGCACCGGATATGGGGCGAGATAGTGCAACCAAAGCCGAACGCACAATAACCCTGGCCCACGACCGTTTATTGGAGGCCTGGCCCTGGCTGCGTCGCCTTGTGGATGAGAACCGAGAAGCCATTACCACACTCAATGAGATTCACCGTGATGCCCACCGCTGGGAGGAGAACGGGCGCGATAGCAGTTACCTCTACACTGGCACCCGCCTGGCTGTTGCCCAGGAGCAACTGGAACAAGGCGTCCTGCCCCTCAGCGATGCAGCGCTGGTATTCATTCAGGCAGGCGTGACCAATCGAGAGGATCTGCTTTACCAGGAGCAGGATCGCCAGAGATTTGAAAGGCGTAAGAGCTGGCTCCGCCTTATCGCAGTTCTTCTTGGGATAGTGTTATCGCTTGCTGCAGGGTGGCAGATTTACCATTTTTCGTTACGCAACCGGGCAATCGAAATGGGACCTGCAATTGCCTTCCAAGATACAACTATGACCCTGGGTGAGGATGCGAGCGGATTACTGTGGATTGCTCCATCTCAGCAGGTTTATCTTCCTGCCTTTAACTTAGATGTCCACGAAGTAACCAATGCCCAATACTGCTTGTGCCGCAGTGCGAGCGGCTGCACCAGTGACCCGGCTTATACCAATATCCAGGTTTGCGATAAGAATATTGCTCCGCTCCCGGTCAGTAACATCACCCTCCCGCAGGCCGAGCAATTCTGCCGTTGGATTGGGCGCCGCCTTCCGACTGAAATCGAATGGGAATGGGCTGCACACGGCCCGGATAACCGGACTTACCCTAACGGGAATGCACCCCCGGCTTCAGGCCAGGTAAACATTTGGGATCTCGTTGGTAGCGAGGGTAAGAAATGGCCAGCAGATCAGCTTTCCAACGATCTCACCACCGAAGGCGTGATGGGTATGGCTGGGAATGTGCGTGAGTGGACGCTCTCGCCATGGCTCACTTATGATCATCCAGATTACCTGCAAATAAACTGGCCAGAGCAGGTGGCTGCTTCAGAAGGATTCTATATCGCCCGCGGGGGTAGTTTTAAGACCGGCCCTGACAGCGCCCGTTCGATCAGCCGTATGCGCATCACAGCCAATGAACACCTCAGCGATCTTGGATTCCGCTGTGTGCAGGGACTGCCTATTCAAAAATTTCAACAGGAGGTGCGCTTAATACCATAGTTTATTCGTCTCATCCATCGAGTTACAAGTTTATTGGTTCATATTCACGCACGAATGAAAGGAGTTCCCATGACTGATTCTGGTAAACCCACAGGATATGTACCGATCCATTATGACGAAATCATCCAACAAGATGGATATGTCACCGGCATCGCACACGTAACTTCGCCAGGCGGGACGGGTGAATTTGAGATTCGCGTTAGCGGACAGCGCCAGGCGATCCTCGATTACCAAGAGAAAGGTGTGATTGTCAAGTTGGAAGTTGTTCTTATTGTTGACGCAATCCAAACCAGTCAGATGGCGCAACAAAGAGTGTTAGCTGCCCGCCGGCAGGAGTGGCTGAATCGTCTGGAACAGATCCGAACCTTTATTAATACTGCCAGTCTTGCTGATCTAAATGACCCCAATGTAATTTGCCGGTCTGGCCTGGCACAAGACAAAATAGAAGAATGCAAAAACCCCGAAGAGGATCTCGCCCAGGATCGATTGATTGAAATTAAGCCGCTCAACCCGATTAACCCAGACGGATTTTACCTGCTTTCCTTCACGGTCCATCCGGATCTACCTCGCGGCAAAAAGGATATCTACCGTCCGGTTGTCCAGGGCTCTTATTCTGCGAGCGCATCGATCACCAACTCGCTTGGGGATGCAGATTTGCAGCTCTATCGCGGAGGTGCATTCCGAGACGGCAGTTACTCGGCGGGGGTGACCAACTCTGTGTATGCTGAAGGCGGCACGGGAGGCTGGAAACTGCACGTCATCGGCTACACCGATGCAACTTACGAAATAAGCGGCGATTGGGTTTTACGCCGAAACAACGTGTAAGCAAGGCGACATTCCCGCTGCCGCACCCGGCGGCTCACCATTCAGCTTACGGAACCACGGTGATCATCACGTCGCCAGAGCCGGAGCCATCCACACTGACGCCATTGCCCCCCGGGATCTGACCTGCTGCCGATAGGGTCACAGTAGTTACGCCCGGAGCTTTGCCGCGCAGGACGAATACAACCTGGTCGGACTCCCCGCTTGCGGATACGTATTCGACCACCTGGCTGACACCGGGGAGGGCAGTCGCGGTGTTCTCAGTTGTCACCTGCGCCATCGCGGGGGTGTCTTGCACGCCTTCGTCTCGCGCAATCAGAACATACACCAGGGTATCGATATCCACCGGTGTGCCAGTGAGGGTGATCGTCTCGCCAGGGTGAATGCTGAGGCTGGAAACCACTATTTCGACGCGTGGGTCAGGCGGTCCAGCTGGTGATTCCACAGACCCGCTTGCCGAACCGCCTATGGGAATGCTGGGCATTAACACGGTTTTGGTAGCTGCCACAACCGCTGGAACTCTTCTGCTCGGTGGGCGTTAGTGTATGGGTTGGACTGATTTTGGTTGCCTGGGACTGTAGGGCTTCTGTCTGTACAGCTGTTCCGGGTTGTTTGGCTTCTGTCTGCACAGCAGGTTCAGGTTGTGGAGCGCGGCTGAAACCAACCCAATTGCATGCCAGTGAAGCCAGAAGCAAAAAGACAATCGGGAGGAAACGGTTTTTCTTCATTTTTTCAGGATTGGGTCAACAAATGGTCTACGGCAGCGGTTAGCTCGGCCAGTGTACTGGCTTTGATAATCGCATCACATTCTGGAGCATAT
Organism: uncultured Chloroflexia bacterium; assembly: GCA_963705155.1. Classification (GTDB taxonomy): domain Bacteria; phylum Chloroflexota; class Anaerolineae; order Anaerolineales; family UBA4823; genus CAVPJC01. The sequence goes on along the minus strand of CAVPJC010000013.1, from coordinate 115,494 downwards.
TTTAACATATCGCTATCACCTGTGCCCCATAATCCAGGGGCCTCAGGATTGAACCAGAGGGTGCGGCGGCTGCGGCGGGCCAAAGTCCGAAACAAATCAATGCGTGGATCATTGTAGTTGTTGCGCCCATCGCCCACCAGCAAAAAAGTAGTTCGGCTGTCCATCGTATCCAGGTGACCACGCGAAAAATCCTGCAAGCTGTTCCCCAGGTCGGTGTTGTAATAACCGGAGGGCATGCGCTGCAGCACCTGGTGAACTGCCTCACGGCTGTCGCGGTTCTCAAGATCAGGTGAGATAAATTCCAGGTGATCGATGAATGCAAAGGCATAAGTCTTGCTGATTTGATCCTGGAGCGCATACAGCAAGCTGAGCATCAGCTCCGAGCAGTGCCGCATCGAGGTGGATACATCACAAATTACCACCAGCTTGGGTTTGAGGGCGCGCTCTTTGTGCTTGATCTCAATCGGCACGCTGCCGTGCTTGAGATTGGCACGGATGGTCGCTTTTGCATCCAACTGCCCGGTACGGGCGCGTTTCTGGCGCAAGGCAATCCGCGTCCGCAACGCGGTTGCCAGTCGCTGCACTTCTTTGCGCAGCTTATCCATATCACGATCAGAAAGTGAGTTGAATTGGCGGTCCATCAAGCCGCTAGCGCCCTCGTCGGGCGGCTGCTGGCTCATATTTTCGGCGATTTTTTGGCCAGAAAACTGGCGCAGCTGGTCTTCCATGGATTGCTGGTTGGCCTGCAGCATGCGCTGGACCTGCTCGGCGCGCTCTTTATTCATGCCCATCTGGGCCAGCATCTCAGCCAACTGCTGAAGAGCCTGGCGCACTTCCGGGAAGCGCAAGGCTTTTTGCAGGCGCTGGGTCATCCACTCACGGTAGCGCAGGTCATCCGCCTGGTTCAGCCCAACGAACTTTCCCAATCGTTCCAACTCTTCGGAACTCAACGGGTCGCCGCGCATCAGGCGCTCGATCATCTGGCGGATTTGTTCCTTAAACTGCTGCAATGCCTTGGCGAGCTGGTCAGCTTCATCGGGGGTCAGATCATTCGAGAGGTCGAGCAGGGGTGGAGCCAGAGCTGCCCCAAAGAAAAGTGGAAAAAGTTCTTCAAAGACTGGTATGCTGCTGGCGTCCTTGACCAGGGTAGAAAGCAGGCTGAGCCGGAATAATTCGCGATCCTGGATGCCCAATTCATCCACTGCCTGAAACGCATCCGCGCTCTCTGCCAGGCTGACACGCACCCCTGCCGCCCGAAGCGCAGAAACGAACCTGACAATCCGCTCATCCATGGCTCAATTCTTCCAACGCGCCTTACGCGGGTCTTCAAGATCATCAGGCCCGCTCTGAGGCGGGCGCTGCATCCAACGGCGGGCGCGCTGCAGATCGCTTTCATGCTTGAGCAGCACGCTCATCGTGGTTTCAAGGGTCTTGGCGTCCAGGTTTTGAGCGTTGATAGCTACCAGTGCTTTGGCCCAGTCCAGGCTTTCGCTGATGCTGGGTGATTTGCGCAGGTCCATCGAGCGCAAGCTTTGCACGAGCTCCACTGCCTGGCGAGCCAGTTTTGGCGAAAGCTCTGGCACTTTCAGGCGCACCACGGCAAGCTCTTGCTCGACATTGGGGTAGCCAATGAACAGGTAAAGGCAGCGTCGCTTGAGGGCCTCACTCAGCTCACGGGTGTTGTTACTGGTGAGCAGAACCAACGGGCGGTGAACAGCCGCCAGAGTCCCCAATTCGGGCACGCTCACCTGAAAATCGCTCAACACTTCCAGCAGGAAGGCTTCAAATTCGGCGTCGGCACGGTCAATCTCGTCGATGAGCAGCACGGTGGGTTTTTCACTCAGGATGGCTTTGAGCAGCGGGCGCTGCAGCAGGAATCGCATGGAGAAAAACACATCTTCTTCATCAGCCAGACGATCGGCAGCCTCGGTGAGCGTTGTTGCCGCGGAGAGCGTCTCCTGAAGCTTATCGCGGAGCAGCTGGGTATAGAGCAGTTGCTTGGCGTACTCCCACTCATAGAGAGCCTTGGTCTCATCCAGCCCTTCATAGCACTGCAGGCGGATCAACTCCCTGCCGGTTGCCCCGGCGATGGCTTTTGCCAGCTCCGTCTTGCCCACCCCGGCCGGCCCCTCCGTAAGCAGCGGCTTGCCAAGCTGCTGGCTGAGGTACATAATGGTGGCAATCTCATCGCTGGCGATGTACTGCTGCTCCCCCAATGCAGCTTTCAGCGACAGGGGGGAATCGAAAGATCGGGTTGTCATCTGATTCCCTGTAGGTTATTCCCCTGGTTGTTCAGTTTTTTCGGGCGTCCAATCAGGAGCGGCGCGCTGCAGTTCCTGTTGAGACACGCGGTTGGCTCTACGGCAGTGCGGGCAGTTGGCGTTGAAGTGAGTCAAATTTTCAGTCTGGATAGCATCCAGAGCCGCGATCACCGCATCCTTACCCATCGCAAAGGGTTTGTGGCAGTGGTAACATCGAATTTGCATGGCAAATCTCCTGATCGCATATGCGATCCAAATTGGCGAGATGGTATGCATTAAGTGTCTATCCTCAAATCGGGAGAAATGTCGCTCATCCGGTTTTTGGATAGATTATAAGTATACAATAACTGTCATATTCGGTATAGGGAGTATAATGAGAGTATGAGTAAATTTTATACCCGCGGCGGCGATGACGGCTACACCGGTTTTCTGGGTGAAGGACGTGTACCCAAGTATCACCCGCGCACCGAGGCAGTCGGCGAGATTGATGAAGCCAACGCCGCCATTGGTGCGGCACGCGCTTTTTGCCAGGCAGAACAAACCGGCGAACTGTTGTTGACCGTGCAAAAAGACCTGTACGGCATGATGGCAGAAGTTGCCTCGACCAAAGAGAACGCCCTCGCTTTCGCTCGATCAATGCAGAGCGTATCACCTGGTTGGAAGAGCAAACAGATCGCATCAGCGATCTGGTAGCTATCCCGAAAGAATTCATTGTTCCCGGTGATTCGCAAGCCGGCGCGCTGCTTTCGATGGCCCGCACCGCGGTGCGCCGCGCCGAGCGCCGTCTGGCGATGCTGGTTCATCTGGATGAAATCGAGAATATTGAGATCCTCCAATACATGAACCGGCTTTCATCCCTCTTATTTGTGCTGGAGTTATTGGAAAATGGTCTGGCTGGTAAGCACCGGCCTACTCTGGCAAAAGAAGTTAAAATCTGACGCCTCCCGAATTTAAGATCCGGGAGGCGTCTTGTTGAACATCTAATTTCACTGGGCCGCCAGAGCAGATTCGACCGCAGCGCTGATTTCTTCGTATGATGGAATGTAGCCGGGGGTCAAGATTTTTCCGTTTACAAAAACACTCGGCGTACCGGTGACACCTGCAGCCCGCCCATCTGCCAGGTCTTTATCGATATCACCCTTGTATTTATTCTCATCAAAGCAGGCATTGAAAGCCTGCATATCCAGGCCCAGCGTTTCGGCAAAGGCTTTGAGGCGGCTGTCTCGGAACGCCCCGGCATTCTCGCTATCCCAGTTGAGGAAGAGAATATCGTGGTAATCCCAAAAACGGCCTTGCTCCATGGCGCACATGCTGGCGTTGGCAGCCTGATCCAATTCGCGCGTGGCGGCACGATCATCCAGGAAAGGGAAATGTCGAAAGACATAGCGCACTTTGCCGGAAGCTACATAATTATCCACCAGCCGGTGCTCAATGTCGTCCGAGTAACTCTTGCATGCCGGACATTGAAAATCTTCCCAGACTTCAACCAGTACAGGGGCGTCAGGATTACCCAGGGCTCTTCCATCCACAAACGGACGTTCCAGAGGTGTTATGTTCGTAACCTCTCCCACCGGGGCAGTAGCGTTGCGCAGCGAAGGCAGGATCAGGATTGCGCTAACCCCGATCGCCACAGCGGCAACCACCAGAATAACGACCAGGCGCTGCTGTCGTTGTCGCCGCACGCGCTCTTCGCGGATCACCTGCCGTTTAGTTTTAGATACTTGCTCCTTGGCCATGGACACTCCTCGCAATAGATAGATTAGACCGGAATTTTCCCATGATCGAATTGTTTTGTCCAGATGATAGAGTATAATCGCCTCCATTTGCTATGATATTCAAATCTTCCTTTAATTTTCAGGCTGTCGCCCGCCAGGGCCGCGCCCGGGCGGGCATCTTTCAGACCCCGCATGGGGCGCTGCTTACCCCGGTGTTCGCCCCGGTGGGTACACAGGCTACCGTCAAGGCAGTCACACCAGAGCAATTGGATGAGCTGGGCGCCAGCCTGGTTCTGGCTAACACCTACCATCTGTACCTGCGGCCCGGCGACGAGCTGGTGGCCGAAATGGGCGGTCTGCACCGCTTTATGAGCTGGGACAAACCCATGCTGACCGATTCGGGCGGCTTCCAGGTGTTCTCATTGGCTGATAACCGTAAAATCGATGAGGATGGGGCTACCTTCAAGAGCCATATCGACGGCTCCGTTCACCGCTTAACCCCGGAGAAATCGATCAGTATCCAGGAAAATCTGGGCGCCGATATTATGATGGCCTTTGACGAGTGCGCCCCGCCCTACGAACGCGCCTACTCGGAGCGGGCCATGCAGCGCACCCACGCCTGGGCAATCCGCTGCAAAAATGCCTGGCAGCGTCAGGACCAGGCTTTGTTTGGCATCGTGCAGGGGGGTGTTTTCCCTGATCTACGGGCTAAATCGGCACAATTTATCGCCGGTCTGGATTTGCCCGGCAACGCCATCGGCGGGCTTTCGGTTGGCGAGAAAAAAGAAGAAATGCATGCCATGCTGGATGTGGTCAATGCCATCCTGCCGGAGGACAGGCCGCGTTACCTGATGGGCGTGGGCGCACCCGAAGATCTGGTGAATGGTGTGCTGCGTGGTGTGGATATCTTCGACTGCGTACTGCCCACTCGCCTGGCGCGCCATAATGCAGCCTTCACCCATACAGGCCGGCTGAACCTGGTTAACGCTGCCTATGCTCACGATCCGCGACCAATCGATGAAGGCTGCGCCTGTTACACTTGCCGTAACTTCAGCCGCGCTTACCTGCGCCACCTCATCCAGGCCAAAGAGATGCTTTCAGCCACGCTGCTCTCGTTGCACAATCTGCACACCTTAATTCAACTAATGACCGATATTCGCCAGGCTATTCTGAAAGGCGAATTCGAAGACTTTGCATTTCAATATTTAGAAAATCTGACGACAAAGAGACCCCAAGAAGAGCTATGACCCTTATTCAATCCATTATTCTCGGTTTTATCCAGGGACTGACGGAGTTCCTTCCTGTATCATCCTCAGGGCACCTGGTTATCGTTCCTTACCTGCTCGGTTGGGATATCCCCGCCGGCGACGCCTTTGTTTTTGACGTGCTGGTTCAGGTGGCTACCCTGATGGGGGTATTTGCATATTTCTGGAAAGACTTGCTGAACATCGCTTCGGCTTTCCTGCGCGGCCTCTGGCGCCGCCAGCCTTTTGATGCGCCGGAGGCGCGCCTGGGATGGTTTATCCTGCTGGCTACCATTCCCGCCGGTTTATTTGGATTGGCGATCAAGGACACCGTGGAAGCCGCCTTTGGCAACCCGGCAGCCACGGCCCTCTTCCTTCTCGTAACTGCCGCTCTCCTGGTGGCTGCCGAGCGAATCGGCGCCCGCCGCCGCAGCCTGGAGGAACTTACCTGGCAAGACGCCTTGTGGATCGGCTTTTTTCAAGCCCTGGCCATCTTCCCGGGCGTGTCACGCTCGGGGGCTACCATCGTGGGCGGTATGACCCGCCAGTTGGAGCGCGCCTCGGCGGCTCGCTTCTCATTTCTCATATCCATTCCTGTGATGTTAGCGGCCGGTTTGCTGGCGACAATGGATTTGTTTAAGATCCCCAACCTGGGGGCAATTCTTCCGGTATTCATCCCGGGATTTCTGACCGCTGCGATCACGGGGTACTTTGCTATTCGCTGGCTGCTTGGCTTTCTGATCCGCCACTCTTTGTACGGTTTTTCTATCTATTGTGTTCTTGTTTCAAGCATCACTCTGACGATATACTTAACTCGATGAAAGTGGAGTATCTTCTCAGGCGCGTGGGGGTTTCGTTAGAGAGAGGATACTACCAGGAGGGCTATGACGCGTTACAAGCTGATCGTTAACCCGGTTTCAGGGCGGGGCGCAGGAAAAAGCTCAATTCCGGTAATCCGGGATTTAATGAAGAGTCACCGGCTCGAATTTGACCTGGTGGAAACAACCCACCCCTGGCATGCCGCCGAGCTGGCCAACCAGGCCGTTCAGGATGGATTTGACGTCGTTGTGGCAGTGGGTGGAGATGGCACAGCCAACGAGGTTCTCAACGGCCTGATGCAGGCAAAAGAAAACATGCCGGCCGGTTTCCATACTGCCATGGGAATCCTCAGCGTGGGCCGGGGTAACGATTTTGCCTTTGGCATGAATATACCTGTCTCACTGGAGGCAGCCTGCACCGCCCTGGCGCTGGGCCCGCGCCGCAGTGTGGACGTGGGCCGCCTACGCGGCGGCGATTATCCCCAGGGACGCTATTTTGGCAATGGTGTTGGCATCGGTTTTGATGCTGTGGTGGGTTTCGAAGCCGCCAAAATGAAACATCTGCATGGATTTGCCAATTACATCGTGGCAGCGTTGAAAACGATCTTCCTTTATTTTCACGCACCACGGGTACAAATTGAGAGTGACGGGAACCCTGTTCAACTCTCGACGTTGATGATCTCGATCATGAACGGCCGGCGTATGGGCGGTGGCTTTATGATGGCCCCCAACGGGCTGCCCTCAGACGGGCTGCTCGACGTCTGTATCGTTGAACAGGTCAGCCGCCTGCGCATTTTACAGCTCATACCCCATTTTATGAAAGGCACCCAGGCCGCCCAGCAATCCATTCGCACCAGCCGGACGAGCCGCCTGGTGGTGACCGCCCTGCAAGGCAGCCTGCCCGCCCATGCCGATGGTGAGACAATATGTGTCGCAGGCCAACAGATCAAAATCGACCTGCTTCCCCGGCAGATCGAGATGATTTGTCAGGGCAGCGGAGAGACCCGATGAGCCTGACCGGAACGTTGGTCAACACGTCCTTAAAGGGCATCACCCGCATTTTGTGCAAGGTGGATGACCAGCAAGTGGCGCGAATCCCGGCCCAGGGTCCCCTGATTCTGGTTACCAACCACATCAATTTCCTGGAAGTACCCCTGGTATATACACACTTGCTGCCGCGCCCGGTGACCGGATTCGCCAAGGCCGAGACCTGGGATAATCCGGCTCTGCGACCGCTATTTAATCTGTGGCAAGCCATCCCCTTGCACCGGGGCGAAGCCGATCTGCAAGCCATGCGCGCTGCGATCAGGGTATTGGAAAACGGCAGCCTGTTGGTCATCACACCCGAAGGCACCCGCAGCGGTGATGGGCGCCTCAAACGCGGCCACCCGGGGGTGGTGATGGTCGCCCAGATGAGCAACGCCCCACTGCTGCCGCTGGTATATTATGGCGGCGAGCAGTTTTACCACAACATCCGCCGCCTGCAGCGCACAGATTTCCACATCGTTGTTGGACGCCCCTTTCGCCTGAAATTCAGTGGAATAAAACTTTCCCGGGCGGCCCGCCAGCAGATAACCGATGAAATCATGTTTCAACTGGCAGCCCTGCTTCCCCCTGCATACCGGGGCGTCTATGCCGACCTGGGCAATGCCTCGCAGGAATATCTGGAGTATCTACCGGATCTGCCGCTTCCATAGTATGTCTGTGCGTTCGGGCAGCGCTCACCCTGGCTGAGTATCTGCCTGCTTGAATCCACCTTACACGGTGCTGGTTGCTGGTTCCCCCGCAAAAGGCATATCCGTTCCATGACTCAACCCATCAAAAACCTGTTCCGCCGGGCGGGCTCACGCTTTGTCCTGACCTTATTGGCGATCGAGTTTTTGGATGAATTCGTCTTTGGGGCCAGGGAAGCGGCCTGGCCCCTGATCCGTGACCAGCTCCAGCTCGACTACCTGCAAATCGGTCTCCTGCTGAGCATTCCAGGCTTGATCAGCAGTCTGGCCGAACCGGCGTTGGGCATCCTGGCTGATACCTGGAAAAAACGTGCAATTATCCTAACGGGAGGCGTTTTCTTTGCCGTCTCGCTGCTGATGACGGCCCTCAGCGAGGATTTTACCTTGCTTCTGGTGTCCTTCATCCTGTTTTACCCGGCTTCTGGAGCATTTGTTAGTCTTTCACAGGCAGCCCTGATGGATGAAGCGCCGGATCGCCAGGAAAACAACATGGCGCGTTGGACATTTGCCGGATCTCTGGGTGTGGTGGCTGGACCGCTGGCGCTGGGAGCCGCTGTCTTGCTCGGACCAGGCTGGCGTGGGTTGTTCATTTTTTTTGCCCTGCTGTCGGTCTTGCTCCTGGCGATCGTTTGGAAGCAGCGTTTTCCAAAAAGCACCTATCAGATCGAAAACGCAGTGCAGAACCCATTCCTGGCGTTGTGGCAGGGTTCCAGACAGGTCATCAAAATGCTGCGCCAGGCAGAGGTGCTGCGTTGGCTGGTATTGCTCCAATTTTCGGATTTGATGTTGGATGTGCTGTTGGGTTTTCTGGCGTTATATATGGTAGATGTTGGCGGTGGATCACCGGCCCAGGCAGGCATAGCCGTGGGGGTATGGACTGGCCTGGGTTTAGTGGGAGATTTTCTGCTCATCCCGCTGCTGGATCGCGTCTCAGGGATAGCCTACCTGAGGGTGAGCGCGCTGTTGGAGATGATCTTGTATGTGGCTTTTTTGTTGGCACCCGATCTGTGGGTCAAAATTGGGCTTCTGGGTTTGCTGGGGCTGTTCAACTCAGGCTGGTACGCCATTTTACAGGCGCGGTTGTACGCAGCCAACCCGGGCCAGAGCGGCACCACCCTGGCAGCTAACAATATCTTCAGCCTGGCATCAAGTTTGCTGCCACTGGGGCTTGGTTGGATTGCTCAGCGGTATAATTTAAGTGTGACTATGTGGTTGATCTTACTGGGCCCACTGGCCTTGTTGGTAGGGCTGCCCAAAAAGAAAGGAGGGTCAGATGCCAACCTTTGAGTATGATTACGGTTATTTACAGGCCGGGTTGCAGGAACTTGAAGGTTACCTGCTCTCGAATGACATTTACTGGCCGACCGGCGTAAGTTCACCACCGGGCGAACCGGAATACCCCCAAATCACACTGGGTGGGCTGCTGCTGGCCCATGCCCGCTTGTTGGCTCACGCAGCAAACTCTGCCCAGCAGGCCAGTCTGGCCGATGCAACCATCAAATTGGAAAAGCTGCGCACTCAATGGCGCACGGCATGGAGTCACAAGGCCGGGCGCGAGTTTCATGCCCGACTGAACCTGTGGCGCGATTTCCTTGAAGACATACGAACCAACCCCGAAGAACACATCGACCGGTACAATTACGAAGTCAGCCGGCGCACCATGCTCGACCTGCTCAAAAACGAAGCTGCATCGATCCCGCGAGCCGAGCTCGACTTGCTGGATGTCCTGGATAAAGTTCTGCGGGCTATCTTGCAAAGCGGGCCCTTCGTGTGGGATCCGGTCCTCCAGGGGGCCTTCCCGGCAGAGAAACACTGGTATTTGTACGGACGGTTGAAAGGATCAAAACATTAATGCATTGAAAAACATCCGCTGGTCAGCCGCGCCCATCGATGCCAGCCCCACCCAGCGCAAGAATTTTATCAACGTCCAGATAGATGCGGTAGGCATCGGGCTGGCCAGCGCCGCATCGGTCTTTCTGCCGGTGTTCTTAACCCGTCTGGGCGCCAGTAATTTCCAGGTGGGTTTGCTCACGTCCATGCCAGCCCTTACCGGGCTGCTCCTGGCCATACCTGTGGGACGGTTTTTACAGTCGCGCCGCCAGGTGGTTCCCTGGTTCAGCGCCAGCCGCCTGTTGGTGGTCTCTTGTTATGCCCTCACCGGGTTGGTCACGCTGGTGCTGCCCGGCAAGTTCTCAATCCTGGCGGTTCTGCTCATCTGGGCTGCGGCTACAATTCCCGCAGACCTCAGTGGCTGTGTGTTTTTCGGTGGTCATGAACGCTATCGCCGGGCCAACCCGTCGCTATGACCTGATGAGCCGGCGCTGGTCGATCCTGGGCATTACCACCGCCATAACTGTCGCCACGGTAGGGCAAATTCTGGACCGCATTACCTTCCCTTTCAACTACCAGATGGCTTTCCTGGTATTGTCGGTTGGAGGATTGGTCAGTTATTACTACTCCAGTCACATCGAGCTGCCGGATGCCGAGCCGCCTCCAGGTCAACCTGCCGGTGCCAGCCTCTCGCAGCGTTTCCGTGACTATACGCAACTCATCCTGAAAGAGCGCGCCTTTGTGTCCTTTTCACTCCGGCGCCTGGTCTATATCACCGGAACCACGCTGTCCCTGCCGCTCTTTCCGCTTTACTTCGTACGGGAGGTGCAGGCCAGCAACGCCTGGATCGGCGTCATCAACACCGCCCAATCGGCAATCCTGTTGGTGGGTTACTTCTTGTGGACGCGTGAATCTCGCCTGCGAGGATCACGTTTCGTCTTGTTATGGACCACCTTCGGCCTGGCGCTCTACCCGGCAATGGTAGCCTTGACCCACAGGGTCGAATTAATCGCCCTCTTCGCCGGGTTGGCGGGCATCTTCCAGGCTGGATTGGACCTCGTTTTCTTCGATGAACTGATGAAAACAGTGCCGCCGGAGTACAGTGCCACGTTTGTTTCGCTGGCGCAGAGCATCCAGTATTTTTCAACCGTGTTTTCACCGCTGATCGGCACTCTGCTGGCTGGATGGATTGGTCTGGGAGGCGCGCTGCTGGTCAGCGCCGGACTGCGCCTGGCAGGTTTTGCCCTGTTTGTTGGCTATGGCAGGCTGGGAACTGGAGAGCGATAAAACCACCCGGGCCTTGATTAACAGTAAAATATACACACAAACTTCTGATTTTAGAAAAGATAAAAAAAATGGATTCTCGCCTGGTAATTGACAATGTCCGCATCGGTTACAACGGCACGCCCATTCTGGAAAATTTGAGCTTCCAGGTGCCGCACGGAGCCCGTGTCGCAGTTGTAGGTCCCAACGGCGCCGGGAAATCCACCCTGTTCAAAGCCCTGGTGGGGCTGCTGCCCTATCAGGCCGGGCAGATCCTCATCCACGGTCTGCCGCTTGGCAACCATCAAGATTGTGTGGCCTATGTGCCTCAGCGCGAGGAGGTCGATTGGCGCTTTCCAGTAACGGTAGCCGATGTGGTCATGATGGGCCGCTACGGACAGCAGGGATGGCTGCGAGGGCCCAGCAAGGCAGACCGCGCAGCGGTGGAACGCGGCATGGAGCAAATGGATATTCTCCACATGGCTGAACACCCCATCAACGAACTCTCTGGTGGGCAGCAGCAGCGCGTTTTCCTGGCACGCGCCCTGGCCCAGCAGCCGCATATTCTCTTGATGGATGAGCCATTTACCGGTGTGGATGTGACCACCCAAAACGCAACACTTTCCCTGCTCGACGAACTGAAAGAGCAGCAGGTCACCGTTCTGGTTTCGACGCATGACCTAGAGATGGCCGCTCAGCGCTTTGAGCTGGTGTTGGTACTCAACCGGCAGTTGATCGCCTACGGCAAGCCATCTGAGGTATTCCATCCTGATAACGTGCGCAAGGCCTTTGGCAGCAAGGCGCTTTTCCTGGATGGTCTGATGGTAGTGGATGACTGCTGCCCGTGAGGAGCTGCTCTTTTGATTAGCTGGTTAATTACCCCTCTGACCTACGCTTTTATGCAGCGCGGCTTGCTGGCTGCGTTGATCGTTGGCATTCTGTGCGCTGTGATCGGTTGTTATGTGGTTTTGCGCTCGATGGCATTTCTAGGCGATGCCATGGCGCACGCCGTGCTGCCGGGTGTCGCTATCGCCTACCTTCTGGGCGGTAATCTGACCGTGGGTGCGCTTGTGGCTGCGGTTCTGGTAGCTCTCGGGATCAGCTACTTCTCCAACCAGGGCATGATTAAGGAAGACACTGCCATCGGCATCCTCTTCACCGCCGCCCTGGCGCTGGGCATCGCCCTGATCAGTTCGATTCGAACCTACGCCGTGGATCTGAGCCACATCCTTTTCGGCAATGTACTCGGTATCAGCAGCGCGGACCTGTGGCTCACCGGATTGCTCGGGCTGGGTATCCTGGGGGTTATGCTGCTGGCATACAAACCATTTCTGGTGGTGTCTTTTGACCCCGTATTGGCGGCTACACTGCGTTTGCCCGTGAACCGCCTGCGCAGCCTGATGCTGGTGCTGCTGGCGCTGACGATTGTCATCTCGATGCAAACGGTGGGAGTTGGGCTGGTGGCTGCCATGCTGGTAACCCCGGGAGCCACTGCCTACCTGCTGGCGCGGCGCTTACCGGCAATGATGGCGCTCTCGGGTTTAATTGGGGCGGTTTCAAGCCTGGTGGGCTTATTTGCGAGTTTTTATCTAAACGTCGCATCCGGCGCAGCCATCGTGCTCACTGCCACGCTCTTCTTCGTGATTACCTATTTATTAGCGCCAGGGCGTGGCTTGCTGTGGCGTCACCGCCATTAAGGATCGGCCCAATCGATGGTCAGGGTGGGCCGCCCTGTGACGAAAAACGGTTCTTCAGAAGTAATAAAATATTTACCGCTGTGCAAGGCAGCGTCTGCCGAATAGATCGCCAGGCGCAGCGGCTCGTCTGCGGCAACTGCCTGGAGCACCGCCCGGGACACATCCCAGGTTACGGGTTTCCCGGGCCAATCCTGCGGGGTGAGGACGGTATAGGGATCAGCCCAAACCTGGCTGACATTTTCAAAGGCCATCGGAGCGCTGTTCCACGAGAGAGCGGCCTCGCTCCAGTCTTCTGACAGCGTAGACACCTGCAGCAGAGATGGTTGCGCTCTGGTCAGATCAGAACCACCCCACTGGTGCAGCGTCAATTCGGCCTTAAGGATGTTCTTGCCCTGCGGCAGGTTGTCCAATGGAAAAGTGAGATAATATTTTGCAAAGCAAGGCCAATCGGCCAGGTTGGCCTGGTTCTGAATAACCACGCTGTCTGAGCCAGGAAAAACCCGGGTAGCCCACGTATTCCACATGTCACCAGCATCGCACAGGTATTGGCCATCACTCCTGCTGGGCAGGTTGCCGCCCACCCCGCCATCGGTCACCACCGCGCCATTCAATCCCTGGCGAATCACCGTGCTGCCGTCTGCTTCACCGGGCAGCGCTCCACTCTCCGGTAAACCAAAATGAAAAACTCCCCAGCTGGATGGCTTGTTCCCATTCATGCTTTCGGGCCAGGTTTTATCTGCGAGAGGTGGACTGCTGGCGCTGTCGCCGTCATGCAAAGCCACCGCCGCACCCCACAAACTGCCCTGGGACGGCGGGCCAGTCAGGCCCAGACTGCTAAAGGGTATCCGGAAAACGATCCCCCAGCCTCGGTCAGATTCGTTATTATTCAATACGCCTACAAATCCAACTGTGGTCGTAAAAACCAGGTTCGTCTGCTCCCAGGCAGCGCCGTTCCCTTGATACGTCACCTGATAAGCCTTCCGGTCCTGCCAGTGGCTCAAACCGGCATCAAAGCGGTAGGCGCTCCGGGATGGAGCGCTGCCCCCGCCCTCCATATCGAGATAAAGCGTTACCGAATCTCGTTCAAGTAAATTGGATGGTGTCGGCTGAACGTTTTGGTACCAGACCAGCCGGTCGTAAATTGACATGTGAAGATAGATGATCCGGTTATCGTACCCTACACGGAGGTCGGCGTAATTTTCTGCCTGGTTAACCCGTCCCAGCCAGAAAACAGCCGTATCGGTGAAAGATATCCCTGCCGTAACTTCTGGCGCGGCAAGAGGTGGAAAATAAGGCAAATTTACACGTCGCAGCACCCGGCTGCTGGTTTGAAGAGGCAGGTAAATGGCATAGGTCTCCTGCGGGCCGGCAAGGGCTGTTTCCCTGAACCCTTGTTTAGTGAATGAAGGATGGGTTAAAACCAGCGGTAATGCCAGCGCGCCCATCAGGCCCAACAGGGCCGCCAGAACAACCACCACCCCTCTCGAGCCGCCGAACCGGGCTCTCTTGTTCAAGCAAGAAAAATCTTCGGAAGTGCGTCTCAAGATCGGCGGCCGCCTTTGAGACTGGCTTTCAGCGATTCCAGTTCCTGCCATTTCCCCTGGGCTGCCAACCTAGCCTGGCTGGGCCACGTGGTGGGGTCATTGATGCGCAAACCGGCAGACAGTAAAATCTCCGAAAGGCGGCTGGTCTCTGTTTCTGAGAGCTGGGAAAAAGTATGAATTCCCGCATCATGAAGGATCTGGTTGATTTTGGGCCCGATGCCCTCAATGATGACCAGATCGTCTGCCTGTGCAGGCAAAACCGCTGGAAATTCAATCTCGATATGCCGTTCAGCAACCGCCGCATGCTCCGCATGCCCGCCGCCATGTCCGAGATGTTCAAGGTATGGCGATTTGTCAGACCAGCTGGCGGCAATAATCAACAGGATGGCCACAACAATCATGATCCCCAGGCTGATCAACAGCCAGCCCCAGCCCAGAATACCAGCCTGGTCGCCGGCAGCCAGACCGCCCAAAAAAGAAGTTGCTGCAGCAATCACGTGCGTAGGAATCATGGTCAACACTCCTCTGAGGAATAAACTTGAGGGCTTCTCCGGCACAAACCGGTAAACCCGGATAATTTCATGAGAAGTGTACTTGAAAACACGGCCCCGCGCAAGTTAACCCCCTGTTAAAATAAGAGGCAGCCCGGAGGCTGCCACAGACACTCGCCCAAGTGCCTGTCAATATAATACAACATTATTGTCTAACCTAGCTTTCATATCTGAAAGATTGCAAGTTCCTAACAGGGTTGTCAGAATATTAAGCCAGGAACGGTATAATTCAAAACGATCATGCGCAAACACCGCACCGCTTTATTGCTCCTTGCGATTATGGTAGCCTGCTCGCCGGCTTTACAGCCTTCAGGGCTGCCTACCCAACCTTTGGCCGCGACTGGCGCCGCCCTGCCCTGGACTTACACTGATCTGAGGCTGCTGGATGATGCCGGAGACGGCCCGCCTGAAATTGATATCGGCGCCGTTTACCTGCGCACAACCGGCGATGCACTCTGGCAGATGCGCCTGGAAATGATGGATGTTTCCATCCATCAAGGGACCGACCTGTATATATTCATCGATCATGCCCCCGGTGGCTCCCGCGAGCTGCCTTTCCAACAGGCCAGCCAGATCGCCTGGGACACCCTGCTGGTGCTGCCGGCAGATGGCCGCCTGCAAGTTCTGGATGCTCAAGGGAATCCACGCCGGGCGCCCGCCTTGCTGGTATTGCGCGATCCCGAGTTGGACAGCATCGAAATCACCCTGAACAGCCATTTGTTGGGTGGAAAGAATCCTGGCCTGAGACTGCAAATATATTCGACTATTCCCGGCGGCCTGGAGATTGCCGACAGTACAGGTGTGGTGCGCGCCCACGCCAAACCCCCTCGAGCGCGCCAATGTTCTCTTTGCCTTTTGGAACACACTGCCAGCCTACACAGCCGGGCAGGTGCTGCGCCGCTGGGATGGCGCCCATACAGGACCCCACGGCGCCCGGCACGGATTATACAATTTACTCCGCACTGCTCGAGCCCGCCGCACACCCCTGTTTCTGCTCGATCTGAAAGCTCCTATCTCGCTGGCAGCCATAGAGGCCAGCACACGCCTGGAGATGGTACAGCATATGGCGGCTGCCAGCCTGCTCAGCCTTCCGGATGTACAGTTAATCCCCTACGAGCTCCCAAATAGCAGCACGGGTGAGTTGGCAGCCCTGGCGGCAGCCTTCAGTCGTTCCACTGCTCTGGCATATGACCTGCCTGCCAGCGTAATTCTCTATACCAGCCGGGAGGCCCCGCTGCCTCCAGCCTATCGCCGCCTCTACAGGGCTGTTTTCAGCCGGGAGCAAACCGATCTGCCTTCCTGCCCCGGTCAGCCAGCCGCACTGCAGCGTGTGCGCAAAGGCAGCCAGCTCATTTATCTCATCAAAGGCTGTACAGACCCTGAGCAGGTATCGCCAGGTGGTCTATCCCTGGCAACCCGACGGGCGCTTCTGAGCGTAGCCCGACAAACTGATGAGTCAGATACACCGGATGTATTGCTTTTGGGTGGTGACCTGGCGCAATCGCCCTGGGGCGAGCCTGCCAGCGCCCGGGCTGCTTTTCGCTATCTGGCCAGCCGCCCCTGGGTGCAGGTGTTGGATGAACACCACCTGCTGAGTCTGCCGATCCCATCGGGCGAGCCGGCTGCTTCAAAAATCGCTCGCGAACACCCGCTCGTGTTGCCAGAGTCCTATACACCGACACAGCTTCAACCGCTTTTGAGAGAGCCGTTAGCGGCGCTTTTCGGGCCTATATCGCCTTTCCCCGCCGCACTGCCCGATTTACGCGCTGCCTACCTGGGACAAACCGGGCTGCTCGTCTTCGCTGAACGCTGGAATATTCACCCGGAAGAACTGGCTGGCTGCAGTCTCGATCTGGATGCAGACGGTCACACCGAATGCGTGCTGTCATCCCAGACCGTTCTGGCGCTCTTTGAAACCTTGCGAGGCTCACTCACACACCTTTTTGTACGCCAGGAAGGCCAGCTCCACCAGTTAGTAGCGCCTTCTTCTCAATTTGCCGTGGGTCTCAGCCTGCCAGATGGTTGGAATATAGACGGCGGTCGACCTGCCGACCCGGCTGTCCTGCCAGGGGCTTTTGCCTTCCCTGTGGGCGAAGTGCTAACTCGGCTTGATGGAGGGGTATTCACGGTGACGGGCGACGGAGGCGCACACAGGTACAGCCTGCTGCCAGACGGCCTCCTGGTTAGCTTCAACACACCTCAGGATAGGATCCAGCTACCTCTGGCGCTGGACCCCTGGCAGCAATTCAACCCCGGCTGGAGCAAAACCTATGAGGCTGAGGCGGTCCCAGGCGGCTGGGTCTGGCGGTTGGCAGATGGACCCTCTGTGCTGGTGCGAAGTCAGGCTGAGATGCAAATCGACAGCTTTGTGGATTCGGGGAAGTTCATGGGTGAACCCGAAAATCCCAACCGAGATTACCCCCCGGGGCATTTGCTGCCATTCCCAATGGCCGTCATGCAGTTGAGCTCCAGCGACCCATTCACGTTAACCCTCCGCTTGCAGCCTCATTGACTTTTCCATGCTCCTCCAATAAAATCCAACCAGGAGCATTACCTATGAAGCCCAAGCAAAGTTTCGAAGATATCCAGGCCCGCATTCAGGATCATTATCAGAGCGGAGAATACGCATCAGCATTGGCGTTAGCCAGCGAGCACGCCCCGCGCTTTCCAGACCAGGCGCCACTGTTCACCTACTGGCGAATCTGTATGACTGCCCGCCTGGAACAAGCTGATAAATCGCTGCGGATTCTGGACGAAGCCCTGGGCAAGGGGATCTGGTTTGGAGAAGTCTTGCTGCGAAAAAGCCCCTCATTGCAGGCGCTGCAAGGCCTGGCAGCCTTTGAACACCTGGTGATGCGCAACCAGCAGCTTCAGGCGCAAGACGAAGCGTTGCACTATCCGGTGCTCACACTGCGCTCGCAGGGGGCCTGCGTACCTGGCGGGCCGGCTTGCCCGCTGCTCCTGGCGCTGCATGCCAATGCCAGCACAGCGCGCGCCTCTTTGGATTTCTGGCAGGCCCCCGCCGCGCGCGGCTGGCTGGTTGGCGTACCCCAATCCACCCAGGCAATGTGGAAGGACGCCTTCGTCTGGAATGACCGTGAGGCGGCCCTCCGTCAGTTAGAAAAACACTTCGCAGTGCTGGCGAAGCAGTATGTGGTTGATCCAGGACGAGTCGTGCTGGCAGGTCACTCGATGGGCGGAGAAACTGCGATCTGGCTGGCGCTCAACGGCGCCCTGCCGGCAGCCGGGTTTATCGCCATCGGGCCGGGCGGACCGTTGATGGATGAACCCGAAGCCTGGCAGCCATTCATTGACCAGGCACAGGCACGCATCGCAGAAACCGGCTTGCCGCTGCGCGGTACGATCATCTATGGCACGGATGATGAGAGTATCCCGCAGGCGGGTATCCAGGCCCTGGCCAGCCACCTGAACCGCGCCGGCATCACCTGCGATCTGGATGCTGTGCCGGGCGGGAAGCACGATTTCCAACAGGAATATGCTGAAGCTCTAAAACGCGGGCTGGATGCCTTCGAGGATTTCTGGGCCAGCGAGTGAGCGGATTACCCTTCTGGGAGCTTGGGGATCTTCAGCACTGAACCCAACGGCACACGGTTGGGGTTATCCCCGATGATCTCCTTATTTGCCTCATAAATCACCATCCATTTATCCTTGACGGCTGAGCCGTAATACTTCAGCGACAGATGGCTCAAAGTTTCGCCGCTCTGAACGGTGTGTTCGGCGATGATTGTCATTTTTGGCTGGATTGGCGATCCTCGCCGGATGGTATCAGCGACCGGTTCGGGTTCCTTGCCAAATTTTACATTTTTCGATTCATTTTGTTCCATTTTACGCTCTCCTTATGGGATGGTCATGAGTGGTTTGGCCAGAGCAGACTGTGCGTCAGGCCACATTAACTACCCGCTTTTTTTAGTTCAACCTGTAAAGCCAGAGCCAGCCCGGCAGCCAGCAGAGCTATGCCGCTGGTCATCAGGAATACCTGCGGGAACCCCCAGGCATCCGCCAGATACCCGGTGATTAACGTGCCAACCGCGCCGGAAGAAAACATAAAACCCAGGATCAGCCCGGAAGCCAGGCCCATGCCCACCGGGATCAAGCGCTGGGCAGAGACCACCAGAATACTGTGCGGCATCCCGGTGAGGGCGCCTGCCAGCGGTACAAGCACAAACAGCCAGGGTGTCCAGCCTATCGCAGAAATTGCATACAGCGGCAACGCACCCAACAGCAACCCACCCACCGCCACGCGCCGTTTTCCAAATCGATCTGCCAGGGTTCCACCCACGGTTCCACCCAGAGCGCTGCCGCCGGTAAACAGGGCGGCTATCAACCCGTACACTGCCGGGGGCTGCCCCAGGTCGTGCAGGTATTTGGGTAAAAAAGTGTACATGTTTTGCTGGGACCAGGACTGCAGGGCCGCTACCAGAACAAATGCCAGCACGGGGATGGAGAGGCCTGAAAAAGCCGCTTTTTTGTTCGCTTCTGGAAGAGTTGTTGTCAATACCGGGCGGCGCGCCGGCGCCACCGGGCTGAGTTGGTGAGCCGTGTTGAACCCTACGGGAAAGGCCAGCAACGCAACGGCAATTAAACCATTTTCACCAAAATGCTGGAGCAGCGGACCGGCTACCACCGGCCCCAGGAAACCGCCAGCCTGCCCGAAGAAGAAGAAGAAAGAGGTTGATGTGGTTTCTCGACCGGCGTAATGCGTACGCCCACGCATTGTGGCCTGCATCGTTCCGGCAGGGTGAAAAGCCGCCGAGCCCAGGGCAGCCAGCACCAATAGCAGCAAACCGGCAATCCCCGGAACGAGCAATCCCAGGGTAAAAAAGCAAGCCATCCAGAACATTCCCCCCGCAGCGACCCAGCGCGGTCCGATCCGGTCGCTGATGAAGCCAAACACGGGTTGGAAGAGTGCCCCCATCACAACATACAACGTACTGTAAAAACCCAGGGCGGCATTGGTCAACCCCAACGGGCCGCTCAAAAAGGCCATCAACACTGCACGCTGACCGTTGATCAGATCCACGGTGAAATGCCCCATGGCAACTGCCGAAAACAGTTTGTCCAGTAATAATGTCATTGTGATCTCGATGTCTCAGGTTTGGAAGGCTCTGTCAAAACAGTGTATAGATCGTTGCGCCGGATGTATTCGAACACCGCCGGTGTAAGAAAGTATCGAAAAGTTTGGTTTTTGGCAGCCCTTTGACGGATATCCGTAGAAGCAATTTCCAACAGCGGAGCGTCGATCCAGCGCACCCGTGCGCTGATCCCGGGAATCTCAAGCTCCAGCCCGCTCATGTCAATTTCAATGCCAGGACGGCGTACAACCCCCAGAGCGGTACAGGCTGCCACGAACTCGCGCGGCTGGTGCCAGGTGGGCAGATCAGCCAGCGAATTGGCTCCCATCAGGTAGATCAGGCCGTTATCCGGGTGAGCCTGCCGGAGGAGATCGACCGTATCGAGGGCAAAGTGTGGGGCCGGGCGGTCAATATCCACCCGGGAAAGCTCAAAGGCCGGGTCTCCCTCGATCACCATCTGGATCATCGCCAGACGGTGCACCAGAGGGGTGATGGGCTGGCCGCGCTTGTGCGGCGGGTCAGGAGTGAGCACCCACAGCAAGCGTTCAAGGCCGAGTTGATCGCACGCTTCGGCAGCCAGAATCAAGTGGCCGAGATGGGGCGGGTCAAAAGTGCCGCCAAAAACACCGATCAATCCTGCCATTCCAGCTCGAAGTCCCCGATGGTGACGGTATCGCCTGCCTGAACCCCGGCCTTGCGCAAGGCATCTTCGATACCCAGCGTGTGCAAGATTCGTTGAAAGCGGCTGACCGACTGGTCGTAAGACCAGGATGTCATCGAGGCAGCCCGTTCAATGGATACGCCGGTCACACGCCAACCATCCCGGGTTCGGAGAATCTCAAATGCCCGGGGATCGGCCTCAACGCGGTACACCGGCAGACCTGTCGCTTCGGGCATGGGCGGCGCCTCGCGCAGCAGGTGGGCGGCCTTGTACAACACGGTGCGCACATTGCTGCCGGTAACCGCTGAAATGGAATAGGGCTCGTATCCGCGCTCCTTGAGCGCGGCCTCCACTTGAGGCCAGCGCGCCTGCACATCGGGCAGGTCGCATTTGTTTAGCGCCACCACCATCGGCTTTTTGGCCAGGTCGGGATCAAAGAGAGCCAATTCGCTGTTGATCTGCATAAAATCTAATAGCGGGTCTTCAGCCAGGCCATCCAACAGGTGGATGAGGACACGTGTGCGTTGAATATGGCGCAGGAAATCGTGTCCCAACCCCACCCCCATGTGAGCGCCTTCAATCAGGCCGGGGATATCCGCCAGAACCAGATTGTTATCTTCATCCAGCTCGGCCACGCCCAGGTTGGGTTCTAGTGTGGTAAACGGGTATGCGGCAATCTTGGGCCGGGCATGCGTGACAGCCGAAAGGAAGGTGGATTTGCCCGCATTGGGCACACCGACAATGCCGATATCGGCGATCAGCTTCAGCTCCAGGCGCAGGCGCAGTTCCTGAAAAGGCTCGCCTTTTTCAGCAATACGCGGCGCCTGATTGCGGGAACTGGCAAAGTGCTGGTTGCCAAGCCCCCCCTTTCCCCCTTTAGCCACCACCAGGCGCTGCCCGGCGGTGGTCAGGTCACCGAGCAAACCGCCGGTCTCATCATCGTAAACGATTGTGCCGGGCGGCACAGCGATGATCAGATTTTCACCCGAACGCCCGCTCCTGTTCTGGCGAGCGCCGTTGGCGCCAGGCGGGCATTGTAAGCCGCTTTGTGATGAAAGGAGGAGAGGGTATTCAGCGTAGGCACAACCTCCAGGATCACGTCTCCGCCCCGCCCCCCGTCACCGCCGTCCGGGCCGCCAAAAGGCACATACTTTTCCCGGCGGAAGTGGACGACGCCATCGCCGCCCTTGCCGGATCGAACATCAATGACAACTGTATCAATGAACATCGAAAATTCCATTAAGTTTTGAGGTTGTAAAGTATTTCACCAAAAGATTATACCATCTGGACATCTATCCCCCCATGTGGCAATGAAATAAAAAAGCGTTTGCAGCGCCAGGCGCTGCAAACGCTTCTCATTATGGTTCAAGCTTATCTCAGGCGCGCGCCAGGTGCAGTTTTGGCATCGTTTGAACATACAGGCCATCGATGGCTTCAGTTTCATCCAGTGAAAACAGGCCTTCCACCGAAGAGAAGAACTTGGCGTTGGCCCGGGCGGCGTTCAGCGATTCGCCATCCAGTGAAGCCAGAGCCTTCTTATCTTTTCGGAACTTCAGATTCTCATCGATGCGCTTGGTCATCTCCTGCAAAATCAAGTGGTGTGTGTCGCTCTGCGCGTCGCTCAGGTCTTTGATGCCTGTAACCAGGCGCAAAAAAGCCTGCTTGAGGTTGCTGCCTTGCACGTCTTGTTCGGTAAGACGCTGGGCTTCAGAGAAATAGGACTCTTTCCCGCGGTTGATGTCATAAAACGCAGAAAGGAAAACCAAAAAGCGCAGGTAAGCCTGGCGGTAGCTCTTCTCAAAAAAGCTGGCGCCTTCCTCTTCCGTTACACTGCCATCGGTAATACTGATAATGGATGCAGCTGCCAGCATGGCGCTGAAAGTGGCCAGATGCACGCCGCTGGAAAGCAGCGGGTCGAGGAAGCAGGCAGCATCGCCGCACAGGAAGTAGCCTGGACCTGCAAATATTTCGGATGTGTAGGAGTAATCCGATTCGGTGTGCAGATCGGAGATCCGTGTGGCCTTGCTTACGATGCCTTTCACCAACCCGGAAGCATCAATACAATGGCGGTAGAACTCTTCTGTGCCCAGCTCTCGTCTGGCAGCCAGCGCATCTTTGTGAATCACCACACCCACCGACATGGTGCCATCGTGCAGCGGGATAGCCCATAACCAGCCGTTGGGTATCGAACTGACGGCAATATCGCCTTCGCGCCCGGTTGCCAGACGGTCTGCGTTTTCCCAATAGCCCCAAATGGCAATGTTTTGAAAGACCTGGTGATAACGGCGGTTGCGCAGGTAATGATTGGCCATAATTCCCGCCCGCCCGGAAGCATCCACCAGGAAATCAAAGCCAATTTCGCCCTGGGTGCCGGTACTGCCGTTGTTGCCTTCTTTGTGAATATACACAGCGCTGCGTGGGCGGTCACCGTCAAAATTCAAACCGCGCACCTCCACCCCTTCGAAGACCTTGGCCCCCTGGCTGCGTGCGTGATCGAGCAGCAGTTGGTCAAACTCGGAGCGCACCACCTGGTAGCTGTAGGTGCAGTTGCCCGACATTTCACCAAAATTCAAAGGCCAGCTTTCCCGTCCCCATTCCAGGTAAGCGCCCTGTTTTCTCTGGAAACCATAGGCATCCAGCTTTTCGCGAATACCCAGCAAATCAAAAATCTGCAGCATGGAAGGAAGCAGCGATTTGCCAATGTGGTAGCGTGGAAAGCGCGACTGCTCCAGAACGGTCACATCGATCCCCTGCTGGGCCAGCAACGTGGCAGCGGTTGACCCGGCCGGCCCTCCGCCGATGACGAGTACCCGTGTGGTTTTTGGTATGGATGACATAGAAACTCCTTAAATGACGATCCTGCCGCGCCCGCAAGCGCCTGCAGGTTATTCCTGGCTCAGGTATTCAATATTACAGGTAAACTTTATCTGTTTTCTTGGGTGGATTTATAACACACAATGACATTGTAGTCAATCTTCCGCAATGCGAATGTCATATTTTATTAACAAACCTGATAACCATCGAGCGATCGAACGCATCATGCTGATCCATAGTAGACAACAATATATATGATATATATGGTATAATTTGTATAAATAAGGCGGGTAAATAGATATTTCGATCCGTTTCATATACTCACCAAGCAAAGAGGCAAAACATGTCAACAATGAAAGCAGTTCGGATTTATGCGTATGGTGGTTCCGACGTCCTGATTTATGAAAATGCACCGCGTCCCGCCCCGAGGGGAGGGCGATGTACTCATTCGAGTACATGCGACTTCGGTCAATCCCTTTGATGTCGCCGTGCGGGCTGGCTATATGGGAGCCTATTTCAATTACACTCTCCCTCTCATTTTAGGGACGGATGTATCCGGTGTGATCGAAGAAGTTGGCACAGGCGTTACCGGTTTTTCCCCGGGAGATGCCGTGTACACCCGTGCCGGCGTGTTCCAGGATGGCTCCTACGCTGAATATGTCATCGCGCCAGCTGCCGATGTGACAGCCAAACCCCTATCCCTCGATCACATCCAATCTGCGGCCCTCCCACACGTGACCCTGACTGCCTGGCAGGCCCTTTTTGAGCTGGCTGGACTGAGCAAAGGCCAGACGGTTCTGATCCATGGCGCGGCTGGCGGGGTTGGTCATGTTGCTGTGCAGCTCGCAAAGACGCGTGGAGCCAGGGTCATTGGCACCGCCGGCGTGAATTACGATCTGCTTGAGAAGCTGGGCGTAGACCAGGCGATTAATTACACCACCACTGAATTCGACAGCATCGTTCACGATGTGGATGTTGTCCTGGATACCGTTGGAGGCGACACCCAGGAGCGTTCCTGGCCAATCCTGAGACCCGGTGGGATTTCTCGTTTCCGTCATCCAGGCGCCGTCCCAGGAAACAGCCACGGCGCATGGCGTCCGCCAGGCTATGGTTTACACGGCGCCTCCGATTGCGCAGACTCTGGCCGAAGTAGCCAGAATGGCAGATGCCGGGCAGATCAAGCCGGTCGTTTCAACCGTCCTCCCGTTACAAGATGTCCAGAAGGGGCACCAGATCGTTGAGGGCAAACACGCTCGCGGTAAAGTCGTGCTGCAGGTTATCCAATAAGGGCATCCAAAACTCCAACACAAAAAATCTCAGAGCTCTGCTCTGAGATTTTTTGTTGACCGATATAGTAAGTGACGATTAACGGGCACGATCCCAGATTTCAAATGTGAAGGCCAAGGCATGCCTATCGTCATCCGGGTGAGCCTCTGTTTGCACACAGCGCCATGCCGAAAAATCCATCTCCGGGAAACGGACATCTGCCGGAGCAGCCGTATGCACCCTGGTGAGGTAAATCCGCTCTGCCTGGGGCAGCGCCAAGGCAAAAATCTGCGCCCCGCCGATGATAAAAGCCTCCGACTCGCCTGCCCGGCGGGCAAGCTCCAGAGCCTGCGACAGGGTTTGCACCACCAGGCAGCCCGGGGCCTGATAATCCCGGCTGCGGCTGATCACGATCATCGTCCTGCCGGGCAAAGGCCGCCGGATGGTTTCATAGGTTTTGCGCCCCATGATGATATGGTGTCCCATCGTGAGCTGTTTGAAGCGTTTAAGGTCATCGGGCAGGTGCCAGGGCAGGCCGTTTCCCAGGCCGATACCGCCTTGCTCATCGGCAGCCACCAACAAAGACAGTCTCACACCGAAATCTCCGCCCGGATGGCCGGATGCGACTGGTAATTCACCAGCTTAAAATCTTCATACTGGTATGCCAGGATCGAATCAACCTGCGGGTTGATTTCCATGCGCGCCAGCGGATACGGCTGACGGGAAAGCTGCAAGCGGGCCTGCTCCAGATGATTGAGATACAGGTGAGCATCGCCAAAAGTGTGGATAAACTCACCCGCCTTCAACCCGCAGACCTGCGCCACCATCAGGGTGAGCAGTGCATAAGAAGCAATGTTGAAGGGCACACCCAGGAATACATCTGCCGAGCGCTGGTAGAGCTGGCAGGAAAGTGTGTCATTGGCCACATAAAAATGGAACAGGGTGTGGCAGGGCGGCAGAGCCATCTTGTCGATTTCACCCACATTCCAGGCGCTCACGATCAACCGGCGTGAGCTGGGATTGCGGCGGATTTGTTCGACGACGCCTGTGATCTGGTCCACAGCCTGCCCATCGGCTGTCTTCCAGGCGCGCCACTGCGCGCCGTAAACCGGGCCCAGGTTGCCGCTCTCGTCAGCCCACTCGTTCCAGATGCTGACCCCGTGTTCCTGCAGGTAGCGCACATTCGTATCTCCCTGCAAGAACCAGAGCAGCTCATAGATGATCGATTTCACATGCATTTTTTTGGTCGTCACCAGGGGAAAGCCATCCTGAAGGTTGAAGCGCATCTGGTAACCGAAGATGGAAAGCGTGCCGGTTCCGGTGCGGTCTTCCTTGCGCACACCGTGATCCAGAATATGTTGCAGCAGGTCAAGATATGGACGCATCGAGGCTATGCTCCTTTCTTACCGGGTGACTCCATTCAATATTCCTCGGGCAATTACGATATCCGCCTGGATTTGTGCCACCAGTGCCTGCACATCCGGGAATCGCCGTTCGTCACGCAATCGCGCAACGAACTCTAAGGCCAACTCTTGATCGTACAAATCCTGATCAAAATCGAGCAGATAGGCCTCCACCCGCGGAGGCACAGGCTGTTCTTCAAAAGTGGGGCGAATACCGATATTCGTCACTGCCCCCAGGGTGGCGCCGTTGAACACTGCGTGGCAGGCGTACACCCCGGCTCCGGGAATAGCCCGCGCCGCCCAAACGCTCAAATTGGCGGTGGGGATTCCGAGCCTGCGCCCACGACCATCGCCGCGCACCACCCGCCCGGTCAGCCGGTAAGTGCGCCCGATCATCTGGTTTACCCGGTCGATTTCACCCCGAAGCAGGCAGGCACGAATGGCGGTAGATGACACCGCCTCCCCATCCAGAACAACCGGACCGCTCTCTTCCAAGGTATAACCCAGCTCGGCGCCGATCTCACGCAAACGGGCAGCATTGCCTTCACGCCCCCGGCCCAGGGCAAAATCGTAGCCCACAACCAGATGGCTCAGACCGGTGTGCGCTTTCAGGCGAGACATAAATTCGTATGCTGTGAGGGATGCTACTTCAGGGGTAAATGGAATTGTGATGACCACATCTGCGCCCAGCTCACCAAGAAGAACGGCGCGCTCTTCCGGTGTGGTGAGATAGAACGGGTCTTCGCGCTTGCGCAGCACCAATGCCGGGTGCGGGTAAAAAGTCACAATCACCGCGGGCAAACCGGCCTGGTGTGCGCCGGCGGTGATTTTGCTGATGATTTGCTGATGTCCCAGGTGAACACCATCGAACGTGCCAATGGTTACCCAGGCATCCCGAAGGGAAACGCTTTCCAGCGCGGTGATATGCTGCATATCAGGATTGGAAGAAGACCTTTTTAGGCTGCCATTCGCTCGTATCTGGATCAACTTCCAACAGGGCGACAAGATCTCCCTGCTGACTTACGCCTCTTGCCCAGCCTTTGGAATCAGGTTCAGCAGGCACTCGGTGTCCATGCCGCACCAGCTCCACCTGGTCGCCATCCAGCTCCACGATCGGCCAATCGGCAAGGGCTTCAGCAGCAGGGATGAGGTAACGGTACCAGTCACCGGCATCGAAGGCTTCCTGCAAACGGCGCAGGGGAACGGCATCTCGCAAGGTGAAACGACCGCTCTTTGTCCGGCGCAAACCAATGAGGTGAGCGCCGCAGCCAAGCTGTTTGCCCAGGTCATTGGCGAGTGAGCGGACATACGTCCCAGATGAGCAGTACACATCGATAACCGCTTCAGGCGGCGCCCATTCCAGCACATCCAGGCTGTACACATGGATGGTTCGAGGCGCCAGGTCCACTTCTTCACCTTCACGCGCCATTTCATAAGCCTTGCGCCCTTTCACCTTAACGGCTGAATAGGGCGGAGGCACCTGCTCGATCTCACCAACAAACTGTCTGCAAGATTTCATCAAAAAGTTCTTCATCGATGTTATCCACCGATACAGTTGGCGAATTGATGGTTCCATCGGCATCATAGGTATCGGTAGAGCTGCCCAGTCGGACCGTGGCCTGGTAGCGCTTGTCGGACGCCGACACATATTCACTCAACCGCACGGCCGGCCCAATCAGCACCACCAGCACGCCTGAAGCACGCGGGTCCAAAGTGCCGGTATGCCCGGCGCGGCGAATCCCTGTACCCCTGCGGATGATCTGGACAACATCATGAGAAGTAAGACCGATGGGTTTATCCACCACCAGCACGCCAGATACAATATTATCAATTTGATCTGTGTTCATTGTCTCAATCCTGTCCTTAACCCTGCTGCATTGAGGTGCGTTGATCTCCAAGAGCTTCCGTGTCTCTTGCAATACATTGTTCTGAACTTCCTCCAGGCTCCCAACGATCTCTGCCCCGGCAGCTGCCGGATGACCTCCGCCGCCGAATCGCAGTGCAACCCCGGGACGTCCACACCCGGCACTGGCGCGCCAGCTCACTTTTATCGAGCTCATCTGGTTTGTTCAACAAAAATTATACTCACATCTGCGCCACTTATTGCGGAAAGACATATTAATCAAATCCGCATCGTCACGCCCCGGATAACCCACCGCCTGCCTGTCAGCCTGGGTCAGGCTTGTCCAGACCATACGCCGTTCTTTCTCCAGGTTGACAGCCCATGCGCCCCAGAAACTGAGCAGCTTCAAATGAACGCTGCACCAGGGCCCTCAGGTATAAATCGGGCATATTGATGCCTTTTTCCATCAGACCGGCGACTGTGCGCATGACAGCCGGGGTCATGTTGGATGTGCGGAAACCCAGCGTATCGGTGATGATCCCGGTTGCCAGGACAGCGGCAGCATCAGCAGTAAGCGGGAGCCCCAGGGCTGCCAGATAGTCAGCCAGCATTTCAGCAGTAGCTACTGCCTGCGGCACCACCAAATTCAAGCGGGCAAATTTCAAATTGGTGATATGGTGATCGATATTGATCATCCGGACTGGCCTGCTGCCATTCAACGCGTTGCCGACGCGCTTCAAGTCCGAACAATCCACCACGACAGCCAGATCAAAGCGCCCTGGCTTGCTGCACCACCTGGGCGCTACCCGGCAGGTGGCGAAAGCTGGCTGGCACACCATCGGGGACACCATCTGCACTTGCTTGCCAGCCTCCCGCAGCGCAAGCCCCAAGCCCAACAGCGAACCGATGGCATCGCCATCCGGACGGATGTGACAGGCTACAGAATCCTGCTGCAGCCCAGATAGCCTGACCGATGCCGGCCAGCGTCGAATTCATCCATCCGTTCTGTCCTCATCTGGCTGTCGCAGCAGGTGATTCATCCTGCAAGGAAGCCAGTATTCGTTCGATGTTCTCGGCACGCTCGGCGGTCGCATCCCAATGAAAACGCAAACGCGGGAAAGAGCGCAGCCCGATGCGGTGAGCCAGCTCGCTGCGCAAGAACCCCTGGGCATGCTTAAACCCTTCCAGGATTTCGGATGCGCGCTGCCTAGCCTTCCAACGCAGAGACGAACACCTCTGCATAGGAAAGCTCCCGATCTACGGTCACATCGGTGATATTGACACCCCCAGCCGGGGATCAGAAACCTGCTGCAGCATGATCTCAGACAGGTCTTCACGGATGCGGTCGGCAATGCGTTGTGCACGTGTATTCGATACCAAATCACACCTCAATTTCTCGATTTCAGACGGCGCATTTCTGGCGTCAGACAACGGCAACTCTTTCGATGAGTAAAACATTCCAGTATATCACCAACCTCATAGGCGTCGTAACCTTTTACGGCATATGCCACACTCATAACCGGCGCGGACTTCACGGACATCATCTTGAAGGTGGCGCAGCGAGGCTAACGAGCCTTCGTGCACAACTGCCGCCCTTGCGAATTACCCGGGCGCTGGCATTGCGGCGGAATTCGCCATCGCGTCACCCGGCATCCGGCAATATTGCCCATCTTGGAAATATGGAAAACCGCCCGCACATCTGCATGGCCGATAACGATTTGTTTCTCTTCCGGAGCCAGCATACCTTTGAGAGCCTTTTCCAGGTCTTCAGTTAGACGGTAGATGATGTCGTACAGTCGGATGGAAACGCCTTCCGAATTCCGCCAGACGGCGGGCAGCCGAATCGGCCTGCACATTAAAGCCCATAACGATGGCTTTTGATGCAGACGCAAGCATGATATCGTTCTCGCCGATATTGCCGGTCTCGGCATGGAGGATATTGACGGCAATTTCGCCCGTGCTCATTTCCTTGATTGAGTTGATGATAGGCTCCAGCGAACCTTGAACGTCGGCTTTGATAATCAGGCGCAGCTCGCGCACATCTCCTGCCTGGAAGCGATCAAAGAGCTGCTCCAGGGTAACTGCGGTTGGGCGGATTTCGACAGCCTGCTGCCGGGCTTGCTGCCGTTCCGGGATGATGGTCGCGCGCTTCCCGGTCTGAAGCCACAACGCGAAATATATCCCCTGCCTGGGGCACATCATTCAAGACCCATCACGGCAACAGGCGTGGACGGGCCGGCTTTACGGATCTGCCGGCCGCGGAAATCAAACATGGCGCGCAGTTTGCCGTAGCTGTTCCCCACAACTACAACATCGCTGACATTTAAAGTCCCGTTCTGAACCAGCAGGGTTGCCAGCACGCCTTTGGAACGGTCGATTTCAGCCTCGATCACGGTGCCAATAACCTTCCCTTTGGGATTGGCGCGGATGCTGATGTTGTCAGCAACCAGCAAAATGGCTTCCAACAGGTCTTCCAGACCAGTTTTTTTCTTGGCAGAGATCGGGACGACGATTGTATCGCCATCCCAATCATCGGGAACCAATCCGATCTCGGCGAGCTGCTGTTTCAGCCGGTCGGGATCAGCATTGGGCTTATCCATCTTATTCATCGCCACGATAATCGGCACCTTGGCGGCGTGGGCGTGCGCCACAGCTTCGCGTGTCTGCGGCATCACACCGTCATCGGCCGCCACAACCAGCACCACCACATCGGCTCCCTGAGCGCCGCGGGCGCGCATCGCAGTAAAAGCTGCGTGACCGGGTGTGTCCAGGAAAGTGATCGTGCGTCCGTTGTGTTCTGTCTGGTATGCGCCGATGTGTTGGGTAATCCCGCCTGCTTCACCGTCAACCACGTTGGTCTTGCGGATCGCATCTAATAGGGTGGTTTTTCCGTGATCGACGTGTCCCAGAGATGGTGACGACCGGGGGTCGGTGCACCAGCTGATTTGGATCCTCATCTGCAATCAGACGACGCCAGAGGGGGATTTCAGATATATCTTCTTCGAGTTTGGCATCTGCGATTTCCAGTGTGGCTTCAAATCCAAATTCGGCCACCACTACCGCAGCAGTATCAAAATCAATCAGTTGATTGATATTCGCCATGACCCCATTGGACATCAGCGTTTTTATCACTTCGATGGGGCTGGATTCGATGACCTGGGCCAGGTCCCGCACAGTAATACTGGCGGGTAGTTGTATAGACTTGGTATTATGCCCGTTCTCGCTCATACAGATCCTCCTGTTTCATACGAAAACGCTTTTCACCATGCTCCACGCCCTGTTGAGCGTTACGGGCATTATTCGATGAAGTGTGGATTGATCAGATGCTCATCCAGACCCCATCTACCGGCGAAAGCAGTTCTCGCCCAAAACTATAAATCAAACGCACACCGGCTGCACCGGCAGTAACGGCATGCGAACCATTAACCTCATTGCGTGCAGGCAGACAGAGGCGAGTCAGGGTCGGCTGTCGCTCAAGCATGAGTCACACCATCTGGATGGGATGTGTCATCCCGGGCTGCATCGGCCGCCAGTGTGGCGGCAAACGCAGCCAGCCGAGCCCGATCATCATCTGTCAATTCTGCTTTCAAAGCGTGAGCCAAAGCTCCTTGTAAGCCTCTTTCCCAGCACGTCCGTGCATCGTGGAAGTATGCACCCCGGCCCGACATCTTGCCAGTGGGATCCACCAGCACACCCTGCGGACTGCGGACGATACGAATTAATGAACGCTTGGGCAGCACTTCCCTGCAACCTACACAGGTTCGCTGCGGAATATGTTTGCGTTTCACCGTCTTCCCAGAAACATACAAGCCTGTTTAAAGTTCCCAGTCATCAGACCAGCCACCGCGTTTGTGCATCTTCTTGGCAATGACCACATCCCGATCGGGATCGTATTCCACTTCGACGAATTTCTTTTTCTTTTTCTTTTTCTTCGTCTTTTTGGAATCGCGATCCTCATCTTCGTCTTCTTCTTCACCTTCCACCGGTTCGCCAAGTTCGACCATCGTGGTCCGCCAGGTGAAGAGATCTTCTTCAGTCTGAACCGGCTCTTCGCCAGTTATGGCCTCTCCAGCCACGGTTTCGGCAGTGGTTTCGGCGCCAGCTTCAACGGGAGCCTCAACAATCCCAGCCTCAGCCGGCGCTTCAGCAGCAGCGGCTTCAACAACCGCAACAGCTTCTTCAACTGCAGGTGCAGTTACTTCCTCTGCAGCCGGGAGAACCTCAGCGCCAGCTTCCAGAACTGTAATGGGTTCGGATTCTTCCAGAGCCTTTTCTGCAACCGAAAGGACTCCCGCTTCTACGGCCTCCTCAACGACGGGCGCAGCCTCGACCTGGGGCGTCAGTTCCAGGCGCTCGATGGCAGCCTCAATTTCGGCCATGGTTTTGGCCCCGATGCCATCCAACCCCAAAACCAGGTCAGGATCAAGCTGGCATCTGCAGCATCAGATCACCCACGGTTGTGTAACCGGCGCCGCCCAGGATCGTGGCATAACGCAGCGAGATACCCATTTCTTCCACGGGTATTGCGTAGGCGGCTGCTGGAATTTCAGCCTGGAGAATGCGCTGGCGTTCTTCTCCGGCCTGGCGTTCTTTTTCACGCTGGCGCAGGTAACCGCGCTCAACCCGATCCACAAATTGGCTCAACACGGCATACTCTTCAGGCGTCACCGGGCGGCCTTCTGCCTTCTTGGCTAAGGCAGCTTCAACCTGCCCCAGGGTATCACCTTCCTGCTGGGCAATGACGGCAAATTCAGGATCGCTGCGCAGCTTATTGAGCGCGTCCGAAGCGGCTTCAGGCAGGCTCTTGATATCAATACGCCAGGAAGTTAGTTTGGCTGCCAGACGGGCGTTTTGCCCATCGCGGCCGATTGCCAGACTGAGCTGGTCTTCTGGGACAACCACGGTGGCAGTTTTGGTGCCTTTGGCATGCTCATTGAGGTACACCCCATTGACGCGTGCCGGGCTGAGCGCCTTGGCGATGTAGACCGTGGGATCAGCGTTCCATTCGATCACATCAATCTTCTCATCGTTCAGCTCGCGCACGATGGCCTGGATGCGCACACCGCGAATACCCACACAGGCGCCCACAGGATCGACGCCAGCCTGAATTGCCGCCACGGCTACCTTGGAACGCTGTCCGGGTTCACGTGCAATCGAGCGCACCTCGACCATACCCTGGTAAATTTCCGGGACTTCGTTCTCGAGTAAGCGGCGCAGAAAATTGCGGTGAGCGCGCGAAAGAATGATTTGCGGTCCGCGTGGCGAGGGTTTCACTTCCAGCAGCAATGCCCGCACGCGGTCGTGGACGCTGAAAACGCTCCCCGTTGACCTGCTGGTTGCGCGGCATGGTGCCTTCTGCTTTCATATCCAGGCCCAGAGTCAGCGCCTGCGAGTTTACCGCCTGCACGGTGCCGCTGACGATCTCACCCACCTGCTTGTCGAAATACACCATCTGGGTGTCGCGTTCGGCCTCACGGATGCGTTGTTGGATAACCTGGCGCGCCGTCTGGGCAGCGACCCGCCCAAAATTGCGCGGGGTAGTTTCAACCACCACCATGCCACCCAGAACTGCAGCTGGATCAACTTTTAGAGCCTCTACCAGGGAGACCTCTGTACGCGGATCTTCAACCGCCTCAACAATCTCCTTTTCTGCAGAGATGACAACTTTGCCAGTTTCCAGATCGATTTTGGCTTCAACGTGCTGGGCATTGGAAGCCATGACGGCTCGGCGATAAGCCGACACCATGGCTGCCTCCAGCGCATCCAAAACCACCTCTTTTGGAAGCTGTTTTTCTTCCAGCACTTCATTGAACGCCAGGACAAACTCGCTCTTCATTCTTGCACACTCTCCACGTGAAGCCTTCTATCATCCAATTCTGAATTCATCGGGTATATTATGCAGAAAAGTGGGGGGCGCCCACTTTTCGTCGTTGCAGTATCCAAATAACTTACCTACCCACTGCTATTTTAACACGATATTACCACCATTGCAAGATATGCCGTTCAGTTCTTACTCTTCGTTAATACTCTCACCGGGTGGCTGCAGGTCTTTTTCCATACGCCAGGCTGGCTCATTTACATTGCAAACGCGTCCCTGATCGTCAATATACGACCAGCGCCCGGCCTCTGGCGCAACGATGCGATATCCATGGCGTTCGTAAAGCTGCCGAGCTTCGGGGTTATCCTGATTGACATTCAGCGCCGCCCGGCGGAAACCCCGCCGCCACAGGTCAGCTTCGACCACCCCCAGCATATAAGTGCCCAGACCGTTGCGCCGGTACGGTGGTTGGACGCGGAAGCCATAAATATAGGCCTTCCAAACGCCATCGGCAAGCTCCAGGCGGCCACTCCGCAGCTGCACAAAAACCTGACCAATGACCCCTGCAGAAGACATTTCGACGACCCAAACCAGGGCTTCGCCACGCCCGGCGCTCTCAAAAATATCATGGTACAAACGGCGGAAATGGCTGAACTCCCCGTTCCATTCCAGAGCGGGAAGATCCTGCCGGGTGGCCAACCGCATCGTGATGGTGCGAAGATCGAGCATGATCAGAGAGTCATCTTTACCAGCGGTTGGGCGTTTAACTCCAGGTAAAGGGCATCCAGCTGCTGCCTGCTCTGGGCCTGGATTTGTACGGTAAAAGCGATGTAACGGTCTTCACGGCTGAGGCGAGAGCTGAACGCCTCCGGCGGGGTGCCCGGTACATGCTTGACCACGATGGCAGAGATCAAGTCGGCAAATTCGGGCGTGTTCAAACCCATCACTTTAATCGGAAATGTGCACGGAAATTGAAGGATTGGCTTTGGCATTGTTCCATTCTCGGGCCAGCAGGGCATACAGATATTCGCTGCTCCAGCTGTTTTTGAACCAATTGTTTTCTATAAAGTGCCCCTCCCGGCGCATCCCCAGGCGCTGCATGAGGCGGTAGGAAGCATGATTTTCAACATCACTCACTGCAATGACCCGGTGAACCTTAAGATCGCAAAAAAGATAAGAGAGAACGCACCGCACCGCTTCTCCGGCGTAGCCCTGACCCTGATGATCACGGGCGAGTGTAAATCCAAGCTCAGCTTGAAGCGGCAGACCGTCCTGAGTGAATATGGCCACATCACCAATCATATCAGAGGTGGTTTTAACTCAATAGCGATCTGGCACCAGGTGCCGGGAATGCCTGGAAGGGCTTTTTTCATTTCATCAACGAATTTCTTACCCATGTCACGCGAGTAAGGCGCTTCCCAACCCTGATATCGGGCAACCAGCGGGTCAGAGCGGTAAGCAACAAAAGGGTCCAGGTCGGCATCGCAAAACGAGCGCAGCACCAGCCGTGGTGTTTCCAGGCGCAGTGTCATGGAACACCGTCTTTTTTATTCATTTGAGGGCGGTGACGTTCCAGCAAGCGTTCCAAAAGCGCGTTTTCTTCTTCCGAGGTCCTTACTTCACCATCCAGCCAGGCGCTGCGAAGCAATGATAGGAGATCACGATACAACGGACCGGGCGCCAGGCCGCGGCGGCGTAGATCATCACCGGTAACGTGTGAAGTGATGAACCGCCAGCGCTGCTGGTAGGCGTCCAGAACATCCCGCACGGCGGCGTCTTCACAGGCACAGTAAACGACAAATAAAGCTGCGTCGGGCTTATCTTCAAGATGGGATACAACAGCACTGGGCGAGAGGCCTGGTAAACTCTGACAGTCAGCCCATACCTGGAGGGCGGCCTGTATCATTTTCGCCAGGCTGGCGGAAAACTTCAAACGCTCGGCGATCGAGCGCGCTTGCCCGGGCGAAAGGCGCAGCAGCCACAACGTGTAGATCAGCTCCCGGCGAAGATGGGGGCGCACCTGCCCTAGGTTAGTTTGCCAGTTGACAGGAGGCTTGCAGGTTTCCACCTGCGCCAGCCGCTGGTGAAACCAATCATCCCAAACCAGATCCGGGTGGATAGCAGCCAGGAAACCGAGCGCGTGCAGGCGGGCCAACATATTCGTGGCGCGTTCCTCCACAAGAATATGGTCCAGCTCATGGCGCATACGATCACCTGAAACGCGCTCCAGCAAAGGCACAGCTTCTTTCATTAGCTCCAGGGTGCGCAGCTCAATCTGGAAAGAAAAGCGCTGCTCAAAGCGCACGGCACGCAAAATACGGGTGGGATCATCTACAAAAGACAGTGAATGCAGCACGCGCACCTGACCACGGCGAAGGTCGGATAAGACCACCCCAGTAATCGTACAATTCACCGTAATGACGTCCATCCAGGCGCAGAGCCAGGGTATTGATGGTGAAATCGCGGCGGTGCAAATCCAGCTTGATGCTGCCGCGCTCCACCGTGGGTAGAGCAGTGGGATGGGTATAAAATTCTGTGCGGGCTGAGACAAAATCCAATGAATCCTTGAGCAGCCATTTTGCTGTTCCAAAACGGGTATGGCTGGTCACACGACCCCCCAGCTTGCTGGCGACCTGGTTGGCAAGGGCGATGGCATCTCCCTCCACCACCAGATCAAAATCCAGGCTGGGTCGGTCCATCAGCAGGTCTCGCACAAAACCGCCCACGATAAACAGAGGCATCTGTTGTTCGTGGGCCAGAAGGGCCACAGTCTTTAGCAAACTCAGCCGGTCAGGCGGCAGTACTTTTTCCAGGCGGTCCGCCAGGTTGGTGACGCCTGGCAGGCGTGCCTGCGAGACAAGGGTCTTGATCAGATCGGTGCGGGTGACAATTCCGATGATTTGGTCATCCTGTGGGTCTACCACCGCTATCTGTCCCCAGCCGCTTTCGGTCATCAATCGCTGCAGGTGGTCAACCGAATCGCCAGGATGGACAGTGTATTCGCCGGGGTCGAACAGGCTGGCAATACTGACGTTCATACGGTGAGACATGGCACGGTCTACGGCGCGGCGGGTGAGCAGACCCACCAGACGCCCCCGGTCGACTACCGGGAAGCCTTCATAACCGTAGCGTTGCATCCGGCGGGCAGCCTCTTCTACACGAGTGTCAGGACTGAGCACCTGCGGCCGGGTGGACATGATCTGGGAGACCGTCAACGATGGGCGCACCACGTCCGGAAGCAGGCTCACGATCTCGGCGCGCACATCTTCCAGAGACTTGTCTTTCACCAAACCGGCCGCGGCGCGCTCATGGCCGCCACCGCCAAAATGTGCGGCGATTTCAGCGACATTGATATTATCGCTGGTGGAGCGCAGGATCATTTGCACACCGGCTCGGGTGGTAACGAGCACGCAAAGGGCATCCGGGTCCAGCAGATCACGCAGCTTGTGGGCAATGCTGGAGAGCTCTTCATCCATCTCCTGGGCGTCACCGCTCAATACCAACACCCTTTGCCCGTGGAAAGTAAAGCTTTCCATACTTTCACGCAGCTGGTCGTATAGCGACTGCTGAACGAGCGAGAGCGGGTGGTTTAAAAAGCCCCCCGCAATCTTCAGGCTGGCGCCTTGCTCCAGCAGATATCCAGCAGCGCGTAAATCGTGGGCGGTTGTACGGTCGTAGGTGAGCGATCCGGTGTCTTCATAGATACCCAGGAGCAGCAGGGTGGCATGCAGCATGCCAAGGGCATGTTCACGTTGCTGGAGCGGCTCCACAAACATGGTTGTATTGGCGCCGCGGGCTGCAATGGTGAACTGCCAGTTAGCAGGGATATCTTCTCGCAGTGGATGGTGGTCAACCACATGGATCTGAGTGCCTTCATGCATGCCGCGAATGCTCACCAGCGACTGGGTATCCACCAGGGTCACATGCTCCACCGGCCCGGTTGGCAGGTCACGCGCTTCTACCAGGGGCAGGTCGGAGCCATACAGGGTGAGAAATGCGCGCACGTTGCGATTGATGCGGCGAGGCAGCACAGGTATGGCATGCTCATCGAGCAAATAAGCTCCCAAAAGTGAAGCCAGTGCGTCAAAATCTGCCTGCTCATGAGTGAGGATAATGCGCATGTGTGTATTATAATCGGGCGCATGGATCTGAAGGAACTGACTCGCGCAATGCACGATTTCGTGCGTTCCAAAGGCTGGTATGAAGCAGACAGCCCAAAACAACAAACCCCGCGCAACCTGGCTATCTCGCTGGTATTGGAGGCAGGCGAGGTGTTGGAACACTTCCAATGGGGTGATGACCCGCAGCGATATGATGAACTGGCTGGCGAGCTGGCCGATGTAGCCCTGTATTTGATGCAAATTGCCAGCATTACGGGTATCGATTTGGAGCAGGCCGTTTTGGATAAGCTGGCCCAGAACTACCAGCGTTCGTGGCCAGATTCTCTATGAACATCACTGTTTTTGGCGGCTCCGAACCAAAATCGGGCGAATCAGCTTATT
The DNA here is from genome assembly GCA_963705155.1 of uncultured Chloroflexia bacterium. GTDB lineage: Bacteria > Chloroflexota > Anaerolineae > Anaerolineales > UBA4823 > CAVPJC01. The sequence continues at coordinate 77,438 of CAVPJC010000013.1, read as the reverse complement.
CCGACGCGCTGCGCCTGGGCCGGCTGCTGGCTCAGGCAGGACATACCGTGCTCACCGGCGGCTACATTGGAACCATGGAAGCGGTTTCGCGCGGGGCAGCCGAGGCAGGCGGGCATGTTATTGGCGTGACCTGCGACGAAATAGAGGCATGGCGTCCGGTGCGTCCCAACATCTGGATCAAGGAAGAGCGCCGCTACCCCACCTTGCGGCAGCGGCTGTTCGCCTTGATCGAAGATTGTGACGCAGCAGTCGCACTGCCAGGCGGAATCGGTACGCTTGCAGAGGTGGCGGAGATGTGGGCGCACCTTCAGACCGGGGCGATTACCCCACGCCCGTTGGTGCTGGTAGGCACAGGGTGGCAAGCTACCCTGCAAACTTTTTTCAACGCTTTCGATGGGTACGTCAAAGTAAATTACCGCCGGTTAGTCGCCTTTGCCCCGGATATTGACTCGGTCTTACCACTTTTATCGCAGTAAGCGCCACAAATCCCTCTTCATCCATACACCAACCCATGCCCGCCATCCAGCTCGCCCGCCTGCGCCTGCAAGCCGCACAACTGGCAGAGAATTTTGACCAGCCTGCTGTGTTTGTGCGCGCCTTGCACGAGCTGTTGAAGTTCTACGCTGATCGCGCACATCGCCCGGGCCAGGCTGGCGCGCCGCGCCCGTTGATCACGCCCTACAACGTCCCCAAACCTGTCTTGCGACAGGTTGAGCATGAGCTGATCCTACCGGCTGCGGCCGCTCCTCAGGCTGCCGCCGAACTGGTCGATGCCCTGTGGGCTGAGCCCTACCTGGAATGCCGCCTTCTGGCCTGCTATCTTTTGGGGCTACTACCCACCGACCCACCGGAGCCGGTGATGGCACGCGGGCAGGCCTGGGCCAGTTCAGGCAGCGAAGACCGCCTGCTGGAGGCGATTGTGCAGCGAGGTCTGTCTCGAGTGCGCACCATGCAGCCCGTCCGTTACCTTGAATTTGTCCTGGACTGGCTGAGCGCAGATAGCCCGGCCCTGCAACAGTTGGGATTGATGGCGCTGCAAGCTCTGGCCGGAAGCCCCACATTTGATAATATGCCGGCAGTCTTCCACGCTATCACACCCTTTATCCGCGCCACACCGCTTCGGCTGCAGCCATTTCTAATGGATGTTTTGCAGGCTTTGATATTGCGTTCACCGCAGGAAACGGCCCATTACCTGCGAAAAAATCTGGGACTGCCCGGAAAACCTGGCGCTGCCTGGCTGATCAGGCAGTTGTTGGTACATTTTCCGCCCGATATCCAGGAAAGCCTGCGCGCAGCGGTTCGCGGTACGTCTGCACAAAAAACCAAAGGAGGATGACTTGCTTCCATTCGATTACCATCCGAATTTTCTACAAATGTGCGTACAAAGCCTGGTCTCCTCGGCGCCGCTGGCGTGGCTCTTCTCTAAATTTTTGCATACTCTGGATCGCCCTGTATTGAAATTGAGCCAGGGACGCCATTCGCTCACCAGCTTGCTGGCGGGTGTGCCGGTCGTACTGCTGACGACCACCGGGGCGCGCAGCGGTCTGCCGCGCACCTTGCCGTTGGTCGGCATTCCGGTGAACGGCAGCATCGTATTGATTGCCACCAACTGGGGTCAAAAGCACCATCCGGCCTGGTATCACAACCTGAGAGCTCACCCGCAGGTGACCGCCAGTGTAAACGGTCAAACCCGTACCTATGTGGCGCGTGAGACGCTCGGCGAAGAGCGCCAGCGCTACTGGCAAATGGGTGTGCGTATCTATCCGGGTTTTGCACGCTATATCGAGCGTTCAGGCAACCGCCACATACCGGTCATGCTGCTCGAGCCAGCAGATTCCCGTGTCGGTAGTGAAAAATCTTGAGGAAACTGCAGTTTTTTCGTGCGGTACGTGTAGCTGTGGTATAATTCGCCCGCTTTGACTTGCCCTGCCGGCGGCATTTTGCAAACCACCTGCCGGTATGGAGACCTGCTCAAAATATTCTACAGAAAGGAGACAGCAGACGTCATGCCGTTCGATAAGGAAACAAAAACCCAGGTAATTCAGAATTATGCCCGTCACCAGACCGACACCGGCTCACCCGAGGTTCAGATTGCCGTGCTCAGCAGCCGTATCACCCAGCTCACCGAGCACCTGCGCAGCCACAGCCACGATGAGTCGTCCCGCCGTGGATTGCTCAAGCTGGTCGGGCAGCGCCGCCGCCTGTTGGCCTATGTGAGGCGCAATGATTTCCAGCGTTACATGGCTCTTACAGAAAAGCTGAGCATCCGCCGGAAATAATGCAGAATCAATGGGGCGACGGCATCGTCGCCCCGCTATTTGCTGGACGATCTTTATTAACTCTGGGGGTGAGCAATCTGTTGCTCTTCCTCATTGATTCATACCCTATTCGACCTCCCACCGGTTGGGTATTGAAACGTGGCGATGACCCCCTCTATCTGGGTGACCGGCACCTTTCAGTTCCTGACCTGGTGGGCACTTACCAGGAGGACAAATGAAACCTGAAGGAAAAACGTTCCAGGCCACGCTTGGAACCAAGACATTAATTTTTGAAACCGGCAAACTCGCCGGGCAAGCTGGCGGTTCCGTCACGCTGCGCCTGGCCGACAGCATGGTTCTGGCTGCTGCCAGCATGAGCCCCGACACCCGTCCCGGCATCGATTTCTTTCCACTCACCGTGGATTACGAAGAGCGCATGTACGCCAGCGGGCGTATTCCGGGCTCTTTCTTCCGCCGCGAAGGCCGTCCCACCGAAGAGGCGATCCTGACATCCCGCCTCACCGACCGGCCACTGCGCCCGCTCTTCCCCAAAGACATGCGCAACGACGTGCAGGTCATCGTTACTACTTTCTCGGCAGATGGGGAAAACCCGTTGGATATCCTGGCGGTAAATGCCGCCTCGGCTGCCATTATGATCTCTGACATCCCCTGGGGAGGCCCGGTTGGAGCGGTGCGCGTCGGCCGGATTGAAGGCGAGTTCGTCACCAATCCCACCTTCGCCGATATGGAATACTCCGACCTTGACCTGCGCCTGGCAGGTACTCAGGATGCGATCTTGATGGTGGAATGCGGAGCCCGGGAAATTTCCGAGGAAGTCATGCTGCAAGCGCTGGAGTACGGACACCGCGCCATCCAGCCGCTGATCGATCTGCAGAATCGCATGGCTGCCGAGGTGGGCCAACCCAAACGCGCCTATACCCCTGCCAAACTGGATGAAAGCATCCAGGAGCGGGTCGTCAAGCACGTCAGCGGCCCGATGAACAAGATCCTGGATCAACCCTACCTCAAGGCCGAGCGCAACGCCGCCATGAAAGAGCTGGAAGAATCCGCCATTGCCGCCCTGGCTGGCGAAGATGAGACTCTCATCCCGGCAGTCAAACAGGGATATGAAGAAGCCATGCGCAGCATTGTGCGCCAGCGAATTCTGGAGCGCGGCATCCGTCCGGATGGCCGCGGCCTGACCGAGGTGCGCAACATCTGGTGTGAGGTGGACGTGGCCCCACGCGCCCATGGCTCCGGCCTGTTCACCCGCGGCGAGACGCAGGTTCTCACCCTGGCAACCCTGGGTACTCCCAGGGAAGCTCAGGAACTCGACAGCCTGTCGCCCTCGGACTCTAAACGCTACATGCACCACTACAACTTCCCACCATTTTCCACCGGTGAAGTCAAGCCCCTGCGCGGCGCTTCGCGGCGAGAAATCGGCCACGGCGCCCTCGCAGAACGTGCCCTGGTGCCGGTAATCCCGCCTGAAAGCGAGTTCCCCTACACGCTGCGCCTCGTCTCCGAAGTTTTGTCATCCAATGGATCCTCCTCGATGGCTTCCGTGTGCGGATCCACCCTGGCCTTGATGGACACGGGTGTGCCAATCAAAGCGCCGGTAGCAGGTGTGGCGATGGGCCTGATCAAAGAGAACGACCAGGCTGCCATTCTGACCGACATCCTGGGCGCCGAAGACCACCTGGGTGACATGGATTTCAAAGTGGCCGGCACCGATAAGGGAATTACCGCCCTGCAGATGGATATTAAGATCAAAGGCATCACATCGGCCCTGATAACCCAGGCGCTGGCGCAGGCGAAGGTTGCCCGCAAGCACATCCTGGATCAAATGCTGGCAGTCATCCCCGCTCCCCGACCCGAGTTGAAACCCCACACACCGCGCATCACCGTGGTGCGTATTCCGGTGGATAAGATCGGCGCAGTGATCGGCCCTGGAGGCAAGAATATCCGCAGCATCCAGGAAGAGACTGGCGCCAAGATCGATATTGGCGAAGACGGTTCCGTGTTCATTGCCAGCGCTGACAGCGAAAGCTCACGCCGGGCTGTCGAGCGCATCGAGGCCATCACCGAGACACCGATCATCGGTCGCATCTACACCGGACGTGTGGTGCGCACCACCGATTTTGGCGCCTTTGTGGAAATCCTGCCCGGCACAGACGGCATGGTACATATTTCGCAGCTCGACAGCGAACGGGTGGAACGTGTTGAAGATGTGGTGCGTGTGGGCGACGAAATTACCGTGATGGTCACCGATATCGACAGCAACGGCAAAATCCGGCTCTCACGCCAGGCCGTGCTGGAAGGTTGGACAGCCGAGGAAGCCCAGCAGCGAGACCGCGGCGGGCGCGGCGGTGGCGGCGGCAGCGGCGGCCGTCCAGGAGGAGACCGGCGCCCCGGCGGTGATCGAGGGCGATCTGGCGGCGACCGGGGTGGGCCACGCCGCAGATAAGCAAGGTCTCCCAAGTGTAGATCATCAAGATCTGAAACCCGACTCGTTTCGGAATTCATCCAAAAATATCATAAAGTGCTGCATGTGTATTGCGCAGGCAGCACTTTATATTTAATCATGTGATATTTCCCGGGAAGAAGGTGATATTCCTCCCTTGCGGATTTTCTCAGAAACGATTAATGTTAGGACAATTATCAGACCAAGAGGAGATATCAAAAAAGCATATGACCACCGAAATCCGCATCGATGCCCTGCTGCCAGCCGAGATGGCCCGCCGGGCGGAATATCTGGGTGTGCGCAAGGCCGAAGCCAAGCTGCTGCCAATGTTTGCCTTATCCATTCTGGCAGGCGCCTTTATCGCCCTGGGCGCGGTGTTTGCAACCACAGCCGCGGCGGGCGCCAGCGGAATACTACCCTACGGTCTCACCCGCCTGCTGGTAGGATTGGTTTTCTGTCTGGGCCTTATTCTGGTGATCGTCGGCGGCGCCGAGCTGTTCACCGGCAATAATCTGATTGTGATGGCCTGGGCGAGCGGCAAAGTTACCACCAGGGCGTTGTTACGCAACTGGATCATCGTCTACCTGGGCAATTTTGTCGGTTCAGTTGGCACCGCATTGATGGTCTTCTGGTCCAGGCAATACACCTTCTCCAGTGGCGCCGTGGGGCAATCTGTTTTGGGCATTGCCAATGGCAAGGTGCATCTGGACTTCCTGCAGGCCATTGCCCTGGGCGTCCTGTGCAACGCCCTGGTGTGCATGGCGGTCTGGCTCACCTACAGCGCCCGCAGCACTGTCGATAAGATTGCCGCTATCATTTTTCCCATCAGCGCCTTCGTAGCCGCGGGGTTCGAGCACAGTATTGCCAACATGTATTTCATCCCCGTCGCCCTGTTCATCAAAGACTTTGATCCAGCCTTCACAGCCGCAACCAAAATCGATGTCAGTGGTTTAACCTGGGGTACTTTCCTGCTCAACAATCTCCTGCCGGTCACCATTGGCAATATCATTGGTGGAGCGCTGCTCGTGGCTGGCGTTTACTGGGCAATTTTCCTGCGCAACACCGAATGATCATTGCGCTGCAATACTTCAATTAACCAATTTATGGAGGAACTATACCAATGGAAGCCTATGTGTTAATCAAAATCCGTACGGGAGAAATCCGCGACGTGGTACGCCAGCTTCGCCGCTTGCAGGGTGTAAAGGAAGCCAATATGACATTCGGCCCCTTTGATGCCGTCGCTATCATTACAGCCGACAGCGTAAACCACCTGGGACAAATTATTGCATCTGGCATCCAGCCTATCCCGGGCGTCACAGAAACAATCACCTGCCTGGCGGTGGAAGTTTAATCACTTCAAACACAAAACAGCCAGCCTGTAAAATGGCTGGCTGTTTTGCATTGTCTCACGATCTACATTCCGTGCCAGGTGGGTAAAAAGGGCATTGGCGGCCCTGTTACACCCAATTTCTCTGCCAGTGCTGCCCGCAGTGCGATCCGGTCATCCCACGGGTACTCTATTTCACCAAAACACATCGACTGCTCGTGGCCTTTTCCCAGAGCAATGACAAGGTCATGAGGGCGAGCCTGCGCCAGCGCGAAACGCAAGGCTTCACCACGATCTGGAATACGCCAGAAGTTGCGGCCTTCCACGCCCCCCTGGCTCTCTGCGCCGGCAGCCATCTCAGCCAGGATATCCTCCACCGACTCAGTTCGGGGATCTTCGGCGGTAAAAATGGAGAGATCGGCCAGCTCAACGGCGACTTCAGCCATCATGCGCCGTTTTGCACGGTCTCGCAGCCCTGCCGAGCCAAATACGGCAATCACCCTGCCGTTTCCATGAGCCGCTTGCAAGATTTGACGGGCAGCCAGCAGGGCTTGCCGCAGCGCATTCGGGGTGTGAGCAAAATCCACCAACGCCAGAAAATCCTGTCCAGCCTCAACCGGTTCCATACGACCGGGTATGCCCGGTAAAGCAGCAATACCCATTGCCGCCGCTTGTGGATGAATACCCAGCGCCTCAGCAGCAGCCATGGCAGCCAGGCAATTTGAAAGATTGAAATTCCCCACCAGGCGGCTGGCGACAGGCACCTGCCAGCCCGGCCCCAGAGCGGTGAAACGCAGTCCTGCGGGCGTGTGAGACACGCCCTCTGCATGTATGTCAGCCCTGGCGGTCAGGCCATAGCTCAAACGGCGCAATCCTTGCGCCTGCTCCGGCGGCGGCAGCAAACCCAGCAGATATTCATAGGAGGCATCGTCGCGGTTGAGGATGGCAGCCCGCAGCGGGAAGTGCGGTTTGACAGGCGTGGCAGCCAGCGAAGTAAATAACCGGCCCTTGGCCGCGCGATAGGCGTCAAAGCTACCGTGAAAATCCAGGTGTTCATGCGTGATATTCGTCACCACCGCCAGATCAAACTCACAGGCAGTCACACGCTGCTGGGCAAGTCCATGCGATGTTGATTCGAGCACCACATGGGTCAGCCCGGCTGCAACCATCAACGCCAGATAACGCTGCACGTCCGGCGCTTCCGGGGTGGTAACATGAAAACCGGTATCCAACGTTTGCGGGCCAATGACGGCATTGACAGTTGAGATCAACCCCGCTCGAAACCCGGCAGCCAGGAGTATCTGGTAAATTAAATTTGAGGTAGTCGTTTTTCCATCTGTGCCGGTAACCCCGATCACCACCAGCTCGCCGCGCCGGGAAACCATGGAAAGCCGCCGAGAGATAGGCGAGCGCACGGCGGCTGTCTTGCACCTGCAAGTACGGCAGTCCGGTTCCCGGGTCAGGTTGTTGGCCCACCAGTGCAACCGCACCGGCCTTTACGGCCTGTGGGAAATAATTGTGTCCATCGGTAACGCCGCCGGTCAGGGCCACAAACAAACTACCGGGCTGCACCTGGCGAGAATCGAGCACAATCCCGCTCACCAACCGGCCGGCTGCCGGCGGAGCGTGGATCAGCATGCCCGGCGGCAGGCCTGCAATCAGATCTTCCAGGGGTACTGCGTGTGATTCCACAATCTTTGACCGAACGGCTGAAATGTGAACCGCCAAGAGGCACAGGACACAAAGCAATAAACTTCGCGTCCTTTGCTTCTTGGCGGTGTCGATCAGGAAAAAAGCTCTAGCGCAAGCTCTGGCGCATCGATTCCAGTTGGCCTTCTACCGAACCATCCAAAACTTTATCGCCTACGCGCACCACCAACCCGCCCAGTATGGACGGATCGACGCGAAAAGCGACGGTGGCCTGGCTGCCAATTTTTGCCAGCACGTCAGACTTCACAGTTTCCTGCTCTGCAGGCGTGAGCGGCAGTGCGCTGGTAATTTCGGCTGCAGAGCCGCCCAGGCCTTCGCCTTGCAGCACAGTCACTTTGCCAGATTTGATGCCCGAGAAGAACTCGTCGATCAACACATGCTGGCGCTTTTCATCCAGCGCTTCACCAATCAGGCGTTGCGTGGCTGCCATCGCCAGGGCAGCCACCTGGCCGCGCACGTCCGCCAGAAGACGGTCGCGCTCCAGGGCAGCTTCAGCCAGGGCGGCTTCACGCGCCTTGGCAGCATCGGCCTCAGTCTGGGCCATCACCTCGCGTCCGGCAGCTTCCGCCCTCTCGGTGGCCTCGCGCACCTTGGCATTGGCTTCAGCCTGGGCTTTGGCGAGGATATCACGGGCGTCTTTCTCGGCGTTGGCGCGCGCTTCAGCGGCCACACGCGCATCTTCCAGGCCCTGGGCAATCTTGTTCTTGCGATTTTCCAGCATTTTCAGAATAGGCTTGTAGGCCCAGGCATACAGCAGGATTGCAAGAACAGTAAAGTTAAAGACCTGGAACAGGAAAAATCCAAGATTAATGCCTAGTTTTGCCATCGAGAATACTCTCCTTTAAGACCCTAGGCTGCGAAAATGATGATCAGAGCCACGGCAAGGGCATAGATGGCAACCGCTTCGGCGAAGGCCATACCCAGGATCATATTGGTCTGAATGGTTGGGGTAGCATCGGGGTTGCGTCCCATGGCCTGCACACCGCCGGATGCCGCAATACCCACACCTACACCAGCGCCAATCGCGCCCAACATCGCCAAACCAGCACCCAGCAAGCTCATCGCCTCAACAATATCTCCGGTCATGTCATATTCACTCCATTTTTCTTGATTTGATAGATGATTCCAAAAATTAGTGGTGCTCTTCGCCGCCGTGATGGCTGACCGTGGCTCCGCTGGTGAACATGGTAGCCAACAAGAAGAACACATAAGCCTGGATGACGCCAAAGAAGACTTCGAAACAGGTACAGGCCCGCCGGTACGACAACCGCCGTCAGGGCGCCCACGATGGACAGCAAGCAGGGCGCCGGCAAAGATATTGCCAAATAACCGGAAGCCGAACGAGAGGATCTTGGCGAACTCCAGGATAACCTCCAACAACCCCACAGCAAAATTAATCGCCCCGAAGGGGCCGCCGCTGATCAGGGCCTTGAACTGGAAGTATTTTTCGAAATAAGAAGGCCCCAATGCCCAGACGCCGTAGACCTGCGTCATCACCACCGTGATGAACGCCAGGGCAAACGGGAAGTTCAAGTCGGTGGCCGAGCCGCGCAGGAAAGGCACCACCTCACAGGAATGGCACAGCTCAGCGCTGGCTTCAGCAGAGTGCTCGCCTTCCGTAGCTGCGGTTTCGGCTGTTGCGTGCTCTTCCACAGCGCACAGGCTGACCTTTATCGATGGTGTACAATCCACCCACCAGGGCCACCGGGGCGTAGCCAACGCCTTCGTGCCTCTCGATCAGGTACCCGATGCTCTCAAACCCGGGCACCAGCTTGATCATGTTGGCCACAAAGATGAGCAGGAAAATAGTACCCGTAAGCGGGAATATGCGTTTACCCCACTTGCTGCCGGCTGCACCTTCGACGGTGTTCCACAGGAATTCAACAATCGCCTCGAAGGCATTGTAGAACCCGGCAGGAACCAGGCTGCCCCGGCGTGAGAACCTCAGTGCTCCGAAGCCCATCAAGAGCAACAGCACATCGGCAATCAGGGTTGCCAGAATGGTATTGGTGATTTGAAAACCACCGATCGCCAGTCCGGTAGGCTCACCCGGCAGCACCACCACCGGGCTGATGGGTTTAAGGATAGATGGCCCAATAAAGGCGGCGTATATGCCTGCAATGATCAAGGCAAGCACGATCCAGCGCTTTACCGGGGTTCGTTTCTCGGCTTTTGCTTCACTCACTATCGCTATCCTCCTTTCGTGCAGTTGCCTGCGGATTTGCACCTGCCTGGGGGTTCTGATCGCGGATCGAGCGCATGGCGATCCAGAACGTCAGGAAGAGCGAAATCGGCGCAGAGCCAAGTACCAGTAGTACAGTTAGAGCCGGCTTTGTCCCCAGGAATCGATCCAGCCAGATCCCCCCGAAGACGGATGCCAGCACGATGATCAGCGTGAGGCAGCCCACTTGCGCCCCCACCGTGGCAAACTTCATGTTAAAGACATAAGCCGACGGCGGCTTTTCGGGCGGCTTAGAGGTCATACTCATAGCGGGCGAATTTTATCACAATCGTCCAATCATCGTCAATGAATTAGCTGTCAGCTTAAAACAACGCCGCCGCCGCGGTAGTCGACATACTGAACCAGGGCGCCAGCACCGTGCCGATCAAGATGATGCCCACGACCAGCACACTCAGGGCCAGGACATACGGCCGCGTGACCGGCAGAGGCTTGTCTTCATCCTCTGAGCGGTACAGGTAAACCACCTTGAGCACCGTCAGGTAGTAGTACAGACCGATGATCGAGTTGAGCACACCGACGATCGCCAGCCAGACCAGGCCTGCATTGACCGCCGCAGCAAACACAGCAAATTTAACCACAAACCCGCCAAAGGGCGGCATGCCCGCCAGGGAGAGAAAAGCCACCAGCATCACCAGCGCCAGTCCCGGGCGAGCGCCGGCTCAGCCCGGCATAGGCGGCGATCTCATCCGAGCCGGCAATGCGCCCAAAAGCCGCAACCACGCCAAAGGCTGCCAGGTTGGTGACGATGTAAGCAACCAGGTAGAAGACCACGCTGGTAACGCCCAACTCCGAAAGCGCCACCAGACCGATCAGGGCATAGCCGGCGTGGGCAATCGAAGAGTAAGCCAGCATGCGCTTGATGTTCTTCTGCGCCAAATCGCCAGCAAATTGCCCACTGTCATCGTGGCGGTCGAGATGGCCGCCAGCACCGCCGCCCAGTAAGGCGCCATGTCGATCGGAAATGCCGCCATCAGAACCCGCATCAGGACGGCAAATCCGGCCGCCTTGGAAGCAGTGGAAAGAAAGCCGGCGATCGGCGTCGGCGCGCCTTCGTACACATCCGGCGCCCAGAAGTGCAGCGGCACAGCGGAGATCTTGAAGCCGAAGCCCACCAATGACCAGCAGCAGGCTGCCGAAAAGCGCCGCCATGGGCAACTGCCCCGATTCGAGGCCTGGCTGCCAAGGCGTACAGGTTGGTGGTGCCGGTGAAGCCGTACAGCAGGCTGAAGCCGTACAGCATGACCGCCGAGGTCATGGCGCCAAACAGCAGATACTTGAAGCCGGACTCGGTCGATTTCTCATCGCTGGGTCAGGAAACCTGCCAGGATATACATGCGGGATCGAGGTGGTCTCGATCGCCAGATAGAGCATGACCAGGTCGGCTGCGGAGCCATCAGGCTCATGCCCAGGGTGGAAGCCAGCATCAGCAGGTAGAACTCGCCGCGCTTGCCCACCGTGCCAGTATCGATGGAGAAGAGCGCCGTGATAGCCGCGGCAAACAGGAACAGCAGCTTGAAGATAAAGGCCAGCCAGTCGTGGCGGAGCATACCGCCCCACACCAGGCGCGGCTCGGCGCCGGGCCGCGCCAGCGCCAGGCTCAGACCGATGATGATAAAGCAGCCCGGCGGCAGTCACCCAGCCCAGGCTGCCGCGCCGTTCCTCATTCAACACCAGGTCCAGGCCGAGCACAACCAGCGCCAGAACCAGGATCAAGATCTCCGGCAGCACCGCCAATATCATCGAAGGCTCAAAATTGCCTGCAAACAAAGCCGTTTCCACTATGCACCTCCCAGCAGGCGCAGGATGTTATCCACTCCCGACTGCACCAGCGGCACCATGATCGACGGGTAGACGCCCACACCGATCAGGATCAACGCGAGCAGGACCAGCGGCCATCTTGTCCAGCACGGTCACATCGTGAACGTGGCCTTCGAACTCCGCAGGGATGGCGCCAAAGAAGACCTTCCGATGATGCGGATGATATAGGCCGCGGTAATGACAATCGAGATGGCGGCGATGATGGCAATGCATCGGGCTGGCTTCCCACACGCCCATGAAGATCGGGAACTCGGCGATAAAACCGGAAAAACCGGGCATGCCCATCGAGACCAGACCGCCGATGATGAAGGCCAGCGCCACCAGCGGCATCACCTTGCGGAAGCCGCCCAGCTGTGGGATCTCACGCGTGTGCGCCTGGTCGTAAACCATGCCGACCACAGCAAAGAAGAGAGCCGTCATCACCCCGTGCGAGAACATCTGCACGCCGGCGCCGATCATGCCGTTCTTGGTCGAGCGTGGCAAAGCCCATCGCCACCAGACCCATGTGCGAGACGGACGAGAAACCGATGACGTATTTGAAATCCGTCTGCACCATGGCGATGAAGCGCCGTAAACCACGTTGACCACGCCAGCCAGGATGATCCAGGGCATGTGGAACTTGGCGCCTTCGGGCAGCAGCATAATGCCCACGCGCAGGGCGGCAAAAGCACCCAGCTTCATCAGCACGCCGGCGTGGAACATCGAGACGGCCGTGGGCGCCGCCACGTGGCCATCCGGGATCCAGTTGTGGAAGGGGAAGATGCCGCCCAGCACGGCGAAACCGAAGAACACGAACGGGAACCAGAAGACTGTCTGGAAAGCAAGTCGTCGAGAAAGTCCGCGCTTGCTCCAGCGTGCAAGATCATATCGAAGGTGCCCAGTGCCGGAGCCGAAGTACATCGCCAGCGCGCCGACCAGGGCGACCACCGAGCCGATGAACAGGTACAGGGTCAGCTTCATGGCGGCGTATTCGCGGGTCACCTTCCAGCCCCAGATGGCGATCAGCAGGTACATCGGGAAGACGGCGATCTCGTAGAAGAAGAACAGCATGAACAGGTCCAGGGCCACGAACACGCCGAACACACCGGTCGCCAGGATGAAGAGGAAGGCGAAGAACTCACGCGGCCGGTCGTCGATGCCCCAGGAGATCAGCACACCGGTGAACATCACCACGCCGGTCAGCAGCACCAGCGGGGCGTTCATCCCATCGACGCCGACGTGGTAGGAAATGCCCAGCTGCGGGCAGCCAGTTGTATTTTTCGACGAACTGGTAGCCGCCGGCGGCAACGATCGTAGGAAAAATACGCCCAGATCGACAGCAACAGGGCGAAGGTGGCAGCCGCCAGGGCGGTGACGCGCACCTCCGTCTTTGCGATCGGCCGGGATCAGCAGGATGCAGCATCCCGGCGATGATGGGGGTGAAAACGATGACACTCAAGATAGGAAATTGCATATGTCACCTCCTGATCACGGTCCCGCAGCATGCAGGCGATCACGAGTTGATGCGTGATGCGTAACCCGTATCAAGTTTAGAACAACATCGTCACCGTGTTGATCACATCCAGGATCCAGCCGGGCCACACGCCGATCCACAGCGATCAAGCACCATCAGCGGCGTGATGACAAAGATCTCGCGGGCATTGATCTCTGTCAGGTGCCCCACCCAGTGCTCATTCAGCGGGCCGTGCAGCACCATCTTGATGCCTTTGAGGATGTAGGCGCCGGTGAAGAACAGGCCGATCATCGCCAGGGCAGTGAAGAGGGTGAAGATCGGCCAGGAGCCTCGCACCACCAGGAATTCGGAGATGAAGCCGTTCAGCCCGGGCAGGCCCAACGAGGCCATGGAGGTAAAGATCAAGATACCGCCGTATACCGGCACCAGCGGGAACAGCCCGCCGAATTCATTCAGGTTGCGGGTGTGCGTGCGCTCGTAGATCACGCCGACCAGGAAGAACATGCCTGCCGCCGAAAGACCGTGGTTGAACATCTGCAGCACCGCCCCGTTGAGGGCGATGTTGGCGTTCTCGGTGCCGCGTGGCATAGGCCGCCGCGGCGATGCCCAGCACCACAAAGCCCATGTGGTTGACCGATGAATACGCCACCAGGCGCTTGAAATCCGTCTGCCCGTAGGAGGCGAAGGCGCCAAAGATGATCGCCATCACCGCCAGGAAGGCCAGCGCCCCGGCATACTGCTTGGCTTCTTCGGGATAGAGCGGCAGCACCAGGCGCAGGAAGCCATAGGCGCCCAGCTTGAGCAGCACGCCCGCCAGGATCATCGAGCCGGCGGTGGGCGCTTCGGTGTGGGCGTCGGGCAGCCAGGTGTGGAAGGGCCACACCGGCACCTTGATGGCAAAGGCGATCGACGAAAGCCCAGAAGGCGATGGCCTTGACCGTGCCGATGGAGAGACCCAGCGATACAGCGTCCAGCGAATTCAGCGTCGGCCAGATCTCGAAAAGCCTCGGCAAGTCAAAGGTTCCCGCCGCCACGCCGATCATCTGGATCGCCAGCAGCAGACCCAGCGAGCCGGCCATGGTGTAGATCATGAACTTGAAGGAGGCGTAGGTCCGCGCCGGGACCTTGCGCCCGCCCCAGATTTCGCGCTCGCCCTTCTCGCTGCCCCACTGGTTGATCAGGAAGTACATCGGCACCAGGCCAAACTCCCAGAAGACGAAGAACAGCAGCAAATCCAGCGAGATGAACACCCCCAGCATGCCCATCTCCAGCAGGAAGAACAGCACCATGTACGCCTTAACGTTTTCGGTGATGGTGAAGGAGGCCAGGATCGCCAGCGGGGTGAGCAGGGTGGTGAGCAGCACCATGGTCAGCGAGATGCCGTCCACACCCAGGTGGTAAGACGAGCTGATGGCGGCGTACCAGATGGCCTTCTCTTCGAACTGGAAGCCCGGCTGGCTGGCGTCGAAACCGAACCACAGCGCCAGGGTCAGGCCGAACGGCACAAAGCTGAGCAAAAAAGCCGTCCAGCGGATCAGATTCTCCTGCTCTCTGGGCAGCAGCACCATCACCAGCGCCGCCAGCAGCGGGGAGAAGAGGATGAGCGATAACAAATGACTTGCGATGAAATCCATCGTTCGCTCCTTCTACTTCATGAACAATGCAGATAATAAAACAGCACGCTGAAGGCCGCCATCGTCACCAGCGCGCCGATCATGTACTGCTGAATGCGCCCCGTCTGGATCGGTCGCAGCGTGCGCCCAAACCACTTCACACCCTCGGCGATGTCATCGCCGATAAACTCGTTGATGATCGGCTTGTCGATGTACTCGCGGAAGAAGGTGCCGATCATTGGCGAAATGCGCGCCACCCAGTGCAGGACGCCGTCGATGACCTCCCGGTCCATCCAGTTCGAGAAGGTCTCGGCCATCCAGGTGGCAGAGCGCACGAAGATGGCATCGTACAGCTCGTCGAAGTAATACTTGTTCTTCAACAGCCGGTGCACGCCGGGCATGGCCTTTTCTACCGGGTCCTGCGCGCCGGCGGTCACATTGCGGTAGACCAACCAGCCCAGGTACAGACCGCCCAGCGCCACCACCAGCGAAGTCAGCAGCGGGATCATAGTTGAACGCCAGCGCTTCAGGGTGCTCCGAGCAGCGTTCCGCCCACGAATTCGTGGAACCAGTTGGGCAGCAGCCCGCCGATGACGGGGAAATGCTCCGGGATACCCACCCAACCGGCAGACACCGCGAAGACCGCCAGAACCACCAGCGGCAGGGTCATCGTCCATGGGGTTTCCTGGGCATGCTTTGCGGCCTCGGTGCGCGGCTCGCCCAGGAAAGTCAGGGTGATCTGGCGCATGGTGTAGAAAGCAGTCAGCAGGGCCGCGAGAGCCAGCACCACGAAGACCACCAGGTGCCCGTGCCCGAAGGCATCCGCCAGGATTTCATCCTTCGACCAGAAGCCGGCCGTGACCAGCGGGAAACCGGAAAGGGCGAAACCGCCGATCAGAAATGTCCAGAAGGTGACCGGCATCTTCTTGCGCAAGCCGCCCATGTTGAACATGTCCTGCGGGTCGATGTGCGACCCGGTGTGCAGCACGCCATGCTCCATGCCGTGGATGACGGAGCCGGAGCCCAGGAAGAGCAGCGCCTTGAAGAAGGCATGCGTGATCAGGTGGAAGGCCGCCGCCACGTAAGCGCCGATGCCCAGGGCGGCGATCATATAACCCAACTGCGAGATGGTGGAATAAGCCAGGACACGTTTGATATCATTTTGCGCCAACGGCGATCGTGGCAGCAAACAGGGCCGTGAATGCGCCGATGATGGACATGACCATCATCGCCGGGGTCGCCCCGTGCTCTGCGCCCGCCGAGAGCAAGCGGGAAAATGCGGATGACCATGTAAACGCCCGCCGACACCATGGTCGCGGCATGGATCATGGCCGAGACGGGCGTGGGGCCTTCCATGGCGTCGGGCAGCCAGACGTGCAGCGGGAACTGCGCCGATTTGCCGATGGTGCCGATGAAGAGCAGGAGGCCGATCAACCCGGCGGCCGAGAAGCCCATGATGTAGGAGGGCATTTCAGCCAGGCGGGTCAGCACTTCGTGATTGTAGAAGATCTCGCGGTAATTCAGCGTGCCGGTGACCGAATACAGGTAAGCCAGGCCCAGCAGCATGAATACATCGCCAATGCGGGTGGTCATGAAGGCCTTGATGGCTGCCGCCCGCGCCGAAGGCTTGGCGTACCAGAAACCGATCAACAGGTAAGAGCACAGCCCCATGATCTCCCAGCCGACAAACAGGGTCAGCAGGTTATCCGAGACCACCAGGGTGTACATGCCAAAAGCGAACAGGCCAATGAAGGCAAAAAAGCGCGAGTACATCGGCTCGACCGATGGCGCCGTGTGCGCATGCCCGTGGGCGTCGGTCAACGTGGCGCCATGCGGCGGCAAACCGGGCCGGTCGTGATCGCCCTTTGGCTGGCCGTAGTTGTGATAGCCCACGGTGTAAAGGAAGATCATCAGAACCGTCCAGGCGACGAAGAAGAGCGTCACTGCAGAGAGCGGGTCGATTTGCACACCGATGCGCAGGTAGCTGTCGCCGGTGGCCAGCCAGGGAATGGACGAAGCAAACACCTCTTCACCGAAGTGTTCCACCGCCAGGGCGCGGAAGAAAACGATCATGCTCCCCAGCCAGGAGAGCAGCGCCGCCCCAACGGCGATGGTGTGGCTGAGCGTTTTGCTGCGGTTGGTGAACAGCACAATCAAGAAAAACGCCAGCAGCGGAGGCAATGGGATGAGCCAGATAATGGTTTCAGTTGCCATAATCAAATCCTAGAACTTCAACAAATCGATCTCGTCGGCCACCACGGTGTTCCGGCGGCGGTAAATCGAAATAATCAATGCCAGGCCAACCGCCACCTCGGCTGCCGCCACCGCAAAAACGATGATGGCAAAAACCTGCCCGGCGATATAATCGGGCGTGCGGTAGCGCCAGAAGGCCACCAGGTTGACATTGACCGCGTTCAGCATCAGCTCCACGCCCATCAGGATGGCCACAGCGTTCTTGCGAGAAAGCACGCCAAATAGGCCGATGCAGAACAGGGCCGCTGCAAAAACCAGATACCAGGCTAAAGGAACCATAGCCACCTCACTTCCTTTCCCAGGCTACCATGATCGCCCCGATCAGGGCCGCCAGCAGCAGCACAGAGGCCACTTCGAAGGGAATCACATAGGCATTGGGAGAAACCAGCGCCTGCCCCAGCTCGCGCAGCGGGTCGGCGCGTGGGCTGAGCGGAATTGCCTCGGCGAAAAAGCTGCCCCAGCCAGAAAACATCCACACCAACCCGCCAAACAACACCGCTGCCAGCAGCGCTGCCCAGGGCCAGTTGCTGTTTACCTGCGGTCCGCTGTCAACAGCAATGCGCCGGGTGAGCATGATGGCAAAGATCATCAGGATGGCGATGGCGCCGATGTAGATGACAACCTGCGCCACAGCCAGAAAACCGGCATTGAGCAGCACATAGAATATCGCAATGCCGAAGAGCGCCACCACCAGCCACAGGGCGGCGTGCACCATGTTACGGGTGATGACGACCATCGCCGCTGCGCCCAGAGTGGCAGCGGCTACGATAATAAAGATGATTTGCATAGGAGCCATGGATAACACTCCAGTTTATGGATTGGGCGTGGACGGCGGTTGAGAGATCGTCAGAGGCGGGCGCGCCACCGGCTTTGGCTCGGCCACGCGTTTGCGCTCAGAACGGGCGCGCCAACGCAAGATCTGCAGCGTGCCCCAGCCAATTACCACGTTCATCGCCAGCATCCCGAGCACATACGCCAGGGTGAATTCACCGTTGGGTCCGCGCGGCAGCAGTTTATCCAGCACTGCCGTCGCCATCAACACCACCAACGCCAGCGGGGTCAGGAATTTCCAGTTAAAGTTAAGCATTTGATCGATGCGGATGCGCGGGAAGGTGTACTTGACCCACATAATCACCCAGTACATGAAGAACGCCTTGCCCAGGAAATACACCACCCCCAGGATGGGGTAGGTTTCGGCCCCGGGGCCGCGCCACCCACCCAGAAAAAGTGTGGAGACGATCGCTCCAACGGTCAGTGCGTGCAGCAGCTCGCCAGCGTAAAACAGCCCAAACTTCATACCGGTGTATTCGATGTGAAAACCCGCCACGATTTCCGACTCGGCCTCCGCCAGGTCAAACGGGGCTCGGCCAAGCTCGGCAATATTAGACACGAAGACGATCACCGCCGCCAAAGGCATGACCAGCACAAACCACACCGACTGGGCATTGACGATATCCGTTAGCCCCATCGAGCGCGCCACCAGCACCGGCACCAATAAAGTGATCACCATTGGCACTTCGTAAGAAACCATCTGCGCCACGGTGCGGAAGGCGCCCAGCAGGGCATACTTGTTATTGGATGACCAGCCTGCCATGATGATACCCAGTGTGCTGATCGCCCCAATGGCAACCACAAACAACACGCCCACGTTCAGGTTCGTGCCATAAATGGTAGCGGAGATGGGAAGCACACCCCATAACATCAAGACGGTCGCCAGCGCAATGATCGGCGAAAGGTTATAAACGACACGGTCCGCGCCATCCGGGGTAATATCCTCTTTGATGAGCAGCTTGATGACATCCGCAAAGGGTTGGATCAATCCGTAGGGCCCCAGCCGGTTGGGACCAAATCGGTCTTGAAAGCGAGCTACCACTTTGCGCTCCATCCACACCAAAAAGATATCCAACAGCAGGGCAGCCGTGGCAACGACCACCACCCCGACAACCGTCAGGATCAGGGTCACCACGCCGGGTGCAAGGCCCCAGCCTGCCAGTAAGCCCTCCAGCCATTTTGCGATTAAAGTTACTGGATCACCCATCCAAACACTCCTTCGCTAATATTTTCAGAAAGCCGTTAACACGTAAAAGGCTGAGGGGTTTCCCATCAGCCTTTTAATATTCAAAAAAACTCACAATTTTTAAATCCATTCCAGCACACCCTTGCGCCAGGCATAGATCAAACCGGCAGCCAGGATGAGGATGAACAAAACGCCCTCAAGTACAGCAAAAAGGGGCAGTTGATCAAAAGCCACAGCCCAGGGAAACAGGAATACAGTCTCAACGTCAAAGATTAAGAAGACCAGGGCAAATATGTAATATTGGACGCGGAATTGTATCCAGTTCACGCCGACCGTTTCGATGCCGCATTCATAGGTCTGTGATTTGAGCGGGTTGGGTTTGCGTGGCGCAAGTATGCGTGGAATAATCAGGGCTAAACCGGGAAAAACAGGGGCGAGTACAAGAAAAACGCCGATAAATAACCACTCACTATGCATGCAGACTCCTTGTTTGGCCCGAAAGGGAGATTGCTAACTTTTCACAAACACTCGGGAGATTTTACCATAAGTAGGATTGAATTTCAATTTTCATTAATAATTCATCTGGCCCGGCTTACCGCACCCGCAGCAGGATTGGATCATCCATTTTTCAACCAAGCGCGGTATCATTAATAAAACAATTCTTCAGCAGCCTGCTTTCACCTGGCCCTGAACCGCTCCGCATGCAGCAAAGTAACTAATGTACCGGTAGTTGTCGTAATCGCATTTACTTTTTCTGGTTGCCTATGTCTAAAACTCAATCTACTCATCCTACCCGCTGGTGGGACTTGCCATCCATCTTGTTGATGATGGTCGTGCTCACCGCCGCTTTTACCCGCCTGGTCGCTACCGGCTGGACCGAAAACCTGGGCATCACCCGAACCACGGCTTACCTAGGCTTGATCGCCGGTGTAGCCCTGGGCTACAGCCGGTTTTCTCCGCGGGTTTCGGCGTTCTTTGCGATTGCCTACGGAGCTTACGTTGTCCCCTGGCGAGTCGCCCTGACCCTGGGTGAGGGTGTACCCTGGCAGGAGCGCCTGCTGAGCCTTGCAGGCCGGCTGGGCGTCATTTTCCAGCACCTGGTGCAACAAAAAGCCGTGCCTGATAATCTGCTCTTTCTGGTGCTGATGGCAATCGTTTTCTGGGTGCTTGGCTGCCATGCCGGTTATGTCATCACCCGCTATGCCCAGCCCTGGAGCGCCGTCTTGCCCACCGGCATCGCCCTGGTGCTTTTCCATTCCTACGATCCCTCGGTGGGTATGCGCATTGGATACCTGGTCATCTACCTGCTTTTCGCCCTCATGCTGGTAGCACGCCTGGTTTACGTTCAAAATAAACTCCGCTGGGAACAGAACC
Organism: uncultured Chloroflexia bacterium; assembly: GCA_963705155.1. Taxonomy (GTDB): domain Bacteria; phylum Chloroflexota; class Anaerolineae; order Anaerolineales; family UBA4823; genus CAVPJC01. The sequence continues at coordinate 56,909 of CAVPJC010000013.1, read as the reverse complement.
ACACCTATACACCCCCCTACCTGGGGTTGGATTTTGTCCGCATCACCTTGCTGATCTCCGTGGTCATCCTGACCCTGGCATGGACGGCCCCAGCCCTTGCCGATACGCTTCCCGCAGCCGCGCAAGCGTGGGAAAAAATAAAAGCGCCCTGGCGTGATATGCGCAACACCGTGGATAACGCCTTCGCCTCTCTGCGCTCATCGGTTGGCATCGTCTCTGATTATTACGGTCCCAGCCTGGCCCTGGGGCGCGGCAACCGTCTCTCGGACAGCACGGTCTTCCAGGTAGCTGTGCCGATTGACCCGCCGCCAGGAACGCGTTACTACTGGCGGGCGCGCATTTACGACAGCTATGAGAATGGCTGGAGGAGCACCCTCAACACCACAAAAGCCCTGCCTGCCGAGGAATTGGACCTGACTTTTCCGGACATGGAAGACAATGCCCCCGGGCGCTTCGCCTTCGCATTCACGATCGGATCGCCCATGGCTACCCTGTTTACCGTGGGACAACCGGTGTGGCTCAGCCGTCCCACCCAGGCTGAGCTGGCTTATAATCCCGACAGCAGCGCTGACCTGGCCTCGCTGCGCGCCACGCCGCCCCTGCGCGCCGGTGAGACTTACAACCTGCGCGCCTCGCTTAATGCCATCACAATTGCCAGGCTGCGCCAGGCAGGCGACGATTACCCCGAATGGGTGCGCGAGCGCTACCTGCAACTGCCCTCCAACATCACCCGCCGCACACACGACCTGGCAGCCGCCATCGCCGAGGGTCAGGAGACCCCCTATGATATCGTCGCGGCCGTCACCAACTTCCTGCGTCTCAATATCGAATACGCCGAAACGGTTCCCACTCTGCCCAATAACCAGGAGCTTACCGACTGGTTCCTCTTCGATTTACGCCAGGGTTTCTGTAATTACTACGCAACGGCTGAGGTTGTCTTGCTGCGCTCCCTGGGTATACCGGCCCGCCTGGTCGTTGGATATGCCCAGGGTCAGGAGCTGGAACAAATCAATGTTGCTGAAGTCCGGTCATACACCGTACTTCAGCGCGATGCCCATGCCTGGCCCGAAGTGTATTTCCCCGGTATTGGCTGGGTTGAGTTTGAACCCACTGCCGCGCAGCCCGAGATTTTCCGCCCGCTGGGTGAAAGCACTTCCAACCCGGATGATGCTGGATCGAATGACCAGGTACCTCTTGAAGATTTGCCCATCGATCGCAATCTGCCACAGCCAAACCTGGATGATTTCGAGGGGAATCCACCATGGACATGGGCGCTACCATCCTTCTGACCAGCGTACTGACAGTCTTGCTGCTGCTGCTGGTTATATCTATCATCAAGCGCCGCGAGCTGCAAAAACAATTACCGCTTTTTCCCATCGCCCTGGAAAAAGGCATGCGCCGTTTAGGCATTCGACCTCCAAGATTTCTACGCGACTGGGCCTTCAGCGCCAGTCTCTCCCCGCTGTTGCGCGCTTACCAGGAGCTCAACCATGCTCTGCGCCGCATCGGCAAGCCGCCCCTGCCGCAAGACACACCTGCTGAACGAGCATCACACCTGAGCAGCGAGCTGCCGCTGGCGAAACCCCCCACCGAAACCTTGCTGGCAACCTATCAGGCTGCCGTATACAGCCCTGCCCCCAAGGACGATATCACCCCCGCGGTGGAAGCCAGCAGCCAGATCCGAAGCCTATCTTATAAGGCGCTCTTCCGCCGCCTGTTCACCGAACCAGATGAGAAGAAGCGTTATAAGAGGTTTTGATCGCGCGGCAACCTGGCGGGGCTTGTTCAGGCGCACCTTGGCGCCAGCGGTGATCGAGAAGATCGATCCCAAACAACTCCATCCGGGCGGTCAAGGCAGCGCAATCACAGCCCTGATTGCCGAAATGTACGGTTTCACCGCTCTCAACCAATGGCTCTCACCTGAGCAGTAGATTTCTGTGCTGAACAGCTATCTGGCAGCCGCCGCACCTCTTGCCTGCCTGCGCTCGAAAGCGCTAAGCTATACCGGTTCTGGTTTACGAAGTGCTAAGCTTGAGATGAAATAATATCCTGGTATTTATCGGCAAACAGGGCCGGGGAGCCGCCGGTATGCCAGAAAAGCACGCTTTGCCCGTGTGGGAAAAAGCCGCCTCGCGCCAGGTCAATCAACCCGGCTGCCGCCCGCCCGGTATAAACTGGATCCAACAGCAAACCTTCCATTCGAGCAAAAAGCGCCACCGCTTCGCGCTCTGCCGCGCCCATCACACCATAACCCCCGCCCAGATAATTGGCGTTCACGAGGATATCGGATGGAGCGAAGGTATACTCCAAACCCAGGCGGGCAGCGGTTTCGCCTGCCAGAGCTGCAACGCGCCTCTGTAGGACGTCTTGCGGTTCATCCACACTGATGCCCAGAATTTTGCCGGGGTATGATGTCAGACGGGCGCCCACCGCCAGGCCGGCCTGGGTGCCGCCAGAGGAGGAAGGGAATACGATCCAATCTGGAGGGCCTTGCAGCGGCGACTCGTGCCATTGCGCTGCAAGTTCCTGCATTGCCAGAGCATAGCCAGCGGCGCCTACCGGACTGGAACCGCCGTATGGCACCAGGTATGGTCTCCGCCCTGCCTCCCAGGCTTGCTGGAAGGTGGTCTGCAGCTGCGTGGCCCGCTCTGCCATCGAGGTCCAGACTATCTCGGCGCCAAAGAGCTGATCAAGCAGCAAGTTGGCGCTGGGAGCCAGCGGACGGTCGCCCCCCAGAACGAGAATACAATCCAGCCCAAAACGGGCAGCCGCGGCAGCCGTCTGCCGGCAGTGGTTGGATTGGATGGCCCCGGCGGTGATCAGGGTTCGGGCGCCGTTGGCTTGAGCCTCCGCTACCAGCAGCTCCAGTTTGCGGGTTTTATTACCGCCAAAGGCCAATCCGGTCTGATCATCACGCTTGACCAGCAAGCGCAGGCCTCCCAAAGCGGCCCCCAGGCGCGGCAGCGCCTCCACTGGCGTAGGCAAAAGTGCAAATTTCAAACGAGGCAGGTTAATCATTGGTAATCCTTTATAGTCGATCCAAATAAAATAGTATGGACGGATTGATTTTCGTTAATTTGGCATGACCCCGGCCACCTTTCAGGCTCCCATCTGCTGTCGAGTTCGGGCGCGGCCGCGGCGGCGCAGCACATCGAGTACCTGTGGCAAAAAACGCGTGTATAACGGATAGAACAGGCGGCTGCTGGGATAATCCCATGCGCCTATATGACGCACCACCTCACCCCCCAAACCTTCTTTAAACCGCCAAACTCCCCACATCGAATCGCTTTCGTTAAATACGTCTGGTGCACCCCACAGATCATATTCCCGGCAGCCGGCAGCCCGCGCCCGCCGCATGGCCTCCCATTGCAGCAGGTGGTTGGGCATCTTTTCCCGGTGCGCCTGGCTCGACATGCCGAATAGATACCAGGCTCGACCCGCAAAGCGAAATACCACCAGCGCCGCGGCGGCCTCGCCTTCCACTTCAGCAATCAGCGGCTCCGCCTGGGGTTGGAGCGCGGCGGCATCCACATTACCGGGCTGCGTTGGTGCACCCGGGTTGGCCTGCGAACGCATAAACAGTCCCCAGAGATTATTGTAATAGGCCTCCTCACGGATGACAAATCCATCCCTCAGGGAGGTTTCAGCATACATACGGTAGAGCAGCCCCAGATCGGCGGTAGTGCCAGGACGGATACGCACCCCTTTACGCTCTGCCAATCGCACGTTATAGCGCGTTTTCTGCTTCATCCGGCCCAGGATTTCATCCTCAGACGGCGACAAATCCAGTAGCACGGTATTGCGAAACTGTACTTGCTCATCAGAGAAGCGCCAGCCTGCCGCAACCAGCTCTTGCTGGAAGTTCAATCCGGTTCGGTCGGGACGATCACCGGCCTGGCCTGGAATGCCAGTTCCCAGACGCACATCGGGGTCAATCTTCAGGAAGATAGCTCCATCCCGGCGGGCATAGGCTTGCAGGTCAGCCAGCACCCTGCCTCGCAAACCAGCATCAGCCCAATCACGCAAAAGCGGCCCCCGGGGTGAATATAATACGCCCAATCGGGCGGCAAATCCACCCACAGGGATCGTCCGGCGCAGAATCATTGCAACTGCTAGAACATTGGTGTGCATGGCCGAGTTTTTTGATGGCAGATCAGATCTCAATGCACGTGCAGCCTCAGGTGCGAAGATCACATCCCATCGCTCACAAACCAGTCCCTGTGAGCCTTGTACCCAGACCAGGTATCGAGGCTGCCAGCCATTGCGAACTTTGGATTGTCCCCATTCCCAGGTCTGTAAAATGTGGGCCATGGGGAAAGATGCAACCAGGGCGTTCCAATCATTCGGTGATATTCGTCGGACAGGAGAAGACATGACTTATTCTCCCGAACCGCGTGCCAGCCAAACGGTGTATAAGCGATAAAGCAGGGGCAAATAGATGCGATCCCAGGAACCAGCGCTCCGTCGAAGCACACCACCGAAGCCACGTTTAAACCGGTATACTCCCCACAAGCCATCGCCGCGGGTAGTAAACCCAGCTTCCAATTCAGCCAGCTCTGCATCAGGTACACCCCACAGATCATAGGATGTACAACCACGGGCTCGCGCCCAGCGCATGGCTTCCCACTGCAGCAGATAGGTGGGCATCAGCTCGCGGTAAATGGTCGGATGAGGCGCCGTAAAAATACCAGGCGCGCCTGCCGTGGGCAAATACCATCATCGCCGCTAACGGTTGCGCATCCACTTCTGCCAGGAGTAATTCACACAATCCCTGAGGAAAGAAAAGCTCGATAAGCGCCGCCGGTAATATTCTTTGCTGTGCACACCAAACCGGTCACGCTCACCCGTGACCTGGATGAGTTGGTGGAAAATCTCAAGATCAGCGGAGGAGCGAACCAGCACGCCGTGTCGCTGCGCCAGGCGCACATTGTAGCGCGTTTTCTGTTTCATCCGTCCCAGAATGCTGTCTTCATCTCCACTTAGATCAACCAGGAGCGTGCGCGGCGGCTGGATATTTTGCGCACCCATTTGAAAACCAGGCGGCGGCATTCGCTTTGGCTCGCCCGTTATGGGTTCCCATAAATCAGGTTCCACTTTGAGAAAAATCGCCCGTTTTTTACGGCAAACGATATCCAATTCTGACCATAAAGTTTCCCAATTTTCACCTACCGGCCCGTGCGGGATGTACGCGATGCTGAAACCCAATGGCAAGCGCCGGAAAAGCACCTGTGCGCCGCTGTCGCCAGCTGCCACCCACTCCGCTTCCCAACCCGAAAGACCTTTAAGCCGGCCCAGGCGGAAGTTTGCAACAGGTGTGCATCAGGCCAGGCCGTCAGAAATTCATCCCACTGGCGGGAGCTTAATATCGGCATGAACTTAAACGATGGCTGTCAAATCTGGCGGCGGTGTGCTGCGCACGGCGGCGCCCGGGATAAACTCATCCAGAATGCGCACGATGGAGCCGACATCACCTTCACGCGCCAGGTGGATCAAATCATTGACGGTGCCGCGCAGGGCCGAACCGGAGAGGATATCTTCCTGCGCCAGCAAGACGATATCGGGGTGGACGGTTGTTTCATAGGATGCCCATCGATCCCAGAGCTCCTCACTCAATTTTTCACCCGGACGAATGCCGGTGAAGATGATTTCGATATCTTTGTACGGCTCCAGACCAGAGAGACGAATCAAATCCTCAGCCAGATCCAGGATGCGCAATCTGATCGCCCATTTTGAGCACAAAGACTTCTCCGCCCTGCCCCATGGAAGCGGCTTGCAACACCAGGTGCACCGCTTCTGGTATCGTCATAAAGTAACGTTCCATATCCGGGTGAGTGATTGTCACCGGCCCGCCGCGGCTGATCTGCCGCTTAAAGCGTGGGACAACACTGCCGCGGCTGCCAAGCACGTTGCCAAAACGCACCACCGAAAAAGCCTGACCAGAGCGGTTGGCAGCATCCAGTACCTGCAGTTCTGCCAGGCGTTTCGTAGCGCCATACACGCTGGAGGGCGAATAGCCTTATCGGTGGATATCAATACCATGCGCTCGATATCGTTATTTAACAGGGCTTCAACGATGTTGCGGGTGCCCATGACGTTGTTCGTCACCGCTTCTTCGATGTTCACCTCCATCAGTGGAACATGCTTGTGCGCTGCCGCATGGAAAACGATTTGTGGTCGATGATTTTCAAAGACCACATCCAGGCGATCGATGTCGCGAATATCAGCAATTACAGGATGCATTGGCAGAGTGGGATAATTATCCTGCAGCTCCATCAATGATTTCAAAGATGCTGTTCTCTCCATGACCCAGTAACACCAGTTCAGATGGACCCCAGCGGGCGATCTGGCGGCAAAGCTCGCGTCCTATCGATCCCCCCGCCCCGGTTACGAGCACGCGCCGCCCTCCCAGTCTTTCACCGATCATGCGGTCATCCAGATGGGCTGGTTCGCGGCGCAGCAGGTCAGTAATATCAACTTCCCGCAGACGGCTCGCATTGACGGTCCCGCCAATCAACTCATAGATGCCAGGCATGGTGCGGAAGGGCACACCCTTTAAACGGCACACATCCGTCACCTGGCGTACCACGCGCCCTGGTGCGGTGGGGATGGCGATCACCACTTCGTCAACACGGCGCTGGGTAACGGTGCGGGCCAGATCATTCAACGTGCCTACCACCGGTACGCCGTGGATCTGCTGTTTCTGCTTGCTCTGGTCATCATCCAGGTAACATGCGGGAACCAGGTTGAGCTGCGGGTTTTTCTGCATTTCTCGCACAACCAGCGCCCCGGCATCCCCGGCGCCCACAACAAGAACACGCTTCTGGCGGCCCTGGGGCTCAACCACAGATGAACGGGCTTCGGCCAGGGCGCGCATTCCAAGGCGCAAACCGCCCACCAGAATCAGGGAAAGCAGCCAGTCAATCACCAGCGTGGCGCGCGGGAAACCCAGAAAACTCGGCGAACGCAGTTGGATGGCAATCATGCCAAGCGTGGCAATCGAAACCAGCAGCGAAGCAAAAGACACCGCCACAACTACCAGGCGAAGTTCGCGGCATGCTGGCATATACCCATAACCGGCGATACATCCCAAAAAAATAGTAGATCAGGGGCTTAATCAAAAGCGCCAACGCCACCATGCGCCAGGCTTGTGGCAAAAAATATACGAAACGAGATCCCCACTCCAAACGCAGGGCGAAGCTGCCCATCACCGACACGATGATCAGAAGCAGGTCGCCAATGAATAACAGCCGTTTGGATGTAAAAGGCCGCCGAAACCAGGTGTACATCGGGTGGGTAAAAAATCGCTGCAGGAAATTGCTTGTCTCAGGTAAATCCGACATTTCAACGTCCCCGCAGACCCAGCACCGTGGCAGGCGTGCGCAGCAAGATAATCAGGTCCATCATCAGGTTGCGATGCTTGATGTAATACAGGTCGTACTCCAGCTTGACAACAGTCTCTTCAACGGTAGATGCGTAGCCAAAATTGATCTGCGCCCAGCCGGTGATACCGGGTTTGACCAGAAGGCGCGCCCGGTAAAATGGCACGTGTTTTTCAAACATGCTCATCAGTTCAGGCCGTTCTGCGCGCGGTCCAACCAGGCTCATCTCACCACGCAGCACGTTGATGAACTGGGGCAGTTCATCCAGGTGGCTTTTACGCAGAAGACGCCCCACGCGTGTGGCGCGTACGTCATCTTCCTTGGCCCATGCGGCGTGCCCATCGGCCTCAGCATCCCGGCGCATGGTGCGCAGCTTGATGATATTGTAGGGTTGGGCGCCGCGACCCGCCCGGGTTTGTGAATAAAAGATCGGCGCACCGTCATCCAGTAGTATGGCAATGGATATAAAGGGAATTAGCACCATCAGGCCCAATACGCCTGCCAGCCCGCCCAGGATATCTACCAGGCGTTTAACCAGCTCATACAAACCGCTGGTATGCGCTTCATCCACAAACGAGCGCAAGATCCAATCGGCTTCCAACATGCGGATCGGAACTCGATCTAAAAGCTCTTCATAGGCGCGTGGAAAGCGCACGATCTCAATGCCACGCTCCTGAGCTTCCAACAAGGCCTGGAACATCCTGCCTTGCATTTCACCTGAAATGGCTACAATAATATCGGAGATGGCGTTATCGCTGATTAATTTCTCCAGGTCCTGGCTGGCGCCAAGCACCTGAAAGCCCTCTATCGTCAGGCCGGCTTTCTCGGGATCGTCATCCACAATCCCCACCATAAAAAATGGCGGGGGCCACAGGTCATTGATCACCTTGAGCAAGGATCTCCCCGGCCACACCACCACCCACTAACAACACCCGGCGCATAAATTGGGGTGCAGTAAAGATTCTATATATATGGCGCGCCACAGCAGGGTCAGCACTACCGCAGCAATAAAGAACCCTGCCACCCGCGCCGGGGCAGCAGATTACGCGGTGGGTCCACGTAATAAAAGAACAGCACCAGGTAGAGCATGATGCCAATGAGCGAAGCCGCCGCCACCCCGCGCACCGTATCTCCCCAATTGCCGGCGCGGTGGATGTTGTACAACTCTACCAGTAAGATCAACCAGAACACCGGCAGCAGGTAAAACCACGCTGGCGGGCGGCGAATGATGAATTCCCACGAAAATGAAGGGAATCGATCCACACTGCCCCAGAAATAGAGAGCAACCACCAGTGCCACCAGTGCTACTACAAAATCGCCCACCAACAGCATGGTGCGGCGTTCACCCATGCGTAGCTGCCAGGGGCTGGATTTGCGCAGGTGTCTAGGCATGCTCATGGAACATCAAACTCCATAAAAAGGCGCTGCCCCAGGCCAGATGCATGGTGGCGATAGCAAGCGGAATGCCCACCAGGAGCGAAATCGAACTGCGTTTCCAGGCTGCCCGGGCGCCTGCCAGGAGCAACACCAGCAAATAAGCCCCAATCTCTGCAGCCAACAGCCAGCGGGCTGGAACAAACAAGATGGCCAGCAAGACCCAGAAATACCAGACTTAAAACAAACAGCGGGGGAGCATCTGCCTCCAACGCATGGTTTCGGGATAGCGCCGCAACATGCGGGCTTTCCAATACCCGTAGCGCCCGTATTGTTTCGCCAACGCTCCCAGATTGGAGCGGGCAAAATACTTTGTGTGGATTTCAGGGTCCATCCATATAACGCCGCCAGATTGGCGGATACGCACATTGAACTCATAATCCTCATTCGTCAACTAGCGATTCATCGTAATATCCCAGGCGCTCGGCTAACTCCCGGCGGTATGCTCCAAAGGGCACTGTGTCTACTGCCTGGGCGCGGCCACCCACACGATATCGTGCGTCGCCTGCACCCAGTGGATGCGCTGCAGCTACCGCAATGGCGCCTGCCAGCCAGCCGCTGCCCCCCGGAACAATCTCCCAGACACCACCCACATTATCCCCTTGGCCGTTCCGCAAGGCCGTAACACAGCGCTCGACATAATCGACTGCAGGGATGGAGTGTGCATCTAACCGGATAATGAACTCGCCTTCAGCCGCGCGGATGGCCTGGTTCAATCCCGAAGGTATGCTGCGCTGTTGATTTTCAACCACCCTTACGGCGAATCCATGATGGGCAATCCGAAAGCGCTCAATTTGGTGGCGGGTTCCATCCGTCGACTGGCCATCTGCTATGACCACTTCCATCTCGTTACGCGCAAATGTCTGGCTGTAGATAGCGTCTAACAGCAGGCAAATGGTGGCCTCCTCATTGTAACATGGGATGATTATGGAGACTGCTGGCATTTCGTGGCTCTGGTAGCCCTGTAACTGGCGACCTTCTTTGTCATTAAAAAGAACTTCGCCCGGAAGTTATAACTTTTCTTCTGGTCGGCGGATTTCCCGGGCTGGTTCCCCGGGCCGCGGCAAGGGGTAGTTTTACCATAAAAACACATCCCTGGGGAGATATATTCTTCACGCTCAAACTGCCGCCGTGCGCCGTGATGATCTCATAGGCAATGGGTAATCCCAATCCCACACCGCGACGCCCGCTGCGGCGCGACTTATCCGTTTGATAAAAGCGCTCAAAGATGCGCCCCAATTCGTCTTCTGGTATCCCTGCCCCGGTGTCTTGCACCAAAATTTCGACCTGGTCTCCCAAACGACGCGCCATCAAGCCAACCTTGCCTCCAGGAGGTGTGAATTTGATCGCATTATCCACCAGGTTGGTAAACACCTGTGAGAGGCGGTCTGGGTCGGCAGGTAGATCCGGTAGAGCCTCACTCTGCACCTCCAGATCGATCTCTGCCTGACGGGCAGCAGGCTCAAAGTGAATGGCAATACTTCGCAGTAAATCACCCAGGTTGACTGGCACAAACTCAAAATTAACGGCACCGGCATCAAAACGCGACAGTTCCAGCAAGTCTTGCACCAGGCGGTTCATACGCCCAGACTCGGTAAAGATCACATCTGCGGCATGGCGCACATCCTCGGGCGTCTCCACTGCACCATCCAGTATTGCCTGAGCAAATCCCTGAATGGAGGTGAGTGGGGTTTTCAATTCGTGAGATACATTGGCCAAAAAATCACGCTGTGATTGCTGTCCGGTCTGTACGTGGGCTGTCATATGATTGAAGGCCCGGGCCAGCTCCTGCACTTCCTGCGGACCTTCGAGGTTCAAGCGGTGATATTCCCCGCCGCCAGCCATATGTGCAGCGGCAGCGATGCGTTTCATAGGCGCCGCCACCCAGCGCGCTATCCAGTAAGCCAGGTAGAGCGCAAGCAGCAATGCCAGCCCTGCAGCCTGCCAGAAAGGCGGTAGGATATCTTCCCGTAGCGCCTCACGCAGACGCAGCGATGAGAACAGATTCACCCCTGTGATCCTCTGTGTGGCAAACAGGATGTACCCACCCCCCGGCAGTTGGCGGGTGACATGCAGCCAGGCGCGGCCGCCACGATCACGCACCAGGCCGCGCGGTGTTGTCAGGACACGCAGAGCCAACCGGCCAAACTCGTTTTCGGCAGTCGTTTTCGAATCGGCCAGCACCTCGCCGCCAGCAGAAAGCACCACCAGGCGCAGTCCGGCGGCTTCGGCAATACGATTGACGTTTTGCTCAGGCTGCTGCTGCAAGACTGCCAGTGCCTGTGGGCGGCTGAATAATGTATCAGCTGCGTTTTCCAGGGTAGTATAAGCCTGGCGGTCTGCCAATGGGTTGCGCAGCAAATAAGCCAATAAGCCAACCGCCACCACGCACAGCGCCACCCCGACCACCAGGGCATAGGTCAGCCATAATCGGGCCTGGATAGAGGAAAACACTGCTACCCCACCAGTTTATAACCAATACCTGTGATTGTTTCGATTTGCACATCGCTGGAGGCCAGTTTCTTCCGCAGGTGACCGATATGCACGTCCACCGTGCGCGTCTGGCCAAAAAAATCATACCCCCAGGCCAGTTCCAGCAATTTCTCGCGACTGAGCACCAGGCCCCGGTGGCTGCCCAGTACGTACAACAGATCAAATTCCTGTGTGCGCAGTTCTATTGGCTCACCTGCGATTGAAACCTCGCGAACGAGCAGGATCGATGCTGATATTGGCTATGCGCAAAATTTCCGTCCCGGCTTCCGAATGCCGCTCTCCGCGCCGCAAGATCGCCTTTACCCGCGCCGCCAATTCGCGCGGGTTGAACGGCTTGGTCACATAATCATCTGCGCCTAACTCTAACCCCACGATCTTATCCACGTCATCGTCGCGCGCCGTCAGCATCAGGATCGCTATCGGGTTGTGCTCCCTCCGCAATTGACGGCACACTTCCCAGCCATCCAGCTCTGGCAGCATCAGATCCAACACCACCAGGGCCGGTTTCTGGCGCGCCACGGCTTCCAGAGCCGCCCGGCCATCGCTGGCGGATGAAACCCGGAAGCCGTCGCGCTCCAGGTACAGCCGCGCCAATTGGATGATGTTTGGCTCATCATCGACGAGCAGGATCAAATCAGCCGGCATTTCTTGTTTTCTGGCTCCTGATACCCCAGCTACCGGGGTATCTACACAACAGCAACGACCTCAATCTCCACTGCTCCAGCCTTGGGCAGCGCCGCCACCTGCACGGTGGAGCGCGCTGGCGGGTTAGCCGTAAAAAATTCGCCGTAGATGGCATTCATGCGAGAAAAATCGCCCATATCCCGCAGGAAGACGGTGGTCTTGACCACGTTTTCCATCGAAGTGCCGGCAGCCTCCAACACATGCTTGATGTTGGTGAGCGCCTGGCGCGTTTCGCCTTCGACGCCGCCAGACGCCAGATCGTTGGTTTCGGGCACCAGGCCAAGCTGCCCGGCTGTGAAAACAAAGTTGCCGGCCCGGTTAGCCACAGTGTATGGGCCGATCGGTTTGGGGGCGTTCTCGCAGGTGATAATTTCTTTTTTAGACATTTTTTCTCCTATTCTTTTTCGAATTTCAAAAGCTGCAAAATATCTGCCAGACAAGCTGAGAAGAGCTCGTCCATAATGGCAGCCTCTACCCGATATTTACCCCCGAATGATCCATCTCCATACACCTGGCGAGCCTGGTCCGCGCTCATCAAGCCCGGGATGAACGGTGGGGCTTTTTCGCCATCTGGCAGTTCTGCCACACGGGTGAAAGGAAATGCCTCCAGCCAGTTGGCATGGGCGGGTTTAATTTCATGCTTGCGCGCCACCAGATCCACACTATGCGACACCCACCAGGCATACCAGGCAAGGCGTAATTCGGGCAGTTGATTAGCAAGCTCGTAGAGGCGGGCGCGTGCAGGATCATTGCCGCCATGACCGTTGAGCACCAGGATGCGCCGGAAACCCTGCCCGTAAGCCGAGCGCACCACATCTTCCACCAAATCCAGCAGCGTGCTCGCCCGCAGGCTGAGCGTACCGGGGTATGCCAAAAAGTAGGGGGATGCGCCAAAATTAAGCGGCGGCGCCACCAGCACTCCACTCTGCTGGCTGGCAGCATCTGCCAGGGCCAGCGGTATGCGTACATCTGTCAACAGGCTCAAATAGCCGTGCTGTTCGCAGGCGCCCAGGACGAGCATCAAGCGGTTATCGTGCTGCAGGTAGCTCTCCACATCCATCCAGTTCAGTTCTTCCAGGCGCATACAATCTCCATGTGTATTTTCTCATTCTCCCGGAATTCCGCCGGTAAAGTACAGGTAAATACGATGTAAAATCACGCTCCGGCAGTTATTTCAGGTATTCCAGGCTGGTGGTGTACAGCGCTTCATCTGGATCCATCCCTGCTGCCGTGCTGACTTCATTCAGAATGCCAGGATCAGCCGGATTGACCAGGTAAGCCGCCCAGGCGCGCAAGAAGTGTGCTGCAGCCAGGTCATAGCGAGCCTGCAGCGCCCGGGTGGTGGAATATTCCAGCCAGTAAGAGAGCGACTCTTCCCACCCCTCAGCAGACGATCCGGCAATCAGCGGGCTATTGTCGCTGAAGATTTGTTCGGGTGTATAGGCACGCATCACATCCAGCGCAGCGGCGTAATCTCCGTAAAATACCTGGGTGAGCAGCGGAAATGAGGTGTATTCAAGGGCCTGGCGGCGCTCGTCGGCGTGCAGGTCTATCAGGGCCATGTTCCAGGCCACAGATTGTATTTTCACCATCCAGGTCACGCGCCAGTAAGATGGTTTCCTGGGCGTCCTTCCAGAGCTCCGCCTGTGCCAGCACAACCGCCCGATCATTCAATTCAGCCAGTCTGGCATCGGCAGGCCGCGGAAGGCGGGACAGCTGTGCTTCCACCAGTTGGTTCTCATCCCACCGCCATACCTGGTAATTGATGGTCCGGACAGCGCAAGCATAACAGAAAACGTAATAATCGCTCATATCCAATAAAATCTCCGGCACGCCATCCTCATTTAAATCCTGGGCGCGGCCAGCCGGCGGAGCGCTGTTGCAGTTTGCCAGTACGGGCTGAAAAGTCTGCCCATCGAAGTTGAGCAGATTGGTGCAGCCGCCATGCGCGCCAACAAAGCCCTGTACAAGCAGCCACACACCTCCCGCACCGCTCTCGGCCGGGCCAAACAAGATCTGATCCACATCGCCCAGGATATCGGGAGCTTCCAGTTCGATACGGCTCAATTCTTTCCAGCCGCTGGCATCCTGCGTATAAATTGCAACAAAATGGAATTGCAACGGCTCCAGCCCGCGCGTCCCCAGAGAAAACGCAGCCCAAAGAGGCGGCTCGCCAGCCGCAACCTGCAGCGGGATTGCACCAGCCTCACTGATTGCGCCCCAACCTGGATCACCCTGCGACTCTGGGGTGGGCGTGGGCGGCAGCGAGCCAGCCACCAATGCTTGCAGCTCAGCCGTCAGAGCATCAGGAGCCTGGGCAGTGGCATCAACCTGGTCGGCGTCGGACGGTGACCCAAATACGAGCGGCAGATCCAGCACGGTGCCAGTGGAGGTAGCTGTAGCGATTTCCAACGGTTGAGGTCGAGCACTCTCCGGCTCACCAGAGCCGCCGTTTTCCCCTGGATAAAAAACCTTGCAGGCCAGAGTGGCAAATATCAACGTGCAGAGAAAAAAGATTATTTTTTTCATGGATTATCGAGTGAGGACAACGTTGGCGACCCAGGTATAGGCCACCCATCCGAACAGGAAATAGGAACCCAGTGTACCACCCAGTGGGTTTCCGAGCAGGGAAAAACCCAGGGACACAGAGCCCACCAGCACCAGTAATCCGGTATAAAGACCCAAAAAACCGCGCGGTTTTCCTGGTCGGGCTTGAAAAATGCCGGAAAAGGGCAGGATCATGGCAAAAGCACCCACTGCTCCCACCAACAGCGTGCTGCTGCTCAAAGCAAACCCTCCCAGTGCGAGCGCCGCTGAAATCATCAGGCAAACACCTACCCAGTTGGAGGCGGTGGTCTGGTCTCTGGTCAATGCCAGGCGGCCAAAACGATCCAGGCGCAAGAGCAAATCGGTGAGCGGCCGGCCCACCCAGGTGAGTAACGCAAAGATCATATACAGAATAATGATCGGCATGGCCAACGGCAGGTACTGCGGATTGGTCCGCGCAAAGGTGGACACGCCGCGATAGAGAATATATCCGCCCAGCACAACCCCCCAGCGGGCCTGCGGGCTCAGTCGTCCCATCCACAGAAAATATTTCAGCAAGACGCGATAAACCGGGTTGCGCGCCCGCATCGATTCAATGATGCCGCCTCGCGCCCAGTCCTGCATGGGATCCAGCCGCAGAGCTTCGCGGAAATGCTGCATGGCGCCCTGGTGGTCGCCGGCGTGGAGCATCGCCCACCCCTGGTTGGCATGCGTCAGGGGGTTATCGGGATCGCGCGCCAGACTGCCGGCAATGGCTGCCTGGGCTTCCTGCTTGCGTCCCAGCTTGGTCAGTGCAATTGCCTGCAGGTTGGCGCATTTGGCGTCTTCGGGGTCCAGGGCGCGGCCAGTCTCGGCAGCCGCCAGGGCCTCCTTCCAGGCGCCTTTTTGCAAATAAATGCTGCTGAGCTCAGCGTGGTAACTGGCGTTTTCCGGATTGATGCGGATGGCTTCCTGCACTGCAGCCAATGCATCGGGGATTTGATCCAGATCTTTGAGGATCACACCCAGGATAAAGTGTGTAAAGGCATCATCTGGGGCCAGACCCACCGCCTCACGGGCTGGCTCCAACGCATCGATGGATTTACCCTGCCCGTCTAACGCCAGCGCCAGAAACGAAAAAGAACGGGCATCACCAGGATTTAAGGCGATCTCCTGGCGCAGGGTATCTTCCGCCTCTTTGAAACGGCGATGCTGGATCAATAAACGAGCCAACTCGAAATTGGAGGATTTAATCGACATACCTATTGATTATAAAGGATAGATGCGAGTTCGCTGAATGTAAATCGCCCGGGTTTAAACGTGTTTGGATTTTACGATTGCCAGGAGGCGTCCGCACCTAGCCACCGATTTTTTTGTGATAATCATGATGAAAACAGTCGATCCGACGCAAGCCGTGAATTTAGATAGTTTACAAAACTGTACAGCTATAGGTGCCAAAAAGTGATAAAACTTGAATATGCCGAATGATAAATTCCAATCAAATATCATCCATACCAATGGGTCATTCTTGATCGAAGCCAGAGAGCTTTCCAGAGTTTACCAGCGCGGCCAGGAGAAGGTCGAGGCCTTGCGCAGCATTGTTCTTGACATTCCGCGGGGCGCTTTTGGTGTGATCGTCGGGCCAAGCGGCGGGGGCAAATCCACGTTGCTGCACCTGTTGGGCGGTATTGACCGCCCGACCAGCGGCAAATTGTCGGTCAATGGGGTATCACTTGAAAATGCCAGTGAAAGTGAACTTACCCGCTTCCGCCGGGAAAACATCGGTTTTGTCTTTCAATTTTACAACCTGCTGCCTTCAATCAGCGCCCTGGATAATGTTGCCCTGCCGCTGCTGGCGAAAGGCTGGCGGCGGCGTGAAGCGCTGGCTCGGGCGGGTGAATTGATGGCGCAGGTGGATCTGACCAACCGGCAGCAGCACAAACCGGCGGAACTTTCGGGCGGCGAGCAGCAGCGTGTGGCGCTGGCCCGCGCCATCGCCGGAGAGCCCTGCCTGATCCTCGCAGATGAACCAACCGGCGATTTAGATGCAGCCTCCGCGAGGTGGTTTTGCAGCTCATGCTCCATCTGAATCAGCAGCTTGGGGTAACTTTTATGGTTGCAACGCACAACGAACAGGTTGCAAGCTACGGCGACCACCTGTTTGAACTTCGTGATGGGCAAATCTCGAAAAAGTAAATGCTCACCCTGTTGCTGTATTTGTGGAAGGATATCCGGCACGATTGGGGCCGCACCGTTTTGAACAGCTTCGGCCTTGCGGTGTTAAATCTTCAGCTTCATGCTGCTCAGCGCGCTGGCAGGTGTCCTTTCCGACCTGCTTCAAGAGCCAGGGGCAAGCCGTAATTTGATCGTTATCCAGGCGGATACGATCGACCCTTCCGATTCCACCCTGGGGCAGGAGGCAATTCTGGCTGCCCGGGATCTGCAACCTGATTTGGTTAACCGGGTTTCACCGTTGATCTTCCGGCACATGCGGATTGGCGAACGGCTGGTTCAGTTGCGCGCCGCACCGCTGGATGACTGGCAAGGTGTTTACCATCTGGCTCTGGTGGAGGGAGCCTGGCCCTCTCCCGGTAGCCCGGAGGTGGCAGTGGGCGAAGGAGCAGCCCGCGCCAGCTCCTGGCAGATTGGGACGCCGCTGCATATTTATGGCAGCAATTTTAAAATAACGGGCATCTTTCGCTCGCCCGGCATCAACTTTGCCTCGGTATGGTTGTCACAGGAGAGCGCCTTGCGGCTGTTTGGCGAGCAGCGCGGCTACCAGGCGATGTTTGTGCAAGTCGCCGATGCGGCAGACACAGAAGTTGTCCGGCAGCGACTGCAGGCCGATCCGCGCCTTCGCCGGGAACTATATCGTCTATTATGAAGATAACTACACCCGGAACAATAATCTGGCAATCAGAGATTTAGGTAGCCTGCTGACCATGGTGAGCTGGCTGGCTTTGCTGGCAGTAACCTTCGGAACCTACAATGCCACCGGTCTGAGCCTGATCGAAAAGCAACGATCCATTGCCATTTTACGCTCAGTCGGATTTTCCCCCCAGGTGGTGGGGTTATTTTTGCTCCTGCGAGCGTTATTCCAGGGGTTGGCGGCTTTTGTGGTGGGATGGTGCGGCTCCCAGGTTTACCTGATCTACCAGCGATCCCAGGCGCCGCTGTTTATCCTGGGAGTACCGCTCGAGTTTGAGATTTCAGGGCAGATCGGTATTAACCGGCCTGATGCTGACGGGAGCGCTTGCAGCGCTGGGTTCCTGGTTATCAACCCGTAAACAATTATCTTTCAGCATCTCGGCCGCCCTGGGGGAAATACCATGATGCAGGCGGCGCTGATCCTTGGGCTTCGAGAAGCAGCTATACGCTGGCGTTCAACCCTTGTGATGAGTCTGGCAATCTCGATTTCCTTGATGGCCTTTTTATTGCTACAGGCCTATCATAAAGACCTGACCTCCAAATTCGACCAAATGCATAAACAATTGTTGGTGGTGCAGGCAAGCGGCAGCATGGGCGAATTTTATGGCAGCCGGCTGCCAGCCAGCCTTGGGCGCGAGCTGGCCGCAGCGGGCGCAAGCCTGGTTGTCCCACAAATCCACACGATCGTTGGCACAAGCACTGAAAACGCTGTCTTGCTGCGCGGTATACCGCTGGAAGGATATACCCGCGTTGAAGACTTCAAAATGTTGGACGGACGACCTTTGCAAGCTGGAGATGCGCCGCGCCTGGCAATGATTGGCGCCCGCCTGGCTGAGACCAAAGGCGTCCTCTCAGGCGACAGCATCCAGATTCGCGCACGGGCTTTCACGGTTGCAGGTGTGTTTGTTACGGAGACATACGCCGATTATGAAGCCTGGATTTCGATCGAGGACGCCCAGGCCCTGCTGGGGTGGAATGATGATGTTTCGGTATACGTAATTCCATCCGGAGAAGCTTTGAAGGAAGGTGATACCCTGCCCGGAGGCGCATCCGCGGTTCTTAAAGGTCAATCCGGTGTAAATCTGATCCAGGAATGGGAGCCGCTTTTCAATATACTCGGGCTCGTATCGACTACATTGGGCATAGCTGCAGCAGTTGCCCTGGCAAATATGCTCTGGCGCCTGGCGTGGCTGCGGCGGCGAGACCTGGCGGTATTACAAAGCGTTGGGTTCAGGAAACTTGCACTGGCAGGCTACCTCTGGGCGCAGGCAGCCGGGATAACGACCTTTGCTTTTGCTATGGGTTTGCTGGAAACGGTGTGCATCGGCGCGGTTTCTCAAATCAAGACTGCGGGAATATCCATCCATGCCGCCATCGAACCCGAGGTGGTGGGCGCCAGCCTGATTTTTGCAATTTTGATATCCATCGCCAGTTCAGGATTGCCAGCCTGGTGGTTGGCGCGGCTTGATCTGGCTGCCTTGCTACGGGTTGAAGGATAATCAATACAAAGGAGAGCTAAATGTCTAAACCAAGGTATCTCATATTCGTGGTTGCTGCCGTGTTACTCATCGCCGGTTTGGCTTGCAACTTTTCAAACCGGGTTCCACAGGCAGAAACTGCCCCCCAGCAGCCAGCTGCGCCCGAAGTTGAAGCCCCCCAGGAAACTGGCGGCGAGAGCAATGAGCCAGCCCCGGCGATCGAACAGGCCGCCCCTCAGCCGGCCGCTCCGGAGCCGGTTCCGACGGAAGTCGTTGTAACCATCCCTATCGGCATCCGCCAGGGACTGGCGAGTCTGAATAGTTACCGGGTTATGTTCAATGTTGTCGTCAATGGCCCAACAACGAGCGACAAAAACTCGATGAAGACCACGTATGAATATAACTCTGATTTGGACGCATGGCACAGTCACTCCGAATCAACCCAAAGTTCAGCTGACGATCCCGAAGTATCGAGCGAAAGCAGCGATGAGTACCGCATTGGCAACCGCTCGTGCAGCCTGCCAGGCGATAACGATGATGGCAGCAGCACAATTGAAGAGCTTGATCCCCTGGAACAGGAGATGACCGAATCCTTGAGCGGCCTGGTGGATATGGTTATTTCGGTGGAAAACCCGGTCCTGGTGGGCGAGGAATTGGTTAACGGAGTCCAAACCAAACACTTTACCTTTGACGTGAAAGGTCTGGGAAACACATCTGGCGCAGAAGTGACCCTTTCAAAAGGCGAATACTGGGTTGCGCTCGATGGGCAATATCTGGTCAAATACTCGGCGATCATGGAAACACGAAATGCCCCCGAGGGTGACCCGAACGCCGAAGTAATGTACACAGAGTTTACGATTGAGCTCGCGAATATCAATGAGCCGATACAGATCAGCATGCCTGCTGAATGCAAATAAGTCGCTGGTAAATTTTATCGCTTAAAAAACTTCCTGGGGAGCAAGCCGGGCTTATCGCCCGGCTCCAGGTAATCGGCGATGTCATCATACAGCCCGCCCTGGTTGGCAAACAAAGCGTAATTGCGGGCGGTGGCAAACCATTCGCGGGTGGTGGGGTGGGTCTCTTTGATCACGGCGCTCAACTCTTTACCACTGATCGGCTGCGCAGCGCCGCGGCGTATGGCTTCTGTTAGTTTGCGCTCCACGGCCTGATCCACCACCCCCTTCAAATCTGCGCCCGAGAACCCATCTGCATCCCGGGATAGACGCTCGTAATCCAACCCTTCAACAGGCTTGCCCGACAGCAAAATCTGCAGAATCGCCTTGCGCGCCTCAAAATCTGGCGGCGGCACAAAAAGCACACGATCGAAACGGCCCGGACGGCGCAAGGCCGGATCCAGATGCCAGGGGGCGTTGGTGGCTGCCAGTACCAACACACCTTCGTTTGAGCTGGCGATGCCATCCATCTCCGCCAGGAACTGGTTGATGACGTGCCTCCCGGCGCTCTGGCGCATATCGGTGCGGCTGGCGCCCAGGGCGTCTACCTCATCGAAAAATAAAACACAGGGGGTATTCGCCCGCGCCAGCTCAAAGATGTCGTGCAGATTGCTCTCGCTCTGCCCCAGGTACATATTCAGCACTTCATGGATGCCGATGCCCATAAAATGCGCCTGAACTTCACCGGCGGTGGCGCGTGCTATGTAGGTTTTACCGCAGCCCGGCGGGCCGTACATCAAGATCCCACCGCCGGTGCTTTTTCCATAAGCCCGGTAAATTTCAGGATGCGCCAGGGGATGGATGATCTTCATGCGGATCTCTTCCTTGAGCTTCTCCATCCCTCCCACATCCTGGAAGGTCAGGCGCGGTTTTTCGACCTCAGCGGTGGTATCCGCGGGTAACGGTTCGGCTGATACCAACACCTTGGGGCGCTCATCAGACCCCACGCCTGGCGTTTTACCTTTCAGTTGGGTCTCCAGCGCGGCGTCTGCCAGGGAGGCGTCAGCCTGCACAGCTGTGTTGTATGCGTCCACCGCCTGCTGGTGCGCCCCGGATTGAAAATACACACGCGCTGCCAGCAGGTGAGCCAGCGCCGGTGGGTTGGAACCGCGCAGCATCTCTTCCAGAATAAACAGGGCTACTTCGTGTTTACCCTGGCGGAAATAGGCATCTGCCAGGCCGCACTTCAGAGCGGGGTCATTCGGAGCCAGGTCAAGCGCCTTCCGGTATTCCTGCTCGGATTCTTTGTAACGACCTGCGTCCAGCAGCAGTTCGGCCAGGTGTTGGCGCAGCGGCAGATTATCTGGCGTGGTCTGCAATGCTGCTTGAAGGGCATGGATCAATTCGTCATCGGGTGGCATGGGTGTATTATACAACCGAAAAACGCCGCACGATCCGGTTGGAAGGTCAGTATTCATCCGTACAAACCATAGTTCAAGGATGTCTGTGCAGTCGTTAATCTGTTCAAACAATTGACTATTTTGTCAGATTTCACTATACTTCTTAAGAACAATCTTGCATATATTCCTGGTAACAGGGAGGAATCCAATCTACCGCATTTTGTGCTTCGGCGATTCCAATACCTGGGGTTCCAACCCACAGAACGGTGATCGTTTTGCGCGGGATGAGCGCTGGCCTGGTGTGCTGCGCAATATTCTGGGTGAAGGATACGAGATCATTGAAGAAGGCCTGGGCGGACGCACAACGGTTTGGGATGATCCCATCGAAGGTTATAAGAATGGCAAAGAGTACCTGATACCCTGCCTGGACACGCACCGCCCGCTGGACCTGGTCATCATCCTGCTTGGCACCAACGATCTCAAAAAGCGGTTCAGCCTTTCAGCTCAGGATATCGCCTTTGGAGCGGCCGTCCTGGCCCGCATTGTGATGAAGAGCGAGGCTGGCATCAACGGTCGGCCCCCACTGCTGCTGCTGATGGCGCCGCCGTCCGTGGCTGCCATGGCCGATTTCAGCGAGATGTTTGAAGGCGCGGTGTCCAAATCCCGTTTGTTTGCCCGGCATTACGCCGCAATAGCCGCAGAGTTGGGTTGTGGCTTTTTGGATACGGGGGCAGTCGTTGTCTCCAGTAAACTGGATGGCATCCACCTGGACGCCGGCGAACACAAGAAACTCGGCTCCGCAGTGGCGGCGCAAGTCAAAACGATGATTGGCGAGTCAGGCTAAAACCACAGATTTTTTCAAATTTAGAAAGGAGGGGATTCATGTCTACACCTGCGGTATTCATTTTGGGGCTACTGGTGGGTTGGCTGGTTGAATGGATCATCGATTGGGTTTACTGGCGGAAACGCCGCGCAGACCTGCAAGCAGAGCTCGACGAATGCAAGCGCCACCTGGCCAACCGTGAGGCAGAGGATATGCTGTCTGCAAACCGCATGGCAGCGATAGCTGTTCCAACGCCAGATGATCTGATCGTAATCAAAGGGATTGGCCCGGTGATTGCCAGAAAACTAAATCAGGCTGGCATTTACACATTTCAAGACCTGGCAGCTCTCAAGAAGGAGCGTCTGCGCGAAATCGTGGGGGATATGATCCAGCGCCTGGCAGATGAAGACGATATTATCCAACAAGCCCGGGAGCTGGCAGCGAAAAAAGACAGGGGGGGATAATAATCATGGACACACCCCGTCGTTGGATAAACTACGATACATTCAAATTGATTGTTGCCCTGATCCTGTTGATTCTCTTGATTGTGTTCATCTTCCAGGCGCAAAGGCCAGGCACAATCGCGGGGATAGAACCAACACCAGTGACTCAAGTTAGCATAGCTACTTCGCCCCCACAGCCCACCCAAACACCGGTCTCTACCCCCACCGTACTGCCAACGGCAACACAACTTCCTCCTGCCACACCGACGACTGCACCACCGGCATCGGCAACGCCGGAATCTTTACCATCACCTACAACCGCACAGATGCCCACCGCAACGCCAGAAGCCACCAGCAGCCCCACAGAAGCGCCCACAGCAACCCCGGCCGTTTTGGATACACCCGCTCCGGCAGCGACAGCTGCTGCCGTCGATTGCCCGCTGGCTCTTCCGACCCGCCTGAAGGTGGGCGATAATGCCCGAATCACCACCAATCTCAACCTGCGAGAGGAGCCCGGGATCGGGAAGAAGCTGGTTCGGACCAATCCCACGACCACGCAGCTCCAAATCATTGGCGGGCCGGTGTGTACACCGTATAAAGGGAGCGCCTACCTGTGGTGGAATGTGCAGCTTCCGGATGGTGTGACGGGTTGGTCGGCGGAAGGCTCGGCGACTGGCAAATTCTACTTCCTCGAACCCATTCCCTGACCGTAGAGTACGTGGGGTTGTACAAAAAGGAAGTCGTTGCAATCCATCACGGCCACCTGTTGGGGCGAAGCGATGTCCTGTACAGAATATATGGCGGTATTTCCACGCTTCGCCCTGCTTTTTGGATAGCCTCACCGTTGTATTGATCAGCGCTTTTTACGCAGGTAGGCCAGCAGCGCCAGCAGGTACACCACCGCGGCGGTGACGTACAGGCTTTGCACCCCCCACCAGATGGAACTATATTCCAGCACGCCTCCGGCGACCGAGCCGGTCAGGTTGGAGGCCAGCGGCCGGGCTGTTTCACCCGCCCGGCGCAGAGATTCGCTAAAAATCATCCCTGAAAAGAACAGCGGCAAGGATAGCAGCACCAACCCGGCAAGCGCCTTGAGCAGCACAGGCAGGCCGTTCAACAGGTCGAGAGGGAAGAAATACACCAGGATTAAACTGGCAAACATCAAGCCGTACACCAGGCGCACCGGTATGTGCTGCCGCCACAGGACAATTAGATTGGCGCCCAGGATCATCAGCAGCACACCGCTTATCGCCAGGGCATTGACCAACCAGGTGGTGCCAAAAAGCAGCGCCAGCCGTGTGACGCTGGTGAATTCGATCAGTAAAAATCCTGCCCCAAGCAGCCAGAAATGCCAATCGGGGTGCAACGCTTCCGGGAAGGAACGCCGCATGAGCAGCACAGCCAGCACGCCAACCAACAGAAGCATTTGCCAGTAAGCATCGGGGATGCTGCGTGAGCGCATATAAAAATACGGCCAATCATCCGTGGTCAATGGGATACCGCCATACTCAGCCGAGGGCGCCCAGCGAACCAGTCCACCCCTGGCAAGCTGCTCGCCGGTGAGCTGCCCGCCCACAAAAGTTGACCCGCTTGAATTTCGGGATAGATAGACACGCTCCGGACCAAATACCTGCACCATCATCCGGCCCAGGCGCTCTTCTATCCAGGGCGTCACGGCAAAGGTAACCGCAACAATTCCATCCGGCGCCAGGTGTTCGCGCGCCTGGGTAAAACTCTCCAGGGTATACACATAGGAATCCAGGCGCACACTCGACAGACTGGAGAGCAGCATATGCGAATCGAGCAGGCCGAAGGCAATCACGTCATACTTATTCCGGGTATTGACAAAGAAAGAACGGGCGTCATCCACGATGCGGTGAACGCGCTCGTCGTCGTAAGGCTTTTCGGGGTGCAATTCAACACCGAGTTTCTGTATCGCCGGGTCAATTTCCACAGCATCGACGGATCCCATGCCCATGCGCAGCGCCGCAGCCACGTCATTGCCCATGCCTGCCCCCACGATCAGCACCCGGCCTCCAGGCGGTGCGAACAGATAAGGTAGGTTATAGGACTGTACTGCCAGCTCCAGATTTGGAATAGACTGACGATTTTGCTCAACAAAATCATCTGAGAGATTGGTCGCCGATTGGTAAAACACCTGCTGCACATCCAGGATATAACCCGCGTTGATCGATTGGCCATCGATTGGGCTGTCGAACTCTCACTTCTTTGATGCTCAATCTCTGGTACGGCGACCATATCACACCCTGACCGGTAAAGAACATAGCGACCAGGATAACGGCGTAGATGACAGCATCCCGGCGTAACGGGGCGCCTCTCAACATGCAGTACCCCATCAATCCACCCAATGCCAGGATGAACCAGACCACCGGCGGTGTTTGCAAAAAAGAAACCAGCGAGAAAACCCAGGTTCCCACCAGGCTGGCGACGATATTAACCACGTAGGCCTGCACCGGTGCATGCCGGGCCATTTCTTTACCGGTGGCCTGCCCGAGTGGTATAAAGAGAAGCATGGTCAGCATAAAAAACACCGCCACAATTCCCAGGAAAACCAACAACGCCGGCCAGTAGGCCAGCGGCGCGGTGTACCACAGGTGCTCATCCTCGCTGGAAGGGTAGGCCAGGTAACGAGTGGCAGTAAACCGCCCAAAAACCACGATCAGCGTAGAGAATACCAGCAGCAGCGGGGCAAATACTTTCAGGTAATCCTGGTCTTTGTTCACCAGCGCAAAACCGATTGCCAATCCCAGAAAAGCTGCCAGAAGTGGAAGATTTTTGAAATAGGCAAACAGGCGCACTTCAACCGAGAGCCAACGGATCACCGCCAGCTCCAGAAACAGTCCCAGGCTGCTGATCAGAATGAGCGGCAGCCACTTGCGAAAACCATGGTTCGACGTGGCAGTTAATGTGGACATAGGCGTATTATATTGCCAGAAAGATTGGTTGTGCCTTACGAAAGCGTTGGGAAGGTCGAATAAAAAAGGGCTGGCAGATGAAAGCACATCTGCCAGCCCGTGGGATGGAACAACTTAAACCTAACCGACGATATTCACCAGCCGGCCCGGTACAACGATCACCTTCCTGGGCGGGCGCCCTTCCAGGAATTTTTGCACTGCCGGGGATGCCAGTGCCTGGTTCTTGACCTGCTCGTCACCGGTGCCAGCGGGCACGGTCAGACGGTCGCGAACCTTACCGTTGACCTGCACCACCAGGGTGATTTCCTCGTCCGCCGCGGCGGCCTTATCCACCGTTGGCCATTCGCAGGTGTGGATAGAGTAAGGTTTACCAAGATAAGCCCACAATTCCTCGGCCACATGGGGCGTCACCGGGGCCATCATGCGCAGGTAAATGTCGATTGCCTCGCTCCACTCTGGCGAGCCGCCGGCGCCTTGATCCCGGAAACGGTACATCTCATTCAACAATTCCATCAGGCTGGAAACGATCGTATTGAACTCGAAGGTATCAAAGTCATGTGTCACTCGCTGGAGCGTCTGGTGGACTTTGCGGCGCAGGCTGCGCAGATCGGGTGAGTTTTCAGCAGATGCACCTACGCGGGTATCGGGATCGGTTACCAGATTCCAGACCCGCTTCACCCAGCGGAATGTGCCGTCAATACCGCTATAACTCCAGGGTGCGCCCATATCCCACCGTGCAAAGAACATCAGGTATGCGCGCACGGTGTCGGCTCCGTAACGGCTTACCAGCGCATCCGGGGCTACCACGTTGCCGCGGCTCTTGGACATCTTTTCCAGAATCTTCTCCCAGGATGATCCCCTGATTTCGCAGCTGCGTCATCGGTTCGGGGCCTTTCATCACACCCATATCGCGCCCGGCTTTATGAAAGAAGCGCGTGTAGATCAGGTGCATGGTGGCGTGTTCAATACCGCCTGTATAGGTATCCACCGGCATCCAGTAATCATATTCAGCTGGATCAAACGGCCCCTGGTCATAGTTTGGACTGAGGTAGCGCAGGTGATACCACGAAGAGCACATAAAGGTGTCCATCGTGTCTGTCTCGCGCACGGCTGCACGCCCACAGGTCGGGCAGGTGGTCTTCTTCCAGGTAGGATGCAGTTTGAGCGGGCTTTCTCCGGTCGGAAGCCAGGCTACGTCATCCGGCAGCAGAACCGGCAGCTGTTCATCCGGCACAACTACCGCGCCGTGCTCGGGGCAGTAAACAATCGGTATCGGAGCTCCCCAGTAGCGCTGGCGGGAGATCAACCAGTCTCGCAGCCGGAAATTGGTGGCGCGCTTTCCCAGGCCGCGTTCTTCCAGGTAGGTCACGGCAGCATCAAATGCCTGCGCGCCAGGCGTGCCGCTGAGCAGGCCTGAGTTCACCATACGCCCCGAAGCCGGCACCGATTCCACCAGGCTGGCGCCGTCCAGCGCGGGCAAATCCTCCGGCTGAATGACCACGCGCACCTCCAATCCGAATTTCCGGGCGAACTCAAAGTCACGCTGGTCGTGAGCAGGCACTGCCATAATGGCGCCGGTGCCGTAGGTCATCAGCACATAATCGGCAATCCAGATGGGAATGCGCTCATCGTTCACGGGATTGCGAGCATAAGCGCCCGTGAAGACGCCCGTTTTTTCCTTATCGCTCGCCTCACGTTGGATATCCGTCTGCCGCGATGCCTGCTCCACATAGGCCTGCACAGCAGTTTTTTGTCCAACCGAGCTGATTTTCTCGACCAGGGGGTGTTCGGGGGCCAAAACCATAAAGGTGGCGCCCCACAGGGTATCGGGCCGCGTGGTAAAAACGGTGAGACGGGCTTCTTCGGCAGTCAACCCGGCGTCATCCACTGAAAAATGGACTTCGGAACCTGTTGAACGCCCGATCCAATTGGTTTGCAGCGTTTGCACACGCTCAGGCCAGTCAATATTCGAAAAATCCAGCAGTTCGTTGGCGTACTGGGTGGTGCGGAAAAACCACTGTTCCAGGTCTTTCTTAATGACGGGTGTGCCGCAGCGCTCACAGTGACGGTCTTCGCCCCATACCTGCTCGCGCGCCAGGGTGGTGTTGCAGTTCGGGCACCAATCTACTGGCGACATCTTTCGATAGGCCAATCCATGCTGGTGCAGTTGGGTAAAAAACCACTGCGACCACCGGTAATACTGTGGGTCGGCCGAAACGGCCTCCCGCCGCCAGTCATACATGGCGCCCATGGAGCGCAGCTGGATACGCATCCGGTCAATGTTGGCATAGGTCCATTCTTTGGGATGAATGCCGCGCTTGATCGCCGCGTTTTCAGCAGGCAAGCCAAAAGCATCAAAACCCATCGGAAATAGGACGTTGTACCCCCTCATGCGCATATAACGGGCGCGGGCGTCCGAGGGCGTCATGGCGTACCAGTGCCCGATGTGCAGATCGCCGGAGGGGTACGGCAGCATCGTCAGGGCGTAATGCTTGGGCCGAGATGGGTCGATATCACTGTGATACAAGCCATCGGCCTCCCAACGCTCCTGCCATTTGCGCTCAATTTCTGCCTGATTATAAATGGGGGGATTGGTCATTCTTCTCTCCAGTCTTGTTATAAGTCCTGATTATATCGAAATATGATCGCCCGCGCTCTCCAAAGCACATTCCACAATCTCCATCGCCACAGCGGTTCGCTTCGCCCAGTGAACAGGGTTGGCGTCATACTCGGCGGCCTTCAGCCTCTGATCCAGCTCATTGGCAGCCTGATCGCGGTGCTGGTCGGCAATCTCCCAATCCAGGCCATCCACCTCAATGTATTTCACTCCAAAACCAGCCCGCTGCAGACGGATCGGCCAGACTGCATCGGTGCCCAGGGCACGGCCCGGTGTGCACTGCGATACCAGGAAGGCCGCTGCCTCCCGGCTAAAACCCTTGGAGCCTGCGCTGACATCCACTGAAATTCCCAGGATGTGCGAGACCACCCGGTTGCTGATGGCTTCGGTCTGCACCAGGGCTTGCGGGTGGGTGGCGTAAGCCGGTGGTGTTCGTCCGATCAGGAGGCACTCGATGCCAGCCAGCTGGTTAACTACTTCGGCGCCATTCCTCCGGCTGGGTTTCCACCCACCGCAGCAGCCGGTCAAAATCCACATAGTGCACCTGCTGACCGGGTAGATCCAACGCGTGCTGAAGGGCAAGGTGCCGTCCCCATGACCAATCCGGGGTCAGCACAAGGCGGTTGGGCAGCCCCTGCTGCATCCAGGGCAGCCTGCAGATCGGCTGCTACCTGATGATCTGCATCCGGCGGCAAAGTAACTGCCAACCCGCTGTACGCCTGGGCTAATTGTGGAAGCAGGCGCCTGAAACGTGACAGTTCTCCACGTGGGTGCCAGGCAGATGCTAAAATCACACTCATTCCGATGCCTTATGCCATCCGCAGCCGGAACGAATGCCCGGCAGGGTCAGCCGCTGTTTGAGCCAGGGCCAAGTGCACCTCGCATCCGCAGCGCGCTTCGTGCGGCCGCGGGCAGGCATGGATAGCCTGCCGCACATGCTGGACATCTGCTGGATTGGCCTGAAAGCCGTTATGCTCCCAGGTCTCAGCATCCAGCGCGCCGCGCCGCTCTTCGGTGTACACCCCCAGCGCCGAAAACCCGCAGGCTGAACAATCCAGCACCTGCAATGTGATCTCGTCCCATTGAGCATCGGGAGCCAGCTCAATTGTGTCGGCAATCTCCAGGCCAGCCTGTGCGTGACAGTGCGGGCAGCGAAATGGCATGATTAAAGTTCCTCCGTTACCATACTGAACACTTTCCCCCGCACATAATAGGTGCGCACGATCTTACGGCGGGTCAGGTAATGCGCCACTTTAGCATCGCCCAGGGCTGCCGCACGCACGTCCTCTTCTGAAGCATCCCTGGATATTTCAATCACCTGGCGCACTTTTCCATCCACCTGCAGCGCCACCCGCTCCAGGGTCTCACGCGCCAGGTTTTCATCCCAGGCGGGCCAGGGTTGGCTGTGCACGCTGCCCTGGTGACCGGTGATGTGCCACAATTCTTCAGCCAGGTGTGGAGCACCCGGGGCCAACAACACCAGCAGACGCTCCAACAGCCGGTGGAAACTGGCTGTATGCCAGTTTCCACTGCGCTGGCGGTCAACCAACTCGTTGACACACACCATCAATGCAGAAACCATGGTATTCAACCGGAAACCTTGAATCCGCTCAGTCACCTGGCGTGTTGTGCGATGCAGCAACCCCTCCAGTTCAGCGTCCTGCCCGCCAGCATTGGAACTAGGGGCATAAACCTGCACGTACAGATTCCAGACACGGTTGAGAAAACGGCGCACGCCGTTAATGCCGTCCATGCTCCAGCCTGCATCCTGTTCGAAAGGCGCCAGAAACATCACATACAGCCGCAGTGCATCCGCGCCGTAACTGGCAACCATCTGATCCGGTGTGATCACGTTGCCGCGGCTTTTGGACATACGCACACCATCCGTACCCATCAACTGCCCCTGGTTCAACAGCTTGGCAAACGGCTCACGAAAATTCAGCAGACCTGCGTCGGCCAGGGCTTTTGTCCAGAAGCGGGCATACAGCAAGTGCAGCACGGCGTGTTCAGCGCCGCCCACATAAAGATCGACCGGCATCCAGTAGCGTACCGCCGCCGGATCAAATGGGCGCCGTGATTCATGCGGGCTGGTAAAGCGTAAAAAATACCAGGAAGAACAGGCGAACCCGCCCATGGTGTCGGTTTCGCGCTGCGCCGGGCCGCCGCACTGCGGGCACGTGGTGTTGACAAATCCATCCAGGCGCGCCAGAGGGGAACGCCCGCTGCCATCGGGCATAAAATCTTGCATGGGCGGCAGTAGGATGGGCAGCTGATCTTCGGGTACGGTCTGTACGCCGCAGCGGATGCAGTGTACCACCGGAATGGGGGTGCCCCAGTAACGTTGGCGGCTGATCAACCAGTCACGCATGCGGTACTGCACCCTGGGCTGGCCCAGGCCGCGCTGCACCAGTTCGCCGGTGATCGCCCCAGCCGCCTGTTCGCTATCCATCCCGCTGAATGGGCCTGAATGGACCGTTCTGCCGGCTCCAACAAAAGCCGCCTGCAGGGCACTGGTGGTTTCTATACCTTCAGGTACGATCACTTCATTAACCGGCAGGTCGTATTTTCGTGCAAACGCAAAATCACGCTCATCGTGGGCCGGGACCCCCATCACCGCACCACTGCCGTAACCGGGCAGCACATAATCTGCGATGTACACCGGCACGCGCTCGCCGCTCAATGGGTTGGTGACATACCCACCGGTAAAGACACCCGTCTTCTCTCCCTGGTCTGTCATGCGCTCCACTTCGCTTTTTCGTGCTGCTGCCAGGCGGTAGGCATCCACATCTGCCTGCCGACTAAGGGTTGTGAACGCCTCCACCAAAGGATGCTCCGGTGCAATCGCCATAAACGTAACACCAAACAGGGTATCGGGACGGGTGGTAAACACGCTCAGATGGGACGGCAGTTGATTTCTCAAGACCGTGTCACGATCATCAAAAGCAGCTGAAAAAAGTATTTCCACCCCCTCCGAGCGCCCGATCCAGTTACGCTGCATATCCTTTATGTTCTCGGGCCAGTCAATTTCATCCAGACCGGAGAGCAGCTCTTCAGCATAAGCCGTGATCCGAAAATACCAGGCCGGGATTTCTTTGCGCGTCAGGCCGCTGTGCCCGCGCCAGCACACACCGCCTGCCGCTTCATGGCTGGAGAGCGTGGTCTGGCAGGTGGGGCACCACCACTGCCGGTTAGTATCACGGTAAACCAATCCCATCCGGTAAAGCAGGATGAAAAAGTATTGTGTCCAGCCGTAAAATTCCGGCTGCGACGAGTTAATCTCGCGGCTCCAATCAATGCCTTTACCGATGATAGTCATCTGTCGCCGGAAGTTGGCTGTGTTTTGGTCCGTGGTAACCCGCGGGTGAACCCCCCGGCGGACAGCGTACTGCTCCGCCGGCTCTCCGAAAGCATCCCAACCCATCGGGTGCAGCACATTAAAGCCCTGCATCCGCTTGTAGCGCGCCAGTACGTCGGTGGGCACATAATTGCGACAGTGACCCACATGCAAACCATCACCCGAAGGATAGGGAAAGAAATCCAGACAGTAAAATTTAGGCTTATCGCTGCTCTCGCTGGCAAGATAAAGCCCGTCTGCTTCCCACTGACGCTGCCATTTCGACTCAATGGCCTTGGGGTTGTAAGCAGAAACGAACGACTTCGGGCTGTCCATCTTGCACCTCGCTTTCTACAGGATCATGAATTAACCGGCGTCAACCATCCATGCCGGTCGGATACTTTACCCAAAACAATATCAAAGAAAGCATCTTGCAGCCGGGCAGTAACCGGCCCCCGTTTACCTTCGCCAACCACCATGCGGTCAATCGACCGGATGGGTGTGATCTCAGCTGCCGTCCCGGTGAAAAATAGCTCGTCAGCCAGATAGAGCAGGTCACGCGGCAGCATCTGTTCGCGCAGCTCGTAGCCAAACTCGCGCGCCAACGCCATGGCATAGCCACGGTTTACCCCTTCCAGTATGGACGCGCTCAGCGGCGGAGTGTAGATGACGTCGCGGTACACCAGGAAGATATTTTCGCCGCTGCCTTCGCTGACAAACCCCTGGATATCCAGAGCAATGCCCTCCACGAAGCCATTATCGGCGGCTTCCATGGCGATCAGTTGCGAATTTACATAATTTCCGCCGGCTTTGGACATGGCCAGGAAGGTGTCGGGCGCCATCCGCCGCCAGGAACTTACCATCACATCCACGCCCTTTTCGGCAGCCGCAGGCCCCAGATACCGGCCCATTTCAAAGGTGATGATGCTGGCATGTGTCGGACATGTCCTTGCGTTCAGGCTGAAAGTGTCTGAACCGCGGAAGATGATCGGGCGAATATAACACGATTTATGATGATTGCGCCGCACCATCTCCAGAACCGCCTGGCGAATTTGCTCCCGGGGATAAGGCGCCTCGATCCGCATCAGCCTGCAAGAATCATACAGGCGGCGCAGGTGAAGATCCAAACCCAATACTGCCGGGCCAGCCGGGGTCGCGTAAGCGCGCATGCCCTCAAAAACGCTCGAACCATAGTGCAGCGCGTGGCTCGTCACATGCACATTGGCCTGCTCCCACAGCACAAACTCACCATCTAACCAGATCCATTCTGTCTTCGGGAACGGCATAATCACTCCTCCATACAATGGAATAAAAACAAAAAACCTCCATCCACACAGGGACGAAGGTTCACTCCGCGGTACCACCCTGCTTGCCCGGAACACAGGATGGCAATCATGCCCGCCTGCCCGGACCAGCTTTAACTCGCCGTAACGGGCGAAACCCGCCCCGGGCTGAGGCTGCCGCCGCCTGGCTGGCAGTTTTCACCCGAGGGGTCTGCCCCTCGATGGGGCTGCAGGCGAGTTCAGCCGATATGTGCTCTGCAGACACATTGCCGGGCTCACACCTCGCTCTCCCGGCTCGCTGGCAGATGGCCTACTACTCCTGATTGACTTTTCGCTCCATATTAGAGATTCGAGATTAGTTGATGAGGTCTGTACTCTTATACCGGCCCCACCCACTAATCTCGATTGGTTTCTGTTCTAACATGTGTGGACCCAGTGGGATTCGAACCCACGGCCTTCTCAATGCCATTGAGACGCGCTCCCAACTGCGCTATGGGCCCAAAAACTAATCCGATTCTACTCGGATATTTCCAATTCGTCAACCAGCCAGTGGACCTGGAGGGATTCGAACCCTCGACCTCTTCAGTGCGATTGAAGCGCGCTCCCAACTGCGCTACAGGCCCGTTTGACAGAGCATGATTGTATCTGAGGGCACAAAAGATGTCAATATACAATCAGCTCTTAGAAAACATCCCCATCATTTCTGCGCCGCTGCCGGTGATGGCGCGCAGCAGGGACATCTCTCGCCGGTAGATCCCGGGCAATTGCTCTAACAACCAGTCCGCCGAATCGGCTTCCAGCAGGCGCTGTTTTTGCTCAGGCGGGAGCTGCAGCATGATGCATGCCAGATGCACCAGTGGGATGATTTCACCAGGCATGTTCGGTTCAGGAGCGTTCAGGTCGCCTGCCTGTGCCAGTATTTGCAAATAGCGCTCCATGCGTGGGCGCAGCCAGCTCACGGCTTCGCTCGCCTTGTGAGAATCATACACCGAAAGAGGATAAAGCTCCACTTGTGCAACCAGATAATGCTGCGGAGTATTCTCCAGGCGCAGGATACGGAAACGCTCCTGCCCCACCGCCACCAGGTTCATCCGCCCTTCACCCAACGGGTGGGTTTGAACGACACGCGCCGAGCATCCGATGCTGTGCGGATCCGCCATCGGGCCGTGCGCTTCCACCCCCCTGCGGATCAAAACCACGCCAAAGGTCTGGTCACCCTCCAACACCTGGCGCATCATATGTTTGTAGCGTTCCTCAAAGATGTGCAGATGCAACGGCATGCCGGGAAACAAGACGGTATTCAACGGAAAGATCGGCAGCTCAAACATCATTCACCCAACCCTGCTCAGACGCAAATGGCGGCTGGCTCTCTCAGATTCTAACACAACCGTGTCTTCGCGGAACAGACAGTATCGGACGATAAAATGAAGCCGCGGTTGCAAGTTGCACAGTGATATACTTCATTACCCCGATGTGATTCAATATCATCCGAATGGAGCTGCCATGTCAGATCCCCAATTATCCACACCCTATCAGGCCCGACAACAACGGCTCGCCATCGCCATACAGGCTGCCGGGTTGGATGCCGTGGCGCTAAACCCTGGACCCAGCCTCGTTTACCTGACCGGTCTGCACTTTCACCTCAGCGAGCGCCCGGTGGTTGTGTTTTTTATTCCCGGCTCCGCTCCGGTGATTGTGCTGCCCGAGTTGGAAGCTGCCAAGGTTCGCTCTCTGGATTTTGCCGTTACCCCTCTCCTTTACGGCGAAGACCCGTCCACCTGGGGCGCATCCTTCCACCAGGCTGCGGCTGCAGCACGCCTCGAGCGCGCATCCCCGCGTGGGTGTAGAGCCGCGCGGTTTGCGGTTTTTGGAGCTGCGCTTGCTGGAAAATGCCTTTCCGGGCGCTGTCTTTATCTCTGCCGACCATTGCATTGCACCTCTGCGTATGCAAAAAGATGTCTTTGAGCTGGAAGCCATGCGCAAAGCCGTCGAGATTGCACAGACTGCTTTGCAAGCCACACTCCCCAGCGTAATAATCGGCATCAGCGAGAGGGAGCTGGCGGCTGAGCTGACATTACAAACCCTGCGCGCCGGGTCAGATCCAGAGTTACCTTTTGCACCCATCGTTTCCGGCGGCCCAAACAGCGCCAACCCGCATGCTGTTCCCACCGGGACGGGCTCTGCAGGCCGGGGATCTGTTGGTTATTGATTGGGGCGCTGCCTGGCAAGGCTATTTCTCCGACCTCACCCGCACGTTTGCCATTGGCAAACCGGATGGCGAGATGGTTCGGATTGCCCGGCTAGTAGCGGAGGCCAATGCAGCCGGACGCGGCGCAGCCCGCGCTGGAGTTCCAGCAGGGGTGGTGGATGCCGCGGCCCGGGGTATTATCGAGAAAGGTGGATACGGCGCCTTTTTTACTCACCGCACCGGGCACGGCCTGGGTATGGAGGGACACGAAGAGCCTTACATTCGAGCCGGAAATCCTCTGGTGCTCGCTCCCGGTATGACCTTCACGGTGGAGCCAGGAATCTATTTGCCCGAGCGCAACGGTGTCAGAATTGAAGACAATGTTGTGATCACCGAAACCAGTGTCGAGACGTTCAGCAGCCTGCCGCGCGATTTGATCGTGCTGGGATAAAAACGCACACCCGTACAATCTATGAGCCGAGACCTGGTCTGGATTGCACTATCATTGTTCACCTGGGGCCTGGGTGAAAGCGCCTTTTTTACATTCCAGCCGCTCTACCTGCAGCAGTTGGGCGCAAACCCGGTGCAGATCGGCGCCATCCTGGGTGGTTATGGCCTGATGGCCGCTCTGGCGCACATCCCTGCCGGATACCTGGCAGACCGCATCGGCCGCCGCCCGCTGATGCTGGCCGCCTGGATTCAGGGGGCTGTGGCAGCCTGGCTCCTGGCGCTGGCCAATTCGTTGCCTCTCTTCGTTCTGGGCATGTTCATCTACGGCATGACGGCTTACGTTTCTGCGCCTATGTCCAGTTATGTGACCAACGCCCGCGGCAGTTGGAGCGTGGGCCGGGCATTAACCCTCACCACCGCAACCTACAGTTCAGGCGCTATCATCGGGCCTATGATCGGGGGTCTTATCGGCCAACGCCTGGGCTACCGGCCAATTTTTCTATTTGGCGCGGTTCTATTTATCCTGTCCAACATCTTTATCTTTCTGATTCACTCCCAACCCACGGAAAAACACGAGGCGGGACACGGCGTACGCGATTTGCTGGTTAACCGGCGTTATCTGATCTTTCTGAGCGTCTATATCCTGGCTATTTTTTCCATGTATCTGCCCCAACCGTTATCACCCAACTTCCTGCAAAATCAGCGCAGCCTTTCCCTGGTGCAAATCGGTCAACTGTCTTCCATCAACAGCACCGGTATCATCGTGATTGCGCTCATTTTGGGGCGGATGGAGGCGCGGACAGGCTACCTGGTTGCGCAGGCAAGTGTTGCGCTGTTTTCTGTCATCTTGTGGAAAGCCACGGGCATGTTCTGGTTTGGTACCGGATACTTCTTGCTGGGAGGTTTTCGTGCGGCCCGCTCGCTTGCCATGGCCCATATCCGGGGCCTGGTCAGCAGCTCCGGCATGGGCCTGGCTTATGGGGTTGCTGAAACCGGCGGTTCACTGGCCCTGGTGCTGGCGCCAGCTCTGGCCGGGATATTGTACGATCGGATTCCCGAAGGGATGTACATTGTGGCGGCCGGATTGGTAGGATTTTCGCTGCTGGTGAGTGCATGGGTTACCGCGTCTCAGCGGCATCTGCAGATTGCAGAAAATACCACCGGCTAAGCGAATTTTTGGGGAGGAGAAATGAACATTTGGGATTGGGGCATTCAAACGATCATGTGGCTGCAAGGGCTGGGGTCCTGGTTGGTGGCGCCTATGAAAGCTTTCTCTTTCCTGGGTAACGAGGAATTCTTTCTGATGGTGGCGCCTGCCATTTACTGGTGTGTGGATGCCGCCCTTGGCTTGCGCATTGGCTTATTCTTGATGCTCAGCGCTGGCACGAATACGATTATCAAGTTGGCGCTGCATGCGCCCAGACCTTACTGGTACAGTCCGTCGGTGAGAGCCTTCACTGCCGAAGGTTCGTTTGGCATTCCATCCGGGCACGCTCAGAACGCCGTTAACGTGTGGGGCACGCTGGCAGCCGGTCTCAGGCGCCGGTGGTTCTGGGTCAGCGCCACACTCGTAATCCTGCTTATTGGTCTTTCTCGGCTGTACCTGGGTGTACACTTTCCCACCGATGTACTCGCAGGCTGGCTGATCGGCATTCTGTTGCTCTGGTTTCTGCTTAAACTGGCGGCTCCGGTCGATCGATGGATTCAGAACCATTCTCTGCCAGCCGGGCTGGCAGCCGCTTTTTGCCTGGCTTTGGCGCTCATCCTGGCAGGTGCTTTGATGCGCTTATCTCTCTCTGGCTGGAGCCTGCCCTCGGAATGGGTTGAAAATGCCCGCAATGCTTTACCAGACGCCGACCCAATTGCTCCACTGGCAATCTCGGGGCTGATCACCAATGCAGGAGCATTCTTTGGCCTGGCGGCAGGAGCACTGATTCTCAGACGGCGCGGCGGTTTCGACGCCGGTGGACCTCCCTGGAAACGCACCGTGCGGTATTTCGTGGGTGTTGCAGGCGTGCTGGTTTTGTATATGGGGCTGGGCGCCATCTTCCCGCGCGGCGAAAGCCTGCTGCCTTACATCCTGCGTTTCATCCGCTACTCGCTGGTGGGCCTGTGGGTCACCTGGCTGGCCCCCCTGGCGTTTTATGCCCTCAAGCTGGCTGACGAGAAAAAAACCTCCCAATCGCAAAGTTAAACTCTGCTCTTTGAGTTCAGCCGAAAGTCATGAGTTTTCCAAAGGTTGCCCTTTGGAAGACTTATGGTTAATAAATCGTGGAATTTCCTTGACAATGCTAATATTATTAGCTATAATACTAACATTATTAGTTCAAAGGAGGATAACCATGAGTACACATTATTTGCAAACCAAAGATGGCACTATCGCCTATGATGATACGGGCAGCGGTCCCCTGGTGATCTGCGTTCCCTCCATGGGCGATTTGCGCTTTGAATACCGCTTCCTGACAGAGAAGCTTGTCGCTGCCAGGTACCGAACGATCAACATGGATATCCGTGGACACGGTGAAACCAGCACCTACTGGCCCGACTACTCGGTGGGCGCAATTGGCAGCGATATCCTTACCTTAATCCGTAGCTTGAATTCCGGACCGGCAGTTATTGTCGGTACTTCGATGGCGGCGGGCGCAGCCGTCTGGGCGGCCGCTGAAGCCCCTGACCAGATAAGCGGACTTTTGCTGATCGGTCCTTTTGTGCGCGGTGAGAGCGCCTGGCATACCAATCTTTTATACAGCCTGCTGTTCGCCAGACCCTGGGGTCCGGCCATGTGGGTGCGCTATTACAAAATGCTCTACCCCACCATCAAACCACCAGATTTTATCGAGTATTGTGCCCGGCTGCGCGCCAACCTTCAGCAGCCCGGCAGGCTGGAGGCGCTGATGCACATGATCAAAGCCTCCAAAGCCGCCTCGGAAGCACGTTTGCCAGGAGTAAAAGCACCTGCCCTTGTGATCATGGGCAGCAAAGACCCCGATTTCAAAGATCCGCAGGCTGAAGCGCTTCGGATCGCAGACAGCCTGAAAAGCCAGCACATTATGGTGAAAGACGCAGGCCATTACCCGCACGCCGAAATGCCCGAATTGACCGGCGAGTTAATTTTATCCTTCTTGCAGTCGCTCAGCAGCGCTGGAAGATAAACCCATGCCTAGAACAAATATCAGCAAAACAATGGTGGTAAATGCCGCCGCTGAGCTGGCCAACGCCGAGGGTGTGGAAGCGCTCACGCTGCACCGCCTTGCCGCTGTCCTGAAAATCCGCCCGCCCTCCCTGTATAATCATATCGACGGGCTGCCCGGTTTGTACCGTGAGTTGGCCCTGGCGAGTGTTCACGAATTGAGGGCTCGCCTGGGAAATGCAGCTATCGGGAAATCGGGGCCGCAGGCTCTGATGGCCATTGCCCAGGCCTACCGCGGGTTCATCAAAGAATTCCCCGGCCTGTACAATGCCGGGCTGCGTTTTCAACATTACCGGACGCACCTCGATACAGAGCTAAACCACGCTGAAGACCAGGTGGTTCAGATCGTTATAGCGGTGGTGTCTTCCTTTGGTTTGACCGGTGATGATGGTTTGCACGCCGTACGTGGCCTGCGCAGCATGGTGCATGGGTTTGCCATGCTTGAGATTGGCGGCGGATTTGGCTTGCCGCTGGACTGCGATGAGAGTTTTCTCCGCCTGATCCACATGCTGATCCGTGGGCTGCAGCCTGACGCTAACACTGAGCTTGTTGAATAAAAAAACAGGGTGGTCTCATGACTCACCCTGTGTTGTTACAGTTACAGGAGTACCGCCCGCCTTATTCTTCCTTGGCTGCTTGCAGCTCCTTCAGGCGTGCATTGATGATTTCCGCCGCCAGGTGGAGGGCACCACTTCGTAGTGCGAGGTCTCCATGGTGAATACACCGCGGCCACCGGTCATGGATCGCAGATCGGTGGTATAGCGCTGCATTTCAGCCAGCGGCACCGTGGCGGTCACGATTGAACGACCTTTATCGCTGTCCATACCCTGGACACGCGCCCGGCGGGTGTTCAGGTCGCCCAGCACATCGCCCATATTGGATTCGGGCACCACGATGCGCACATTCATAATCGGCTCCAGCAGCACTGGAGAAGAATCTTTTACTGCCAGCTTGAAGGCCTCGCGCCCGGCAATTTCGAAGGCTACCGGCTTGGAATCCACAGGGTGCTCCTTGCCGTCATAGACCGAGACCTTGATGTTTTTCATCGGGTATCCGGCGATAGCGCCTTCTTTCATTACACTTTTGATACCCTTCTCAATCGCAGTCTGGTAACTGGATGATACAGACCCGCCAAACACATCCCAGGAGAAGGCATAATCTTCTTCTGGCGATGGCTCAACACGCATCCATACCTCGCCAAACTGGCCCGCCCCGCCGGTTTGTTTCTTATGGCGGTACATCGCCTGGCCCTGCTTGGTGATGGTCTCCTGGAACGGCACTTTGGGCAGCACGGCTACCAGGCTGGTCTGGAATTTGGCTTCGGCCTTGCGGATGGCGACATCGATGTGCTGATCGCCCATCCCCTGTAATATCGTCTGGTTGGTGCTGGGTTCCTGGTGCCAGGAAAGCGTCATATCCTCTTCACACAGCCGGGTGAGTGTGGGGCTGATCTTGGCTGAATCTCCCTGGGTTTTGGGGAACACCGCCACCTGGTAAAGGGCATGCGGGTACTCGGGCACCGGCAGGCTGAGCGCATGCGCCCGATCGCACAACGTGTCACCTGTGGAGGTAGAGGCCAGTT
The DNA here is from genome assembly GCA_963705155.1 of uncultured Chloroflexia bacterium. Taxonomy (GTDB): domain Bacteria; phylum Chloroflexota; class Anaerolineae; order Anaerolineales; family UBA4823; genus CAVPJC01. The sequence goes on along the minus strand of CAVPJC010000013.1, from coordinate 16,848 downwards.
TCGACACGGTGCCAATATCGCCGGCGTGCACCACTTTCACTGCCAGCTGCTCCTTGCCGCGCATCAGGTGCAGGGTGCCGAGGCGCTCTTCGGCAGCCTTTTTCTCATTCCACACCCGCGAGTCCGAGGTAACCGCTCCGGAATAAACCCGGTAGTAGGTGATCTTACCCACAAAAGGATCGGCTGTGGTCTTCCAGACATAGGCCGCCAGTGGACCACTGCTGGAGGATACAAGCGTTTCCTCGCCGTCTTTGACCGCAGCGGTCACCGCACGAGCATTTTTTGGAGATGGAATCAGCGCGATGGCTGCATCGAGCAATGGCCCCAGGCCAATCTCTGCAGCCCCGGCGGCCACGAACACGGGCACATAAGCCCCGGCGTGCACCACCTCGCGCAACCCACGCAGAATTTCATCGGCAGTCAGTTCCTTGCCATCCAGGTATTTTTCCAGCAGAACGTCCTCACCTTCGGCGGCGGCTTCAATCAGCTCCATGCGTGCCGATTTCGGCATCATCGAGGAAAGCTGCCGGGATTTCTTGAGCCGTCTTTCCATCGCCAGCGTAGGCTTTCATCGTCAGCAAATCAATCACGCCTTTGAAATCCTGTTTTTCACCCCAGGGCAGCTGCACCGGGAGTAAGCGGACACCGGAAATACTCTGCACCGAATCGACCGCCTTTCGGAAATTGGCGTTGTCCCGGTTCATTTTGTTGATAATCACGAAACGCGGTAAACTGAATTTTTCGCAGTAGCTCCAGGCAATTTCGGTGCCCACTTCGGCTCCGGCTACTGCATCCACCAGCAGCATAGCACCGTCAACCACTCTCAAGGCTGATATGACTTCGCCGACAAAATCTGTGTAACCCGGCGTATCCAGAAAATTGAGCTTGTGGTCCTTGTATTCGATCGGCACAACGGCGGTTGACAGTGATAACCCCCGTCTGTGCTCTTCTTCCTCGAAGTCCGCAACCGTGGTTCCGTCCTCAATTTTTCCCAGGCGGGTGGTTGCGCCTGTGAAGTGCAGGAAAGCTTCAACCAGCATAGTCTTTCCAGAACCACTGTGAGAAGCAAGAGCAATGTTGCGGATAAAATCGGTCGTATATTCTTTCATGTGCAAACCCTTCCTCAGGAGATAAAGTCAGACAATCCCTGATTTTAAGGGATATCGCCCACATTGTCAAAGACTTCACAACACGACTTGACGATTCCCCCTGGATGACTTAGGATTAGGGTCAACAATCGACGACTTTGGAAAAGAGGGTCTTATGCGCATCGGCATGATGGCAGATGTGTACAAGCCGCATGTCAGCGGCATTACAACCTATATTGCGTTGAACAAAGCCTATCTGGAGCAAAAGGGTCACGAAGTCTTCGTGTTCACCTTTGGCGACGAAGATTACCCGGACACGGAGAAGAACGTCATCCGCTCTGCCGGCTTGCCCCTGCTCGACACAGGATATTTCATCAGTCTGCGCTATGGCAACCACGCCCGGCACGTGCTCCACACGATGGATGTAGTTCACGTCCATCACCCATTTTTGAGCGGGTCGCTGGCCCTGCGCTACTGCCGCCCGCGTGGCATCCCCATCATCTTCACCAATCACACGCGGTACGACCTGTATGCCCAGGCTTACCTGCCGGTTTTGCCCGACATTATCGGCGAAACGACCATGGCTGCCTATCTGCCTGCCTATTGCCGCAACTGTGATCTGGTGATTGCGCCGTCCAATGGCATGCGCCAGGTGTTGGAACGCTTTGGTGTAGATGTACCTGTGGACGTAGTTCCCAATGGTGTCGATCTCCAACCTCTACGAGCGCATGCTAATCCCCTCGATCGCGCCGACTTTGGCTTTACCCCTGAAGACGTGCTCTTGATTTATGTGGGCCGGCTCGGCCCTGAAAAAAACCTGCACTTCTTGCTGCGGTCTTTTGCCGGCGCGGCCCAGGCTTACGACCATATCGGCCTGCTCCTGGTGGGCGATGGCCCCGAGCGTGATAACCTGCAAGACCAGGCGGCAGCGATGCACATGCAGAAGCGCATCCACTTCACCGGCATGGTGCCGTACGAACAGCTGCCTGGTTATCTGGGTATGGCCGATGCCTTTGTCACCGCCTCCGTCACCGAAGTTCACCCGCTGTCTGTCATTGAGGCTATGGCAACTGGACTGCCCGTGCTGGGTATCCAATCACCGGGTGTTGGTGACACCATCGAAGATGGGCTCACCGGCCTGCTGGTGCAGGAGGAAGACCTGGCTGCCTTCACCGCAAAAATGGTGCGGCTGGTCACAGATCACGAACAGCGCAAAAATATGGGCGCACAGGCTCGCCAGGCAGCCGAGAAATATTCCATAGAGCGCACCACCGAGATGATGATTGCCCGTTATCTCTCCGTTATCCAGAATACCAACGGACGAAAACGCGGTATGCGCGCTTCGCTGCTGCGTATGATGGATGGTTGGGGACGTTGATGGCCAATCGCCAGAGCCTGGGTCGCTGGGGCGAAGAGCAGGCCGCCAGTTATCTTGTTGAGCACGGTTACACGATTTTGCAAAAGAACGTTCGTACCCCGTACGGTGAGATCGACCTTTTGGCCCGCCACGGGGCAGCGACCATCTTTGTGGAGGTCAAAGCGCGTTCGTCTGCTTCTCTCGGCCCGCCCGAAATTTCAGTAGACGCGCGTAAACAGGCACACCTGCTGGCTTCGGCGCGGTCATATCTGCAGGCCCACCCTGAGATGGACGGCGACTGGCGTATTGACGTTATAGCCATACTGCGTTTCAAAGACCAGGCGCCAGAAATTACCCATTTCGAAAACATCCTGACCGGTGTGGAGTTGGATTGAGCAAGAGATTGCCCCCGCTGGTCGTGATTGTGGGTCCCACGGCGGTTGGTAAAACCGAATTAGCCATCCAGCTTGCCGAGCAATTGAATGGCGAGATCATATCGGCCGATTCCCGCCTTTTTTACCGCGGAATGGATATCGGCACCGCCAAGCCCACTCCTGATGAACAAAAGCCCGTGCCGCACCATCTGATCGATGTCGCCAGCCCCGATCAAATCTGGAGCCTGGCAGTATTCCAAAAACAAGCCCATCAAGCCATCACCGCCATCCATCTTCGCGAGCGGCTGCCCTTCCTGGTTGGCGGCACAGGCCAATATGTGCGCGCTGTCACCCGGGGATGGGAAGCACCGGCTGTACAGCCACGCCTCGATTTGCGCTCCGCATTGGAAACCTGGGCGGCCGCCATCTCACCCCAGGAGCTGCATCATCGCCTTGCAGTTTTGGATCCACTCGCCGCATCAAGCATCGATTACCGCAATCTGCGCCGCACGGTGCGCGCCCTGGAGGTGATCTTTACCACCGGCAGACCTTTCTCCGATCAGCGCCAGAACAGCCCCACGGCCTATGACCTGCTCCAGCTCGGTCTGACCCGCCCGCGCCCCGAATTGTACACCCGCATCGACGCCCGCATTGACGCCATGCTGGCTTCCGGTTTCAAAGAAGAAGTGCAGTCCCTTCTGGACAAAGGCTATGATCCTGCTTTGCCGTCGCTGTCTGCCATTGGCTATCGTGAAATGATCTCGCATCTGCGCGGCGAGATCAGCCTGGAAACCGCTCGCGAGCAAATGATGCGCCGGACCAGGATTTTCGTCCGCCGCCAGGCGAACTGGTTCAAGCCGGACGATCCAGACATCCTGTGGTTCACAGCCGGTCCTGATACAGCCGCGCATGTGAAATCCACCATCCTCAACTGGCTGAATTCCTAGCCTGGAAGAACACGGTTACCACAAGATGATCCCTGCCAAATTCCTGGCGCCAGGGACAAGTGAATTATTTTTCCAGAAGGGGCCGTGTTTGTAAGAACAGCTTGCTGCGCTGGCCATCGGCGAGGGCCGCGTTGAGATTGCTTACCAGCAACGCCTCTGCCGCATTGCAGGCGAGTGGAGCAGAAATGATCAAACCCTGGCCATATTTGCAGCCCAGGGAACGCAACTGGGCCAGCTGGGCATCGGTTTCCACTCCTTCAGCAATAACGCTCATGCGAAAATCTTTGGATAGGCGAATGATCGACTCAACCAGTTTGACATAACTGGCATTTTCACCCAGTTTTTGAACAAAACTCCGGTCAATTTTAATGGCATTCACCGGAAACTGAGGCAGGTAGCTTAGCGAGGAATAACCCGTACCAAAGTCATCGATCTGCAACTGCACACCCAGGGATTTTAACGCTCGAAATAATGCAGCCGTTTCCTGACTGTTTTCGATCACCGCATATTCAGTGATCTCCAGCTTAAGGTTGTGGCCGGTCAGACCGGTCTTGTGAAGCACCTGACGCACATACTCCACCAGGTCAGGGCGCAGCATATGGCGGCTGGAGATATTGACACTGATGGTGGTGTGTGGATCAATTGGAAGCCGGTTCAACCAGGCCTGCATTTGCCCGCAAGCCGACTTCATCATCCAGCGATCCAGATCGACGATCAAACCGGTTTCTTCTGCCATGGCAATGAAATTTGCAGGAAGCAGGAGGCCGCGTTCGGGATGCTGCCAGCGGCACAGAGCTTCGAAACCCACAATCTGGCCGTTATCTAACGACATGATCGGCTGGTAATATACCCTGAGCTGATCGCTTTCAATGGCTTGTTTCAGTTCGTATTCCAACTGCAGCCGGTTGACCATCTTCTCGCGCATCGTCGAATCAAAGATCTCAAAGCGAGATTTACCGCTCTCTCTGGCGCGGTAGAGTGCTATGGCGGCATCCCGCAGTACCTCTTCCGGAGTCTCATGGGCGTCGTTCGCCTGGACGACCCCAATGCTTACGGTGAACGAGACTGGCTTATCAAAAATAGTTACCGGTCTGGCCAGGTGCTCTAAGATCCAATCGATGACCCGTGCGGTTGTATTCGTATTATGAGTATCATCAAGCAGGATGGCATACTCTTCACCCCCCAGGCGCGCCAGGATATCGGTGGTACGGAGACCCGATTTGAGCAAATTCCCGATTTCGATCAATAACTGTTCGCCGCCCAGATACCCCAGTTGGTCAGCGATTTCCCGGAAACCATTCACCCCTACCAGAATCACAGCGTAGGAGTACTCCTGGCGCCGTTTGGCCCGCTCCATGGAGTATTTCAGGTGGTCTGCAAACAGGCTGCGGTTGGCAAGTCCGGTAAGTGGATCGTGAAGAGCACCATAAGCCAGGCGTTCTTCAGCCATTTTCCGGTCGTTAATATCACTGAGCGAACCGGCCATTCGCACAGCGCCGAATTCGGGATCAATCACCGCGATACCCCGGCTCAATACCCAACGGTAGGAACCATTGTTCAATATAATTCTGTGTTCATTTTCAAAATGAGTGCTCAGCCCGCGGGTGTGCGCCAGCAAATCCAGTTTGAGTTTTTCAAAATCTTCGGGGTGAACGCGATTGAACCAGTCTTGAATATTGTTGGTGATGTCCTCATCTTCACAACCAACAATTTGTTTCCAACGAGGCGAAAAATAAAGCTGGTTCGTCTTCAGATCCCAATCCCACACCCCATCATTGGCCCCCTTCACCACCAGGGCATAACGCTCATCGCTCTTACGTAACGACTCTTCAATCTTTGCTCTCTCGATATTTTCCCGGCGGGCTTGCTGATACAATTTGGCATTCTCGAGGGCGATGGCAGCATAATCTGCCAGAGAAGTCAGCATCATCTCATCTGTGGCGCTGAATATCCGTGTGGACACAAAATTATCCATCGATAACACACCGATCGTTTGCCCACGCGACTGGATTGGTACATGCAGCAGGCCATGCACCAGGAAACCAGTGCAGACTTTGATCGGCGAACCCTGCTGCACACGGTTTGTGCGGATCGGCTTCCCGGTTTGGATCACCGTTCCAATCAGTGTATCGGTTACCGGCAGGTGCAAGGTCTTGATTTTATCCTGGTGGATATTCTTTTCTGCTCGCAAATAGAGCTGTCCACTGGCATCATCCAGTAAGGCCAGAAAACCTTCTTCAGCGTGGGTCAAAAAGACGCCCGCCTCCACAATCTTGGAGAGAACTTCATCCAGATCGAGGGAGACGATGATGCTTCGCCCCACTCTGTGGAGAGTCGTCAGCCAGGCGACTTGCTTCTTCAGTTGCAGCGAGAGATTCAATTTCTCTCGCTGCAAGCGCGGCTCGCCCAGAGCGTGCTCCAGGGATGCTTTCAGTGCGGCTTCATCGCTCAGGTCGGTCAGGTAATCCTGAACTCCCAGGCGCAATGCATCCACCGGGATCTTTTCAGCCGGGTTTGTGGTAACCAAAATGCTGGGAATGGAAATACCCTGCCTGGCGAGGTTGCGCAGCAGCTCTATTGCGTCCGCTTCTTGCATGCGAAGATCGAGAAGCAGCAGCGCAAACTCCTGGGCTTTTAACAACCCGATCGCTGTCGCGTTATCCCGCGCCAATACACCCTGATAACCCAGCCTTTTTAATGACTGATCGATTAGCAGACGGGAAGCAGAATGATTGTCAGCAACGATCAAAATCGATTCAATGTCCTTGAAATTCAACATCTTCCCATCACCGGCCTCATCGTCTTCCAAATAAATAACTTGACCAGGGCCTTATTGATTATATTCCATACATGAAGCCAGGAAAGTGATTTTACCCGTATGGATGCTGACAGAAACGCAAAAAACCACTTTCAATATTGCAAGAAGCTGTCCATGACTGCCACCCTTTCGAGCTGCTCACGCGATTATCATCAAAGAATGCAGGAACAATCGTGTGCAAATTTGGTGGATAAAGATATAATAAAACCGCTTGACAGCCTGTCTGCCCCGTAAGACAGCGGGCGTCTTTAGGTTGTCCAAGAAATCCTCGATGTGCTCGATCACAACCGGAGAACGAGATGAAAAAATTTCGCGTTGCGCTTCTGGCGAATCTGAAAGCAAACGCACCTAAATTTGAAGGTATGCCAGAAGACCAGTGGGCCGACCTGGACTTAGAAAACACCATTAATGCATTGGTCAGCGCCATTCGCGCCGGCGGAAATTCCTGCGAATTTCTCGAAGGCAATTTCACCTTGATCGACAGCCTCAAGAAATACAAACCCGATATTTGTTTCAATATCTGCGAAGGACATTACGGCGACTTCGCGCGAATCCCAGGTACCTGGCCTACTGGAGATGCTGCGTATACCTTACACCGGTTCAAAGGTGCTCACCCTGGCTCTTGCGCTGGATAAGTCGATGACCAAGCGCGTCCTTGCTTATCACGATCTGCCAACCCCATCCTTCCAGAGCTTTGAGCGGGCTGATGAGATGCTCAGCCCGGATATGCACTTTCCTCTTTTCGTTAAACCCAGCCGGGAAGGCACTGGCATGGGGGTCTCAAGTAAATCCATTGTACGCAATGAAGAAGAATTGCGAGAGCAGGTCACCCATATCCTGGAGCGCTACAAACAGACAGCTCTGGTGGAAGATTATATCGAGGGTCGCGAAGTCACCGTGGGGCTGGTGGGCAACTTGATTGGCCCGGTTTCCCGCCGCCTGCCCGACGACGACGAAGCTCCACGCATCCAGGCTGGTCTGCGCTTCTTTCCCCCCATGGAAGTAAACCTGAAACCATTTGAGGACTCAGATGTGGTTTACAGCAACCGGTTGAAGGTTGAACTGGCCGATAAGCTGGATTACCTGTGCCCGGCTCCGCTGGATGACGATATGGTCGACGAGTTAAACTGGCTGACAGCAGCCGTCTTCCGCGTTACCGGTGGTCTGGATGTTTCACGCGTCGATTTTCGCCTGGATGAGCATGATAATTGGAAGCCCTACATCCTGGAAATCAATCCTCTGCCGGGGCTATCACCGGGCGTTTCCGACCTGGTCATCGAAGCCGCCGCCGAAGGTGTGGATCACACCTTCCTGGTCAATATGATTCTGGATACTGCGCTGAAGCGCTACGGGATGATTTAAAAAAAGCCAATCAATCCGGGCGCTAATCGCCGGCGCTAATCGCGCACCCTGCCTTTGCTCTTTTCCCAGTCTTCGTCACCTACCAGTGTGACCACACGGAAGGCTTCGGCATAGGCCATTTCCTTGCCTTTGGCGCGTTCGGCCGCCCATTCCTTCACCCGCGGCTCCGGGTCCCAATCTTTCATCTGGCTTTTGTGCTCCCGCAGCGCCGCAACTTTGACATCGATCGTCTCGCTGATGTTGACGTACAGCTCAGTTTGTGACCAACCGGTAACATAAACCTTGCGCGGCTTGTGGGCGCTTAGCCCTTCGGCCTCCAGCTCTTCGAAAAGATTGGGTTGGCCGGCTGCCGGAAAAACAGCATCCAGGGCAGCGGTGGATGCAGCGCGGTGGTCAGGGTGATTGATATAACTATCGCCAGACCACACAATCGTTGGATCACCGGTTATCACCACTTCGGGTTTGAAACGGCGGATCTCACGCACCAGCTTCTTGCGCAGCTCCAGGGTGGCTTGCAGCATACCATCCGGCTCACCCAGGAAGACCACTTCCTGCGCACCCACAACAGCCGCCGCTGCGCGCTGCTCGGCTTCGCGGATCTCCGTTGCCCGTGCTTTTGTCATTCCAGCGTCCGCAATCCCCACATCGCCGCTTGTGCATAATACGTAGCTTAGCCGCGCACCGGCACGCGCCCAACGAGCCAAGCGTTCCTGCACACGAAAATTCGATATCATCCGGGTGCGCCACAATTACCATGGCGCTATCGGGTATATAAAAACCATTACTCACCATACCATTCTCCTGAAACAAGCTGAAATTAGCCCCCATTCTACCGCGAATTAAGCCCTGACCTTAAGAAAATATTTGACAATCCAGCCGGTTCCCTCTATACTATTTTATAGATACAGTCCCCGTTATTTATTGCCAGAACAGTCGAACAGGAGGAGGAAATGGAAGACCGACCGTGGATCAAACGCTACGACGCTGGCGTGCCCCAGACGATTGAGTATCCGCAGATTCCGCTTTATGCATTATTGGATGAAGCAGCCCGGAAATATGCCGATGCTCCCTGTACCATTTTCAAAGGGGCAAAGATCACCTACAAGGAAATGAATGATCTGACCGACCGGCTGGCTGCCGGCCTGGCCGACCTGGGAGTGAAGAAGGGTGACCGGGTGGGAATTTTTATGCCGAACACACCCCAGTTTGTTATGGCTTATTTCGCCGTGCTGAAGCTGGGTGGTGTGGTGGTAGCTACCAATCCCCTTTACAGTTCCCGAGAAATCGAACACCAGACCAATGATGCCGGCATCGAGGTGATGCTGGTGATGAGCAATTTCTACAATCTGATCAAGGAAGTGCAGCCCAAGACAAAAGTCCGTAAGGTGGTGGTGACCAATCTGAAAGAAACCCTCCCGCCGCTGCTCTCCTTCCTCTTCACCCTCACCCGTGAAAAGAAGGGTGGTTTCCGGGTCACCCTGGCTGCCGAGGATGTCTGGATGCAGGATCTGATTGCCAGACACAAACCCGAAGACCGGCCCAAAGTCGATGTCGGCCCCGGGGATACTGCCCTGTTCCAGTACAGCGGCGGCACCACGGGCGTCTCCAAAGGCGCTATCGCTACACACGCTAACCTGGTTGCAAATGCTCTGCAAATTCGCGAGTGGTTTGTCACTGCCGAGGACGGTAAAGAAGTCACCCTCATGGGCATCCCGCTCTTCCATGTTTACGGCATGGTTGCGGGCATGCTTTTCTCCATCCGCACCGGCGCCGCAATGGTGATGGTGCCCAACCCGCGGATCTGAAGGATGTGCTGGCTAACATCCAGAAATACAAAACCACCGTCTTCCCTGGTGTTCCCACCCTGTACAATGCGATAAACAACCACCCCGATGTCCTGGCTGGCAAGTATGTGCTCAACAGCATTAAGGCCTGCATCTCCGGCTCGGCCCCGTTGATGCGCGAAACCAAAGAGCGTTTTGAAGCCCTGACGGGCGGCAAGCTGTTCGAGGGCTACGGTCTCTCCGAAGCGCCCACCGCCACTCACTGCAACCCGCTGCTGGGTGAAAACCGGACCGGCTCCATCGGCCTGCCTTTGCCAGATGTTGATGTGCGTGTCATCAGTCTGGACGATGAAGTGACCGTACTGGCTCCAGGCGAGGTGGGCGAGCTGGTCATCAAAGGCCCGCAGGTCTTCAAGGGTTACCACAACATGCCCACCGAAACGGTAAATACCCTGCGGGATGGCTGGTTATATACCGGCGATATCGCTCGCATGGACGAAGACGGCTACTTCTACATCGTTGACCGCAAGAAAGAGTTGATCAAACCCGGCGGTTATCAGGTATGGCCCCGCGAGGTGGAAGAGGTTATCTCCGATCATCCCAAAGTGCTGGAAGTGGGTGTGGCAGGCATTCCCGATCCTTACCGCGGTGAAACCGTGAAAGCCTGGATTGTGGTCAAGCCCGGCGAAAACCTGACCGAGGAAGAGGTGCGTGATTGGTGCAAAGATCGCCTGGCCAAATTCAAAGTACCCACCCATGTGGAATTCCGCACCGAGCTGCCAAAAACCACCGTCGGCAAGATCCTGCGCCGTGAGTTGGTGCGGCAGCACAAAGAGACAGTCAAGTAACCTGTACGATGTCAGGCAGGGAGCCAGGCGAGGTCCAGTCTGGCTCCTTTTGTTTTTAACTGCCGCGGCAAATCCGATAGGGCTTTGCGAGAGCAATTTTTCTTAATCAAATTTCCACCCAAAGATGGAGGTAACTGTGGAATAATTGCCAACCATGGACTCAAATAACTGCCGCGTAGTGATCACCGGTATGGGCGTCATTTCGCCGGTTGGGCTGGATGTCAACACCGCCTGGAATAACCTGGTGGCTGGGCGCTCGGGGATTGCCCCCATCAGCCTGTTTGATGCCAGCGGTTTCGATGTACGCATTGCCGGCGAAGCCCACGGCTTTGATCCCCTAACCTGCATGGATGCCCGGGATGCCCGGAGAGCTGACCGTTTCACCCAGTTTGCCCTGGCGGCCCTGGAACAGGCCCTTGACCAGGCTCAATTCTCGATAAAGCAGTTCGATCCCTACGAAGTGGGCGTGATCGTTGGCTCAGGGGTAGGTGGAATCCAAACCTATACCAGCGAGCTCAATGTGCTCATAGAAAAAGGTCCGCGGCGGGTCAACCCTTTCCTCATTCCTACGATCACCATCGATGTGCCCGCCGTGCAAATCGCCATTCGCACCGGAGCGCGCGGGCCAAATTTTGGTGTCGGGTCAGCCTGCGCCACCGGAGCTGATGCTGTTGGGCAGGCTTTTGAAACCATCCGCCGCGGGCATGCGCAGGCCATGCTCACCGGCGGGTTCGAGGCAGCCGTCACCCCCATCGGTGTAGCCGCTTTTGACCGCATGCGCGCCCTCTCACACCGCAACGATGATCCCGGCGGGGCCAGCCGGCCCTTTGACGCGGATCGGGATGGCTTCGTCATTGCCGAGGGCGGCGCTCTGCTGGTGTTGGAAGACCTGGAGGTGGCTTTGCAGCGCGGCGCCCGCCCCCTGGTTGAGCTGATCGCTTATGCTGCCACGTCAGATGCCGCCCACCTCACCGCCCCGGATACCCGGGGCCTGGGTGCAGCCGCATGTATTCGGTTGGCTTTGCAGCGTTCCGGCCTGGCGCCCGACCGGCTGTCCTACATCAACGCCCACGGCACTGCCACACCCGGCGGCGATCCCGCCGAAACGCGCGCCATCCACGCCGCGCTGGGAGAAGCCGCACAGATGATCCCGGTCAGCTCAACCAAATCTTGCACGGGTCACATGCTTGCCGGCGCCGGAGCGTTTGAAGCCGTGGTATGCACCCAGGCTATCCTGAACGGCCGCGTTCCACCCACCATCAACCTGACCAGCCCCGATCCCCAGTGCGACCTGGACTACGTTCCCCTGCAGGCGCGTTCTGTTGCAGTGGAAACAGCCATGTCGCTTTCCCTCGGCTTTGGTGGGCACAATTCAGCCTTGATCTTTAAGGGTTTCTCTGAATAGAGAAGCTGGTAGAAACAGCCCCTGGTTCCATACTGAAAGCGCAGTCACACCAACCCGGTTTATCGTGGAAAATTGGGCATGGGCACCATGGTGTACTCGGCCGAGGGTGATCCTTCCCAACATTGTACATTGCTCAGATGAGGGATTTCACCGGGTAATAGCACAATCCTGCTGTTCCCGGGCCGGTATGCACTCCCAGCGCCGGTGAAAGCTCGGCGATGATGGTTTCCACACATTCCATCCGTTCTTCCACCATGCTGCGAATTTTCTCGGCTTCCTCTCGCGCCGCGGCGTGCACATAGGCAACCTTAATCTTTCCCATGGATCCTACGGCGGCCTCGATTTTTTCCACCATCATCCGGTAAGCCTGGCCGCGGCTGCGCGCCGTTCCAACCGGCACAATAACCCCATCTTCCATGCTGATCAGTGGTTTGATGTTCAGAAGCGTACCCACCAGGTGCTTGGCCTTGCCAATCCGCCCACCCATATACAGGTACCTGAGCGTATCCGCCGTCTGGATCATTTTGGTCAACGGTATCAATGCTTTGACTTGTGCGACGATCGTGCTCAACGGGCGGCCGAGCAAGGCTTCGCGCGCCGCTTCAATCACCATCCATCCATGGCACATGGAAACGTTGAGGGTATCAATGACCTCAATTTTGAGCTTCGGAAGCATCTCACGGGCGATGTCCTGTGCTGCCACTGCCGCCTGGTAAGCTCCGCTACCGCGCGAGGTCATGTGGATGCTGACCACCTCTTCCACTCCCTCGTCAACAAGTTTCTCATATACCGTCAGGTAATCACCCGGTCCGGGGCTGGCTGTTTTAGGCAGCTCCCGAGCTGTTGGCAGCCAGTTGTAAAATGCCTCCCGCTGGATGGTGACCAGATCACGCAGCACTTCACTGCCGCGGTGAATATAATACGGCACCCATTGGATATTCAGCGATTCCAGCAGGCTTTCCGGAATGCTGGCGCAGCTATCGGTGACAATCGCAACATTGGGCATGACACACTCCTCTCCCAGCCAAGGATTGAGGGTATCAATCAGACAAAAGGTTATTCCCCCCACCTGTAATTAATTATATATCCAAAACCGGCGCCGGATAAAGGCAGGTCAGCCGCCTAACTGGACGCTAGCAAAAAATCGAGCACCGCCGGCGCTACACCCAACAGGCTGGCAAATCAGGCATTGCACCAACAAATTTTCGCCGCAGCGCTGTCTCCCCCACCAGCAATCCCGGCACCGGGTTAGGCGTATGCCGGCGTGTGGTCAAATCTTCCAGATTGCCATGATCCGAGGTGATCAGCACCAATCCCTGGTCATCTTGCCAGGCTTCCACCAGCCCGCCCAGCACCTGGTCAAATTGCGCCAGCAGCGCCAGGGCTGGTTCCATCTCCTGCTTGTGTCCGGCATAATCGGTCAGCCAATACTCAAAAAAGGTCAGGTCAAATCCCGTACACAGCTCTGCCAGTTTCCGGCCTGCCTGCCAGGGGCTGAACAGCGGCGCTCCCTGCAGACCGAGCTGCTCAAGCCATCCACGGAGGTGAAATCGGCTGACAATGCCCTGCCGGCGTTGAGATCATCCGAAGTCATCAACGGGATACCCGCGCTGGTTACTGCCAGCGGTATCGAGGAGAAAATGCGCCGCCCAGACTGGATGGCCTCAAAATACCGCGGCGGGTAGGCATTTATCAGCGCGGCACGACGCCCTTGCTTCCGCAGTGTGTTGAACAGGTTACCGTTGCGCAAATAAGCAGCCACAGCCGGGTTGGGTTTGGGCCCGTAGTGGTAGCCAATATCAACCGGGATGTTCTGCCCGGTAAGCAGCACGGCCTGCCCGGTAGCCGACTGAGGGAGACCTTCAACACCCAGACCGGCATCCAGCGCCAGCAGCGTTGCCCGCTCAGTTTCCAACACCGGCTTGCCGTCCAGCGCTGCCAGAGTCAACGCCCGGCCTCCCAGCAGAGCCGAAAGGTGGGGCATCTCCGCCCGGGCAAACGGATTGGTTGCCTGATCTGCTGCGCCTAGACCCACACCATCCAAAAATAAAAATAAAAGTCGCATACCATTACCTATATAGTTCAAACCGGAGCCAGGCTGAGGGTCTCATACCACGATCACTGCCATCCTGGCGCTCCACCAGGCGCAGCCGGTCGTTCAAAAGATCAAGCTCATCAGGCAGCAAGCCAATTCCCAACTCGTCTGCTTTCATCACAAAAGTGTACATCAAAAATGTACCACCAGGGTTGAGCAGCCCGGGTGTCTGGCAGCCAGGGATGCTTTACCCTCCGGCGTCAGGCTGTGAAAACAACCAATATCCAGCACCAGGTCAAACAGACCCGTGATGCCTTCCAGCCGCGTGACGTCGCCCACGTGGAAATCAATCACCACACTGGCTTTAATCGCCTTGCGCCTGGCAAGTCGGATCGCTTTCATCGCAAAATCGATCCCGGTGACCTGCCAGCCGTATTGCGCCAGGGTGATGGCATTCGTCCCGGTGCCGCAACCCAGATCCAGGGCGCGGCCGCTCGGTCGAGATGCCACGAACGCCATCAGTTCGGGCGGAGTGATGCCCGTATCCCAGGGAGGTCTGCGGAAATACCACAGGTTGAATGACATACGCCGGAAAAAAGCCTGCATATTTTACCCATTTTACCCGATTAATTCCGGTCTACATCATATTTACAGCTCAAGCAGCCATCTTTGTGAGTCATGGTAAAATGCCCGCATGCTCGAACACCGTCACTTGCCCGATGCAGACCGGCTGAGTGTGCTGGCGGCTGCCATCCTACTGGCGTATGCGCTGGCACGCTTTGTGGATATTCCCGTCCGGGAGCTATCTATGCAGTTGCCTGGCGTGTACATCGTCCAGATCGACATCCGCACCGCCATCGCCCTGTTAGTCGCCGGGCTGACCGCCACCGGCGCGGATTGGCTGTTGCGCCAGCACCCCGCCCTGCACGCCCACAGCAACCTGGAACATTGGATGCTCCCCGCCGACCGCCTGGGTTATCGGGTTGCCACTTTTTCAGTTGCCCCTCGGACTTCAATGGTGGGCCAGCTTTGGCCTGGGTGCGCATACTTATGTTGGTATTGGTCGCCGAATACATCACCATCGACCCGGAAGATGTTCGCCAACCGGTCGCGGCGGCTGGTCCCACCGCACTCTCTTTTGCCCTGTTCCTCACCTTGACCATCTCCTTGCGTTATGGCGGCGCTCGTCTTTTTCTGGTTTTTCCTGCCGTGTTGTTGGCAGCCGGTCTGGTGAGTTTACGCAGTCTGCACCTACGGTTTCACGGAGTCTGGGCTTTTTCAGGCGGGGGTGGTTGCCCTGGTATGCACCCAACTGGCCGCCGCCTTGCATTATTTGCCGATTTCCCCCATCTCTTTCGGACTGGCGCTGATTGCACCGGCTTATGCTATCACCAGTCTTACGGCCAGGCTTGCCGAAGGCGAAACGGTGAAAAAAGCATTCCGTGAACCGGCGTTATTTTGGTGGTATTATTGGCAGCGGCTTATGGCTACATTGAATTCGTTCCATACCCTTTTTTGCATTCCCGTGTCACTGTGGGAGCAAATGCGCGCCGATGTGCTTGCGCATCTTCCCGAAGAAGCCTGCGGTTTGCTTGTCGGGCTTGGCGAGCGAGCCAGGGTTGTCATGCCCATAACCAACACTCTCCACAGCCCGGTGCGTTTCCGCCTGGACGCCCGCCAGCAATTGGATGCATTCGTTTGGATGGAAAACCAGGCGCTGGAGCTGGTGGGCATTTACCACTCCCACCCGGCGGCCCGGATGCGCCTTCGGTCACAGATCTTGCGGAGTGCTATTACCCGGAAGCCGTCCATTTGATCTGGTCACCCATGAAGGGGGACTGGCTGTGCCGGGGTTACAGAATTAACCATCAATCTGCCGCAGGAGTGTTGTTGCTGGTGGAATAATCCACGCTCAAGCAACTCTTTCGTGTTCTACGTGTTATTGTTATCGCCAAAAGGACAGTCTGTCGACCACCGGGCGACCGGTGCTGCCTGTAATTAACGAGGAACAACAGAGCATGCAGATTCTGGTCCCCATGCTGGTTTTACTGGTCTCTTACCTATCCGGATCCATTCCGTTCGGATTGCTCATCGTAAAGCTGCGAACCGGCAAAGATATCCGCCAGGTGGAAAGCGGGCGCACCGGCGGCACGAATGCCATGCGCGCAGCCGGTGTATGGGCCGGGCTCAACTGCTTTTGCAGATATGCTCAAAGCAGCGGCTACGGTTTGGCTGGCACGCGCAACTACACCGGGCAACCCCTGGATTGAGATATTTGCGCCTGTAATGGCCATCCTGGGGGTGACAATTATTCCGTTTTCCTCCTGGAGCGCAATGATCAGGGTCGCCTGCGTTTTCGCGGCGGGGCCGGTGGTGCCCTGCGTCGGTGGTTCGGTGGGTTTGTGGTTTCCCAGCCTCCTCATCATCGTCCCATTGGGAGCCATCATCCTGTATTTTGGCGGCTACGCTTTGGTCACCACCATGAGCGCCGCACTCATCTCTACCCTGATTTTCGCTTATCGTGCCTGGCTCGGTGCTTCCCCCTGGGAATATGCCTTGTATGGCATCATCTCCTTACTTGTGTTGATGTGGGCGCTGCGGCCCAACATCAAGCGCCTGCTGAATGGCACGGGCCGCGTTTTTGTAGGTTTTCGCGCCCGGCGAAAAGCAACCCCGGAAAAATAAAACAACGCCGCAGGTGAACAGCCCTGCGGCGTTGTCATTTCAAATCTTATTCCTCTTCGTCTTCCTCTTCCTCGTAGTCCTCAAAATCTTCATCGTCCTCGCTGGAAGCCAGAGGGATTACACCGTAAATTTGCTTATACAGCGC
>CAVPJC010000012.1:0-239649 GCA_963705155.1 uncultured Chloroflexia bacterium | reverse complement strand
AGTGGTTCAAGAATATCAGGTAATAAGGAGAGAAGTGATGAAACAGGATACGCCAATCCAGGAAGGTTACGTCTCGTTCCGGGGCTGCCGGGTCTGGTATCGGATCGTCGGCGACCATGAAGAACCGGGCAAGCTGCCCCTGTTGTGCCTGCATGGCGGGCCGGGAGCGCCTCACGACTACCTGGAACCTCTGGAAGCCATGGCGGCTACCGGGCGGCGTGTCATCTTCTACGATCAATTGGGCGCCGGCAACTCGGATCATCCGCATGACCCATCCATGTGGACTGTGCCGCTGTTTGTCGAAGAACTGGGCGTCGTACGCCGGGCGCTCGGGTTGGATCGTGTCCATATTCTTGGACAATCCTGGGGCGGCATGCTCGCCATGGAGTATGCTTTGACGCAGCCGCAGGGTCTGGTAAGCCTGATCGTCTCTGATTCTCCAGCCAGCATGACCCAATGGGTTGCAGAAGCCAATCGTCTGCGGGCTGACCTACCCATCGAAGTGCAGGAGACGCTTCTTAAGCATGAGGCCTCCGGCACCACCGATGCCCCGGCCTATCTTGACGCCATGATGGTTTTTTACCGCCGGCATGTCTGCCGAATTGATCCCTTCCCAGACTGCGTCACCCGGACGTTCGATAAGATCGCTTTAGAACCGGAAGTTTACAACACGATGAACGGTCCGAGTGAGTTCCATGTCACCGGTGTCATTAAGGATTGGGATATCGTCGACCGGTTGGGTGAAATCGAGGTCCCCACACTGGTGATCTCCGGCCGCTACGACGAAGCCACACCCGAAATTGCGGGCACAGTCCACCGAGGGATCGCCGGGTCGGAGTGGGTGTTGTTTGAGAACAGCTCTCACATGCCGCACGTGGAGGAAACAGAGCTCTACCTGCAGGTTTTGACGGGCTTTCTGGATCGCATCGAACAGCAGAAATCGCAGTAACCATGCCATCTGGCTGACCACTTAAAAGTTATGAGCCAGTTTCTGCTCAGAAAATTCCTGCGGGTGATCACGGTGCTGCTGGGTGTGGCCCTCATTATGTTTTTGCTGATGCACGCCATCCCGGGCAATCCGTGGAGCAATTATTCGAGCTCGCCGCGCATGCTGATGGGGGGAGTGAGCGACCAACTCTTGTTGCGCCAGCTCAATCGTCGTTTCGGGTTGGACCTGCCCCTGTGGCGGCAGTTTACCCGGTATATCATCGGTGATATTGAACCCGACGGCAGCCTTTTCTGTGGGGCGATCTGCGGAAATCTTGGGCCGTCCATCCAGCAGCGCGGGCGCAGCGTAAAAGATGTCCTTTTTGAGCCTCCCGAAGGCAAGACGTTCTGGGAAAGCCGCTTCGGTTATTCCACCCGCCTGGTGCTGCTTGGCTCCCTGATCGCCGTCGGGCTGGGAATTCCGCTGGGGATCTGGAGCGCGGCAAAGCCCAATTCGGCGTTAAGCCGCACGATTTCGGTGGGCCTGGCGGCGTTGATCTCGATCCCGAACTTTGTGCTTGGCTTGTTGGCTATCATCGTGCTGGCTTCCTGGCTCAAGATCATCCAAGTCATCCCAGATTGGCAGCAGCCGAGCAACTGGATCATTCCGGCGGTCGTGCTGGCGGTCATGCCGATGGCCAGCATTGCCAGGGTGACGCGCGCCTCCCTGATCAATATCCTTAACGAAGATTACATCCGCACGGCGCGCGGCAAGGGGTTGGCGGAAACCCGTGTGATGCTGGTGCACATGCTGCGCAATGCCCTCGCCCCGATCCTCACTTTCCTGGGGCCGACTTTGATGGAGATGTTTACCGGGCTGCTGATCGTGGAACACCTGTATTCTTTTCCGGGGTTTGGGCGGGGATACTGGGAAGCCGTCCTGGAGCTGGACTACCCGATGATCATGGGCCTGACCTTGATCTACGCCACCGGCATTGTGCTGGTCAACGTTTCGATCGAAGTGCTGTGCGCCATCCTGGATCCGCGCATCCGTTCGCTGGAGCAAGCAGACGCCGCATGATCAAGTACTTCCATTGGAAACGCGCTGTGCGCAACAAGACGGTCTGGTTCAGCCTGCTGGTGATGCTTTCCCTGGGTCTGGTGGCTGCCCTGGCGCCCTGGATCGCCCCGCACGATCCCTACCAATGGCGCATTTACCAGACCCGCCTGCCTCCCATGTGGGTGCAGGACAGAGCCACTCCGGGTACAGCAGAGTTTCCGCTGGGCACCGACCGGTTTGGCCGTGATATTCTCAGCCGCCTGATCTACGGGACACGCACGGCGGTATTTTTGGCGCTGGCGGCCGTTCCGCTGGCGGCGCTGATCGGCACGCTGGCCGGTCTGATGGCGGGTTATGCGGGCCGCCGGCTGGACGGCATGCTGATGCTCTTCAGCGATACGATCCAATCGCTGCCGGGGATTATGTTCCTGGTGATCCTGGTGCTCATCTTGCGCAGCATATTAGCCCCCACCTGGTTCAATGGGTTGATCACACTGGTGATCGGTTTTGCAGCGGTCAGTTGGGTCAGCCTGGCCCGCCTGATCCGTGTCAATGTGCTGCAGCTCAAATCTCAGCTGTTTGTGGAAGCAGCGGTGAGCATCGGCGCGTCCCGCTGGCGCATACTTTTTCGGCACCTTTTGCCCAACGTGCTGCATGTGATCGTGGTCTGGATCGTCAACAACATTCCAGCCGTGATTTTGCTCGAAGCCGTGCTGGGTTACATCGGCGTTGGCGTGACCACCGCCGTTGATGGCAGCGAATTCACTGTGGTCAGCTGGGGCGGGATGTTTTTCTCCGGACGATCGGCCTTGAACAGCAACCCGCTGATGCTGATCATCCCATCGGCATGTATCCTGTTGATCTCGATGAGCTTTTTCCTGCTGGGAGATTTTCTTAACGAAACCACCCGGCTGGGGCAGGAATGACCCGGGAGACCCCACCCGGGATCTATGAAGGCGGGGCTCAGGCTTCCCGGATGCTGCCCAGCATCACCCAGGCAAAACCGATGCCGGTCAGGCAGATGACGGTGAAGATGACCGACGTCACCGGGTCCACCGCCACGCCGGCGAGCATCTGACCAATGATCATGGCGATCAGCGCCGCGCCCATGGTCATCAATTTGACCAGCACCACGCTCGCCAGGGTGTCGCCCCAGGGGCTGCGTTTCCACAGCAGGCGGGCGGTGATCAGGCTGGCGGGCACGATCACACCCAGATCAAGAGCCTGGATGACCATGGTGGTGGCCGATTCCATGCCGTTGGGGGTGCTCCCATTGAACATGGGCGGCGCTACCAGCCCCAGCCAGGCCAGGCTGAGAAACGCACCCACAATGGTAAAAAAGGCAGCAATGGCCCTGCGCGGGAAGCTCTCAGAAAGCTGCCGGGAGATGCGCTCCGGCTCCAGACCCGAAAGCGCCAGGATAAACCCGTACAGGCTGAGCGAGAACAGCGCCACGTAAACCAGGAAGAGCGGGTTGAAGGCCGTCAGGAAAGACATGGCGGCGTAGGTGTACAGGAAGTAAGCCAGGCTGCCGGTGAGCAGCAGGTGGCCGCGCAGCAAGCCCCTGCGGCTGAGCAGGATGCCCGTGCCCAGCAGAGGCAGCCCCAGCACCAGGGTGACCACGTCCTGCGCCCTTTCCTGGGCAGCGGCAGACACCCCGTCATAGCGGTAGAGGCCATGGCCCTGCACCAGTACCGTTTCGCCGCGCAGTGCGGTGAAAGGCTGCGCTTCGCCGCTTCCCTGCCAGAAAACGCCTGCAGCCGCAGCGAAGAGCGCCAGCGGCAGGATGAGGACCGCAATCCACAGGACAATCGAATGATTCTTCATAAGACTTCTTCCTTGATGGCTCAGTTTAGGCTGCCCAAAACCGCGCCAGCCCAGGTTTGAATGGCATTCCAGTCGCGCAGGTCGCCTTCTTTAGCCCCGGACGATTTTTCAACGGCTTTGGCAATCACACGGTCGAGGAAGGAAAGCCGGGAGTAATCCATTTTCCCCGCGAAGAAGGTCTGGCTTTCGGGCGTCAGCATCTGGAGCACCGGGGAGATGTATGCCTGGCGTGCGGCTGCGCTGGCGGGGCTGTCATCGATGTTGAGCATATGAACGGTGTACAGCGCCGTCGGCATCTGGCGCAGGCGGGTCTGGTTGGCCTGGATAAATTCCACCGCTTCCGGCAGCCAGGCGCCCATGCGGATGGCGCTGCCCAGGACCGCCGCCTGGTAAATATCCAGGGAGGGTTTCTCTGTGGCGGCTTTGACATCCACCAGGAACCCGCGCCCTGCCAGGGTCGCGCCGATGGCGGCGGCGACATCCACCGTAGAGCCGGCCCGGGTGGCATAGGTGACCAGGATGCGTGTGTTCATCGTGTTTTCCTTTCCATACGAACGGTCGAGCGGGTAAAATTTTGGGGTGCGGGTGACCAGATAGCCCAGGCCGGAGCAAGTCAGCGCCGAGGCGCCCAGCGTGATGCCGGTGGTTTTCAGGAAAGCGCGTCGTGATAGAGGTGGGGTGGGCATCTTTTCTCCGTGATCTGCCAAAGCTGATTTCAATGATAGCCGGGCGAGCGATAAATTTCCTCCGCCAGTGGGAGAGTTTTGACCTGACCGGTTGGACAGGTAGCCCGGGCATGGGGATGCCCGGGCTTCAGGAGAGATGGGCACGGCGCGTCTTTTCTCAAACTCTTTTCACCATTGACTCATCCATTTTTCAGGTAAAATTGATAAAGTAGAGTTTTAGGACTTTAGATGGCGTAATATTGCTGTCCGGTTGGTTTCTGGTTTCGACCAAATTCTTCCCTTTCCAGGCATCTGCGAGAAGGAGCATGATCGAACCTAAAACACCGCAAGTGGGGGGATGGGCAGGACGGCGGCAGCGTTTACGCAACGCTGTGCGCCGCAGCGCGCCGTTTGTTTCAGGGGTCATGGCCGCTCTGCTGGCGCTGCTGATCTACAACCTGCTGGCGCCCGGACCAGCCGCAATCACCCAACAGCAGGTCAATGATACCGTTGCGCAGGTGATGGCCTCCGCCACCCCGGCGCCCACATTTTCATCCTATGTTTACCGCGTCATCCAGCCTTCCCTGGTGCTGATCGAGACCAGCACCGGCGACGATGATGAGAACGACGGCCTGGGAAGCGGCATTATCCTGGATGACCAGGGTGATATCCTGACCAGCCTGCACGTGGTCGCCGGGGCCGACGAGATCAAGGTCATTTTTGCCGATGGCACCGAGTCGCTGGCAGCTATCGTAGCTGAGCAGCCCGAGAACGATATCGCCGTGCTGCAGGCCGAGAAGCTGCCGGAGCTGCTCGTCCCGGCTGTCCTGGGCAACCCGTACGCCATGCATGTCGGCGATGAGGCCTTTGCGGTGGGCAACCCCTTTGGCCTGTACAGCTCGATGAGCGCCGGGGTCATCTCCGGCTTCGACCGCTCCTTCAAGCCCCGAAACAGCGACCAGCGCCTGGAAGGTCTGATCCAGATCGACGCGGCCGTCAACCCGGGCAATTCCGGCGGCCCGCTGCTCAACCGCTACGGCCAGGTGGTCGGCATTGTCATCGGGATCCTCAACCCCACCGAGCAGGATGTCTTCGTCGGCATCGGTTTTGCCGTGCCGATCGACGTCGCCGGCGGCGGCAGCCGGCATCGCCGCCCTGATTAAAGCAAAAGGAGAGTACTCATGGAGGCCTGATGCACTCCCGCTGACCGAAGCGCAAGCCGATGGAACGGGTCTTCTATGAAGTGAAGAAGATCATCGTCGGGCAGGATCACCTGCTGGAGCGCCTGGTCGTCGCCCTGCTGGCGCGCGGCCATATCCTGGTCGAAGGCGTGCCCGGCCTGGCCAAAACCATGGCGATCAAAACCCTGGCCGAGGCCATCGGCGGCGAGTTCAAGCGCATCCAGTTCACCCCCGACCTGGTGCCCGCCGACCTGGTGGGCACGCGGATCTACAACCAGAAAACCGGCGAGTTCAACACCTCGCTCGGCCCGGTCTTCACCAACCTGCTGCTGGCCGATGAGATCAACCGCGCCCCGGCCAAGGTGCAGAGCGCCCTGCTGGAAGTGATGCAGGAGCGCCAGGTGACCATCGGCCGCGAGACCTTCCGCGTGCCCGACCCATTCCTGGTGCTGGCGACGCAGAACCCGATCGAAACCGAAGGCACCTATCCGCTGCCCGAAGCCCAGGTGGACCGCTTTATGCTCAAGGTGCTGGTCGGTTACCCCAGCGCCAACCGAGGAATTCGTGATCGTCGAGCGCATGACCGGCGCTCTGCAGGCGGTGCAAAAGGTGCTGACCACCGAACAGCTGCTGGAACTGCAGAAGCAGGCCGACCAGGTGTATGTCGACCCGGCGCTGATCGAATATGCCGTGCGCCTGGTGACCGCCACCCGCAAGCCGGAAGAGGTGGGCCTGAAGGAGCTGGAGCATTACATCCTGTACGGCGCCAGCCCGCGCGCTTCGATCAACCTGATCCTGACGGCGCGGGCGCTGGCCTTTGTGCGCGGGCGCACCTACGCCCTGCCGCAGGATGTGCTGGACATGGCGCTGGATGTGATGCGCCACCGCCTGGTGCTTTCCTACGAAGCGCTGTCGGACAATGTCAGCAGCGACGACGTGCTGAAGAAGATCATCGACCGCATTCCCGATCCCTGTGGTGCCCTTGCATGAGCATGCCAACCTCCGCACAAACGCCTGAGCGCATCCTGCAGCGCCTGGACTGGCAGGTCATCCGCCGCCTGGACGGCCTGCTGCAGGGCGACTACCGCAGCCTGTTCTACGGCTACGGGGTCGATTTTGCCGATCTGCGCGAGTACCAGCCCGAGGACGACATCCGCTATATCGATTGGAACGTCACCGCCCGCATGGACACGCCTTATGTGCGCCAGTACGTGGAAGACCGCGAAATCACAGCCTGGTTCCTGCTCGATCTCAGCCCATCGATCGATTTTGGCAGCCAGCACAGCCAGAAGCGCGGCCTGCTGATCGATTTTGTCGCCACGCTGGCGCGCCTGCTGACGCGTCACGGCAACCGTGTGGGGGCGATGTTCTACACCAGCCGGATCGAGCGCACCATCCCGGCGCGCGGCGGGCGCATGCAGGTGCTGCGCCTGATCAACGATCTGCTCAGGCAGCCGCAGCTGCCGCGCGCGCCCTTCACCAACCTGACGCCCCTGCTGCAGGGCGGGCTGCATGCCATCAAAAGGCGCTCGCTGGTTTTCATCATCTCCGATTTCATCAGCGCGCCCGGCTGGGAGCGCCCGCTGGCGCTGCTCAACCAGCGCCACGAGGTGCATTGCGGTGCGCCTGTGGGACCCACGCGAGATGGAGCTGCCCGATGTGGGTCCGATATTGCTGGAAGATGCCGAAACCGGCGAGCAGCTCTACGTGGATACCGCACGATAAAACCTTCCGCCGCAGGTACATGCAGGCCGCGACGCAGCGCCAGGCGGCATTAAACCAGGCCTTTCATCAGGCCGGTGTGGACGTGCTGGCGATTTCCACCGCCGATGATTTGGTGCGGGCGCTGGCAGGTTTCGCCACGCTGCGCCAGCGGCGCAGGAAATGAACGGGTGATATGACTTTTATCTGGCCTGTGATGCTCTTCAGCCTGTTACTGGTTCCACTCTTGATTGGGGCTTATTTGCTGCTTCAACGCCGGCGGCGCAAGGCTGCCAGCCGGGCCGGCATGGCGCTGGGGATGGCTGCCGGCAGGCGGTCCGGGGCTGCGGCGGCATATACCCCCGGCGTTCTTTTTACTGGGCGTCACCATCCTGCTGCTGGCGTTGGCCCGTCCGCAGGCTGTGGTCAGCCTGCCGCGCGTGGAAGGCACCATCATCCTGGCTTTTGATGTTTCCGGGAGCATGGCAGCCACCGATCTTGAACCCACCCGCATGGAAGCGGCCAAAGCTGCGGCGCGTGATTTCGTCCAGCGCCAGCCTTCCAGCATGCAGATCGGGGTGGTCGCTTTCAGCGACAGCGGCTTTTCAGTGCAGGCGCCCACCTATTCCCCGGACACCGTCCTGGCTGCCATCAACCGGCTGACGCCGCAGCGCGCCACCTCGCTGGCGAACGGCATCCTGGCGTCATTAAAAACCATCGAGACGGCGCAAAATGCCGGGGATGACGCCCCCAGCCTGTACAGCAACCTGACGCCGGGTCCCACGCCCACGCCCACACCCATGCCGGCAGGCGAGTACCAGTCGGCGGTGATCGTGCTGCTGACAGATGGGGAGAACACCGTTTCTCCCGATCCACTGGAGGCCGCCCGGGCTGCCGCAGACCGCGGCGTGCGCATTTTCACCATTGGCGTGGGCAGTCCTGAAGGCGCAACCCTGGAAGTGGAGGGCTTCAACATCCACACCAGCCTGGACGAAGCCGCCCTGCAGCAAATTGCCGGCATCACCAGCGGCGCATATTACAATGCCCGCAGCGAGCAGGACCTGGAAGAAATCTATTCAAAGCTCACCCCGCAGTTGGTGGTGCGCCCCGAGAAAATCGAAGTCACGGCGCTTTTTGCTGGCGCCAGCCTGCTTTGCCTGCTCGCCGGCAGCATTTTCTCCTTCCTGTGGTTCAGCCGCTTCCCGTGATGCGCCGGGCGGCGCTTAGCGGTGTTTTGGAGGTGTTCAATGTCCTTACTCTGGCCCTGGCTACTGCTTCTCCTGGGGCTGATCCCGGTTCTGATCGGGGTGTACATCTGGATGCTGCGCCGCAGGCGGCGGTATGCCCTGCGGTTTTCCAGCCTGTCGCTCGTGCGCCAGGCGATGCCCCCTGCTGCGAGCTGGCGGCGGCATCTGCCCTTTGGACTTTTCCTGGCGGCGCTGGCGTTCCTGGTTCTGGCGCTGAGCCGCCCGGTATCGATTGTCAGCGTGCCCAGCGGGCAAACCACCATCATCCTGGCGATGGATGTCTCACGCAGCATGTGCTCGGTGGATATTCCCCCCAACCGTTTGGTCGCAGCCAAGGAGGCGGCGCGTTCCTTTGTACAGCGCCAGAAATCCACCACCCAGATTGGCATCGTGGCTTTTGCCGGTTTTGCCGAGCTGGTTCAGCCCTCCACCAATGACGAGGAAGTTTTGGAGACGGTGATTGAGAGCCTGACCACCGGGCGGCGCACAGCGATCGGAACCGCTATCTTGCGCTCTCTGAACGCCATCGCCGAGATCGACCCGAACGTGGCGCCGGTGGCGATCGGAGCTTCGGCCGTTCCGGATGTGACACCGGTGCCCAAAGGCGCCTACGCCGCCGATATCATCGTCCTGCTGACCGATGGAGCCAGCAATACCGGCGCAGACCCGTTGAGCGCCGCCCAGGCTGCCGCCGACCGCGGCGTGCGCGTTTACACGATCGGGTTTGGCACCGCCAACGGCGGGGAGATGGACTGTTCTGGGGACGGCAGGGGTGATTCGTTCCGGGGCGACCCCTTTGGAGGCGGCGGCCAGTTCGGAGGGGCGCAGGGCTTTGGCACCGATCCACAGTTCGGCGGGCGCTTCCGGCGCGGCATCGATGAAGAGACGCTCAAGCAGGTGTCTGCTCTCACCGGCGGCGAGTATTATTCGGCAAGCAGCGCCAGTGAGCTCAACGATGTTTTTTCCAACCTGCCCACCCACCTGATCACTCGCCATGAAACCACCGAGATCAGCGTATTCTTTGCCGCGGCGGCGGCGCTGCTGGCGGTGCTGGCGGTCGGGCTGTCCTTGCTCTGGAACCCGCTGCCTTGATATAAGGAGATGGCGCCATGACCGGACGAGATGCACGCAATATCGAAATTGTGAAACGGATGTACGCCGGGGAGGATTCTGAACGGGCGAGTATCGCCCCAGACATCGTGTGGCATGTACCCGGGCATAACCCGGCATCCGGGAATTATCACGGCTTCGAAGAATATTCGAAATTGATGCCTGAGCGTATGGCGCCGCTGACGCAGTGGGATTTCACACTTGAGACCGTCATGGTCAATGGGAATTACGTGATGACCACATTCGGCGTGCAAGGCGAGCGCAAAGGTATTAAAATTGACCTGCGCGGAGGCCACCTGATGCGGCTCACGGATGAGGGTCAGGTGGTCGAGGGTTGGGGTTTCACAGATAACCAGGAAGCGCTGGATAGCTTTTTCGCGGCTTGAAATCTGTCGCTGATCTGACCTGCTTTCCTGGCATATCCCATATAATTGTGCAGAAAGGCGCTCCCACGATGGCCGGGCAAATTCAATCTACAAGCCGCGTCTGGCGAATTGTCCAATTCCCGCTGGTCAGAATTGTGCTGGCGTTTGTGTGGCTGATCACGATCGTCACAGCCACGCAGTTGTCGGTTGGTCTCCTGCCCGTGGGAGAAACCTTTTTGGCTGCCGTCTTATCTGCGGTGGTTGTGGCGGCGGTTGCCTTCCTGGCTTATTACGCGTTTGTTCGTGGGATCGAGAAACGTCCGGTCAGCGAGCTTGCCATCCAGGGGGCGGCGGCTGAGCTGGCGACAGGCATCCTGATCGGGGCCGGTTTGTTCAGCGTCACGATTGGAATTCTGTGGGCTCTGGGCATTTACAGGGTCACGGGGCTGAACGACTGGACGGTGGCTGTGCCAGTTTTTGCAGTTTCAGTGATCTCCGGCGTTTTTGAAGAGATCTTGTTTCGTGGCGTGCTGTTCAGGATTGTGGAGGAAAGCCTGGGAACCTGGATATCGCTGCTGATTTCTGCGCTGATCTTTGGCTTCCTGCATCTGGCGAACCCCAATGCGAACCTGGTTGCCGGGGCAGCGATTGCGCTTGAAGCGGGCGTGCTGTTAGCGGCAGCCTACCTGCTGACGCGCCGGTTGTGGCTGGCGATCGGTCTGCACTTTGCCTGGAACTTTACCCAGGGTGGGGTGTTCGGGGTGGCGGTGTCTGGGGTTCAGTTCGGCGGGCTGCTGCAGCCGGTCCTGACCGGGCCGGATATTTTGAGCGGGGGCGAATTTGGCGCTGAGGCTTCGATTGTTGCGGTCCTCGTGTGCACGGCAGCCGGGTTGTATTTGCTGTGGAAGGCGCAGAAAAAGGGCAATTTTGTAAAGCCGTTCTGGAAGGGCGGATAAATTTCTTAACCACGAACCACACGAAATACACGAAACTATATAACCAAAACGTTGCTTATCACCAACCTGGCAATCCACGAATTAGCAGGATTTTGTTCGTGTGGTTCGTGTATTTCGTGGTTGAAATACTTCTTAACCACGAACCACACGAAATACACGAAAAAGACCTGTGAAAATCTGGTGCATCCGCAAACTCTATACTTCTATATGATAATTCTCTCAATCGTTGCCTTGGGGAAATGCCCGAAATTCACCAATAACCCAAGCCGAAATCCAGTCGCTTTCAGGTAGTTGAACACCTGACCGCGATGTTCGTCGCTGACATCTTTGACGGCTTTCAACTCGACGATGATCTTGTCGTAACAAATGAAATCTGGTTTATATGTTTGGAGCAGTGGCTCCTTTTTGTAAGACAAAGTTAGCTCCGGTTGTGCTAAAAACGGTATCATACGGTTACGGAACTCTTTGCCAAGGCATTCTTGATATACCCCTTCAAGAAATCCACTGCCCATCTTCGCGATAGACTTCGAAGATAGCGCCTTGAATGGCAAAGCACTCTTCTTTGTACAGGATCGTTGATTTTGATCTTTGGATGTGATTGTTCATAGAAATTTTCTATAACCACAAACCCAACGAAATACGCGAAACTAGAAAACCAAAATATAGTTTATCGCCAACCCTGCGATCCACGATATACAAGGGTTTTGTTCGTGTGGTTCGTGTATTTCGTGGTTGAAAAATTCTTAACCACGAACCACACGAAATACACGAAAAAAATAAATTTTGTTTGATCACCAACCTCGCAAACCACGAAATAGTGGCGTTTTGTTCGTGTGGTTCGTGTATTTCGTGGTTAATAATTTTGGGATGCCAAACCTGCGATTTGACGGGGATGTGTGGTTGGCTAAACCTGGGGCGGCAGGCTTTGGACATGGTAGCGGAAGCGGTCGCCGCGGTAAACGCCGCGGAAATACTCGATCGGCCGGGCGTCCGGGCACCTCAACAGACGCGTGATCACCAGCACGGGCACGCCGCGGTCGATGTCGAGCATGCGGGCGTCTTCGCGCTCGGCGGGCAGGGCTTCGACGAGGCGCTCGGCAATACAGCGGCTCAGGTCCATCCCCCGGATGTAATTCATCGATCCGCCCTGATTGGCCCAGGCGAGATCAACATTCTTAATAAAATCGCCGGAGACGTACGAAACCACGAAACCGATAGGGGTCTGATTGGCGAGGCGCAGGCGGCGCAGGCAAAAGGCGCTGCTGAAGGGGGCGATTTTCAATTGGTCTGCGACAGCTTCGGGAGCAGGGATCTGTTCGGCGGAGAGCACCTGCCAGACCAGCTCCAGGCCCTGCTCCTTGAAAGCCTTGACACTCTGGTTGAAGGATTCGCTGCCTTCCTGAATTTTGGGCTGGGATACGAAGGTGCCCCGGCCGGGCTGGCGGTTGATGCGGCCTTCCAGCTCCAGGTCGCGCAGAGCCTGGCGCACGGTGGTGCGGCTGAGCCCGTACTTCTCCTGGATCTCTTCTTCGGTGGGGAGCTGTTCACCGGGTTTCCATTCACCGTGCTGGATGCTGCTGAGCAGGACTTCTTTGAGCTGAAAATAAAGCGGGAGGGGTGAGTTGCGGTTGATTGGCATGCTAGGTCCCCGTGATGATACAAACAAGGTCAATGTCTTATAATTGCAATATTATAATATTAAAGATTTAATGCTTGGGGAATATATTTGGTGTTTTTAGGAGCAATGCTTAACCACGAACCACACGAAATACACGAAAAAGACTGGTAAAATCTGGTGGTTCAGCAGGCTCTAAAATTCGCTGGATTTTGTTCGTGTGGTTCGTGTATTTCGTGGTTTTTAAAGAATTTTTCTTAACCGCGAACCACACGAAATACACGAAAAAGGGCGGGTGCATCAGGTTTTTCCGAATGTTCTCTATTTCTGACTCGACCCGGTTTATTCTCGATGATTGTCTTCATAAAATCTCAACTATAATTAGGGGAACCAGCCATATGGGGATGATCTGAAGACATGAAACCACCCGATTTCGCCGCCTTTATCCAGGAGCGCACAAAGGATTTCACCGGTCGCGAGTGGGTGCTCGATGAAATCGATGCCTGGCTGGCCGACCCGCAATCGCCCGATTACTTCTTCATCACCGGCGAGCCTGGGATTGGCAAGTCGGCGATCGCCGCCCGCCTGACTCAAATCCGGGAGCTGGATGCCTGCCACTTTTGCATCGCCCACGACACCAGCACCGTCGATCCGATCCAGTTCGCCCATTCCATCTCGAAACAGCTATCTTCACTTCCTGGTTTTACAAATTCCATTATCAGGGACCTCAACCTGACCATCGATATCCACCAGGATATCGAGCAGGTGTATGGGGAAGTGATCGGGGCGGTGATCAACGTCAGCGAGCACTCGGCGCGCCTGATCTTCAACCAGCTGGTGATGGACCCGATCAGAAACCATGCTGGATGCAGAAAAACGGCCCAAAGATAACGATCCTGGTGGACGCGCTGGACGAGGCCGCCAGCCTGGGGAGCGGGGAGAGCCTGGTGGATCTCCTTTCCAACCTGGGGAGGCTGCCATCCAGGTTGAAGTTTACCTTCACGACCCGCCCCGAAACCGCAGTACTGCGGCACTTTGAAAGCCAGAACATCCCCTTTTTCTACCTGGATGCCGGACGCGAAGATAACCGGCACGATGTACGCAGGTATATTCAGAACTACCTATCGAAGTATACCCAGATCAATCTGGCATCCCAAGAGGATAAACAGGATGAAATCATCGAACGGCTGGTAAGAGCCAGCCAGGGCAACTTCCTTTATCTGACCTGGCTGCTGCCGGTGATCAGCGCCGATATAACCTTGCTGGAGCAGGGGGCCGTTTTCCCGGTTGGTCTGGATGGCATTTATCGAGAATTCTTCCGCACCCGGCGAACCGCCAATCAAAGCCGGTGGGAAACGCACTACCGGCCCGTTCTGGGCGTTCTGGCGGCTGCCCGTTCAAGCCTGGGCCTAGATCAGATCGTCATGATGACGGGGCTAAGCAGGCAAATCGCCAGGGACAGCCTGCGTGAGCTTGACCAGTTCCTCAATCCTTTGCTGCGGTTGAAAGGCGAGTACCAGCTCTACCACCAATCCATCATCGATTTTCTGGCAGACGAGTCGGCGCTCGGATGAATTTTCGATCGACGTTTCCGATATTCACCGCCAGATCAGTCAAATTTACACCGCAAAATTTGGGCAAGATTGGAGACTGTGCGATCTGTATGGGGTTCAATATCTCCCTGTTCACCTGCAATTGGCGGGAGATTATCAAGCGCTGACCAGGCTGTATACGGATTTTACTTACCTGGAAGCCCGATGCGAGAAGCAGACGGTCTACGATCTGCAGGAGGGCTATCGCTCCGCGCTGACCCATTGGAAGGGGGATGAGCGGGATAAGATCCTCCTCTCCACCTTCGAAGAACGGCTGCGGCTGGAAGCGCATCACATCCAACGCGCCCAAGGGCTGCTGTTTCCCCAGCTCTACAACCACCTGACCTGGCTCGACGCGCCGGATCGGCCTGTACATACCATCTGCGAGCGGTATCGTCAAGGGCGAGACCGCTGGCTGCGCATAATCCAAGACCCCACGCCAGCGCCGCCAGCCTGGACCACGCTCATGGCCGGACATACGCTTACGGTGACCAGCGTGGCTGTGACACGCGGACGGGCTGTCCGTCGTCTCCGGGTCGTATGATAAGACGATCAAGGTGTGGGAGCTGGAGAGCGGGCGGCTGGTGCGCAGCCTGGAAGGGCATACGGGTGGGGTGCCCGCCGTGGCGCTGACGCCGGACGGGCAGCAGGTCGTCTCCGGGTCGGAGGATAGAACGCTCAAGGTGTGGGATCTCGCCGAGCGGGCGGCTGAGCTGCGCACCCTCGAAGGGCATACGGGTCGGGTGAACGCCGTGGCGCTGACGCCGGATGGGCAGCGGGCCGTCTCGGGCGTCGAGTGACCACACGCTCAAGGTGTGGGATCTCGCCAGCGGGCGCTGAGCTGCGCACCCTGAAAGGGCATACGAGTGGGGTGACACGCCGTGGCGGTGACGCCGGATGGGCAGCAGGCCGTCTCCGGCGTCGGATGACAACACGCTCAAGGTGTGGGATCTCTCTAGCGGGCGGCTGGTGCGCACGCCTGGAAGGGCATACGGGTTGGGTGAAAGCCGTGGCGGTGACGCCGGATGGGGAGCAGGCCGTCTCCGGGTCGGGTGACACAACGCTCAAGGTCTGGGATCTCTCCAGCGGGCGGCTGTTGCGCAGCCTGGAAGGGCACACGGATCGCGGTGAGCGCCGTGGCGTTGACACCGGACGGGGGGCAGGCCGTCTCCGGGTCGGATGATAAAACGCTCAAGGTCTGGGATCTCTTAACCGGCCAGCATCGAGATTTGTTCGGCATGATGCCGTCATTACCAGCCTGGCGCTTTCTTACGATGCACATTGGGTGCGCGCTGGCGATGCTGCCGGGCGGGTGTGCATCTTCGTATGGATCCATTAGTATGTGGATATATTCTTTCGTTGCCTAAAATCCTATTACGTTTTTGGTGAAAATACTCGTTACCCACACTTAACCACACTGTCCCTTTACCTTTTTTTACCTGATATCTATGGCCTATAATTCCATACGCGATTTCTATAAGAAAGTGTACCAAAGGATTAATCTTTAGTTTGTAAAGAGAATAGATCATCCGGTGATAGATTTTCAGGAAAAATCTTCACAAATTCATGCGTTTTAACCTCTATATCAACAAGATGGCAGTCTAGACTAGATATAAGAATGATAAGGTTGTTTTCATCCTTTAAAGAGGAAGTTAGCAGGTATAACCCTAAACATCTCAACTACTTGTCAGAGCCTATGACCTTGTATGAAAGGTGATTGTACAAATCGTCCAACTTCATGATGTGTACAAATCCGAACAAAAGAAATGCGTAAGGATCCATTTTTTCAAGAGATTATCAAGAGCCTTCTTCAGCATTGAGACCTTGGCCAGTTCGTAGACTGCGTATATGATTTGCTCATCGATGTCTACCCATCTTTAGTTCCTGTTCCCTGAGGCTACGATGCCGGGATGGATGGAGCCATCGGCGATGGGGAGGGAGAGCCTTTTCCATTAGTTGTCACAACCGGTGAAGATGTAATTAGAAATCTTACCAGGAATTTAAAATCCTATCTGGCAGAAGGACGCAAAAGGCGAAAGGTCTTACTCGCTACATCTCAACATTTGACCCCAACTCGAACACGAAATCTTTATGGAGCGTCTCAAAAAATGTGGTTCACACTCGTCTATGTACATTCACTGGAAGATATCGCCAATCGTTTATATCACCGACCTGATTGGTGCCGAGAGCTTCTCTATCTGTCCGAGAGGACAGCTTCCTTTTCTGAGTTTCCAAAATCCGAACGCCTGGTCTTTAACAATATTCTGATTAGTAGAGATGCATTAATGAATTAGCTGCTTTCAACTTCAGGTGACCGTAAATCGTCTAGCAACCTAGCTGCGGCAAAACGTTTCTTCTAATGAAATATGCTTCAGATGGGAAGCGCTATTTCATCGTCTATACCGATCTGGAACAGATTGCATCTGATATCCGTGTGTATCAACTCGTCACTCTGATCGTAGACGATGCTTGAGCGCAGCTTTCCTTAATTTCCGAGCTTTAGACAACTTCGGCATGAACTTAGTGTTAAATTTGACATCTTAGCAAGTTGCTGTCATATCGAATAATCTGTACTCAGGCAAGCGTTAAATCTGGTACATCTTCGTTCTGCATGTGTAGCTGCTTACACGTGACCAGATCGTTAGTGTTATTAAAGACCTGAGAGATCGTTGGACCGATTGAGCTTCTCAGAGAGCTGTAAGCCAATCTAAGGGGCGCGCCGTATTAGCAGCTCTCTTATCTCATCTATGTTTGATTAGCGATGTTCTGGAAGTTTATAAGGGAGAGGCACTAACAGAATCTATTCTGACGTACCTTGGGCGATCCGGTGGCAGAGGAACGCTCTACGTCTTGGCTGCATTCTCCATCGGGGCGTAGCTGGATAGATCTTGATGATGTAACTAATAACCTCTAGATGAATACCATTGACGTAAAGGAGATTGTAACTGAACTTAATGCCAGTGGAGTTTTTTGAGAAATTGTGGAGACGTATCTTCTGCACAGCCGAAGGCATTACGCCAGGTGTTAATTCGAAACGTGTTTTTTCACGGACTCGCTTCCTTGCCAAGTGAACTTCTCATCCAGAATCTCTCGATCTCGAACAAACTGTTCTTGAATTGATTGCCGCATATTAGTCTGGGGCAAGAATACCTAAAGAACGTTAATCGATCTACTTGAAAAGTCTGTTCGTATGAGGCTTGGGTGAACTTCGCATGGCAGTGACCAGATAAAAGCACGATGGGTGCTAAGTCATCATCCTGTATTAGTTAGAACAATTGCTTTGCCATTCCTTCACCATATTTCCGAGGATTCTCTGCCCTTATTATTCAGTGCAGCGATAAATGATATTCTACCACTACATTCTACACCAGAAAATCCTATGCGTATCGTCTGTGACTATATCAAATCCGTATGCCCTTAAAAGATTCCACCATTAGAAATCGCCTGATATTGATAAAAATAGCCAAAAACTCTCTCATTCTTGTAATGATCCTACAGTCTGAATTCCAAGCTATAAAAACCTCGTTTTCACCATTATGTGTAGATATCACTACCGATCCATGTCAGTAATAAGTGACATTGCGAAACTGTTATTTGTTATTACCAGAGATGAATATCCTCTCTAGAACAGTGCTCTCATCATTGAAACAATCAAATTGTCTCTCGATATCGAAGGGCAGCTCTCAGAGATATTGCCAGGGAATGGGCGTTTCCGGAAAGAATGGGAATTGCCGTACAGGATGACATCCGCGTATTTATGCGCTCATTTGCCTATCAATACTCGTCGATATAGTGTGTTCTCCCAGGTCACTCTGGGCTTCTCCATTGGATCAATCTATTCTCCATTGCTTTCGATATGCGATCTTCGGTCTGATGTTGATCGGGATTTTGAAATTCTGTATCCGGTAGCACCAAAAGTGGAATGGCTAGATCATGAGGAAGAAGATAGAAAGCATGTTTACGCATTAGCAACAAAATGTAGTATTAAAGATACTTAAGCCATTATCTATAAGATTTTGTGGATTGAAGGAGAAGCAATAGTAGCAGAACAGAACTGTCTACTATGGACAAATTATTTGTTGACAGATTTGTCCAAATTAGTCTATTCCCCTAAAGATTGTGCAAGATCTATAATTCTATCTAACTGTTCGTCTGAAATGGTATCTCCATTTCTTGAGAGAACGGCTGTGGATCTTGAATCAGGGTGGATAACGAATTAATCCTTTATTGTCTTTCTAGAAATACTCTTCAAGCAGCGGCAATTGTGACAGTATTGAAACAATCAGACCCACCGATTGATCTTGTAGACGAAATCATGTATTTGATATCTGTTTCTCTAGATTAGTTGAGACATTGTGTATACGAAATGAGATTTTAATTGAACAAATCATCAAGCAATTGTTGACAAGCCCAGATAAAAAAATTTCTTTTGCGGCAGCACAAAGAATGGATAAGCTTACCAAAGAAAACTATTCCTTAGACTTTGATTCGCAATGTGCCAGTAGTCCTTCGATGCAGAGCAGAGTATTTCCTTTCCGCGCTATTGAAAATCCACCCTGATTTAGCTTACGATTGGATCGTAAGTTATATTCAATAAGATCCTGCCGATTATAAAGACCACCATCGTGCGATCCATGTTGCTGTCAGCGCCTTAGATATCAGTTCCAGACGGAAAATACTTCCAAAGATCCCAGCCAAATTTCTATTTTCTCAGGCTGTCTATTCGATTGTCTTAGATGACCTTGATCTATACCACGACCTATTAAGCAAATAATGAGCGTATGAAGCTGTTCCATTTCGTGCCACTAAATTAGAGCGACAGTGAAATCTGTATCTCTAAAGCAAAGTTAGCAATCTAATTTATTTATTCTCCTTCTGTAATATCAGAAGCAGTTCATATTTTTCCTATTAGTAGAACTACCTAATATAGGAAATAAGTGGATCGAACTCAAAAATTATCTATATAAATTCCAATAAACTCTGCTTACATCCCTACACTATAATACAAGCTATGCGTGAAACAGTAGAATCTTTGTGCAACAAGAGCTCTAGGAAGCTTTACGCAAAGAAAAATTAGAAGAGATTTATAATTTCCTCAAATATAGAACACTCAGACTCAATTGAATCTTACATACTACTATGATATAAACAATAATATTTACATATTTTCAAAACTACTTTTTTTAGATAAAAATCCAAGCGACCGATCTTAAAACATCTTTTATCTACAGAAGAGGCCTTTTATTTCTCTAAACATTAGCTCATTAATATTAAAATATATTTTCGCTTCCAATTCCTTTTCTAATTTCCACAAAAAAAGTGCACCATTTAGGTTATCTATACTCTTTTTCTAATTCCCCTCTCTCTTATTCCACCGTGACGCTCTTTGCCAGGTTGCGGGGCTGGTCGACATCCAGGCCGCGCAGGGCGGCGATGTGGTAGGCGAGCATCTGCAGCGGGATGACCGCCGTCACCGGGCTGAGCAGCCAGGGGGTATCGGGCAGCCAGAGCACGTGATCGGCGACGCCGGCGATGGTCGGGTCGCCCTCGGTCGCCAGGGCCACCACCACGCCGCCGCGGGCCTTGGCCTGCTCGATCTGGCTGAACATCTTGTCGTACCAGGGGTCGCGCGGTGCGATGACCACCACGGGCATCGCCGGGTCGATCAGGGCGATCGGGCCGTGCTTCATCTCGCCGGCGGGGTAGCCCTCGGCATGGATGTAGGAAATCTCTTTGAGCTTGAGGGCGCCCTCATAGGCGGTGGGCATGTTGATGCCGCGCCCCAGGTACAGGCAGTGGCTGGTGTGCTGCAGGGCGCGCGCGACGCTGCTCCACTTCGGCTTCGCGGTCCAGGCAGCGCCCGGCCAGATCGGGGATCAGGCGCAGGTCGTCGACCAGCTTGCGGCGGCGGGCGTCATCCAGCACGCCGCGCAGATCGCCGAGCAGGATCGCCAGCATGTACAGGTCGACCAGCGGGGCGGTGTAGGCCTTGGTGGAGGCCACGCCGATCTCGGGGCCGGTCTGCATGGAGACGTAGCCGTCGGCAATGCGCATGGCCTGCGAGCCGATGACGTTGACGATCGACCACAGCGTGGCGCCCTTGCGGCGGGCTTCTTCCATGGCCGCCAGCGTGTCGGCGGTCTCGCCCGACTGGCTGATCGCCAGCACGGCGCTGTCTTCATCGACCAACGGGTCGCGGTAGCGGAACTCGGAGGCGATATCCACCTCGACGGGCAGGCGGGCGATGTGCTCGATCAGCACCTTGCCCACCATGCCGGCGTGGGCGGCGGTGCCGCAGGCGGTGATGGTGATCTTCTTCAGGCGGCGGGCCAGCTCGGGGGTCAGGTTCAGCTCGGGCAGGTCGATGCGCCCGGCTTCGAAATCCACCCGCCCGGCGATGGTGTCGGTCAGCGAGCGCACCTGCTCGTGGATCTCTTTTTGCATGAAGTGGCGGTATTCGCCCTTTTCGGCAGCCACCGGGTCCCAGGCCACGCTGTGCACTTCGGCGGTCACCGGTGCGCCTTCCAGGGTGAAGACGCTGACCTCCTGGCGCGTGACCACGGCCATCTGGCGCGACTCCAGGAAGATGACCCGCCGGGTGTGCTCCAGGATGGCGGGCATATCGGAGGCGATGAAGTTCTCGCCTTCGCCCAGCCCCAGCACCACGCCGCCGGCGTTGCCGATGCGGGCTGCCACCATTTTATCGGGCTCGCGCGAGGAAAGCACCACCACACCGTGGGCGCCTTTGAGATGCGCCAGCGCCCGGCGGGTGGCTTCCACCAGGCCGGCCTCGGCGGAGAGATAGCGCTCCACCAGGTGGACGATGACTTCGGTATCGGTATCCGATTTGAAAACCACGCCTTCGGCCTGCAGCTCGTCGCGCAGCTCGCGGAAGTTCTCGACGATGCCGTTGTGCACCACCACCACATCGCCGGTCATGCCCAGGTGGGGGTGAGCGTTGCGGGCGCTGGGCTCACCGTGGGTGGCCCAGCGCGTGTGCCCGATGCCAACCTGCCCGTGCACCGGTAATTCATCCACCAGCGCCGAGAGGCGGGAGAGCTTGCCGGCGTCCCGGCGCACTTCGATATGGCTGTTCTGCAGCACGGCCAGGCCGGCCGAATCGTAGCCGCGATACTCCAGGCGCCGCAGCCCGTTCAGGATGATGGGCGTGGCGTCACGCGATCCAATATATCCAACAATTCCACACATGGAATCCCTCCAGAAAGTGATGAAATCATCCACTCCCGGCCGGTTTGTCCGCCCGGTTGCCCGGACGGCGTTGTGGCAGGGTGCTGTTGGAGGGAGAGATGGCGGGCCGTGGACGGCCCGGAGGGCTTCCGCTGATCTTTCGATTTTCCCGGCGCCCAGGCTGGCAGCCTGTTGGCAGTCCGGTTAACCTGCCCCTGCGGGCAGGAACCCTCATCCTCGTCAACCGGGGTATACTCCGGTCCTTGCGCTGTCTTCCCTTAATGCGATTGCAAAATGTGAGCCGTGCACCTCCTGTTGGATTGTGATACGCAATTATACCGTATGTTTCAGGCAATTGAACCGGCGCGGTGATGGCCGATTGGTACTATTAATTTGAAAAAGAATCCACGGATGAACACAGATACGGCGGGATGGACACAGATTGACCCCGGGGAGGCGGGCCGTCCACGAATGTGGCGCTGAACAGGCTTTAGTAACAAAACGCCGCCATCCTTCTGTTCCAGGCTGCTTGCAAGGGTCTGATCCACACTTCTAGAAACGAAAAACAGGAGCAGAAAAAACTTCCTTGTTCTTCTTTGAGGTATCTTTGCCTCGCTGCTTGTCATGCTCATACCGGAATATCCGGCGTAAGTTTGCGCCTAACGCAGCGCACAGGATGACGCGGCGGTCGATACGCTCGGACGCGGCTTTTTCCATGATTGAGTTGATGCTTGACTTGATAGATGGTTGCTTCGGCGGCTGGTCGTAGGGCTCGGGCTTCCGCTTTGCAAGCCCGGAAGCGATGGATGCGCATACTGGAGAGAATACAACTTTTCGGCAAGTTGAGCCGAAGGTCTCCTTTCGTTTGTATTTGTGAGCCGGACAATGACCAGTTTGATAGAAGGAACAGGCCTGGCAGTCGGCCTCACAGAACTTGATGAGGTACGACTTGCCACTCGGCTGGAGATCCAGCTGGGCGGCTTGTCCTGCCGGACAGGTTAGTTGCACCAGGTTCTCTTCCTGGTCGATGTCCATCTCGAAATCTGACATGGACAACTGGCCATTTGGATGAACAGGAAGGGCTCCGATCAAGCCGGTGGTAATCTGTTCGACCCGGTGAGTGCGTAACGCTTTATCGACGGTCGGGCCAGATAGGCTCCATCCGTCACCAACTGCTCGAGTTCCATCCGCCATTTCAACTCGGGCAGCGCTTGTTCCAAGAGCTCGATGTCACTGGTCGGATTGGACTGCACCTGTACCTGGGTAATGAGTTGCAGCGGATTGCCCGGATCGCACGTTTCGCTCACGTTAGCCACGTAGCCCTTGTAGGTGTGATGGCCTTTACGCCGAAAACCGGCTTCGACATCATCCAAGGACTGCAAACACCCTCGTTGAATTTCTGCGTTGGTTTTCGCCTGCACCTGGGTCTCGACGAGCTTGAAGTTCTCCTCAAAAAACCGTGCTGCCACCTGGTAGACCGCATGCTCTTGATAGGCATTGGCCAGGGTTTGCAACACTTGATAGAGCACGGCCCCCACCTGCTGAATGCGCTCCCAGACCGCTTCTTTGCCCTTGATCCGGTAGGTGTATTGCCCGGCACTCTCTTTGACAAAGGGCTGGAAGATCTGCGCATATTGAGCTTGTTCGGCTTCACTCAGGATACGATGCAAGCGCTGCATGACCATGACCAGCAGTTCCAGGCGACTGAGATCGGCGATGTTGCTGAGGATCTGGGTGCTATCCATGCGCTGGATCTTGGTGTTGATGTTCCACTTCTGGATCTGCTCATCGCTGATCTCTTCGAACACGACCTGGAACAAATTCTCTCCGGTCTTGAGCGCATGCTCACTCACCCGATGGCGAAAATTGTACATCGTGCGTAGCTCAAAATCCCCCTCGCCGAAGGCATCACACCCTAGTGCATAGCGGACTTGCAGGTCAAACAAGTAATGCTCATACATCTCTTCATCTGACCAGTTGTGCCATTCTTTGAGAACGTTCAGCCCCACCAGGATGTTGACCGGTGTATTGGGACGCGAAGGGTCGGGATCGTAGAGCACCGCAAAGCGATCTTCTGGAATTCGCAAGAAAACTTCCCGACGAAAGGTTGCAGCCCACGAGTTTTCCAAGTACTTCAAGTTGCGGGCAGGCAAATCTTGAACGTCACTGAGGAGCAAGGGTTGTTTGCTTCGGGGGTTCTTTTTGAACATCCTATACCTCGGAAAGAGATGGGGTTAGCTCGATTATATAAAAATTCCCGTTTTTGAGGAGGGCCAATTATGAGCCTTTCACTCCTCTCCTTTTTTCAGTGCACACACGAATGAAAGGCGGCGAATGCCGAATGGGGCGGGGATATTCGGGAAATATCCGCGGATGGCTTCGCCCGTCAGGCGCGTTTTATGCTCTCCCCGTTCTCTGGTATAATCCGAAACGGATTTTCGGGTGGGATTTAACCGCCCTTTAAAATTCATTTGCTCGACGCGCCGCAAAGGAGCCGACATTGGCGTTCAATCCCCTCAACTGGTTGTTGGGGTTCTTCTCCCTCGACATAGGCATCGATCTGGGCACCGCCAACACTCTGGTCAACGTGCGCGGCAAAGGCATCGTCATCAACGAGCCTTCGTGGGTGGCGATTGATAAACGCACCCGCAAACCGTTTGCGGTAGGCGCCGAAGCCAAGGAGATGGTGGGGCGCACCCCTGCCAACGTCATCGCCGTGCGCCCGCTGCGGGACGGCGTCATCTCTGAGTTCGAGATCACCGAGGAAATGCTGGCTTACTTCATCGGCAAAGCCCACGAGCAGAGCATCGTGCCGGTGCCGCGCCCGCGCGTGGTGATCGGCATTCCCTCCGGCGTGACCGAAGTGGAAAAACGCGCCGTGTACGACGCCGCCATGTCGGCCGGAGCGCGGGAGACGTTCCTGATCGAAGAACCGGTGGCGGCGGCGCTGGGGGCAGGCCTGCCGGTGGCGGAAATCCGCGGCAGCATGATTGTGGACATCGGCGGTGGTACGTCTGAAGTGGCGGTGATGTCGATGGGCGGCGTGGTGGTCTCCCGCTCGCTGCGCGTTGCCGGCGATGAAATGGACGAAGACATCGTTCAATATATGCGCAACAAATACAACCTGATGATCGGCCTGCGCATGGCCGAGACGGCTAAAATGACGATTGGCTCAGCATACCACCTGCCCGAAGAGAAGACCATGCTGCTGCGCGGGCGCAACCTGATCACCGGGCTGCCCGAAGCGGTGGAGGTCTCTTCGGTCGAAATCCGCGAGGCCATCGCCAGCTCGGTGCAGACGATCATCGATACGGTCAAAGACGCTCTGGATGAAGCCCCACCTGAGATCATTGCCGACCTGATGGAAACCGGCATTTGCCTGGCGGGCGGCGGGGCTCTGCTGCAGGCTCTCGATAAACGCCTGACCGATGATCTGCGCGTGCGCGTGTGGGTCGCTGAAGACCCGATGAGCTGCGTGGCGCGCGGCGCCGGCATGATCCTGGAAGACCTGGATAATCTGCGCCGCCTGCTGGTGGGCCTGGAGCGTGGCAGCACCAAACATGGTTAAATGAACACCCCGAAACCCCGTAACCGCTCCCTGCAAACCGTGGTGCTCTTCCTGGTTGCGGCGGGCCTGATCGCTTTGGCGCTGGGCGGCTACCTTTCTCCCCTCTCTCGCATCCTTCTCAGCCCGGCGGTAGCCGCTCAAACGTGGCTGACGACGCGTTTCAACGCCATCCAGGATTTTGTCAGCGCCCCGCAGGATACTGCCCGCCTGCGCCAGCGCAACGCCGAGCTGGAAGCCCAGGTTTCGCAGCTCCAGACGCAGATTGTAGAGCTGCAGCAAAGCCTGGCGGAAACCAATGTGCTCTCCGCTCTGGTTGATTTTGCCCGCGCCGCCCCTCAGAACCGTTACCAGGCGGCGGCGGTGATTGCGCGTGACCCCAGCCCCTTCCTGCATTACATCATCATCAACCGCGGCTCCGATGCCGGTCTGCGGCGGGGAATGCCCGTGGTGACCCAGCAGGGCCTGATCGGGCGTATTGCCGCCGTCACGGCGGGCGCAGCGCGTGTCCAGCTTCTCACCGATCCGGCTTCCACGGTCAATGTGCGCATGGAGCCAAACCAGGCCCAGGCCGTGCTGCTGGGGCAGATCACCGGTGATATTGTGCTGGACATGATCCCGCAGAACGCCAATGTGCAGCCCGGCGATCTGGTGCTCACCTCCGGCCTGGGGGGCGGTTACCCGCCCAACCTGCTGGTGGGGCAGGTAACCAGCATCCGCAGCCGTGACCAGGAGATCTTCCAGCGCGCTGCGGTGCAGCCGGCGGTCGATTTCACCCGCATCGAGATCGTGCTGGTGATCACCAACTTTCGGCCTGTGGATATCAGCCCGCTGCTGCCCACCCCGGGAGCGCCGTAATGGCTGTTTTTATGGCCTTCCCCATCCTGATCGGTCTGATGGTGCTGCAGAGCGCGGTGGTCAGCCGGGTGCCGCTGCTGCACGGCACGCCCGACCTGCTCCTGCTGGCGATCCTGGGCTGGGCCTTGCAGCGCCGGGTGCAAACTGCCTGGCATTGGAGCGTAATCGGTGGTTTAATTTATACACTGGTTTCAGCGCTGCCGGTGGGTGTGGCGCTGCTGGGTTACGCCGCCGCCACCGGGCTGACGCTGGCCGTCCGCCGGCGGGTGTGGCACCTGCCCCTCCTGGCGATGTTTATTGTCACCTTCCTGGGAACGCTCATCTTCCAGGCGCTGGCGCTGGTTTCCCTGCGGGCAGTGGGCGACCCCATCCCCATCGGTCAGGCGATTAACCTGATCATCCTGCCGGGCCTACTTTTGAATATGCTGCTGGCTGCCCCGGCCTACGCCTTGCTGCGTGACCTGGCCGGCTGGTTGTATCCGGATGTTTTAGAGGTATGAACAATTCTCCGTCTCTCCATAACAATATTGAACCATGGCGCATCTGGGCTTTTGCCGCCCTGCTGCTGCTGGTGCTGGGCGTGTATCTTTTTCGCCTGTTCAGCCTGCAAATCCTGGAAGGTGCGTCTTACCTGGCTCAAGCCGAAGAGAACCGCATCAGCACCAACAATATCCCGGCTCTGCGGGGTGTGATCTACGACCGCAACGGCATCGTTCTGGCGCGCAATATCGCTTCTTACAATGTCGTCATCACCGCCTCGGAGCTGCCGGATGACCCCGGCGAAGTCCAGGAGATTTTCCGCCAGCTCTCGGAGCTGATCAATGTGCCGATCAATCTGAGCGAGATCAGCGATGAAAATCCGTATGTGCCGTGCATCTCTGATCACGGCATCGCCCAGGTGGCCGAATACGGCGAGGCCTCCAGGCCGTTTTCGCCGGTGCCGGTCAAGTGCAATATCGACCGCACCACGGCGATGATCCTGCAGGAAAAAACCGCCGACTGGCCCGGCATCGGGGTCGAGATACGCTCGATCCGCGACTACCCCACCGGCTCGCTGACGGCCTCGATGGTGGGGTTCCTGGGGCCGATCCCCGCCGCCCAGGAACAGGATTACATCGACAAGGGCTTTGTGCCCAACCGGGATAAGGTGGGCTATGCCGGGCTGGAGCTTGCCTACCAGGATATTTTGGCCGGCAAGAACGGGACGCGCACCGTGGAGACGGGATGTGGCAGGTAAGGAGCTGCGCACGGTGGGCGAGCCGAATCCGGCTGAGCCGGGCGCAAACTTGATCCTGACCATCGATACGCGCTTGCAGCAGGCCGCCTCGGCCATCCTGGAGCGTGAAATCAACTTCTGGAACAACTATCTCAACACCATCCGTTCGACGAGCGGGGTGGTGATTGCCCTCAACCCCGCCACCGGCGAGATCATGGCTATGGTTTCTTACCCCACCTATGAGAACAACCGCATGGCGGTGGAAATCCCCGCCTATTATTACCGCCAGCTCATCGCCGACCCGGCCAACCCGCTGCTCAACCACGCGGTGGGCGATGTGCTGCCGGCAGGTTCGGTATTCAAGCTGGTGACGGCGGTGGGCGCCCTCAACGAGGGCGTGGTGACCCCCGAGCAGTTCATCGATACCCCGGCCAAGATCACGATCAACGAGACGTACTCGCCCAACGCGCCGGGGACGCCCAAGGATTTTGTGGACTGGAACAAGGCCGGTTTTGGGCGCTTGAACTTCCTGGGCGGCATCTCCAACTCGAGCAATGTGTATTTTTACAAGCTGGGCGGCGGTTATCAGGATGAAGTGCCCAACGGCGGGCTGGGGATCTGCCGCCTGGGCACCTATGCCCGCGCCCTGGGCTACGGCGACGCTCCGGGCGTGGGGCTGCCTGAGGAAGAAGAAGGGTTGATCCCCGACCCGGCCTGGAAGCGCCTGACACGCGGTGAATCGTGGGCCACCGGCGACACCTACATCGCCAGCGTGGGGCAGGGGTATGTGCTGGCTACTCCGCTGCAGGTGCTGCTCTCGGCGGCGACAATCGCCAACGATGGCAAGCTGATGCAGCCTCAGCTGGTGCGCGAGATGCTGGATGCGGATGGCAATGTGGTCAAGCCTTTTACCCCG
Source organism: uncultured Chloroflexia bacterium (assembly GCA_963705155.1). Taxonomy (GTDB): domain Bacteria; phylum Chloroflexota; class Anaerolineae; order Anaerolineales; family UBA4823; genus CAVPJC01. The sequence goes on along the minus strand of CAVPJC010000012.1, from coordinate 211,660 downwards.
ATCCAGAAGTGGGATTTGACCCAGGACGCCATGATCGAGGAGTTTTACGACACCACCCTGCGCGGCTGCGAGCCGGTGGAGGGCGTCAAAAAGATTGTGGAGCCCTGGGTATTCGAGAAAGTGCAGGAGGGGATGCGCACCGCTGTAACCCAGGGCACGCTCTCGGACCCGCAGAAGGTGGGTTTTAACCTGCTCAACATCCCCGTGGCAGGCAAGACCGGCACGGCAGAGTACTGCGATATCTACGCCCAGGCGCGCAACCTGTGCATCCCCGGCAACTGGCCTTCTCACGCCTGGACGGTGGCCTATGCGCCGTATGAAAACCCTGAAATTGCGATTGTGGCCTTTGTGTACAACGGCGGCGAGGGCGCCAGCGTGGCGGGGCCGATCGTGCGCCAGTTGATGCAGGCCTATTTCGAGTTGAAATCCATCGATAACGCCCTGGCGGCGCCGTAAATCTCGCATCTTCTCTCACCAACATCACCGCATGCACACCATCCGAAAAACACATGAAAAGATCACCCGCCGGCTGCGGCTGGTTGAGCCGCTGGCCTACCGCCGCAAGCTGCCCCTGGCGCCGCTGGAATATCAGCCGCTGGCCGCGCCGGGCGATTTTCCGCAGGATGACGACGCCGTAACCGGGGCCGTTATCGGCGCCTCCTGGCAGCCTGTCCCGCAGGATACCTACTGGGGCGGGGCGGGTTTGAGCTTTGCCCTGCGCGGCGAGTTTCACGTACCGGCGGATTTCGACCCGCGCAGCCCGGCGGCGCTGCTGCTGCGGCTGGGGGATGGCGGCGATTTCAGCCACCCCGAAGCGCTGCTTTACATCGACGGCGAGGCTTACGCCGCCATCGACCGCCACCACCAGGAAGTGCAGCTGGCGGCCCGCCACCGGGATGGACAGCCGCATACCCTGCTGCTCCTGGGCTGGAGCGGTCTGCTGGGCGGGCTGCCCTCGCCGCCCGGACGGCAGCTTTTCATGGGGGAGTGCGCCGTGGCTGAGATCTACCAGCCGGGGCGCGATTTTGTCGCCCTGGCGAGGACCGCCCTGCAGGCGGCGGCGCTGCTCGACGAGCTGGAACCCGCCCGCACAAGGCTGCTCAACGCCCTGGATGAGGCCTTTTTGCGCCTGGATACGCGCCACCCGCTGGGCGAGAGCTTCTACCTCAGCCTGCCCGCCGCCCTGGAAGCCCTGCGCGGCGGCATCCAATCGGCCGGCGCGCCGCTGGATGTGGATCTGATCGCCGCGGGCCACGCCCACATCGATGTGGCCTGGTTGTGGACGCTGGATCAGACCCGCCAGAAAGCGCGCCGCACCTTCCACACCGCCCTGCGGTTGATGGAGCAATTCCCCGCCTACCACTTCAGCCAGAGCCAGCCGCAGCTTTACGAGTTCGTGCGGCAGGACGACCCGGCCCTTTTCGCCGAAATCAAGAGGCGGGTTGTCGAAGATCGCTGGGAACCCCTGGGGGGCATGTGGGTGGAGGCCGATTGCAACCTGAGCGGGGCCGAATCGCTGGCACGCCAGCTCCTGCTGGGGCGGGCTTTTTTCCGGGAACACTTCGGGCAGCAGGCTGAATCGCCGGTGCTGTGGCTGCCGGATGTCTTTGGCTACGCCTGGAACCTGCCTCAGCTCATCCGGCAGGCCGGGCTGGAGTATTTCTTCACCATCAAGATCGGTTGGAACCAGTACAATCCGATGCCCTATGACAGCTTCTGGTGGCAGGGTCTGGACGGCACGCGTGTGCTGACGCACTTTTCCACCTCGCCCGAAACGCCGGCTCAGCCCGGCCCGGCAGACATGCGCAACACGGCCACTTACAACGCCGATTTGAGCGCCTTCACGGCGCTGGGGAGCTGGGCGCGGTTGAAACAGAAGGAAGACCAGCGCACGCTGTTGATGAGCTACGGTTACGGCGATGGCGGCGGCGGCCCGACGCGTGAGATGAACGAGAACGCCCTGGCGCTGCAGGCTTTCCCGGGCTTCCCCGGGTGATCCAGGGCAAGGTGATTGACTTTTTCCGCCGCCTGGAGGTTGAAAGCGGCGACCGCCTGCCCACCTGGAACAGCGAGCTGTACCTGGAGCTGCACCGCGGCACCTACACCACCCAGGCGCGCAATAAGCGCGCAAACCGCCGGGCGGAATTTGCCCTGCACGATGCCGAATTTCTGTGCTCGGCAGCCGCCCTGCTGAACCCAGACTTCACCTACCCGGCGCAGACGCTGACGGAGGCCTGGCGCACTGTCTGCCTGAACCAGTTCCACGATATCATCCCCGGCTCCAGCATTGGCGAAGTGTACGCCGAGTCGCTCGAGCAATACGCAGGCGTGAACGCCCTGGCAGGCGAAGCCCGGGAGGCCGCCCTGGCTGCGCTCCTGGCGCACAGCGGCGGCGACCTGCTGCTGGTCAACCCGACCGGTTTCGCCCGCTCCGATCTGGCATTGTGGCCCGGCGCGCTGCCGCAGGGCGCCCGCTTCGGCGGGCAGGTGGCAACCCAGACGGTGCAGGGCGGCACGCTTCTGGCGCCCGGCGAGCTGCCGGCCTACAGCCTGACGCCGCTGCAGATCGTCCCGGGAGAAGCCCCGGCGTTTGATTCAGGCGCAGGCCCGCTGCGCGTCGATACCGGCTGCCTGGAAAACGCCTTTGTCCGCCTTGAGTTGAACCCGCAGGGCGATATCACCCGCATTTACGATAAAACTTCAACCCGCGAGGTGCTGCCCCCCGGCGCGCTGGCGAACCAGCTCCAGGCGTTTGAAGACCGCCCGCTGGAGTGGGACGCCTGGGATGTGGATATCTTTTATGAAGATAAAATGTTCCTGGTAGAACCGGCCGAATCCATCGAGGTGGTGGAAAGCGGGCCGCTGCGGGCGGGGGTTGAAGTGCGGCGGCGCATCCTCAACAGCCTGGTCACGCAGCGCATCACCCTGGCGTACAACAGCCCACAGATCAATTTTGATACCCTGGTCGACTGGCGGGAGCGCCATATCCTGCTCAAGGCCGCTTTCCCGGTGGAGGTGCTATGCCCCGGCAGCCACCTATGAGGTGCAATGGGGCAGCGTGCAGCGCCCCACCCACCGCAACACTTCATGGGACTGGGCGCGCTTTGAGACCTGCGCCCACAAGTGGGTCGATCTGAGTGAGGGCGGTTACGGCGTGGCCCTGCTCAACGACTGCAAATACGGGCACGATATTCACGCCAACATCATGCGCCTTTCGCTGCTGCGCTCGCCCACCAATCCAGACCCCGGCGCCGACCTGGGCGAGCAGCGCTTCACCTACGCCCTGCTGCCGCACAGCAACGCCCCCGGCGCCGCCGGCGACCCTTATGCGATTGCCCGGCAGGCCTATGCCCTCAACGATGCGTTGATTGTGGCGGGCAGCCCTGCCAGGTCGGCGGCTGCCCACCCGTGGAAGGCGGCGCTGCAGATGTTCGAGCTGCCGCACGGTGTGATTTTGGAGACGGTCAAGCGCGCCGAAGATGGGAATGGGCTGATCCTGCGCCTGTATGAGTGCAGCCGCCAGCGCGGCCGGGTGGCCCTGCGCACCGGCCTGCCGCTGCAAAGCGCCTGGGTGACGAACCTGCTCGAGGAGAACCAGGAGCAGCTGGTGGTGGAGGGAAACAGCCTCAGCCTGGAGCTGCGCCCGTTCCAGATCGTGACCCTTCGGGTGGCGCTGGCTGGTTATGATAGAATCCAATCGGAATGAGCCAGCCGCCACCCACGCCGAATCCTGAACCCGAAACTCCTGAAATGCGCCTGGACATCGATGTAGATGCCGGGACGGTGCGGGATTCTGCCCGCGTGATCGGCGCGGAGGTGACCACCAGCGGGCCGGTGAGCGTGCATGCTGACACGGTCATCATGCAGAGCGGCGCCTCGGCGCCCGCTGCGCCGCCCGCTGAGCCGCGGCCTGCGCCGCCCCCACAGGGCGAGCTGCCTGCCCCGCGCCTCGCTGCCGCCCGGCTACCGCCTGCCTTACAGCCGCAACCAGCTTTTCACCGGCCGCCTCAACGACCTGCTCTCGCTGGCCGACCTGCTGCTCTACCCTGCCGCTCCGGCAGCGGTGGTGGCGGCGGGGATGGGCGGGTTGGGCAAAACCCAGCTCGCAGTGGAATTTTGCTGGCGCTACGGAACGTATTTTGAGGGGGTGCACTGGATGGCCGCCGACCAGAACCTGGAAGCCGAGGTGGCTGCCTGCGGTCTGGCAATGGGCGTCACACCCTGGCCCGAGAAGCTTCAGGAGCAGGCCAATGCCACGCTGCGTCTCTGGCAATCCGGCGGGAGGCGCCTGGTTGTGCTGGACAATGCCAACAACGAGCAGATTGTGCAGGAATGGCTGCCTCGCCTGGGAAGTTTGCGCCTGCTGCTCACCTCGCGCCAGGAAGACTGGCCCGAAGACCTGGGCTTGACCGTCCACCGCCTGGGCTGCCTGAAACGCCCCGAGAGCCTGGCCCTGCTGCGCCGCATCGCCCCCCGCCTGGGCCGTCTGCCCGACGCCAGCCTGGAGCCGCTGGCCGAGCGCCTGGGCGACCTGCCCCTGGCGCTTGACCTGGCTGCCCGCTATTTGAAGGATGTGGACGATCTTTCGCCCGAAGATTACCTGATTGAGCTGCAGCAGGCCGAAGCGGGTTTGCTGCACGATTCGCTGCAGGATTGGAGTGAGCACAGTCCCACCCGCCACGCCACCAGCCTGGAAGCCACCTTCCGCATAAGCTGGCAGCAGCTGCAGGGCGATGCCGATCTGGACGTGCAGGCCCGCAGGATCTTTCTGGCCTGCGGATACTGCGCCGCAAACATCTCCATTCCCCTGGCATTGGTGGAAGCCAGCCAGGGAGCCGGGAGCGCAGCTGCCCGCCGCGAGCTGCGCCGGGCGCTGCGCAAGCTGTACACCCTGGGGTTGTGCTCGCAGGAGGCCGCCGGCCCGGCGTTGCACCCGCTGCTGGCCGATTACGCCCGCGCCCTGGATGGCCGCGCCCGCCAGGCCCCCGAACAAGATACCGGCGCACTGGCGGGGATGGCGGCCGCCATCAGCCAACTCGCCGCCAGAGCCAACGAGAGCGGTCTTCCGGGCGATTTTACCCCCCTGCGCCAGCACGTGGAAAGCCTGGCTCCGCATGCCGAAGCCGCCGGGTTGGATCAAGCCCCGCTCCTGTGGAACGAGCTCGGTTTCCATTACACCCACGCCGGGTATTACAAGCGCGCCCGGCCCGTCTTCGAGCGCGCTCTGGCCCTTTACAAGCAGACGCTGGGCGAAAAACACCCCTCCACCATCACCTGCCTGGGCAACCTGGGCACGCTTGCCAGCCAGATGGGCGACCTGCCCCGGGCGCGCCAGCTCTTGCAGCAGGCGCTGGATCTGCGCCGCGAAGTGCTGGGCGAACAGCACCCGGAAACGGCGGCCTTCTGGAACAACCTGGGCAACGTGCTGCAGGATATGAGCGACCTGCCCGGCGCGCGGGACTGTTTTCAGCACGCCCTGGATATTCGCCGGGCTGCCCTCGGCGAAGACAATATCGATACAGCCACCACGCTCAACAACCTGGGACTGCTATTGCGCGAGACAGGCGACCTGCCCGAGGGCGTGGCGCTGCCTGGAGCAGGCCCTGGCGGTCTTCCGGGCGGTGCGCGGCGCGCAGCATCCCGATACCGCCACTGCCCTGAACAACCTGGGGATTTTGCTGATCCGCGAAGGCGATTTGGAGGCGGCCCGCCCGTATTATGAGGAAGCCCTGGCGATTGCCCGGGCTGTGCTGGGCGAGCACCATCCCGATACCGCCGGCAGCTTGAATAACCTGGGGATGCTGCTCTACCGCCTTAAGGATTATGCCGCCGCCCGCCCGAACCTGGAGCAGGCCCTCGCAATCCTGCGCGAAGCCCTGGGCGAACAGCACCCCGATACCCTGGTGTGTCTGAGCAACCTGGGAACCGTGCTGTACCGCCAGGGCGACCTGCCCGGCGCGCAGGAGGCTTTCACCCGGGCCCTGGATGTGGCCCGCCAGCTTCTGGGTCCGCGCCACCCCAATGTGGCCACCTATTTGAACAACCTGGCGCTCGTCCTGCAGGCGCAGGGCGACCTGAGCGGGGCGCAGGGGCATCTGCAAGAGGCGCTTTCCATCATGGAGGAGAAGCTGCCGCCCGGGCATGCCCGGATCAAGGGTGTGCGCCGCAGTCTGGAGCAGGTGACCGCCGACCTGGCGGCTCGCGGTGATCAACCCGCCGGGAATGAACCCTAGCGTACCTCGCATTTGGTTTGTAGTGACGGCTTCAGCCGTTGAGCCCGGCAGAAAGCGGCTAAAGCCGCTACTACGGAAATGAGCCGTCCGAACATCACCTTCACGAAACCCAATGGACATCGACCACCTCATCCGCACCCGCCGCAAGACCATCGCCATCATCATCCAGACGGATGGCAGCCTGTTGGTGCGCGCCCCGCTGCGCGCCAGCCTGAAACACATCCAGACCCTGGTGGACGAGCGGGCGGCCTGGATCCAGCGAAAACAGGAGCTCGCCCGCCGCCGGGCGGCGGTAGTTTCCCCGCGCCTCTACACGCCGGGGGCGCACTTCCCTTACCTGGGGGTGGATTATCCCCTGCAAATCGTGGATGCAGCCGCTCCGCTGCTGCGCCTGGAAGGCAGTTTTTACCTGGCGCGGGCTGCACTCGAGCGCGCCGAAGCGGTTTTCACCGCCTGGTACTGGGAGCAGGCGCGCCAGGTGATCACTGAGCGCCTCGCTCACCTGGCGGCGCAGCATGGGATGACTTATTCACGCCTGCGCATCATGCAGGCGCGCACACGTTGGGGATCCTGTGGGGCGGGGGGGTCGTTAAACTTCAACTGGCGGCTGGTGCTGGCGCCGCTGCCTGTGGTGGATTACGTCATCATCCACGAGCTGGCCCACCTGCAGGAGCACAATCACTCCCCGGCTTTCTGGGACCTCGTCCGGCGGATGATGCCGGAATACAAAGCGCAGGCCGCCTGGCTGAAAGCCAACGGCCATGCGCTGAAGTTGTAAGTGGGTCTAGCGGGTGCTGCGCCCGGCGGGCGCAACGGGAAAGCGGCGCGGCAGCGACGGCTGGCGCTGCGCCGGGCGTTGCTGCTGCTGCGGACGGGGCTGCGAGCGGGTGATCGGGCGCGGGGTGCGCTCCACGATGGGTGAGGATAAATCCGGCAGGCTGCCGAGATCGACGCCAGCCACGCGCCGCCGTTCCAGCGGGCTGCCCAGCAGGCGCTCGATGGTGCGGATCATGGGCTGGTCTTCGCCGGTAGCCAGGGTCAGGGCGACGCCCAGGTTGGCCATGCGCCCGGTGCGCCCGATGCGGTGCGTATAGGCTTCCGGAGTGTCGGGCATATCAAAGTTGATCACGTGCGTGATCTGCGAGACATCGATGCCGCGCGAGGCGATATCGGTTGCCACCAGCACGCGGACGCTGCCCATTGCGGAAGCCATCCAGGGCCTCCTGGCGGCGGGTCTGCGACAGGTTGCCCTGCAGCGAAGTCGCCGGGTGCCCGGCCTTGATGCAGCTGGTCGGCCAGTTTTTTGGCGCGGTGCTTGGTGCGGGTGAAAACCAGCACGTGCCCGCCGCCGGCCTGGTGGAGCAGCTCGAGGAGCAGATCGGTCTTGCGGGTCTGGTCGATGGCGTAGATGGCGTGGCTGACCGTCTCCACCGGGCGTGAGTCGCCGATTTCGACAGCCACCGGGCTGTGCAGGAACTCATTGGCCAGGGCCCGGATTTCGGGCGGCATGGTGGCCGAGAAGAGCAGCGTCTGGCGCTGGCGGGGCAGCGCCCCGATGATGCGCCGGATGCCGGGCAGGAAGCCCATATCGAACATCTCGTCGGCCTCGTCGAGCACCAGCACTTCGATGTCTCTCAAGTTGACGACGCCCTGGCCCATCAGGTCGAGCAGGCGGCCCGGGCAGGCGACGACGATATCGACGCCGGAGCGCAGACCCTTGATCTGGGGCTGGGCGCCCACACCGCCGTAGACGGTCAGGCTGCGCATGCCGGTGCGGCGGCCCAGAACGCCGATGGCGCTGTGGGTCTGCTCGGCCAGCTCACGCGTGGGGGCGATAATCAGGGCGCGCAGTTTGCCGCGCGGCCCGCTCAACAGGCGCTGCAAGATGGGCAGCACAAAGGCTGCCGTTTTGCCGGTTCCGGTCTGGGCCAGGCCCATAAGATCGCGCCCTTCAAGTACGGGCGGTATGGAGCGGATTTGGATAGGGGTGGGGGTTGTGTAGCCAGCGGCTGCAATGCCCGCGTTGATCTGCGGGTGGAGTGAAAACGAATTGAAATTCAAAACAAAAATCCTTTTAGGTAGCATATGGAGCCGGGATTACACCCGGCCCGACTGCGGCGTAAAAGGATCAATTTTCTCCACTTACTTTCGCAGACGGGACAGTATACCACACAATTGCGAATTGTGTTTATATCCGGTGACCTCAAGGTGTGGTCAAAAGCTTCCGGTTCGGCTGCCAGGCCGGCTGACGGTCATCTGCAGGGTTATCAGTCAGGCGGGTTTGCTCTGAGCCGTCCGCGTTCATCCGGTAGATTTCATAATTGCCATCTCGATTAGAAGCAAAGATGATCTGTTTGCCGTCAGCTGACCAGGCAGGAGTAATATTATTTCCGGAATCCTGTGTAAGCTGGACCTCCTGTGTGCCATCCGCGTTCATGACATAAATATCGGTGCTATTTTTTTGGCCGCCTCGTGTAGAAGAATAAGCAATGCGGGTGCTATCCGGCGACCAGGCAGGTTCAAAATCGAACATCAGCGGTCCCGTCAACTGGGTCTTTTCCCAACCATCCACGTCCACCACAAAAATATCCGAATTGCCGGTTCGCGACGAGGTAAAAGCAATCCGAGTGCCGTCCGGCGACCAGGCAGGTTCGGTATCCTCGTCAGAGTTGTGTGTCATATCCATGAGCGATGCTTCGATCAGATTGAAAACCACAATTTCCCAGTTCGAATTCGGGTAAACGGCGAAAGCAATGCGAGTACCATCTGGCGACCAGGAAGGGTGTTTTTCATCCCTGCCGATATAGAAGCCTACGGAACCGGATTGTTGAGAGCCATCGGCGTTCATCAAATAGATCGAGTCATTGTTGTCTCGATCGGTGGTAAAGGCAATTTGCTTTCCATCGGGCGACCAGTCAGGGAGGCTGTCGTTTGCCGGGTCATTGGTTAACCGGGTCTGGTCTGAACCGTCTGAATTCATCGTATAGATTTCGTCGTTGCCGTCTCGATCCGAAACAAAGGCAATGCGCTCCGGCTGGGTGGCTGCCAGTGTTGGCTCAAGTGTGGGCGCCGCTGGCGATGGTGTGTTCGTCGATATGATCGAACCGGACGAGGATGGCGTCGGCTGGGCATCATTCCCAATTGCAGCCAGGGTCTTGAGTGGTGAGGAGACGTCCGCGACCGGCTGTGTGGCGGTAGGGATTTGCGCGCCAGGTGAGTTCGCCTGCCAGATTGCCAGGAGAGCCACGATCAAACCGCCCGCCAGGAGAAGCCCGGCCCACAACACCCGGCGAGGCAGTGCGCCAGCTAGTTTTTAATATCGAGTGCAGATGCACCTGTCTTTTCGATAACCGGTGGTACCTCTTCGGCTTGACCGCCTGCAAGGACACCGGTTTCCAAGGGTTGCGCCGACGGCTGTTCAGCACTCACCTTGTCCGGGGATAGCCCGTCGTTGTCAGCCAATGGCGCCTCGGTCTCATTGGCCAGGAAACGCTGCTCTCCTGAACGTTGGCGCGCCAGGCGTTCATCTTCTTCAGCTTTACGTTCCGCCTCAGCCTGACTGCGGAGCAGCTGCTCCTGTTCTGCGCGCTGGTGTTCCAGGCGTTCTTTCTCGGCCTGGCGGGTTGCCCTGCGCTTTGCGGCAGCCTGCGCCTTTTCTTCTGCTTTTGTATCCTCTGTTGCGCCCTGGATCGTCTCATGCGCCGCCAGGGCTTGCGCCGCAGCGTTGGCCACACGGCGGCTGTCGTCATTGGCCATGCGGCGCAGCGCGGTCTGGGCGGCCAGCGCCAGGCCGCGGCTGCCGCCGCGCGCCAGGCGGTCGAGCTCGCTGACCGCACCCTCGCGCACCCAGGGACGGGGATCTTCCATGGTTTGGAGTAAGTCAGGCGGTAATTCGGCCGGCTTCAGCACCGGGCGCGGGTTCCGGGCAATGACGATCTCCCCCTGCTGCCCGTAAGACCATTTCCCCGGTGTTTGCCTGGGGGTCTGATCGACCACCTGCTCGTAGACGTAGTTGTACAGCTCATCGAGGGTGATCTTGCCATCGGCGTCGGTATCCGGCGCTCCGCTGCGCAGGCCTTCAATCAAATAATGGGTGAAGACCGAATTCTCGGGCTGGCCCACCAGCTGGTCGCCTTCCCATGCGTACTGGGTTGAGTTGGTGGCGGTCAGCACCACGCGCCCCGAGCCGGTGCCTTCGAAGGCGGCTGCGGTGCCGACGCTGGCGCCCGGTGCGCCTTTCATGCCGCGGGCGAAGGCGCCGCTGTGACAGCAGTCCAGGATCAACACCTGGCTGCGTGAGCGGCTGTTATCCATTTCTTCGGTGATGTAGGCCGCCGGGATGGCCGTTCCCCTGAGCAGGTTGTGCTCGCTGTCTTTTACCGCCAGGAACAACTGGCCGCGATCGTCGCGGATGCCGTGACCCGAGAAATACAGCAGGAGCAAATCTTCCCGCCCTTTCCCCGCAAAGAAGCTGGCGATCGCCCGGCGCACCGCAAAAGCCGGTTGGTCGATGAGCACCGCCACGTCATCGAAAGCGCCAATCTCCAGGTCGCGCAAAGTCTCCGCCAGGGCGTTGACGTCTGCATCGGGCGTGACGAGCTGCGCCAGGCTGGTATCTTCGTATTGGCTGTTGCCGATGATCAGGGCGAGCTTTCGACTCACGTTTCCCTACCTGGGCAAAAAGCAAAACCATCCCTGCAGTGCAAAATCCGGCGGATGCCTCGCAATAATCCATCCGGGGTTTCTCCCGGAAATCAAGATTATTAGGACTATTATACTCTTAAATTTGACCTAGGTATTCGATTTAAGCCGGATTTGTGGTCGTGGGGACGCTGGCGGCTAGGACGGCGGAATTGGATGGGGTGAGATAGATGTAGTCGGTGGCTGCAGTGACCGTGTTTGAATCTGCGGGTGGAGTGAAAACAGATCGATATTCAAAACAAAAATACTTTTCTGTAGCATTTGCGGCCGGGATTACGCCCGGCCCGACTGCGGCGTAAAAGGATCGGTTTTTTTTAAACTCACCTGCGCAGACTGGACAGCAAACAAATCAATTGTGAATTGTGTTATTTGGTGCATCCCTTACCAAATGGAGATTTTTTCCCATCAGAGCCTTGAACTCTTGCAGGTCACAGATAGATACAGGAGATGCTCATCTGTTTCAGCGTAAATACGGCAAGCTTAAATCGTCGAACGCAATTTCCAGTCTCCTCAAATACATTCCTGAATGCCATTGCTGAGGACGAGGGTAATCCGCGCGGTTCGTAGCGATCACCAGTTGTTTTACACTCCAGAGACAATGCTTTATCCAGATCCAGGCGAGCGGATTCGAGGTTTTCAAGTGCAATATAAGCAGCAGCACGGCGGGTGAAGTCACTGCCGTCGGGTTTTCCTCTTTTCCCAAATCGCTTTCGAAAAATCCCGCGTATCGCATCGGCATACGATTACCCATTCGCCGGTAGGTCTCGCCCCGGTTAGCAATTGCCCAGGTATAATTCCCGTTTCAACTCAATTGCCTTGTCGAAGTCGGCCAGCGCTTCTGGGTAACTTGCCCATTAGGCGATAAGTCTCACCCCTTCTGGCAATTGTCCAGGCATCTGTTTCATCAAATGCAATCGCCTGGTCGAAGTCAGCTAATGCTTCGGTGTATTTGCCCATCGAATGATAGCGCTTGCTCCCGGCTGGTAATCGCAAAGACATATTTCTCATTCATGGATATCGCGCTGTCGAAGTCTGCCAGGGCTTCGGTGTATTTGCCCATCGAATGGTATGCCCTCCCCCGGCTGGTTATAGCCCAGGCAGACTTCTCGTCCAAGGCAATCACCCGGTCGTAGTCCGCCAGCGCGTCGGTATATTTGCCCATCGAATGGAAGGTCTGACCCCGGTCGGAAATCGCAAAAACATTCATCTCATCCAGGACAATACGCCCGGTCGAAGTCGGCTAGTGCTTCGGGGTATTTACCCATGAGCCGGTAGGTCTCACCCCGTCTAGCAATCGTCCAAGCATACTTCTCATCCAGAGCAATCGCCCGGTCGAAGTCGGCCAGTGCTTCGGTATATTTACCCATCACGTCCGTATGTCTCACCCCGTTTGGCAATTGCCCAGGTATACTTCCCATTTAACTCAATTGCCTTGTCGAAGTCGACCAGCGCTTCTGGGTATTTGCCCATCAGGCGGTAGGTTTGCCCTCGGCTGGCAATTGCCAAGGCATACCTCTCATCCAACTCAATCGCCCGGTTGAAGTCCGCCAACGCTTCTGGGTATTTGCCCATCAGGCGGTAGGTCTGCCCTCGGCTGGCAATCGCCCAGGCAGTACTTCTCGATCCAACCCAATTGCCCGGTCGAAGTCGATTAGCGCTTCGGGGTATTTGCCCATCAGCCTATATGTTTCACCCCGACAGGTAAACGTCATAGCGTTATTCTTGCCGAGCTCAATTGCTCGGTCAAAGTCTGCCAGCGCTTTAGGGTATTCGCCTATCTGGAGGTAGATGATACCCCGGCTATCGATAATCAAGGCGTTATTGTTGTCGAGTTCAATCGCCCGGTCGAAGTCGGCCAACGCTTCGGGGTATTTGCCTATTAGACCATAAAGCGTACCCCGACCGGCAATAGCTCGGATATTTTTCTCGTCCAAGTCGATCGACCGGTTAAAAGTCAGCCAGACTTTCGGGGTATTTATCCATGTTGAGGTAGGTCAATCCACGACTGGCAAATGCCCAGGTATTTTCTCGTCCAACTCAATAGCCCGGTCGAGATCCACCATCGCTTTGAGGAATTTTCCCAGCTGGCGATAGGTTCAGACCTCGTCTAACAATCAATGAAGCGTTATTCTTATCAAGTTCAATCGCTTGGTCGAAGTCCTGGCCAACGCTTCAGTGTATTTGCCCATCTGACCAGTAAGTTGCACCCCGACCGGCTAACATTAGAGCATTCTTCTCGTCTAAACCAATCGCCCGGTCAAAGTCTGCCACCGCTTTGGCGTATTTACCCATCTGACGGTAGTTCTCAGCCCGTCTGGCGAACAATGCTAATGATGCGCGTTTATTCTTCTGGCTGCCAACCTTTCCAGCGCATTCAAAAATAGAACTATTTGTGAGTAATCATCTTTACCATAAGCAGTGACGAGATTGTCCAAGCCAGCAGCCTTGTTTTCCAGTGTCTTACAATCCGTTTCATCCAGCACCTGCCGCGCCAGGCGCGCCAGCCGCCCGGCAAAACGCCAGCGATACAAGAATGCTGGCAGGAAGGCATGCACTCACCTGCAGCCAGTGTTTCTCCGGCGCAGCACTGAATATATGATAGACGCGTTCGGCTTCGTAGTATCGCCACGCCTGGCTTTGATAAGCCTCATGGGTAGGTAGTTCCAATTTTCCCTGCAAACCAGCAAAATATGCTGCCTGTCGAGCATGGTTCTGCTCAACGCCCGCGGGGCCGTATTGCGCTGGAAGCGCAGCATCAGCTCGCGAACTTTTTCATGGTAGAACCAACCGCGTTCGGTATCCCTGCGGATATAACTCTGCTCCGCAAGCCACTGGAACATCTTTGCGGTATCATCTCCCAGCAATGGGGTTAGAACATCCTGGTCGAACTGGCGCGGTACGGCAGCCAGGAGCGCAACCTTGCGCATATCGGCAGGCGTCCATTGCAAAAAGCGGTCGACAGCATCCTTACTGATATCGGGCAAGGGCGAACCGGGTTGGGGATCCGTGCCTGCCAGCAGCTCCACCAGGACCGGTAACCCGCCAGTATCTTTGAAAATTTGCTGGACGTAGTGTTTCAGCCACGATACCCTGGTTGCTCAGGTACACCCGGGTCTCCTCAACGGTAAATGGCTCCAGGCGCATGTGGCAAATGTTACCGGCCTGCTCGGTCCAATGTTGTTCGAGCACGTCACGCCCGCTCAATACAAAAGTGAGCCAGGCGCTCAACTCGCCGTACTCCGAGTTGAATAATGCCAACAACCAGGGCGACAACAACTGACCGGTACGCTCAAAGACATCCAGCATTATTACAAGGCGCTGGTCCTGTGTGGCCTGATCGAGCAGCTCCACAAAGAGCGGGGTCAGCACTTTCTCCGGCTCGCGCACCAGCAAGACTTCATCTTTGTTGGTCCAGCGTGAGGCTGTGTATTGCATCAAATCTGCGACGACATTCCCGGCCGCTTTGGAATCTACCATGCCAGCCAACGGTCCAATGCCTGGTACGGTGCGCAGGCCAGCCAGCGCCAAGTTGGTGACGCTGTGCCCGACTGCGTCGAGAACACTGCGCGGGGCATTCGGATCGCTTTCAATTTGCTGGCGCATCTCACGATATTTCTTATAACGTTCAACCAAGGGGCGATGTTCGAGTCCACGCTTGGCAAGCTGTTCAGCCACGTACCCCATCACTTCCACAGGCGCGGCCTGGCGATCGTCGCAAATCACAACATTGGCATTGATTTCATCTGCCTGTGCAATCTGTCCAAAGCGTTTGAGCAGTGTGCTTTTGCCCACACCACCTTCACCCGTTATAGAGAAAACCATATACGTGGGAATGTCCCCAAGGAAGTTCTCTTGAAAGACGCGGATCTGCTCGGTGCGGCCTACAAAATTTTCCTTGCGACGCTGATCGGTGATGGTTTTCCAGGAAGGGGGACGTTTGGGCATCGAAACCTCCTACAACGCAGATCCCGGTTTTCTTTATTGGATTACTTATGCCACAATCTCGGTTATGGTTGTGTCCAACACATTGTAGCCCATGTTGGTTAAAAAGCATCTGAAATTCGTTGATCTATCTCATTCAATCCCAATCTTCCAGGCGAAACCCGGCAGCAAACGGATTGACAAAGCGTACGCCTTCCAGCACCTGTCCATCGCTGAAATCTTCGCTGAAAATAACCGTCACCTGGTTGAGGCGCGCCACCGCCCAGATTTGCGCATCGTAATAAGGCAGGTTGTGGTCTCGGGAGCCGCGTGCCGCTTCGAGCACCGCCAGCGGAGTCAGATCAAAAACCGGGAACAGGCGCGCAAACACGCCTGCCTGCCGCAGGGCTTCTGCACGGCTGAGCGGCGGATCGATTTTGCGGGTGGAAACGTGGATAAATTCGGCCAGGTTCTGCACGCTGAGCCGCCCTATGCGCCTTTCTTCCAGGTGGTCCAGCACCTGGCGTGCCTGCGCAGCTTTGCCAGGCGAGTGCGTATCGTACAGGTAAACCAGCAGATTGGTATCCACCAGGATGGGCGGCACGGGTTAATCCCGTTCGCGGTCGTGTAGCCAGCGGCTTTCGCGCTCGGTGTAGATTTCGTCACGGTTCCAGCGGTAGGGCTGGCCCCCGGTCACGCTGGCATGGCGGGCATCCAGGAAGGCGAGGAGCTCCTGCAGGCTGTGCGATCGGCGGCGACGGGCTGAGCGGAGGCGCTGCTAATTTCGCGGTCGATCGCCTGGCGGATGATCTCGGCTTCGCTCAGGCCGCGGGCTTTGGAGATATGCTTTTTGATATGAGCGAAATGTTCATGCAGACCTGCATGTATCATTTATCACAATCGTGCAACCGATCCTGTTTGCGGAAACCATTCCGGGTTGGTTCATGGCAACTCACTCCGCAGCAGGGAGTACAGGTAATGGTCGTAGAATTTCCCGTTCAGGTAGAAGTAATCCCGCAGCAGGCCTTCATTCTGGAAACCCAACTTTTGCAGGAGCCGGATGGAGCGGTCGTTTTCGGTGTAAACCAGGGCATCGATGCGGTTGAGACCCATACCCTCGATCCCGTGGCGCAAAGCTGCGCGCAGCGCTTCGTGCATATAGCCCTGCCCCCAGGCCGCAGGGCTGAGGTCATATCCGATTTCAGCGCGAAAATGGCGCTTTGCCCATTTGTGATAGCCGCAGGTGCCGATGGGGAGCTCATCGGATTTGCGCAGGATGATCCAGCGGTTGTAAGATTTGCTGGAAGGCTCCGCATAGAAATCGATGATTTCCCGGGCCTGCTGGAGTGTCCGGACGGGTTCTTCATCCAGGAGATAGCGCGTGACCTCGGGATCGGAGAAATGCCGGTAAACGAACTCAAGATCCTGATCGGCTAAAGGCCTGAGCAAGAGGCGGTCGGTTTCGAGGCTGGGGAAGTCGTTGAGCAACATCATAATTGGAATCCTTACACATTGTAGTAGCGGCTTTAGCCGCTTACGGCTGGAAATAACGGCTGGAGCCGTTACCTACGAAGGTTAGAAGAATGATTGGCATATCACCAATCTGTAAGGTTTTGCTGTGGGTAGATTATACAATCAATTGACATAGGGTAAAATTGAACCTGTTATGCAAACCAAAACCGCCCTGTTCCTGCTGCTGGCGCTCCTGCTAGGGCTGCTGCCCGCAGCCTGCAATGCCGCACCTGCGCCCCCGGCAAGCCCCACCCCGGCGGCTGTCTCAGAGACGCCCACGCCCCAGCCCAGCCTGACGCCCACACCAACCGCCACCCCCGAGCCGCCCAGGCCTGAAGACGCCGCGGCAGCCTTTCTATCAGCCTGGAAAGCCGATGATTATGCCGGGATGTACGCCCTGCTCACCAGCGCAAGCCAGGCCGCCATCACGCTGGAGGATTTTTCCCGCCACTTCCGCGACATCGCCATTGAAGCCGCCTTCAAGAGCGTGGAGGCGGAGATCCTGGCAGTGGAAGGGGCTGCGCCGGAGGCGCGCATCCGCTACCGGGTGACCCTGCACAGCAACCTGGTGCCAGATGTGGTCGATGAGACCGGCATGACCCTGCAGATGGAAAACGGGGCCTGGCGCGTGGTCTGGGAAGATACGATTGTGCTCTCCTACCTGAGCGGCGCCAATTACCTGAGCATGAACCGCGACGATTACACCCCGCCGCGTGGCTTGATCCTGGACCGCAAAGGGACTGTCATGGCGGGCGAGGAGGATGCCTACTCGGTGGGGCTGAACATGAATGCCTACGATCCGCTCTTCTCCGAGGATTACATCAATACCCTGACGCGCCTGACCGGCATCCCCGCCGTGACGATCCAGGCGCGCCTCGAAGCCGCCATGGCAAACGCCATCCCTTACCTGGCTTTTGGCGAGTACACCAACAAGAAGGGCAACTCCTGGGCGGGTGTGTTCAACAGCTTCCCGGCCTTCGCCTGGAACACCTACCGCTCACGCTTTTACTACGGCGCGCCGTCTTCGGGCGCAGCCCCGCACGTCATCGGCTATGTGGGCGCCATCCCCGCCGACCGGCTGGAAGAATACCGCCGCCTGGGCTACCGCAACGATGAATTGATCGGGCAGTCGGGGCTGGAGCAGTGGGCCGAACCCCAGCTCCTGGGGGTGCGCGGCGGGGCGCTGTACGTGCGCGACGCCAACTTCGCCATCAGCCGGACGCTGGCTGAAGCCACCCCCATCCCCTCGCAGAACATCACCACCACGCTGGATATGGCTTTCCAGATCCGCGTGCAGCAGGCGATGAGCGGGCTGCCCGGGGCGGCGGTGGTGCTCGAGCGGGATACCGGGCGGGTGCTGGCGATGGTCTCGTCGCCGACCTTCGACCCCAACGCCTTTTCGCCCGCCAACCTGAATTCCTTCACCGAGCTGAGCAGCCTGAATGACCCGCTGCGCCCGTTCTATAACCGCGCTGCCCAGGGGCAGTACCCGTTGGGCTCGGTGTTCAAGATTGTCGATATGGCGGCAGCCCTGGAAAGCGGGCTGCTCACCCCCAAATCAACCTATGATTGCGGTTATGCCTTCACGGATGTGATCGGTGTGACCAAATACGATTGGACCTGGGAGCATTTCCTGGAGGACGAAGAGACGCTCCCCAGCGGGCTGCTGACCCTGCCGCAGGGGCTGATCCGTTCCTGCAACCCGTGGTTCTACCACATCGGGCAGGTGTTGTACGAGGCCGGTCGAGGCAATGACATCTCCAATATGGCGCGCGCTTTTGGGTTGGGCAGCAACACCGGCATCCAGGGCGTCAGTGAGCTGCCCGGCAACGTGCCCGACCCGACCAGCATCGAAGATGCGCTGGAGCTGGCGATCGGCCAATCGGCGCTGCAGGTCACGCCCCTGCAGGTGGCGGCGTTTGTGGCTGCGGTGGGCAACGGCGGGACGCTCTACACCCCGCAGGTCATCGAGCAGATCAGCCCGCCGGGCGGACCGCCCAGCTTTGTCTTTGCCCCGCAGGCGCGCGGCACGCTGCCCGTTTCACCCGAAAACCTGGCGGTGATCCAGGCAGGCCATGCGCGGCGTGATCACCAGCAATAAACCACGCGGCACGGCCTACCTGGTCTTCAACGGCATGCGCACTCCCATTTACGGCAAGACCGGCACCGCCCAGACCGGCGTCAGCCCGCATGCCTGGTTTGTGGCCTACACAGACGCCGGTAATGCCAGCCTGCCGGATATTGCCATCGCGGTGATCGTGGAAAACGGCGGTGAAGGCTCGGAGTGGGCTGCCCCCATCGCCCGCCGCATCATCGAGCTGTATTTCCGCGGCAGCCCGGGCAAGCTCTACCCCTGGGAGTCGGGTTACGGCATCCCCAAGACCCCCGAACCGCCTCCCGGCGAAGAAATCACCCCCGAACCGTAGAACTCTGCTGGTACCAATGTCTCACCCGCAGGTCAATAATTGCTGCTTGCAATATAAATGTAATATGATAAAATTCGTTACATTTACAGGCAGAGATTTATATTCCCGGGAGGGTGAGCAAAATGGATCACATCTACGATTATCTGATCATCGGCGCCGGTCCTGCCGGCCTGCAGCTGGGGTATTTCCTGGAGAATGCTCAGCGCGATTACCTGATCCTTGAGCGCGGGCAGCAGCCCGGGAATTTTTTTAATAAATTCCCACGGCACCGTATGCTCATTTCGATCAACAAGGTGCACACCGGCAAAGATAACCCGGAAGTGAATCTGCGCTGGGATTGGAACTCGCTGTTGAGCGATAATCCCGAGCTGTTGTTCAAGAATTACAGCCAGCGCTACTTCCCCAACCCCGATGACATGGTGCGCTACCTGGCGGATTTTGCCAACGCCTATGACCTGAAGATTCGCTACAACACGCTGGTGAAACAGATCAGCAAGGACGAAAGTGGTTTTGCCGTCACCGACCAGGCCGGCAACACTCTGCATGGCAAGCGCCTGATCGTTGCCAGCGGGTTCACCAGAGAAGTGCTGCCAGATTTCCCGGGCCGGGAGCTTTGCGACACCTACGCACAGCATTCAACCAACAAAGACGAATACCTGAACAAGCGCGTTTTGATCGTGGGTAAGGGCAACTCGGGTTTTGAGACGGCCGAGCACCTCTCGGAAACGGCGGCGGTCATTCACGTGCTCAGCCCGCACTCGCTCAAGATGGCCTGGGAAACTCACTTCGTGGGCAACCTGCGGGCGGTCAACAACAATTTTGTGGATACCTACCAGCTCAAATCGCAGAACGCCGTCATTGATGCCAGCATCCGGAGTGTCAAAAAGGACGGCGACCAGTACCTGGTGGATATTGCCTACAGCCACGCCAAAGGCCAGACCCGCCTGCTGAACTACGATAAGGTGATCCTGTGCACCGGTTTTCGCTTTGACGACAGCCTGTTCGATGAAAGCTGCAAGCCCGAAATGGTGCATAACCATAAGCTGCCCGCCCAGACGCACGAGTGGGAGAGCGTCAACGTGCCCGGGTTATATTTTGCCGGGACATTGATGCAGGCTTGCGATTTCAAGAAAACCATGTCGGGTTTTGTCCACGGTTTTCGTTACAATGTGCGCCTGCTGAGCCAGATTTTTGACTACAAATACGAGAGGACGCCGCTGCCCTTCGAAAGCATCCAGGCTGAGCCCGAAGCTGTACTGCAGAAGGTGTTGGATCGTTTGAACAACGGTTCGGGCATTATCCTGCAGCCCGGTTTTATGAATGATGTGGTGGTGATCAAAAACGGCGCGGCAGAATATTATTCCGATATGCGCCACGATTACGTCCAGCGTGGGCCGCTGAGCCAGAACGAGCACTACTACACCATCAGCCTGGAGTACGGGCATTTTGACGATATCTTCAGCACCGAGAGAGACCCCGACCCGGAAAAGGGCGATGCGTCTGCTTACCTGCACCCCATCATCCGGCGCTACTCCTTTGATAAGCTGGTGGCGACCCACCACATCCAGGACGACCTGGAGAACGAGTGGTACCTGGATGAATACGTGAAACCGGCGCGGGCTTTCTTCAATGCCCAACTGGCGCATTCCACTTCCGTCGAAGCGATGGGCGACTGAGCCGGATCGCAGCCGCGGCCACCGCATGAGGTGAAGCATGTCGAACAGCCAGCTTGCCATTCTGCTCTTTTTGCAGCTATCCATCATTTTGGCGGTCATCCGGCTGGTAGGGGTAGCCGCCAAAAAAATCGGGCAGCCGCAGGTGGTGGGCGAGATGATCGCCGGAGTGCTGCTGGGTCCTTCCGTCTTTGGAGGGTTGTTCCCGGGCTTTCACAAAGCGCTCTTCCCCGCCCAATCCATCAGCATCATCTATGCTATCAGCCAGATCGGCGTGGTGATTTACATGTTCCTGGTGGGGGCCGAGTTTAATCTCGACCTGATCCGCGGGCGGCTGCGCAGCGCCGCATCGGTATCGGCAGCCGGGATCATCACGCCTTTCATCCTGGGCAGCCTGGCAGCCGTGTACCTGGTGCGCAACACGGCCTTTTTCACAGCAGGGGTGTCTTCGGTGGAGGCCATGCTGTTTGTCGGGGCGGCTATCTCAATCACGGCCTTTCCGATGCTGGCGCGCATCATCTACGAGCGCGGCCTGACGGGCACCTCGCTGGGCACGCTGGCGCTGGCGGCGGGCGCCATCGACGACGCTTCGGCCTGGTGCATCCTGGCGGTGGTGCTGGCCAGCTTCAGCGGCAACGGCATGATTGCGATTCTCGCCATCGGGGGAGGCGTGTTGTATGCGGTTGTAGTGCTGGGGTTGGGGCGGCGTCTGCTGGTGCGCCTGGGCGAGAATGCCGAGAAAAAGAACGCCCTGCCCGGCTCCACATTGTCCTTTATCCTGATGCTGGTCATGCTGGGGGCCTGGTTCACCGATTACATCGGCATTTATGCCGTGTTCGGCGGCTTCATCATGGGTCTGGCGATGCCGCGTGGGCTGGTGACGCGTGAATTGCAGCGCCGCCTGGAGCCCATGGCGACCAATTTCCTGCTGCCGTTGTTTTTTATCTATTCGGGCTTGAACACCAACCTGGGGCTGGTGCTCTCGCCGGGTATGCTGGGGGTCACGCTGCTGATCATCGTCGTCGCCATCATGGGCAAAGGCGTGGCCTGCTGGCTGGCGGCCCGCCTGAACGGCGAGGACAACCGCGATTCGATGGCCATCGGCACGCTGATGAATGCGCCGCGGGTTAATGGAATTGATCCTGCTGAATATCGGCCTGGAGCACCAGATCATCACCCCCACCTTTTTCACCATCATGGTGATCATGGCGATTGTGACCACGTTGATGACCTCGCCGATTTTCGAGTGGGTTTACCGCAAGGGACACGACCTGCGACCAGCCGCCACAGCAGTTGAGCCGGCGGCCATTGCCTCCACCACCCTGGACTGACCCGTTGCCCCCGCACCTGCGGCGGGTGAAGAAGAGAATTGGGATGTTTGCCGCAGAGCGGCGCGGGCCGCGCTTTTCGCCGCTGCGTGGCGTAGCCGGGGCGCCGCTCGGACGGGCAGGGCGGGCGCAACAGAAAAGATAGATCTTCAATCGAGCTGGCGGATCGCAGGTACCAGCAGCGCCAACAAGGCGATGATGGCGGTCAACCCGCCGCCGATCAGAAAGACCGGGCTGGGGCCAAACGTTTCGGTCGCCCAGCCGGTCACTGCCAGGCCGACCGGCAGGAGCACAAACGAGCCCAGGGAATCGAAGCTGAAGACCCGCCCCAATTCTTCATTTGGGATTTTTTCCTGGAGCAAACCGGTCCAGGCCAGCTGGTTGGCCTCCAGGGCGATCCCGTTGATCAGGGCCGCCGCCAGCAGGACCCATAACGGCAGGTGCAAGCCAAACAGGGCCAGCATGAGCGCCGCCAGCGCCAGGCCCAGGAAACATATCAGGCCGCGCCGGCGGATTTTCTGGTAACGACCCAGCCACAAACTGCCAACTACATAGCCAAGCGGAAAGACAGCATAAATAAGGCCGAGGGTGTTTACATTGGCTTTCATGAAGTCGCTGACCAGGAAGGGCATAGCCACGCTGTACGGTCCGCTGAGGGTGATGTTGGTAAATGCCACGATCAGGATGGTGATCCATAACCAGCGCCGCGAGATGATGGCTGCCAGCCCGGCGCGCAGATCCTGCCAGATATGGGTCTCTTCGGAACGGTCGGGGGCTGGGATGGCCGCGAACAGAAGCGGGACCAGAAAGGCCGAGGAGAGAAAGAACGAGGCGCTGTTTATCCCAAAAGCCCAGAAAGGTCCCAGCCAGGTGAAGATCAGCGCCCCCAGGGAAGGGCCGGCAACTCGGCCCAGGTTGATGCTTAGGCTGGTGAGGGCATTGGCCGAGGGTCAGATCTAGTTCGGCTACCAGTTGGGGGACCAGGGCTGCATAGGCGGGCTGGAAGAAAGCATCCAGAAAGCCGAAGAGCAGGCTGGCAAGATAGACATGCCAGACTTCCAGAAGATTCGCCCTGGCCAGCAGGGCGACGACCAAGCGCTACAAAACCGCGCAGGACATCGGAGGTGAGCATCAATTTGGGGCGCGAAAAACGGTCGACCACCACGCCGCCCAGCAGGGCAAACAGGATGGAAGGGGTGAGGGCAAAAATGAGCACCAGGCTCATGGTCTGGGCGGAGCCGGTCTTTTGCAGCACCCACCAGGCCAGGGCAATCTCATAAACGTAATCGCCAACCCGCGAAAGGGTTTGGCCCGATCCACAGGGTTAAAAAGATGCGCTGTTTGAGGGAGCGAAAGACGGTCAAGGCTCCTCCGCGGGCTTAAGAGCGGCGAGGTTAGCCACGCGCCATCTGGGTTTTGGGGTGCTCGTCGCCGAGGCGGTGGCGGAAGATGCGCAGGGCACGCCGGAACAAGCGCCGGGCCTCACCCGTACGTCCCTGCTCGCGCAGGATCACGCCCAGGTTATTGAGCGACAGGGCTGTATCGGGGTGGTCGGGACCGAGGATCTTTTCTTTGATGGCAATCGCCCGGAGAAACAGCGCTTCGGCTTCCTGGGGGTCGCCGCAGGCGTTGCGGACGTTGGCCAGGTTGTTCAGGTTTACGGCGATTTCGTAGTGCTCTTCGCCGTACAGGGCGGTGAACCCGGCCAGGACCCGCCGGTAAATCGGCTCTGATTCTGTGTAGCGCTCCAGGCCGTCGAGCAGGCCGGCGTATGCAGCGGCATCGGCCAGGGTGGTGGGGTGCTCCTCACCGAGTACGTGGCGGTTGATTTCCCAGGCCTTGCGGGCATACGGCTCGCCCTCGGTAAAGCGCTGGCGGGCATGTTCCAGACCGCCCAGGTTATGGTAGAGAGCCGCCACGCTGGAATGCTGCTCGCCAAAGCGGTCCAGAAGGTGGGCAAGGGCGGCCCGGTAGAGGGCTTCGGCTTTATCAAACTCGGCAGTGTATTTGTAGAGCATGCCCAGCTCGTTGCGGGCGTCGGCAGGCAGGCTCGCTGTCTTCGCCAAAATGGCGGATCGCCAGGTCGAGGGCGCGCTGCAGCCAGGCTTCAGCCTGGGGATATTCGGCGCGCTGGCGGTGGATGGCGCCGATCTGCGTCCAGGCCTGGATGCGGACGCTGTGATCGGATCGTCGCCGGGGCTGTCCTCGCCGATAGCCGCCAGGATGGAATCAGCCTGGGAGGCGGCATGCAGGGCGCCGTCCAGGTCACCCACCTGCTGGCGCAGGTCTGCCAGGGCAGTATATACGCTGGCGGCATTCAGCGAAAGGGGGCCATCGGCCTGCTGGAACAGGGCGATACATTCCAGGTGCAGCGCATCCGAGCAGGTAAAGTCACCCCGTTCAAGGGCTGCGCTGGCATTTTCGTAAAGCTGGACGGCCTGCTGGATGAGTGTTTCCAACCATAACCCCGTAATAAACGGAAAGACGCTGCTGGGCAGCGTCTTTCCTGAAGGGACATTTGCCGGTTGGTTATCTCACAACCGTGAGGATGGTCTCGTTGTGGTTTAAACTGACGCCCTTGCGGACCTTGAAAGCGAGGGCGGATTCGTTGTGGTTCAAAGTTTGGCCCTTGCGCACTTTGAGAGCGAGGGCGGTCTGATTGTGATTGGCGGCTGAGTTTCTTGCGGATTTTGAGCATGGTTGGATTTTTCATTCTATGGCTCCTTGGGCCGTGGAAATCAATACCTATGGAAATTAAACCATTATCACCCCATTGTATAATTTGTTTGGACAAATGTCAATCCCCCAATATAGGTAATATTTATCGTAATTACTCAGGACAACAGCCGGTCTGCCAAATCTGCTGGCTCGGAGCGGCGGATGACCAGTTCGGGCGTGCCGTGCCAGGCGGCCAGGCGGCGCAGGGCAGAGGCCAGGCCTGCAACCAGGTCGTCGGAAGGCTCTACGCCCGGCTCGAGGGCAAGGGCTTTGACCTCGAACTGGCCGGCGGCGCGGTGGGCCTTTGGATCCAGCCGCCCCACCAGCGCCCCGTGGTGCAGGATGGGCAGGGTAAAGTATCCGAAGCGCCGCCTTGGAGCAGGGGTGTAGACATTCGATGGTGTAATCGAAGCCGAACAGGTCTTTGAGACGTTGGCGATCCCACACGAGCGGGTCGAAGGGGGAGAGCAGGGTGGTAGGTTTACCTGGTCCACGGAAACGGCCGCGGGATGGAGGTATGCAGGGCCAGGGAGGCCTTCGATCTCTACACGTTGGAGACGGCCGTCATCTGCCAGGGCTTCCAGCCGGGTGGCGTTGCCCGTTTTCGGCAGGCGGAAGTAGTCGGGCACCCAGGCTGCCAGCGCCACCCCCAGAGCCTGGACGGCCCGGAGAGTGTGGGTCCTGCAGGACCTCTTCGCGGCTGGGAACGTTGGCAGCGTTGGGGCCGTCGTCCCAACCAGGCAGGACGCGCGAGCGCAGGTCGTACACGCGCTGGAAGGCCTGGCGGCGCGCGAATCATCAGCTCGCCCAGGATGAACAGGTGCTCGAGGGCCATCTTCTCCTCTTTCCAGTTCCACCAACCCCCGGCGGGTTTCTGGTCATTTTTGAAGTTGGCGGAACGCAGGCCGCCCTCCCGCCGGATGCGATCCATCACCTGCTGCACCAGCTCAGGGTGCTTGCGCACCCACGCCGCAGCGTTGCCCCAGCCACGTATGCCGTCGAGCATGGAGCGGCGATAGAGGGGTAATCCTCGATGGGCAGGAAGCACATGGCGTGCGACCAGTACTCGAAGAGCGCCCCCTCGGCCAGCAGCTCGTCCAACCAGGCGGGAGTGTAATCGCCCAGGCGGCTCCACAGCACCAGGTATGGGCTGCGCGCCACCACGTTGATGGTGTCGATCTGGAGCACGCCCATGCGGCGGATGGCAGCGAGTACATCCTGTCTTTTCGGCCGGGCGTTGGGGGAGTTGCGCCAACCCCTGCGCGGCAAGCATCAGGTTCCGGGCGGTGGAGATGGAGATCGTTTCAGGGGAGGCGGATTTGGAAGTATTCAGGTTCTGGTCTCAGTGGTAAAGGTCTTTTTACGAGCGATTGCCGCGCCGCGGGCGGCGCGGTCCGCGCATCTCGCCGCTGCGTGGCGGAGCCGGAGGACGCCGCTCTGGCCGCACGGGCTGGATGGGCGCCACGAATTCGTGGAATGTCTCCTGTGTAGAAGTCGTCCAGCAGCATGGCAAGCAAACCAGATTCGTCTTCGCTGGCGGCGAGTTCACGCGCCAGGGGGGTGAAGCGCAGCATGCGCTCGGCCTGCAGCTTATCGCGGCCGCGCAGGCGCGCCTCCAGCAGGGCTATGACCCGCTCAGAGACCACCCGCTCCACATCCTCATCGGTGGGCAGCGGGCGCTCCTGCAGATCGATGCTGAAACGCTTGCCGATGAGGCGCAGCTCGGAGCGCTCGGTGACATTCACCAGGCGAGATGGCGGTGCCGCTGCCGCCGGCCCGCCCGGTGCGCCCGGCGCGGTGGATGTAGCTCTCCGGGTCTTCGGGCGGCTCGTACTGGATGACGTGCGAAAGCTCGGGCAGGTCGATGCCGCGCGCCGCCACATCGGTGGCGACCAGAAAGCGCAGCTCGCCGCGGCGCACGCGCTCCAGCACCTTCTCGCGCGCCGCCTGCGCCAGGTCTGAGCTGAGCCCGTCGGCGTCGTACCCGTAGCGCTGCAGGATGGTGGTGACGTAATCCACGCGCACCCGCGTATTGCAGAAGATCAGCGCCGAGGGCGGGTTTTCGACCTCGATGATGCGCACCAGGCTGCGCTCTTTATCCATGCCGGGCACGTGGTAGAAGACGTGCTCCACCTCGGTGACGTGCATGTGGTCGCTGCTCAGGTTCAAAAACCCCGGCTGGCGCAGAAACTGGTCGGCCAGGCGCACCACCTGGGGTGGAAAGGTAGCCGAAAACATGTAGCTGCTGATGTGCCCTTCGGGCAGGTACGACTGCACCCGGCGCATATCCGGGTAAAAGCCCATCGAGAGCATCCGGTCGGCTTCGTCGAAGATCAGGAATTTCAGGTGCTCCAGCGTCAGCGAGCGCTTGAGCAGGTGATCGAGGATGCGCCCGGGTGTGCCGATGACGATGTGCGCCCCGGCTTTGAAAGCAGCCAGCTGCTCGCCGTAGCCCACGCCGCCGTACACAGCCACCGAGCGCAGCCCGGCTCCCCGCACAGCAGAGCCGCTTCGGCTGCCACCTGGGAGGCCAGCTCGCGCGTGGGGGTCAAAATCAGCGCCTGGGTAGCTGGCCTGGCGCGGGTTGAGCATCTCCACCAGCGGCAGCAGGTAGGCGCCGGTCTTGCCGGAGCCGGTGCGGGACTGGATCATCATATCCCGCCCGGAAAACAGGTAGGGGATGGCTTTGGCCTGTACGGGCATCAGATGCTTCCCAGCCGGCACGGGTCACGGCCTGCTGCAGCTTCTCCGGCAGGTCGACCAGGGTTGCTTCGGGCAGGTCAAAAGGTTCCCCGGGCGGGGTGATGGGGGAAATAAGTGCATCTGAAATCTTCATGGGGGTCTCCAACGAGTGGTTCAAATAAGTGCATACATTATAACCCTTTCGCATGCAATGCCCCGGCAGGAAATGAGATGGAGCCGCCAAAAAGGGAGTTGTTGCAATTCATCACCGCCACCCGTAGGGGCGAAGCGATGTCCGTTGCACAATATATGGCGGTATTACCACGCTTCGCCCTGCTTTTTGGGACAGCCCCAGCCGCGGGCTGGGAGCCGCTTAGATTTGTGTTATTTCGACAAATCGCAAGCTGAGGATGTTGTTCGGTGTAATACTCAGAAAAAACGGCGAGCTGAATAAGGCCACCCAGGCGTTGCGGGCATCAACAGCCACAATGACTTCACTGCGCGCCGGGAGATTTTCCACCGCCTGCTCCGGCCCTTGAACCCAGCGGGCCAGAATGTGGGGCAGTCTTTCCAGGTGGGTCGGGACATCGTACTCCGCCTGCAGCCTGGCCTGCACAACATCGAATTGCAGTTGTCCAACGACGGCCAGAATCGGCTCGCGCTTGAACGCATTGCGGTTGTAAAGCACCTGAACCGCGCCTTCGCTTTCAAACTGCCCCAGACCTTTGATAAATTGTTTTTGTTTGCCGATATCGGTGTTGCGCAGCAGGGCGAAATGTTCAGGCTGGAAGCGCGGGATGGGCGCAAAATGGAACCGTCTCTCCGGCGCACAGCGTATCGCCGATGGCGAGCTTGCCGTGGTTCGGGATCCCGAGCACATCCCCGGCGAAGGCCTCATCGATAATTTCACGCTCGTTGGCGAAAAGTTTGTAGGGTCGCAATAGGAGGATATTCTTTCCGGTCTGGGCGTGCAGGAGATTCATCCCCCTCTCAAAGCGTCCGGAGCAGATGCGCACAAACGCAACACTATCGCGGTGTTTGGGGTTCATATTGGCCTGGATCTTGAAGATAAATCCAGAGAACTCGGATGCATCCGGGGGAATATCACCCGCATCGCTCGGGTAGGCTTGAGGCGGTGGGGCGTACTTCACAAAGGTGTCGAGGAACAAACGCACGCCAAAATTGGTCAGCGCGCTGCCAAAAAATACGGGCGTTTGTCCTTCGTTCAATACGCTTTCATGGTCAAAGGCGATCCCCGCTTCGTCCAGCAGGGTGATGTCATCGATCAATTTTTCAAAGCGCGGCTGGGGGAATTACCCCGTTTGCTACGATCACATCCAGCGGGACGAACTCTTCGGGGGCCATGCGCTCATTGCGTTCGGTGCGCTCGTACAGATAAACGCCCCGGGAGGCCCGGTCGTACACCCCCCGGAAGTTGGGGCCATCGCCTACAGGCCAGTTCATCGGCACCGGTTCCATGCCCAACACTTTTTGGATCTCGTCCAGCAGCTCCAACGGGTCACGCGCAGGCCGGTCCAATTTGTTGATGAATGTAAAAATCGGAATACCGCGTTTACGACAGACCTCGAACAATTTAAGGGTTTGCGGCTCGATGCCTTTGGCGGCGTCGATCACCATCACGGCGCTGTCCACCGCGGAAAGCGTGCGGTAGGTGTCTTCGGAGAAATCCTGGTGACCGGGCGTATCCAGCAGGTTCAAGACATAGTTTTGATAAGGGAACTGCAGGACCGTCGATGAAATCGAAATACCGCGGGCGCGCTCCATCTCCATCCAATCGGAGGTGGTGGCGCGCTGGCTGCGGCGGGCGCGCACATTTCCCGCCAGCTCGATGGCATTTCCATACAGCAGCAGTTTTTCCGTCAGGGTGGTTTTGCCCGCATCCGGGTGGGAGATGATTGCAAACGTCCGGCGGGCGGCGATGGCTTCGCTTAAAGTGGGGTTATGAGTAAGAGTGGACAGTGGTATTTCCTGGTGAATAAATTTCCCTCTGAGGCAGTGCAACGGGAGAGGATTTTAACATAGATTTATATCCTTAAGTGCCAGTTTTCATCCCCGTTGGATGATGGGCTATGAATTTCGGCTTCTAACAATTTTGTAATTTTATTTGTATAATTGTTGTTATTTCCAAACATAATTGTGAGGCATAAACGAGGCGATCTTATTTATACTGTTATCAGTAAATTGCCAGCGAATTTTGTGAAAACCCCCAGGGATTGGGGAAAAATTCAGCCTTCAAAGGAGAGTAAAAATGTTTATTCAAAAGTTCTTTCGACCCCGCAATATCGTAGCCATTGTTCTCGTTTTGCTGCTCATGGTGGTAGCCTATGCTTATGCTGCAGCCAACATCGTTCCCGCGACCGGGGCGGGTGATGGCGCAAACACGATCAGCGGTTACGATGTATCCGCTGTAACCTATGCACTGGATGCCACGGATCCCGGCCTGATCAGCGGGGTGAGTTTTACGATCATGCCCACAGCCGGGGCGGGCGCGGTACGCGAAGTCAAGGTTCAATTGGTTAATGGCGGGGCCTGGTTTGACTGCAACGAGGCCGGCGCGCCGGCGATCACCTGCGCGGTGACCGGGGTGACGGTGCTCAGCGCGGACCAGTTTCGCGTTGTGGCTGTCCAATAGCACCGGAGGATCAACCACGGTTCTCCTGCCATATGTGAGCTTACATCGCGATGTGACCATCTTTATACCATTGGTCCTGTTAGAGAGCGAAAAATAGCGCCTGGAGTGATTGTTTTACAGTCGGACAATCCGGAAATTCAAACCAGACTGCAAAATAGGGGTGTAATGACGTGCGGCGCCTGTCATTGCACCCCGGTTTTCCTTGAACAGGGTATTCACACATGATGCAAAACCACAGGTCAATGAAACCAATCCTCAAAATGTTTCTGTGGTTGCTCGTCCTGGCTGCCGCGTGGCTCTTGATAGCCCCAATTCAGTTGGGTGGCAGGCTGTTCTACTTGATTGTTACCGGGAACAGCATGTTTCCCACCATGCACAATGGAGATCTGGCAATCATGCAGCCGAGCGATGAATATGTCACCGGCGACGTGGTGATCTACCAGCATCCAGACCTGGGTCCGGTGATCCACCGGATCATCGCTTACGATGGCGAGCGGTACTTGATCAAGGGCGACAACAACGAGTGGGAAGATTCCTATCTGCCCACCGCCTCCGAAATCAGCGGCAAGCTGTGGCTCAAAGTGCCGTATGCGGGGAAAATATTCCGGGGTTTTCGCTCGCCTGTTGGAGCCGCCATGCTGGCAGGCATCATCGGTTTGTTTCTTTTCTGGCCGGATTCAAAGCAAGAAGATGAGCGGTGAACGTTTTCGAGATGCGAGCGGCGGTCGAAGTTTTGCGAAACCAGGCCGGCTGATCCGATTGTCTCGAAAGATTTTCGTGTGCGTGCTGTCGGGGATATTTCTCGCCCAAATTGGCATTGGGCTGGCAAACTCAAACTGGCTGCCGGTATCCGGCCTGCTTGATGCGCTGGTGCAGCAGCCGGTCACAGCCAATGATATCAAACCACCAGAATGCAGCGGCATCAACCTGACCCAGGCTATCAACGCCGGCGGCGCCTTCTACGGCACAACCGAAAATGACCTGATCCTGGGCAGCGTCGGGATCGATATCGTGGACGGCCTGAGCGGGGACGACTGCATCCTGGGGGGCGAGCAGTCTGATCAATTGTTCAGCAGTCCGGCAGGGGGATCCAATACCGTATGGGATCAGTTCGGCCTGATTGCTTATAACAACCAGGATGGCACGCAGAATTGGGCCAGCGATTGGCTCGAGATTGGGGAAAGCGACGGGCCTGTTTATGGGGATGTGAATGTTGAGGTGCCGGTGGCGCGCGGCAGTTACAGCGTGTACGCCGATCAGGACACCTGGATCGATGAGAGAAACCCCGGCAGCAATTACGGTACGGCGGTTGACCTGAAGGTCAGGTCGGCCAGCGGAAACAATAGAAGAGCCCTGTACCACTTTGATCTGGCTGCCATCCCTGCCAATGCCAATGTCGTTGCCGCTACGATTTATTTCTGGGTGAATAATTCGAGCGGTGCTCCGGTGTTCCTGCACCCTGTCACCGGGGGCTGGAGTGAAAACGGCGCAACCTGGAGCAATATTGCCGCGGCTTTCAATCCAACCCCTGCCGGTTCCATCACGGCGACCGCCAATAATCAACTGGCATCAACCGATATCACCGCGCTGGCGCAGCAGTGGGTGAGCGGCGCGGCTGCCAATCACGGCATCATGCTGATCGGTTCGCCCGGCGCGGCTGAAACCCGGTTGGCAAGCAGGGAAGATAATTATCCTTCCCGGCATGCCTACATGGTCATCGATATCAGCTACGGCGGCGGGATTAATACGATCGGCTCCGATCAGGACACATGGATCGAAGAGAGAAATCCGGCCAACAATTACGGAACGGCGGATGAGCTCAAGGTCAGGGCGAGCAGTGGGAACAATAAGAGAGCCCTGTACCGCTTTGATCTTACCTCAATTCCGGTTACAGCCAATGTTGTTTCCGCCGCAGTCCATTTCTGGGTGAATTCATCCAACAATGCCCCCGTTAACCTGCACCCCGTCACCGGGAGCTGGAG
Source organism: uncultured Chloroflexia bacterium (assembly GCA_963705155.1). GTDB lineage: Bacteria > Chloroflexota > Anaerolineae > Anaerolineales > UBA4823 > CAVPJC01. The sequence goes on along the minus strand of CAVPJC010000012.1, from coordinate 179,831 downwards.
CGAAAACGGCGCAACCTGGAGCAATATCGGCGCGGCGTTTGATCCCACCCCTGCGGCTTCCTTCATCCCAGGTGCAAATAACCAGATGGTATCTGCCGATATCACCGCCCTGGCGCAGCAATGGGTGAGCGGCGCGGTTGCCAATCACGGCATTGTGCTGATCGACACCACCGGCGTGGCTGAAACCCGCTATGCAAGCAAAGAGGATCCCAATCCTGCCCGGCGTCCATATCTCACCATCGTCTTTACCCGCGGCGGCAGTGTGCAATCGCTGCACATTAAAAATGCCGCTAAAGGCGCTTCTCGTCCGGCTGAGCTCTGCACCGCCCTGTCGGCGCTGTTGCAATTCAGCTATTTGCGTCAGGATCTGGATGACGCCGGTGATTACGCCGTTATCGAGATTTCCAACGACGGCGGTGGTTCGTGGATGGAAATAGACCGCATCGCTGGACCCGCCAACGATACAGATATGCAGCCGGCATCCTACGATATCACGGCTTATGCTTCCTGCAGCACCACGCTGCGCTTTTTGAGCTCGCCAGCCCTGGGTTCAGATGATCATATTTATTTTGACGATATTAAAATTTCCTTTACGGATAACATCAATCCAGACGGAAACGATGTGCTCATCGGCGGCCCGGGGGATGATTATCTCGACGGCGGGAACGAAACAGATACCTGCTACGGCGGGGACGGGATGGACACGTTTGTGAACTGTGAGATCATCATCGACCCATAAGCGCCGGCGGTGCGTGTTGCAGCACAAGAGCATCTCAGGGAGTGACGCCGCGGGTGTAAAGCAGCCACAGCCCGCCAAAATACAGCATCATCAATGCCAGGGCATCCAGCTCGATGAACAGCACCCGCCGCTCCAGGCGCGCCAGGTTGCCGATCAACCCCAGTCCGGTCATCAGCAGGCCGAGCATGCCCACCAACAAAAACGCCGGGTCGATCACGCCCAGGTAGCGCCCCTGCAGGTAGAACACATCCGTCAGGCCAAGCGCGAACATGTTGAACAGGTTGCTGCCAAACAGGTTGCCAATCGCCATGTCATCGGCGCCGAGCTTGATTGCGGCAATCGTTGTCACCAGCTCGGGCAGGGATGTGACGATTGCGACCAGGGTGGTGCCTACAAAGGTGGCGCCAAGCCCGGTGATTACGGCAATCTCGGCGCTGGAGCGCACCATCCAGGGGGTGATGATCACCAGTCCCAGGGCAGCCAGCCCAAAGCCGGTCAATCCTTTCCACAGCGGCGGCGTCCCTTCCGGGATTTCAACGGATTCCGGCGAGTGACCTGCAGGGTGTGACTGGTTGGCCTGGATCAGCCGCACCGCGACAACATAGGCCAGCACGATCACAATGCTATCCAGGCCAATCCAGCCAATCTGTACCTTAATATCAGCCAGGATGAAGAACACCACCAGGCCGATGAGAAAGACCGTCAGGCTGCCGGTCAGGGCGTGCTTGAGGGCCGCTTTGCGCAGGATGCGGTCTTTGCGGTGCAGCAGGTCGAGGACCGCCAGCAGCAGCATATTGAACAGGTTGCTGCCCAGCAAATTGCCCGCCGCCAGGTTGGGCACACCTTGAGAGAGTGAGTTGATCGTGGTGAGCACCTCAGGCAGCGAGGTGGCGCCTGCCAGAAGCAGCACGCCGATGAACATGCCGCCCAGGCGGGTGCGGACGGCGATCACATCGCCGTATTTTGCCAGTTGGGTGGCAGCGAAGACGATCAACGCTGCGCTGGTGAGAAATATTACCCAGACCATGCTAACCTTCCAGTTTGCGCGGCGGAACCCCGCGCACAACCGCCAGCGGCCAGGCGGCAAACACGCCCGTATTTGGCCCATCCAGGTCGGTAACAATCTGCTCGGTGGCGTGCAGGCAGTCTTGCACCATTTGCTCGCCGTCTACAATCACAAACAGGGTGATATGCCCTTCTTCCACCACCCCGGGTGATTGGAAATAAATAGCGCATGGGCACGTTTTTACGCCGCAGGCGTTGAATACCGGTGCTCTCCACAATAGTAGCGCCGCCAATGCCAGCCCTTTCCCAGGCTTCCAGCAGGTCATTCAACTGGTCAGGGTTGTCCAAGACAAGCATAATCATGTACATGGTTTTTCCTCCTTGTAAAAATAATTCACCAATAACCGCAACCTCAGCGTGTGAATATCGGGTACAGCATGAGGTACAGCACACTGGCAACCGTACAGGTGGCAAGCATCACCGGCAGGCCGCGTTTGTTCCAGAGTTTGGATGTAATGGGCGTACGTGTGCGTTCGGAGATGCTGGCGACCACAATATTGGCGGTGGAACCGATAATCGTGCCATTCCCGCCGAACCCGGCGCCAAATGCCAGCGCCCACCACAGAGGTAGGACATTGACACCTTGAGCTTCCAATCCCTGCAGCACCGGGATCATGGCGATGGTGATGGGCACATTATCCACAAACGCTGAAAGACCGGCCGAAAACCACAGCAGCACCAGACCAAAGACGACGGGTGGAATCATGTACAGGCGTTCCAGCAGGTCGACGATCCCGCCAAGTACGCCGGATGCCTCCAACCCGCCGACCATCACAAAAAGGGCGGCAAAGAAAACCAGCACACTCCACTCGATGCGGCGCAGTACATCGTTGATGTCGGGGCGCACCCAGACCAGCGCCGCGGCCGCAGCGCTCAATGCCACAAAGGCCGGGCTGAGACCGAGGGGTTCCTCCAGAAAAAACAGCAGGATGGCGCCAGCAAGCACAATCAGCACCTTCCGGGCGGTCCTGGGGTCTTCCAGCGACTCGCCCGGGTTGAGCTTCAGCACCACCTCGGCATTGGGCGGGCTGAACCGCCAGCTCGCGGCGAAACAGGTAACGCAAGAGCAGCAAGGCAGCGAACCAGGCCACGACCACAACCGGTAATGCGTGCGTGAGAAAATCGTTGAAGGAGAAGCCTGCAGCAGACGCAATCAGCACATTGGGAGGGTCGCCCACCAGGGTGGAGACGCCGCCGGTATCCGAGAGCAGCGCTTCAGCCATCAGGTAAGGGGCGGGATTGATGCCCAGGATTTCACAGATCAAGATCGTCACCGGGGCAATCAGCACCACGGTGGTCACGTTATCGAGGAACATGGATACGACTGTGGTCACCGTGCCGAGCAAGACCAGCAGCCGCACCGGGCGCCCGCGTGAGACGCGCCCGGCCCACACCGCCAGGAACTGGAAGAAACCGGTCGGCTCCAGCAGCGCCACCAGGATCATCATTCCCAGCAGCAGCCCCAGGGTGTTGAAATCCATGGCGGCGATCGCCTGGGTTTCATTGTAAAACCCCAGCAGCTTGCCCAGGCCAACCATCAAAGCCGCACCCAGAAAACCTGTGATCGTGCGGTTGAGCTTTTCGGAAAAGATCAGCCACAGGCTGGCGAGGAAAATCAGGGAGGCGAGGATTTGCGCCATCATGGGCTGGATGGTTTAACCGTTTTCCAGGAAGAGAGGATCGCCGCGCCGATATCGACGCGCGAGGCGACACCCACCAATACGCCGTCCTTGGCGACGACCGGCAGGTCATGCAGGTTGTGCTTCATCATCAGAGCGTAGGCGCGCAGCAAACCGCAGGTCTCTTCCACAAAGAAACCGGGCTGCGCGATGGTCGTGATCAAACGGTCGAGTTCTTCGGGAGCAGGGCGCGTGGTTTCAACTGCGCCGAAATCATGCACGAAATCCAGATCGGGCAGCAGGTTGAAAAAATCGGGCAGCTCCAGGGAGAGCAAATCTCCCAACCTGACCACGCCGATGGGTTTGCCCTGTTGATCGACCACCGGCAGCAGACCGATATGGCGCTCCACCACCAGCGCGGCAGCCTGGCGGATGGTGGCAGTGGCAGGAATCGAGATGACATTGCGTTTCATGCAATCACGAATTTCCATATGATCCTCCGGTTATTTCGACTTGCGGCCCCATAATGCGCCATTGGGGGTGGCCGTGTGGACCGGAAAAATGCCTTCCTGGGTAGAACGAACATCTTCGATTGAAAGAAAGGCGTGTGGATGTGTGTGGTGGATTACATTCAATACGATGGGTAAATCTTTGCGCTTGACCACCGTGTAGATCAGTTTCACCGGCCCGGTGGCGCCCTCGCCATCCACCTGAGTCACGCCAAAGCCTGCCTCGTGAAGATGGCCGGTTAATGCCTCACCCCCGTTTGGGACGATGATGCGGATGACCTGCGTGCCAATTGCCAGGCGGTCTTCGATGAACATGCCCACATAGTTGCCCATGGCAAACCCGGCCGCGTAGGCGAGATAAGCCACGATGTTGTTGGCGCTGCGCACAATCTGAGCCACCATGGCAATCCAGATAAAGACCTCAATAAAACCCAGAATGGGGGCGAGGTTCTTCTTGCCGCGCGAGATGTAGATGATGCGCATGGTGCCCAGCGTGACATCCAGCACGCGCGCCCCAAAGACGAGCAGCGGAAGAATAACCCAGGTGTAGAGAGTGGGGTCGATAGGCATGAGCTTATGTATCCCGCACGCCTTCGTTGACATAGCGGGTCAGCTCGCTGACGCTCAAGCCGTCGATGCCCAGCTTTTCCACGGTGCGCCCGCGCCGGCAGTAATCGGTGCGGTGGACGATGCACGCCAGACGGATGATGCTGTCCATGCCGCGCACCGATACGCCGTAGTGCTGCCCCAGGGAAGCGATGGGCACCAGGCTCATGGGCACATCTTCGAAAATGTAGCGGTGGTTGAGCGTGCTGGGAGCTTTGATGCCGTAGTAACCGGGCTGGTTATGGATGGCTTCATGCAGATCCGCGCCCATGGTGTTATATGCCATTTGCAGCCATTCCAACCCGGTGCGGGCGCGCAGGCCCAGCGAGGAGGCCACGGTCACCCGCTCGCGATCCAGCACTTCCAGAACACGCGCTACCGAGGGTGTCACGCCGTCGATGTAGAACTGGTAATCGCCATGCGTGGCTTCGATCCACCCGGCGTTGAGCAGGGTGAGGGCGGGGTGGAAAATTGCGCCCATATTGTTCAGCCCGGTGTTGAGCACATTGCCGCCATCGATGAACTGCGGATAGGCCGGATGAATGGCATCCAGCACAGCCCTGGTTCGAACAGCCGGCAGCGCCGCCAGCGGGACGGCCTCTTTGATGCGGAAGATGCGCGCCTGGGCCGGGCCGTCGGAGCGTGAAGCGTAGATAAAAGTCTCCGCTTCCGCCACGGTCACATCTGCTGTACAACCCTGGTCGCACAGCACTTTGGCAAACTCAATCGCGCCGCAGGTGCGCCCGGGGTGCAGGATGACGATCTGCCCATCTCTTCAAATGCGGCGCAACGCTCCTGGCGATATCGGCATGGGCTGAGGAAGGGACAACCACCATGATCATCTGGGCATCCTGCAGGGCTTCGGCCATATCGGAGGTGACCAAGGCCAGCTTTGCAAAGCCGTGCGGCCCGCCCTCGGCGCTTTCCAGATCGATCCCGCCGCGGGCTTTGAGCGCCGCAATTGATCAAAGGTGCGGTTGTACAGCGTGACTGCGAAATCCCATCAAAGCCAGGTGGGCGGCCATGGCCTTGCCGCCGTGCCCGGCGCCAATTACAGTATAGTTTTCGGGTGTGTTCATGCCATATCCTCCATCACCAGATGTGCCAGGCGCTCGGTTTCTGAGAGCGAACGTCCGGTTGAATCGACCGCCAGGCACTGCCCGTCGATGATGCGGGTATTCACCCGCCCGCGGCCGAATGGGTTATTGCGCAGTTGCGGGGCATCCAGGATGCCCTGGGTAACGGCCTGAGCCAGAGCAGCAGGGTCGGTCAACGGATCGGCCGCCGCCGGGTCTGCCCGAGCTGCGATGGCCTGCAGCGTGACCTGGGCTTCGGCACACCAGCTGCGCCCGGCGCGCCTGCACCTGCGGATCGGCGGTCATATCGGGCTGCCCGGCCAGGGCATTTTCGATGGCGCGCCGGGCCAGCTTGCAGGATGCGATCACATCCTCCGCGGTGGCAGCGTGGTGGGCTTCGGTATGCCCGACCACATGGACGATATGCGGCTTGAGCGCCATCTGCACGTACACGCTGGCCGCCAGGTGGGCGCGGGCAGCTTCGGGGTCGAGCGGATAGCTCAATAACCCGGTGCGGGTCTGCCGCCAGATGCGGAAATCAGGCCCGGCCAGGGGTTCGATCAAATCCAGCACCGCCAGCATCTTGGCCAGGTCCATGGCATCCGATAGCCCCGGCGGGCTGTTGAACATCAGCTGGGCGATATAATCCTTCACGCCAAAGGCGCGGGCGTTATAAGCCGAGAGATAAGCCGCCACCACAAAGACCACATCGGGGGCATCGCGCATGCCCCAATGGTGCGGCTCGTTCAACTCCACCGGGATGCCATGCTTACCATACCAGGCCATCACCTGCTGGTGCTCACGGATCGAGCCTTCCAGGTCCCACGGGCCGCGCCCATCCATCTGGTTGAACCAGAAGAGCGGGATGGCGCACCAGGCGATGTGGATCGTCTCGACGTACATTTCCGCCAGGCGGATGAAATCATCGGTGCCGGAATAAGTGCGCAGCAGCGGGATAGTTGCCGCTGCGGCTGGCGGCATACAGACGGCGATAATCCTCAGCGGAGCGCACCGGCACGCCCCCGGCTCCCGTGCGGCGCGGATCCTGCCGCTCGGGGTGGTAGAAATTCGCCTGGGCGTCCTGGTCGATGCCCAGCGAGATCACATCCAGGACCTGCGCTTCGGCAATCTGCTCGATGCCCCGCCGCGTGGCTTCCAGGGTTGGCAGCCCGAAATGATGGCGGAGCAGCGGGTAAGGGCGATTTCCAGTGGATGCGTTCGATGGTAGTTTGGGGGAAGTCGATCTCGGTGGGAGCTGCGGCGCTTTGCCCTTTGAGGTAAGCCAGGACGGCTTCCAGCGGCTCGCTGCCATCGAAAACGCGCTCGAAGAAACCCAGCGCCCGGGCGCGCTCGGCCACCGGCGGGGTGCCGCCGAAGGCAAAGCGCACCCCGGCTTCGTGCAGATCGCTGGCGGCTTCGGCAAACTGCCCCAGCAGCCGCTCGCCGGTCTCAGGGGTCAGGCGGTAGGAGACGCCCACCAGGTCGGCTTTTTCGCGGTTGGCAGCTTCGAGCACCTGCTCGATGGATACCGCCGGGCCGAGGAACACCGTCCGCCAGCCGGCGGCTTCGGCCAGGCGCAGAAAATTGCTCACCCCTGCAACGTGGACACATTCGCCTAAAGCGGCAGCAATCACTGTTTTCATGGATGGTAAACCTCCCGGAACTTGTGCTGTTGGTGGGATGAGGACAGCCTCAATCCACCCTGGTCACTTTCCAATGGTAGATTGGCGTATCTCTAAAAGCGGTTCGATTTGAACGCAGGTTTCTTCCAATGGTTCCCCGGCGATCGCGCGCCGCCAGCATCCGGGCGAGCCGGCGTGCAATCTGGTAAACCGGCTGATTGATCGTCGTTAACGGCGGCTGGGTATGCTCGAAACCCTCAATGCCGTCGAACCCGGCGACGGCCAGCTCACGCCCGACCGCCTGGCCGCGCTCACGGGCGGCGTGCAGCACGCCGATGGCGGTCATGTCATCCACACAGGCGATGGCGGTGGGCGGGTGGGGCAGGGAGAGCAGGTGTTCCCCGAGGCGGTAACCGCCAGCGCTGGTCAGGTCGCCTTCGACGACCAGGCTGGCATCGAAGGCCAGGCCATGGCTTTGCAGGCCGTCCCGGTAGCCCTCCAGGCGGTCAGCCTGGATCTTCAGGTCGGGGGATGCGCCGATGAAAGCGATGCGCCGGTGCCCCAGCGAAACCAGGTGGTCGACCAACACCTTAAACCAGCGCCGCCCGTTGACTTCCACGCATGGATAGTCCAGCGGATCGAGTGAACGCTCCAGGGTAACGAAAGGAAATTGAGCGCCCGCCAGGAACTGCACCCGCCAGTCTCTCAGGTTCATGCGGTTGAGCACCATGCCGTCCACCTTGTGTCCATGCACCCAGCGTTCGTAGGCCTGTTGTTCGGCCCGGCTGCCCGGGGCGGCAGCGGAAACAAGCAGGTCGAGGCCGTGCGCTGAGGCTTCATCCCCCAGGCCTGCAATAAACTCGGCGAAAAACGGGTCGGAAAAGCGCGGCGTCTCGGCCGGGAGGATGTACCCGATGGTGTCTGAGCGCTTACGCCGCAGCTGGCGTGCCGCCTGGTTGGGGACGTAGCCCATCTCTTGCGCGGTTTTGACGATCAGCCGGCGCGTCCCTTCGGCCACATCATCATAGCCATCCAGAGCGCGCGAGACGGTGGTAATCGAAAGTTTCAGTTTTTTAGCAACTTCCCGAATGGTGATGCTCATCAGTCTCTCTGTTCTGTTTTACCAAAACGTTTTGGAATGTCTGTATCATATCCAAAAACGTTTTGGTTGTCAATAAGTTTTCCCCGAATCAGACGGAGAGTACCCGGTGCGGCTGTGATGATATTTAGCCAGACTAACTTTATGGCCGGATGATGAGATAATCTGCTGGCGCCCAACCTGCTTGGTTCATGATGTTGCGTACCTCGATCCAATCGCGATCGTTAACCGTCTCACGTCGATAGAGAATCATAACGGGCGAGCCTTCGGGAAGCCAGATGATAATCTGGCCTGCTGGCGACTCTGCGTAGGTAGGTTCCTGAACTGCCCGTAAAGGCGACGTAGGCCAGAAGTGGGGTTGGGGTTAGTGTTGGGGCCGGTGTGGCCGTATGTGAGGGCGTAAATGACGGGGGCAAAGTATTTGTTGCAATCGGGGTTGAGGTGGCTGTGGGCATCGGTGTGGGTGTCATTGTGGGCGTCAGGCTTGGGCCAGGGGTAGATGTTGAGGTCAGGGTGAAGGTTGGGGTCAGGGTAGGCGGCACAAGCGGGTCCAGCTTAGTGGTGGGTATGATAATGAGCTGGATTGCGATGGTGCGCTGCAAGCGAGCCGCAATTGCTTTTTGCAAATCTACCACTTGCTGGTGATTAGGCTGGAGCGAGGTACGTGTGGTGATACGCAGGTCTAATGTAGAATTACTGGCGTCGATGCGGACATCCACCAATTGAGCGTCGGGGAGCGACGAGAGTTCTGCCACGACAGCCGCACGCACCTCTTGCAACGCATGCGCCTGTTCAACAATCCGCAGGGTGAAGATCACCAGGGGGATGGCTGTCAGTAAGACCATGCCGGCAGAAACAAACAAGCTGCGAGGGATAGAATGCCAGGTGCTTTGCATGCGAATTGGGCGGGATCCCAGGGCGGCAAATACAAGGATGCCTGCGAAGGAGATGGCTGCCAGGTTGGTGAAAAACAATAAGCCTGCACCCAGGGCAACATTTAAATTGCCAAGCGAGATGCCGATCCCAATTGTACACACCGGCGGCATCAGGGCGGTGGCGATGGCAACTCCCGGCAGGGCTGCCGAAAGCCGGGGTTGGGCAAGTGCGTAGGCTGCAGCAGCGCCGCCAGCCAACGCAATTCCCAGGTCGAAAGGCGAAGGCCGTGTGCGAGCCAGGATCTCGCCGGGTAATTCTACCAATATATCAAATGGCAGCGCCTGGGCAACCCAACCGAAAAGCATGGATAGGATAATCGCCAGCAAAACCCCTTCAATCAAAGCGAGCACAGCATGACGGAACATGTGTTGCTCACCGGCTACTGAAGCCAGGGACAGGCCCAGGATCGGTGACATGAGTGGAGCCACAAGCATGGCGCCGATGATGACTGCCGCCGAGTCCGTCAATAGGCCAAAAGTGGCGATGCTGCACGAAAGTACGACCAGGAGGAAATAGTCGAATCCAGGCGAGGAGGCCAGCTCCAATTCTGCTAATACGTCGTTCCGGCGTTCCATCGGAAGCAAGCGAAACAGTGATCGGACCGTTTTCATTCGAGGTTTTCCTCTGCGGTAGGATGTGGAGGCTGAGGCTCGCCCAAAGCCTGTATCGCAGAAATCGTGATATCCTGGGAAACAATCACTAACACATCGCCAGCCTGCAAGATTGTATCCCCATGTGGGATTACCACCCCTCGCCCACGCTGCAGGCTGGCAACAATACAGTCACGCGGCCAGGGGACATCCTTCATTTGTTTTCCAGCACACAAAGAACCTGGCTTGATTTGCAATTCCACAATCTTGACTTTCTCAGGGGTGACTGCGTCAAGGCGGGTTTGGTGAACGCTGTGGCGCAGGGTTGCCCGCCGGGTCAGGGCTGCATCGTAAGCGCGCACCAGGTCGGTGCGGCGTAACAGGCCCACGAGCTGGCGGGGGTTATGGCGCGCCACCACCGGCAGGCGACCGATATCGCGGGCGCCCATGCGTCGCAAAGCGGCGCCGATGCTCTCGTCAGGGTAGGCGACCAATGGGTCATGCGTGCAGGTTTCTCCCACTGTGCTGGTTGACCAGGTTTCAGGTTGGTTTCGATCCAGGTCTTGCAGCGTGAAGATGCCAACTAAATCACCATCTTCGCCCACCACCGGAACGCCGTGATGGTGAGTCTGGATCAGAGTCTCTGAAGCTTTTGCTAATGTATCGGTTGAAAGCAAGGTAAATGGTGCAGCCTGCATCACCTCGCTGACGGTGACCATTTCCAAAACATCCACGTCACGCCCACGTTCCAATCGAACGCCTTTGCGCGCCAGACCCAGAGTATAGACCGAGTCACGCTGCAAGCGTTGTGAGAGCAGCATGCTGACCACGACGGCAAACATCAAAGGCAGAATGATGCGGTAATCATGGGTCATCTCAAAAAGCAGCAGAACTGAAGTGAGCGGGGCATGGACGGCCCCAGCCAGCAGGGCGGCCATACCCACCATTGCAAACGCCCCCGGAACGATATTCAACTGGGGAAAAATCTGGCTCGCCGCCTGCCCGAAGGCGCCACCAAGAGCAGCTCCAATGAACAGCGACGGCGCAAACACCCCGCCAGGAAAACCACCGGCGATGCTGATTGGCGTTAAAACCAATTTGGCAATCATCAAGCCGAGTAAAAGGACAATCCCCAGATTTTCACCATTCAAAATTTTACCAATCGTTGCATAACCAACACCAAATATCTGGGGTAGAACTATGCCCACCAGTCCGACGAACAGACCCGCAATTGCCGGCTTTAGCCAGCGCGGTGCTTTGATTAAGAGTTGGAAAAAATCTTGTGCAACAAACATGAGGCGAATATACAGCGCTGCAATCGGGCCGGCTAACAGCCCCAATCCCAGGTAGAACGGCAATTCCCAGGCGGAATTAAAAGCATATGCAGGCACATGGAAAGCCGGTTCTGGTCCTGTTATGGCCTGCGTAAACACGGCCGAGATTACCGAAGATAGCACCACGATGCCCAGAGCACTTCCACTGATCTCGCCCAGAATTATTTCCAAAGCAAAGAAAACGCCCGCGATGGGCGCATTGAATGCGGCCGCGATACCGCTGGCTGCACCCGCTGCTACCAGAGCGCGCATGCGCTCATCGGAGAGATGCAAGCGCTGGGCAAACATTGAGCCGAGATTAGCCCCGATCTGGACGGAAGGATCTTCAGGCCCCACCGACGCACCGCTGCCAATTGAAATCGCTGCAGCCAGCGTTTTGGCTGGAATGCGCTTATAGCGCAGCCGTCCGCCAGACAAGGCTACCGATTCCATGATGCCAGCCACGCCATGGTGGCGCTCTTTGCCAATGAAGAAATGCAGAAGCAACCCAACCACCAGACCGCCCAATACAGGCACCAACATCACCGTCCAGCCGCCCAAATTATTCAGCGCAACTCCGAACCTGTCAAAAGCGAGCAGTTGAAAAAAATCAATTAACCACTTAAACAGCCACACGCCTGCGGCGCTGGTAATTCCAACGGCAAGGGCCATGCCTCCAAGTACCAAAAACTCAGACGGTTGTATACGATCCAGCCGAAATTTCACAACAATTACTCCTTCACCAGAATAGACTTCCTCTGACAGAAGCAGTTTGTCCACCTTGAGAAGTTAATAGAATTTTACATAGAATGCAAGTTCAGAATCCAATGATACGTCAAAACGTTTTGGGAAACAAGGTCAGTTAAACCTCGATACATACGGGGCAGTTGCATGCAACTTAATAAACTATGATAATATGGATGAAATAGCTACGCTTACAGGTCTATAAGGATGACTTTTTCAAAATGAACACCCTATTCTTTAAAATCTTCACCGCAATACACACTATTCTGTACCGCCTGACGGGCGGTAAGTTTGGCAGCAAGGTGCAGGGTTTGCCGGTGCTTCTGCTGACCACCACCGGGCGCAAGACCGGTCGGGTGCGCACCACCCCGCTGGGGCACTTCACCCACAACGGCGGCTACGTCATCATCGCCTCCAACGCCGGGTTTGACACGCATCCGGGCTGGTTTCACAACCTGAAGAGCAACCCGCGCGCGTCCATCCAGGTTGGAGAGGCGCAGATTGATGTCACCGCGGAGATCGCCGGCGCAGACCAACGCTCTGAATTGTGGGAGAAGCTGGTGAAGCTGTCCCCGGGCTACGCCGGTTACGCCAAGAAGACCAACCGAACCATCCCGGTGGTGATCCTGCACCCTGTGGCGGCGTGAGGCTCATTTCACGGCGCGCACAAAGCCGATCATCAGAAATCTTTGACTGAGGACGGTCACCTGGCTGAAATTGCTGTTTTCCAGCAGGGCGGGCAGATCTTCGATGCCGAACTTGAGGCCGTGGTGCATGCTGAAGGCTGCGACGAGATGCCCGAGCAAAGAGTCGCTTGGGCGCATAAAATCGGCGATGAGCAGGCTCCCGCCCGGCTTGAGCACCCGCTGAACTTCGTTCAGGCCGAGCCTCTGCAGCGGCGGCGGCAGGTGGTGGATCATCAGGCTGGCGGTGACCACGTCGAAAGAGGCGTCCGGGAAGGGCAGGGCTTCGATGACGCCCACCCGGAAGTCGATCTGCAGGCCTTTGCCGGCGGCTTTGCGGCGGGCAAAGGCAATCATCTCCGGCGCGGGATCAATGCCCGCCGCCTGACCGCTCTGACCGAGGCGGATTTTAGCCGGAATGGTGACGCTGCCGGGGCCGCAGCCCACATCCAGCAGGCTGTCACCGGGTTTGATCTGCGCCAGATCCACCGTCATCGCCCGCAGGCGGCCGATCTGACCCAGGGTGAAAACATTCACCAGGGTGTCGTAAAAAGGCGCCCAGCGGATCAGCCGCCCTTCGGTCTGGGCGGGGGGTTGGGAGGGGTGGGCAGGGTGGGGCATATGATTTTCTCCTGTGATAGAGCTATTCTAACGGTTGGGAGAATGGTTTGCAATCACCAATTCAGAGATAACGTCGGTATGGATGCAAACGCCAGACTGCTCCGGATCGGGTAAAATTATGGAGCTCGTAAATTTCCCTATGAACGATATCGCCAAGGAATTAATCGAAATTGTTGAAGCCGCCTCCCAGCGCCTGCTGGATTTGCCCGAAACGCAGCGGGAGGCGCCCGGGAGCTCTGGCGCGTGGTCGGCTAAACAGGTGCTCGGGCACCTGATCGATTCGGCGGCCAACAACCACCCGCGTTTTGTGCGGGCGCAGTTCATCGATGACCTGCTCTTCCCGGGCTACGACCAGGAGGCCTGGGTGCAGGCGCAGCGCTATGAGGATGAAGCCTGGCCGGCGCTGGTGGAGCTGTGGCGCGCCTACAACCGCCACCTGGCGCACGTGCTGGCGCACATCCCCGAAGCGGCGCTGAAGCGGCCGCGCCATCCCCACACGCTGGATAAGATCGCCTGGAAGACAGTCCCCGCCGGCCAACCGGCGACGCTGGAGTACCTGGCGCGCGATTACATCGGTCATTTAAACGCTCATCTGGAGCAGTTGTTCGCGGCAGGCCGGTAACCGGGCTGCCCTGCTCTTTTACCCCATGGCGCGCTACTGGCAGGCAGGCGACCCCCTCAAAATGCAAGCTTCCTGCGACCGCCGACAGGCCGGTCTCCTGGTGCAGTTTGACCATCACCTGGTGGTTGTGCAGAACCGCTGGGGCATTCTCATCACCTACCCCTGGATGCCGGTTGAGGCGGCGCCCGAGCCGCTGATGGCGACGGTGGTCTTCAACCCGGCGCCCGGGTACTTGCCGTCTGAGGCGCAGGTGCGGGCGGCCATCCGCAAACACCCCGTTGCCCCGCCGGAGATCCAGACCATCATCGACCGGCTGGACTTTACGCTGCCATCCGTAGCCTAGCCGTTGAGTACCCGCAATCCAGGAGAACGAGATGCAAAAACAATCCCCCGGTGCAAAACCCGGCGAAGTCGAACTGCGGGACGTGCAGCCGGACGATCTGCCGGTGTTCTTTGAGCAGCAGCTTGACCCCGAAGCCACCCGTATGGCTGCCTTCCCGTCCAGGGAGCGGGGTGCGTTCATGGCGCACTGGGCAAAGATTCTGGGCAGTCCTGACGGCAGGGTGCAAACCATCACCTGGGACGGGCAGGTGGCAGGGAATATCGTCTGTTGGGAGCAGGACGGTAAAAATTTGATCGGGTACTGGCTGGGCCGGACGTTCTGGGGCAGGGGGATTGCCACCCGGGCGCTGAGGGCCTTCATGGGCCTGGTACGGGCGCGCCCGCTGTACGCCTATGTCGCCCGGCACAACCTCGGCTCGATGCGCGTGCTGGAAAAATGCGGGTTTGCGGTTCTTCAGCAAGGAGCCGGTATCTCGGGCATGCCGGATGACGATACCGAGGAGGTCCTGTTCATCCTGGCGGGGTAGGTAAGCAGGGGCTGCGCACAGTGATGGGTTGGGTGGTGGGAGTTGGGGGATTTGCCCGGGCTGCAGGTGGGATGGCGGGAGGAGATTGGGGAAATTGCGGCAATCTGGAAGATTGCTGCAACCCGATTGCTGCGAGCCGGCAAAGCGCCTGCTTTTTCAAAGGCATGGACGAGTGCAAGGCGGAGATGCGGAAACGTGGACTCGGGGAGTTGAAGCTGCTTACAAATCTTCGCGGGTGGCCTGACCGCACTCGAGCACAAAATCGGGGCCGAAGACGCCGGCCGGCGTCTGGAAACCGGGGCGGGCTGCACCAGCCAGGGTCTTTTGCACCGCCCCCAGGGCGCACAGCGCCGTCCAGACGACGCCGGCTTCGGGGCCGTGCAGGCACGCCGCGGCGCTGCGTCCCTGATCATCCTGCACTTCGCCCCACACATGGGTGCGAGAGCGGAGGCGCTGATCGGGGGTGGAGCCGGAGGGTATGGCGAGCCGCGCCAGGCGCCGCGCCAGGGGCAGCCTGAAGAGCGGGCGCAGCCGGGAGGACAGGGCCATCAGTCGGGCCATGCTCCCGGGGAGCTCGGTGTAATCTTCAATATTCGGGATGCCGGTGCTGTACCAGGCCATAAAAACATCGCCCCAGCTCAAGCGGGTGACCTGCCGCGGCCCGGCGCCAAAATCGACCAGGCGGGTCACGACCCCGGGCGGTGCGTCCACCAGCTGCCCGCCGCGGCGGATTTTTCCGGCATAGGATAGCATCTCCGTTAATGTGTTGGCGGTGCCGGGCGGGATGCGCGCCGGCCCCCGGGTTTGAAAGGCCAGCGCCAGGCGGGTTGCGGAGGGCAGGCGCTGCTTGAGATGCAGCGCCAGGCAGTCGGTGGGGACGACGTCAAAACCGACCCCGGGCAGCAGCATCACGCCGCGCTCCTGGGCTGCTTCGTCCTGCGCGGCCAGGGCAGCGTAGACGGGTATCTCGCCGGTGATATCCAGGTAGTGCGCCCCCGCCCGCAGGCAGCCCTCGGCCATCTGCCGGGAAGTGTGGATGTACGGCCCGGCGCAGTGCAGCACGGCGCCCACACCCTGCAGGGCGGCATCGACCGCCGCCGGGTCATCCAAGTTGAAGCAGCGCATCTCAACCTTCAGCTCGGCGGCTACTGCCTCCAGTTTGGCGGCGTTCCGGCCTGCCAGGACGGGCTGCAACCCCTGCTGGACAGCCAGGCGGGCGATCTCACTGCCCACAAAGCCGTTCGCACCGTAGATCAGAAAGGAATCCGGCATGGTCCAACCTCCTTACCTCTTCCCAAGGCTTTTACAGAATCCTTGACAGTCAATATTTTTCCGGAATGTCATTGCGACCCGGCGGCCTGCGAAGCCGGCCGCCTTCCCTGAGCGAAGCGAATGGGCTTTTTGCCGGGTGAAGCAATCTTCCTGCCTGCCCAGGGGCTGCCACACCGCTAAAACAACAGCGGTTCGCAGCGACATCGCCTACTCTGTAAAATCCCTGTAACTACACCTGAGAGGTTCTCAGCGTCAGGCTGCG
The DNA here is from genome assembly GCA_963705155.1 of uncultured Chloroflexia bacterium. GTDB lineage: Bacteria > Chloroflexota > Anaerolineae > Anaerolineales > UBA4823 > CAVPJC01. The sequence goes on along the minus strand of CAVPJC010000012.1, from coordinate 163,584 downwards.
GCAGCGTAGACCGAGATGTGCTTGCCGCTGAGGGAATTGTAGGCGGCTTTGCTCCAACCGCCCCAACGCTGGCGCAGCTGCATCCCCGCCAGGCGGGCCATCAGGTCCATCTCGGAGGGCCAGATGTAGCGCAGCCGCACCGGGTACAGGCGGACGCCCTTTTCGGTGATCACCGTGTGCTGGCCGATCACCTGCTGGGCAGCCAGATCGTGTTGGGAGGCATCCAGGCGCAGCACGTCTTCACTGATCTGCAACGCCCGCACGGTCTGGCCGCGGTCAAAACGGGCCAGATCGGGCACGAAAGCCTCAACCACGAAGACGCCCCCGGGCGCCAGGCAGCGGGCCACGCTGTGGAAGCAGCTCACCTGTTCGTCCTGGGTCAGCAGGGCGAAGAGCGTGTTAAACACCACGTAGACCAGGGGAAACTTTGGTTCCAGGCTGAAATCGGCAAAGCTGCCCAGTGTCACGGGGATGCTTTCGCCGCCGGGTTTGAGGCGCAAAGCGCTCAGCATGGCTTGTGAGGCGTCGATGCCGTGCACCTCTACGCCCCTGCTTTTCAGCGGCAGGGCGACCCGCCCGGTGCCGATGCCCAGCTCGAGGGCGCGGCCGCCTGCAGCCAGCTCGCTGAGCAGATCGATGGCGGCTTCATCGTAGTCGCCGTACCAGGCATCGTAAACGCCGGCGATGCGCTCTCCGTAGGTGGTTTCATCATATGCGGTCATAAGGTGATTCTACTTGCAAATTGCCGCATTGTGGAAGTAAAATCGCTGCATGCAGAAAAAATTCTCCATCCACTGGTCTGACGGTGAGCTCACCACGGTGAAGGTCAACGGGGCGTCGTACAAGAGCATTGCAGATATCCCCGATGAAGACGACCGGACCGAAATACTCTTGCTGATTGCGGCGCTGTCCGAACAAGAGCCGGTCTCAACGGGCGGCGACCCGATGACGAAGTTTGTCCTGCGGCTTTTTCTGGGCATCGGCATCTTGATGCTGGTGATTGCCGCCGTCACCGGCTACTTCACCGGGCGGGCGCACTCCCGCGAGGTCAGCGCCCAGGGCAACGTGATCGAACAGGTGGTGCGCCAGGACAGCGAAGGCAACGAGTTCTACTACCCGGTGGTGATGTTCTACCTGCCGGATGGCTCCACCCGGACGGTGACGCTGTCGGTGGGCAGCTATCCCCCGGCATACATTGACGGACAGGTCGTGACCGTGCTCTACGACCCGCAGCAGCCGCTGGTCGCCCGCATCCAATCCACTTCCAGCACGATCACGATGTACACCTGGACGATTGTCACCGGTTTGCTGGGGGTGATCTTCACCGCCGTTTCGCTGGGAATGAACCGCCTGTTCAACCCGCCGCCGCGCAAGGCGAAACCAGCAGCTGGTTAAATTGCCTGCCGGGATTCCAACTCGGGCTGAACAGTCGCCATCTGCGATTTTTCAGGCGTCTTTTATCTATCGCTTTACTGCAATCGGAAGGAAGACCTGGCGCGGTCCGACGGGGCAGGTCACAGAGCCGTAATTGGCTGCGCCAAGCCCGCCGGTTTCCCTGGCGCGCAGGGTGAAGCTGTAGCTTTTCCCAAGCTCAGGAATCGGATTGGAGCCGGGCGGACCGCAGGCTACTTTAAAGCCCGGGTTGTGAATATCAGACGGAACGGTGATGGATGTTTGAAAAAATCCGCTGTAATACGCCCGCATGCGCCCATCGATTTGCACCGTCGTGCTGATGATGTACTGGGAAGTGCTCGCAAAAACCTGAATGTAATTCCACTCGATGAAACAGGCATTCGAAGTCTTTCCTGCAGGTTGGTAGCAGGTGGGGGTCGGGCTATCGATAAAGGAGATGGCAGGGGCGTCCGGGGCGGTCTGGCGTTCCCGCTGCTGCGGCGTGGCTTCGCCGGAGTCCGGCTGGGTCTGGGTTTCTTGTTGGGGGGCCTGCGCCCTGGCGGCAGCCGCCAGCAGCAGCACCAGCGCTGCCGCTGCCGCCAGCAGGACGAACATCCCGCGCATCGTTCCAGGCTTCATGCATCCGCCTCGTCGAGCGCCTGCTCAGGGCACGTAAGCAGGGCAGTAAGCCGTGCCGTAGTTGGCAGACTTAAGATTGGAGGAGTCTCTGGCTGTGATGGTCCAGGCGTAAGCGTTGCCCAGATTCGGGTTACCCCCTGCACCCAGCGGGCCGCAAGCCAGCTTGAAGCCCTTATCGAACATATTGTAGGGCGCATACATGGATGTCTGGAAAAAGCCGCCCATTTTGGCCACGATGCCGACGGTATTGACCGTCGCCGTCATGGCAATCATGTAATTGGGGCTGGCATCCACATACATGTAATACCAGTTCAGGTAGCAGACATCCTGGGCGGAGTCGGGTTGATAACAGGTGGCGGTGGGTGAATCGATGAAACTGATGTCTGGCTGCTGCGGGGTCGCACCGGGCGGTGCGTAAATTTCACGCACGCTGTCCCCCAGGGTCTCGCTGCTGACCACTTCCAGCCCGTCGGGCCGGGTAGTATCTTGCCCGCGGGCGATCCACGCCAGGCCAAAGATGGCAGCCAAAAGCATTCCGGAAACGATGATGGGGAAGATTATTTTGCGCATGGCGTCACCAATCTTAAGGAACATCTCTCCCGATCCGTGTCAGGGAGTGGCAGCAATCTGATAAAAGAATCAGATAATTATGACCACTTTTATACCATTAGTAATTGTTTTTGAAAAGGCCTGCTCGAACCAGAATCCGGAAATGCACACGCTAAAATGGGCACTGCGCCTGTGTGGAAATGTGGGCCGTTGGTAACGGGTGAACAAGATGGTCTGTCACTGCTGGATAACCGGCAGGTAAATTGCCACTCCGTTGACAAACAGCGTAGCCTGGCGCACCAACTGGCCGCCCTGGCCGTCTTCCAGAACGACCTGGTTGGTGATGGCCTGTACCCCGGTGTTACCGGCGTCGATGGTGACATCGAACTGCACGGTCACCGGCTGGTTGGAGGGTACAGCCCCGGCCCAGGTGATCGTCCCGGCATTGTGCTCGGCCTGCCCCGATGACGGCAAAAGATTCCCGGCATACGCCACCCCTGGCGGAAGCGTATCGCTGAAGGAGGCGTCCTGCAGGGTGAAGCCCGGGTTGTGCAGCGTGATGGTGTAGGTCACACGCTCCCCGGCGAAGGCGCGCTGTTGCTGACCGCCTTGAAGGATTTATCCAGGCTGCCGGGTCGCACGGTTTCCACTGAGCCGTTGCGCAGGTAATTGCCGCGCCCGGTGCCCCACAGGATGCGCGCATTGGCCGTTCCGGGCAGGTCGTAGGCCGCAAAGCCCGAGCTGGCCGTGTTGAGCACCACTTCGAGATCTGCATCGGCGTCGATATTGGCGAGGGTGGGAGCTGCCAGGGCGCCGTTCCAATCTTCGTTCCCATGAAAAGCCGGCGGCAGGCTGACTTCGTGCAGCGGGTTGCCCTGGTAATCCAGGATGTGCAGCTTCCCGGTCTGGTTGGAACCGATTTGCGTCCAGGAGCCAAAGATCACCTCGGGGTGGCCGTCGTTGTCCAGGTCGGCGACCACCGGCTCGCTGGCGAAGCGGAAAAAGCCCTCGTTAGCGTGATAGACCGCAAAAGGCCAGTTGTGATGCTCGGTCTTATCCAGCCAGAAGGCATGCATACGCCCATCGTAAGAGCTGAACAGGATTTCCAGGTTGCCATCCCCATCAAGATCCACGGTCACCGGGTTGGCCTGAGCGCTCTCGATGACGTTATAGTTTTCCGAAATGGGCGCGCCGGTATTCACCGGTGGGGTGCTCCAATCGTAGCCGCCTGCCTGGAAGCGGGTGCGGTCGATGTTGAAGATGAAGGGCGTGTTGTACAGGTTGGTGTACGGGCTGGTGTTGCAGTTGTGAACATTGCCAATGACGACCACTTCGTTGACGCCGTCGTTGTCCACGTCGGTGATATTCGCCGGGCCATCCGCAAAATTCGCCCGGGGGGTAAATTCGGTGTAGCAGGGACCCCAGCCGCGCGTTTCATATTCCAGGTCGATATAGGCCGGAACCTCGGCCCAATAATCCATATCGTGACCAGGGTGGTCGTGATAGAGCGGGTTGGTGGTGAGCTGCTGCCCGTTGGGTCTGTACGCGCCAATGGTGATGGTATCCGATGGCGCCACCAGCTCAAGCTGCCCGTCGCCATCCAGGTCGCCCAGGGCGAGGTTGTCGTTGTAGATGCCGGCAGCCGAGCCCTGGTCGCCGGTGAGCTGGGGCCAGCCGGTGCGGGTGGCGCCGTTGTGTTCGAGCACCCAGACATTCACCTGGTTGAGCAGCGCCTGCCCGATGGCGATCTCCAGATCGCCGTTGCCGTCCAGGTCGCCGGCGGCGAGGGAGCGAAACTCGCTGCCGGCGGGATGCTGCGACCAGACCAGGTTGCCGCCGTGATCGAACAGGTTGACGTAGCCGCCGCCGTGGGCAGTGACGATTTCGAGATCGCTGTCCTCATCCACGTCGGCCACCACCACGCCGGGCCAGACGCGGCTGCCGGCGGGGTCGATCACCTTCACCGTCGAGCCGTCAGCGCCGTTCAGGATGAAGACCGAATAAGCGCCGCCAATGACCTCGAAGGTTCCATTTCCATCCAGGTCGGCCACCGCCGGCGACGAGTACCAGCCGGTCTCGCACCAGGAGGAATAGCAGCCTTTGTTTTCCCACTTGAGCACCGGCGCCTGGATGGCGTTGTGGGACGCCGGCGGCAGACTGCCTGGCAGGAGCAGGTACAAAACGAGCGTGAGCCACCCAAAAACCTTTTGCAGTTTCATTGTGTCACATTCTCCATGCCGGTCCGGGTCAGGGGTCTGGCAGAATCACCGGCAGATGAACATCACATCCTTGTGTGCTGGGGCAAGCATACCACAACCAGGATCCGCAGGATGCGGGAAAACTCAAAAGAGGGCCGCCCAATCAACCGGGCGACCCTCCTTGTATTTGTGTGCTTACCGAACGATCTCAATCGAGCGGGGTACTACCAGTTACGGGCTGGTGATGCGGCCCTCCACCACCGGATGCACCGGCGAATTGGCAGTCACATACTCAATCGCCACTTGCAGGAGGTCGTCGCCAGGCTGCAAGACGTTGGCGCCCTGGGTGAAGACGGTGTAACCATCCCCACCGGTGTACATGAAATCATTGGTGACGAGTCGAACCGTATCCGCTGGACCGATGGGCGTCAGCGTGCCACCCACGCCGTCCGGCGCCTTCCACATACCGGTCACAACCGGGGTGGCGCCGTTGCAGGTAAAGGTCACCTTGAGGCCTGAGATCTGTGGGAAGCGGCCCGTAGCAATGGCGGTATTGCAGCTCGGCGAGAAACCGTTCAGGAAGGCCTGCTCCAGTTGGGCGCCCGTCAAAGTCTCGATGACTGTGCGGTTGCCGAATGGCAGAACGGCGAACATTTCACCCCAGGTGATTTCGCAGGGTCCTTCGCCCGCGCTGGGTGGGTTGCAGAGCAGATCGGCGCGCAGGCCGCCGGAGTTGGTGTAGGCAGCGTCCACGCCGGGGTATTTCAGGCGCATGGCATCGGCAACCATGTTCCCCATGGCCGACTCGAAGAGCCGGGTGGGAGCCCGCAAGATATCAAACTGCTGCGTGCCAACCACCTGGTTGCGAAGCACAGCCGTCTGCGCATTGGCATCATCAATGATCGCCTGCACATCCGGCCGCCGGGCAACGCCCAGGTTTTTGGCCACACGGGTGGCTGCGCCTGCCCATTCAACATCTCCACCCTGGACGATCATCTGCACCACCGAGAAGCTGGCTCCGGCATTCAGGCCTTCTGCGACCAGAATTCTGCCGACCATCAGGTTTGAGATGCGGTGAGTGTGACCCGCCAGGATGACATCCACGCTCGTATCCTGAATGCCCCAGGCGATATCCATGATCGGCCCGGCCCAGGCGACCGGGGCATTGCCATCTACGGCGTTCTGCCCGACGGCAGTGCCTTCATGGATCAGCACGATCTGCACTTTGACCCCCGCCTGGCGCAGTTTTTCGGACTCGGTCCGAATGGTGTCAACGGCGGGGCGGAACTGAAGGCCAGCCGTAGCGCCGGCGCTGACCAGCTCAGGGGTCGTTTCGAGCTCAATGCCGATGACGCCGATCTGCAGGCCGTTGAAGTCGAAGACGTGAGTACCCTGGACCCAGTCGGGGTTCAACCCTGTGATCTCGTCAACGATATTGGCGCCCAGGAAGGGGAAGTTGGCGCGGGCCTGATGGGCGAGCAGCCGGGGCAGGCCATAATCAAACTCGTGATTGCCGTAGGAAGTGGCCTGCAGTCCCCAGGCGTTTTCCACATCGATTGCCGGGCGGTCTTCCAGCAAACCGGAGTTCGCCGGCGAGGCGCCAACGTTGTCGCCCGAGGCGAACAGGAAGGCTTGTGCGGGCAGCGAGGCCCTTTCTTCGTCAAACATCGTTGCGAGCATCGAAGAGCCGCCAACCGAAACATTGCGACCATCCATGATCATTGTCGTGGGATCGAGCTGGCCGTGGAAATCGGTCAGGCCGATGACAGGCACCAACGTGCGCGCCTGTCCGCCTCTCAGCAAGTCCAGTCGAACATTTCCCTGAGAATGCTGCGGCGCAGGAATACCCATCAGGTAGGCAATGGTGGGCGCCAGGTCAATCGTGCGCAGTCCACTGGCAACGACGTTGGGGAGCACATCGCCGCCGCCGGCGATGAACGCGGCGCGCATATTGATATTTGCGGCCAGGTTCTGGACATCAGGTACGTAGCCATGCTGTCCAAAGAAAGCCGAGCGAGCCACCAGCGTACCGGGGGTGGCGGCGTCAAACTGGTAGGGCGGATAAGAAAAGACCACCAGATCGCCAGTGCGGGTAGGGTGAGCCATGTCCGCGGTGCTGTCGGGGCCGTTGGGGATATACCGCGCTTCGGCTTTGGTAAACGCCCGGTCGATGGTCATCCAGCCTTCCGGCATGCCATCACCTGTCCAGTCGTTCGGGTCACTTAATGCCAGGAAAGCAGCTTTGATCTGAGCGACCGTGGCGGCTTCATCGGCAGCCGCCACCTGCTGAAAACTGGCGTTCACAGGATCGCGGCCAGCCAGGTTAAGATAGATCTGCACCGTGCCTCCCGCCCAACAGGCCTTGGCCTTGCCGATGGTTTCGCCGGTAGCCGGGCGGCAGTTGGAGGTCTGCGGTCTGGAAAGCAGCCCCAGGTCCACCAGCACTTTGCTGGCGTCGATAGCCAGGAATTGGGGCGCAAAACCGTGGTCAGAAGAGACAAACGTGGAGGCGTTGGCAGGCATCAAATTTTTAACCAACGACAGGGTTGCATCTGCGCCCTGGTAGGCGCGCTGGAGAAAGGCAGCGCGCTGGGCAACCCGCCCATCCGGAGTTCCGTTCACCTGCACATCGTCATAGGCGGGATTGGGATCCCCATTCGGCAGGATCGGAGAGACCAGACCCAGGAACTGGTGCTGGAATTCATCCGTTGTTGGGTAACCGATCATTGCCAGGTCAGGCTTGTAATTTCTCAGGATGTATTTGATCAGCGGGTGGTGACCGGTCTCCCAGTAAAGACCCTGCTCGACATAAGTCTCTTCACTGACGATGCCGGCTTCCAAAACTGCAAAATCAGCCGCCATCGAAGTGGGGAACCGTTGAGCAATAAATTCGGCAAAATCACCGCTAAAGCCAGGCTCGCCAGGCCAGGTGGGCCAGGAAGCATTGGCGCGGGCGACGGAGGTGTGGTAAAGGCGCACCTTCGAAAGGTCGCCAGACATCTCTTCCACCTTGATCAAAAATCCGGCCGTCAGGCCTTCCAGTGCTCCGCCGATGATCTTGACCTTTACATCGGCCCACTCCCCGAGGCGAAGTTTGGCAACCGCATTGGCGCCATCCTTGACTTTCGAGAAGAGGACATTGTTGTAATTGACCACCCTGTCATCCGTCGAGTCGATGAAATAGGCGTTCAGGCCATATTTATCGACGCCGAAATCCAGAACTCGCAAGCGCATTTCTTTGGGTGGGCTGAATGAACGGGGCACATTGATCCAACCGACGGCGTCGGTGGGAGCGGCGCCTGGAAAAGGCGCCTGCCCGGCGAAGCCGGCCGGATGATCAAACTGCAAACCAAAGGACGCCGTAAAGGCAGCATCATCGGTGGGGCTGATAAAGTTGGTCGCAACCCCGCGGCCCGAGAAGAAGCCCCGGAAATCGACCGTTGGGCCGTTGATGAGGCCATTGCGGCCGCCCGCCCACTCGATCTGAGCGACTTTCTTGCCGCCGCGCTCAGCCGCCTGAGCGAGCGTTTCAGCCTGAAGCACACCGGCATCAAATGCAGCGGTGCGGTTGGCGAAGGGCGCGCCATTGATGGCAAAGGTATTGTTGGTGGAACCGGTGACACCCGGCCATGCGCCCGTGGCCAGGCTGTACCAGCCAGCGCCGGTGTTGGGAGGCGCCTGGGTGAGCAGCCCGCCGTCGGCGGCTTTGGCGCCGGAGCGCAGCAATTTCGCCATGGTGGGCATCGATCCATTACTGGCATACGTCTCGACCAGGTCCTGGCGTAAGCCATCCGAGGCGAAGAAGATGACGGGTTTGTTGTTAGAAATTGATGCAGGGGCAGATGTACTGCTGGCGAATACGGGAATTGCAAAGCTGGCGACCAGGGTAAATACCAGAAGAAGGTTGAAGAGTGTCTTTTTCATCAGTCGATCCTTTTCCAGAGTGTCTGAACCATTGACGGGAAAACCGTTGAAATTCATGCACGATATTTGGAACCAGAGTATCAAGACGCAAAATCCTGGCAGAAACACACCCGGTGTGCATTTCTCTCATAGGGCTCTTCAGATATTTTCGACCTCCTTATTGAAAAAAAACAATTCTGGCCTCCCTACCGCGCCTATCCATTATGGCTATATTTTACCAAAATAATCCGAATAATTGCAAGCTGTATGACATTGTAACGAACTCTTAACCCAAATTGTCAGTAAACCTTAACCTGAATGCGGGAAACTCAACCCCCGCCAGGCGCGCCCAAAGCCACCAGGCAGCATAGGCTTGCCGGTTGCAGTTGAGCGCCTGGCTGTGGGTGCAGGAACAAGCATGCTGGCGGATTGAATTGGGGCGCGCAATCACCCAATTGTCAGGATGCTTGAGAGGAAGGAGCTTGAATGTTATGTGTGATTTCCTAGCCCGGGCACTCTCCTGTGAGGCAGGCCAATCAGCGCCCGGTGTAGCTGGTTTTGAGCTCGGCTTGCGCCAGGATGTGCCCCTGCATGGCCCCCAGCAGCGTATCTCGATCGGGGGTTGGCGGCAGGTTCAGCATGCTGTCCAGGGCGTACACGGTGAAGAAGTAGAAGTGCGTCTCGCCCAGCGGTGGGCACGGGCCGCCGTAGCCCACGTTGTTGGGGGGCGGGTAATCGCTCAACCCCTGGAGCGCGCCGCCAGGTAATCCTGGGGCGTCCGGCAGGCTGGCGTCGGGGGGCAGTCCTTCGGGCAATCCGGCGCTGGAGGGGGGGATATTGTAGACCAGCCAGTGGGTGAAGACGGCGCCTTCAGCGAGTTCCGTGTAAACCAGGTGCAGGCGGTCTTCCATGATCAACGCCAGGCTCTGTGTGCCGGGCGGCAGGCCGGCCCATGCCAGGGGCGGGGAGGCGTTTTCCTTGCCTTCCCCCTGACCAGGGCAGAAGAAGGATGAACGCGGGTCTGTGAAGGGTTTTTGGGCGTGGCGCAGCGGGATCTCGCCTTCGGGCTGCAGGACGGCTGGAGCTCAGGCTTAAGGGGAGCTGCGGTGTGGGGGAGGCGGGCGGAGGGGTGGGCGTGGGCGCGACAGTTTCCGCAGTGGGCGGCGGCGTGTCTGTTGGCGCAGGGGCCGGGTGGCTGCCGGAACGGCTGCGGAGGGTTGGGCGGGGGCGCAGCCGGCGCTGGCGCCGGAGCGCAGCCGCCCGCAATCCATGCAGCGGTCAGTCGGCCAGTGTGAACAGGCGAATGGTTTTCATGGCATCATTCCTCTATCCACTATTATCCAGGATTTAGCGGATTGTCGGCCTTACAGATTGGTTAAAGAGCGCTCAGGTTGGACTGCCATCCACGAATTTTTTACGAATACACAAAATAGACATTCTTTAGCGTTTATAATACCCGCATGGATACCTTTTTTGCTGCGACGGCCCCGGGTCTGGAGGCGGTGACGGCCGGCGAGCTGCGCCGGCTGGGTCTGGCCCTGCCCGCCGACCGCCCGGCGCAGACGGCCAGGCGCGCCAAAGACCGGCCCGCCGCCGAAGACCGCTGGGTGGTGCCGGGGGGCGTGATTTTCAGCGGAGAGCTGGAGGCGCTGCACTCCGCCAACCTGTGGCTGCGCAGCGCCAGCCGGGTGTTGCTCCGCCTGGGAGATTTCCAAGCCACAGCCTTCCCTGAGCTGCGCAAAAAGGCCGCCCGCCTGGCCTGGGAACGGGCGCTGGCGCCCGGGCAACCGGTGAGCCTGCACGTCACCTGTCACAAATCCAGGTTGTACCATTCCGACGCGGTAGCCGAGCGCATCGCCGGAGCCATCGCCGACCGGCTGGGGCAGCCTGCGCCGCTGCTCAAAGCCGAAGACGACCCGCTCTCTCCACCGCAGCTGGTGGTGGTGCGGCTGGCGCACGACCATTGCACGATCAGCCTGGATAGCTCCGGGGCGCTGCTCCACCGCCGCGGTTACCGCCAGGCGCTCGCCAAAGCCCCCCTGCGTGAGACGCTGGCGGCTGCCATGCTGCTTGCCTGCGGCTGGCAGACGAACGCTCCGCTGTTGGACCCCTTCTGCGGTTCGGGTACGATCGCCATCGAGGCGGCTTTACTGGCGCTGGGCATCCCGCCGGGCGCGGGGCGGCGCTTTGCCTTTATGGACTGGCCCGGCTTCGATGCCAGGCGCTGGCAGAGGCGCCTGGAAGCCTTCTCCATCCCGGCGTGCAACGACCTGCCGCCCATCCTGGGCTCCGACCGGGACGCCGGCGCGGTGGAAATGGCGCAAGCCAACGCCGAGCGCGCCGGCGTGGCAGGCTGCATCCAGTTTTCCCGGCGGGCGGTCTCCGAACTCCAGCCGCCGTCCGGCCCCGGCTGGGTGGTGACCAACCCGCCATACGGCGTGCGTCTCAGCGCCAACCAGGATTTGCGCAACCTGTACGCCCGGCTGGGCGATGTGCTGCGCCAGCGCTGTCCCGGCTGGCAGGCTGCCATTCTGTGCTCCGACCCGGCCCTGCTGCGCCAGACCGGCCTTGAGCTGGATAATTGCCTTTCCACCGTCAACGGCGGCATCAATGTGCGCCTGTCTGCGGGAAAAATCCCCCTTGACATTAACGTTACGTCATAGTCTATAATCTCCCTGTTCGCGAACAAAAGGAGGTGTGAGAGACGATGACTTACACCGTGAAACAGCTTGCCGATCTGGCGGGCGTCAGCCCGCGCACGCTGCATTACTACGATGAAATCGGGCTGCTGCGCCCGGAAAGCACCGGCGCCAACGGCTACCGCTACTACGGCGGGGAAGCTATGCTGACCCTGCAGCAGATCCTGTTCTACAAAGAGCTGGATTTCAGCCTGGATGAGATCAAAACCATCCTGGCCGACCCGGATTTTGACGTGGCGCAGGCTCTGGAGCAGCACCGCTCCGCACTGCTGGGACGCGTGCGCCGCCTGGAGCGGCTGATCGGCACAGTGGATAAGACGATTAACCATTTGAAAGGGAAGTACGCCATGAACAACCAGGAATACTACGAGGGCTTTAACGAGGAAGTGCAGAAGGAATACGCCCGGGAAGCCCGCCAGATGTGGGGCTCCGAGACCGTAGATCAATCGGAAAAACGCTGGGCCAGTTACAGCCCCGAGCGCAAAAAGCAGATTTTTGCCGACGGGGGCGCCATTTTCCAGGCGCTAGCCGAACAGATCCCGCAGGGCCACGACAGCCCGGAAGTGCAGGAGTACATCGGGCAGCTGCACGCCTACATGGGCAATTTCTACGACTGCACCCTGGAGATCTTTGAGGGTCTGGGGCATGGTTACAACCAGCACCCCGACTTCATCAAGTTTTACCAGACCAACTATCACGCCGATATGCCGGCTTTTCTGGAAAAGGCGATCAGCCTGTACTGCAGCAGGCAGCGTGGATAAAAAACAGGGGCGCATCCAGTTTTTTCGTGTATTTCGTGTTGTTCGTGGTTGAAGGTTTTGCTGTGGCCGGATGCGAGGACTGTTTAAGCCCGGGCATGGGGATGCCCGGGTTTAAACATTGCGGTTGGGGTTGAATACGGATGAGGCGGGTTTTAATCCGATGGGTGCGGATACAAGAACTGCTCTGCTCCTACTGGATCAAACGATAAAAACGGAAAAAGAAATTGTCGATCGGCAGCACTTCTACGCTTTTGAAGCCGGCATCGATGGCATACTGCCGCAGGGTGGCGGGGCGCATGACGGTGCCGGTGCCTGTGGCGGGCTGGTCGACCATCCCAACCGGCAGGCAGTGTAAGACACTCCAGCCGTACATCATCCAATCGATGTCATGGGCGGTGGCCGAGAAAATGTCACCCACACGTTCATCCACAACCAGCACAGCGCCGCCTCTGCCCGCCAGCGAGCGCATCTTCCCTAATACGCCCACCGGATCCGACAAATCGTGGATGCACTCAAAAGCCGTCACCAGATCATAGTGCCCGGCCAGGTCGGCATCGCCGGCGTCCCGCACCTGGAAAAGGACGCGGTCGGTCACGCCGTTGATCCGGGCATTGGCCCTGGCGCGCTGGATAGACGGCTCATCCAGGTCAAAACCATCCACCTGCACCTTGGGATAGCCCTGCGCCATGCCGATGCTTGACCAGCCGTGGCCGCAGCCGATATCGGCGATGTGCGCCGGGGGGTCGGCCAGCAGGCGGGCATGCACATCGGGGATGGCCGGCAGCCATTCGCGCGGCCAGCTGGTGGGTGAAGGCCGGACAGTTGATGGCCGCCTGGCCTTCGCGCAAGTCGGCGCCGTATTCGCTGAATGGCACGCCGCCGCCACTGCGGTAAGCTTCGAGCAGTGCGGGCAGCGGGCGCACGGCTCCCACAAGCAGCTGGGCCAGGGGAGCCAGGTAATTCAGGCTGCTGCACTCGATCAGCGGTTCGGCGTGACCGGGCGGCAGGCGGTAGCGGCGCTCCCCGGCATCCAGGCGCTCATCGTCCACTTCGATTATGCCGGCAACGGTTTGCTGCTCCAGCCATTCACGGATATAGCGTTCGTGGGTGTCCGTTCTGGCTGCCAGGCCGGCGGGGGTGGATGGGCCGGATTCGACCAGGGAGCGGTACAGACCGAGGCGGTCGCCGATGTAGATGGTGAAGATGTTGAAGGCGCCCGAGGCAGATTGGAGAAAGCGCTCCATAAAAGCATCGCGCTGGCGGGCAACGGCATCTTCTGTCAGACCTTGGGGAGTGGTCAAGGTAGTCTCCTTTACCAGGTAAGGGGGTACGGGTAAGGCGGTAGGGGCAGGTAATTGCTACAATTATACTCCGAATTCAGGCGCGGGATGATGAGGGGTCATTCACGAATGATGAGCAAAAGATCCACAGATGGACACAGATGAACACAGATAAAACCGGATGAGTTTGCGGATTCTATCGGGCATGGGGATGCCCGGGCTTCAGGTATGGGCAAGCCCTCATCCAGAAGCGGCGGCATCCCATTGCCGCCGATAGCCGGGCAGCAGGCATCAAAAGATGTTTTTCATTTCCAACAGGATCAAGCGGCCGCGCTGCAGGGCAGCCGCTTCAACTTCCAGGCGCAGCCTTTCTCGCTCGGGGGTTGAAGCGGTGCTCATGCAGTCCATGGCGTGCTGCCAGACCTGGTCGCGCCAGCGCGTGATCAGGTTGACCACAAGCTGTTCGTCCAGGCGCCCGAGGCTGCGATCCACCAGGTTCATCCGGGGAGCGCGGCGCTCCAGCACCTCATCCTGCACGGCGTCGATGGTGCGGGCGATGATCTCATTGACCTTGCAGTAATCGGCGTAGCGCTCCTGGCGCTGCTCAGGCGAGAGGGCGGGCCATTCGGCCTGGAGCAGGTCGGCGACCACCAGCACCAGGTCGTAATTGATGTGGGCGTTGACCCCTAACATGAGGTTCTGCAGCGGGTGGGTGTGCGGGTGGGCGGCGGCTTCAAAGGCCAGCTGCCACACGGCAGGGGCAGCCAGACCGGCATCGAAGGCGACCAACGCATCGAAGTAATAGGTAGCGAAATATACAAGCAGGTTGTTGACCCAGATGGGGTCGTGAAATTCTTCTTCCTCGACGGCAGCCTGCATGTTGCGCGTCATCATCCAGTAGCAGGTGAGAAATATGGCGCGGTCGTCGGAGCGCTGGTCCCAGTGCTGGATGAGGTCGTACATGCGGTCGATGACGTGGGGTTGTTCGCTCACGGGGGGCTCCAGGGGGTATTATACTCTGCCGGGGGCAAGTTCGCCGTGATCTGGAAAGATAGCTTTCACGATGGAAAAGGGGCTAAACCACCAAGGCGCTAAGACACCAATGAAAACCAGGAGGGTTGAATAGTGGTCACGGCGCGGGGATGCCCGGACTGCAGATATGATGGCTGCGCCACAACAGTCGGGGATTAGGACTGGCCCCTGTTCAATGCGCCGGTTTAGGATTAAAATCGGATATCATTTATCTATTTTATTGCAATCCTTTCCTGGGGTGGAGGCGCAACGATGTCATCCCGTCTCTCAGAGCGTATGAGCGCTGCCCGGCGCAGCAGCTTTGTGGGCCGCACCGCTGAGCAGGCTCAGTTTCGCAGCGCTCTGGAAGCCGAGGCGCTGCCTTTTAATATCCTGCACATTTATGGCCCGGGTGGGGTGGGTAAGACGACCCTGCTCAAACAGTTTGCCGATCTTTGCGCCGAGGTTGGGGCTGCGGTGGTGATGCTGGACGCCCGCAACCTGGAAACTTCGCCGGCCGCTTTCAGACCGCGGGGTTGGCGTTGGCGCTGGGCCTGGATGCCAACGACAACCCACTCGATCACCTGGCCAACCGGGATGGGCGCAGTGTGGTGCTGGTGGACACTTATGAAAACCTGGTCGCCCTGGATGAATGGCTGCGCTCAGATTTTCTCACCCACCTTCCCGAGAACGCCCTGGTGGTGCTGGCGGGCAAGATTCCACCCGACCCGGCCTGGCGCAGCGACCCAGGCTGGCGGCACCTGGTGCAGGTGATGGCGCTGCGCAACCTGGCCCCCGAAGAAAGCCGCACATTTCTCAACCGGCGTGCGATTCCCGAGGCCCAGCATGCGCCTGTCATGGCGTTCACACACGGCCACCCGCTGGCGCTTTCGCTGGTTGCCGAAGTCTTTGCCCAGCGGCCGGGTTTCGAATTTATCCCGGAAG
The DNA here is from genome assembly GCA_963705155.1 of uncultured Chloroflexia bacterium. GTDB lineage: Bacteria > Chloroflexota > Anaerolineae > Anaerolineales > UBA4823 > CAVPJC01. The sequence goes on along the minus strand of CAVPJC010000012.1, from coordinate 148,207 downwards.
ATACCCCCGATATTATAAAGGCGCTGTTGGAACAATTCATCCAGAAGGCGCCCGGACCGGCTCACCGCGCAGCTCTGGAGTCTTGCTCGATGGTGCGCGTGACCACCGAAGCGCTGCTGGCAGGGATGCTGGCCGTGCCAGACGCCCACGAGCTGTTCGAATGGCTGCGCTCGCTCTCATTCATCGAGTCGCGGCGGGGTGGTCTTTTCCCCCACGACCTGGCGCGCGAGGCGCTGACCGCCGACCTGCGCTGGCGTAACCCCGACTGGTACGCCGAGCTGCACCGCCGCGCCCGGGCCTATTATCTGGAGCGCCTCGACCAGACGACCGGCCCGGCCCAGCAACGGCTGCTGTGGGATTTCATCTTTCTCCATCGAGACAACCCGGCCGTGCGTCCGTATTTTGAATGGCAGACGAGCGCCGCGCTGGTGGCGGATGCACTCCGCCCCTCCGATCTGCCAGACCTGTTGGAGATAGTGCGCTGTCACGAAGGAAATGATTCTGCACAGTTGGCCGGCATCTGGCTGCAACGCTTCCCGGCCTGGGCGGTTGTTCTGCGGGATCCGCAGGGTGCAATTGCCGGTTTCTTTAGCTGGATCGAGCTCACCGGCCTGTCGCCTGACGATCTAGATCTGGACCCGGCCCTGCGCGCCGCCGGCGAATACCTGCACAGGTATGCCCCCTTGCGCAGCGGCGAGCTGGCCACCCTTTTTCGCTTCTGGATGGCAGCCGGTGCCTACCAGGACGTTTCGCCTGTCCAGTCCATCCTGTTTGTCAACATCGTGCGTTACTATCTCACCACGCCCGGCCTGGCTTTCACCTTCCTTCCGTGCGCCGACCCCGGTTTCTGGCTGCCAGGTCTGGCCTACGGCGATATCCACCGCCTGCCCTCCGGCCGATTTCAGTCAGGACGGGCGCACCTACGGTATGTTTGGCCATGATTGGCGCGCCCGCCCGCCGCTGGCGTGGCTGGAGCTGATGGCCGAGCGTGAGATCGCCGCCGTGCCACAGACTGCCGCCCCGGCGCCGCGTCCCGAGCCGGTCCTGGTGCTTTCGCAGGAAGAGTTTGCAAACGCCATGCGTGAAGCTCTGCGCAGCCTCACCCTGCCTGGCGCTCTGCACGCCAGCCCGCTGCTGCGCTCGCGCCTGGTGCTGGGCGAAGGCGGCCTGCCTGACGACGCCCGCATCCACAGGCTGCGCGAGCTGATCACCACCGCGGCAGAGACTTTGCGGGCTGCGCCGCGCTCCGAAAAGCTGTTCCGCGCCCTGGATAAAACCTATTTTCACCCTGCCCCCACACAGGAAGCGGCGGCCGAGCTGCTCGACCTGCCCTTCAGCACCTACCGGCGGCACTTGAAAGCGGGCATCGATGCGGTAGTCGAAGCCCTCTGGCAGCAGGAGATCGGACGCTGAAAAATGGGCAGTCATTGAGCAGTTATTGGTCTGGCGAATGGCCGTCCCGGTGCGGTACACTGCGGTTGTCAATCAGGCAGCCGCAGTTTTTATTCTCATGAGCCTGATTGGGAGGGACGGCGTCGTGTTGAATTTAAAGGAAATGCTCATCGACTATCTGCAGGCGTGGAATGCGCATGATCAAGAGCGCTTGCTGCGTTTTTATCATCCCGAATACGAAGGAGTGGATGTAGGCCAGGCGCGCCCAATTCACGGGCAGGAGGGCGCGGGGGGGTGATTGCCGCTATCTTGAACGCTTTTCCCGACCTGGAGATGAGCGCCGGGGCGCCGCTGATCGATGGGCAGCGCATAGCCGTGGAATGGAGCCTGCGCGCCACCCACCAGGGTCCGGTGATGAACATTCCGCCCACGCGGCGGCGGGTGCAAGTGCGCGGCATTTCGATTCTGACGATGGAAGGCGGTTTGATCCGCCGCGCATCGCATGTCTGGGATGTCGCAGGCCTGCTGCGCTCGTTGGGCTTGCTGCCCGATTTATAATCCGGACAGGTTTTTGGATAGAAAATAGCCAATTGTTGATCAGTTATCGGGCTGGAAAATGAGCGCCTGGCAGGGTTATAAACAAATCAAGATTTGACCTGCCAGAGGAGAATGATCGCACATGGACCTCCAATCGATGCAAATGCTTGCCGGTTTCACATCCAGCGCCATCTTCATTGCTAGCAATCTGCCCATGCTTTATAAGGCCTACCGCACCCGAAACCTGCGCTCTTACAGCCTGGGGCACATCGGGCTGGCCAACCTCGGCAACCTGATCCACTGGCTGTATGTGGCGACTCTGCCCGCCGGGCCGATCTGGTGGCTGCACGGCTTCAACACGCTGGTGGCCGTGCTGATGCTGGCCGGGTATCTGCGCGACGATGGCCCCCGCCCGGCCGCCCGGCCTGACCAACACCTCCGGCGAGGCGCAGGCATGATGCCGCAAGCGTTTCTGTGCCTGCTATTGGCAGCCTGCCCAGACATGCAGTTCAGCGTGGATGGCCTGCTGATTGGCGTAAACAAGGTGACCGTGCGCTGGAGCTTGTGCGGCACGCACACCTGCCCGCTGCTCGAGCTGGCACCCACCGGACGGCCTGTAAATCTGAAAGGGGTCAGCACCTACCGGATGCTCAACGGAACCCCGTTGGAATGCCGCGATGATGTGGATATCGGCAGCGTGCTGGCTCAACTGGGTGCTACCCCGGGGTAATCTGTGGTTTGGCGCACCCCTGCCAATGCAACTCCCAATCTCAACTCCTGGAGACAGCCCATGCAATCCAACGATTACCACTTTATCAGCCGCTGGCGTGTGCAAAGCACATTGGAAGAAATCAGCGAGATCTTGAGCAACGCCCCCGATCTACCGCGCTGGTGGCCGGCCGTATACCTGGATGTGCAGGAGCTGAAGCCCGGAGACGCAGACGGACTGGGGCGGGTGGTGAGGTTGTTCACCAAAGGCTGGCTGCCCTACACACTGCGCTGGGAGTTTGTGGTCAGCGATGTGAACCGTTCGTACGGTTTTGCGCTGCAGGCTCGGGGTGACTTCGTGGGCCGGGGAGTCTGGCGCTTTGTGCAGGACGGCGATGATGTGGATATCACCTACGACTGGCAGGTGCGCGCCGAAAAACCCCTGCTGCGCCGGTTTTCTGCGCTGCTCAAGCCGCTCTTCTCGGCCAACCACCGCTGGGCAATGCGCACCGGTGAAGCCAGCCTGCGCCTGGAGCTGGCGCGCCGCCACGCGCTCACGCCACAGGCACGCGCCGCTGTGCCGGCCCCGCCGCAAACCAGCTTTTCCTGGCTGCAACGCGGTCAAACTGGTAAGAAATTGAGCATTTTTTGAACTGGAAAGTGAGCAGTACAAAACGGTATGATCCTGATAATCGGATGTACGAAACAACCTGGAACAAAAAAGCCGATCGCACTTCGTGAACCACGCAAAAAATCGAGATTGCTACGCGAAGAGCGTTCGCAAAGACAATTCGAATCGATAAGGAGAATTCAAGATGAACACCGACCAGAACAAAGCCATTGTCCGCAGGTTTTACGAGCTGTTCAACCAGGGCGACCTGGAGGCGATTTTGCAAGAGGTGATCTCTGAACAGACAGTCGTTCGCCAGACCGGGGTGCCCGTTGCACTGGATTACCTGGGCTACCGCCAGGTGGGTGAGATGTTCCGGGCGGCGTTCCCGGACGGCGTGATGAGCGTGGTGGAACAAACGGCTGAAGGCGACCGGGTGGCGACCCGCACCATGTTCACCGGCACACACCTGGGAGAGATGCAGGGCATTCCCCCCACCGGGCGCAGGGTGGAAGTTTCAGGCGTCGACATCGACCGGATTGCAGACGGCAAAATCGTTGAGCGTTTTGATCTCTACGATCAATTCAGCCTGCTGGCCCAACTGGGGGTTATCCCAACCAACGCCGCGCCGTAAAGACCGGCGCCCAATCAGCGCCAGCCAATCCGCCAAGAGAGATTTACGCATAGCGCGGCCACACAGCACAGGGAATACGCTGCAGATTGCAGGCGGCGTGTCCCCTGTGGGTGAAAACATTCCCAGAGAACTAACCTCGAAGGCGCAAAGTACGCAAAGAAGCGGCGTGTCCTTTGTAGTACAAAGCATCCCCGATGAACAGACGCCAACCTTCCCTTTACCGCACCCACCTGCTGCTTGCCATGCAATCGCTGGTGGTCGTGCTGGTCTCGATGAACCGGCTGGGCTCCTTTAGCCTGGATTTTGTGGCTCCCAACCAATTTTTGCGCTGGGTAGATTTCAATAATATGCTTCCGCTGCCGCTGCTCAGCGTGCTGGCGTTCTATTTATTGATGCAGCACCTGCAAACAAGGGATGGCGGCAAGAGGGCGCTGGCGCTGGGGCTGGCTTTTATGGGTGGCGTCTACCTGCTGGGAGCCTCCTATGGAAATCACGAAGTGACCAACTACCTGCATGTGCGTTTTTGCAGCGCAAGCGACGCCAGCGATTGGTGCCGGATCGTGATCTTCAACGATGATGAATTTTCGCACTGGGTTTTCTTCACCGGTTTCAGCACGGTCAACGCCGCCCTGCTGTTGTGGCAGGCGCTTTTCCCACGGGACGAGAGGCTCGTCCTAAAAGATGTGCTCCTGCTGTCGCTGAACGGGGTCTTCATCGGGGCAGGCATCTTTGCCAACCTGGCTTTCGAGCAAATTGGCCTGGATCTGTACGTGGTGGCGCTGCTGGCCTGCCTGGCATTGGGGTTGCTGTGGCGTAGGGGAGCTCAGCCGCTCTTTGTCTATTACAGTGTAGCTTACAGCCTGGGGCTCGCTGCCACCGGATTGTACAAGCTCATGGCTTGATTGGGTAAGGGTGAGATACTCACCCTTAATCTCATCGATTGCGCCGGTTGACTTTCCTGGAGATGAAGATGAAAAAAGTGATCCTCTGGCTGCCTTTCTTGATCGTGATAACGGCAACCGCCTGCCAGCCGGCTGCCGCGCTGGTCACGCCCGAGTGGACACTGGCGGTCACGCCCACTCTGGAGTCCAGCGCGACCGCTACAACGCACCCGCCAACCGCCACACCTACCCAAATTCCGCCAAGCGCCACAGCCACGCCCGCCACACCCTTGCCGCCCGTACCAACGGCGGATTTCAGCCCGGATGCGCTCCTGGGAACCTGGACGCGGTTCGATGTTGAGCGGGGAAATTTATTCCTGACCTTTTCCGAGAGCGGGCGTTACCGGGCCGCCCACGGCACCCCCGATGGGGTGGTGCACAGCGGGCAATTCAACCTGGAAGACAGCCTGCTCACCTTCCTGGATGGCTGGGATTGCTCGCCCAAGCCGCGTGATACCCCCGGTGGGTATCTGCTCAGGATGAGCAAGGCCCAGGAGTGGCTCTTCCTGGATTTGTACGCCGATGGTTGCCCCGACCGGCCGGCGGCTCTGAAGGGCCGGCGCTGGACGCGCCTGGCGCCGACGCCGGCTCCTTGAGGGGCATGGGGAAGCCGGGCAGCAAGCAGCCCGGGCTGCACAAGCGTGGAAAAAATGGGCTGTTATGTGATGAGTGATTCGGGTTGAACTGTCAAGGCGCAAAGACGCAAAGGAAAGCCAGGTGGGCCGGGGCGCGTCGTCCCAATCGGGCGTGAGGATGCCCGGGCTCTGAAGGATGTGGAGCATGAACGCCACCCGGCCCGCATACTTCAATGGGTGATGATGGCGCGAAAGCAAGATGGCAAGCTATAATTCCGTGTTTTATGGTATAAATAGTGTGTCATTATCGTTGCTAACACTGATTTTGCGAATACGCATCGTTCTACATGGTCCGCTGACGGTTTTGTTCGTTTGACCTGAACATTCACATCCGATCTTATTACAAAAAAATTGAATACAGTAACAGCCGGAAGATTGACTGATGATAAAGTTTGGGGAGCAAAAAATGTTATTACCTGCTGTCGACACGATCAAAGACCTGCTGACGGGGAGTTTCTCTGATAAGTTCAAGGCGCTGCTTGAACCGTATGCCCTGGTCAATGCGAGCATCTTCCTGACGCTCAACCTTGCATTGGTCTACCCGCTGCTGGCCGAAACCAGCAGCGGCGCTCCGTTTGTAGCCAGGATTCTCGGACTATCGCCTGCCTGGCTGGTGGTGGTGGGCACCATCAGCCTGTCTGTGCTGGCCTACCTGATCGGTAACATGAGCGGCTTTTTCCTGGATCTGGTGAGCGGAGAAATTTTTAAAAACTCCTGGCTTTTAGGGAAGTACCGTTGGTTTGAGGAACAACGGTGGCAAGAATTAGTCGTCAAGGTGAACGAAAACCCAGATCCCGATGATGAAATTGCAGTAGCCATTCGCAACCAGGCTGCGTACTGGTTGGCTTATGACTTCCCGGTCAAAAAAGATGAATTAGGTCTGACACGCCTTGGAAACCTGCTGATCAGCCCGGCGAGTTATGTAACTCATCAGTACGGTGCGAACCTGGAAATCTTATGGCCGGTGCTTGAAGAAAAGTTGAAGGATGAAGATAAGCCGCTCAAACTGATTTAAAGCAACAGGGTGTCTTTGCTTTTCTTCACCAGCCTGCAGGTGATCCTGGTTTTTACAAGCCTGGAGATAATGGTCTTATCGGCCTATATCCCAAAATCGTTGCCGTGGGTACAAATCATAGGGCAAATCATAGGGCTTATGGCCGCGGCGGGGTTGTGCTACCATGTGTCCCTGGACAAAGCCAGCAAATGGGGACGCGACATCCGCCGGGTGTTTGACCTGCAAATCACCGAGGTTTTCAGCCACCTGGGCATGGATGCCCTGAAGGACCTGGTTCCCTCTGATGAGAAATTTAAAACAAACCTTAAGCTAATCACCAGCTGGCTGGCGTATGGGGGCCTGGAATTAGAAGGTGGAAAAATCAGGGCAAAGGCGGACTGGTACAAAGCCCCCGATAAACCCCAATCCTGGCCGCAAAGTTAAACTCTGAGCTTGCTGCAGGTCGAAACCAGAGCCCCTTATACTTACAGGGAAATGACTGTAGAAAAGAATGGCAACAAATACACATGTATTGAATTGTTCAAAGATTACCTCTTTATGATCACTAACACCAGTGCGGGCGAACCCCCGCTGAGCGCAGGGGATGCGTATATTTTGGTAACGGATGGAAATTTGCCAACCCTCCCCAATCGTGTCGATGGAAAGTTATCTGAAGTAATTCAGGTGGGAAGCGGTTACCGCCCACCGCAAGCCCTGCAGTTCAAAGATCTGGCTGTAACAGGTGTCAGAAAACCCGGAAGACCGCCCGGTCTTCTTTTTCCATTAGGGGATATCACCCCGGGCGAGAGCCGGGTGCTGGAGTACACGGTACGATCTCCACTGGCGGAGGTTGACGTAGAACCAGGTCATGTTTTAGATATCAAAGTCGAACAAGATTTCGTCATGGTGGAATTTAAAGAAGGTCAAGAGATCCACTGCTGTTCAAGTATCAGTAAAATTGATAGATGATACTCACAGGAAATTTGACCATATTGCCACATTTTCCGAATATCAAGCAGGTTATCACACTTCGGCTATTACAAACACTCTACAACCTAATGATCGGGAAGGCAGGTGGGAGATAACATTGCCTCGTAATACAGATTCTGACTTACAGATATTGTTTTCAAGTGCGGAGGCATGAAATGGAAAATGAATTGATCGGGCTGGTTGAATCTTTTGGGCAGCCTCTCTCGGAAGACAAGAAAAATCTTATATTACATGCGGATAAACTGGTTTTGGTTGAGATCGATGAACAACGAGCGGGTTTTTCCAAGGCGAAACTAATTGTACCGCCGCTTACACCCCCAACTATTGATGTCTGTGATTTTACACCACTGCCTGGCAGCGAGAATTTCTCTTTAACTGTGAACGATTGCAATAACCATGCTAACACCAAGCGTTTAATTGTGCGATGGAAGAATATGAAAGCACCATACAAGAAAAGTATTTCCGCAATCGATCTGAACAACCTGGGTTGTGCTTATTTGTGGAATAAACCACCGAATTTGAGTGAAGCGGCAAGGTTATTCAAAGAAGCACTCGATAAAGCACCGGCTGACTCAAAAGCGATCATCCAAAAAAATTGGGAGGCAGCTTTGACAGCCCAGAAGTGGATCAGTATTGATCTGGCGCTGGTTGACAAGTTATCAAGATTCTCGAATATTTCTGTTATCACACTTTCTTCCGAGGATTACAACCGTCTAGTCGAATCCGGAGCGGAATAAGACATGGAGAGTGCATGATGGCTCAAAACACCCCACCAGATAGCGATGGTATAAAAAAACAAACCCATCCTTGGATCGAGCTCATCATCCTTGCATTTATTGTTGTCGTTGTGGGATTTTGCATTTATCCGCGCCCAAAGACTGTGTCGGAAAAACCGTCCATCCCGGGTGCCGTTCAGGTTGCAGTGGACGCCGCCAAACTTAAGCTGGGTACAGGGCTGTTGCGCCCCGATACTTGGCTGGAGGTGAAGGTAATCGTTCCCGAGGGCAGATCAGTTACCCAAAACGTTTACTTTTAACAATCTAAGGGTAGTCGAATTGTTGGGAGAGACGGGCCCGGTCTCTGTTTATGATCGCGGTGACATTAAAACTGTGGTTCTGGAAGTGCCGGGCCATAGCGCGGATGAATTGCTTAACGTTTTGTCGGAAAAGGATACGACGATCAGTTATCGTGTGATGGAAGGCACAGCCACTCCGTCTGTCTCACCAACCAGCGGTTCGGGCAGGCTGATTGCGGCGATTCCGGTGAACAGATTCACCATGGGGAGCGGTCCGCTTGCCAAGGATGACCAGATTGATCTCAGGTTTTACATTCCGAACGCAGAAAAGACGCCAGTTCCTGTGGATTTCCTGGTGGTGAAGGTGGTTGAGCTCTATTCAAACCAGGGGCCGATCACTACTGGCAACTGGGAGGCGGTTAAGACGATCCTTGTTGAGTTCGCAGCGGATCAAGAATCTCAAATGCAGGTCGCCCTTGGAGCTGAAGACGGCGTCATTACCTATAAAAAGATTACCGGTACCCCGACGGTTACCCCTTCTCCGACGATAACCCCTACTACACCTGTCTTCACGGCAACAGCCGCGCCCAAAGGTGGGTGGATGTATGCACGCATTCCCGCCAAGGGCATCGCCCAACTGAGCAGTTTTACCGGGAAAGGGAGCCTGGTCGTTATATTTGTAAAGACAACAACTTCAGAGGGTGAGAGCAGTGTTCAAGTCCACGCGAGTGAGGGATTTTGCGTTGATGTAATGGGTTTTTTGGACAAAAATGAGGTTCGGTACAATCAGTTCGATAAAGAAAACTCAGAACAGGTGTTAATCCAACTCGAAACAATCAGTTTAGCGCGTTTCGGTTTGGCAATGGCAGCCCAGACCAGTTTGTATTTGGCGCCTGACGATAATTGCGTAGAAATCCAGCAATAGGATGGCAGACTGATTCTCCAACCTGATTCCAGGCTCACATATCAACTGGATGCCTGACGGCGTCCGGAGCGTGGAGGTGCGAGTGTCGCCGCTGCATGCGTATGCAGCGTTTTTTTTCGTGTGTTTCGTATTGTTCGTGGTTGAAGGTTTATCTGTGGTTGGCGACGGGGATAGTTTCAGCCGGGTCGTGGGGGATGCCCGGGCTTCAGGGGCGCGCGGAGAGAGGTTTGATATAATCAGAATTATTGATATACGGTCTAATATATCCCATTCATCCATTCGGGATGGCGGGTCAAAGGAGGTTGGGAATGCTGCTGGAGAACAAAGTTGCCATAATTTACGGGGCGGGCGGTGTGATCGGTGGGGCGGTGGCGCGGGCGTTTGCCGCTGAGGGGGCCAGGGTGTTTCTGGCGGGGCGCACCCGGGCGAAGCTGGAGAAAGTGGCCGAGGCGATCTGGACGGACGGCGGGGCGGCGGAGACGGCTGTGGTGGATGCCCTTGACGAGCGCAGCGTGAACGAGTTTGTGGATGGGGTCGTTGAGCAGGCCGGGCGAATCGATATTTCTTTCAACCTGATCTCCTACGGGGATGTGCAGAAGCCGTTGATGGAGCTATCGGCTGAGGATTTCATCCAGCCGGTGATGAACGCCATGCGGTCGCATTTCCTGACAACGCGGGCGGCGGCGCGGCACATGATCGGGCGTGGCTCGGGGGTGATCCTGGCGTTTGGCGGCTCAGGGCCGCAGACCCTGCCCGGGCTGGGAGGCTTCAAGGTGGCCCTGGATGCCATGGAAGGGCTGCGGCGGCAGTGGGCGTGCGAATTGGGGAGGTACGGCATCCGCATCGTCACCCTGAAAACGGGCGGTGTGACCGAGACCCTGCCGGAAGACTACCCGGGACGGGACGAAATCATCGCCAGCATTGAGCAAGCGGCGCTGCTGAAACGGACAGCAACCCTCGCTGACGTGGGCAACGTGGCGGCCTTTGTGGCGTCTGATCGGGCGCGCACGATGACCTCCACGGAAGTCAACATTTCGTGTGGGGCGATTGTGGATTAGAAGGCGCGCAACTGCCCCGGCATGGGGATGCTGGACAGCAAGAAGCAGCCCGGGCTGCTGCGGCGGGTGAAAAAAGTGGGCTGATATGTGAGAGTGATTCGGGTTGAACCGCCAAGGCTCAAAGGAAAACCAAGGGGGTAGGGGCGGGTCGCCCCTACAGGAGGGTTGTTGAGGTGATATCGGACAGATGTTATCTTATTAATGCTATAATTGTGGCATGGTTTTCTTATCCGTGTTCGTGAGACCAAGGAGAATATGAAATGTTTACTTTTGCTTGCAAAGACCTGGGAGTTGATTGTCCACATGAGATAATCGGCGCCACCAGAGAAGAAGTGATGCAGAAAGCGATGGAGCACGGCAGCGTTGTGCATGCTGATATCATGAAAAGCATGACCAAAGAGCAATCGGAGCAGTTCGCAAAAGCGCTTGAGGCAGCTGTCCACGCCCTCTGAGGCCGTAGACGCCAGACGCTCCGAACTCTATTCGGGGCGTCTTTGATCACCTCACCCGATCAGGCGGCAAAAGATGCCAGGGGGGTTTTGCGCGCAAGGTTGGAATGTTTTGCAAAGGAGCTAAAGGATGACCCAGGAAAAAGTTCGTGGCAGTGGAACCAAAGGTGACCCCTGGCAGTTGAAAACACCCAGCGGCTCATCCGAATTCCAGATGTACCGGGAAGAGACAGCGAACCCGCCGGCGTTGGTGTGCACGGTGGGCAAAACCGAGCTGCGCTACCATCTGCGCTGCCTGGAAGACTCTGCACGCCATGCTCAAGGCGCACGGCGATTGGATGCCGCTTGGGCAGCGCCGACGAGCAAAAACCGGCTGCGGAAGGCACGGTAGAGGCCTGGGGACGCTCACCCGAGAACCCGGTGGGCGGGTGGTACGGGCTGAAGAAAGGACTGCGCGGGCGCTTTGGCATGTATGTGCCGCCTTTGATGGAAGCGCTCGGCCTGGCGGAAGTGGAGCACAACGCAAAGAACAACCGCATGCGGGCAATCTGAGCAACCTTCGCGGGTAAAATTAGCCCGCTGCGAACCCGATGGATCGGGTGATGGGCGGAAGGCTGTGCTAAAATTCTGGTTGGGCCGACCACCACCACGTGGCTGCAGCCATCCTCGCCAGGCGCGGGCGGATCAATACCAGTGGACACGTGGAAGCCTATATCGGGCGCGTGACAGTGTGCGCCGAGGCGGGGCGACGGGCAGGGCGATAACTGAGGGCGAGATCAATTTCGAGGCGATTGTGGCGCCGCCTGAGCTGCTGCCCGGTAATTACTCGCGCCAGGTAGACGTGGTCGCCTGAGGGCGGGCGCTGAAAAGGGCGACAAGCTCGCGTGTGATGAAATATCAAATACGGAGTGATAGTGGATATCGAGAGCCTGCTGGCAAACATCCCAACCCCTACCCCGCAGTACATGCAATCGCGCCGCAGCGTAGCGCGGCAATACACTTTGGTCATTTTACGCCTGGGTCCGGCTTTGCGTGACGATGAAGCGCGTAACGAGCGCCTGCAGCTGGAGCACCTTCAGCATCTGACAAAACTGCAGATCCTGGGCAAACTCATTCTGAATGGCCCTATGCTGGCAGAGCACGAGATCGTAGGGATCAGCGTATACGCTGCCGGGCTCGAAGAAGCCCGCGCTCTGGCCGAAGCGGACCCCAAGGTCAAAGCCGGTTACTTAACCGTGGAAGCTATCCCCTGGATGGCCGTGCCATCTGAAAAGGTTGAATAGTTGTTTTACTTAGATTTTGGGGCGATGATGCCCCGGTGTGGGAGGCGATAAACGCATGCCAATCTTGTGGATTGTTATTTCCGTTGGGCTGCTTGCCGGGGTGGCAGTGGGGCTGCAGGGCCCGCTCTCCAGCCTGATCAGCCAGCGCCTGGGACCGCTGGAGAGCGCCTTCATCATCCATATCGGCGGGGCGCTGGCGGCCTTTATTCCGCTGGTTATACGCGGCGGTGGAGGCCTGGGCAATTGGAAAAGCGTGCCCTGGTATGCCCTGGGGGCGGGTGTGTTTGGGCTGGTGGTGATCGGTGCAATGGCCTTCGCCATTCCCCGGGTGGGGGCGACCGCCGCCATCATGGTGCTGGTCGCCGGGCAGCTCGTGGTGAGCATGCTGCTGGATCATTACGGGCTGCTGGGCATGGAGGTGAGGCGCATCGATCTCACCCGGGTGCTGGGGGTGGTGGTGCTTTTTGCAGGGGTATGGCTGGTGGTGAGGAGATAGAATTTGCAAATTATACGGCTTTGCCGTATAATTGTAGTGTGGAATTTATTGAGGCCCTCTGCCTTCACCAGGTATGTCTATTCTTATCTTTCAGAAGATGAATATCTGGGTTTGCAAGCGTATTTGTTCCAATATCCAGAAGCAGGAAAAGTGGTGCCTGGTTCCGGAGGTGTTCGCAAGCTACGTTGGTCAATGACCGGAATTGGTAAACGCGGAGGAGTGAGGATCATTTACTACTTCAAGAAGCCAGATAATGAAATCTGGCTGTTGACCATTTATCGAAAAGGTGAAGTAGAGAATATCCCAGCACATATTTTGCGCCAGATTGCAAAGGAAGTTGGAAATGGCTGAGCGAGATATTGGAAAGGAAATTTTGGATGGTATTCGTGAGATCAAGGCTCACAAAGCGGGGGAGAATATTTTACGTAGCCAGACATTAAAGGAGCCGGCTTCTCCTCAAGTGATCCGATCCAAACTAAACCTGTCGCAGGCGGCATTTGCTGGTCTGATGGGGGTGAGTATACGTACTATTCAAGATTGGGAGCAGGGACGGCGCAAGCCGAGCGGCCCGGCTGAGGCTTTACTGCGGATTGCGGAGCAAAAGCCGGAAGTTTTTCTGGAGCTCTCGTAACTGCTGGCAGAGTGGATCAAGATAGGGGGAGTGGGCGGCCCGGGCTGAAGATTGAAGCCTGGGGTGTGGCATTTTCTGCCTGCCGTCGGGGATCGCGGCTGAAGCCGCGACTACGAAACGTGGGATTTGCCCATCAAAAATACACAGTGGAGCAGCCCCTGATTGTCAGGGGCGAGCTTTTCAGCCTGGGTCGCCGGGGAGCGGGCTAACTTTTCCAGCAGGGCGGCGTCCATCTGGCACAGTTCGGGGTGCGCAGCGATGATGGCGGCATACGGGCAGTGTCCCAGTACCAGGCGCGGGGCGCTGGCATGCGCTTCCCAGCGCGCCTGGTAGCCGAGCCTATTTAATTGCTGCACGGCGGCGGTCAGGAGGCGCGCCAAAGCAACGCCGGGCAGCGGGCTGGTCGTGGGGGCAAGCTCGCCTGCCAGAGCTTGCAGGGCGGTCAGGCGGGCAGCCTGCAGGCAGGCTCTGAACATGCTGGCGCAGCAGAATGGAAGCCAGTCCATCCAGATTGTGGCGTTCCACCTGGCTGGTCAGGGCGTAGAGGCGGGTGGGGCGGCCGCGGCGCACGCCGGGCGCCTTGCCCACCACAGCCACCCCGCCCTGCTCGCACAGTGATTTCAGATGGTGGCGCACGTCGGCGGGAGTGAGCTGCAAAAGGCGGGCGATCTCAATGGCTGCGGCAGGGCCGCGGCGCTCGAGGTGATCCAATATTTGCTGACGGGTGGTTTTGTTTAACAATGCAAGCCTTTTAACCACAGATGGACACAGATCAGCGGGGAAGCAACCTTTAACCACAGATGGCACAGATGAACACGGATTAGGAACTAATACCGGCGGCGTAGGGATGCCGCCTGTTCAGAGGGCAGGTGGGCCGGATCGGATTTCGTTGCATTATACACCCGCCTGATGAATTATGCAAATATATATTTGCTTTAATACGGGTTGACAGGATCGGTGTTGGGGTTATAATTGTGCTCTGGAGTGCAATCGAACACCTGTGGAACCCACACTCACCTGGGATGATTCTTATGCTATTGCGTTAGCCCTGCGGGAGCACCATCCCGAGGCGAGCATCGAAGGTCTCTCGCTGGGGATGATCTACCGCTGGACGATTGCGCTGCCCGGCTTTGCCGACGACCCTCAACTGGCGAATGACCGTATCCTGGCGGATATCTACCAAGAATGGTTTGAGGAGGTAAACCCCGTATGACCAAAAACATTGAAACCACCCGTTATGACGTGCCCCCTGAGCTGCAGAACTCGGTGACCATCACCACGCTGGATAAGATCTACAACTGGGGGCGGCGCTCGTCGATCTGGCCGATGATGTTCGGCCTGGCCTGCTGCGCGATCGAGATGATCTGCACGGCAGCCAGCCGCTACGACTTTGCCCGCTTTGGCATGGAAGTGATGCGCCCCAGCCCGCGCCAGGCCGACCTGATGATCGTCTCGGGCACGGTGACCAAGAAAATGATCCCGCAGATCGTGCGCCTGTACAACCAGATGCCCGAGCCCAAGTACGTGGTGGCGATGGGCGCCTGCGCCTCCGGCGGGGGGCCCTTCAAGGAAGGCTACAACGTGGTTTCGGGAGTGGACAATTTTGTGCCGGTGGATGTCTACATTCCCGGCTGCCCGCCCACGCCGCAGGCATTGCTCCACGGTTTGATCACCCTGCAGAAGAAGATCGATACCCAGTCCCTCAAGCAGGTGCGCTGGTACAGCAAGACATCCGGCAGCGAGACCATTCCCGTGCCCGTGCTGGGTCCCGATCTGATGGATCCGCGCGAGTACGAACTGATCCGCCAGTATGCCCTGGAGAAGCAGACCGCCCAGGAAGCGGCGGAAAGTGCAGCCGCGGCGGAAAGCCCTGCAGCCGACGCTGCCTGAACCGGAGTGAAACCATGAGCGAACAAACCCTGACCGCCGAAAATACCCTGGAAGCCCGCTTCCCCGGCGTGGTCGTCCCCGAGACCCGCAAGGGTTTCGAGGGCTACATCGTATCGCCCGAGAACCTGGTGGAAGTTGCCACCGCTCTCCGCGATGAATTTGGCTACGATTACCTGTCGTCTGTCACCGCCGTGATTACCTGGCGGAAAACAAGCTGGAAGTCGTCTACCACTTCTACCGCTCGACCGGCGGGGGCGCGCTGGTGCTCAAGGCGCCAACCGATCGTGAAGATGCGCGTGTGCCATCGCTCACCTCTGTTTATCCGGGCGCGGAGCTTCAGGAGCGCGAGGCCTGGGATTTGCTGGGGGTCAATTTCGAAGGCCACCCCGACCTGCGCCGGATACTGATGTGGGAAGGTTTTGATGGACATCCGCTGCGCAAAGATTGGCGCGAAGCCTACTTCGAAGAAGAAGGCAAGCCGTTCAAAAGCCGCTGGCCGGACGGGCACATCTCGCACGTGGAAGATAAAAACCCGTTCAAGAAGAATGTCGATTACCCGCCGGCTTCGACCCCGAAGCGTGGGTGCCGGATGGCGACGCCGCCCTGTACGCCGGGCTGGGGCGGATCGACGGTCTGCCGGGCGACGCTTCCATGAAGACCGATCACCTGGTGGTCAACCTGGGACCGCAGCACCCCTCCACGCACGGCGTTTTCCGCGTGGTGGTCAGCCTGGATGGCGAGATGGTCTTGAGCCTGAAGCCGGTGATGGGCTACCTGCACCGCAACCACGAGAAGATCGGCGAGCGCAACACCTTCCTGCAGAACATGCCCTTCACCGACCGCCTGGATTATCTTTCCACCATGAGCAACAATTTCGGCTATGCCCTGGCGGTGGAGAAGCTGATGGGCATCAAGCCGCCAGAGCGCGCTGAGTACCTGCGCGTGATCATGGCCGAGCTGACCCGGATCAGCAACCACATTTTCGCCATCGGCATGTTCCTGAACGACCTGGGCGCTTACTTCACCCCGGCGCTGTACGCCATCGAGGAACGCGAGCTGATCCTGGACATCTTCGAAGCCGTCAGCGGCTCGCGCATGATGTGCAATTACTTCCGCTTTGGCGGCGTGGCGCGTGACCTGCCGGAAGGTACTCTGGAGAAAATTCGCAGCCTGGTGTACGAGCGCCTGCCGCGCAAGGTGGACGAGCTGGACCGGTTACCTGACCAAAACGAGATCATCCGCTCGCGCTGCGAGGGCGTGGGTGTGCTCACCCCCGAGCAGGCGATCGCCTTGTGCACCTGCGGCCCGGTGCTGCGCGCTTCGGGCGTGCCCTATGATGTGCGCCGCGCCGACCCCTACAGCATCTACGACCGCTTCGATTTCGATGTGGCGGTGCGCTACCACGGCGATGTCTACGACCGCTACCTGATCCGCATGGACGAGATCCGCCAGAGCCTGCGCATCTTGCAGCAGGCCGTCCGCGACATGCCCGAAGGGCCGATCCAGGAAGGCAAGCCGCAGTACCAGGTGCGTGTCCCGGCGGGCGAGGCCTACGGGCGGGTGGAAGGCCCCAAAGGCGAGCTGGGCTTCTACGTGGTTTCAAACGGCAAGCCCAACCCCTGGCGCTACCACGTGCGCGCCCCATCGTTCATCAACCTGACCGCCCTGGAAACGATGTGCAAGGGCAACAAGATCGCCGATGTGGTGGCTGTCCTGGGCTCGATCGATATCGTGCTGGGCGAGACGGATCGCTAGAGGACGGAGCGCAACTATGGATGGAAAAGGTATCATATCAAAGGCATGCTGCGTCACCCTGAAGCGCTTTATCGACACCTACATGGAAGACCTGCGCTGGTGGGGCAAGCGCTACTACACCAAAGAGGGCATTGCCCACCGCCAGAGCGCAGACGCGCGCGGCATCTTCACCGTGCAGTACCCGGAAGAAAAGCTGCCGGTCCCCGAGGAATTCCGCTTTATCCCCTTCCTGATCTACGAAGAAGGTCCCGAACGGCGAGAAGCAGGACCGCTGCACCTCCTGCGGCATCTGCGCCAAAGTCTGCCCGCCGCAGTGCATCTGGATCGTGCGCACCAACGACCCCGCCACCGGCCGCCCGGTGCCGGAGCCGGCTGAGTTCTACATCGACGTCGATATCTGCATGAACTGCGGTTTGTGCGCCGAGTACTGCCCCTTCGACGCCATCAAGATGGATCACGATTACGAGCTTTCGGTTTACGACCGCCACGCTAGCAATATCTTCGATAAGGAAAAGCTGTCCAAGCCGGTTTCGTATTACCAGTCGATCCGCCCGGTCAATTACCAGCGCGAGGAAACCGCCCGGGCCGAAGCCGAAGCCGCCAAAGCCGCCAGCAAAGCCAAGGCATGATCACGTTCCGCGCTCTCATGGGGTGAAAGGGTTATGGGGATGCCGCCTGGGGCACGCCTCCATAACCCTGTTGCATTATGACGGAGTGCGCGTAAGGCGGCTACGCTGGCGCGGGTGTCAAAACAATCATTTGCTGGTATGATACAGACTACACTTATGAATTTCATGGAAGGATGTCATGCTTAAGAACAAAATATCACAGGACGCATGTCCTGGCGGCGCTGAGCAAGGTGCAGGAACCGGAGCTGCACCGCGACCTGGTGACCCTCAACATGATCCAGGATCTGAAAATCGAAGGCGAGAAAGTCAGTTTCACCGTCGATGTTGACCACGCCGGCCTGCCCGCTGCGCTCGCAGATCGAACGCGAAGCGCGCCAGGCGGTGGAGGCTGTCCCGGGGTGGGCGAGGTGGAGATCAAGCTGAACGCCAATGTGCCGAGCGACGGCCGCCCGCGCGGCCTGCTGGAGCTGCCCATCCGCAATGCCATTGCGGTCGCCTCCGGCAAGGGCGGCGTGGGCAAGAGCACGGTGGCGGTCAATGTGGCCGTCGTGCTGGCGCAAGTCGGGGCGCGGGTGGGCCTGCTGGACGCCGATATCTACGGCCCGAACGTGCCGACCATGATGGGCGTGAAGAAGCTGCCGGCTGCCGACCAGCGACAAGCTGATCCCGGCCGAGGCCTACGGCGTGAAAGTGATGTCGATCGGCTTCCTGGTCAAACCCGACCAGCCGCTGATCTGGCGCGGCCCCATGCTGCACTCCGCCATCCGCCAGTTCCTCACCGATGTGAACTGGGGCGAGCTGGATTACCTGGTCATCGATCTGCCGCCGGGCACCGGCGACGCCGCCCTCAGCCTGGCGCAGTCCCTGCCGCTCTCCGGCGGGATGATCGTCACCCTGCCGCAGCAGGTGTCGCTGGATGACGCCCGCCGCGGCCTGGAGATGTTCCGCCAGCTGGATGTGCCCATCTTTGGCGTGGTGGAGAACATGAGCTACCTGGAGCTGCCGGATGGCAGCCGCATGGATATCTTTGGCACGGGCGGCGGTGAGCGGCTGGCGAAAGAGGCCGGCGTGCCGTTCATTGGCGCCATCCCCATGGACCCCGCCGTGCGCACCGGCGGCGACAAGGGCCGCCCGGTGGTGATCAGCAACCCCGATTCGCCGGTAGCCCTGGCGCTGCGGCATGTGGCCGAAGACCTCGCGGCGCAGCTCAGCGTGGCTGCCTTCCAACAGAGCAATTTCATCCCTATTGATTTGATTGGGTGCAGTCGGGTATGCCCCCTGTTTATCATGTCGGTATCCGTTTTCAAAGAATCGGTAAGATTTATCATTTCGACGCTTCAGCCTACCCGAATATCCAGATAGGCGACCAGGCCGTGGTGGAAACCAGCCGCGGCCGGCAGCTGGGTGAGGTGATCCAGATTGTCCAGGATCCCCCGCCTCCACCGGAAGGCGCCTGGAAATCCATCCAGCGCCCCGCCACGCCGCGCGACCTGGTTCTGCGCCAGATCTGGCAGAAGAAAGAAATTGAGGCAATGATCAACTGCCGCGCCAAGGCCGCCGAATACCGGCTGGAAGGCGTGAAGATCGTGGCAGCCGAGTTCACCTTCGATGGAACGCGCCTTTCTCTGCTCTACTCCACCGAAACCGAAGCCAAAATCGACCTGAAACGGCTGCGCAATGCCATGCAGCGCATCTACCCGCGCTCGATGGTGGATATGCGCCTGATGGGGCCGCGTGACGTGGCCAAAATCCTGGGAGGCATGGGGGCCTGCGGGCTTGTAAACCGCTGCTGCTCCACCTTCCTGACCGATTTCAGCCCGATCTCGATCAAAATGGCCAAGGAGCAGGGCATCTCGCTGACGCCCTCGGAGATCACCGGGATGTGCGGGCGGCTGCGCTGCTGCCTGGTGTATGAGTACGAGCAGTACGTGGAAGCCCGCAAGCAGCTTCCCAAACGCAACAAGCGCGTGATGACCCCCAACGGCGAGGGCCAGGTTTACGACACTTACCCCATCAAACAAGCCGTGCTGGTGGAGTTCGATGACGGTGTGCGCCGAGAGTTCCTGCTGGAGCAGATCCAGCCAATGGACGAGCTGGAAGCGCTGCGCAAGAAGGCCGAAAGCCCGTGCGACAAGCACGAAAACGGGGAATGTGATTGCGGCAAGGGTGTTCCGGCGCAGCCGGCTGCACAGGCCGACGCCGCTGGAGGTACCAGCGGAGCCGCCGGAGGTACCAGCGGAGCCCGGCAGGTACCAGCGGAGCCGGCAGCCAGCCGGCTTCTACGGCTCGTCCGGCGCCTGCGGCAGGGCAGCCACCCTACGCACAGAAAATCGGTGGTGGTCACATAGCCCGGTGGTGGGCGACCTGAGCAGACCTCCCAGCCCCGGCAGGCAGGCTCCGGCGGTGGACCGCCCCCCCGCCCGGCCGACCGGCCATATCATGCGCCAAATGCCCGGCCTGCCCGGCCGCAGCAGAAATTCCGCCCGAAGCCCAAAAAGAAGAAGATGCCGCCGCCCACAGCAGAGGAGCTATGACCCGATATTACCAAGAGGCCCTCGAACTTTTTGAGTACACACGCCTCCTGCGGCGCGATTTTCACCGCCATCCAGAGCTGGGTTTCCAGGAAGTGCGCACCGCCGGGATCGTGGCGCGCGAATTGAATGAGCTGGGTCTTGAAGTGACCAGCGGCGTGGGCAAGACCGGTGTGGTGGCCATGCTGGAAGGCGCCCGGCCCGGGCCGGTGGTGCTGGTGCGTTTTGATATGGACGCCCTGCCGGTGCAGGAAGACACCGGCGCGGAATACGCCTCGCAGACGCCCGGTGTGATGCATGCCTGCGGGCACGACGGTCACACTGCGGTGGGCCTCAGCGTGGCCAAACTGCTGCACGCGCACGCCGGCGAGCTGGCCGGGTCGGTCAAGTTCGTGTTCCAACCGGCAGAAGAGGGATTGGGCGGCGCTGAAGGAATGATTGCTGACGGCGTTTTGCACGGGCCGCGCCCCGATTTCGCTCTGGCGCTGCACGTGTGGAATGAGAAACCGGTTGGCTGGATGGCCGCCACCCCGGGGCCGTATATGGCCGCTTCCGAAATATTCCAGATGCGCCTGACCGGGCGCGGCGGGCACGGCGCCATGCCCCACCAGAGCGTGGATCCCCTGCTGGCGTCTGCCCACATCGTCACCTCGCTGCAGAGCATCGTTTCGCGCAATGTCTCACCGCTGCAGGCGGCGGTGCTCAGCTTCACATCGCTGCGCGCCGGCGAAACCCACAACGTGATCCCATCCTATGCCGATCTGCAGGGCACCATTCGCACCTATGAACCGGCTGTGCGCGAGCGCGTGCTGGAACGCTTTAAAACCATGCTGCACTCACTGGCTGAAGCCTTCGAGTGCAAGCTCGACCTGGACCTGCGCTCGTTGACCCCGGCGGTGGTGAATGACCCGGCGGTGACCCGCCACGTGCAGGCCGCGGCAGGCGAGCTCTTCCCCGGCGAGACGCTGGAGACGAACTACCGGACCTCGGTATCGGAAGACATGGCCTATATTCTGCAGGAAATTCCCGGCTGCTATTTCATGCTGGGTTCTGCCGACCCGGCGCGCGGGCTGAATGCGCCCCACCACCACCCGCGTTTTGATATCGATGAGGCGGTGCTGCCGCGCGGCCGCGGCGCTGATGGCGGCTTCGGCGGCCAGGCTGCTCACCCCCCGGGCATAGGGACGCCCGTGCTGGTAATGCTTGAGGCATAATCAGTCCGGCCCCAAAATATACGTTTCCAACAAACGAATGCAGTTAACGTGGCCAACGGGTGACCCAATTCTGACCGGCGGAGGCACCCGCTTAACCGCCATGCAACTGAACCGTGGCCGTCAGTCGCGCTATTCAAATGCGAGGGAGGAATGCAGTATGCTCAAAGGCAAGTCCATCACCCTTCGTCCGGTCCGTGACACCGACCTCAACCAACTCTATTCTTTTCATGTCGACATCGACAACCGGGGCGACTTCTTCCCACGCGGCCTGCTCGCCCAACCGGCTTTCCAAAAACAGTTCCAAGACACCGGATTCTGGAGCAAGGACGAAGGCATGCTGGTCATCGTCTCGCCGGACGACTCGCTGCTGGGGCACATCGAATTCTACAAGACGGTCAATTATCTGGATGAGTATGAACTCTCCTACCAGGTCTACGTCACCGAACAGCGCGGCAAGGGCGTGGCGACGGAAGCTGTCCAGTTGCTGGTCCGCTACCTGTTTGAGACCAAGCGGGTCAACCGGATCCGGCTGGTCATTCATCCAGACAATGTGGCTTCTCGGCGGCTGGCGGAAAAATGCGGGTTTCGGCACGAAGGCAGGGCGCGCGGAGCGTGGTATCACAAAGGCAAGCACCACGATGTTGAGATATACGCCCTCCTGCATGATGATGTTATCTCCGCCTAGGTGAGTTCGAAAACAGGCTGTTATCGGAATGCTTGCGGCGCATACCAGACACGGCTAATCCGGCGTACACGCTTGCATGCCGGGCTGCAGGCATTGACATGATACAATTTCAGTCTGGAGATAAAAAATTATGGCCTCTCGGACGCTGGAATTCCGCAGCCCGCCGCAGCGCGTGGTCTCGCTGGTTCCATCGCTGACCGAATCGCTTTTTGATCTGGGACTGGGCTCGGCATTGGTGGGCGTCACGGATTACTGCGTCCATCCCAGCGGATGCCCTGGCGGGCCTGCCGCGCCTGGGCGGGACGAAAAACCCCGATATCGAGCGCATCATCGCCTTGAAGCCCGACCTGGTGCTGGCCAACCAGGAGGAGAACACCCGCCCGGCGGTGGAAGCGCTGGAGGCGGCAGGGATCTTTGTGTGGGTCACCTTCCCGCGCTCGGTGCGGGCTGCCCTGGACGTGCTCTGGACGCTGGCGGGTCTTTTTCAATCGCGACCGGCCGTCCTGCGCATCGAGACGCTCGAGCTGACGCTGGAGTGGGCGCAGACCGCCGCGGCCGCCCGCCCGCCGCTGCGCTACTTTTGCCCGATCTGGTGCGAGACGCCTGAAAACGGCCCGGCCTGGTACATGACCTTCAACCAGACCACCTACATGCATGATCTGCTGGGCATGCTGGGCGGTGAGAATGTCTTTGCTGCCCGTGAGCGGCGCTACCCGCTGCAAGCCGATCTGGGCCTGGCGCCCGCCGAAGACCCGGCCGGGAGGGATGTGCGCTACCCGCGGCTGCCGGTGGATGAGATCGCCGCGGCTGCACCGGAACTGATCCTGCTGCCGGATGAACCCTTCGCCTTCGATGAAAGCCACAAAGAACGGCTGGCTGCCCTGCTGCCGGAGACGCCGGCGGTGCGGAATGGGCGCCTGCACTGCCTGGATGGCAGCCTGCTCACCTGGCACGGGACGCGGCTGGCGCGGGCTCTGCAAACCCTGCCGGGGCTGCTGGCGTGAGACCGTAATTGGTTGACTTCGGCCTGCGAACGGCGCGACAATGGTACTGTCTCCACCCAGCGGAGCGCATTACAAAAAGGCGCAGCCATAACCGGCTGAATGTACTACCATCGAACCTTGATCAAGCTCCTGTACGTGTGCAGGGGCTTGGTTTGTTTCAGGGTGGAATGGATAGCTGACCGGGGGATCGCGTCGGAAACAAACACGACCTGGTTAGCTAAATCATTTCGGGAAGGAGGAACTGATATGAAGAAAACCTGGTTGCAGGTGATTCGCTTTCTACTGTTGGCAGGGCTGGCCCTCGGGTTCGTTTTTGGGCCCGTTGTGACGCCCGCTGCCGCCAGCGGCGGCGGAGGGGTGGTGAAATCGACACTGCTTGTGGGGGCTTACATTGATGGTATAAGCTACCTGATGATCCAGGGGAACCAGGCGCAGTGGTACCATCACTGGGCGGCGGCTCCCGGGAGGCACATGTACGCAGACTACCCCACAGTATTTATGAGCAAGGGGTGGCTCCCCAACTGGCCGGATATCCCCGATGCTGAGAACCGGGACTGCATGTGCTTCTCATCCACCTTCACCGGTCTGCCTGCTTTGGCGGCGGTAGAGCAAACTGTGACGTTGAGCCTCATGCAAGTGCGCTATCGGGCATTCATCTATCAGCAGCCCAAGGCCAGCAATGGATACACCCTGATTGTGGGTTTCGATGACAGTACGCCAGGACGGACCGGATTGGTACAAGGTGGGGCTGACTTATAAAACGGTTCCTTAGATTTCTCAGCATCCCCAGTTGAGAGGGCGGCATCCCTGGCTGAGGAGGCGGCATCCCCATGCCGCCGTGGCCCGGACATGGGAATGCCCGGGATTCAGGCGGGTGAGGGTTGGTTGGGGATCGCCGGGCATGGGGATGCCCGGCCTGCAGGGAGGAAATAGCTCATCCTGAGGAGGCGGCGTCCCAATGCCGCCCAACGCCCGCAGGGCTTGACGCAGCGGGATTGGGGTGGTAAAATCCATCCAATCATCGGAATAATCCGATTAATCGTAATAATTGGAATAAATCTCCCCTGATTGGAAAACTCTCCATGCTGCGACCAACCTCCAATTCGGAATTCCTGCAGTACCTGGCGGCTTTGCATGACGACCCTGCTTCTGGCGAGGCGCCGCGCCTGCCATCGCTCAACGACCTGAGCAATGAGTTGGGTGTGAGCGTGGCCCGCCTGCGCGAGCAGTTGGAAGTGGCGCGTGCCCTGGGCCTGGTGGAGGTGCGCCCGCGCACCGGGATACGCCGCCAGTCGTATTCCTTCCTGCCGGCGGTGCGCCAGTCGCTGGCCTATGCCCTTGAGATCGACCGCGGCTACTTCGAAGCCTTCTCCAGGTTGCGCAACAGTCTGGAGGCTGCCTGCTGGCATGAGGCCGTGTGTCTGCTCACCCCCGAAGACCATACCGAGCTGCGCCGCCTGGTGGATTCGGCCTGGGCGAAGCTGCGCGGCCCGCACGTGCATATTCCCCACGACGAGCATCGTCGCCTGCACCTGACCATCTTTCACCGGTTGGGCAATCCTTTTGTGCAGGGTATTCTTGAAGCCTACTGGGAAGCTTACGAAGCCGTGGGCCTCAATCTCTACGCCGGTTACGAATATCTGCAGGAAGTCTGGCAGTACCACCAGAAGATGGTGGATGCCATCTGCAGCGGCGATTATGACGCCGGTTACCAGGCCATGGTACAGCACGCGGGTATGATCTACCATCTTATTGCTGCGCCTGCCGATGGCAGCAGCCACCAGGCGCCTGCACCCAATATAATTGAAGAACGCTAACTCCATATCCAAAAAGGAGCCCAAATGAGCCAGGCAATTCCCGAAATACGTGAACAAATCCCAACCGAGGCGGCTGCCACGGTGAACGACTTTTCGATCACCGTTGCCACGGTCAATGGATCCGGCAGCCAGACTTCCAACCTGACCCTGCAGCGCGCCCTGTTCAAAATGGGCATCCCAGTCTCCGGCAAAAACCTGTTCCCCTCCAACATCCAGGGGCTGCCCACCTGGTACACCATCCGGGTCAGCAAAGATGGTTACCTGGCGCGGCGAGAAGAAAAGAGGTGGTGGTGGCGATCAACCCGGCCACCTACCTGCGCGACCTGGCGGATGTGCTACCGGGGGGCGTGTTCTTCTATGCCGATGATATCAAGCTGGGTGTGGGCCGGAAAGATATCACCGCCTATCCCATGCCGGTCAAGCAAATCGTCAAGGACTCGGGAGCGCCCTCCAACCTGCGGGATTACGTTGCCAATATGGTCTATGTGGGCATCGTGGCGCAGATGCTCGGCATCAGCCTGGACGCAATCCAGCAGGCGATCACTTTCCACTTTAAAGGCAAACCCAAACCGATCGAATTGAACTGGGGGGTGGTGAAAACCGCTGCCGCATGGGCTGCCGCCAACCTGGAAAAGGTGGACCCCTTCCGTGTGGAGCCAATGGACGCCACGCAGGGCTATATCCTGGCCGATGGCAATACCGCCGGCGCGCTGGGATCGATTTATGGCGGTGTGCAGTTCGTCTCCTGGTATCCGATCACACCGGCGTCTTCGCTTTCTGAAACCATCTATGAGTATCTGCCCAAGCTGCGCAAGGACCCTGTGAGCGGTAAAAACACCTTTGCCGTCATCCAGGCCGAAGACGAGCTGGCCGCGATTGGGATGGCGATCGGCGCCGGTTGGGCCGGGCTGCGCTCGATGACGGCCACCTCCGGCCCGGGGCTGAGCCTGATGACCGAATACGCCGGCCTGGGATATTTCACCGAGGTGCCGATTGTTGTCTGGGACGTGCAGCGGGTGGGTCCCAGCACCGGCCTGCCAACCCGCACCATGCAGGGCGATCTGACTTTTGTGGCTTTTATGGGGCACGGCGACACCCAGCAGGTCATCCTGCTGCCCGGCTCGGTGCAGGAATGTTTCGAATTCGGCTGGAAAGCCTTCGATATTGCCGAGCGTTTGCAGACACCGGTATTTGTGCTCTCCGATCTGGACCTGGGGATGAATTAGTGGATGACGCGCCCCTTCGAATACCCGCCCACGCCTATGGATCGTGGCAAAGTGCTGTGGGAAGAAGACCTGGAACGGCTGGGCGGTGATTGGGCGCGCTACAAAGATGTGGATGGCGACGGCATCCCTTACCGCACCATCCCGGGCAACCGCCACCCGCGCGCCGGCTACTTCACGCGCGGCACCGGTCACAACGAACACGCCCAGTACACCGAAGACGCCACCGTCTGGCACGATATGCTCGACCGCCTGAAAAAGAAATATAACACCGGACGGCAGCTATGTACCCCCGCCGGTGATCGAGCGGGTGGAAGGCGCAAAGGTCGGCATCGTGGCCTTCGGCTCCACTGAACCGGCCATCCAGGAGGCGCGTCACCAGCTGGATGGCATGGGCGTCGCCACCAGTTACATGCGCGTGCGCGCCGTGCCCTTTAATGAAGACGTGGAAGCCTTTATTCGCGACCATGAACAGCATCTGCGTGGTAGAAATGAACCGGGACGGCCAGCTCCACCAGCTTTTGACGGTTGAGTATCCGCAGCTGGCGACCGCGCATGGCCGCCCTGGCCTACACCGACGGGCTGCCCTTCACCGCCCGCAAGGTGCGTACCATGATCCTGGAACAGACCGGCGCCGCTGCCCGGGAGGAGAAATAAGATGACGGAACAAACTACTTCCACAGGCTCACGCCTGCAGGTTAATCTTGTGGGTTTATCCAAGACCGATTACCGCGGCAACCCCAGCACGCTGTGCCAGGGCTGCGGGCACAACTCCATTTCCAGCCAGATCATCACCGCGCTGTATGAGGCCGATATCGTCCCCGAAGATGTGCTGAAATTTTAGCGGATCGGCTGCTCCAGCAAAAGCCCCACCTACTTCCTCAACCGCTCCTTTGCTTTCAACGGCCTGCACGGGCGCATGCCCTCCCTGGCGACCGGCGGGCTGTTCGGCGATACCAGTCTGCGCGGGCTGGGCGTCAGCGGCGACGGCGATACCGCCAGCATCGGCATGGGGCAGTTCAAGCATGTCGTGCGCCGCAATTTGCGCCTGGTGTACATCGTGGAAAACAATGGCGTCTACGGGCTGACCAAGGGGCAGTTCTCGGCGACTGCTGAGATGGGACTGACCCTGAAGAGCCAGGGCACCAACCCCTACATGCCGGTGGATATTGCCTGGGAAGCCCTGGTGGGGAATGCGACTTTTGTCGCCCGCTCCTTCGCCGGCGACCCCAAGCAGGTCAAAGAGCTGATCAAGGCCGCCCTGAGCCACGACGGCATCGCTGTGCTGGATATCATCAGCCCGTGCGTCACCTTCAACAACCAGGATCGGCCACGCACTCGTATGCCTGGGGCAAAGAGCACGAGGTGGCGCTGCACGAGCTTTCCTTTGTGCCGCCTGCCGAAGAGATCATGGTGGATTACGAAACCGGCGAGCTGATTGAGGTGACCATGCACGACGGCTCGAGTGTGGTGCTCAAGAAACTGGAACGCGATTACGACCCCACCGACCGCACGGCAGCCATGCGCGTTCTGGAAGAAGCCAACCGCTGCAACTGCCTGATGACCGGGCTGATCTATATCGATACCACCCAGCCATCGCTGACGCAGATGTACAACCTGGTGGACGAGCCGCTCAACCGCCTGCCGGAGAGCCGCATACGCCCCGCCCCGGAAACGATCCAGATGGTCAATGATCTGATGTTTTAGATACGATGGAATCAAAAAATGGGCGGTTGTGCCGCCCATTTTTTGATTCATAAGAAGATGGAGACTGTTACCTGAACAGCACCTCAGCGCCGCGGCCCTGCTGGATGAGAGGGACGTAGCTTTCCAGCTCTTGCAGCACGGCCGGGTTGGTCAGGTCAATCGTCTGGCGTTTTTCAGCGGCCATGTAAGCAGCCAGCACCAGCTTGGTGATCTCCAGGCCATAGCTCCAGGGCAGCATGCCGTCTCTGCCTGCCAGGAACGCCGCGGCGGCATCCTCGTTTTCGTCGGTATAACCGTACAGGTCGGCTTCATTGTACTGCACCGCCAGCAGCCCGCGAGGCAGTCGATTTCTCCAGGGCCAGCTCGGCATTGGCGGCTGCTTCGGCGGCGGCATCGCCGATGAAGATGTTCAGCGAGGACACCAGGGTGTTGATCTCAAAAGCGTAGCCCGGGCCCATGCCGTCCATGAACAGGCGCAGGCCCTGCTTCTCGAACATCCATGAATCGGTGAACTGGGCTTTGACCAGCTGGCCGTTGTGTGGATTCTGATAGGTGACCATGCCGGTGGCGAAGTCTTCTGCGGGGGTTTTGGTGTAGTCCACGCCGCGCTCTTTGAGCAGCTTCTCACGCCAGTAAGGTTGGCCCCACTTCAGCAAGGCGGTCTCTGCGCTGACGGCGACGGGCTTGAGGTAATCGATGGGGGTGCCGGTGGGGTTGAGGGCGTACCAGCCCACGGCGATGCTGTGACAGCCCATATCGGAAAGCACACCGCCGCCCTGGCGGGTGGGGTCCCAGAACCAGCCTTCGTGTGGGCCGCCGTGCTCTTCCGCCGAGCGGGTGAGCACCAGCGGGCCCATGGTCTTTTGCTGCGGGGCCAGCTGCGCCAGCTGCGACTGGATGGGCTTGGCAAAAATCTGGTTCTCGAAATAGGCGGTATTCAATCCTACACTTTGAGCCAGCTCCACCAGTCGGCGCGCTTCCCTGACGGTGCGTCCGAGCGGTTTTTCGCAGATCACACCCTTGAGGACCGCGCCTTTTTTGACGGCCTCCACGATGCGCTCCACGATCTCCAGGCGGGCGTAATTGGGCGCATACACGGCGATTGCGTCCACGTGGCTGACCATTTCTTCAATGGTTGCGTAAACAACGCCGGCTCCCAGTCCCCACTTTTTGACCGTAGCCGAAAGAGCTTCCGCTCCCGCCGGGGAATACACACCCGCCACTTCCACGCTGCGCACCTGGCGCAGCGCTCGCAGGTGGAAATTGGCGACAAAGCCCGCCCCAACAATGCCCAGTTTCAGTGTCGTCATAAATGCCTCTGTTTGGAATGTGTTAAATGAATTGTATTTTATTGCGCAATTTTAGTTTATCACGAATTGCTGCTGTGGCTTGTAATTCTGGATCAAAGTCCGGGCATCCCCATGCCCGGCCCACCCCTGATGCATCTTGTAACGATGGATAAGCCTTGCCTAACCCCAGGCGAGGCGCAGCATGGCAGGCAGGATTTCACCAGCCGGGCCGCGCAAGACATGATCGGCTTGCAGGCTCAGCGGGGTTTCCACAGGGTTGACTTCCACCAGGGTGGCGCCGTGCTCGTTGCCAGGGCCGGCAGGGAGGCGGCCGGTTCCACCAGGGCGGAGGTGCCGATGGAAAAGAACACGTCGCAGTTGGAGGCTGCCTGCCAGCCAGCGTGGAGACTATCCGACGGCAGGGCTTCGCCGAACCAGACCACATCGGGGCGAAGCAGACCGCCGCAAACAGGGCAGCGCGGCAGAGTACTGCCGAGCGGCAGAGTACTGCCGGGCGGCAGAGTACTGCCGCAGGGGCAGGGTACCGCCGGGCGGTAGGGTACTACCGTCTGGTAGGATAGTGCCGTCTGGCAGCGGATCACCAGGCCGAAGCGCACCCTCGGGGGCTTCCCAATTTTCAACCAGCCGGTTCTCATCAAAGCAGCGCACGCGCAGCAGGCTGCCGTGCAGCTCGATCACCCGGCGGCTGCCGGCGCGCTGGTGCAGGCCGTCCACATTCTGGGTGATCAGGCTGAAGGCCTGCCCGGCGGCTTCCAGGCGATCCTGCAGGGTTGCCAGGGCCAGGTGCCCGGGGTTGGGGAGGGCGGCGCGCACCAGCTCACGCCGCCAGGCATACCAATCCCACACCAGGCGGGGGTTGCGCTGAAAAGCCTGCGGTGTGGCCAGGTCTTCAGGCCGGTAGCGCTCCCACAGGCCGGTTTGCGCCTGGCGAAAGGTGGGTATGCCGCTCTCCGCCGAAATGCCTGCTCCGGTGAGGATGCATACGTGGCGTGCTCCTTTTAGCCGGTCAATCAGGGCCTGGGGGATGTGGGTTGTCATTGGATTACAGGAAATATCTCACGCCAGGCGGCATGCGCTAACAGCACTCGAAGTGCAGGCCGCAGCGCGGGCAGTCTGTCTTACCCCAGACGATGCTTTCCACCGGCTGGCCGCAGCGTGGGCAGGCATCCAGATCGGTGGGTGGCGGCGCAGGCTCTGGAGATGGGGTGGGGGGCTCGCTCATGCAGGGATGCGGTTTTTGCGCCAGTAGCGCTGCATGCCGTAACCCGACATCCAGCCAGGATTAGCGGCCTCGTATGCCTGAATCTGCACGGGGTCAACGCCATCCGCCAGGGCGCGCTGACGGGTCCATTCCATAAAGCCGGTGTTGATCGTTTCAACCGGCGGGTCACCGGGCAGGTTGGCGGACATCCAGGCTTCCACATCGTCCAGGGCTTTGGCCAGGGCCGCCAGGTGCCAGCCGGCATCGTTGAATATGCCGAAGTGGGTGGGGGCAATACGACGGAAGTTGAGGCTCTGCAGGGTTTGCAGGCTGGATCGCCACTTTTCCAGGTGGAACTCGGGCGGCGGCATGGGCAGGCGCAGGTGGCGCAGGTTGGAGAGGCGCACACCACCCACATCGCCGCTGAAGCAGAGGTCTTCATATATATACACAAAGTGGTGGTCGGCGTGACCGGGGGTATCAACGGCTCGCAGGCGCAGACCGCCCACCTCGACCACATCATCGGGGGCGAGCACGTTGAGGCGCTCGGGGGGAACGGGTAAAAAATCACCCCACAAAGTTTGCATCTGGTCACCGTAGATGCGGGCGGCGCTGGAGAGCAGCTTTTCGGGGTTGAGCATGTGCGTCGAGCCCAGCGGGTGGACGTGGATGCGCGCTCCCTGGCGCGCCAGCCAGCCGGCAGCCCCGGCGTGATCCAGGTGAATATGGGTGAGGAGCACATCGCTGATATCGGCGAGGGTATAGCCGTGCCGGGCAAGGCCGGCCGTCAGGGCGGCCTGGGTGGAGCCGGGGCCGCTCTCCACCAGCAGCGCGCCGTGGCGGTGTGGGATCAGGTAGGCGGCAATCGCGCCGGGGATGCCCATGAAATTTAAATCGAGGGTGTGAACGGTAGGTGAGGTCATTTTCTTCCTGAGGTGTACGGCGCCGGGGCGCCCAAGTTCGGTGGGTGAATTTTACAATATCTCTCCGAAAATATGGAGAGGAGTTTAGCCTGGCCCTGATGGGGAATGCGCCATTGTCCGAACCGCAGATGACACAGATGAACAGATTTCACAGATGCTTCTGGCACGAGTACGTCGGTTCATTTCTGCTGGCCCGGGAGTTTGCTATTCACCACCCGTCGATATTCCAGGCTCTTTGCGCCAAAATTGAGCAGCAGACCAACCTCCAGGCAGTAGGCTTCGAGGTAGTTGATTGCCTGGGCCAGGTGAACATCTTCTAGTTTAGTCAGTGCCTTTAGTTCAACCATGATCTTGCCTTCCACCAGGAAATCCACCCTGCGCGTGCCGATTTCCACACCATCATAATAGATTTGCATTTCAAACTCGCGTTGGAACGAAAGGCCCTGTTTATTCATCTCGATCACCATGGCGCGCTGGTAGATCACTTCCTGAAATCCATTACCCAGGGTGGAATGCACTTTCATCGCCGCCCCGATGATCTGATGGGTGATGTCAGAATGTTTGTATTCTGTTTTGTTCATTGATCAATCCAGTTCCAAATCGCATCCACGCTTTCAAACATCCATTCGTTTGTTTTTTTCTCGTATTCTGCGAATGCAGTTTCTAAGCGGCTCGTATCCCGATGATCAATCAATTCAACATCCCAATTTTTGAATAATGACGGCCTTGGCGATGGCAATGGAATATGGCCTACCGAAAAAAGATGGAACGACAAAAACTCAGCAATTTCAATTACAGTTTTGTGAGCACCCTGTAAATGCTCAAGGGTCAACCTATACTCATCACGTATAACAGAACGACTTTCAGGTGTTGCTGAATGCGCTATGTATTTATCCACATAAATTTTGATATCCTTGCACGTTTCCAACTTTTCTCTGAGACGAGCAATACGTGTTCGGCGATGACGTTATCCGGGTTTCGTTCTTCTGGTTAATCCCACATAAGCGATCGAAACCTTTGTGCGCTTCTGATACTCGGCTCGAATTGAATTCGGGTGGAATCCGAAAGCCCATCTCCGTTCTTGATAATTTCGAATAAATTTCCTTAGCATCTGGCAGGTCGAGAGGCAATTCTCTCAGCCTAAAAAATATTGTTCGGGTCAATTCTGGCCGCATTTTTTGCAGGTTCTTGATTATGGCAGATAAGGAATAAATACTCTTGTCTCCCATCAAACCAGAGCTGCTATCAGTGAGCCGGCGAATTGCAGCAGCCTGTGTATCAAAATAGTTCCTACCTAAAAATGAAAAAAATTGTGCATTTATTGGCGGTCTATCAGGATACCATTTCAACTTACTATGACGACACTCAAGCAGAAGACCGAAAATTGCGCTATCCCATAGCATAAAATTGATTTGTTTAAAAATGGAATTTTGGTCATCACCGTTCAAACAATTCGCCCAGGTGTCCCAGGCTGTTTTTATCCGGTCGAATTTGTTGTTTTCCATGAGTGTTTAAATCCTAATCCGACGCTCGCATTCTGCAAAATTAGTAAGAAGGTCTGGATGACCAATTATACTGATTTCAAAGCTGTTGTATCCATCCGGAA
This sequence comes from uncultured Chloroflexia bacterium, assembly GCA_963705155.1. Lineage (GTDB taxonomy): Bacteria > Chloroflexota > Anaerolineae > Anaerolineales > UBA4823 > CAVPJC01. The sequence continues at coordinate 115,414 of CAVPJC010000012.1, read as the reverse complement.
TCTGCATAATTATTTCATCTGCGGTAATCACCGGTAATCTGCGGTACTGACGATGATGTAAATCCCGGGTCATGATGTCATATGACAAATGTCATAAAAAACGATGACAGTTATGATTACGAATTTTCTTCAATAAGAGTTGACAAACGTATTCGGGTTAACTATACTTGTTACAACTTGCAAGATTGTAAGGCAGATTTAACGAGATCATCAGCATCGTTAACAGGCCGGAGGAGGCTGACACCAAACATTCGCTGCTCAATTGAATACTCTGCACTTATTACGCAGGTTTAATACATCCTATCAGGAGACAAAAATGACACTCGCCCAAGTTGTCTACCATCTTACTAACGATACGGACTTCGCCGACCAGCTCTTTTCGAACCCCGAAAAGACCCTGGCAAACCGCGGCTGGCAATTGAGCACCGAAGAGCTGAACTTCTTGCTCACTGCCCACTCACGCAAGGATCAGACCAAAGTTCGCCTCACCTCGCTCGCCGACGAGAAGGCTGCTGCCTGGCGTGCAAGCCAAACTCCCAATATTGTATCGCTGGCCGATGAGAAGGCCGCCGCCTGGCGCGCCGGCCACGAGCTGGGTATTGTTTCCCTGGCCGATGAGAAGGCCGCCGCCTGGCACGCCGGCCACGAGCTGGGTATTGTATCCCTGGCCGATGAGAAGGCCGCCGCCTGGCGCGCCGGCCACGAGCTGGGCATTGTATCCCTGGCCGATGAAAAAGCCGCCGCCTGGCGTGCATAGACTTGTTGACCGATTTGTCAGGCGCTGATCTCGTTCAGAAAGTCGAAAAAATCTGGTCTACAGCAAGCGCATGGCCTGAATTCGTTCAGACCATGCGCTTGGCTTTGTTTTCGGGGAACAGGGGGGAAAAGGCGAGGGGATTTCTCGCCTGGCTTACCTGCCGGGTTTGTGCTGCCAGGCTGCCGGTGGGCAGGCAGCCTGGGCAACCGACCTTTCGGTGGCGTGGCTTTTATTCTATAGCGCAGCCCATCTAATGGACAGCGTGCAAGACCAGGATGAGCCGGAGGCCTGGTGGAAGGATTGGGGGCCGGGTGTGGCGCTCAATAGCGCCTCCGGGCTGTTCTTCACCGCCGCGGCGGCCTTGCACGGCGTGGCTGCCGCGCCGGGCTGCACCGGGAGCCGCTGCAGCCATCTTTACCGATTTCTATGACGGCTTCCTGGTCATGTGCGGCGGCCAGCACGCCGATCTGACCCACCCCGAGCCCACCCTGGAAGAGTACTGGCAGCAGGCAGCCGCCAAATCGGGGGCTTTCTTTGCCCTGGCCTGCCGCTGCGGCGCACGCCTGGCAAGCGCAGACCCGGCCATGCTGCGGGCTTATGATCAGTTGGGGCAGCACCTGGGGCTTTTGGTGCAAATTAAAGACGACCTGGACGACGTCCGTCCGGGAGGCAAGGGCGGTTACGGTCAGCGGGCGCAGCTTGGGCATTCGTTACCTTATCTGTATGCTCTGCAGGTGCTGCCCGCCAAGGAGCAGGCTCGACTGCGCCGGTACATGGGCGAGGCGCGCCGCAGCGCCCGGGCTGCCCGCCAGGCTCTGGAACTGATCGACCGCGCCGGGGCAGCCACGTACATGCGATTGGAGCTGGAGCGTCACAGCCGGATGGCCCGGCAGGCGCTGGAGAGCGCCCATCCCCTGCCGCCGGCGGTAGGTATGCTGGAAGAATACATCCAGACCCTGAGCTGAACTTGGGGCATAGGCCTTGTCCAATTTCTGATAGATCTCATCCCACCAGGTTGGGGTAATTCCCCCTGAATTTGTCAGGTATTGTTAAGCTTCCTTACGCTTTTGTCGATACTACAATCCTCCAAAAAACACTGTGATAGAATAAAAAATAACCTGTTTGTGTGGATACCACCTGAGATGATGTCGCGGCGCTGGTGGATTAGTTTTCCTTTTCTGGTCGCCCTTGGGGTCCTGGTTTTTCTGGCCTGGGCCGGTTATTTCATGCTGGGTTATCCCTACGATGGCATAGCGGTTTTGAGTGTAGATGGCGTCATCGAGGAGATCGCCGCAAACAACCCGGCAGCCGATGTACTGGATACCGGCGATAAAATCATCGCCATCGACGGCAACTTTCTGCAAGACCTCCAGGTTTTATACGCGGATAAGAAACCGGGAGATCTGGTGACCCTGACGATTGAGCGGGGCGAGGATCTTTCGAATGTGCCGCTGCGGCTCCAGATGCCCCCGTTTGGTGAGATGGCTTCGCGCCTCTCGCCGCTGTTGGTGGCGCTTGTCTTCTGGGGAATTGCCCTGGGTGTGCAGGCCTTCAAACCGGCGCAAGAATCGACCCATGTGTTCTTCCTGTTTTTCCAGAGCATGGGGGTGTTGTTAACTGCTGCATCGCTGTCGTCGGTGGGGCCGGTATGGTCAGCCGCGCTGACGCGCTATTTGCTGTGGGTGATCGGCCCGCTGGCCGTGCATTTTCACTTGCATTTTCCGCAGACCACCCATATCCGCCGGCAGAGGTTTTACCTGGTGATTTTGTACCTGCTGGGGGTGGTATGCGGGGTATGGTATGCCTGGATTCCGCTGCAGAGTTCAGATTTCTCCAGCGGCGCTCCCATGAGCCAGCTTCAAACCGCAAGCCGGTTGTTCATCGTGGGCAACCTGGCGCTGGTGGTGGCTCTGCTTTTTTACACCTACCGCCATGCCACCACCGCCGGAGTACGCAGCAAGATCCGCATTGTGGTGCTGGGTGGTGTGCTCAGCCTGGTGCCGCTGGTCATGCTGATCATCCTTCCAGATCTGCTTCTGGATGAGCGCATCCTGCCGGACGCGTTCATTTCGCTCTTCCTCGGCATTTTGCCGCTGACCTACGGGTTCGCCATATTCCGCTACCGGCTGATCGAGGTTGAAAAACACGTCAACCGGGGCGCCACCTACATCCTGGTGTACTCGGTGCTGGTGATGTTTTACCTGGTCTTTTCCTACGGACTACACTATGATGCCATATCCAGCGAACCTGGAGCCGGTGCTGAACACCCTGATCGTGCTGGTGCTGGCTTCAATTTTTATCCCGCTGCACCGCATGGTGCAGCATGTAGTCGACTCGGCTTTCTACGGCGGCTGGTACGATTACCGCAGCGCAATTTCCGAGATCACACAGGGATTGGAACAGATCACCGATCTGCAGGTGCTGGCAACGACGGTCAGCGAACGGTTAATGGAGACGCTGCGCCTGGAAGATGTGTGTGTCTTCCTTTCCGATACATCGGGAGATTTTTCGACCCTGGCAGTGGCGCCGCCGCCAGGCAGCCGCACGACCCCCCGCACCAGTTTTGCACCGCTGCCGCGCAGCAGCCTTTCGTACCTGCTCAATATGGGTGGGGTTGTGGAGCGCAACGTGCTGCGCGAGACCCTGGCAGGGGCTTCGATCTCGGCGCAGGAAATGCAGCTCCTGGAAAGTGAGCAAGTTTACCTGTGGGTGCCGGTTATCGGCCACGGCAATGTGCTCGGGCTGCTGGCTTTGGGACCCAAATACGGCGGGGATATCTTCAGCGGCGAGGACATGGATATCTTGCGGGTGGTCTCGCGGCACATGGCGCCTCTGATCGAGAACATCCATCTGGTAACCCGCCTGCGCGGTTACGCGGCCGATCTGGAGCAGCGTGTGGCGCGCCGCACCGAGGAGCTTTCGGCGTCAAAGAAACGTGTGGAAGCGATCCTGGCCTCGGTGGGCGAGGGTGTCATCGTCACCGATCTGGACGGCAAGATCCAGGCGGTCAACAATGCCTTCCTGAACCAGAGCGGTTACTATTACGAAGAGATGGATGGCAAGAGCGTGTGGAATTTTTACCAGGCGGAATTCACCGACAACCTGCATGACGAGGTGCGCTTCACCGTGCAGCAGGATATGGTCTGGACGGGAGACCTGGTGAGCTTCCGCAAGGACGGCAGCCGCTACGATGTTCAGCTCACCGTCGCGCCTCTGCGCGATGAAGGCGGTCAAATCACAGGCTATGTTGGCAGCCAGCGGGATATCACCCACCAGAAAGAGCTGGACCGCCTCAAAGATATGTTCGTTTCCGATGTTTCACACGAGCTGCGCACGCCCACCACCAATATTGGTTTGTACCTGGATTTGATGGATACTGCACCGCCTGAAAAGCACAACCACTATCTTAAGATCCTCAAAGAACAGAGCCGCCTGCTGGTCAAGCTGGTGGAAGATATCCTGGACCTGTCACGCCTGTCGACCGGAAAATATAAAACGCCAGATTTTGACCGGGTGAACCTCAACGATGTTACCGAACAGGTCATTATTGCCCACCGCCCGCAGGCAGAAGCCGCCGGTCTGGAGCTGTATTTTGAGCCGGGGAAGAATTTGCAGGCGATTCTGGGCGAGCCCAACCAGCTCTCGCGGCTGATTAACAACCTGGTTTCCAATGCCATCCACTACACGCCGCGCGGTTCTGTGGTGGTGCGCACCTACCAGAACAATGACAGCGTGCACCTGGAAGTGCGCGACAGCGGGATTGGAATTGAGGCAGATGATTTGCCGCACCTGTTTGAGCGCTTCTACCGTGGGCGCAGCGTGCGCCAGAGCCGCATTCACGGCACAGGCCTGGGACTGGCCATTGTGAAAGAGATTGTGGACATGCACGATAGTTCGATTACAATTGAAAGCGAAGTGGGTAAAGGCTCCACTTTTAATGTTCGTTTTCCGGTATATGTGGGAGAACCATGGCTGGTGAAGCTATCCTGATTGTTGAAGACAACGATGTGCTGCGCCAGGGACTGCATGCCCTGCTGGAGTCCGAAGGCTATCAGGTGCACACGGCCATGCACGGTTTGGACGCCCTGGGGGTGATGCAAGCCAGCATGCCCGATTTGATCCTATCCGATATCTCCATGCCGGAGATGGATGGTTTTGCTTTTTTTGAGCGCGTGCGCGTTCACCCGGAGTGGGTGTCCATTCCCTTCATTTTTCTGACCGCCCGGCGCGGCCGCGAGGATGTTTTTGCCGGGAAGGGTATGGGCGCCGAAGATTACCTGGTGAAACCGGTGACCCGCCACGAGCTGCTCACCACACTGCGTTCCCGCCTGGAGCGCAGCAACCAGCTCCAGGTGGCGCAGTTGGAAAAGGCCTACGAGGCCACTTTGATTGTGCTGGCAAACGCCATCGAAGTGCGCGACAACCCCACCTACAAGCACGTTGAACGCGTGCGCGACCATGCCCTGTTAATTGCCCAGGCCCTGGGTTGGACCAGCGGGCACCAGAGCCACCTGGAGTACGGCAGCATCCTGCACGATGTCGGCAAGATCCAGATATCCGAAAGGATCATCAATAAGCAAGGCCCGCTGGATAAAGACGAATGGGACGAAATGAAGAAACACCCGTTGATTGGGGTGGAGATGATCCGGAACATCCCCTTTCTGGTTCCAGCCATACCGGTGGTGCGCCACCACCATGAGCGCTGGGACGGCAGCGGCTATCCAGATGGCCTGGCAGGCGAGGCCATCCCCCTGGCGGCGCGCATCGTGGCGGTGGCCGACGCCCTGGATGCCATGACGCTGGCTTACCGGCCGTACCGCAGACCCTTTACCGCCCAGGAAGCGTATGATGAGGTGATGCGCTGCAGCGGTTCGCACTTTGACCCGCTGGTGGTGCGCGCCTTTCAGCGTGCGTGGGAGAAAATCGCCCCCAGGATCGGCTGATTAATCGTTTTTCCAATCGCTGGCGGCATCCAGGGCGGATTTTTGATCGTGGCTCAGGCGCAGCCCGGCGGCGCCCAGGTTATCGTTCAGCTGCTCCAGCGAGCGCGGCCCGATGATGGGGGAGGTGACGAGGGGGTCGCTGAGCAGCCATGCCAGAGCCACCTGGGATATGCTGCAGTCGCCCTGCTCGCCGCCCAGCTCGTAGCCCATTTTCTCCATTAAATCCAGCAGCTTCCAGTTGCGGTCGTTGAAATAGTGCTGCACCGAATTCTGGCGGACGCTCTTGGGGAGCTGCCCGGGGCGGTACTTGCCGGTGAGGAAGCCGCCCGCCAGCGGGCTGTAGGGAATGACCCCCAGCCCGTACTGGCGGCAGACATCCGCCAGCTCGCGCTCAAACTCGGCGCGTTTGACCAGGCTGTAATGCGGCTGCAGACAGTCGAAGCGCGCCAGCCCCAGGTGGGTGGAGCTCCACAGGGCTTCGGTGAGACGCCAGGCCGGGTAGTTGGAACAGCCCAGGTAGCGCACTTTGCCCTGGTGCAGCAGGTCATCCATGGCGCGCAGGCTCTCCTCGATGGGGGTAGCTTCGTCGTACCAGTGCGCCTGGTACAGATCGATGTAATCGGTATCCAGGCGGCGCAGAGAGGCCTCAACCGCCTGCATGATATGGGCGCGCGACAGGCCTTCATCGTTGCTGGAATCGCCCATGCGGCCGCGCACCTTGGTGGCGATGATCACCGAGTGGCGCGGCAGGCCCTTCTGCCGGAGCCAACGCCCGATGATGGTCTCAGCTACACCACCCGGGTTGCCGGGCGCCCAGCGCGAGTAGATATCGGCGGTGTCGATGAAGTTGATGCCGGCTTCCCAGGCGGCATCCAGGATTTGAAAAGACAGCGCTTCATCAGCCGACCAGCCGAACTGCATGCTGCCCAGGCAAAGCTCCGAGACTTTAAGGCCGGTACGGCCGAGATTGCGGTATTCCATAAGTATCCTTCCCTCGAGTCCCTAAGGGTTTAAAAAACCCTTAGGGACTTTGTCTAAACTGGTACGAGCAGGCCGCGCGCATTCGCCAGCAGCACCCCCAGCTGCAGCGAGCCATCGATGATCTGACCGGTCAGGATCATCGAGAGCACCTCGCCGGCGGGCAGCGCAACCAGCTGCAGCTCTTCACCCTCATCCAGGTGTTGGCGGGTTGGCGTGAGCTGGCTGGCAAAGAACAGGTGGGTGGCGGCGCGCAGGCTTCCGGGAAACTGGTTGTAATACCCCAGCGGCTGCATGTTCTCCGGGTAGAATCCGGTCTCCTCTTCGAACTCGCGGCGGGCGCCAACCAGCGGATCTTCACCGGGGTCGAGACGCCCGGCTGGCAGGTCGTAGATGACACGGCCCACGGGGTGGCGGTACTGGCGGGTGAGCAAAATTTCACCCCGGGCAGTCAGGCCCACAGTGGCGACAGCCTCCACCGGGCTGGCCAGGTAAAAATAGGGTCGGCGGAGGCCGGCGTGTTCGAGGGTGTCCACCACCACCCTGGCCCAGGGGTGGTCGAAAAGGTTTTTGGTGGCGACGACGGTGTAGTCGCTGAACGGGTCGGGGGCAGCTCCGCCGCTTTCGGTCTCTTGGCTGTTCATAAGATTTCGCGCCTCCCCTGGGATGGCTCACAGGCTGGCCAGATCCTCGTCGAAATGCTCACGATCGCCGGCATCGGCGATATTTTCAGCGGCGGCACGCGCCAGGGCGGTGTATTTTGCCAGGCTGGCAGCGTCGCCGCTGACCTTGCTGGCGCGCGCCAGGGCTTCGTAGGCGTAGGCCAGGTCGAAATCGCCATAACCATGTTCCAGGCAAATATCCAGGCAGCGCTGGGCGTGGTAGCGGGCCGGTTCGCTGCGCCCCAGGACGGTGTAGACGCGGCTGATCTGCCACTCGCCGCGCGCCAGGTTGATGGGCGTGCCGGCTTTGCTCCAGTGATAGCGCGAAGCGTGGGCGGCATGCATCATCTCGTCGTCTTCCAGGCGGGTGCGCGATGGCTTATCCATTAAATCCCAGGTGTAGTTGAACAGATCGATGCCGAACTTTTTGTGCAGGGCTTGCTCGTCGTCCATGGTAGCTCCTTCTTACATCCTTACCGGAGGAGGCTCCAAAAGGCCGCAGCGGGTCTTATGCGCAACTGGCAGTCCTTTTGATCTTGCTGCTCCTCTACGGTGGTGGTGGCAAATTCGATTACATCGTTTTTGACAGATCCTCTGATCCAGCAACGCGATCCAAATAAATGGCTCCTTGCTGGTGTTTCCCCACTCTTCGGCTGGTGTGAACTACTGGTGCAAACCTCTGTTTTGAAAGGTTTACACCTGGTGTGAATTGGGGTAACGGCTAAAAGGGTGTATGCACTATTCGTGTAAAAGTGCGTTTAGGTTATTCGGCTTTCTGCATTAACAGAGCATCGATCTCAGAAAAAATCTGGTTGAGGCTGGGCTGGTCGGCAGGAGCCAATCGATCTTTCGAGCCGATGTGCTTGTGGTGGGGGTGGGTGGCGATTTCAGGATGGTGCGGGGCATTATCATAGCGAAACAAACGCTGATCATAACGAATATAGGTGTACGCGTAGGTAATCCGCACCGGATAGCCCAATTCTGTGCTGACGACCTCGTAGATGTCGAGAATAGAGCCATCCCAGAAAGTAACCCTGCAGCGGATCAACCCGTTGTAGGCGTCCGATGTCAGTAGGGTGATCGGTTCTTCGATTTTACTAATCTGAGGGTTTTGACGTAAACCACGTTCGATAGAAACAAAGTAGTCGTCGATCTTCACACCGAAGCGACCTCGCTCTGCATAAACTGGCGGACTGGCAAAGAGGTCAAATACAGGTGATATAGACCACTCCACATCATCAAATCGTCGTCGTCCCCCAAATCCCCGCTTTGGAAACGACGGTAAAACTCAATCGTTGAGTATCCGTACTTGCGCTCATACTCACGCAGCAGTTCACTTAGTTCTTCAAAAGTGAGACGTTTAGATTTGAATTCCATATCCATACTCCTAACCATTTACCACCAAATGGCTTTTTAATGTGAAAGGTGTCTATATTGTACACCAGTAAAAGTCAGATGAACACAACTCAATCCGCCTTGCATGATCCGGCAATTTTTGAATTCCGTAGAAAGAACACAACAATCTCAACCACACATTTAAACGGCAGGCAATTTTTTCTAGGTATTGGGGTTGATGTACCGCCTGAATCAAATTCAACAAAAGAGTTCTTGCTCATCGTTTTTCTAGTCATCTCTTGAGACTAAATAAGGTGGAGATCGATCTTCATCTATATATTCCACAATGCCAAAAGGCGTCCTAACTCCGATAGTTAAAACGCCAGAATCAGGCAACTCCAGCAAGGCAATACTATTCCCGTGCCTCAATAAATCGCGAAGAACATCCCGCAATTCCCCTTCCTTGGTGATAGATAGCTCATCTTGATTTAGATACGAACTGATCATTTTAGTGGATCTCATCTCAAAACCCACTGATGGAAGGCTCAAGGTCTGGCGAAGACGGTGGTGTAGTAACCGCCGTACTCGCTCTGCGGGTTGAAAACGTAGGCAATGCCGATCTCGCTGACGGTGGGATTGAGCATGTTATCGTGGTGGATCGGGCTGTTCCACCACCAGTTGAACGCGCCGTTGGCGTCGCCGCCGAAAGCGGGGTTGCCCACGTAGATGTTCTCGCGGGCAGAATTGTAGTTGGCGTAGCCCTGGGCGGAGACCCGGTCGTACCAGCTGGTGCCATCCGAGCCGGTGTGGCTGACAATACCGTTGCAGGCCATATCGGTGCTGTGCGCCAGGGCGGCGGCGGTGAGCTGGGAAGAGAGCGAAAGCGCATCCAGACCGTTTTGCTGGCGGGCCTGGTTAATGGAAGACAGGATGATGGACTCTGCGCTGGTGTCTCGGGTTGCGGGGCAGGCGGCGGAAACCGGTTCGGGGGTGGGTGCGGCGGCGCCGCCGCCGGCACTGCCCCCGGCGCTGCCCCCGGCGCCGCCGGTGTCGCCCTGCGGGTTCTCACCCGGAGGGATGTAGAATGCGACCGCCACCCTGGCCCACAGCGGGCCGGAGCCGGTGAAACCCACACCAAAACGCTCGCCAGCGGGGTTCTGAAATTCCCAGTTCGAGACGTAGGTGCCGCCGCGGGGTGGAGCGGTCATGCTCACCGAGATGTCCACCATCTCGCCGGGGGCGGCGGCAGGCAGCGGGTTGGCGAGCGGGGCATTGAAAACTTCGCCGCCGGAAAAAACCAGGGAATAGGCGCCATCCCAGGCGCACTCGCCGGAATTGAGCACGCGCCAGGTCTTGATGAAGCTCTCGCCCTGGCGGACGAGGGTATCATCCGGGATGGTGACGTCATCCACAAAAGTGGCCTGGTCTTTGCAGGCCGCAGGAGCGGCGGCAGTGGACGCTGGGGGCGGCGAGGTGGGGGAGACTTCAGGCGTAGCTGAGGCTGTGGCTGGAGCTGCCGCGGTTGGCGCGGGGAGGGTTTCGGTGGCGGAGGCGGTGGGAGGGGTTGTGGGGATGGCGCTGCTCGTTGGTACGGTGATGTCCGGCGGTGGTGAGGCGGTGGGGGTGGGGCGGACACCGTTCGTTGGAACGGCGCTGTCCGCCCCTACGGGGGTGGGTGAGATTGTAGGGAGGGCGCTGTTGGTAGGAACATCGCCGTCCGCCCCGATGGTGGGGGATGGGGCAGCCTTCGCCCGGCAGGCCGCCAGGAGCAGCAATGCCAGGGCGAAGGGCAATAGACGGATCAGGATGCGGTGGGTCAAAATTCTCTCCAGGGAATGTGGCGCACAAACGGCGCGCAGAATAACGCAATTATAATGAAAATGAGCGTTATTGTGAGATTAGTTTTGACCCGGTTTTTTACTGCAGGGCGAGGCGCATTTGCTCCATGTGGGTCTGAAAATGGTAGGGATTCTCCAGGGCGTTGAGCGCCAGGCGCCAGAAGGTGGTTTTGCGCTCAACAAATTCAGCGGGCAGCCCGGCGACGAAGGCAACGGTTTCATCGCCGGCGCGCTTGAGCTCGTTGAGCATGGCAGCCAGCGTGCCATAGGCTGCGACGGTGGCGTGGTTGCGGGCAGAGAGGTTGCCGCCGTAATCATCGTACTGCGGCTCCTGACCGCCAACCATCTCCTGGATGGCGTTCTGCCAGCCGTGCTCGCCGTGGATGAGATGGGCCAGCACATCCATGGCGCTCCACTCGCCTGGCGTGGGGATGCGGCGGGCCTGTTCATCGCTTACTCCGGCAAAGAGAGCGTCGAGCTCGGCAGCCATTTTGGCGTAGCGCGGGCGCAGGGCGTCGGCCAGGCCAGACAGGCTGGTAGGGATATCGGGGAGCGGGCGGCGGGAAAGCTGCATGGGCAGGGTCATTTTTTGCGGGCCGCGGTAAAAGGCGACGTCGATCACGTCGCCGGCTTTGTGCGACTGCAGCACGGCAGTCAGGCTGGCAAAATCGATGGCGGGGCGTCCGTCCATCTCGAAGATCACATCGCCGCTCTGCAAGCCGGCGCGGGCGGCGCCCATGCCTGACACGGGCTCGTCTATGCGGATAGCCTGCTGGATGGGAACGCCCAGGTGGGCGGCGATTTCGGCATTGAAATCGGAGAAAGTGATGCCGAGCATGGGACGGTTGACAAAGCGCAGGTCTTCACCGGTCTCCAGCGTGGAGGCCAGGTTATCCAGGCTCTCGTTCCAGCCTTTGACAATCTCGCCGCGGGTGGCTTCCCAGGCGGGGCCGCTGCCCACACCGCAGTGCTCCAGGCGCAGAGACGTGCCGGTTTCTCCGGTGCCGGTTTCTCCGGCGGCGCTGAGGCTGACGGCGATCTCGGTGGCGGCGGGCTCGCCTTTGCCGTACCAGGTGTACGACATAAAGGCAGCGCCATCCTGCGGGGGTTCGGTGCGGATGAACTGCCCGGCGGTGTAAAAGCCGCTGTTCCAGGCCAGGTAGATGCGCCCGTTGGGGCGCGGTTCGGTGGTGGCGTAATCGCAGAACCACTCGCGCAGGGCGGTGCCGTTGGTGAAGGCGTTGAAGACCTGGCGCAGCGGGGCGCGCAGGCTGCGCTCAAATGTCAGGGTGTGGGTGTCGGGGGACATGGCGGGTTCTCCTTTGGGGTGAGGGGTCTACCAATTCTACGCTGCAGGGAGGGATTTTGTTCACCGGGTGGGAAGTCAAACCACAGATGGACACAGATCAGAGCAGATAAAACCAAAAACCAAAATAGAAACCACAGATGGACACAGATCAACACAGATAAAACCGGTTAAACCAAAATAGAAACCACAGATGGGCACAGATCAACACAGATAAAACCCAAAAAAAAAACCACAGATGGACACAGATCAGCACAGATAAAACCGGATAAACCGGATGGAGAGGCGTTAACCTGCCAGGGGGAAACGCAGCTCGGTGAGGATGTGCTGGGGGGCGACGGTGGTGGGATCGGTCAGGTAAATTTCGTAAGCGGTGCCGGTGGCTGTGTAGCCGCTGGCTTTGACCCATTCCGCCAGAGCCTGGTAGGAATCCCCCAATTTCTGGTAGGGGCCGTGGTGGATGGTGACGGCGTATGCGCCTGCGGGCAGCTCACCGGAAACGATCTCGCCGGCGCCGGGCAAGGCCTGGCTGACGGGGAAGCCGATTTCCATCTGCAGGTTTTGCATATCCATATTGAAGTAGGCGGCGTAGGGGGCGCTGGCGGGCTGCTGCCCCTGGGAAGCCAGGTGGGCGAAGATTGCGCCGTAAGCGTGGTCAAAAAGCTGCGGGATATCTTCTTCCTTTGTGGTCGCGCGGATGCACAGGGTGGGCTGGGCGGGCAGGTTTTTCAATTCGCAAGGCTGGGACATAGTAAGCTCCTTGTTTAAATGAATAGAACAGGAGGGCTCCTTTTTAAATCATCAAAGAGGAATGTATTGTGTGGAGGGGATTAAAAAGAACTTATGTTCTAAATTATACGGCGGCAGGGATGGAATGTCAAGGATTTCTGCGATTTGTTACCACCCTCGTTTCTCTTACGATTACCCGGGAAATTTCATCACGACCAGACGTACTCCCAGCACACCAGGTGTAGGTCTTCCTTCGTGAGTAGTCTCTGGCCTCTGTATGTCTCTTTTGTGTCTTCCACTTCCCCCTTACCCAGGCCTTCCACCTGCTCCAGAAGTTTGATTACATCCTCGCCTTGTTGGTAGGCTGCATAGGCGGCTCTGAGCTGTTTCAATATCACCCCCATCATTGGCTGTGATAAGCGAGAGAGAGCTTGCCGTACGCGGGAACGCTCTACCTGCGGATTGTTCGAGCAGCGCACGCAGCACGAGCTTCACCGTCTGCTGGATGGGCTCAACGATTGCCGGCGCTGCTTCCACGGCGGTTTGTTCGCTGATTGCTGCCAGGATATGATCCTGGACCTTGCCCTGGATTGTAAAGACATCTGCATCGCCAATCACCCGCGCCGTGTCAGGGGCGCAGGCAATCAGGTTGGCAATCACAAAGCGGTTATCCAGTATCTGCCGTGTTTGCAGGTCGTAATAGCGCCAGTAATGTTGAAGCGAATCAGAGCCCTGTGGGACTGGAGCGGTGAAGTAGAAAAATAATCCCCGGTAATTGCTGCGAGCCAGTCCGGAATGGATGCCATCTGGCAGCAGCTCCAATCTTTCTTTCGCGCCGCTGGCCAACAAGTTGCGCAATTGCTACAGCAAGTATTCACTGCTGGCCAGCTCGATCAACTGCTCCTGCTCCTCCACAATGCCGTTATCCTGGGCTTCGATGCGTTTCAATGTATTAAAATTACGCGGGTGCACGGTTTCGCCCAGCACACTGGCATCCAGAAAACCCGTGGCATCGATCTGGGCAATCTTCCTGCTCAACCTTTCCACCAACCCTAGCAAACACTCCAGACCCTTCCTCCAGAAACAGGTTGTAGATGGCGATCTGCTCGAATTCTGATCCGATGCGGTCCACACGCCCGGCGCGCTGTACCATACGGGTCGGGTTCCAGTGTAGGTCGTAGTTCAGCACAACGCCGCAATCTTGCAGGTTCTGGCCCTCGGAGAGCACATCGGTCGAGACCAGGATATCCACTTCGGCTTCGCTGCCTGCCAGCTCGGGTTTATTGTTGGCCAGCGGCGAAAATGCCTGCACCAGGCGGGTGCGCTCACTGGTTTCCGACCCGCTGTCCATGCGCCGGATGGTTGGGTCGCCAATTTCTGCACGCCAGACAGCGCCCATTCTCCATTCCAAGCTGCCGGTACAGGTAACGGGCTGTGTCCCTGTAATAGGTAAAGATCAACACCTTCTTCCCACGCAGATCACCCGCAAGGAGGCTTTTCAAGGCGGTCAATTTATCATCCTGGGCTGGCTGGATATCTCGTATGCGGTACCAGATGCCAGTCAGCCGTTCCACATCCTCCCTGCAGGGCATGGTGCAGGGCACGCAGATCATACTGGCTGGCATCGATCGGGGGTAGACCATCAAGGAACCGGCGCGCCTGCTCGTTTTCTTCCAGGTCTTCCGCCACAGATGCAGGCGTGGCGTCATCTTCCTCGTCTTCCGTTGTGAGGAAGGTCACTGCCTTTTCAAAAGAGCGGCTGTCCAGCAGCTTGCCGCCCAGCAAATACTCTTCAAATGTTTTCGTATAAGCCAACGCCCGGCGCACGCTCACCCTGAAAGCGTCCACGCTGGATTCAAACCGCTTCAGGTAGCGCGTTCTTGAAGATCCCCACCAGGGCTTCGCCGCGGCCCTCTTCGAATTCATCCCGTTCAGTAGCCCGGTCTTCTTATAGGCCTCCAGGTTGTACTGCGCCAGCCGAAGCCCATCAATGTTGCCGACAATCTCATCGTACAGGCCTTCGTAGGTGGCCTCCAGGTTGTAATGCACGGTGTGCAACCGCCGGTCGGGCCAGCGCACCGGTTTGCCCTGGATGGTGGCGTTTGGATAGGCCTGGCGGATAAAAGCCCGCGTGCGCCGGATGACGACCTCTTCCAACAAGTTGAAGAGCGCGCGTTGGTTTGCTCATCGGGGAGCTGCATACGGGCGGCATGGAAGTAACGGTACAGGTCGCCGATGCCCGCCCCGGCGAAATAGCTGCGGTTGTTCTGGGTAAACAATGTGATCTGGCTGTACAGGTCAAAAATGTTGTTGTTTATCGGTGTGGCGGTCAGCAAAATGAGTTTCTTGCGCCCGCCGCTGCGCCCGCGCCCCTGGTTGGCGCTGATCAATGCTCTCCATGTTCTGGTAGCGCTGCGAGCCGCGGCTGCGAAAATTGTGGCTTTCGTCGATCAGGATCACATCCACATCGCCATATTCGCTCAGGTCAAGCCGCCCGTTGATCTGCCCCAGCAGCTCCTGTGAAAGCACCCGGGCTGAGATGGTAGCCGAAGCCAGCTCGCGCTGCCACATTTCGCGCAGCGAGGCCGGACATACCACCAGGGCTTTCATGCGCTGGTGGTAGGCGTAATCTTCCAACAACTTCTTGCCGATCCAGGTCTTGCCCATGCCCACCGAATCGCCCACCAGCACGCCATCGTATTTGGCCAGGATGCGCCGAGCCTTCTTGACGGCGTCTTCCTGGAACTCCGCAAGCTCTACCGCCGAGCGCACCCCGGCGGTTTCGCCGCTCTCCAGCTCGTCTTGAAATAGGTGTAAATGGCTTTGAGATAAACATCAAAGGGGTGTATAGGGATATTCGCCAAACTTGGATTCGTCCAGCAGCCTCGACCAGCTCCTCTTTGAAGTCCCGGCTGTCGGCCCACTGCCGTTCATACCATTCGACAAGATCCAAAATGGCGTGCTCCAACTTCGCTCTTTAAAATCCGGCGGTTGGTTTCGGTAATGCTGCTGCTGGCGTTGCTCATCCACCAGATGTTCGGCGGCGGCGCGGGCCTGGCGTCATCCACTTCATCTTCGGTCCAGCAGCGTCTTATGCGCCAGATTAAGTTCTTTGTTGGTGCTCAGCCCCGGCCCGGTAAAGTTGCGACGAGCCCACGATCCCGATCAGCGGCAGCAGGCGCTCAAAAGCGGCAATTGCCCGCCCTTATCGCCGTAAAACAGGTAGCTTTTGGCGTGCAGGAAGCCGTGTTCGTACAGGCGCACCGCCGCCTGCGGTTGGCGCAGGTAGGCGATCAGGTCTTCCACCAGGCGCATCGTCTCTTCGGAAAAGGCCTCGCCTTCCAGGTCGCGCCGCAACCGGGCGCGCAGGCCCAGGTCTTTCGCTTCGCCTGGTTGGAGCCCAGAAGCAGCCTGAAGCTGCGCAGGTTCTTCAAGTTTTCACTCAGCAGGCGGTAGCCGCCCACATTGAAATAAGCTGTAGCCACATCCAGCGAGCTGCCGGCGTGCGCCGCCATGACCGTGTTCAGGATATCGGCCAGTTTATTACTTTGGTTATCGATAACGTACGGGAGTTTCATAGCATGTTTGTTCTAATTATTTAATGCTTCTAAATCTTGACAATTAGAAAATATGTTCTATAATGAAATGGATTAGGAAAGGAATTACATCACTATGGCAGAAAATTTTTTCTATCACGGCAGTGTTAACGTTTTTTTGCAAGGTCAAAGAGCTCTCAGAGTAGATGAACAAAATCCTGGGTACCTGGTATGTCACCTAGGGTCAAAGGATACCAGAATTCGAATCCGGGATTTCCGACCTAACCCACGACGGGTGGCAAATGCGATTTTCCGGGGAGAACCAACTATGCCTTTCAAGGATTTATTCTGCCAACCTGCATCTGCAAAGATTGAACACAAGCGTGGCAGAGTCTCTTATTGACCTACATGATGATGTTCCTGGGTACACGAAGATCATGGACAACAACCCTCCGACCCTCTGGTTGGGAGTTGTGAACGACGGTGAGTCTAATTCCTTTACAGATCTGTGATTGGGAGATCTACAGACCGGTTGGTAAAACACGCACAGGTTTTGCGATATTATTATCGAAATAGCGAAAAGATGCCAAGTCTTTTTTTCTTTTCAGCAGGCAATGGGTCTAATTCCTTCTTCAATTGATAATCAAAGTTAATTTCGCCCAATCTGTCACCAACGATCAGGTATTGACTGATCGTTCGCCAGACTAATTTTTCCTGCTCAAGGCTGCTAGGCACTGAATGGTTCAACTCCCTCAAGGCCTTGAAACGGTAAAGATCGAAACTTGTGCGAATAAACAGAGCATACTCTTTCACTGCGCTCAAGCTCATCCTGTAAATACCATAACCCAAAATACTTAAAAAACTGCCAATTCCCAGGTATTCTCGAGCGGTGATATGGATAAATCCAGGCTGCAGATACCCTTGTATCATCTTCAGCATCGACAGGGCTGACTGCGGCCATTGTGAACCGTCAAGAATTCCCAGGCTTCCAATAATAATAGCTATTACTCCAATGCAATATGAAAGCAGGGAAGAATTTAATAGGAAAACCACCTGGTTGTTTTTTTCTTCCAGCGTGCGGTGAATTCCGGTGGAAAAATCATCGACATGCGTGGAAACAGCATGGATCCATTTAGATTATACTTTTCATACGGATACAACTCACTTGCCAATAGGATGTTTCCCAGGGTTGTAGGTAAAAAGACTTTCCAGTTTTCGTTGATTGGGCCAGAGATTTCGTGCTCCAGCAGTTGACTTCTGGAAGCATGTTCCAATAATTCCAATTTATCTTCCGCCTCTTCTCTTTCACCCTCACTGACAATAAATGGGATAAGCTTTTTTAATTCTATATATTCAAAATATCTTCGCAGGCGGAAGCGTTGCACCCGATATTGGAAATATGGAGGGCCATTTCAGAAAAACAGGGTAAAAATATCCCTCATATAACTTGAAAACAAAATCCACACTGCTGAACAACAGAAAAGCCAGCCACATTGAAAACGCAAGGATTAAAACGCCAGCGCTTAATATAACGGTTTGGCTCTGAGTGATAACGTCTTTAATTTGGGGGTAAAAAATCGCGAAAAATAAACACTGCCAGCATGGCGAAAAAACTTTCTGGCAGTAACGATGAAACGATATACGAACGACCGATGTCTTTGATCAGACTATCGTTCAAATCAGTCCTCTGTAAAGCTCCTTATTTCTTGCCCTCTATCTTTTTTAGTAACTTCAATGGGATCGTCTGTTTGCAAAATAGGCACACTTTTTTCCCATTAGATAATAGGGCCTTTGTGATTTTTTTCTTGCATTTTTCATTGGGACAACGAATAAAGACAGGCGCAGCATCATTCGGAGGGTCCAGATTACCATGTAAAAATGAACCAGGCCCCATAATCTAGCTCCTCTCCCACTTTTTGTTCGTATATGTATAGTATACCCACGAACAAAAACAAAATATTTTTACGTGGGAAGACATGCAGCCTCTGCCCGTTCTAGATGTCCGATAATCACATCCAATAAATCTCTTGCGTGAATAATGAGTTCCTTATTTCGTTGGTAAGCAGCTCTGTCACCTAGTTCCATTTTCATTCCATGGAACAAGTTATTACGAATTTGTCGGACCAGGATCATAGCCGCCCTGAAATTGGACACTGGAGTTCCACTACTTGCCAATAAATCGAAAGTAGCATCGATTACATCTTGCGTCAGGGCAAAATTGGGCTGCATTGAACTCCCAATTCGACCATGATTTGCCAGATCAATAGAAATAAATCGGATTTGTGGGACGTTCACCCAAAACCATTCACCAAAAATAGTACAGAAAGTATCCATTTTTTTATCTTGGAATTTCGCCAATAACCTTCCAGCCATTCATAATTTTCATGGAAAGTTCGGCGAGCTTCTTTATTCTCCGGATCATGCTCTTCCAAATAATTTCTGAAAAGCGTTATTTCATTAGCCTTCATATCACTCCTCAAAGTACCAATTCTATTTTTGGATAAACTACGCACCAATGGCATAAAAGCTTAATACCGACTAATTCGTCATTTGGTGAGTTTTTATCCCGGATCCGGCACATGGACACCCAGCTCGTTGCGGATATACTTCAGCACACCATCTGCATGATCCCACCACGAACGCTTATCCATGCTCTGCCCGTAATAGACTGCTTTATATATAAACTCGAAAAACAACCGCCGCATGTGCGGCCAGGCTAGCTGATGATCTTTACTTATGTGGTAATAACCATTGATAGCGAAATCGCTTTTCCTGTTCCTGCCTTTGTAGGTCTGGAAGGCTCCCGGATCTGAAGGATTATCGGCATGCCAGCCCCACTCGGCCAGTTTTGCAACCCCCGGTGAGTATTCGGTGTCTTCAACCAGTTGTTTATCCAATGAAAGCCACACGCCTTCTTTCCAGACCGTCAGCACAATGTAATGCCCAACCAGCAAACGGATGATGTCTTTCTCCTGGTGAATTACCCATTGATCCCGATCATAATAGTTAATTTCGTTGATCGCTCCGCAAAGATGCCCAGCACCGTTTTGCGTAATTCAGGATCGGGATATTGGTCTTCAAAGATTTTACGGGCTGTTGTTTCATCAATTTTAGCGGTCATTCAGTTCTCCTTTATAATGATCAACGTTTTATGACGATCACATCAAACCCAAGCTCTTCCAATTTATGTTTTACAGTCAATTCCCCACCGCCGAACTCATGGAATTTCAATGCGCCTGAGTGCGGGTGCTGGAAACCGAAAGCCGCTCCCACGATGGCCTTGGAGTCGTATTCTTTGCCGTTGTGAACGAGAAAAAACGCCTTCGACTCTCCAAAGCCATACTTCTTAAGGAAAGCCTCCCGCTTCAGGCAGTCGAATTCTGCGATTGCCATCTCGACTGCCCAGCGCTCTGTCAGAGAAGTGATACTACGGCCACTTCGCCGGTAGGATTTCCTGAGCTACCGGAATGGCGATGATCCGGGTTTCAATCCGGCGCAGAAATCGGGTCAGGAAGCGGGATGCGTCGTTCAACCTGGAGACATCACCGGGCTTGTTCACCAGCGACTTGGTCAGGTGCATCACCTGGTTGCGTGGGTTTTCCGGTGTGTCCGGATCCTGATACTCGAGCAGAATGCGTTCTTCATCCTGATCTTTCACCAGAACTCTGCCACAGGTGTGCAGAGTTTTTAAGCCTGCACCAAGTCAAGAAACCCGGCCACACTCAGGCGACTCAGTGTCAAGGGTTGTCGGGCTCGTTCGCAGTAAAATCCGTTTATTTTCTTGCGTTAACAACGGCGGGATTTTGACATACCAGCTCTCCCGGGGTCTTCCCGGGCAATCAACTCCGCCATGCCCATTTCAGCGGCGGAAATCAGCGGCAAAATAGAAATACAAGCGCACCGGGTGGCGGTTCAGGTCGCTGATATGCACCAACCCGACTACCCGGTCGGTTTGATCCAGGATCGAGGCAGCTTGGCCGGGCAGCCAACTATTCCACGACTTTGCCGATGGAGGCATTGGCCGGGAGAGAATTTTGATACATAATCGGTTCACACAGAGCACCATCTCCTGCCTGTCGGCAGCTGTCCCTCCAATGCTGCCTTGCGCAACATGCCGATGCCATCCCCATTCTCGGTTACAAGCAGCTGGTCGAAGTTGTTTTGTTCCAGCAAAGCCCTGGCTTCGCTGGCTGTGCCATGCACCAGGATCGATGTCCCTCGGGTCAGGCGTCATTATTAGTTCGGGCCGTCAGGCTGTGCGCCAGGTCCATCAAACGATGGTAGGCCAGCGTTCGTGTACGCGTAGGTTCATGCGTTCTTTCCCTCCACCACGGCGATTTCCTCTTCCGTCAACCCGTAGAGCTTATAGACGATCTGATCCATCAGCTCATCGGTGCGTTTCAGCTTTTCCTTCACCGGTAGCAGGACTGCCAGGCTTTGTCATACTCCTCCTCCAGCCGGGTCGTGAAGCGGGCGTCGTGCAGGCTGACCCCCAGCCGGTTGCGGTTCTTGAAGAGGATGTCCTGCAATCCGTTAACCGATAGCTCGCTTTCACCCTTCTGGTAATCGCCCAGGTAATTGCGCAGCCGGCTTTTCCCAGTCAGTGAATCTAAGCCAACACTGGCATTCTTGTTAGATCGAACGTTCAGGTCTCCCTTCCAGCCAGTTCAGGAATACGTTTGATCTCTGCCTGCTTCTGCCTATTCAGATTTAATCATCTGCTGTGCCAGAAACACCAGAAGAATCGTGCACGATGTCGCTTTCCTCCGGACGTTCATTAACGTGCCTCGATCAATGCCAGTAGAACAGCTAGATCATAGTTGTCACATAATCTTGTGCTTGTTCAAACAGTAAGGTGCGCCTAGTAGCAATAGTGTTGAAGGTAATGTTTCGGATGGCAAATTATTGATTGTATCAATTTCAACTTGCGCAAAGTCTGTCCCGTCTTCATTGTTGTCGTGCGATAAAACCAGTCCATGAACTGTATTAATAAAACAGACCAAGTATCCCAAATGTATTTGTGAAGGCTTTTGTAGTGGTGTACCATAAATCAGGGCATTTGTATGATAGTACTTCTCTGTGTCGAGTGTTGAAATAATATTTTCACCCGTTCTTCTGATTAGGATCTTGTCATACTCTATTTCAGTTGGATCCCAGCCGCCCGAAAATAGAATTTCTGACTTGACTCGGATATAATTTTCGTCTGGATCGAGTAAATACCTTCGAATTTCACCACTTGATATTATTGCCTTTTTCCAGCTTGAGTTCAACTGAACTTTAGAAATTATTTCATCTCGCCCAATCTTAGAACGAATACCATGATGCAGGCCAACGAGAGATTGAAAGCAGAAATACCTCTAAATTTTGCCTTCTCTATTAGATAATGTAAGGCTGTGGATTTTAGCAAGATAAATCTATAACGCTCATTCTTCCAGAACTCAATTTGAGAGCCTTGAATTAATCTTTCTTCTACATATGCCAAATCTTCTGGTAAATCACATCGTGTAGCATAATAATTCCAATTCTCATCTTTTGTAGTCAACTTTTGCGAAATCAGAATTGTTGGAAAACCAACATCGCCACTTTCCCAAAAATCTTTTCGAAATACGATAAGCCTTTCAATTCCAGATTGGGATAAGAGTAATTCTCGTAATTTTGAAAAATACATTCCCTGCATGAAACTATCAGGGAGAATCATCCCTATTGCTCCGCCTGGTCTAATTTTATTTAAACCGCATTCTACGAATAATCCATATATGCTAATTTTATACTCCGCAGAAATGAAATTTGCCCGGATAAATTGTTCTTCACTGGAGCTTAAAGTATCAACTCGGCCTAATCCAAAACTGATGTAAGGAGGATTGGCTATGACAGCGTCGAAACCAGGGTTTTCTTTGAGATAAATTTGCTGAGCACTGGCTTTGCCAGGACCGAAGAATACTTCTGGCAATTCCAGCTCCCAGTGAAAGAAGTGCTTCTCCCGTGCCTCCTTGGAGAGCAATTTCGGTGATATTACGTTCATCCTGGTTCAGGTATTCATAACCTTGGGGATCGTTCAACCAGGCTGCATGGCTGTCTTTGCGTAAAAACTGCAGCGTTGGCTGGCTCAGTTTCGTGTCCGGGTTGCCAAACCAGCGGCTGGTGTACACATCCAGAATGCGCTTGTAGGGCGCCAGGGCGTCGTTGGCCTTGCTGTACTGCGTCTCGGCTTTCGTGCACTTGCCCTGCCGTCACATCCCAAAGCTCGCCTACATGCCGCATCAGGTCGGTGGCCAGCATCACCCCCGCGCAAACTGGCTGCCCATCAACCCAGCCAGCATGGGGATCTCCAGGCGGTCTTTCTCGGCAGCCATATCCAGTGCAGCGCGCACTTCTTCGATGCGCTGCCCCGATCAGGCTGTTGCCGCATTTCAGGTGGTGGTCCAGAAGGACAGCGGCGCGCCCAGGGTGAAGCAATCCAGCCACAGGCTGACCTTGGCCAGCTCCACCGCCATCGGGTTGAGGTCCACGCCATAGATGCAGCGCTTGAGCACTTGCCGCTTGAGCAGATTGACATCCGTCAGGCGCGCCGGGTCCACGTTTACCCCCTGGCGCTGCATCTCTTCCAGGATGGTCTGGCGCGTGTCGCGCAGGGCCGCGGTCACCGGGTTCCAGCGGGAAGGCGTTCAGGAAGGTCAGCAGACGGTCGGTGATGAAATCCACCGCCTCCACCAGGAAGTGCCCGCTGCCCATGGCCGGGTCGAGCACGCGGAGGTCGAACAGCGCCTCGACCACACCCTGGTAGCTGTGCGCTGTCTTTTCGGGGTCGTCGCCCTTCATGCCCTGCTTCTTGAAGGCCTTCTGGCGCTCCACCGCCTGCATGGTAGGCCTGCTGCGCCTCGCGCAGTTGAGGGCCGTACCGCCTCGAACTTCTGCATCCAGCGCCGGGCCGACGGTGTGCTGCACGATGTATTTGACGATGTAATCGGGGGTGTAGTAGCTGCCGGTGGCCTTGCGCTCGTGCCGGTCGTTCGTCAGATAGACATCGCCCTTTTGGATTGACTCTTCCTCGGCGCGCGCGCCGCGCCCGCTGGCTTTGATCTTCAAGCCCTTTTTCTCCGCTGCCTCGGCATAAGGGATGATTTCCTCGCCGCTTTTTCCCGGTGACGACAGCCATCTTCTCGGTGGCGATGCGCACCTTGAACTCCAGCAAGCCTTCGTAGATTGAGCCCAAGCTGGCGCACGCCCAGTGATTTGTAATCGATCATCGCCAGCGCAAAGGTTTTATCGTCCAGATCACGCGCCAGCGAGTCAAGCCCCAGCGCCAGGAAACGGTCGGGGATTTTATGCCGAGCAAGAAAACGGCATTGTGCAATTCAGGCGAATCGTCTTCCGTCAGCACTGGCGGCTTGCCATCGAAGGTGATGAACAACCCGCCGTTGTATACCGGCACATTCAACGACGGGTCGCCGTGATCCACCGTGCGGAAGAGATGCGACAAAGTTCTGTAGCATGACGTCGGAATTTGGCAGAATAGGCTTTATCCAGTTTTGCGCCAGCCTCCTCCAAAAATAGGACCCGCTCTTTGAGCGATGCTTTCCTTCATGCGCTGGAGCGAGGCGATCAACAAGCTAATCCCGCTCTCCTGCACCGGCAGCAAGTCATGCGCTTCGGCGTACAACAGGAAGAGCAGGCGGTACAGAAAAGTAAGCGTGCCCTGGAAGACCTGGCTCAGCTTATCATCATTGAAATTCTGTCGTTCCTCCTTTTTTGCGCCAATGTTGGATAAAGCCCTCTGCAAAGTCAGGGAAAACTTCCTCAAAAACCCGCTCTTTCAGGCGTTCACCCAATGCTTTGGTATACTTTTCCGATTCTTCCAGCAACCTGTCAAGAAATGATCTCTCACCTCTCCCGGGGAGAGGGGTTAGGGTGAAGGGATGGGGTGGCAAATGACGCTGCACGGAAAAAAACAGCCAGAAATAGCGTAACGCCTGACCAGGATCGGGCGAAGCCAGCGTCTCTTCCAGGTCGATCTCATAGTAGTTAGTAGCGCGCGAGTGCGCCCGGGCGGAATATAACCGCCACAGCTTACCGTTGGTCATCATCACCCAGCCATTGCCCTTTAAACTATCCAATACACCCACTGCTGTTTGTCCGGGGTCTCCCGCCATGTGGCAGTATCCCGGCTATCGCTGGTAGGGCCATCCAAATAGCGATCCCAAACATAGGTCAGGCAAGGTATCGTCCTGCCATCCGGCGTTGCAAGCGGTAATCGGGTTGGGCGCTGTCGTCTTCGGAGGTTTTTCGGCTTTCCATCTCCAACCCAGCATCTGTAAAACTGGCTCGAACACCGAGCTGCGCAGTTCCCCCTCCGACTAACCGGCTAACGCTGGCGTACGTCGCTGTACAGTGTCCGCAGCCATTGGTAAGGCTGGCTGAGATCCTCCTGCCATTCCGGCTAGTGGGCAAGCGTTCATTCAGGTAGTAATCAGAGAAAGCGCCCGGTTGTTGAAGAGCGGCTCGACTCATTCGGCTACCTGAAGCCGAACGCAGCTTATCCCACTGGTAGAGCGGGTCGATCTCGGTAAGAAAACCGCCGCAACACCCGCAGTTCCACTGCGCGCTGGGTTGCGGCGGTTCACTGTCAACACACGCCTGGCCGCAGATAAACCTGCGGCGCAGCGATGCGGTTTTGAGCCCGCTCTGGCAGCACCGGTCCTCGGATCAAAACAAAATCCAGTCGCTCGTAAATTCGGCGGTCAGTATCAGCAGGACAAGTTACCCGCCCGATTTCTCAGAGCGTGGGCCAGAGCCTGGTGATAGCCACGTAATGTGTTTCAGCTCCACCAGGTAAACCAGCCTGCCTGCCTCTTCTTCCGCGATACGCTCAATATGGTTGATTTCGCGGATCAGACCCTCAGCGTTCAACCCCATGGCAGCCCGGCTTTTCCCAGGTGATCCTGGTGCCAGAGCCGAGCTGGCGCCAAAGGTGTGGATGGTTCCAACTCGGCAAGGTGGAGGCTTCCGAAGTTTCAAGAGGATATTGTTGGGGACGATGAGCGATCGATTATGAGTTCCTACCCAATGGAAGGTCCGCCATATTGGAGTTTGGAATGATGGCCTATAGTAGTGTCAGAACCCATCAGATGACTGAATTAAAAGTGTGGTTATGATGAGCAGTATGAATGCAAAGCCCGCAGTCGTTGTAGATGGATCTAACTATGCTGCATCGTTGAACATTTTCAACAATGATGGTTTCGTTGCGGCTCGAGTGTAATCCGTGTCCATGAGTTGTGGATTATAGTTGTCAAAGCCACACACAATTTTAGATTGCTTTCCAACTAGCTTCTACCCGAAGGCCATGACGATCCATAGCGGGCCGGATTGTGACTTTACAATGAAGGGTTGGCTTTCTGCAGGGTCATCAGGGTGACGTCGTCTTCCTGTTCCCAGTCGGGGCCGGTGAAATTTGCCAGCAAGCCCAGCATGTGCTCGATGGTGGTTTCCGGCGCCGTCCGTCTGGCCAGGTGCTCTCTCAGGCGGGGCATGCCGAACATCTCGCGCTGGCGGTTGTGCGCCTCAACAATCCCGTCGCTGTAAAACAGGATCAGGTCGCCATCTTCCAAAGTAATTTCTTTTTCTTCGTACGCCATGCCCGGCAGACAGCCAAGCGGCATGCCGGTGGCATGCAAATCGACCACCCCGTTCCGGGTGCGGCAGCCGGGCAGGCAGTGACCGGCGTTGGCAAAGCGCAGCCGCCCAAAAGCAGGGTCCAGGATGGCGAAAAAGCAGGTCACAAACATGCCGGGCGGCATATCCGGACAAAGCAGATCGTTAGCCCGGGCCAGAATCTCGCCGGGAGAAACTCGGCGCCCGGCTGCATCTCCAGTGGGAGGGTTGAGCACGGCGGCGCTGGCGGCGGTGGAGCGGATCACGCTGCGTGTGGTGGCCATCACCAGGGCCGCCGGGACGCCTTTATCGGTCACATCGCCAATCACCAGGCCCCACTCGCCGTTCGGGAAGGGGATGAAATCGTAGAAATCGCCGCTGACGGCGCGTGCCGGCTGCCAGTGGGCGGCGAGCTGCCAGCCATCCAGGCTGGGGATTTCCCTGGGCAGGATGCTGGCCTGGATGCGCCGGGCCATGTTGAGCTCGTGAGCCATCTTCTCTTTCTCGATGAGCTGGGCCTGGGCGTCTTGAAGCTGGTGAAAAGCCTGGGCCAGCTGGCGGTTTTTCTCCTGCAGATCGCGGATGGTGGCGTTCTCCGAGTTGCGCAGGCGCTCGCTCATGGCCTGCATGATGGCAAGCGCCAGCTCCGGGCGGCGCTGCAGCAGGGCGTCGAAATCGGCCCGCGTCAGCTCCAACAACTGCACCGGGGTCAGGGCGCGGGCGCTGGCAGAGCGCTTGCGCCCCCGGTAGAACAGGCTCATCTCTCCAATAAACTCCCCCGGGTTCAGCAAAGCCAGTGGGCGCTCGTCCGGCGTATCCAGGGCCTTGACGATTTCCACCTGTCCTGCGGTGATCACCGAGAACCGGTCGCCGGGGTCGCCTTCACGGAAAAGAATTGAACCGGCGGGGTAGCTGGTCTGGCGCAGCACGCCCGACAGGTATTGGATCTCGTCTGGCGGCAGGGCAGCGAACAGGGGCGTTGAGGCGATTGGATTCTCACTCATGCTGTCCCCCTTCCGGTGGAATTGTCTCACCTGCCTGGGCCGCTTTTCCCCACTCGGCGAGCGCTTCGCGGTTGGTGGGCACATTTTCGAGGAAGGATTGGCGCGTTTGTCTGTCCTCAATCCTGGAGGCGCGTTCTTCCACCCAGGCGCAGGCTGATTTCAGCGCATCCCGGGCGCGCCCATTGCCTGCCGCCTTCAGAATCTGGTAGCATGCCAGGTAAATCCGGGCCGGCTCTTCAATATCGCGGGCCGGGAGCTTGCCAATCTCTTCCAGAATACTCAAAGCCGAGGCTTCTGCCTGTGCAACCAGCCCGAGATCCAGGTTGACCCGGGCCGCACCGGCCAGGTTCTCAAGCGCCTGCGCGGGTTGTTCCTGTTCCAGCCGGAGCTGGCAGGCTTGCTGGTGAGCTGCCAGGGCCTCGTCGAAATGTCCCAGCCGGCGCAGCCCATACGCCAGCCAGGTGAGGGCATACGGCAGCTCGTAGGTGCAGCTTGCTTCGATCGCCACCTGCTTGCCCTGGCTGCCGTAATGCACGCACGCCTGGTCATCGTCTTGATAATAACAGAGCTGCGCCAGGCAAGCGAGGACACTGGCCTCGCCCTGGCGGTCGCCGATTTCCTGGCAAATCGACAGGCTGTGTTCGAAATAGCTTTGCGCGGTTTGAAATTGCCCCAGGTAGAGAGCGCTGGCGCCCAGGGCGCTGAGGGCAGTGGCCTCTCCCTCCCGATCGTTGATCTCGCGGGTGATTTTCACACTCTGATTCAGATAGTTTTGAGAGGCGGTGGTATCGCCCTGGTTTTGAGCGAGGATGCCCAGGTTGGTAAGGGCAATCCCCTCGCCGTAGCGGTCACCAATCTCGTTTTTTACGCGCAGGGCGGCTTCGTAATATTCACGCGCTTTAGCATCGTCGCCCAGGTGGTATGTCAGCACACCCAGGCTGTTCAGGCTCTTGCCTTCACCGCTGCGGTCATTGATTCGGTGGTAGATGAGCTGCGCAGCCCGCAAGTATTCACCCGCCTGCGGATAATTGCCCTGCACTTCGTAAATAACCCCGATCCCGCGCAGAGCGTCAGCTTCAACACCGGGGAGATTTGCCGTGCGGGAAAGCCTCAGAGCCTGCTCGTATTGTTGGCGGGCGGCGTCAAATTCCGCCTGGCGCCACAGGCTGCCACCCCAAGAAAGGTAGCCGTTGGCTTCATTCTCACCAGCACCGGTTTTATGAGCGAATTCGACTGCCCGGCGCGCAAATTGGATCGCCCTGGTGTAATCACCGGTTGCCTCTGCAAGGCGGGCGATGTGCAGGTTCACCACGGCCCGGCGCCGGTCATCGTCCAGTTTTTCTGCCAGGGCAGTCAAAGCCTCCAGATCGTGGTTCTGTGCCTCGCGTTCGCCGCGCAAATCATAGATCTTCTCGCGTTCGAGCAAGATGGCGAAGCGCGTGGAGTCCTGATCGGGCGGGGTCAGCTCCAACGAGCGGTCGAACAGGCGCAAGGCCTCAGCGTTGGCGAATTGAGCGGCGGCGCGCACGCCGGCGCGCTGGTACCAGGCGGCGGCAGGGCCGGTTTCACCGGCAAGATCGTAATGCCCGGCGATCAACGTGGCGTACTCATCCGCGCGCTGGCTGTGGCGGGTCACCTTCTCCAGCCAGCGGGCTGCGCCGGCATGGTAGATACGGCGCTCGCGTTTGAGCACACTTTCGTAGGTCACGTCTCGCTGCAATGCGTGCTTGAAAAGGTATTCGTGAGTCCGGTCGAATGCTGATTGGCGCTGCAGGTAGATCATCTCGCGTGCGCCCAGCGAAGCGAGAACAGCAGACAGGTGATCGATGAAATCCTCGCCGGTCTCATCGATCGGAGATTGGTTTTCGAGGAACTCGATGGCCTGATCCCAGAAGACCCTGCCGATCACCGAGGCGCGCTGCAAGAGCAGGCGCTCAGCGGCGGGCAGGCTGTCGAAACGCGCTTGCAGCACCCCGGTCAACGTGGGGGGAATATGGGCGGCAACCAGGCGGGACAGGTTCACCTGCCAGCGCTCTTTGTCGGTGGCGGCAGGGGGGATTTTGATAATCACCCCATCCTCGATCAGCATCTTGATCAGCTCTTCGACATAGAACGGATTGCCTTCGGCGCTGTTGACCACCAGTTCGCTCAGCTCGCCGGGCAGGTCATCCACTTTTTGGAGGATATCCTCAACCAGCCGGCGGCTTTCCCGGCGGGAGAGCGGCTGCAGGTAGATGTGTGAATAATTGGGAACCTGGCGGCGGAAGGTTTCGATGGTTTTCCAGGGCGGGCGCCGCTCGAAGAAGCTGGAGCGGGCGGCGCAGATGATCAGCAGGCGCTGTTGCACCAGGGCCGCGCTCAACTGCTCAAGGATGTCGAGGGAGCTGTCGTCAGCCCAGTGCAGATCTTCCAGCATGAGCATCACCGGCTCGAATTCTGAAAGGGATTTGAAATAATCGATCAGGTAAACCATGGCGCGGTCACGAATTTGCCTGACATAATCGGCATGCCCCACATTCTGGCGCAGGCCGCTCAGGAATGGGCTGTCGCTGAAGTCGAAGCCCAACAACTGCCCGATGAAATGAGCGCGCATGTTGATTTCGCTGTGTGGAGCAGGGCTGGCGGGCTCAGGCTGCGGTTGGCCGGTTTCGATCCTGGAAATTGCCGCAGGGTTTGCGCCGGAGGCCGCACCGCCAATGCCCTGTTCCATTTTCTCCCACACCACCGGCGGAGGATCGCTGTCCTGGATCTGAAATCGGAAGGAGAACAGGTCGCGCAGCAGGGAGTTGGGTAAATTCTGCATGGCTGGCACGGCCCGGCCTTTGAAATAACGAATGCGCTCTGGAATCAGCTCGGCCCAGGCATTGAACTCGGCCAGCAGGCGCGATTTGCCGATGCCGGCCTCGCCAATCACCATCACCATTTGCAGCTCGCCGTCCTCAAATGCGGCAGACACAGCTTCTTGAAGACGCTGTAAGTCGGCTTCACGGCCAACCATGCGGGTGTCGATGCCTTCAACGCCGCGCGTGGTGGTGCGAAAGGCACGCGGTTTGGCCGTGAGGACCAGATACGCCTGCACCGGTTCGCGTTTGCCCTTCAGGCTGAGCGGCTCCAGGGGGCGCACATCGAAGATGCCGCGCACATGCCGGTAGGTGTCGTGCGAGATCAGGAGGCCCCCGGGGGGCGCAGCCGCCTGCAGGCGGCTGGTCAGGTTGACCGAGTCGCCTACCACGACGAAATCCTGGCCCTTGCGCTCGCCCAGGAAGCTGACCACCACCGGCCCGGTGTGGATGCCCACCCGCATGGCCAGGCGCAGCCCACGCGTGCGCTCCAGCTCGTTGTTCAGGGTCTCCAGGGCGGGCTGCATCGCCAGCGCGCGTAAAGATCGCATTCTCGGGGTCGTCTTCGTGTGCGGCCGACAGACCAAAAACGGCCATGACGGCGTCGCCGATGAATTTCTCAACCAGGCCGCCGTGCTGTTCAATGCAGGCCGTCCAGCGTTTAAAATATTCGTTGATGATCTCGCGCACATCCTCGGGGTCGAGCTTTTCGGACATGGCGGTGAAGTCGACCAGATCGGCGAAGAGCACGGTGACCAGCTTGCGCTGTTCGCCGAGGGCTGGCTGTTCTTCAGATGGCCGGGCCGGGGCAGCTGCCGGGCGCGGCTCGGCGCTGTGGTGCAGTGCGGCGCTGTCGAGCAGCACGGCAAGCCTGGCGCGCAAGGGCGCCAGCGTGGTTTCCACCACTTCGTTGCCCAGAAGACCGCTCTGGGCTTCCAGGGCAGAAATCGCCCGCTCGATCTGTGCGATCTCCTGATCTGCCGCCCCGGGATCATGATTGGCTGTCATAATGCGACAATTATAATCTATAATATATCCATTGACGATTTGCTCGACAAGAACGTCAGTTCTATTTATAATGGATCTGAGGAAAGTGACCGGGAGAGAATAGACGCTCCTGGGCCATGAACCACAGGTAAAACCAGATTGCTCTGGGCCAGGAAAGCGCCAGCCTTCGCCAAGAAAGCTGTGTGTCACGCGGAGACGCGGAGGGCGCGGAGAAAAACGGAGAATGGTTTCGCCAGGCTCTGGCCAGGCTGGCGGGAAAAGCACCTACCACGTAACGGCAGTTTTCTTTGGAGGGAAGTGCGCTTTGGTGTTCCCCTTAATGACAATATTTAGGAATAGGAGAGATTTTAATGGCCGAGCTGAAGACCAAACTTACCGATGCCAGTGTGGATGAATTTATCAATCGCATCCCCGACGAGCAGCGCCGGGTCGACTGCCGGTTGGTGCTCGAGCTGATGAAGCAGGTCACCGGGGCTGAACCGAAGATGTGGGGTGATAGCATTGTCGGTTTCGGCACATACCACTATAAATACGCCAGCGGGCGTGAGGGAGATTGGCCGGAGACCGGTTTTTCGCCGCGCAAGCAGGCTTTGACGCTGTATTTAAACTATGGCTTCGATAAACACACCGCGCTGCTGGAGAGGCTGGGCAAGCACAAAACCAGCAAGGCCTGCCTGTATATCAATAAGGTAAAGGATATCGATCTGGCTGTGCTGAAGGAGCTGGTGGAGGCGAGTGTGAAGGAGACGCGGGGCGGGTAGGGGCCGTCCACGAATGAAAAGGCCACGAATTCACGTATGAGGCAGTAGAACATGCAATTTCCGACAGAGCGCGGGAAAACCTGGCAACCACGAAATACACTAAATACACGAAAATAACCACCAGATCACATTTTCTTTTAAACGCAATAACGGGCTGCCCGGGTATACCTGGACGGCACCAATTTTTGCCAGCAGTTAAATCGCCAGGCCTTTGAACTGGCTGACATACAAATGGTAGAAGAAACCGCGTTTGTCGAGCAGCTCCTGGTGGCTGCCCTGTTCAACGATCTCGCCATGGTCGATAACAATCACATTGTCGGCGTCACGAATCGTGCTGAGACGGTGGGCGATGACGAAACTGGTTCGACCCTGCATCAGGCGCAGCAGCGATTTCTGAATGCGAGCCTCGGTGCGGGTATCGACGCTGCTCGTCGCCTCATCCAGGATCAGGATATCGGGGTCAGCCAGGATGGCGCGTGCAATGGAAAGCAGCTGGCGCTGGCCCTGGCTCAGGTTGCTGGCCCGCTCCGAAGCTGGGTCTGGTAACCCTGTGGAAGTTGGCGGATGAAGTGATCGGCATCGGCCATTTCAGCGGCGGCGATCACTTCAGCGTCCGTGGCCTCCAACCGCCCATAGCGGATGTTTTCCATCACACGTGCCGGCAAACAAGAAGGTGTCTTGCAAGACCAATCCCAAGTTTCTGGCGCAGGTCGGCTTTCCGCACCTGGCGGATATCAATGCCGTCGACCTTGATTGAGCCGGACTGGATCTCGTAAAAACGGGTGAGCAGGTTGGTGATCGTCGTTTTGCCCGCGCCGGTAGGCCCAACCAGGGCAATGGTCTGCCCGGGCCTTGGCTTGAGGGTCATGCCCTTGATCACCGGGTGCCCCGGATCGTATTCGAAGTGGACATTCTCAAAGCTCACCTCGCCTTTAATCGCAGGCCAGGGGAAACGCAGCGGGGGCATCATCCGTTTCTGGCGAGGTGTCGATCACATCGAAGACCCGTTCAGCCCCTGCCAGCGCTGCTTCGATGGCGTTATACATGTTGGCCAACTGCCGCACCGGGTTTATGAAAGCTTTGGCCATAGTTGATAAACGTGGCGATCATCCCCACGGTCACCAGGCCTTGCAAAGCCAGCCAGCCGCCCAGGCCGCCACCAGGATGACGAAGAAATTGCCCATCACATTGGTCAATGGCATCAGCATCATGGCATAGGTGTTGGCATACACCCCGGCCTTGTAAACAGCCTGGTTCTTTTCCCGAAAGGTGGCAAGGATCGATTCGTTACGGCGGAAGGCCTTGATTACTTTATCGCCGCTGATGGCTTCTTCTTCAACGCTGTTCAAGCCTCCGAGCTGTTTCTGCAGCTCACGAAAAC
This sequence comes from uncultured Chloroflexia bacterium, assembly GCA_963705155.1. Classification (GTDB taxonomy): domain Bacteria; phylum Chloroflexota; class Anaerolineae; order Anaerolineales; family UBA4823; genus CAVPJC01. The sequence goes on along the minus strand of CAVPJC010000012.1, from coordinate 82,688 downwards.
CCCGCCGGGTATAGGTAGCAATGAAATTGCCGAAACCGATCATGACCGGCACAATCAGCAGGGTGGTCAACGCCAGCCAGTGGTTGAGCACAAACATGGCGATCACGATTCCGACCGGCGAGAGCACGCTGCCAAGCAGGGCGGTGACATTTTGGGAGATGGCCTGGTTAATGGCGTCGATATCGTTCGTCAGGCGGCTCATCAGCTCGCCCGCCGAGTGGCGGTCAAAAAAGCTCAATGGAAGGCTCTGCAAGTGCTGGAAGAGGTCGCTGCGCAAAGACTTGAGCGCCCCCTGTGAAATCCAGGCCATCTGCCAGTTTGCGGTCCAGGTGAAGAAGTTGTTGAACAGGTAGGCACCCAGCATCCACAGGGCAATCTGCATAAGGCCGGAAAGGTTCCGGGTGATGACGAACCGGTCGATGGCCAGGCCGATCAGGTAAGGCCCGACCAACCCCAACAAAGTGTAAACGATCACCATGCCCAACACAGCGGCTAACGGCCAGGTGTAAGGTTTCATGTAGGGGATCAGGCGCATCAGGGCCCTGCGAGGATGCTTGACTTTGTCAATCTTGATCGGTCGCCCGCCCGGTCCGCGCATGGTTACGGGGATACGGGACCGTTCGTCATTAGAAGCTACCGGGATGGGGGGCAGGTTCATGGTGCAGCCTCCCGCGGACGCCGCCGCCCAGCTGAGATGCAAAGATTTCCTGATAAACCGGGCTGGTTTGGATGAGCTCGGCGTGGGTTCCTTCGGCTACAATCCGGCCTTTATCAATCACTACAATCTTGTCGGCGTTCAGAACCGTGCTGATACGCTGGGCGACGATGATGCTGGTGCGGTCCTGCAAGCCATCATCCAGCGCCTGCTGGATTTTCGTCTCAGTTTCGACATCTACCGAGCTGGTGCTGTCATCCAGGAGCAGAATCTTCGATTTCAGGATTAATGCGCGGGCGATGGCAATCCGTTGTTTCTGACCGCCGGAGAGATTGACCCCGCGTTCTTCCACGTGGGTATCGTAACCATCGGGGAGCTTAAGGATAAAATCGTGCGCCTGGGCGGCTTCCGCGGCCGCGATGACATCTTCATCGCTGGCATCAGGCCGGCCGTAACGGATATTCTCACGAATGCTGCCCGAAAACAGGATTGTTTCTTGCGGAACGATGCCGACCTGAGCCAGGAGTAAATCGATGTTTAGATTGCGCACATCTTCGCCGTCGATCGTTACCCGGCCGTGAGAGACATCATAAAAGCGTGGAATGAGATTGACCAGGGAGGTCTTTCCCGCACCCGTGGCCCCCAGGACTGCCACAGTTTGCCCTGGCTCGGCAACCAGGCTGAGATTTTCCAGGACATTGGCCTGTTCGGGCACTTCGCCTTGCCGGCCGTTATAGTGAAAGCTTACACTTTCAAAGGCCACCCGCGCCTGGAATAAGTCTGGCAGCAGAAGCGCATCGGGCTGTTCCTGCACTTCGGGGTGGGTATCCAGTACTTCATTGATGCGTTGGGCCGAAGCGATGCCGTTGGCCCAGTTGTTGGCGAGCAGGGTCATCATGCCCAGCGGGCCCATTGCCGTCATCAGGTAGTTGATAAAGGCTACGATCTGACCCACCGTCAAACCGCCCTGAATGGACTGCATCCCGCCCAGCCAGATCACCGCCACTACCCCCATGTTGATCAACATCGACAGGGCTGGCCCCATGCTCGACGTCATTTGCATGACTTTGATGTTGCGGTTGGCGAAATCAAGGTTGGCTGCTTCAAAACGCCCGGATTCGTGTTCTGCACGGACAAAGGCCTTGACCAACCGGGCGCCGGCGATATTTTCCTGCAGAATGGTGTTGAGGCGGTCCAACTTTTGTTGGACGGTGCGGTATAACGGCGCCATCCTGAGGCTGAAGAAGATGATGACGCCGGTGGAGGCGATGAGCAGCGGCAGCATCATCAGTGCCAGGTGCGGGCTGGTGTTGACCATCAGGATCAAACTGCCGGTCAACAACAATGGCGCCCGCGTGCCAATGCGCAGCGTAACCTGGATCAGGCGCTGGTAGGCCTGGACATCACTGCTCAGGCGCACCATCAACCGACCGGTCGTGAAGCTGTCGATATTCCCATAAGAAAACGATTGGATTTTTCTAAAGATGGCTTCGCGCAGATCGCGTGCCAGACCTTCACCCGCACGGATCGATAAGGTATTGTTACCCAGAGCGATCAACGTGCCCGCCAGCGAAATGCCCAGCATGGTCAGGGAGGTGCGCAGAAAATCGGCGCTATCGCGATTGGCAATGTCCACATCGATCAGGCGCTGGATCAGACGGGGGATCATAAGGTCCATAAAGACCAGGATGGTCAACAAGACCAGCGAGAGGACAGCGAGTTTCCAATACGGTTTTAAAAATGGCAGTAGTTTTTTGACGTGGTTCATATTACAGCCAGTTGCGGCGGCGGAATAACACGAACATGACCCCGGCGACAACCAGGCAGACGATCCAGAAGGCCGGGTAGGCCCAGGTTTGATCGAGCTCGGGAAAGTGGCGAAAGTTCATGCCGTAAACGCCGGCCAGGAAGGTGAGCGGGATGAACAGGGTGCCGATCATGGTCAGCACTTTCATGATCTCATTCATGCGGTTGGAGACGGACGACATGTAGGTCTCGGTCAGGTCGCTGGCCATTTCCCGGTAAATCTCGATGATATCGATGATCTGGATGACGTGATCGTACAGGTCGCGCAGGTAAACGCGCGTCGTCTCGCTGACACACTCGTGCGGCTCGCGCTGCAAGGTGGCAACCACCTCACGCATCGGCCAGAGCACCCGCCGCATCAGCAATAAGTCCCGCTTGAGCTGGTGGATATCGTTGATGGCGCCGCGCTGCGACTGCTCGAGGATCAGGGTTTCGAGATCTTCGGCAAGATCGCCGTAAGCTTCGAGGATTGGAAAACAACCGTCGATGATGATATCGAGCAGCGAATACATTAAGAAGCTGGCGTCGTTCTTGCGCAGGCGCGAGCCTTTGGTCTTGAGGCGCTGGAGAACCGGCTCCCAGATATCCAAGGGTGTTTCCTGTAAGGTCAGGACGGTGGTATGGCCCAGGAAAATGGAGACCTGCTGGCTGAGCAGGTGCTGGTCTTGTTTTTGCAGCGTGTGGGCGACGATGAACAGGCGCGCCTGTGTTTCACTATCTTCACCGCCGTAAGGCTCGACTTTGGGCCGCTGCGAGAGGTGCAGGACGTCTTCGATAGCCAGGGGGTGCAGGTTATATTTGGTCGCCAGGGCGTGGATGATGCGCATATCCGTCAGACCGGTCAGACGGATCCAGCGCACGGCTGACCATTCAGGTCGGTGGGTGTGCAGGAATTCATCCGGATTATCGATCTCCTGGATGGAGATCTCGCGCGGGCAGTAGTCGATGCAGGTGAGGGAAACCGGCTCGCTGCCGCTCTCAAGCCTGGTGATTTCATCATGTTCGATGCCGGGCGCAGCGCCGGGTGCGCCTCTGATGCGTTTGAACATGGGAACTCCTCCTGAATATGAATTTGGCGGTTGCGCGCCGGGATTCACGGCGCCGCCGGGTGTGATGCCCGCATTTGGGGTAGATCTGTTAATCTCAATTATAGCTGTCTATGACAGACACGACACTCCAAAGTGTAGAGGGGAATCGCAGACACTCAATAGGACAATGAAAATCCCGAGAAACCACGAAATACACGAAACACACGAAAAGGGAAATCAGACGGGCCGTCCACGAATGAAAGGCCGCGAATGCACGAATGAGCGCACTGCAAAAAGGAGGAGATCAGAATCGTCCCATTTCGCCCCTCCTCAAAAAGGCAGATTTTTAATATAATCGGGCTAGACCAACACCCGAAGGCTGACCCATGTACAAGAAAAACCGGCGCACCCAACAACCTTTGTTGCTCAGCGATGTCAATGACCTGCCAGAACGATCGCACAAGTATCTGAGAAACTCGTGGGCCGATAGCTTCCGGCGCGAAGTCTTCTTGCGCATCCCCGAAGACCGTTTTGCAGTGCTCTACGACCCAGGCCCTTTGCGGCCAAATGTGCCGGTCAATGTCCTGGTTGGGCTGGATATCATCAAAGAAAGCCGCGGCTGGTCGGATGAAGAGTTGTACGAGCATTTTCTATTCGATCTGCAAGTGCGCTATGCCCTGGGCTGCGATAACTTTGGCGAAGGCGATTTCGATCTGCGCACGCTATACTACTTTCGCAAGCGGCTCAGCGAGCATGCCCTGAAAAGCGGGGAGAACTTGTTCCAGGTGGTTTTCAACCAGGTGACCGACGAGCAGGTTCAGAAACTAGGCGTGAGAACCGATGTGCAGCGCATGGACAGCACGCAACTCTTGAGTAATATTGCCGATCTGAGCCGCCTGGAACTGTTGGTAGAAGTCCTCCAACGCTTGCATCGCATTCTCTGTGATGAAGACCAAGCCGCTTATGCCGAAATCTTTGCCCCTTACCTACACCAGAGCGCCGGGCAGTACACCTACCGGATCAAGGGCAAGGAAGCGGTGTGGGAACGCATTCAGCAGCTGGGGGAGGTTTTATGCGATCTGTTGGGCAGGTTGGCCAAGCCATATGAGGCGCATCCGGTTTATCAGGTGGCCAGGCGCTTTTTTCACGAAAACTTTCATCTGATCGAAGCCGAAGTGAAGGCTAAGGCGAACAAAGAGATCCAGGCTGGCTGCTTACAATCTCTGGATGATCTCGAAGCCAGCTATCGGATCAAGGGCAACCGGGTTTACAAGGGCTACGTTGGCAACCTGTCGGAAACCTGCCATCCTAAAAACCCGCTCCAATTGATCGTCCTGACGCAGACGGATGAGAATCGCACCGCGGATACAACCCTGATGGAAACCGCACTGCCCGAATTGAAGGAAGCGCACCGACCTGGAGAAAATGGTCACCGATGGCGGTTACGTGGGTCCCGAAGTCGATCAAGCCATGCGCACACAGGAAGTCGAACACATCACCACTGCCTTGACCGGCAGGCTACCCGACCATCAGGACGGCAAGCTGGCCTTATCCGATTTCGCCATGGAACTGGATCAGGAAGGAGCCGTTACTCAAGCTGTCTGCCCGGCCGGACATTCCGCCTCGATTAGCTTGTCGGCCAAGGGGAAATCCTTCCGGTTGACCTTTGAGCCACAAGAATGTCAAAGTTGCGCTTTTTTTCAATCTGGGCAGTGCCCTGTCCAGACCAATAAGCAAAAAACGCACTTCTTCCTAACCGTGCCCAAAGATAGAGCCTGTTCTTCGCAGAGACGCAGGCGCTTCAAGCTATGTAAAGAAGAAGCGCGAGGACTGCGACCGGCGGTTGAAGCCACGATATTCCAAGTCAAGCATACGCTGCGGGGTGGAAAGTTGCGCCTCCGAGGCTTGTTTCGGGTGGCATGTGCATTCACCTGTGCGGCCTTGGCGGTGAACTTACGCCGAATTAACCGTTACGAAAACAACAAGCAGCGCGGGAAGCTCACCTCGAAGAAGGCCAGAGCGGCTCCTTTTTCCGCAATTTTTCACTCACTCGAAGCCTGGTTTGCGCCGCTCTACTGGCTTCGGCCTGGCTTATGTACATGTTTCAGTTGTTAATGTGCTGTTCTTGCAGTACGCTCACGAATGCGGCGGGGCAGGGTGTAGCGTCTTATTTTTGGAAGCAAGGTTGATGACAGGGTAGGATTTGAGTATTTGAGAAATTTTTCTCAGTTAGCAGCCCGGTTCTCATGGGTGTACAATTATTTTCTGATGAACGTTTCGCTGCGCCTGACCTCACGTTTGCTGCCTATATTGGTAATCCTGACGGGTCTGCTGGCGCTGGTGGAAGCCAGCCGGGTGTGGAAGTTCCTGTTCTGCGGGCTCGGGCTGGCCTGGCTGCTGGCCTACCTGTGGGCGCGCTCGCTGGGGAACGGGCTGCGCCTGACGCGCCAGATGCGCTTTGGCTGGGCGCAGGTGGGCGACCGGCTGGAAGAGCGTTTTATCCTGGAAAACACGGGCTGGGCGCCGGCTTTATGGGCGCAGGTGGTTGATTACTCCGAAGTGCCCGGCTACAGCGCCAATTCGGTCACCGGGCTGGGCGCGCCTGCCAGGCTGAGCTGGCACAACTCTGGGGTGTGCAGCCAGCGCGGCGTGTTCAATCTGGGACCCACCAGCCTGAAGTGCTCCGATCCCTTTGGCTTTTACACGGTAATGATCCACGACCCGAGGTCGGTGAGCCTGATGGTGACGCCCCCGGTGGTGCCGCTGCCCAAGATCGAGATCGCCCGCGGCGGGCAGAGCGGCGATGGACACCCGCGCCCCGAATTGCTCGACCGCACGGTCAGCGCGGCGGGCGTGCGCGGTATCTCCCCGGCGACAGCCTGCGCCTGATCCACTGGCGAACGCTGGCGCGGCGGGATAAGCCCTATGTGCGTGTGATGGACGGCACACCCTCCGGCGATTGGTGGCTGGTGGTGGATTTGCAGGCCGGTGTGCAGGCCGGCTCGGGCTGGGAATTTACGCTGGAACACGCCATTGTGCTGGCGGCTTCGCTGGCCGACCGCGGTCTGCGGCAGGGCTACGGCGTGGGGCTGGCAACGTGCGGCGAGCCGCCCACCTGGCTTGCTCCACAGCAGGGCGAGCAGCACCGCTGGCAAATCCTGCGCGCCCTGGCGCTGCTGGAACCCGGCGAGCTGCCCCTGGCAAAGCTGCTCAGCAGCCAGCGCCGCTCGTTTGGACGCGGCGCCAGCCTGATCGTGATCACACCGGATGTGAGCGGGGCATGGATTGAGGCGCTGCTGCCGCTGATGTGGGCGGGGGCCAGCCCGACCGTGCTGCTGCTGGATGCAGCCACCTTTGGCGGGCAGGGCGATCCGGCGGCAGCCCTCAGCCTGCTGGACCAGGCCGGTATCCGCCGCCACCTGGTGCCGCGCCAGTACCTGGACCGGCCCGAGCTCAGCGCCGCGGCGCACCCGGGTCAGGAGGGGCAGTGGGAATGGCGCACGCTGGCCACCGGGCGGGCGGTGCTGGTGCGGCGGCCCGGCAACCTGACCTGGAGGACGCTGGAATGACGGCGCTGCAAAGCACGGCGGCAGCGCCGGCCGCCAGGCCGGGGCGTTTCCAGGCTTGGCAGGCGGCCGCTGCCGGTATCGAGCTGCTGGTGGTGTTGGCGGGTATGCTGCTGTGCGCTGCGCTGGGGCTGGTGGACGGCGTCACCTGGCTGGAATTAGTGACCCTGGTCGTGTGGGGGCTGCTGGCGCTGGTGTTGACAGCGGCGCTGTGCCACAGCCGCATGGTGGGCTGGCAGGTGATGCTGACCGGTCTGGCGGGCGGAGTGATCGTTTCCTGGCTCTGGCTGGGGCGGCTGGTACGGCCGCTGGGCAGCCTGGTGCTGCTGACCGGGCAGGCGGTTGTTCAGACGGTGCAGGCCGGCTGGCAGCTGCTGGGCGCGGCGGAGCCGCCGGGATCGCCCGGTGGGCTGAGGCTGGACCCTGAAGTGTGGGGCGCCGTCCAGCGGGCAGCGGCGCAATTGGCCGGGACAACCGCGGCATTCAACGGGCGTTTGCTGGCCTGGGCCAGGGCGATGGGGCGCGGGCAGGCCGTCTTCGACCCCACCGTGGTCAATTTTGTGTGGGGTATGGCTTTCTGGGCGGCGGCTTGCCTGGCGGTCTGGCTGCTGCTGCGCCGCCAGAATGCGCTGGCGGCGGCTCTGCCGGCGGGTTTCCTGCTGGCGGGTGTGCTGAACTACACCGCCGGGCGCACGTGGCCGTTGATGGCTTACACCGCCCTGGCGCTGCTGCTGGTTGCGCTGAACGGGCATTCCCGGCGGCAGGCCGGCTGGCAGGCGGAAGGCGTGGATTATGCAGCCGAGCTGCGCCTCGATCTGGTGTTTGCGAGCGCGGCGGCGGTGCTGGTCGTGATGCTGGCTGCAGCCGGGGTCTCGCTGGTGCGCTTCAAGGGGGTGGCTGCGCTGGCGCGCCAGGGGCTGCCGGTGGACAGGGATTTACCCGGGGCCAGCGGTCTGGGGCTGGAACGCGCTCCAGGAGATGGTCTTCCCGCTCGACCCGGCGGGCTGCCGCGCCGCCACCTGCTGGGCGCGGGGCCGGAGCTGTCGCAATCTGTGGTGATGCAAGTGAGTGTTGACGAACCTGCCGGGCTGCCGGATGGCTACCATCCCTACTGGCGGGGAGCGGCGTACGATGTTTACAACGGGGCCGGTTGGGAGATTTCGGCGACGGAGACGCAGGATTATGCGGCAGGGGAATGGACGCTTGCGGCGTTGGGTACAACCGCGTCGGGTGCAGCGGCGCTGAGTACAGCGGCGCAGAATGGATCAACTGAGCCGGGTGCGGCGCAGGCCCCGGTGGTGGAGCTGCGGCCAGAGCTTCATATCCTGCGGCAGCGTGTGGAGCCATCCCGGGGTGCTGAGGCGGGGAGCGGCTGGCTGTATGCGGCGGGCGCCCTGCTGAGCGCGGACCACGATTTTGTCGCCGAATGGCGGCGCCCTCCGCAGAGCGCCGCCGGGGAGGCTGGCTCGGCAGATCAAACGGCTCAGCTACTGGACGGCCTGCTCACCGGCGCCGACCTGGCTGCCACCGGGGTGCAGGCCTGGCCCTATTCGGCGCTCTCGCTGGTGCAAATTCCCTCTCAAGAGCAGCTGCGCTCGGCTGGAGAGGCAGGCTCCGGGGGGTATCCCGATTGGGTGAGCGCCAGTTACCTGGAACTGCCGGCCTCCACGCCGCAGCGGGTGCGCGACCTGGCGCAGCAGCTCACCGCCGGGCAGCCCACAGCCTATGATAAGGCCGCCGCGCTGCAGGCCTACCTGCGCGGTTTTCCATACTCGCTGGATGTGCCCGCGCCGCCCGTCGGGCGGGATGTGGCCGATTATTTCCTCTTTGACCTGCAGCGCGGTTACTGCGATTATTACGCCACGGCAATGGCCGTGCTGGGGCGGGCAGCGGGTCTGCCCACCCGCCTGGTGATGGGCTACGCCAGCGGCAGCTACGATGCGCAAAGCCGCAGCTACCAGGTAACAGAGGCGGATGCCCACTCGTGGACGGAGATTTACTTCCCCGGTTACGGCTGGGTGGAGTTTGAGCCCACAGCAAGCCGCCCGGCACCTGCGCTTCCCGAGCGGCTGACCGGGCCGGGAAGGCTGACCGGGCTGCCGGCGCTGGCGGGGCGCCAGGCAGGCGGCGGCGCGAGCTGGCAGTTGTGGGGGCTGTTCCTGCTCGCTGCTGCAATGGGGTGCTTTGGGCTGTGGTGGGGCTGGCAGCGCAGGCTGGAGCGAAACCTGCCGGATGACCTTGCGATTTAGGGCTGGTTCGTGCGGCTTAAGCGGCGCAGCCTGCCGCTGCGCCCGGCTGCGCAGCCCGGCGACACCCCCCTGCAGGTCAGCGGCGAGCTTGCAGACCAGCTGCAGCGGCTGGCCGAACGCCCGGCCCTGCGGAAAATCCTGGGGGATGCCGGCGGGGACGCCGGTGCGCTGGCCGAGCTGTACTGCCGGGCAGCCTATGCTCAACAGGCTCCAGATGCAGAGCAGCGCCTGCAGGCCGGGCGGTTGTGGGAGCGGCTGGGCTGGCGCCTGTGGCTGGCGAGGTTCAGCGCCAGGTTTTGGGGGTAGCAAACCGCTATATCCTGTGCTGGATTATTTTGAATACTTTCAGCGGTTTGCTTCGATTTCCGAAGTGGTTTTAATAAAATCTACGACTTCATCCAGGTAGGCGAAAGCCAGGGCCGTCACGGTATCGGCGCCGCCGTAATAGATCGCCACGCGCCGGGTGGGGGCGTCGTACAGCGCGGCGCACGGAAAGGCCACGTTGGGCACATCGCCCACGCATTCATAGAGCGTCTGGGGTGAGAGCAGGTAAGGCCCGCCGCGGCCGATCACCTTCCAGGGCTGTTCCAGATCCAGCAGGGCGGCGCCAAAGCTGTAAACAAAGCCGTTGCACGAGGTCAGCACCCCGTGGTAGATCAGCAGCCAGCCGTCGGGGGTCTCGATGGGCACCGGCCCGGCGCCGATCTTGGTGCTTTGCCAGCCGCTTTTGACGCCCATCACAAAGCGGTGGCGCCCCCAGTGGATCAGATCGGGGCTCTGGCTCAGGTAGATATCGCCAAAAGGGGTGTGACCGTTATCGCTCGGGCGGCTGAGCATCACGTAACTGCCGTTGATCTTGCGGGGGAAGAGCACGCCGTTGCGGTTGAAGGGCAGAAGCGCATTTTCCAGGAAGGTGAAGCGGTCGAAATCGTAGGTGTAACCGATGCCGATGGTGGGGCCGTGGTAGCCGTTGCACCAGGTGACGTAATAGCGGTCTTCCAGCCACAGCAGGCGCGGGTCATAGCGGTGCTCGAAGCGGCTGAGCTCGGGGTCGAGGTACTGCCATTGGATCGGGTCGTTATCCAGGTTCCAATGGATGCCATCCCGGCTGAAACCGCGATGCACGTTCATCTCACGTTTTTTGTTATCACAGCGAAACACGCCGGCAAAGCCATCGTGGTAGGGCGCCACGGCAGAGTTGAAGATGCTGTTGGAGGAAGGGATCAGGTTGCGCGGGATGATCGGGTTGGCGCTGTAGCGCCAGACCACGTCGGAACAACCGGGAGGCCGGTCTTCCCAGGGGATGTTGGGGAGCTGGTTATGGTTCATACGGGGCAATTTTCTTCCGCACAGGGTGAGATGGAGGCGGGGCAACCGATTCGCGCTCCACCAGGGTGGGGTGGATGGTCAGGCTCATGCGCGCCGTGGCGGGATGCTCCAGGCGCAGGGCGAGCAGGTTTACCGCACAGCGGCCCAGCGCCACCGAATCGACGTGCATGGTGGTCAGGGCGGGGTGAGTGTTCTGGGCGATGTAGGTGTCATCGTAGCCGATGACCGAGAGATCGTGCGGCACGCTCTTGCCCAGGGCCTGGGCGGCTTTGATGGCGTCGCTGGCGACGTCATCGTTGACGCCGAACAGAGCTGTGATCTGAGGATGCTCTTTGAGCAGGGCGCTGATCTCCTGGTAGCCGTGGGTTTTGTTGATGTTGAAATTGGCGATGTAAACTTCGGTGATCTCGTTTTCTTTGAGGGCACGCAGGTAACCGTTGCGGCGCTCCTTCAGGCTGGGGTAGCTGTCGATTTCGCTGCCCGCCAGCCCGATGTGGCGGTGCCCCTTCTGGATCAGATACTCCACTGCCTGGTAGGCGGCGCGGAAATTATCGGATACGACCGTGTCGTAACTTTCGCTGTTCGAGTAGCCGTCCACCAGGATGATCGGTGTTTTTTGCTGGTGATTTGAAATGAACCCGAAGGTTTCATCCACAAACGTGCCCACCATCAGCAGGCCGTTGACCAGATCGTTGTACAAAAACTGCGGCACTTCCACCGGGCGGTTGTTTTCATCCACCGGCAGGGTGGCAAAGAGCAAATTGATACCCTTGCGGCGGCAGGCGTCTTCGATGCCCACGATGACTTTGGAGTAGAACGGGTTGGCCTGCGGGGTGATATCGGGGTCGATCTTGACCACCATGCCCACGGTTGCCAGCGGCGGAGTTTTTGCCTGGCTGAACCGGGCCAGATAGCCGAGCTGGCTGGCGGCTTCGAGGACACGTGTGCGGGTTTCCTGCGACAACCCCGGTTTGTTGTTCAGGACGAGGGAGACGGTGGTGATGGAGACGCCGCTCAGACGGGCGATATCACTGATTTTGATTCTTCTGGGCATGTCCCCTCTCGATAAATATTTTAGTGAATATTTTAGAAAGTTAAGGATATTTTAATCCGTTATTGGAGAATGTCAAGCGGGATTTGTGGAAATGAGCGGGGATGCCTGGGGATGCCGGCCTTGAAATCATGGGGCATGGAGCGGGGATTGCTCAGGGTTAACCACGAAATACACGAAATACACGAAAAAGGGGTTAACACGAAAGACACGAAATAACACGAAAAAGAGAGGTTTTAACCACGAAAGACACGAAAACAGAGGGTTACCACGAAACACACGAAAGAGACCCGCCCGGCTTAGATTAATGTTTTAAACAGGTGTTGACACCCGGGTAAATCTTTCATATAATATTTTAGTAAATTGGGAGCGCTGCCAACAATTGGGTTCGCGCTGAAACCATTTCTCACCTGTGCAATTTGGAACCGGGGCGGTTGCGTGTCTGATCTCACACTGGAAGACATTGCAGAAAAAGCGGGGGTGTCACGCTCAACGGTTTCGCGCGTGGTTAATAACCACCCCAACGTGCGCGCAGGTGTGCGCAAACGGGTCCTGGAGATCATCCAAAACACCGGTTACCACCCCAACACGGCAGCCCGCATGCTGGCTTCGCAGCGCTCCTGGATGCTCGGGCTGGTGCTGCCGCGCAGCGTCAGCTCTTTCTTTGCCGATCCCGTATTTCCCGCGCCTCACCCAGGGCATTGCGCAGGCCTGCAACCAGCACGACTACACCCTGGGGTTATTCCTGGTGGACACCAAAGAAGATGAAGAAAAGATCCTGCCGCGCCTGACGCGCAGCGGTCTGCTGGATGGTGTCGTTGTTCCAATCGGGGCGCTTTGGCGACCGGTTGGTGGAGCGGTTGGTGGAGCTGCAAATACCGATGGTGATCGCCGGGCGGCCGTTTCAGACCGAGCGGGTCAGTTATATCGATGTGGATAACGTCAACGCGGCTTACAACGCCGTGCTGCACCTGATCCGGTTGGGTTACAAGCGCATTGCCACAATCACCGGTTCGCCAGACAGCACAGCCACGATTGACCGGCTGCGCGGCTACCGGCAGGCGCTGCTGGAGCGCGGCCGCCGGGTGGAAGATGCCCTGATTGCGGAAGGCGAATTCACCGAAGCCAGCGGGTTCTCTGCCATGCAGCGCTTGCTGCCCGCCAAACCCGATGCCGTCTTTGCCGCATCGGACCTGATGGCGATTGGCGGGATGCGCGCCGTGCGCGAGGCGGGTCTGAGTGTGCCGGAAGATGTGGCCTTTGTGGGTTTCGATGACCTGCCGATGAATGTGCCGCCCATCCCGCAGCTGACCACCGTGCGCCAGCCGGTGTACCGCTTTGGCGTGCGGGCGGTGGAAATGCTGATCGATGTGATCGAGAATGGCAGCGAGCCGAAGCGGCGCGTCATCATGGATACCGAGCTGGTCATTCGCGACAGCTGTGGCGCAAAGCAAAAAATGGCCGTTGGGTAAGACATTTGGATGAGCACGATGATTGATCACTCTATTTCCGGGTATAAAAATCGCCCTACAACCAGGAGGAGGCAAAAGATTATCCAAACATAACAAACTGATCTGACACACCAACAGGATTTCTCATTCGACAAATATCTAAGGAGAATCAAAATGAAACGCTTGTATTTCGTAATTACTCTGTTGATGGTGATGGGCCTGGTGCTTGGAGCCTGCGCGCCAGCCGTACCGGAGACCATCATCCAGACCGTCGAAGTGCCGGTCGTGGAGACCCAGATCGTCACGGTCAAGGAAACCCAGATGGTGATCCAAACCGTTGAAGTGCCGGCCGCGACTCCTGAGCCAAGCGAACAGCTTCCACGCAACGAAACCCTGTACTTCAATGGCCAGCAGTGGAGCCCGGTTGTCGGTTGGAACCCGTATTCCAACAGCAACAACAACGCCATGGCGATCGCCCAGCAGGATAATGCCCGCGTCATCATGTTCGAGACACCCTACCTCTACAACATGCTGGATGGCAAGCAGTATCCACTCCTGGCGGACGGTGATTATGCCTGGAACGATGCAAAAACCGAGATCACCTTCAAGATGAAAGCCGCTGCAAAGTGGAGCGATGGCACCCCGGTAACTGCGGAAGACGTTGCCTACACCTGGGCCACCCACGTCAAGTACAACACCCCCACCGGCGCCGCCAACGTGGATTACATTGAGAACATCGAAGCGGTTGACCCCATGACGGTTGTGGTCAAAGCCAAGCTGGATGCAGACGGCAAAGCGGTCAATCCTCTGCTGGTCTCTGCCTACCTGAGCAGCAACTATGTCATCCAGAAAGCCTGGACCGCAGATACTGGAAGAGCGTGTTGGCGGTGATCCCACCCAGCTTCTGGCTGATACCGCTGAAGACGTTGTTTACTCCGGCCCGTATCACAAGTTCTTCACGGACGATACCAAGGTCATCTACATTCGTGATGACAACTACTGGGGTCAGGATGCTTCCATGTGGGGCAAGCTGCCCGCTCCGAAGTACCTGGCGCACACGATCTTCAAGGATAACGCCGCCGGTTCTGTTGCTCTGGCGCAAGGCGAAGTGGATGTCAGCCAGCAGTTCAACTCCAACATCCAGGTTTTGTGGCTCAGCTATGGGCTGCCCGTATCCACCTACCTGCCCGAGCCGCCCTACGGCATCGGCGCCAGCCTGCCAACCGCATTCTACAACCTGAATTCCCCCGGTTTGGACCAGGTGGCGGTGCGCAAGGCGATCGCCATTGCGGTTGACTATCCCACCATCATTGCCAACGCCATGACCAACCAGTCGGCTACCTTCGATCAGGTGCCGCGCTCCCTGATGAACCCGACCCCCGGTGAGCAGGCCCTGTACGACCAGGCCGCCGTCGCAGACCTGCAGTGGGCTGGCAACGACATTGAAGGCGCCAAAAAACTGCTGGATGACGCCGGCATCAAAGACACCGATGGCGACGGCTGGCGTGAATACAAGGGTGAAAAGCTGGCCTATGTCGCCACCTGCCCCAACGGCTGGTCTGACTGGCAGGCTGCGATCGAAGTGGTTGCCGCTGCCGGGAAGAAGATCGGCATCGACATCACCACCAACTATCCTGAATGGGGCGTCTATCAGACCGTCGTCACCAAATCGGATGCGCCTCTCCCCGAAGAGGGCTATGACATCTTCATGATGTGGTCCGATGGCGCTGGCCCAACCCAGCCCTGGGGCCGCATTCGCAAGCTGTTGAGCTCCGAATTCGTGGGTATGGCGAGCAACTGGAACGGCAACTGGGGCCAGTACAGCAATCCAGTCGCGGATGAGCTGATCAAATCGATCCCCGCTGAAGCCGATCCCGCCAAGCTGAAAGCCACTTACACCGAACTGGTCAAGTTGTACCTGACCGAGGTTCCCTCCTTCACGCTCATGTACCGCCCTCAATCGTTCCACGCTGTGAACGAGAGTGTGTGGACAAACTTCCCGCACGAGGGTGATGGCACCGTCCCGCCCGTCCCGCCGCTTGACCTGACGGACGGCTGGAGCATTGCAGGCCTGTATAACCTGACATTGGTTAACCCGTAACCCGTGTCGAACAAAACAGTCATGTCCCGGTTAACGGAACATGACTGTTTTTCTAATCCACAGGTGACAGTCACTCTGCCTTCACGATGGGAAGCATGAAAGTCGTCGACCCATATCTGATCTGACCGGGTGACTGTCACTTTATTGGTATAATTTTTATACATACAACCGGGAGGTGCGTCTTGAAAGGATACCGCAGGTATTTCCTCACCAAGTTGTTCTGGTTCTTCGCCACCTTCATTGCTGCTTTTATCTTAAATTTCCTCCTCCCACGCATGATGCCGGGCGATCCTGTGGCTGCCATCGTATCCAGGCTGGCCCAGGGCATGAGCAACACCACCGGCATCCAGGCGATTTACCAGCAGTACTCCGAGCTTTTTGGCACCAACCGGCCTCTGATTGAACAATTTTTTATCTATGTACGAAATGTGGTGCGCGGCGATTTTGGATTCTCATTCAGCCAGTATCCCAGAACGGTGGCAGACGTTCTCTCTTCTGCCGTCTGGTGGACGGTGGCTTTGCAGTTCCCGGCGATCATCGTCGGCTGGCTGATCGGGAACACGCTCGGCGCCCTGTCAGCTTATCTCAAGGGATACTTCGATAAATTTTGGATGCCCGTCAGTATCCTGGTGAGCAATTTCCCGGCGTTTGGCATGGCCGTTATCTTAATGGTTATATTCGGGGTTATCTTGAAAATTTTTCCAACCTCGGGTGGATACGGGTATGACCTGATTCCCGCCTTTAGCTGGCAATTTATCTGGTCGGTGATTGTCCATTATCAACTGCCGTTCTGGTCAATCGTAATGGTTGCAATCGGGGGACAGGCGATTGGTATGCGCTCCATGTCGATCTACGAGCTCAATGCAGATTACGTGAAATACAGCCGTTTTATGGGGATCCGAGACCGGACGATCATCGGTTATGTGTTCAGAAACGCCATGCTGCCGCAGATTACGGGTCTGGCGTTAGCCATCGGGGGCATGGTCAGCGGCGCGCTGGTGGCTGAGATCATCTTCAGTTATCCGGGGCTGGGCTCCACGATTTTAACGGCAGTGTTGGGACAGGATTATCCGCTGGTCTCGGCAACCGCATTGATCATCACCGTCATGGTGCTGATCGCCAACTTTGTCATTGAAATCCTCTACGGCTTCATTGACCCACGGATTAAAGCGGCGCAGTCCGATTGAGGAAAGGTGCTTTTATGAAACACACCCTTCGCCAGGTTTTTCGCTCCGGAAAATTTGTGGTTGGCTTTGTCATTTTTACGACCATGCTGCTGATCGTGATCATCTATCCACTGGTCATCCCGGATAATCCGTTGCAGATTATCGGTCAGGGCACATTCTTCCCACCCGGCATCTATGTGAACGTGTACGACAGCATCACCGCCCCTGCCACCTATACCCTGAATCTGGATAAAGCCGCTGCCAGGCGCATCGCCAACAAGCTGACCCCGGACGATCGGCTTGCGATGGAGGAATGGCTGGTGGCTTACGGGATTCCAGATGAGGAAATCGACATCGAAGACACCACAAAACTTCTGGACCAGTGGGAGGGCAGTTATGATCCCACCAAAAATATTCCCGGGATGACGCTTGCCAAACAAAGGTACTTTCAAAGGCTCAACACTTCCCTCGCCGGGCTGCTATCCAGTGAAGGGGTGATCGTCGCAGCAAAAAATGCGCAAACGGGCGCGCTGGAGCAGACCAGCACCATCGACCAGGCGGCTTACGTCAACATCGACCAGGTTGCAAATGTGCGCGTGCTGCCGCTCGGAACCGATAACTTCGGCAGGGATATGCTCACCGAGCTGGTCAAGGCCACCGGCGTATCCATGCAGATTGGTCTTGTCTCCGGCCTGGTGGCCACCTTGATCGGTTTGACCCTGGGTTTACTGGCGGGTTATGTTGGCGGGACGACGGATGACATCATCCTGTTCATCACCAACCTCTTCACCGTCATCCCCAGTATTATCCTGCTAATCCTGATTTCATTCAGCATCGGGCAGGAAAAACGCGGCGCGGTCGTCATCGCGGTGGTGATCGGGTTGACATCCTGGGTCTGGACCGCCAGATCTGTGAGGGCGCAGGTGATTTCGCTGCGCAACCGTGATCATGTCAACCTGTCGAAACTCTCCGGGCATTCGATTGCTCATATCATCCTGACAGATATCCTCCCTTACATCGCCTCCTACGTGATCATGGCGCTCATCCTGCAAATTTCATCGGGCATTTTGGCGGAAGCCTCGTTGTCGATCCTCGGGTTGGGACCCAAAACGACCGAGGTGCCCACTCTGGGCCTGATGATGAACTGGGCCATGATCTACCAGGCGCAAATCCTCGGAAAATGGTGGGCATACTTCCCCGTGATTGTAGCCATAGCCCTGATTACATTTTCGATGAATTTGATGAATACGGGCCTCGACCATGTTTACAATCCTACATTAAGAGACTAGGTGATTGGATGGCAAAAAATATCATGCTTGAGGTCAGGGATCTGACCACAAAATATATCACCCGGTACCGGGAAGATGTTTATGCGGTTGACCATGTTTCGTTAAAGGTCGAGGAAGGTAAATCGCTTGGGATTGCGGGTGAATCTGGCTGCGGAAAATCCACACTGGCGCTCAGCCTGATGGGTTATTACTTCCCTCCGCTCCACTACATGGGTGGAGATATCATCATTGATGGGCGCAACATTTCGGGGATGGACCCCGATGAAGTACGCAAATCCATTCTGGGGAAGGAGATAGCCTATATCCCCCAGGCCGCAATGAACGCCCTCAATCCCACTCTGAAGATCATCGATTTTCTTGAGGACGTTGTACAGGCGCATGATTTTTACCTCAACAAGAAAGAGTTTTATGAACGCGCCAGCGGGTTGTTCGAAACCCTCGGGCTGCCTGTGGAGGTGCTGCAGAAATATCCGGTTGAGCTTTCGGGCGGCATGAAACAGCGCACGGTGATCGCCGTATCGGTGATCCTGCTGCCAAAAGTGCTGATCGCCGATGAGCCTTCTTCCGCGCTGGATGTCACCTCGCAGAAGATGGTCATCAAGATGATCAAGCATTTGCTGGAATTGGGTTTGATCGGTTCGTTGATCTTCATCACGCATGAGCTTCCGCTGCTTTTCAACGTGACTGATGATATTATGGTCATGTACGCAGGGCAAATTGTGGAGAAAGCCTCCGCAAAACAGGCTGTATTCGATCCGCTCCATCCGTATTCCAAAGGTCTGATGGGCTCCATCATCGTGCCCGAAAGCGGTTTGCGGGATATTAAGCTGACCGCCATCCCCGGGGTGCCGCCCAATCTCAAAAATCCACCGTCTGGCTGCCGGTTCGCCGAACGCTGCAAATACGTCCGGCCCGAATGCACAGCCAATTCTGTGGCTTACCGTGATCTTGAAGGCGGTCGCACATACCGTTGTATCCTCTCGGAAAAAGAATTGAGGGATGCATATCAGCGGGAGGCTGAACAACATGCCAGATGAAAAAAAGGTAATCCTCAGTGGTAGAGGGCTGACGAAAGTGTTTGGTTTGGGCCAGAAGAAAACCGTCGCGGTCGATCATGTAGATTTCAATATTTACGAGGGTGAAGTCGTATCGATCGTGGGTGAATCGGGCAGTGGAAAGACCACCCTGGTGAAGATGCTTCTGGCGCTGACCAGCGTCACCGAAGGCGAAATTTACTTCCAGGGTCAGAAGCGGGATGTCAGCTCGCAAAGGAAGAAACAGGAATACTGGAAGAACATCCAGGCGATCTTTCAGGATCCATTCTCGTCTTATAACATCTTCAATAAGATTGATTCCGTGCTTCTGGATTGCATTCGTATGCGTGGGGGTGGAAATCTTCCACGTGAGAAAAAAGTGGAGCTGATGGCAGAGGCCTGCGGCTTTGTGAATTTAAAGTATGAGGAATTAACCAACAAGTATCCTTTTGAGCTCTCCGGTGGACAGATGCAGCGCCTGATGATTGCCCGCATCTTCCTGTTGAAGCCGAAGATCCTGCTGGCCGATGAACCCACCTCGATGATCGATGCCTGTTCGCGTGCGACCATTCTGGATATGCTGATGCAGTTGCGCACTGAAATCGGAATGACAATCGTTTTCATCACCCATGATATCGGCCTGGCATATTATGTGTCCGACAGCGTTTACATCATGGAGCATGGAAAAATTGTTGAAAGCGGATCCGCCGAAGACGTCATTCTGCATCCCAGGAAACCTTACACGCAGCGCTTGCTCAATGATGTTCCGAAGATCCATGAAGTATGGGATCTTTCGACGGTTACGTATCCCACATGAGTGTGGCGCCCCACGTATGTGAGGCGCATAGCGAAATACGTGCAGCTCCGAATCCTGAACCCTTAATTTATTCTTGAGTATGGTTGTGGTGTTGAGTGACAGGGTCGGCTTGGGGCGGGCGCCGTGGCTGCCGGTCTATTCACCTGTCTTGCAGCGCAGTACGGAGAGGGTGGGATGCAAAGGCTGCACACCCGTTGCGAGGCGGTTTGAATTTGACGGATAGTCCCTGAAAGTTCTATGCAAATTCATCAGGAGAATATCGTATGAGAAATCAAGCTTTGGCAGGCGCCTGGGAATTTTGCCAGGCGGGCACAGACGAATGGCTGTCTGCCAGCGTCCCCGGCGGTGTGCACACCGATTTACTGGCCCTGGGCCGCATCCCCGATCCCTTTGCAGCCGATAACGAGAATCGCGTCCAGTGGGTGGCTGAGGCCGATTGGATCTACCGCTACCGATTTAACTGTTCTCCAGAAATCCTGGCCGAAGAAAAGATCCACCTGGTTTGTGAAGGACTGGATACGCTGGCGACCGTCGTGCTGAACGGCCATGAGCTGGGGCACGCGGATAACATGTTTCGCCGGTATGAATGGGAAATCAAATCCTTACTGGCTGCCCGGGGGAAAACGAGCTAACCATCACTTTTCAATCAGCGGTGAAACACGCCGCCGAAAAGCAGGCCGTTCGCCCTCTTCCCGGGGTTTCCCAGGCCATCCCCGGCGGCCCGCACCTGCGCAAGGCCCCCTGCCAGTTTGGCTGGGATTGGGGTCCGCAGCTCCCGCCGGTTGGCATCTGGAAGGATATCCGCCTGGAAGGTTACCGCGTGGCGCGCCTGGCTGAAGTGCATTTGCGGCAGGATCACAGCGCCGGCAACGTGACCATTGAAGCGCGCATCGCCGTCGAGCATTGGGGAGATAGGCCGCTGTCAGCGGTTGTGGCGATCACATGCCCGAATGGAGAGGTGATTAAGCAGGAAGCAGCCATACCGGAGCAGGGTGAGGTGGTCCTGAAAGCCCCGGTTCCCGACCCGCAGCTCTGGTGGCCCAACGGATACGGTGAACAACCCCTCTATCCGGTGGAAATCTCGCTCCTGCGAGAAGATGGGTCCATAGGTGAACTGCTTGACCAGCGCTGGTATCAGATCGGGCTGCGCACGATCGAGCTGCGCCAGAGCCAGGACGAGTGGGGACGCTCCTTCGTCTTCGTGGTCAACGGAATTCCGATCCTGAGCAAAGGCTCCAACTGGATCCCGGCCGATTCCTTCCCCACGCGCATCAGCGATGAATACCTGGCTGGGCTGATCCGCTCGGCGGCTGAAACCCACCAGAACATGCTGCGCGTGTGGGGCGGCGGGTTTTACGAAGAAGAGCGCTTTTACGATCTGTGCGACCGGTACGGCATCCTGGTCTGGCAGGAGTTCATCTTCTCGTGCAGCATTTACCCGCTGGATGACCTGGTCTTTACGGAAAACGTCCGGCAGGAAGTGGTGGAGAACGTCCGCCGCCTGCGGCATCGCGCCAGCCTGGCGTTGTGGTGCGGCAATAACGAGATGGAGTGGGGCTGGGTGGATTGGAACTGGAACCGGCCTGAGCTGCAGGATTTAAAAGCCGCCTATGACCAGTTTTTTCACCACACCCTGCCGGCATGGTGCCAGGCTGAAGACCCGGACCATTCGTATTGGCCCAGCTCGCCATCCTCCGGTACGCCATTTGTTGATCCGAACGGCCAACACCAGGGCGATGCCCATTACTGGGATGTCTGGCACGGACGGAAACCTTTCACCGCCTACCGCGGCCAGTACCCGCGCTTCATGAGCGAGTTCGGCTTCCAGGCGCTGCCGCCGCTGGCGACCATCCGCACCTATGCCGGCGAAGCCGATTGGAACATGACCTCGTACATCATGGAGCAGCACCAGAAAAATGCCAGCGGCAATTCCCTGATGGTCGGTCAGATGCTGGATACTTTCCGTTTGCCCAGGGATTTTGCCTCCATGGTGTACCTGAGCATGGCCCTGCAGGCGGAAGGCATCCGCTACGGCGTGGAGCACTGGCGGCGTCACCCGCAGCGGGTGGCGGGAATCCTGTACTGGCAGCTCAATGACTGCTGGCCGGTCGCCTCGTGGTCCAGCCTGGATTACTTCGGGCGCTGGAAAGCATTGCACTACGCCGCGCGGCGCTTCTTCGCACCCGTCCTGCTTTCCATCGAAGATAAAACGCCTGAACAGGCGGTGTATGTCTCCAATGACCGGCTCGAACCCTGGCAGGGGGTCGTGAAATGGTCGCTGGAAACGCTCGAAGGTGAGATGCTGACCACCGGACAATCAGCGGTTGAAGTTCCCCCGCAGGCCGCCGCGCTGGCCTGCAGGCACGATTTTTCCAATCACATCACCTACGACAACCTGCGCAAGCTGGTTTTCGTCGCCGAGCTTTGGCAGGGAGATCAGTTGATCAGCCGGCAAACCGCGCACTTCGCGCCCATCAAGCATTTATCCCTGACCGATCCGGCAATCCACGCCAGACCTGCAAAGCCAGGACGGGGAATTGGTGGTTGAGCTGACTTCGCAGGCCCTGGCGCTGCTGGTGGAGGTGTCGCTGGCAGGCGCAGATATCGTCTTCAGCGATAATTACTTCAACCTGCCTGCCGGGCGAACCGTACGAATTTCGGGCCGTCTGCCAGCCGGGTGGACGTTGAGCCGGGCGCAAGATGAAATCCGAATTTTCTCTGTCTATGATTCTTATGCGCACCGGGCTCCTGTTTAATATTTTGGGATTGCCCCACCAATCGCTTGTGCCTGCCCGAGCCCTTCATAGAACAGGCAATGTCGCTGCGAGCGGATTTTGCAGCTTGCCCAGAGCGGAGCGAAGGGAAGCAGCCCTCCGGCATGCAGGGAGATTGCTTTGCAAAGACATGCACGCAGAAGGCTCACTATCAGGTGCTCTTATAAAAATCCCGGATGCCGGATGGCGCCGGTCTGGAGTATGACTTAAATCCCTCGATACGACCTGAAAAAGGAGTAAATGATGTCTGAAATTACCAATGTGATCAAGAAAATGTCTCTGGAAGAAAAAGCTGCCCTGTGCACCGGAGCCGGTCCATGGACGACCACACCTGTTGAACGCCTGGGCGTACCCGAGATGACGGTCACCGATGGACCGCATGGGGTGCGGCGCGTTGAAGATATCCAGAGCTTCATCACTGCGAGCTTACCCGCCACCTGTTTCCCAACCGCCACCTGCATGGCTTCCACCTGGGATGTGGATTTAGTCCACCAGGTGGGCGCGGCCATCGCTGAGGAATGCATTGCCCTGCAGGTGGGCGTGGTGCTTGGGCCCGGGGCGAACATGAAGCGCACCCCGCTGTGCGGGCGCAATTTCGAGTACTACTCCGAAGATCCCTACCTGGCGGGGGAGATGGCGGCCGGCTTCATCCAGGGCGTGCAAAGCAAAGGGGTGGGCACATCGCTAAAACATTTCGCCGCCAATAACCAGGAATACCAGCGTTCCACGATCAGCTCCGAAGTGGATGAACGCGCCTTGCGGGAGGTTTACCTGCCTGCCTTTGAAGCGGCGGTTAAAAAAGCCAAACCCTGGACGGTGATGTGCTCTTACAACAAGATCAACGGCACGTACGCCGCTGAGAATCACTGGCTGCTGACGGAGATCCTCCGGGATGAGTGGGGCTACGAGGGTTTTGTCGTGTCAGACTGGGGCGCCGTTCACGACCGGGTGGAAGCTTTGAAAGCTGGGCTGGACCTGGAAATGCCCGGCCCGCGAGAAAGGCGGGTCAAGGCCGTTGTGGATGCCGTTCGCTCGGGCAAGCTGGACGAAAAAGTGCTGGATGAGGCGGTGCGCAGGGTTCTGGAGATTGTATTCAAAGCCGCCGCAACTAAAAAGGGCGGCGAATTTGATATCGCCGGGCACCACGCCCTGGCGCGCCGGGTGGCTGCCGAAGGCATGGTCTTGCTGAAAAATAACGGGATATTACCTTTAAAGAACCGCAAGCGGCTGGCGGTCATCGGTCGCTCGGCTCAAGAAGCCTACTACCAGGGCGGCGGCAGCTCGCACATCAATCCAATCCGGCTGGACAATCCGTTTGAAGAGCTGCAAAAAATGGCCGGGGACTGCACGCTGAGCTATGCCGAGGGTTACCGCGGCGACGAAAGTTTTGACCAGGCGCTGATCGACGAAGCCTGCAATAACGCCCGCTCGGCTGACGCAGCCCTGCTGTACATCGCCCTGCCGGCAACCAAAGAGTCGGAAGGGTTTGACCGGCCCGATCTCGACCTGACAACCCAGCAGGTCGCGTTGATTAAAGCGGTCACCGCCGTCCAACCGGACACGGTTGTCGTCCTCAATAACGGCGCCCCGGTGGTGATGAGCGCCTGGCTGGACGGAACGGCGGCGGTCCTGGACGCCTGGATGATGGGACAGGCCGGCGGTGGGGCGATTGCCGATGTGCTGTTCGGGGTGGTCAACCCGTCGGGCAAGCTGGCGGAAACCTTCCCGCTCAGGCTGGAAGACACGCCCGCCTGCATCAACTACCCGGGAGAAAACGGCGCAGTGCGCTACGGCGAGGGGATTTTCATCGGGTACCGCTACTACGATGCCAAAAAGGTGCCAACGCTGTTCCCCTTTGGTTACGGGTTGAGCTACACCACCTTTGATTATCATAACCTCCGGGTTTCATCCCAGACCTTCCGGGATGTGGACGGCCTGACCGTTTCTGTGGACGTGACCAACACCGGCAAGACGACCGGCAAGGAAGTGGTGCAGGTGTACGTGCACGATCAAAAATCAAAATTGGCCCGCCCGCCCAAAGAGCTCAAAGGCTTTGCCAAAGTTGAGCTCCAGCCAGGCGAGACCAAGACCGTGAGCGTGAGCCTTGATTTCCGCGCCTTTGCCTATTACCACCCGGCCTACAAACAATGGATCACCGAGGATGGGGAGTTCGACATCCTGATTGGGGCGTCAGCCAGCGATATTCGCAGTGCAACGACGGTCAGCCTGCAATCCACGCTTGAGCTGCCCAGCATCTTAAACCGCGACTCGACCCTGCGGGAGTGGACACAGGATCCACGCGGGATGAGCGTGTTAGCCTCGCTCTATCAGCAGATGTCTGAGCAGATGAGCGCTATGTTTGGCGGCAGTCAGACTGGTGCGATCGGGTTGGAAGTGACCGACTTTTTGATGGACACATCCCTGGCAGGTTTTCTGAACTTCCTGGGCAACGCTTTGCCAACCTCGCCTGAGGAGATGGTGGATGAGCTGCTGGCCAGGGTTCATGGGAAGTAGGTTGTTGCATTTGAAATTAAACATATCCCAAACGGTATGTCGTTGCGAACGAGCGCTTCCCAGCGAGCGAAGCAATCCTCCAGGTTGCTTCGGCAAAAAACGCCTCGCAACGACATATCGATTGCGGTTAAGCGCAAAAATATCCTGATTTGAGCTACTTTTAACCGAGGATGCCGATGCAGTACGGTCACTTCGATGATGAGCGCCGCGAATATGTGATCACCGACCCGCGCACGCCGGTCAAGTGGATCAATTACATCGGCACGCGCCGCTTCGGCGGGTTTGTGGATCACACCGGCGGGGCGCTGATCTGCAAGGACGACCCGACCTACAACCGCATCACCAAATACATCCAGCAGATGCCGTCCTCCGATTTCAAAGGCGAGACGCTCTACCTGCGCCTGCACCGTGCGGATGGTTACCTGGTTTTTTCGCCGTTCTTCACGCCCACCCTGCACCTGCCCGAACGCTACGAGTGCCGGGTGGGGCTGGGGTACATGCAGATTCTTTCGGAAGGCTTCGGGCTGCGCACGGAGGCCACCATCTTTGTCCCGCCGGGGGCAGCCTGTGAGGTGCGCGCGCTGCGCATCAGCAATATCTCGGATGCGCCGCTGCAGGTGGACGCCATCCCGCTGGTGGAATACACCCACCCCAACGCCCTGCAGCAGTTCACCAACGCCGACTGGGTGCCGCAGACCATGCAGAGCCGCGCCGTGAAAGACGGCGACCTGACCATCCTGCTGCAGTACCCGTTTATGAACCGAGAGCGGCAGGTGAATTACCTGACCTCCAACCTGCCGGCGTCATCCTTCGAGACCGACCGCAAGCTGTTCCTGGGGGAGAACGAGTACGGCAGTTTTCGCCTGCCGCTCAGCCTGCTGGAGCCCGAGTTGAGCGGCAGCCAGGCGCAGCGCGGTGATAACATCGGGGCGCTGCTGCACCCGCTGGGAGTGCTGGAGCCGGGCGAGAGGCAGGACCTGATTGTGCTGCTCGGGCAGGCTGCCAGCCTGGAGGCGGCCCGGGAGACGATCGAGACTTACCGCCAGCCGCAGGCGGTGGAGGCGGCGCTGTCAGAATTGCGCCTCTTCTGGGACGACTACCTGAGTGCGCTGCAGGTGGAGACGCCCGATGCCAGCATGAACGCCATGCTCAATGTGCACAATCCCTACCAGTGCTTTGTCACCAAGACCTGGTCGCGCTATCTCTCGTACTACCAGCTGGGGATGGGCTCACGCGGCATCGGCGTGCGTGATTCAGCGCAAGACCTGCTGGCGGTGATGGCCTCCATTCCCGAGGATGCCCGGGATTTCCTGTGCACACTGCTGTCTTTCCAAAAGCGGGACGGCTCATCCATGCACCAGTTCAACCCGCTGACCCTGGAAGGCAGCGCCGGCGATTCGATGGAAATGGAAGACCGCCCGCATTATTACAGCGACGACCACCTGTGGTGCGTGCTGGCGGTGACGGCCTACGTCAAAGAGACCGGCGACCGGGGCTTTTTAAACGAACCAATCCCGTTTTACGACAAAGACCGCCAGGGGCAGGCCATTGAGCGTGATACGGTTCTGGAACACCTGAAACGCGGGCTGGCTTTCACCCGCCTCGACACCGGCAGTCACGGCCTGCCGCTGCTGGGGTATGCCGATTGGAACGATACGGTCAACCTGCCAAAAGGAGCCGAGTCGCTGTTTACAGCCAACCTGTACGGCAAAGCGCTGAGCGAGATGGAAGCCCTGCTGGTTTACCTGGGCGACGCCGGTGAGGCGGCCGAAATGCGGGCGGCTTACGCTGAGATGCAGAGGCGCTTCGAGGCAGCCGCCTGGGATGGAGCCTGGTACCGGCGCTATTTTGACGCCGAAGGCCAGGCGCTGGGGTCAGCGGTAAATCAGTACGGGCAGATCTACCTGAACGGGCAGACCTGGCCGGTGATCTCGGGTTTTGCCAGCCCGCAGCGCGCCCGCCTGGCGCTGGATGCGGTTTATGCCCGGCTGAACACCCGGCACGGCATCAAGCTCTCGGCGCCGGGCTTCAACGGCTACGACCCGCGCATCGGCGGTGTGACCACCTACCCGCCGGGGGCAAAAGAGAACGGCGGCATCTTCCTGCATCCCAACCCCTGGGCGGTTATCGCCGAGGCTCTGCTGGGCAACGGCGAGCGCGCCTGCGAGTACTACGCCCAGATCAACCCGGCAGCCAAAAACGAGAGCATCGAGGTGTACGAGTGCGAGCCGTATGTCTATGCCCAGAACATCCTGGGCGACGAGCACCCCCGGTTTGGACTGGGGCGCAACTCGTGGCTCTCGGGCACGGCCTCGTGGTGCTACCAGGCTGGCACACAGTGGATTCTGGGCATCCGCCCGGAGTACGATGGGCTGCGCATCGACCCATGCATCCCGCGGGCGTGGAGCGGTTTCAAGGTGGAGCGCCGGTGGCGCGGCAAGCGCTACCATATCCGGGTGCACAACCCGCAGGGGGTGTGCCGGGGGGTGGTGCGCATGCTGGTGGATGGCGCGTTGAGTACAACGTCCGCAGGGAATGTCGTCCCGGCGGGTCTGGATGGGGAGGAGCACACGGTGGATGTTTGGCTGGGGGTCGGAGCGGCATAGGGATGCCGCTCCCTCAGGGAGGAACGGGCCAATGAGGGCCATCCACGAACGAAGGGCAATAGAAACCACAGATGGACACGGGTACACACAGATAGAACCGGGTGGATCGGTGGATTCTGCAGCCCTGGCATCCCCATGCCAGGGTGGAGGGGATGGGTTGGAGCGGCATGGGGATGCCGCTCCCTCAAAGGGAAAGCGGACCTGCGAGGGCCATCCACGAATGAAGGGCAATAGCAACCACAGATGGACACAGATGCACACAGATAAACCGGGTGGAGTTGTAGATTCTGCACCCCTGGCATCCTCATGCCAGGGGTGGGGGGTGGGCCGGAGCGGCATAGGGATGCCGCTTCCTCAAGGAGGATGGAGCCTGCGACGGCCCTATACGAATTAAGGGCAAGAGCAACCACAGATGGACACGGATGCACACAGATAAACCCGGAAAGATCTGTTATCGGCGCTTCCACAGGTAGAGCGGGACCAGCACCAGCAGCGCACAGCCCAGCGCCACCAGGATGGGATGATCGAACTGCGGACGGCCTGTGGAGAGAATGGCTTCATTCGATCCGGCGATCATCCAGGCAGCCTGTAAATCCATCAATCCGTGCACCAGCACCAGGCCGAGGATGCCGCCGGCGCGCCAGCGGATGAGGGCGAAGATCAGGCCGTAGATCAGGCCAGCCAGCCCAATCAGCGGTCCCTGGCCGAAGATGTGCCAGAGCACAAAGCCCAGGCTGGAGCCCCAGATGGCCCAGCGGGCGCCGCGCCAGATTTCCAGGGCCTGGAAGATCAGCCCGCGAAAGAGCAGCTCTTCCACCAGGCCCACCACGCAGATATAAAAGAAGAGATCGCCCAGCACGCCGGACAGGGTCAGGTCTGGCGTGGGGAGCTGCCAGCGCACACCCAGGATCACCAGGTGCCGCCCGAGCAAAATCAGCGCACCGCAGGCCAGGCTGAGCCACAGGCCGCGGCGGTTCAGGCCGAGCCGGGCCGGGTTCCAGCGGCGCAGGCCGATGAACAGCGTGCCCGCCAGCACGTAGGCATAGGCCAGCAGGTTGGCAGGGCGGGAAGTGGCATCGGTCATGTTGGGCCAGAACCAGATGTAGGCCGGGATGGCGGGGAGGAAGAGCAGGCCGACTTCCAGCAGGGCGGAGAGGGAGGGGTGGATGGGTTTATTCATGGGGCGCCGCCTGGTAAGCGATACGATCGCCCCGGCATCGGGATGCCGGGGCTTCAAGCAGATAATGCGCCTTCAAGAGGATACACTGCCTGTAGGAAAGTACCCGGGCTCCAGGATGAGAGCCGGGCTACGGCGATGCCGGTGTATAGGTTCCTGCGGGCGCGGGGACGATCTGGGCGCCGTCCAGCACCAGCCAGTAAGCGATCTGGTTGTCAGGGTCGTAGAGCAGCGCACGCTCCGCCTCTGTCCAGGCCACGGGCAAGAGGGTGCGCGGCTCATCCTCCACAATCCGCTCCAGCTCAATCTTTTTCTCCTTGAAACGCGCCAGCAGCAGCACGGTCTGATCGTCGCGGGTGTTCGCCGCCAAAACTAACCGGCTACCGTCCGGCGACCACATCAGGCTGCCGGCGCGCAGGTCATCCATACCCGGCGCCGCCGAACGGGGCTTGCCCCCTTCATATCCTGGATGGTCAGGGCGTGAACAGCGGGGGAAATCATCGTACTTCGTATAGGCGATGATTTTCTCATCCGGTAATACTGCCACCGCCATCAGCCTGCCCTTGAGCACCTGGCCTGTCTCGCCGGTCTCCAGGTCCAGGCTGTACAGGTTGGCGCCGCTGTAATACAGGCTGGCGAAGCGCCTGCCTTCCAGGTTGGGCTGCAGGGTGTAGTACAGCGTTTTGCCCGATGCGCTCCACAACAGGGGATAGGGATAGCCGTCACTGGCCAGTTTGGGATAAGGGTAGGCTTTCGGGTCGTAGCGCAGTGTCCAGACCGGGCCAGATGGCTGGCTGACCTCCGCATAGCCGAATTTCTCGTTGCCGCCGGCAGCCCGGGCAGTGAAGATCCACAGGCCGTCTGGCGAGGCCAGGTCGAAGACCACCCCGCCGGCCGGGATGACCGGGCCGGCGCAGCCCACCGGCTGGAGCACACCGGCGGGGTCAAAGGCATAGGTTAGGGGATTTCCCCTCGGCGACCAGGATCTCTGGGTCAGACCTCCGCCTTTGTGAATGACCTGTCGTTTACCGCACGCCCCACAGTCGGATAGTGCCATCGGACGATACGGATGCCAGGGTTCGGCCGTCAGGTGAAAATGGGACACTCCACACCTCTTTGGTATGGCCCTCCAGGGTGTGCAGCATGCTGCCATCCGAGACACGCCACAGACGGATGGTCTTGTCACCTGAACTTGAAGACAAGGTCTGGCCATCGGGCGAGAAGGCTATCCTGCTCACCCAGTCCGTATGGCCCTCCAGGGTGTTCAGCAGGCTGCCATCTGAGACGTGCCACAGGCGGATGGTCTTGTCACCAGACCCTGAAGCCAGGGTCTGGCCGTCAGGCGAGAAGGCTACACTGCCAATCCATTCCGTGTGGCCTTCCAGGGTGCGCAGCAGGCTGCCATCCGAGGCAAGCCACAGGCGGATCGTTTTGTCTTCTGACGTTGACGCCAGGGTCTGGCCATCGGGCGAGAAGTCAATGGCATAAACTAAACTCGTGTGGCCATCCAGGGTGCGCAGCAGACTGCCATCTGATACGCGCCACAGTTGGATGGTATTGTCTGTTGTTGACGCAGAAGCCAGGGTCTGGCCGTCGGGCGAGAATGCTAAGCTGCCCGGGGTGCTTTCCAGGGTGCGCAGCAGGGTGCCATCCGAGACACGCCACAGGCGGATGTCATCTGCCGCAGAAGCCAGAGTCTGGCCGTCGGGGGAGTAAGCGAAATACCATATGACACCTGTGTGGCCCTTGAGGGTGCGGAGCAGGCTGCCATCCGAGGCGCTCCACAGGTGGATGGCGCCATCTATCGATCCAGAAGCCAGGATTTGGCCGTCGGGTGAGAAGGCGCCGCTGACCACGGGTCCGGTGAAGTCCTCGATGACGTGCAGCTGGCCGCCATCCGAGACGCGCCATAAGCGGATGGTGTTATCTATTGACGAAGAAGCCAGGGTTTGGCCGTCGGGCGAGAAGGCTACGCTTACAACCCATTCCGTGTGGCCTGTGAGGGTGTGCAGCAAGCTGCCATCCGAGATACGCCAAAGGCGAATGGTCTTGTCATCTGACCCTGAAGCCAGGATCTGGCCATCAGAGGAGAAGGCTACGCTTCCCACCCAATCTGTGTGGCCTACCAGGGTGCGCAGCAGACTGCCATCCGAGACGCGCCACAGGCGAATGTCATTTGCCGAAGAAGCCAGGGTCTGGCCGTCTGGCGAGAAAGCTACGCTTGGCACTTCACTCGTGTGGCCAACCAGGGTGTGCAGCAGGCTGCCATCTGAGACGCCCCACAGACGGGTGGTCTTGTCATTTGACCCGGAAGCCAGGGTCTGTCCGTCGGGTGAGAAGGTTACGCTGGTCACCCAAGCTGTGTGGCCCTCCAAGGTGCGTTGCAGGCTGCCATCCGATACGCGCCACAAGCGGATGGTGTTATTTGTTGACGCAGAAGCCAGGGTCTCGCCGTCAGGCGAGAAGGCCACCAAACTCACAGAGGACAGGGTGCTCGTAGGACCTGTGTAGAGATCTAGCGTGCGCAGCAGACTGCCATCCGAGACGCGCCACAGGCCGATGGTGTAATCATCTGACGCTGAAGCCAGGGTCTGGCTGTCAGGGGAGATGGCAACACTTCTCACCCAGGTCCCAGTGTCGATAAAACGCAGCTCTGCCAGGGTTTGGACATCGTATAAGTAAACACCAAATGAGGATGACACCGCCAGAAGCTTCCCATCCGGTGAAAAGGCTCCTCCGTTCGCCAATCCTTTTCCCCATTGTGCCAGCTGGTTTGCCCGGGAAGCATTGTCTGGTGATATAGATTTACTCGGGATGGGCACCGATGTGCCTTCCAAACCAAAGGGACCTGGGGGGATAGCAGGCGAGGGTAGCGTTTCGCTCTGCGTGTCTGTAATAATTGGGATTGTGGTGGTGTTCGTTGCAGCTGGCGTGGTTTGTTGAGTACATCCGCTGGATACCAGCAGAGCCAGGACTAACAGGGCAGATGCGCAATGCATCCAGCCCAGAGAGTGTTTTCTGAGTATAGCAGGGGAAGTATGGGATGTTTCAGTCACGATCATCGTTTCGGTGTACATGTCTCCCTCCTAAAACATTCTGCTGTATTTATGATTGTTGGAAAAAATAAACAGCAACGGTCCCCCTTCATTCCGGGAGACCGATGATATGCAATAATGATTTCACCCTATTTATCAAGGAGGTTTGTTGTATTTATCACAATGTTTATAGCACAAATATATTTACAATACAATACGTCTGATGTGAAGTGTTTGTCCGAATATTGGTTGGTGAAAAAATGAAAATTACGACAGACAGCTTTCACCCTAATCCAGGGCGCAGGGATTATCCAATACCCACTCCAGCCGACATCAATCCACTCGTCATCCCCGATCAGGTCTTGTAGCCATGGACGGTTCGAGCGCGCATTTTTTTACGGCCGATAGCTTGTTCGGTTGGAGTGTTGGTACAAGGCACCTATTGTGGGGCAGACACAACCGGCCCTCGGACAAAAGATCGGGCATCCAGAATTGATGCCTATCTTTGTAAACCCCAAGCGTCCTGTTTATGGCTACGCCATCTCTGGTTCGAGGAGACTGCATTCCCCGGCGGAGAGCCCACTCGCTTCGCACAGGGCAGGCCGCCGGATTTTGCAAGGACAGGTGTTCGCAAGGACATTTGTTGGAAGGTAGCGCGTCTGGAGTTAAGGAGGGATGCGCCAAAACATCCTTGGGAATGAGTTCCGGATAATAGTAGAAAAGGTAATCCCGGGAAATAGAAAGCGCGGTGAGCTGGAGGCCCACCGCGTCGTCGGATCTACGAAAACGCGGTCAGTTCAGCGGCAGTCGCACCGCATCATAATCGGTATCCGGGGTTGGCGGGGTATCGAAACGGGCGTTCACCAGGTAAAGGGCATTGCCAAACCGGGCAGCGGTTGTAGGCACGCGGAAATTGCTGCTGGTGAGCAGGTTGAGGATTTCGCCGGCTGCCAGATCGCGGCTCAGCTCAACGACAGCCACCTGGTTGAGCCTGTTCTGGACCACATACAGGGTAGAACCGCTCAGCAGCAGCCCGTCGCCATTCGGGACGCTCCCGCCGCCCAGGTCAATGCGGCTGGCAACGCCGGTCGCTGGATCGACGCGGTACAGCTCACCCGCGTTGGATTTGACCACGATGAGGGCGCTTCCATCCGGGAGGGCTCGATGCCGTTGGCGTTAAAACCGGCGGTTTGAACCCAATCGCCGCCGAGCGGGATGGTTTCCACGTCAGATGGCAGCGGCAGAGAGCCGCCTGCACCCAGCGGCAGGCGGTAGATTTCACCTGCAGAAGAGTTGGTGAAGTACGCCGCCTGGCGGGTAACGATGACATCATTGATAAAACTGGCTGCGCCGGTGAGCTGGTAGAACCCAACTTCGGCGCCGGTGCGGGTGTCGTAGACGTAAGCCTGCCCGGTGGCGCCGCCTGAGACGAACAGGTAGCCGCTGCGCTCATCAAAAGACAGGCCGACTGAGACGCGGCCGGTCTGGGCGGGAACCAACAGGCTGCCCTCTCCAGTGCGCAAGTCGCCTTGATAGATCGCTCCGCTGCCCAGTGAGCCAGTGTAGAAAGTGTGGCCTTTGCCGACGGCGATACCTTCGGGGCGGAAGCCGTCCGGGAGCTGGATCCGATCGGGATAAACCTTGCCGGCCTGGACGGCGAAAAGCGGGACCAGCAAGACGGCGATCAGGATCAGAATGGTGAGGGGAATAGATTTTCGGGTGTTCACAATTTTCTCCTTTTTCATCAAACTACTCAAGGTACCAGAAGTTCCCCCCATATCAAGGTACGCTTGATTGTATGCCAACATTAAATATTTTACCTTAATGGATCGTATTACTAGAAAATTTAAATTAATCTTTGATGAATATTCACAGGTAGTGTTTCAATCTGGTTCATTGGAAGGGGACAATGCTGGCAGGCTGCCCGGTAAAACAAGTTTTCGAGATTCCCGAATTCGTTAAATTTGTAAACGATTCCATAAAAATGATTGACTCGCGGTGAATTTTATGTATAATTAGAACAAATATTCTATTATTGGATATTCCATGGAGCCACTGAGATGATAAACGAGACCTATTATTACTCCGAAGATGCCAGCGCCTTCGGGTACGACGAGGATGGAGAGCTGTTCGAGTTCCAGGCTGAAGTTTATGCTGGGAGACAGAGCGCTCCGCTGTTGAATTTTGACGGCATGCTGCTGGTGGCGGTGGGGCTGGTAGCCTTTATGCTGTTTAACATCCTGCGCGACCGAGTGCAAACGGCGATGAAGCTCCCACAATCCCAGGCGAGCGTCGCACTGGCGTCTGCGCCTGTTGCTTCAACCAATCAGAGCGGCGCCGGGGCGGCGCTTCCGCAAGTTATGGAAGCCGCCGCCCCGGCAGGCGTGGGGAGTTATGTCGTTCAATCGACTGCCTCCCTGGCGATGTTCACATCCGAAGAGATGGAGCTGGTTGCCGCCCCCTACAGCCAATACACCCTGACCCAGGGCGTGCACGGCGCATCGTACGGACACGCCGCCATTGACCTGTCTGCCGGCAAAGGTGAACCGGTTACTCTCCCCGATTAACGGGTTTATCACCGAAAAGTACGTGGATGAGTACGGCAATCCCACCCTGGTGATCGAGAATGATTTTTACCAGGTGACGCTGCTGCATGGCAAATACTCGGTGGCAGTCGGCGACCAGGTCGACCCTCGGGCAGGCGGTGGGGGTGGAAAGCAATAAGGGCTACACCACCGATATGCAGGGCCGCCTGTGCACCGGTCGCGACTGCGGCTACCACACCCATTTGAACATCTTCGATAAGCGCCTGGGGCAGAACGTCAATCCCTTGAAGCTGATCCGTTAGCAAAGCATCCAGGCTCAGGGCTTACGGAGCTGGCCGCCGTAGGAAAGCCAAAAGAAATCTATGTCGGTGACGTTGACGGTCGAATACCAGTTGATGACGACTGATAGACCGGTCGAGGTTACGCGGGTGGTTATCGGCTGTGCTGGGGGTTGAGTTCACGCACCTGGATAAAGATCAACGGCTCGCCGTAGTACGGGGCGGTAAAGTTTTCCGACACCGTACCGCTGGTCGCGGCTGCACCGTGCCAGCGCACGGAACCAGCCTGGATATACACCGCAACCGGCACCCAATTGCTGCTGCCCGGCGTCGCCCAATCGTCGCGGTCTCCACCCTGCCGATACAGAATACCAGGCGTGCGCCGGGCTTCGTGGCTGGGCTTGACACCTTGCAAGAAGTCTTCGAAGTCGTTGTAGATGGGGTCGTCAAACATGGGGGAAACCTTAACCGCAAAGTCCAAAGATCGCAAAGATAAACCTACAAACTGGTTAAGATCATACGTCCCACTTGTCCAGCTTCCAGCCTTCGCCGTAGGCTACACCGGCGCGGGAGGCTGCACGCGTGAAGGCGGTTAGCTGGCTGGTAAACTCTCTAAGTCGCTGGCTCGCCCATGTTGCCAGAAGCCAGTTCCATACAGATCTGCGCCGGATGTTTCGATCAGGTCCACGGCGCGGCTCATGGCGGCGTGACCGGCTGCGCCTGTGCAAAGCAAGCTGTAATGCTCGTCGGGGATGGTGGTCGTGGTTGCGCTGTCCAGGTCTTGTATTGTCTGCATGCCGGTGTACCAGATACGGAGCTCGTCGTCGGTCTGCGGTTGGTCCCCGTCGAACCTGTCCAGAAATAAGACCGGCCGGGCGTCGTCCCAATAGACACGAAAGCCGCGCACGCGGTTGGGGGGCCATACTTCGGTTGTGCTGTCATACGGCCACCAGACATTTGTCACCTTGCTTAGACCGGTGAGGGTGTTTAGGGCGATCTCTCGCCCGTCGCCTGGCAGGATTAGAACGGTCTCTAGCTCCAGAGGCAGGTGTAGGTTATACAGGCTCAACGCGTGGCGGAGCGACTCGTCTATTGCGGCAACTGCCCAGATAGCGGAGCCGTGTCGAGGAGGTATTGTAGAATACGTGTTCTGTATGCGGCTAAAGCTGCCATAGGTTTGTCCTTTCTGATTTACCGCAAAGGCGCAAAGAGCGCAAAGAAGACCAAAAACTACCGCTTAACCTTAGTTTGCCGCGCCGAGGTCTGGCGTCTGCCAGGGCGAGGCGGCACCACAGCCACAACCGGGGTGTTGTCGTGACTCTTTGGAACGGCGGGGCTATACTCGCGCATTTCCTGTTTAGAAACGGATTGCGCGTATGCCGCTATGAGCTCTTCTTCGGAAAAGTACAACTTGCGGCCGCCTGGCTCGACCACAGAAGCGCCGCCGCCCTCCACCAGAGAGAAGCCCAGCAGCGCCGCCGCATCGCAGCCCAGCAGCCCAGCAACAACAGATCGTTTGTCCATAACTTAAACCCTTTCATAACCACAGATAGACACAGATGAACACAGATAAATCACAGCCTTAGCTCGCAGTTCAAACGATAGCCGTAGAGCAGAATGTCCCATGTGGCGGAGGATGTGTCGACGAAAAGAGGCATGGTATTTGTCGGTCGGTGGACAGCCAGACTGGAGCGGCCAGGGTGATGCGGTCAACGTGATAGCCTTCGACGTTGGATAAGCGTCAGGCGTCGGTCTCGGTTGCGGCGTGGGCTGCTCCGTTGGCGGGCATGGTTGACTTTGCCAGGCCAAAGTAGCGTATGCCCGGCAAGGTGCTGTAGACCTGGTAGTAAATGTCGATGGTCTTGATGTAGATACCGTATGGGCTGTCTGCCTGGGGTATGCTGACTGGGGTAAATATCCAGGCTTCGTCATCGCCGGCGAAGTTCAGTTCCACTCCCCAGATGTGGCCGGTCGAGAGCACGGAGTAAGATGCGCCGGCGGATCTTTACCCATGGCGAGGGTTGGGCGGAGGAAGAAGGAAGAGGTTTTGTTGTGGAAGTAGGCCATGAAAACCTTTAACCACAGATGAA
Organism: uncultured Chloroflexia bacterium; assembly: GCA_963705155.1. Lineage (GTDB taxonomy): Bacteria > Chloroflexota > Anaerolineae > Anaerolineales > UBA4823 > CAVPJC01. The sequence goes on along the minus strand of CAVPJC010000012.1, from coordinate 46,126 downwards.
CACAGAGACACAGATGAAAATCTACTACTAAATAAATGGCCGGCGGGCGTGGAGCGTTGGGTACAACGTGCGCCCGCCGGCCGGTGGTGGTTCTGACTCGCCCAAGTCAGCTTTTCTTATGCTGGCCGGCGGGGCGTGCGGGGAGGGGCACCCCCGCCGGCTGATATACAACCCTTGCGGGTTTATACCCGGAACGTGAAAGTTGGCGCGTGCGCCGTGGATACTTGAAGACGCTGGTTGCTGCGGCGTCGCATTGCAGCTCGACGAAGTACACGTCGTCGTCGTCCAGCCAGGCGGGGGTAGTGATGGTGAACGTCATCTTGTGTTCGTCCAGCGTGAGACGCTCGGCGGCGGTGTCGTGGCCTGTGTCGTAGCTGAACGTGATTGCGGTGGGCGCGGCGTGGGCTGCGCCGTTGGCGGGCAGGGTGGCCTTGTAGATGGCGGCTGCAACGGCGTCCATTGCGGCGGTGGCAACCACCCAATACAGGTCGATGCTACCAGCTTGCTGCCTTTCAACGCGACGCTGTTCTGCGGGATGGGGATGGGGATGTAGATGTTGAAGGCGGCGTCGGCGGCGGTGCGGTTCTTGCTCCAAACGTTGGTGGCCTGGGTGTCGGTCCAGGTGCCCGCCGAGTACATAGAGTCGGCGGGGCTGATGTATTGTGACATGGCGGTGTCGTGTACGTAACCCATGATGAATTAGTCCTTTCGAGTCGATGAGTCTTTGAGATTGGTAGAGCGCAAGGCGAAAGATCGCTAACGAAAACCAGTCTAAGCAACGTTGCTCTTGTGCAGGGGGCGGAAGTCGTTGACCCACACGGCGAGGAAGTGGCGGACCTTCAGGCGGTGCTCGTCGTTCATGAAGACGGCCGGGCTGAGCTCGTTGCTGGCGATGAACATTTCGGGCATGATGCCAAAGCGCGCGCCAACAAAGATGGCCGGGGCGATGCGGGGATCGCACACGGCGGCCCAGTTGTTGGCGTCGGTCCATTCTGGCACGACGACCACGTCGCCCATGCTGCCTTGCTGCTGGTTCTCGCTGTAGATGTTGGTGGCGTTCTCCCAGGACGGGTAGAGGATTTTCTTGGCGGTCAGCTCCAGGGTGCGGGGGACAACACAGAAGCGCGGGTTGATGGCCTGCTTTGGGCCTGTGCCGTAGTAGCCGGCCGCCTGCTTGATGAGCATGGGCTGGTTGTACACGGCGGTGCTGACCACTTCCCATTCTGCGCCGGCCAGGGCGGTGGTCAAGCAGGTTGGCATGCCCGCCGGCGGTGGTAACGGCGGTGGCATTGAACAGCGCGCCGGTGTCTGCCATGGTGGGGCCGATGCCGGAGTTGTCGGTGAAGATGGCGGCAACCAGGCCGGAGATACGGCGGAGGCCGGCGTTGGCCAGCTCGCGGGGGTAGGCTCTGCAGCTTGCGGGTTTCGTCCCGGTCGATGAGCTCCAGGGTGAGCGGGATGTAGCCGCCGTACTTGACGAAGCTGGCGGTTTCGGGGCTGTCGCCGATGGCAAGCTCGGTGTACTCTGCGCCTTCTGCAACGACGGGCAGCGTGCCGACTGTGCCGACCAGGGTTCCGGTGATGCCTTGCAGGCTGTTGAAGACTCTCTGCGCGGTGATGCGCGTCCACCAGTCGTACCCGGCGCGCCCAAGCTCCTGCCACTGGTTGACCACGATCTTGTTGAGGGCGTTCTTGACCAGGCCGGTAAAGTCGGCGGTGGTGGCCAGGCGCACGCGGGAAGGGTAGAAACCGCCGTGCAGATCGTCGTCGCCGGTGAGCATGAGATACAGCTCGCGGACACCGGACAGGCGCGGCGGCCTGCAAGCCGTTGGAGCCTGCGTCACGTGGCGCGCCGAACAGATCGTCAACGGCGGCCTGGAGTTGGTCTTCGCTGTTGAACATGCCGGAATACGACCGGTCGGGCCGGTCACGGATGCCGCGCCGGTCAATGACGATACCAGCTCGCGGGCTGCGTCGATGGCTTTGGTCAGGTCGGCGGGCTCGAAGACCTTACCGCTGAACTGCTCTTTGACGTGCGTCTGCATGGGGGCGGGAAGTTTTGAAGCGGCAAGACCGGCGTCGAGCAAATACTCGCACATTTGCAAGCGCACCTGGCGGGCGGCTTCGGCTTCCTGGCTGATACGCTGCTGCTCGGTTTGGACCTGCAGCAGTTTCCGCATGGATTCAAGTTCTGAGTCCTGGGCGGCGGTGGTTGGGTGTGCTGATTGTTCTGACATATTCTCTCCTTGTTCGATTGAGTGCGCGGATGAATTGGCCGCCGCGTGCGGGTTTGTAGACCAGATCGACCGAATGTACGCGAGTGATGGTCATTACCTGGCGTTGTTTCGCCGTGAATTGTACGTCGGCGCTGAAACCGATGTTGGGTTTTGGGCCTTCGGATGCAGAGAACCTGGCGGCCGATCTCGGTGATAATGTCGGCGGATGGTCCCAATGCCTTTAGCGTGGCCTGGATGCCTTTCTTCTCGCTGTTCCAGGCAACGGAGTGCAGGACTGCCGGCAAGATCGCGAATGGAACGGTTGGAAGTAAACCAACCGCCGTGGTCGACAAAGCAGTCGATGCCGTCCCACAGCTGCAAAGATTCTTGCAGGACGGTCTCTGAGAATGTCCAGCCGTTGCCTTCGCCGGCGGTGATGGCGAGGATTTCAAACTCGCCGGCCGGGTTGACGGTGGCCTGGGCGGTGAGGGTTACGCGTTGGGGTTGGGTTTCTGGTTCGGACATAGATACTCCTTTTTATTAACCACAAAGGCGCAAAGATGCGCAAAGACAAAACCTTATAAGGCTGGGCCAGGTACATGAGGTATTTGTAAAGGCCGTAGCAGGCGAAGCATGCAATAAATATAGCGAAAAAGAAAAGGAATGTAAAGAACATATTTTCTATTGGTGATAGGGGTTCGCCTTCTGGTAGTGGCTTGACGATTTCTTCTTTCTCTTCCAGTTGTGCAGGTCTGACCAGATCGGGGGTAGACGTGTAGTCTAATTCGGGCCACAGGTGGGCGTAGCGGGCGCGGGCTTCGGCTTCGCCGTGCTGGATGTAGCATTGGTAGACGTCTTCCAGGGTGGTGTTGTCGCGGGTGTAGGTTTTTGCGTAAATGGCTTTTAGTCTGCGCTGTTCGGCTCTATACTCGCGGTCTTGTATTTCTTTCTCGCGCATGTAGTCGTCATAGGTCACGTTGTATTCGTTGTCTTTGGGTTCCATGTTTAAAGCTCCACCTTAAACCATGCTGGCGGCTCGTTCAATTTCTACGGTTAGTTCTGCGCTGTCCGGGCCTGCGCCGCGCCTGGCAAGTCCGTGCGTCGATGCAAGCGCGGGTGAGCATTTCTGAGAACCGGCGTGCGCCTTTCCAGTTCCCCAGTTGGCCGGCGTCGCGTATAGGCCACAGGTTGGGATAGCTGGATTGTGAAGCGGTGAAGAAGTCCACGGCGTATAAGTGCGGCACCAGCCCGCCGCCACAACGGATAAATGTTTGGGGTATGTCGCCGGGGATGATCTCGAAGGATACAGCGTAAGCCATGACATAATCGCTTTGGGCTTGCGATAGTCCTTTTAAGGCTGCTGGCTAGATACCTGCTGGCGCGTACACGGAAGCGGCGCCCAGTTCTCGCCGGCGTTCTGCGCCGCGGTGTACAGCCAGGTCGAGCAACATGACCAGCATCACCAGGCCAAAGCCCACCCCCAGCAAGCGGATAACCATGACCAGGCTGCGCCATTCGCGCCCGGCGTCCACAAAGAAACCGATGCCAAGAAACATGGCGGCAAAAACCATAACGATAATTACGCTCATCGGGACTCGAATAATCACTCATATACCCCTCCCCCACCCCAGGCTTTTAGCGGTGGGGTGGCTATAACACTAGGCTTTTGCACGCTTTTTTATGCACGCTTACGGTTCCCAGATGATCGTCACGTCTGTTACCGCAGCGGTCTTTGGTAAGCTCCAGGTCTGCGGCATAACTTAAGACTTCATGCGATGCGCGCCTGGATATGTGGACTGTCCCATGTACTGGCAGGCTGAGCCCACGAGCGGCTTCGTGGGCGCAGCGGGCAACGGCTATGATGTCGTACTCTGGGTGTGTGTCCAGCTGGCCGTGGATTTGTGCGGCGCGTTGTACGCTGATACCATTCATTGGTTGGCGTGGGCTCCTTTTCAAATCCTTAACCACAAAGGCGCGAAGGGACGCAAAGAAGTTAACCACAGATGAACCGAATACACAGATAAAAGCGTTCATTGGTTGGGTGGCTCTCCGGTGAGGGGGTCGATCTTGATGGGTTTGATGTTGATGCCGGGCGGTTCGGTGGGGCCGCCGGGTTTGGCGGCGGGTGAGGTGCGCGCCGGGTCTGGGGCTGGCGGGTTGGTAGTTGGCTGTTGGGATGGGGTCGCCGGTGCGCGGGTCGATCTTGATCAGGCCGCGGCGGAGCATATCTTCCACGTCAACGACTTCGCCGGCAAAGCGGTAGACCAGACGTAAAAACTCGCTGTCGTCGATCAAGCCACGATCGCGGAAGAGCACGAAAGCTGTTGGCGATTGTTGAGCTGGCGACTGCCAGGGCTGCGTTGTCGCGGGCGGAGATGTCGGTGCCCTTGACCAGTATTTCGGCTTTGGGTCTTACGTTGCTGTCGACGTGGGCTCTACGTTTGACGACGATCTGGGCGAGATCGCGCATCATCCAGATGAAAAACTGCTGGCGCTGTTCGTAGTGCCGGAAGGTTGGACCGCCTGCACTCTCGGCGGTGGTGCGCGTGCTGCTCTCGGGCTCTGCCAGGAAGTGCAGCGGGTTGCCGCTTCCTGCGGCAATCATTTTCTTGAGTGCGAGTCCGTCTTCTCCGGCTTCGTGGGATGCCAGGCTGGGGGCCATGATCGACCATTCTTCGGTTGCGTCTGCTACCAGAATAGAGCCGGGGTTGGGCGGGTTGGCGTTTAGCTCGGCCTGTCTCTGGAGTCGTTCGGCCTGTGAATTGAACTGCGCCTTTACCACGTACACGAAAGCCTGCCGGTATCGGTTCAGCCTGGCGCGGTCTTCCAGCCAGGCGGAATAACGCGCCAACCAGCGTAGAACGGGGGCAAGATCGCTCTCACCCCACTTTGCGCCAACCGGTCGATTTACGCTGTAATGCACGATTACAGGCTCAAAGGTCATATTGCTCGAGGGTGTGTCTTTTTTCTCGTTGTAGGCCGTCCTAGCGCACGCCTAGCACACCATTTGGGCCGCTTGTCGGTTCGGGGCCGGTTCCGTCTGTGCGTGGGGCTTCCCAGATGGCGATCTCCTGCTCGACGTCGTTGGGTTCGGTCTCGATCTCCAGCACGTCGGCGGTTGGGATGGCGCGAATGTAGGACATGCCGGCGGGGTCGGTGCTGATGACGATGAACAAGTTACCGGTGCGTGACAGCTCGTCGCATAGGTCGAAGGCGCGCATGGGCATGCGGTTTAGCCGGTGTTCCCACCACTGGCGCAAGAATCGGTGGGTGCGTTCGTGCTTGCACTCGATGCCGAGTCCGCCGCCTACCACGTACTGGCTGGTTAGCTCCACGATACGGCGGGCGATCGGGTTCTGCCGCCAGGCGTCGAGGGCGTCTTGCAACACTTCGGCGCGGTCGTAGTCGTGGCGGTCGCGGGGGTAGGTGCTGGCCGTGAAGCTGCGGTCGGTGACGTCGTCGAGGGCGCGCACGGCGAGGGCGACGCGGGAGTTAACCTGGGCGTCGATGGTGGAAGAGAAGAGGCGTTTGGTGAGACGGGTTAAGAATGTGTCAGGCATGGGGAAACCTTTTTAACCGCAAAGGCGCAAAGAGCGCAAAGATAAACCAAAACAAAATTTAAAACACGAAATACACGAAATACACGAAAGGGGGAAAGTCAATGGCATTTGTCTAGTTCCGATTGTGGCAGGGGGTAGACGGGCGTCGGGCAAAGCGGAGAGCCGGCGCGGGTTTCGAGGTCGGTTTCAAAGGTGATGGCGGGGGGTTCGTAGGGCCTGGGCGCAAGCTTGCGTCCCTACCCTGGCGTTCCCAGACGGTGACGCCAACCGGGACGGGGGCGAAGCCGGCGGGCTGGGCGTAGTGGGAGCGGTCGGCTTCGCGTGTGCAGGTGATACACCAGTTGGTGTGGCCGTCGCGTGTGCCGGGGTTTCGCCAGAAGTGGGCGAGGGGCAGGTGGCGTTTGCATTTGGGGCAGCGTTTGGGGCGGGTGCGTGGGGACGTGGTGTTCATAGGGACTTTATGCAGAGACGCTGAGAAGAGCAAAGGCTTTAACCACAGATGAACACAGATGAACACAGATAAAACCTTTAACCACGAAAGATCGAAAAGAATTTCATAACAAGGCCAGGATTTGGGTGACGATCTTGGCTACTCCGGCGGCGTTGGGGTGCAGGCCGTCGGATGTGTCGGTGGCTGGCACTATCCAGCCGGTGGTGTCCCAGTAGGTGCAGCCTGCGGCGGCGGCGGCTGCTGCTATGCGGACGTTTACGGCCACACGGTCTCCGGCGACGGTCTTGTCGAGTATTCCCATTGCGTAGATCATGGCGCGGGGGTTGCTGGCTTTGAGCTCGTTCAGGTTTTCTTCGTACTCGGCATTGATGGCGGGGTTGTCGGCGTCGTTGGTTCCAAGCGCGACAATGATCACGTCGGCGTTGTCCGATGCGGCGGCGACGGTCTGGGCGTCCATGTTTGCCATGATGGAATGGGCGGCCACGGCGTGATTGAAGAGCGACACTCTGCCGCCGTTCCATTGGTCGGGGAGGTAGTTTGTCCAGCGCACAACACTGGAGCCAGAAGCGGGGATGCTGTCACCCAGCACGGCACAGGCGTTTGGGGTGGGCGGCCAGGGAGTAGACGGTGTTGATTTCTGCGGCTGTGCACGGGCGGTTAAGCAGTACGGCGTGCGCCAGGCTGCCGGACCACGGCGAGGCGGCGGCGGTGTTGTTGGCTCCGAGGCAGGTTTGGGTGTTGGAGAGTGCGCCTGCCCACACTCCGGGCGCGGCTTGATCGGGTGTGACCTGCACGCCGTTGTGGTACATGCGCGTATAGCCGCCGGAAGCTGACCACGACCAGCCCACGTGAAACCAGACGGTCGGGGCCATGGTGAGGATGTAGGAACGGCTGGTCCCGCCGGCCTGTGTGGTAAGTGACTAAGCGAGTCGTTCCATGTGCCAGGGTGCAGGATGCGAACCTGGTTGCTGGCGTCGGCCATGAGCGCAACCATGTATTGAGTGCTGGCTGAAGACCAGACCGCCACGCCTGAGACCTTACCCCAGCACATGAACGTGCCTTCGTCGGGGTCGAAAGCGGCGGCGAGGCCGGCGCTGTACCAGTTGATAAAGGCGGTGGCGGCCGGCACGGATACGGCGGTCTTTCCGTCGCCTATGCCGGCTGCGCCGAAAGTGGGCGGGGTGGCTCCACCCAGCGCGCCGGTGCGGGATTGGTTGGAGGCGTCGCGGGCGGTGCTGCCGGATGGGTCATCGAAGGGCAGGTAGGATATAAGCGCGCTGCCGAAGAGCGAGCGGATTTTGGAGTAGTAGGCGCGGCCGCCGAAGAGAGGGGCGTAAAGGGATGGGTTCATAGGCTAAGACCTTAACCACGAAGGACACGGATAAACACAGAAGAACCTTAGATATTTAAGACCAGCCAGGCCAGGCCTTCGCCGTTGACGGCGGAGTCAACCCAGATGGAGGACAGGTTGCCGACATATTCGAAGATGACCACGTCGCCGGCAGCCAGGGGCATGCCGTTGGCGTTGGTCACGTCGTCTGAGATGTTGCCGACGTAGACAAGGCCGGTGTTGGTGGTGAGGGCTTTGAGCATGACCGGAGAGTTAACTTGCTGGGCGGTGATGTTTTCGGCGGTGCCGGCTGCTGTGACTGTTTTTTGTCCTGAGTAAGTAGCCATTGTTTCTCCTTTTTTAAACGCAAAGGCGCAAAGAGCGCAAAGAAAACAAAGTTAGTAAATTACATCGAGGTCGATGTTGGGGTAGGGGCGGCCGGCGCTGGTGGGGGTTGTGCCGTAGAGCTGGCCGGGTACAACTTTGAACTGCCAGGCGAAGAGCTTGCCGGGAAACCAGGGCATGTTTATGCCGGGGTCGGCGGCGTTCCACCTGGCGATATGCAGGCCAAAGCGGGTGAAGCGCGGGGGTAGTTTGAGTTTGTTGAGCTTGTACTGGTTGGTGTACAGAACGGCTCCACCGAAGCGGTTTTCTAGTAGCATGAGGGCGTGCCAGAGGCGGGCTTGCAAGTCGGGGTGGTCTTGCTTGGGCTCCAGGTCGAGCATGGGCGGGTAGTGCCAGTTGTAATGTTTGGCAAGGTTGGTAAAGGCGTCGACCTGGACTTCGGGTAACTGGTTGGCGTAAAAGTTTAGATAAGGCTGGCGGAGCAGCGGAACGGGGGCTTTGGCGTTGTTCTGGAATTGCGGGTCTTCCCACACACCGTCACACACGCGAGGATAACGGCCTGGATGCCAGACTTCGAGTGCGGCGTCCCAGCGCATTTTGCCTTGAAAGTAAGAGATGTCGATGGCTCTTAGCATGGGTCAAAATCCTTTAACCGCGAAGGCGCAAAGAAGAGCAAAAACCTTTAACCACAGATGAACACAGATGAACACAGATCAGGTATAGGTCTCGTAAGATGTCTTATCGGTGCTATTCGAAAACTCTATTCTTCTTGCAAACTTTCGCAATCTCCCCATGTTTCCAATGTCCGGCGCCATGTATCCGATTTCATGATGTTGTTGGATAATGCCCTGTCAGCCTTTCGATTTCTTTGCGTTGCAGCCTGATTTCCGCCAGCATTTTTGGCACATCCTGATTGATAACCTGAATAGCATACTGACTTCCTAAAAGTGGTTGCACTTTGCAAAGTGTGAGTCCACGACCAGCTCTCCATTCAATCAATTCAAGTTCATCATCTGTAAGTATCATCATTCCTCCGCTGGCTCTAATTTTTGGACTAGCGACTGGTCTCAATTTTTGGACTACCTGGGGTTGCTGGGTAGTCTAATTTTTGGACTAGCCTGATAACCAGGAATAGTAGGTATAGGAATTACCGATTATATTGGCAAGTCTAGGAATAACCGCCAGGCCTGCAATCTTGGCCGTGGCGGTGATGACCGACTGGTCGGGCAAGGCCGCTGATACGCGTTCAATGTCGGTCACGGATAACGGCTCACTCCCCCCAATCTGCGTGTTGTGGTAGATGACAGGCTGATTAAGAACACTTCATATGATCCAGCGTCCGCTGATATGAGGCAGCAGGTAAATCAGCTCTGGCGGAAGGTAAGCGCCGTCGGGGATGGTGAAACCGTGAAAGTCTCATTAGCTAATACCTTGCCCTGTCCATTTCGGCTAATGGGTCGGGGGCTTGCAGGACCAGCGGGGCTCCTGCGACTGACCACGGCTGAGCGTCGAGCACGGCGCATAAAGCGGCCGACATAATCCAATCGTCGTGAACCAGATCGCCGGTGGCGGGGTCGCGTGTGCCATCGGGCACACTCCACTTTAGCTTGTGTTCCGGGCCGATGACGATTTCGGACTGGCAGAACTGGCATTGGTTGTAAAACTCCGACTGTTCGTCTTTGACGATCTTGCTGTTGTCCCAGTCTTTGTAACGTCCGGTTTCGATGACGGTTATAAAGCTACCAACCTAAGTCGGATTTGGTTTTGCTGTTGAAGATAAATGGAATAACCCGCGTCGGGTATGCGTTCTCCAGGAAGGATGCCAGGCCTGCGCCTATTCCGGTTGCGTCGACCACGATATAACGCGGGCTCCATTGGTCGGCCAGGGCGCGTGATCTGCGGGTAGATGGTCGAGTGCTTGACACCCAGCCAGGCGTGACGGTCGACCACCCGGTAGGTTGGGGCTCTTACGATGGGGTCTGCCAGGGTGGATAAGTCGATTTCGATGATCGTCAAGGCGGTGCTGTCACGCGCCGGGTTGGTTGGACCTGCCAGCAGCTTAACGACGGTGCTGGTATCGGACTCGTCTTCGCCTGCGACGTCGAGCAAGAGCGCGTACAGCTTGCCGGGCTGCGGGGTGCGGCTGCGCTGCTGTGTGCCCTGCATGAGAGCCAACCGGCGGGGAGTGAAGAAGCTGCCCTCGGCGTCGATCTCTTCTGAGTAATATTGCGTGCGGATCATGGGGTGCATGCGGCCAAGTCGGTCTACCTGGGCTTTAACGAAAATGCCGTAGTCTGGCACGTGCTCGGCCACGTCTTCGGCGTCGAGCACAAACACGCGGCGAACTCCGTCTTTCTGCTGGGCTTTGCGGGCGGCGCGGAGCTCACGCGCAAGAGCGTGCGGCTGGTCCAGGCGGTGCCCCAGAATACGCGGGTTGCGTTGGTGCTGGCCGCCATCGGTGCGATGTCTTTGTCGAACTTGGTGATGGTCACGTCCTGGGCTTCGTCGACTTCGAGCAAGGTTGAAGCGGTGGCGCCCACGATGTTGGCTTCGGGGCTGCCGGAAAAGAAGAACATGCGGGCGGTGTTGTAGCGGTAGATGTAGCCTGATTCTTTCTTCCAGCTGCCGGATGGTGATCAGGTTGCGGCTTAACACTCTCTCCAGCCGGCGCATGGCATTCAGGCTTTGCGGTTTCCAGGTCGGAGAGACCTTAACCATCTCGGCGTTCAGGGTGGAAAAGATCACCATGAGGTAGGTTTCTATCTGGGCCTGCAATTCGTTCTTACCGGACTGGCGCGGGAAGATGACCACGATCGAGAGGCCGAGTCTCTTGATGACGAATTCAGCTATGGCCTTGGCTACATCCACCTGGTAGGGGCGGAGCCGAAGGCCGGAGACCCGGGTAACCCAGGTGATGTCCTTGAGCAGATTATTGATGAAGTGTGACGCATCCTCCTGTGCATTTTCTCTCCGGCTAAAGTTCACTCGCGTCATAACTACGGTCAACGCCCGGCAGCAAGGCCGGCAGTTCCCACCTTACCTGGCACCATACGAGAGTCACCTGGAAATCCCGGTCAAACAAACTGAATACCGCATGGTCGCCCGCCTGAGGGCGTAGGCGGCAGCGGCGCAAGGCGGTGGAAAAATGCCGGGGAGGTATGGCACAGGTGTGCTGGTACACGCTGCAGGGGTCAGGATCCATCGTGTTTCCATTCTCTGATCAGCTCAGCCAGGGCGCGCCCCAGGACGGGAAGCCCGTCTTTGCTGTCCAGGCTGCGTCGGGAGGCGAGCAGCCCGGCCAGGCGGGTGGAGGCTGAAGCCAGGGCTTGCAGCAGGCCGATCCATTGGTCGAGATCCGTAACCGTCTCACCAGAAGCGTGCAAAACACGCAGCAAGATGGCGCGCAGCGTTTCAATTTCGGCGTGCAGGCTGTGGGTGGAGGCGCGGGCAGGAGCAGGGCGCCGATTACGTTCTGGAGAAGGGCGCGGTTCGGGGCGGAATGTGGGTTTGAGTTGAGAGGGAGTCGGAGGGTTCATGCAGTTCCTTGAGGTGCTCGCTCCCGGCGCGGGCCACATCGGAGCACGTATCGGAGAGGGTTGGGGCTTGTTGGCGCAACGCGCCGGGAGACAGCGTTAAAATAGCACATATGTTCTAAATTCTGAAGCGCAGGCTGCAAAAATCATCCTTTTGTAACCCCATTCCAACCAAGCCCACTGCGGGGATGCAATTAAGACCAGAAAGAGACCAGCGTTTGGTGGAGAGCGCTTTTTTTTAGCTCAAACACCGGCTATTCTCGATTAAAATTCAGATCAAATTGAAATCACGACCACCAGCCTGGGAACGAGCAAATCTTTAACATTCGCAGGCGGGGTGACAGAGGAACCCAAACAACAATGATCCGGGTGATGAGTTTTAATATTCGTTACGGCCTTGCCCCAGATGGCAGCAACCGTTGGCACCGGCGCAAGGCGCTGGTGATTGAGCGCATCCACGCCTTTAAGCCCGATTTGTTGGGTCTGCAGGAGTGCCGCGACGACGCACAGGCCGCCTATGTGCGTGGCCAGCTGCCCGAGTATGAGTTTATCGGGGTGCGGCGCGCCGGAGGCGGGACGACCGACGCCGAAATGGCCCCGCTGCTGTATCTGCAATCAAGCTTCAGCGAAGTGAAGCGCGGGCATTTCTGGTTGAGTGAGACCCCGGAGATAGCCGGAAGCAAAAGTTGGGGAAGCGTCTTTGCACGCACGGCCACCTGGGTGGAGCTGCTGCCCAACGACGGCGGCCCGGGCATTGTGTTTTTGAACACCCACCTGGATTACGGCACGGATGAGGCGATTGAAATGTCAGCCCGGCTGCTGCAGCGATGGGTGGCTGGGATCGTTGACCAACGTGCGGTGGTGATAACGGGGGATTTCAACGCCGGGAAAGACTCGCCCGCCTACGCCTTCCTGGCCTCCGGTGGTGTGCTCAGCGATGTTTACCGGGCGATTCATGCGGGGAGCGGCGGTGAGGAAGGCACTTACCACGGCTTTGGGCAGCCAGATCAGCTTGCGCCCATCGATTGGATCCTCGCCTCCGCGCCTTTCCAGGTGTTGGAGGCGGCAATCGACCGTACCAGCCGGGGGGGCCTGTACCCGTCGGATCATTATCCTTTAACCGCCGTGCTCAGGCTTGAGGAACGCGCCAGTTGAGCGCCGGTGGTCAGGCGGCTTGCACCCGCTCGGCAAAGATGAAGCACGCCGTTGGAAACCCGAGGGTAACAGGCTTTTCATTGACGCGGATGGTGAGGGTCTGGTTAAAGGGCAGGATATCCAGCATCTGCGCCCTGGCGCCGGGCAGGACGCCGTTCTCAATCAGGAATCTGAGCAATTCCGGATTATCCTCGGCAAATTCATGGATGCGCCGGATGATCATGGTTTCGCCGCTTGATAAATCGGTCAGGGCGATCCACTGGCTGGTGACGTGCTCGCAGCCGGGGAAAGGATTGCCGTGCGGGCAAACCTGCGGGTCGCCGAGGATGGCGCGCATGCGTTCTTCGAGCTGGGGGGAGATGGCGTGCTCGATGCCGTGGGCCTCATCGTGAATGTTAGGCAGAGGCACCTTAAGGACACTCACCAGCAGCCATTCGGTGAGCATGTGCCGTCGGGTGACCGAATGCGCCGCCGCCAGGCCGGTTTCGGTCAGATGCACGGCTTTGCGGCCTGTGCCAGTGATCCAGTTATCGCGTTCCATACGCTTGAGGGTCATCGCCACGGTGGCCGGAGCCACGTTGAGCATTTCAGCCAGGCGGGCGGCGATGATCTCGCCATAATCGCGTTCCATCACATACATGGTCATCAAATAATTTTCCACGGTGTAGGTCGGCCTGGTCTCTTCCGGTGAATGCGCGTGATGGCTCATGCTGTGCCCCTTCGATAAACAAAAGTTAATCTTGACTAACTAAAAACGTTATCATATACTTACATTCTCGCTTGCCCCAAACTATTAAACCCATTCTATCACGCCAGTTTGGGAAGTCAAGCGGGCCGGGCTGCGAGCATCCAACCTGACTCACCCCAATCTGGAGGCGGAACATCATGATGGCAAGTTTCCTTTTATCGTTGCGCGAGGGTCTGGAAGCGGCTCTCGTCCTGGGAATTGTGCTGGGTGTCCTGAGTAAGCTAAAACGTTCCCACCTCAACCGCATGGTTTGGAGCGGGGGCGGTCTGGCAGTGTTCCTGAGCCTGTTGGCGGCGATCGGGTTGAACCGCCTGGGGCTGCAGTTTGAAGGCAGGGGTGAAGAAATCTTCGAGGGCATCGCCATGCTCCTGGCGGCGGGTGTACTGACCTGGATGATCGTATGGGTGCACCAATCTTCGCGCAACCTTAAGGGTGAGATCGAAGCCAAAACCAGGGATGCGGTGCGCGGCGGCAAAGGCAGCGGGTTGTTTGCCCTGGCGTTTCTGGCGGTCTTCCGGGAGGGGATTGAGCTGGCGTTGTTCCTGCTGGCGGTGGAGAAAACCTCCAGCCCGTGTGAGACAATGGCCGGTGCGCTGGCAGGGCTGGCTGCGGCCGGCATCCTGGGCTGGATGCTTTTTACCTCCACCCGCAGGCTGAATGTGCGCCGCTTTTTCCTGGTGACCAACGCCTTGCTGATTATTTTTGCCGGCGGGTTGGTGGCGGTGAGTGTGCATGAATTTAACGAAGCGGGAATTATCCCGGCTCTGGTGGATCCGCTGTGGGATATCAACTGGCTGTTGAGCGATCGGAGCGAGCTGGGGCTTTTGCTGAAGGCGCTGGTGGGCTACAACGGCAACCCGTCGCTCAGCGAGGTGATTGCCTACGCGGCCTACATGACCGGGATCATTGCGGTTGTGTTGAGCCGCAAATCCAGGCCAGCTGCCGGGCCGGTGCAGATAACTGCGGAGTAAAACAAATTTCAGTACGGATACGCCCGGTCAGACGCGGTCAGCTACATCTCCGCTGTGTAGGAATGGATGTGCAGCTGCCACGGGTGCAGCAGCTTGAGCGGCTCGGCGTACTCGCAGCCGCCGGCCAACCCGGCGCGGCGCTCCGCGGCTTCGAGCAATATATGCAGCTCTGCCATTGAAGTGGGCGTGAACTGGGCGGTGTAACAATCGATGGCGCGGTGTTTGCGTTGGCGGGTCGCGCGGATATCAAAATAAACGTTGGGGTTGTATGTGAGGTAAAAAGCCAGGCGCAAATCATAAGGGGTATAGGCGGCGTCCACCTCAGGGCTGGTGCGGATGCGGGGAAGGTTGTAAAGGATGGCAGCCTCGGCGGCAGCCATGCCAGGCGCGCTGGTGATCGCGGTGGGCCTCATAGGGCAGCCATGGATCGCAGGTGATGAGCCAATCTGGGCGCAAAGAGCGGATGGCCTGGATGATGCGGCGGCGCAGATCCACGCCAGAATATTCACCGGCGTCCGGGTAGTCCAGCCAGATTTGCTGGTCCACCCCGATGATGGCGCCTGCGGCTGACTGCTCGGCCTTGAGCTGCGCCGCGGCGGCTTCGTCGGGTAGGCTGGCATCCACCAAACCCATCAAGTCATCTGTGACGGTCAAATAGATCAGCTCGGTTCCGGCGTCGTGCAGAGCCGCCAGGGCGCCGCCTGCGCCCAGGTCATTATCGTCATAATGGGGCTGGACGCACAAGACCCGCCGGGCGGTCAATAAATCATCCAGGGAGGGAGAATTCAAAATCGTCACCGGTTATTTAAGGTTAGCTTTCTACGCGTTCTTGCTCGTACCAGTAGGCCCCCGGATGATCAGGAGCCACTTCGTTGCGCTTTCCCGACCAAGATTCAATATCCACGCGGTACACCGCCGCGGCTGCCGGGCACTGCGGTTTGAAGGCGGTGTAATCGACGCCAAACTCCAGGTGGGGAGCATACTTTTCCATCAGCAGGCGCAAAGCGCGGGCGGCCTCTTCCAGCTCCACACGGCGGGCCGTGCCAAAGATCACCACCGAGCGGTACTCCACGCCGAACTCCAGGGCGTCTTTACCGGCGTACATGCGGCCCATCTCGTGAACGGTGTAACATACCCTGCGATTGCGCTCCAGGTTGGCGCTGGTGCGCCCGATCGGATCGCGGTGGAAGTACAGACAGTGATCAGCCTCAGAATAGACATAATTGTGAACGTTAATGAACGGCTGAGCGCCGGCGACCGTAGCCAGGATGCCGGTTGCGCCGCGGTGGAGCAGCTCCTTGATCCAGGCTTGATCGGTGACGGCGTTAGCCGGGCGGCGGACATGCGCAAAATCTCGACTGGCGGCAATTTCGGCATTCTGGGCAGCAATATGATCCTTGCGGGTCATGCAGTCTCCTTTGTGATGAGCTCGAGCGGCACGCCTGCCAGCTCACACCAGGCCACCAGCTCGACGAGCAGGTCGCCGTAAGCCATGATCCAGTGCTGGGTGGAACCGGCGCGGGCGACCTGGCGCACGAAGCGATCCAGGGGAGCATCCAGGCGGATGGCGGCATGCGGATAGCCTTCCAGGCGCGGCGGCGCGCCGAGCGATTCCCCCGTGGCAAGCAGAGCCTGCCAGCCGGTGGGCGTGCCGCGCAGCTGGAAGAGGGTGACGCGCCCGGCGCGGGCGATGAACTGCAGGTGGGCGCCTTCTGTACGGTCGGCCTGGGCATACTCGTAGTCGTGGCTGATCCAACAGCTGCCGGGGGCAGCCAGGGCCGGATTTTGAGGCCCGGCGTGCCCGCCGACAACGTAATTCTCGGTCTCGTCCCAATACCAGATTTCGGTGAAGAAAACGGGCGAATCGCTCAGGCGCTGCACGATGAAGGCAGCCGTGGCGGCGCCCAGGTCGCCCTCCAGGCCCACGGCGATGCCGGCTTCGTCGAAAAGCGGCGGGTAAAGCGCCGGGCGCAGGCCGAACACCTGGTGTGTCTCGGCAGCGATATCGTTAAACGAGAGAACATCCAGGCCGCGCCCGGCGGCGAGATGGGCCAGGCCCAGCGAGACGCGCGCCGCCTGCTGCAGGGTGGCGTCGGAGACGCCGCGGATGGGGTAGCGCTGCTGCAGGTGCTGAATGAAAGCGGTCACCTCGATCTGCGGCAGCAGGTTAGCAGCGCTGTGCAGATCGCCTACCGAGAGAACCTCCACAGCCGGGCCTAACTGGTGAAGCAGGCGGAATTCATCCACAAAAGTGGACTGCATCTGCTCATTGCGGGCGGGCAGCAAACCGATGCGAGCGCGGCGCAGCAGGCGGCTCACCTGGGCCGCGCGGGCGGCTGTGTGCAGGCTGACCTGCAGGCGCGGGCTTCCGGGCGGGCCGTGGGTGAAGGTGAAGCGCGCCCCCAGGTTGCGCAGCGTGCCCAGACCTTCAAACGTACCCACCGGGCCGGAGCGCGCAGCACCTCCACAAAGGTGGCGCTGGCGGGCGGACGCTCCCAGGGCAGGTAACACCAGACCACCAGGGGGCGCCCCGCCAGGGCATCCAGGAGCGGTCGCAGGTAGAAATCCTCGGCCCACACCTGAAAGGCCAGCACAAACAGATCCAGGTCAGAGCTGCGGATTTCGGCGGCAGCCTGCTGAAGTGAGGTTGGCGAGTTCACCACCCAGGTGTTGGTAATAGTGAGGCTCTGGCTGAGCTGCAGCTGGATGGCAGCGGCATCCTGTTGGACGCCTTCCACCAGCTCGGGCAGCGCCACCACCGAGTTCGAACCACTCGGCGCGCAGCAGGATCAGACCAATCTGAGGCGGGTTCATTTATCCTTTTACTGCCCCGCGCGACAGGCCACGGACAAGGTAGCGCTGGGCAATGATGGCAAAGATGAGCACCGGCAGCAGCACCAACGAGCCGGAGGCGGCGATGCGCCCCCACAGGATGGCTTTGTTGGTCATAAAGCTGGTGATGGTAACCGGCAGGGTGCGGGCATCTCGCCCGGTGAGGATGACAGCGTAGAGAAACTCGTTCCAACAGTAAATGAAGCACAGGATGGCGGTGGCAGCTAACCCGGGTGCAGAAATGGGCACGCTGATACGGAAGAAAGCCCCCAGGCGGGTGCAGCCGTCGATCATGGCCGATTCCTCCAGCTCGACGGGCACATCGGCAAAGAAACCGGTGGTCATCCAGATGGCGAGAGGGATCGAAAACGTCAGGTAGGAGATGATCAGGGCCTGAGGGGTATCGATCCACTTCAACGAGTTGAAGAGCACATACAGCGGCACAATGATGGTGATGGGCGGCAGCATCTGTGGGATGAGCGAGCTGAGGCGCAGACTGGTCGCGCCGCGAAATTTGAAGCGGGCAAAGCCATACCCGGCAAATGAACCCAGCACCAATGCAATCAGGGTGGTGCTGGAAGCTACAATCAGGCTGTTGAGGAAATATTTGGTGAAGGCGCCTCCGGCAAATACATCCCGGTAATTTTGCAGTGTGGGGGTGAAGATCCACACCGGCGGTATGGCAAAAGTGAGCCCGGCAGGTTTGAAGGAGGTGACGAGCAGGTACACAATCGGGAAGATCGACAGCACCACCGCCACCAGGATAAGCAGGTAGATGAGGATGAGGTTGGCTTTGTGAAGGAGGCGGTTAATGTTCATCGCTAAATAAAACCTCGAGAATCACCACTAATCCTCAATCTTGCCCATCAGCCGCGAAAGCACCACAGCGATGCCCAGCATGATCAGAATCATAATATACGAGGCTGCCGAGGCAAGGCCCAGGTTAAAAGACTGAAACCCGTAGCGGTAAACGTAAATGCTCACGGTCTCGGTGGCGCGCGCCGGGCCGCCGGCGGTGAGCAGATAGATCACATCGAAGATGCGAAAGGTATCGATCACACGCCACAACAGCGCCACCAGGATGGTCTGGCGCAGCAGCGGCAGGGTGAGGTAGATGAAGGTCTGCCAGGCGGAAGCGCCATCGATGCGGGCGGCTTCAAACGGCTCATCGGGCAGGGCCTGCAGCCCGGCGAGCAGCAGGAGGGCTACGAACGAAGTGGTATTCCACACGTCCACCAGGATGACCGCCGGCATGGCTACCGCCGGTTTGCTCAACCACTCGATTCGCTCCAGGCCGAGGGCGCCCAGGTAGAAATTGACCATGCCAAATTCATAATTCAGCAGCAGCCGGAAGGTTAGCCCGATGACGACGTTGGTGCACATCATGGGCAGCAGAATCAAGGAGCGCATGATATTTTTGCCGCGCAGGTCATGGTTGAGGAGCAAGGCCAGACCCATCCCCAGCAGGAACTCGATACCCACCGCTGCCAGCATAAAGACGCCGGTGATACGCAGCGAATTGATGAACTCGACATTGCGGAACAGGCCGATGAAGTTATCTAAACCCACCCAGGGGATGCCCTGGCGGAAGCCGCGCAGCGTCCACTCATGGAAGCTGAGCCACAAAGAATAGCCCAGGGGGTAGATGAGGATGATGGCGATGGCTAAAAAAGCCGGTCCGATATAGAAGACCGGCTCGATACGGCGCAGGATTCGCCGCCAGCCCGGGTGGGAGGCAACTTGCATGCATCATCCTTTCAGGCGGGGCGGCATTCGGACGCAGCCCCGGGTACACGCCCCTCTCCCAAAGGGAGAGGGGCGTTGAGGTGTGTGGTGCTCGGCGGGTGTTACTTATACCCGGCCTTGGATAAAAATCCATCCATCTTGGCAGCGGCGTCATCGAGCGCCTGCTGAGGGGTCTTGGTGCCGGTCACGGCAGCCACCACAGCTTCGTTGATGGTTGTCACCAGGTCAGCGGTTACGGTGGTGGGGGGTACGATTTGCCGGAAGGGCATCACCTCGGCCAGCAGTTTGAACTGCGGGATCTTATCGGTCACAGCCGGGTCGCTCAGAGCCAGGGTGTTGCCGGGGATGCCGCCGTTGAGCGCCCACAGCGTGGCGCCTTCTTTGCTGGTCAGCCATTCGATGAATTTGTAGGCGGCTTCGGGGTTCTTGGAGCCTGCCGGGATACCCCAGCCCCACTGGCTGCCGCCCACCGTTCGCACTATCTTGCCGTCGGCGCCTTTCACGCCCGGAGGCATGGCATACTGCAAGAGCGGCTTGCCATCTTTACACACTTTGGGGCTTTGGGCGCAGTCCTGCAGGGTTTGTGTGGCGGCCATCCACTGCATGCCCATGGCAGCCTTGCCTTCTTGAAGGGTGGTGAGGACTTCGTTGTAGCCGTAAGTGACCACATCTGGCGGCACTACCTTATGGGTGGTGAGCAGCTCGGCATAGAACGTGAGAGCCTTCACGCCGGCCTCATTGTTGATGACCACTTTATTATTTTCATCCAGGATGGCGCCGCCCATGCCGAAGAGATAGTACATGAAATCCCACAGGGCTTCATCGGGCTTGGCGCCGATGACCGTGCCGTACACTTCGGGAGGATTGTTCAGCGCCTGGGCAGCCGCCAGGTACTCATCCCAGGTCTCGGGCACTTTGATGCCCTTGGCTTCCAGCAGGTCGGCGCGGTACCACAGCCAGGCGGTATCGCCCTCGGAGGGATAGGCGTAGAGCTGGTTATCGAAGGTGAAGTAGCCGGTGGCAGCCCCAAAGACACCCAGATCCAGGCCGGGCATGGCCACCTTGGGGTTATCGATGTACTCGTTGAAGGGATGCAGCGCCTTGGCCTGCACCCAGGCGGGCGGCCAGTCTGACATGATGTAGGCGGCGTCGTAATCGGAGCCGCCGCCGATGAACGTGGTTGTCAGCTTGTCGAAGTAGGCTTCGCGGGCGATCTCTTCGACGACAACATTGTTGCCGGTGGCTTTTACGTACTCGGCGGCTACTTTTACGAGGTTATCGTGCTCGGGCCCGCTCCAGCAGGCTACCACAATCTCCGGGTATTTAGCGGCGGCAGCCGGGGCTTCGGTGGCTGCGGGTTGTTCGGCAGGCGCCTGGGTTGGGGCAGGGGTGGCCTGCGGGGCGCAGCCTGCCAGCATGGCCGCGACGAGCAGGATCGACAGCAGCGAGAACAGGAATTTCGATTTCATGGGGTAACTCTCCTTTACTCCGTTGGTTCAATTTTAATGGATTTTTCGTCTTGCTTTTGATGAACAGCTTTATGGATAGACACCTCCTTGTTAGCCCGGTTCTTGCGGGTGATCTACAGGTTCACTTTTCTTTATCCCGGGTTGGATGACCTTGCCGGGGCGGAAATCTCGGATGCAGGTTGCCATGCAGCTTTCCATGCATCGATAAGAACCTGCACCGGCTGCCAGGGCTGGGTGTTGAAGACGGCGTCCACAGGGTACAGGATGAACCCACCGGTTGGCGCCATGATTTCCAGGGCCTGGCGCACCGCCTGGCGGATGCGCTCATCGGACCACTGTGAAAACATCACGGCTGAGTTGACTCCACCCATCAGGCAGATGCGCCCGCCCAGGGCAGCCTGAACCTCAGCCAGATCCAGACGATCCTGCACGGGATCCACCCCGGTCAGACAGTCGACGCCCATCTCGAGGAAGTCCTGCCGGTATGCATGCCAGGCTTTGGTAATGATATAGCGGTACTTTGCCCCGGCAGCGTGGGCGTGATCAATTTCGCGCTGCAGCAATGGGCGCAGCAGCTTGCGCCAGTTGCGGGGCGACCAAAAATCGGTGCTTTCGTACCAGGCCATGTGCACCAGCACATCGATGCCCTCTGCCAGGAGCAGGTCGATGCGCTTCAGCTCCCAATCGGCGATCACCTGGAGCACCTGCCGGATGAACTCCGGCTCGTCCATCTGCCCGTAGAGGATGCGGGGCATGCCGCACAACCACATGGCGGCGTCGCCCAGGGCCGACCAGCCGCCATCCAGAACCACACCCAGTTGGGCGGAATGCCGGCGCAGCGCAGCGGCGCGCTCCCTGAATGCCCTGAGCTGCCCGGGGGTCGGGTCTGCCAGCAGGTAGGGCAGGCGGCGCAAATCGGCGGCGTCTTTAATCAGCGGCTCCACCAGGCGCGGGATGTTGTGATCATCAAACAAGTTGATCTGCAAGCCGTGCTCCCAGTCGCCGGTCATGCGCAGGGCGGTTTGCAGCGGGCCTTCGGGGGTCTCGTACACCTTGCGCAGGATGGGATCGTTTTCACCTGGCGCGGGCGGGAGCAGCTCCACACGACTGACCACTCCGGCAGCCTCAGGCTGGTATTCTTCCACATAGCCCAGCGGTGGTTGGAGCAGGAGGGTATCATCCAGGCCCAGGGCGAGCGTGGCCTGGACGCGCTGCACCTCATCGCGCCAGTTGAAGGGGATGTTGTCCACGTCTCCGCCCAAAGACCAGAAGCGCAGCAGGAGGGGGGTGTGGTCCACCGGCTGGCGCGCAATCGCATTCAGCACGCGCTGGCGAGAGGTGAGAGCATGCAGGGGAGCGTTGTTCATGGGCTTGTTTCCAAATCCGGGAAGGCGCTCTGGATGCCAACCAGGCGGCAAAACTCGCGCAGCTCGGCCGCGGCGTGGGTATAGGCCGTCATCCAGTGGTGGCCGTAGCCCCCGGCGGTGACCGAAGCCCACACCCTGGAGAAAGGCGAGCGCGTGACAAACTTCAAAGGGGTGCCCTCGAAGACCAACCCGGTAGGCGCCGCCTGGCCCTCGAAGGCGCACATGCGGTAGTTGTTCTTGCGCCCCACCAGGTTCACGAAAGTCACCGCACCCTGCCGGGCGGTGTAGCGGATGCAGACGCCATCGTTGGCCAGCCGCACCGGGCAAAGAATGTAGCCGCCGGCATCGGCAAGACCCGGCGAGCCGCAGCCGCAGTGCGAGGTGACGATGCTGCCGTTTTCAAAATCCACATCCAGCATCTCCCCAAAATGCACCGGCGCATCTGAGAGCTGTGAGAGCAGGAATATGGCCAGGGTTGAGTTTACATCACCTTCGCAGCCGGCAGGGATGCCGGCTTCGTTGAGCCAGGCGATGGGCACGCACATGGCGCCCTGGCACTGCGGGTACGAACCAATCGCTACGGCCTGCAGGCCCAGTTCATCCACCATCCCGCGCAGCGCCAGCAAATTGCGGGCATTGGCGATGCCGTGCTCCCGTTTGGATGAGACGGCCGTCGCCCCGGCAGCGATGCGCTCCCACTCGGCTTCGGCCTGCGCCAGCGGGATGCGCCCGGCGATCGCCTGGAATTCATCCAATCCGTAATTGAGAAGCTGGGTCCCAAAAAGGCGCAGGATCTCAACTTCGTCCACCGCGGTAGGGGTCATGCCCTCTGTGCGCCGGCCCACCACGGCTATTTTTGCCCCGCGCAGCCGGTTACGCAGCGCACAGGCACGCGCATAAACGGCGGTCTGGAGGGCGGTTTCGGCGCTGCCGGGCGAACCAAAGAACAGGCGGTGCTCCACACCCAGATCGTAGAGCACACACTGGAGTTGCTGCGCCCCGACCAGCGATCCGGTGCGGATGCCCGGCACAGCCCGGATAGACACCGGCAGCCCGGTCGCCTGCTGGATGCGCACGCTGTAATGGTCAAATGACCAGGTGATGACCAGGGCGTGGAGCAGATCGAGATGCTGCGCGGCAGCCCAGGCGGCCACACGCTGGCAGGAAGCCGGGTCGCAGACGGCTTCGGGTGCAGGTAGAACGACCAAACCGCATCCCGCCAAATCTGCCTGGATCAGGCCGAGGGTAGCCAGGTAATCCTGCCAGCCTTCCTCGGGCGGCTCGTAAACGGCATACAGGCCCACACGCGGCAAGAGTTTCATCGAAGATACTCCGGTAAAGACTGGCTCAGCTGCTCCCATTCGCCAGGGGTCATCTGGCGGATCTGGGTGTCGCCCAGGTGCGTATCGCGGTTCTCCACAATGATGAAGGATACATCGCGGGTCGCCAGCAGGTTGTGCCAGACACCCCGGGGCACGTTGTAAACCACACCGGGCTGCAGGTCTTCAGCATGGAGATCCTGGCCGTTGGAGGTAAAGAGCATGGCACGGCCGCGCCACAGCACAAAGACCTCATCGGTCTGGTTGTGGCGCTCAATCTCACCGGCGTTGGGCAGGTCAAAGAGCGGTTCCCAGTTCAACACGGCCACCTGCCAGCCATCGCTGAAAACCAGCGGCAGGTAGCCCGACCCGGCGTGGCTGTAGATTTCCAACAGGCCGGGCGTTTTGGGGTTGTGGAGTTCCTGGTCGGGCGCCATGCGCTTACACCAGGTCGCTGGCGTGGGCCTGGATCTTCCGGATTGCCTGCACCACCTGGGCCATCTCCTCTGGTGTGCCGAGCAGGGCGGTTTGTGGGATCCAGACCGTTTCCCAGGCGGCTTTATGTGTGTTGGGGAAAGGCCCCTTCATGAAGGCGTGGCTGTCATTGGCCGCATCCGACGCCAGGCGTTTGCGGTACTCGCCGCTCTTGAACACCGCCAGGTCATGCAGGGGCGGGTAGGAGGCCTGGTTGGGGAAGCCCTCAGCGTTGAAAGCGGCGATAAAGCGGTCAATGGGCGCCCCGGCAAAAGCGGCCTGGTTGTAGTGGAAGATATACGCATAATGGCCGTTGACGGTGACGCGCGGGTCGTGTTTCTGGGGCGTGATGCCTTCAATCCGGGCCAGCTCGCCATCCAGGAAAGCGGCATTGCGGATGCGGATTTTGGATTGCTCCGGCAGGCGCGCCAGTTGGGCGCTGAGGACGGCGCCCTGCCACTCGCTGAGACGGTAGTTGGAGCCGTAGATGAAGTGTGCGTAGAACCATTCCCCCGGCATACGCCCGCAGTCGTGCACCGAGCGCACCTTGCGTTCCAGATCGTCGGAATTGGTGACGATCAGGCCGCCTTCGCCGGCAGTCATGAGCTTGGACTGCTGGAAAGAGAAAGTGCCAATATCGCCGATGGCGCCGATCTTGCGCCCGCGCCACTCGCTGCCGTGGGCGTGGGAGGAATCTTCCACCAGGAAGAGGCCGTGCTGACGGGCAATCTCCACCAGGCGATCCATATCGGCAGGATGCCCGCCCATATGCACGGCGATGATGGCTTTGGTGCGGGGGGTGATGGCTGCCTGCACCAGATCGGGGTCGATGCAGTAGGTGTCGGGGGTCACATCCACCAGCACGGGAAGCGCGCCATTGAAGAGCACCGCCGAGGCTGTCGCAACGAAGGTAAAATCGGGGACGATCACCTCGTCTCCGGGGCTAATCCCCAAGGCTGCCAGGGCCACTTCAAGCGCGGCGGTGCCGTTGGTCACCGCCACGCCGTGCCTGGCCTGTTGGAAAGCGGCGAAATCTTTTTCAAATTGAAGGGTTGCCGAGCCGGGTGTGCGCCACCAGATGCGGCTTTCCAGCACGTCCATCAAGGCCTGGCGCTCGGTGTCGTCGTAATAAGGCCAGGCCGGGAAAGGTGTGTTTTTCACCGGCTGTCCGCCAAGTAGAGCAAGTTTTTCAGTCATGTCGTCTCCCTGATCGAATATTGTGATCGCATTTCTTTAATCCACAGCCACCCATCGCTTTTCCACTGCACTGCGGTGGATGGCTTCACACAAGGCCAGCTCACGCCAGCCGTCTTCAAAGGTTGGAAAAGCCGGCGTGGCGTCGAAATCGCCAGCGGCGATGTAAGCATAAAACTCCTGGAAAAGCCGGGTGTGCGTATCCGGATATCCCTCGGCGTGTCCGCCCGGGTAAGCGGCGTAGGGCCGCGCAGCCGGCTGCATCAGGGCGGGGTCTTTGAGCAGCAGCTCGTTGGGCTTCTGCCGATAGCCCAGCCATAGCTCGTTGGGGCGCTCCTGCTCCCATTTGAGCGAGCCGCGCGACCCGTTCAGTTCATACCAGAAGTGGTTCTTCCGTCCGGCCGCCACCTGGGTGAGCATCACCACGCCGCGGGCGCCGTTATCAAAATGGAAGAGCACAGCCGCGTAATCTTCGGTGGTAACCTCCACCGCCTGGCTCTGACCCGTCTGCCCAGGCTTTCCAGCAAAAGTTTCCACAGCCTGGAGGGGCCGCTGCCGCACCGGCAGGAAAGTGGCGAAATCGGCCATCACCGCCACAATGCGCAGCCCGCTGATCCAGGTGACCATATCCATCCAATGCGTACCGATATCGGCCACGGCGCGCAGCGCGCCGCCCAATTCAGGCTCCAGGCGCCAGTTCCAATCCGTGGGCAGGAAGAGCCAGTCTTGCGAATACGACCCGTGCAGCATGCGCAGCTCGCCCAGCTCGCCGGCCCGGACACGGGCGCGCCCTTCTTGACACAATGGGTAATAGCGCAGGTTGTAATTCACTGCGCCCGCCAGGCGCCGCTCGTGGGCCAGGGCTGCCAGTTCCCTGGCTTCGGCGGAATTCAATGCCAGAGGTTTCTCGCACAGCACATTCTTACCCGCCAGCAGGGCGCTGCGCGCCTGGGTGTAGTGCAGGTGGTTGGGCGTGCACAGGTGAACGGCGCCGACCTCGGGGTCGGCGCACAGCTCTTCAAGGCTGGAGTAGGAGCGCGGCAGTCTCAGTTTGCGAGCGGCAGCCAGCGATTCGGCTTCATCCACCCCCAGTATACCGCTGATGTGCAGCCCATTGCGGCGCAGCGCTTCGACGTGCGCTCCGCCCATAAAACCCGCGCCAACAATGGCTACGGAGATGCTTTTGGATTGGGGAGAGGTTTGGCTCATGAGTGTGGCTCTTTCAGCAGGGAAAATTGAACCGCAGGGACGGCTGATCAGATCATATCGCGCACAGCGACATTTTCGGTGGTGAGGTCGAGAACCAGCATAATAGCGCCCAGCACGGCGGCATGCGAACCGAGCGTGGACTGCACCAGGCGAGGCAGGGCCGGCACCACACCCTGCAGGCGCTGCAAAATGGGTGGGATGAGCACATCCGCCGAGCGGGCGACACCGCCGCCCAGGACAATTACCTGCGGGTCAAGAATGGCGCTGATGGCGGCGATTGAAAAAGCCAGGTAATCCACGGTTTCTTCAACCACCTGCAAGGCCCAGTCTTCACCACTGCGCGCTGACCGGAAAACATCTTCGGCGGTCGGGCCGTTTTCGGGCAGTGGCAGGCCTTGCTTTTGCAGCAATAGCCGGGCGCGGCGCTCGATGCCTGGCCCGGAGGCGATACTCTCCAGCGCGCCGAAGCCGGTGTACTGCCGCCCGAGGTATTCCACCCCCGGCGGGAGGTAACCAATCTCGCCGGCGCTCTGGGTTGCGCCGCGGTAGAGCTTGCGGTCGATGACAATCCCTGCTCCGATGCCGGTGCCGATCGCAATTGTGACCGCGCTGGAAGCGCCGACGGCAGCTCCGAAGCCGTATTCGCCCAACGCCGCCAGATTGACATCGTTATCCACCACCACGGGCAGCCCGAAACGATGCGCCAGGATATCGCGCAGCGGCAGGTTGCGCCAGCCCAGGCTGGGCGCCCAGGTTACCACGCCATCTTCAAAGAGGGTGACACCCGGCGCGCCGACGCCGATGCCGCGCACCTGCTGCCCGGGCGGGCGCGGGCGCGCCATCAGTTCTGAGATCAGGTCGCAGACCTGCTCCAGGGCTGCTTCTGGCCCGCAGCCGTTCCACGGGCGGTGGATTTCATCCTGGATCTTGCCGCCCAGGTCAGCCAGGGTGCCAAACATCTTTGTCCCACCCAGGTCGAGCCCCAGCACGGCATAGCCGGTGGCGTTAAACTCGAGCAAAGTGCGCGGCCGCCCACCGGAGACCTCTGAATCGCCTGACCAGCGCAGCAGATCTTCAGCAAACAACTCATCCACCAGGCGCATCACGGTGGGGATGCTCATATTCAGTTTGCGGGCAATTTCCGAGCGGGCAATCGGGCTGCGCTCGCGCACAAGGTCCAGGATGGCGGAGCGGTTGAGGCGGCGAATGAGGCCAGAAGTGGCGCTGCGCTTGAGCATAGACACTTCCCGAAGTCGAAGGGGGTGGGGAGATACTTACTTACTGAAAGAAACTTAATAAAATTATAGGCACAATGTTTTGAAAGTCAAGCATGATCTTTACCCGGTTCCAACCTGTAAGAATATACCATATACCACTTTGGGTACTCTCGCCGAAAAAGATTAAAGCAGCTTGATTTTTTGATAACTGGTTGTATAATTTAGGTAATATTTGCAAATTTTTGGCGTTTTCCGCAAATATTTGGCTTTTTTTGGCAATTATTTTCCTTCCGACTCGCTTTGTACCAGGAACCACTTTGTTAAAAGATATCTGAAATGATGTCATAATTAGGAAAGTGGTAAATGCAGACCGGTCTTAATAAACCACTGTATGTACAGATCCAGGAATACATCGCCGAGCTGATCCTCTCCGGGCAGCTGCCGCCTGAATCGCGCATCCAATCAGAGCGCGATTTTTCGGAGGAACTGGGCGTCAGCCGTATGACGGTGCGTCGCGCCCTGACCGAGCTGGTCACGGAGGGTCTGTTGGAGCGCCGCCACGGCAGCGGCACCTACGTGGCCAAACCGCGCCTCACCTACCAGGCGCACGAGCTGGTGGATACGGCCCGCGCCATGCGCGAGCGCAATATCGCCGCCAGCAGCCAGCTGCTGGAGTTTGGCGAGATCGTTGCCAGCCGCCGCCTGGCCGAGCAGCTTCAGGTTGAAATCGGACACCCCATTTACCGCGTGATCGTGCTGCGCCTGGCGAACCGCGTTCCGGTCATCCTGGAGCGCGATTTTTTTCCCGCTTCACGCTGCCCAGGTCTGGAAGAATGGGACCTGGAAAAAAACGAGACCGCCGACCTGTTGGCGCAGATATACGGGGCGCGCCTGGGCCGTGTGGTGGAAACGGTGGAAGCAGTGGAGGCCAACGAGACCATCGCCAAGCAGCTGCGCGTGAGCGAGGGTTTCCCGCTTTTGATGATCTGCCGCACGCTCTTCGATACCGAAAGCGGATTGCCCGTGCAGTACTCGCAGGATTTTTTCCGGGGCGATTATGCCCGCATCCAGATGACCGTGGAAGGCGATCCGTTGAAATAAACCGCATCCGATTATTGGCTGCAGATGATCAGCGTATCAGAACCAAGGAGGAAGCCGTATCACGAAAAGCGAATATTCAAGCTCCAATCCAAAACAACGTAACCCAATTCTAAAACCTACTCAACATTGCACCAATCAAGGAGGTATCTCATGACACAAGCCAGTGTCGCAGCGCCTGCTGGAGACCGCAAGCTTTATGCCCGTAAAAGCTCGGGTCTTGTTCGCACCATTGGCGTATTTGGCGCTATGGTGTTTGGTGTGCACTGTATCAGCCTGTCATCATCGGGGCTGATTCCCTTCTCATGGGTTGCGGGCGTGTGGCCCGGCAGCAGCATCATTGGTGTGCTCACGGTGGCGATGCTCTTCTGCCTGTTCCACGCCTACACCTACTCGGTGATCGGCGCAGCCATGCCGCGCTCGGCTGCAGATTACACCCTGGCATCCCGCACCCTCAGCGCCCCGCTGGCCTTTGCCGCCAGTTGGACGCTGGTGATCTTCAGCGCCATGGTAGCCGGTTCGCTGATCGCCTGGATACCCAAGACCGCCCTGCCGGTGCTCTTCCGCACCATGGGCATCGTCTTCAACAATCCAGGCTTCATCGGCTTTGCAGACTGGTCGGTCACCAAGACCGGCATCATCCTGATCGGCACAGTGTGCGCCATCATCACCTTCATCACCATGATCTTGCCCACCCGTACGATCCTGCGCTTTTTGGAAGTGGGCTTCTTCCTGGGCCTGCTGGCCTGGGTGATCATTTACTTCCAACTGGGCACCGCCCCGGCCGACGCCTTCCCGGCTGCCTGGGATAAGTTCATGGGCGCAGGCAGTTTTGCCGGGCGCATCGAGCTGGCCAAGGCCAACGGCATGGTGATTGATCCCAACGTCGCCAAAATGACCCTGGCCGGTCTGATCATGGGCTTCTGGATCTTCTACGGCTACTACATCCCGACCTTCTTCGCCGGTGAAGTCAAGCAGGCCGAATTGACCCTGCTGGCAGGCTCGTGGGCTTCGCTCATCAGCACCTGGGCCATCTTCGTTGTGGCAGCCTTGCTGCTGCAGCGCCTGGTGCCGCTGGAGTGGATCGCCGCTGAGAGCTACCTCTCCAATGCGGGCATTTCGGACGCCACGCCCATGCCGTGGATCACGTTCTATGCCGCCATCCTGCGGCCTTCCTTCATCCTGCTGTGGATTGTGGCGATAGCCTGGGTCTTCACCCTGATCAACCTGGCGCAGACCTACTTCTTCTACTGCAGCCGCATCATCTTCGCCTGGTCGTTTGACCGGCTGATCCCCGAGAGTGTGTGCTTCATTCACCCCACGCTGCGCAGCCCGATTGTAGCCATCCTGATCATCACCGGCATCGCCGAAGTGGGTGTGATCGACGCCGCCACCGGCGGTGTCATGGGCGCCCAGCTCAATTTCGTGTTCTTTGCGGTGTGCACGCAGCTCGTGCCGGTGCTTGCAATCACGCTCTTCCCCTTCACCAAACCGGATCTGTTTGAGAACTCCAGCGCCATGGTGCGCCGGAAAGTGGGCGGTTTCCCGGTCATCACGATCATCGGCGGCATCACCATGCTCTACCTGCTCTGGATGATCATCGCCTCCTTTATGTTCCCGGCAGTGGGCGGGCGGATTGGCACAGGCACGCTGGGCACGCTGGCGGGCTTTATCATCAGCGGCCTGGTGGTATTCTATGCTGCCCGCGCCTACCGTTTGCGCAAAGAAGGCATCGATATCAACTGGACTTTCCAGTCGGTGCCGCCAATTTAAGCCGGACGCCGGTCCTTAAGCTCACCGGGGTGTCCCCTCAACAGGGGCGCAGCGGGTCGTAATCCATCCTGCGCCATTCACAGGCCCGCTGCGCCCCTCCCTGTTGTTCAGGAGATAGGTATGAAACTGGGTAACATTTTAAAGCCTCGAAACTCACGCGCCTGCTGTACGGCTCAGATTTCCACGGTTCAGACCTGGTGTACCGCAAATTCATTTCGGCGGCCTTCCAGTACCAGGCCAATACGCTCATTGTGGGGGGCGATGTGACCGGCAAGGCCATGGTGCCGGTGGTGCACCTGGGCGGCGGGCGCTATGAGGGCTATCTGTTTGGCGAGCGCAGCGAGGTGGGCCGCGGCGAAGAGCTGGAGAAGTTTAAAAAAGCCATCAACAATGTAGGGTTTTATCCCATCGTCCTGGAAAAAGATGAAGCCGCCGCCATGGATAACGATCATGCCCTGATGATGGGGCGCTTCGAGCGGGAGATGGTGCAGCGGATTTGGGAGTGGATGGAGCTGGCCGAAGAGAAGCTCGCTCCTGCGGGGAAAACCCTGTACTTTATGCCCGGCAATGACGATCACTACACCATCGATGCCGTCATCGACGAATACCCGCATGTTCATAACCCGGATATGCGCCGTTTTGAGATCGAGGACGGCTATGAGCTGTACGGCAATTCAAACGCCAATATGACCCCCTGGGCGTGCGAGCGCGATGTGGAAGAGCCGGAGCTGGCCCAGAAACTGGACGCCCTGGCAGCGATGGTGCGCGATCCTGGCAGGGCCATCTGCGCCCTGCACGTGCCGCCCTACCAGTCGGGGTCTGGATACCTGTCCCGAGCTGGATAAGGACTTGAAGATTATCACCGAGGGCGGGCAGGTGGTGATGAAAGCAGCCGGTTCACCGGCAGTGCGGGCATTCATCGACCGGGTGCAGCCCATGCTCACCCTGCACGGGCATATCCACGAATCGCCCGGGCATGTGCGCATTGGCAAGACGTTGTGCATCAACGCCGGCAGCGAGTATGCCGAGGGCATTCTCAAAGCTGCCATCATCAACCTGGAAGCCGGCAAAGTCAAAGGACACCTGCTGATTTCCGGTTAAAAATAAAAAAACAGAACCACAGATAAACACAGATGAACACAGATGAAAACCAGGAACAATCAAAAACCAGGCTGAACCGATAGCAATAGACGGGCAAAACTTGATTTCAGGCTAAAAAAAAATAACCACAGACTGGACAGTACAATCACAGATTGAAAATCCGAAACCATCAAGGAGCCATGCATGAACGGGCTATTTCACAGACGGACACTCTATTCATGATTAATCAGATGCGAACAGATGAAAACTATGTAATCGCTGGATACCAGATGGATGAATTATTTCAATAACACGGATGAACACAGATTTATAAAAGGTGCAGACCTGGAACAATTGAACCCGATTACCGAGAAGATTATCGGCTGCGCTTATACGGTGAGCTAATGCACTCGGATCTGGTTTCCTGGAGAAGGTTTATGAAAATGCATTAGCTCACGAGCTGGCTGAAAGCCGGTCTTCAATGCCAGCAGCAAGCACCTATCCAGGTGCTTTACGATCAGGTGGTGGTAGGTGAATATTATGCAGATTTGCTCGTGGAAGACTGTATCCTGGTTGAACTTGAAGGCAGTCAAGCTGCTGGACGATGTACACTGGGCTCAGTGCATTAATTATCTCAAAGCGACAGGTTTTCGTATATGCCTGCTCATCAATTTTGGCGTCCAACGCGTCCAGATCAAACGAATTGCCTCTGATGATCTATCTGTGTGCATCTGTGTATATCTGTGGTTTAAGGTTTTAATGGACGTTGAATCTATGACTAATTATGGCGTTATACAAGAAGATTTTTATACCGAGCGGACACGCATCCTGGACGCGCTGCAGCAGCCTGAGAACCGCCACATCATCCTGCGGCTGATCGGGGCGCTGGCTTTTCGAACCCACTGCCCGCAGTTTGGCTACCTGCAAGACGCCCTGGGCCGCGTCTTCACCGACATTGACTTCGGCTCGTACCCGCGCTTCGGCGGCGATATCACGCGCCTGCTCACCGGGCTGGGCTATGAAGAAGATAAAATGGTCACGCGCCTGTTCGGCGAGGGACGCATGCTCTTCCACGACCCCGCCTTCGGCAGGCATATCGACATCTTCTTTAACAAGCTGGATTTCTGCCACGAGGTCTCCTTTGTGGGGCGGCTGGAAGTCGAAACCCTGACCCTGCCTCTGGCGGAGTTGCTGTTGGAAAAGATGCAGATCGTCAAGCTCAACGAAAAAGACCTGATCGACACGATTATGCTGCTGCGCGAGCACCCGGTGGGCGAAGGCGACAATGAGACGGTCAACGGAAAATTGATCGCCCGGCTGCTGGGCAACGACTGGGGCTACTGGCGCACCGTGACCGCCAACTTGAAGCTGGTGGACGAAATGCTGGTGCGCTACCCCAGCCTGACGGAAGAAGACCGGCGGGTGGTGGGCGGGCGCATCGCCGATCTGCTGGCTCGCATTGAGGCCCAGCCCAAAACCGTGCGCTGGAACCTGCGCTCCAGGGTGGGGGAGCGCGTCAAGTGGTACAAAGATGTGGAAGAGCTGATGGGCAGGTAAGGTTGTCTGCATGAAACGTCAATCTATAATTATGGAGTTGAAACGTGAAATCGCCTGATGAATACATCGTCCCGTGGGTTCGCCAATCGGAACCCTACTCTGCCAAACATATGGATGTGGCCTGGGAAAATCCGGGCATCGTGCGCATGATGTCCAACGAAAACCTGCTGCCTCCCTCCGAAAAGGTGCTGCAGGCAGTCATGCAGGCCGCCCGCCAGAGCAACCTGTACCCTGGCTCGGGGCCAGAACTGCGCCGCAAGCTGGGCGCGCTGAACGGCCTGGAGGCCGATAACGTGGTGCTGGGCGACGGCTCCACCGATGTGATCAATTTTGTCATTAACACCTTTGTTGCTCCGGGTGAAGAAGTGGTCATATCGGTGCCCACCTTCCCCATGTACGAATCCCGCGTGCGCATAGCCGGTGGTGTGCCGGTGCTGGTGCCGATGACGCCCTCCTTCGACTGGGATATCCCCGCCCTGCTGGCTGCTATCACACCCAAAACCAAGCTGCTCTTCATCTGCTCGCCCAACAACCCCACCGGCAACCAGATCGGCGAAGCCGACCTGCTCCGGCTGCTGGAGACGGGCATCCCCATGTTTTTCGATGAAGCCTATTATGAGCTGGAAGATGAGCCCCTCAGCCGGGCTTACCTGATGAGCACCTACCCGCACATGATGGTCAACCGCACGCTCTCCAAGGCCTGGGGGCTGGCGGGTTTCCGCGTGGGCTACCTGCTTTGTTCAAAAGAGCTGGCCAACTACTTCAACCGCGTCAAGATTTCATGGAACGTGGGGTTGGTGGCGCTGGCGGCGGCCCTGGCAGGTCTGGAAGACGAGGCGGATGCCGCCCTCAAGCGCCAGACGATCATCGACGGGCGTGAGATGATCTACGAAGAGATCAATACCATCCCCGGGCTGCGGGCTTACCCATCGGAGGGCAACTTTGTGCTCATCGACGCCGGCGCGCTGGGCAAAGCCTCGGTCGACATTGCGGCAGCCATGCGCCTCCGCGGCATCTTTCTGCGCCCGATGGCGGGGCACCACATGCCGCTCGGGTTCATCCGGGTAACGGTGGGCGATGCAGCCCAGAACCGGAACTTCCTGGATCATTTCAAAGCCTATGTGCTCGAAGTGCGCCGCCCGGCGGGTGGATGATCTTACCCCGTCTGCGCGGCCTGTACCGGGAATACCCGGCGGCGTTCTGGACCCTGACGGTGGTGATGTTTATCGACGCCGTGGGCGGTGGGCTGCTCTACCCGTTCTACGCCCTGTATGTCACACGGCGTTTCGGGGTGGGTATGACCAGCGTGGGGCTGCTCTTCACGCTGACAGCGGTGGCCGGTTTTGCGGGCAGCCTGGTGGGCGGCGGATTGACCGACCGCCTGGGCCGCAAAGGGATGCTGCTGCTCAGCCTGGTGGCTTCGGCGAGTTCGGCGCTGGTGATGGGGCTGGTGGACGATTTGCAGGTCTTCTTCGGGCTGGCGCTGCTGGTGGGTTTTCTCACCGATGTCGGCCGCCCGGCCTACCAGGCCATGGTCGCCGACCTGCTGCCCCCGGGCAAGCAGGCGCAGGGCTATGGTATATTGCGCGTCGTCGTCAACCTTTCCATGGTTATTGGGCCGGCAATCGGGGGTTTTTTGATCGCGCGCTCTTTTCTGCTGCTGTTCATCTGCGATGCGGTCATCAGCCTGATTTCAGCCGGGGTGGTGCTGGCAGCCATCCCCGAGACGCTGCCCCAGACCTTCCCCGGAGAGCCGCGCCCGAACCTGCGCGCCACCTATCGCGGCTACCTGAAGGTGCTGGGCGACAGGGTGTTTGTGCTCTTCATCCTGATCGGAACGCTGATGATCCTGGCGTACACCAACCTCAACACCACCCTGGGCGTGTACCTGCGTGATGTGCACAGCGTGCCCGAGGCCGGCTATGCCTGGCTGCTGAGCCTGAACGCGGCCATGGTGGTGCTGTTGCAGTTTTCGATCTCGCGGCGGCTGCAGGGCGGCAGGCGCTGCCGGTGATGGCGGCGGGCAGCCTGCTGATGGCGGCGGGCTTCGGCTTGTTCGGGTTGGGAAGCGGCTATCCGCTGTTTGTGGCAGCCATGGCACTGATCACACTGGGTGAGATGATGGTGGTTCCCACCTCACAGGCACGGGCGGCGACTTTCGCCCCCGAAGATATGCGTGGGCGTTACATGGCGATCTACGGCTTTATGTGGACGGCGCCCTTTATTGTGGGGCCGTTGGCGTCTGGCTACCTGATGGATCACGCCGACCCGCGCTGGTTGTGGGCGGCGGCGGCGCTGGCGGGCGGCCTGGCGGCAGCGGGCTTTATGGCGCTGCAGCGCCGCGTGGCGCCGCAACCGGCCGGATAGGAAACTCAAAAAGATGAAAAAATACATCCTGGCACACGATACCGGCACCAGCGGCGACAAAGCCGTGCTCACCGATCTGCAGGGGCGCGTGATCCACAGCGCCTACCAGTCCTACGGGCTGGCCTACCCGCGCCCCGGCTGGGTGGAACAGGATATCGAAGAGCTGTGGCAGGCCCTGGTAGCGACGACGCGCCAGGTGCTAAGCCAATCTGGCGTGGACCCGGCGGAAATATTGGGAGTGGGCATCTCGGCCCAGGGCTTCAACACCCTGCCGGTGGATGAGCACATCCGCCCGCTGTGCCCTATGCTGAGCTGGCTGGACTTGCGCTCGGTGAAACAGGCGGAGCGCCTGCTGCACGGCGAGATGCGCTCCTTCCTGATCCAGCACACCGGCAACCTGCCCACCGCCAAAGACATTCCACCCAAGATATTGTGGCTCAAGGAAGAGCGCCCCGACCTTTGGGAGCGCACGGCCTACCTGTTCGACTGCAAGGAATATCTGCTGTACCAGCTCACCGGGCGGGTGTGCACCGACTGGGTGGGAGCCTCGTTTTACTTCCTCTTCGATCCGCACACCCGGCGCTGGTCAGAAGCGGTCTGCGAGCGGCTGGGCATCCCCATCGACCGTCTGCCGGCGGCCCTGCCGAGCGCCGAGGTGATCGGGGCGGTGACCCCTGCTGCGGCGCGCCTGACCGGGCTGCTGCCGGGCACGCCGGTGGTGAACGGCTCGGGCGATGTCTCGGCGGCCCAGACCGGAGCGGGCGCCAACCGGGATGGGGCCGCGCACCTGTGCATCGGCACCGCCACCTGGTTGGGCATCTCCACCTCGCAGTTCCGCAACCACCCCGAAAAGCCGTTCTGGGGGCTGAGCCACATCCACCCGCAAAAATGGGTCATCGCCGCCGAGATGGAAACTGGCGGCGGGGCGCTGATGTGGTTCCGCGACACGCTCTGCCAGGAAGAGGTGCGCGTGGCAGACGAGGAAGAGCGCTCGGCCTATGAGCTGCTCTCCGAGATGGCGCGCAGCACCCCTCCCGGGGCGGATAAGCTGCTCTTTCTGCCCTGGCTGACCGGCGAGCGCGCCCCCGTGCTCGATCACTACGCCCGCGGCGGGTGGGTGGGGATGAATATGGGCCACACCAAGGCGCACATGGCGCGCGCCGTCATGGAGGGGGTGGCGTACCATATCCGCTGGATGGCCGAAGCCATGCACGAGGTGGGTTTTGCCTTCGAAACCGTGCGCCTCATCGGCGGCGGGGCGCAAAGCCCGCTGTGGAGCCAGATCATCGCCGATGTGACCGGGCTGCAGCTCGATGTGGTCGAGCACCCGCAGGAGGCGGGGGCCATGGCAATCGCCCTGACGGTGGCGGTGGGGCTGGGCGTGTACGACAGCGTGGACGAGGTGGATGCGCTGATC
Source organism: uncultured Chloroflexia bacterium (assembly GCA_963705155.1). Lineage (GTDB taxonomy): Bacteria > Chloroflexota > Anaerolineae > Anaerolineales > UBA4823 > CAVPJC01. The sequence goes on along the minus strand of CAVPJC010000012.1, from coordinate 9,698 downwards.
GGCGTCGCCCGCAGCGTGCGCCCCGATCCGGCAAACCGGGGGCGCTACAATGAGCTGTATGCGATTTACCGCCAGGTGTACGAGGCGCTGAAGCCGGTGCACCGGCGGTTGTTCGAGGTATAGTGATCGATGTTTGGAGCGGAGAGGGAGATCAACCACAGATGAACACAGATATACATGGGGTAACTGCTCAGGCAATGTAAGCCTGAACGGATTGCCTTTTGTTCCTCCTATTCTTCAGGCTCGGTTTAGTTCATCTGCCTAAGCTTAAAAAGGAGCCAATCAGTGCGCAATGAATGACATAGAAACTGCTTTTTTTACCTCGCAATCGGTTGGGCGATATTGCTGCCGTTTGGCCTTATAAAGTTTGCTATGCGGGAGCGTTATGCCCGGGTGCTGATCAAGCGACAATCACAAGGAGTGGATAAGCTTCTCAGGTATACTCCTTTGTTAGCTCGGAACCTTCGTATGCTCACTTGGTTGTCTCTGCTGTGCCTGGCAGTAGTCCCGGTAGCCACTTATTATTACCTTGAGGTCAATCTTTCCATTACCTTCACCTACTTTGTATTGATGTTCGCTACTATGTTTGTGGAATACCGCTTTCAGAAATGGCTGTATCAATTCCTGACAATACTGGAAAGCTGACCATGAACCAAATTGCGGCAAAATTTTCTTGAAACTAGTAAAAACCATATCTTTTATGTCGCCTGAGCAGGTACAACAAGGGTATTTAATGGCATGTGCAACACAACTGATTTTGCGTTCAGCGGGCAGAACCAGGAGGCCAAAATGAGTTCTCAGAAGAACGATCATGTGGCGCCGCCGGGAGAGTTGGTGGATATCGGCGGGTTCCGGCTGCATGCGCTGGTGCGGGGGGAGGGGGCGCCGGCGGTCATCCTCGAGCCAGCCCTGGGCGGGTTTTCCCTGCAGTACACGCATATCCAATCGGCGGCTTCTGCTTTTACCCGGGTGATGGCCTATGATCGCGCCGGTCAGGGGTGGAGCGATCCCAGCCCGAACCCGCGCACGCCCGCCAACCTGGCGGGCGAATTAAAAGCCTTGCTGGGCAGGCTGGAGCTCCAACCCCCCTACGTTCTGGTCGGGCATTCGTTCGGCGGGCTGTTGAGCCGCATCTACGCCGGGTCTCATCCAGCAGAAGTTGCCGGGGTGGTCCTGGTCGATTCTACCCATGTGGATGAGTATGAATCCTTCCCGGACCTTGACAAATTCATCAGCCGGACGGCGATGGGAGTGCGCCTGCTGAAAATCGTCTCGCGGCTGGGCCTGGGCAAGCAACTGACCCGGCTGAGCCTGGGGAGCGCAGCAAAATCGTTTGCCAGAGCAGATCTGGATGCCTTCCTGACGGTCGCCAGTCAGCCCAAGCACCATGAAACCATGCTGGCCGAATTTTCCCAGCACCGCTGCTATTATGGAGCGCAATCGCAAGCGCCGGACTTCGCTGGGCGACATCCCCCTGGTGGTCGTCACCTGCGAAAACAGCGTGGACAGTCAGGCAAAAGTCGGCGGCATGACCGGCGCTGAGGTCAACGCCCGGCACCACAGGTTGCAAAAGGACCTGGTGCAGCTTTCCTCGCAAGGCGAGCAGATCATCGTCGCCGGAGCAACCCACTTCTCCATCGTCACCCAACCGGAGCACGCCGCTCAGGTGGTGCAGGCAATCCGGCGTGTGGTGGAACGGGTGCGCGAAGGTCACCGCCGCCCCACACCGGCTTGACCCTGATCTTGCACTGTGGCGCTTCCTTCCACCAGCCCGTTGTTAACAAAACAAAGGCCAACCCGGTTTGCCAGAAATGCGCGATAATAACAGGGAAGCGATCAACGAAACGCTCCTGTTTGAAATACAGGTGATGTCCAAGGGGAGGGGATCATGTGGAATCACACGCACCGCTCTGTCCGGTTGTGCCTGGTTATTTTTGTTGCCGCCGTACTCCTGTCTTGCAGCTTGCTGGCGCCCGCCACGCCAACTGCAACACCGGCAGACGTTCCTATCCAGCAGGTAGCCACGGCGACGAGCACGCCGGCTGTGCAGGTTCCCCTGCTGCCAACATCCGGGGTGACGCCGTCCTCACCCGGGCGTCAGGAGATCGAACTGCGCTTCATTGATCCAGGAACGCAGCAGGAGTGCGTCGCCCATTTTCCCTTCGAGATCGCCGGCGAGGCTGAGCAGCGCAGCATTTCGGGCGGCGGGGTTATCGACTGTCGCTTTGAGCTCCAGCAGTGCGGTGATGGGGTGTGCATTCTGTACCACAGCATCTACACCATGGACGGCGACCTGGGCGGTTTCATCCGAGAGAGTACGCCGAGCTTTCCAGACGGCGCTCTGGAAGCGAATTTGGCGGGTACCTTCACCATGAAGCAATATTGGACCGACATTCCACCGGAAACCGTAATGGCTTACACCGAGGCGAACCCGTTTGTGGCGTCGAGCTCAGACATCATCCCACTGTTCTTCCAGTTCGTAGACGGAGCAACCCAGGTAGTGGGAAACACGGGTGCGCCCGATGCATATCCGTGGGTGTTCACCCTCCATCTCAAGTAGGCTGCCCGAAAACCTGCTGAAAACGCGGCACCTCGAAATTGAAATGCGGCGGCTGCCAGCAGCCCACGAAAGGCAATTGTGAAAGCGATTCTTGTCTTCATCGACGGTACGATCTGTGATACACGCAGGCGACACCATCTCACCGGCACGCCTGAGTTTTATCAGCGTGACAGGCTGCTCGAAGACCAGGCCGCGCCGGGAAGCGTCGAATGCCTGAACGAGCTCTCCCGGAGATATGAAATTGTTTATATGGGCGCGAGGCCCGAGTTTGCCGACATTCCGACCGTAGAATGGCTCGAAAAAATGGGGTATCCGAAGGGAGCAGTCTATCTTTCTGAAAGTCAAACGGGCAGGCTTTCCCAGGTAAATGAAATCAAAGATCGGTTTGATTTTATTGCTGGCATCGGCGACCGGTGGGATGATAACGAGCTGCATGCTGAGCTTGGCTGTTTGAGCATTATTCTGCAGGAATATCAAGGCAAATGGGATACTGTCGCTGACCGGATCGAGAAATATCACCGTAAACGGAAAATAGAAGACAATCGCATCCATTTGAAAGGCAAGGTTGAAGGGCTTGCCCGCGTATGTCCTCTGCTTCTATCAAAATATGGCGAGCAGTTGTGGGAAGCCTATTTTGGCGCGGTGCTCGAAATGGCTGAGCACACGCGGGAAGCAAGGCGGGCGGAAGATCTGGCATCCTTTGCTCAGCACAACCTGGACCCCACAGATTTGAGAGACGCGGCGAAATGGGATGACTTGCTCCGTGAAGATGATTGGGAGAATAATTCTGTTTACGGGTTACAGGACTTTGAATTGGTAGAGGCAACCCGATTTCGTTATGCCCACAAAGTAACCCGTTGCTATTATGCAGAACTGTGGAAAAAGGTGGGCAGGCCCGATATTGGATACCAGATTTACTGCCGCACAGATCTGGCCTGGTGGGATCGCCCCGCCTGGAACCCGGAAGTTCAGTTCGAGCAGCCCAAAACCCTGATGCAGGGTCATGATTTTTGTTTGTTCATCCAAACCCTGCCAGGTAAAGAATGACCGGTTGAGGTGCTTTATCGTCATGCGCCGCCGGACAATGCGCACACCTGGCTGGCGGGATGGGCATACAAAAAAGAGTTAGTTCTGCACCCAATCCATTTCAAGTACAATCAACCTTATCCACATCCGCCTGCCAGTGATTAACACAAACCGTCAGGCGGCTTAACTCAGAAAGGATAAAATTATATGAAGAAAACCGAACGAGATGCGCTGATCGCCTTACTTGTGGTGGTTATACTGGGCTTTCTGGTTGCCCTTGCTGGCAGTCAGGGCGGAGCCTCGCTTGCCGGGATGCCCCTTTTTGCCCTGACGGTGGGGTTGGCCTTTCTGATCCAATGGCTGGTCTTTATCCCGGCTTACTTGTTTCAGACTGAAAAGTTCTTCGATCTGACGGGCAGCATCACTTATATTTCACTGGCCACATTCGCATTTATTTTCAGTCCGGGCAGGGATGCCAGGTCAATCCTTCTGCTGTTTCTGGTGGTGATCTGGGCAGCCCGCCTGGGCTCATTCCTGTTTCGCCGGATTAAAAAAGCAGGCAAGGATGATCGTTTTGATGAGATCAAACCTTCTTTTATCCGTTTCCTGAACGTTTGGAACATCCAGGGCCTGTGGGTGACCTTCACAGCAGCGGCTGCGCTGGTTGCCATCACGACTGCCAACCGGAAAGAGATCGATTTTTGGGCCGTTCTCGGTTTCCTGGTGTGGGTATTTGGGTTTGCGATTGAGGTCGCGGCCGATTCTCAAAAAAGCCGCTTCAGTGCAAATCCGGGCAACAAAGGAAAGTTTATCCAAACCGGTTTGTGGTCGCGCTCCCGCCACCCCAACTACTTCGGCGAAATCGTGCTCTGGGTTGGTGTTGCGATCATTGCCTTACCCGTTCTGAGCGGCTGGCAGTGGGTCGCCCTGGTTTCTCCGGTTTTTGTCACCCTGCTTCTCACACGGGTCAGTGGAATTCCACTGCTTGAAAAAAAGGCCGATGAAAAATGGGGTGGTCAGGAAGATTATGAGGCCTATAAGAAGAGAACGCCTGTATTGATCCCCCGATTGTGAACTCGTCAAAGCCCGTACCGCTTTTTGCGCCACCCGGCTTATGCCGGGGCGATCCTGTTTGAGCTGGCTATGGCCATCCTGCTGGCATCCCGGTGGGCCATGCCCGCCAGGTGCGGTTCCGCCTGCTGCCGGAGGTCTGGTAATCCAGCGCGAGAGCTTTTGAAGCCATGAGGCAGCCTTGACGATTGGAGCGTGAGACCGATGATCGATTTCCAACCAATGACTGAAGACGAATTCGCCGCTTACAAGGCGTGGGGCGTCGAGGACTATGCACTCGACATCTCGCATAATTATCGCATATCGATGGACGAGGCTCGCACGAATGCCTTTAAGGATTTTAACGACACGCTGAGTCAGGGCACCTCTACCCCGAACCATTACCTTTACAACATTGTGGCGAGCACCGGCGTAAGCGAATCCCGGATCGGATACTTGTGGATTGAAGTGGACAGCCAGAAGAAACGCTGTTTTATCTATGATATTGTTGTGCACGCAGAATTCCGCCACCAGGGCTGGGGCCGGAAGACCCTTGAGCTGCTGGAGACCAGGATGAAGCAGCAGGGCATCCAGCGCATCGGCCTGCATGTATTTGCAAAAAACAGCGCCGCCCGGGAGCTCTACAGCAAGCTGGGTTACGAGCTCACCGGTCTGAACATGCAAAAATGGCTGGTCGATTGAAGGGTTTGGGGGCGGCGAGGGCGTGGGTCTCATTCGGGCCAGGGCGCTCCGCTTTGCATGGCCTGCCCGTACTCGGGCAGCCTGGCGTCATCCAGTCCGCGTATATCCTTCAAGAAAGGAAAATCATCCGGGGCGACATCCAACTGTGCAAACGGTCTGACCGGCACAAGGCTTGCCAGCTGCGGCACGCGCACTTCGTAAGGGCCGAAGGTCAGAGAGGGTTGGTGAACAAACGTCTCCCCCGGCAGCAAATAGACCGTCCCGTTGCGCCACGGTTTCTGGCGCAGGGCGGTCTGGCTGATTGAGAACACGTAGCGCGGCTCGCTGACCTGTCCGGCTTGATCCACCAGGCGGATGCAGGCGTTGCTGGTTGCCATGGGGTAATTCCTGCGGTCCAGGATGGCAAAAAACATGGCCCACAGGCCGTCCCCGGCGGCATACACCGCGGTCTGTGCGCCAAACTCGGTCAGGTCGATCGACTGGCGCGGCTCAAAAACCTGGATATCCGGGTCGCCGGTGCCGTGCAAGACAACCTCCTGCCGGTCGGCCAGGTAACACAGGAACTGCCATTTGGGGGCCGGGAGGGTGTACTCGATGCGGGTGTGTGTCCCGGCGGCCTTGATCCCGGCATACAACCGGTCAAAATCAGAACGTGTCCGAGGGTCGATCTCTATACCGGGACGAGACAACCAGTAGTCTGGAAGCATCATGTCTATCCTCCTGCTAGAAAATTAATCCGATTATAAACCGGACTCGAATGTCCTGAAAGCGCACCCATAAGCTGAAAACCACAACCTGAAATGTATCTCATCCAAGTGGAGATGCATCCCATCCTCTCCGCTGAACGTGAAGTCTCGGCGAAATCGGTAGATATCGACACCTTCAGGCTCTCGTCTGTTGAAAAACGGATGTGAATGTAGAGGATATTACGCTTCGATATACTCTATATGTAAACATGCACCGCGTCCGAGATGGCAAAGTGTCCGTTGGGCGATCTCAACTATTAAACGATGCTCGTCCCATGTACGTACTCCTCAACACTTGCCAAATCCTGGTTTCCGGCTTACAACCATGAATCTTTTGTGTTCGAATGACCTGGCTTAGAAAAATAAGCCACCTGGCCTAGTTCGGAAATCCACCGGGAACCCGATGTAGCCTGGAGTACTTTCGCTTACACTAAGATAGACCTTTCTCTTGGGCAAATGGTCGAGATAAGCAAGGATCTTGGTGATTGAATATGTCAGGTACGGGATTAAATATCTTGATTGGTGATGCTAGCTCCAGGGTGCGCTTTGGTTTGCGCATCCTGCTGGAGCAGCAGCCGGGCTGGAGAGTCGTCGGAGAGGCGGAGGATGCGAAAGCCCTGCTTGAATCCGTGCGCTGCGGGTGTCCGGAACTGGTACTGCTAGACTGGGAGCTGCCCGGTATGCCCGCCCAGGAGCTGCTCACCGTTATCCGCCATACTTGCCCGCACCTGTGGATCGTTTTCATGAGCGGCAAAGACGAGCTACGCCGGGCAGCCTTGCAGGCTGGCGCGGATATCTTCGCTTATAAGGCTGACCCACCCGAAAAACTGCTTGGGTTGATCCGGGGATTGATGGCTAAAAGCGTGGTTCGAGCACCGTTTACGAATTCCCAGCCGCCTTGCAGCGATGATTGAAATCTTGAGGATCGCCCGTCGATGGATAGCTACTGCGTATTTTACAAATGATGCTTCAATTATTACCAGGCCCTTATTGCATCTTCGATATCAATATGCTAAGATAATTAGGCAGCGAGCGATCATTGACGAATAAATGTTCCCTCCCCTGCTGGTTGGTCTTTCTTACGGTCTTTGGCATCTTGCCCACGATAAGACCAGTGTTCCCTTTTTCTGCAGCGCAATCCCCAAATCCGGTTTCAATTACCCAAATACAAAAATATGACCAGCTGCCGGGCCTCTCCGCGCAACCAAATTTGCGTTTCGACCGGCTATCGACCACCGAGGGACTGTCCTACAGCTTCACCACATCCATTCTCCAGGATCAGCAAGGCTTCATGTGGTTTGGGACACGCTACGGTCTCAATCGGTTTGATGGGTTTGATTTTAGAGTTTTCGTCCTGGGATCCAGCGGGGATGTCCTGTTCGCCAATTACATGCGGAAACTCTATGAGGATCGCACCGGCGACCTGTGGATCAGTAACCTGGTAGACCTTGTGCGTAGGGATCGGGAGACCGGGGAATTCGTTCATTACGTGCCCGACCCTGCCAATCCCAAAAGCCTGGGGCCGGGGCAGATCTACCTAATCGCCGAGGATGCTGCAGGTGTCTTATGGGTTGGCACATCCGAAGGCCTGAACCGCTACGATCCTGCGACGGACACCTTCACCCGATTCCTGCCGGGCACAGCGGTGCTCAGTTTCCTGCTCGACCGGCGAGGAGGCGTCTGGCTTGGCACGGTAGGATATGGACTGTGGCATTACGCGGCCGGCTCGCCAGACCAGGGGGAACCGCAGAAATACCGGTATGATCCTGCCGACCCCACCAGCCTGAGTGAGGATCGGGTCGAGAGCCTCTTTGAGGATCACGAGGGTGCTCTGTGGGTGGGCACCTGGGGGGGCGGGCTTAACCGGCTGGATCGCGCGAGTGGCAAGGTCACCCGATTTCAACACGACCCGGAGGACCCGGGCAGCCTGAGCAACAACTACGCAAGAGCCATCCTGGAAGACAGCAGGGGTCGCTTGTGGGTTGGGACGGATTACGGCCTGAACCTGTTCGACCATGCGACGGGCCGTTTCTACCAGTATCACTATGATCCGAATGACCCGCACAGCCTGAGTAGCGACTCGATCTGGGACATCTACGAGGATCGTTCCGGTGTCCTCTGGTTCGGCACGGTCAACGGGATCAGCAAACTGAATGAAACCGCCAGCAGCTTCACCCATTACCAGCAAAGCCCCAGCCAGCCCAGCCAGGGGTGGGGCGCGCAGTCAGTGACGGTGCTCGACCCGCACGATCCGCCGGGACTGAGTGGCAATGCGGTGTCCTCCGTTTATCAGGATCGCCAGGGCATCCTGTGGATCGGCACCAACACAACATACCGGGGCGAGCTCAACCGCCTGGACCGCGCGACGGGCGTCGTCACGGTGTACCAGCACAACCCCGACGACTCCACCAGCCTCAGCCGCGGGCCGGTGTATGTCACCTACGAGGATCGGGCTGGAACGCTTTGGGTGGGCACTCTGAACGGTCTGGATCGCTTTGACGCCCAGATGCAGTCGTTTCAAGCTGAAGAAGCGTTTCGCGGGCGGCGGGTGACGGCCGTTGTCGAGGATCGGCGGGGCGCCCTGTGGGTCGGCTACTGGGGAGGAATTTCCCGCCGTGAGCCGGGCGTCTCTGCCTTCGCCAGTGTGCCGTTGGATCGAGAACTGGTGCTCGGCGTGGATCGGGTCTATGCCATCTACCCTGATCGGGCCGGAGCGGTGTGGGTCAGTTTTGGCAATCTCGGCCTCTACCGGCTGGATCCGGCCGCGGCAGGCGGAACCGAGTTTACCGTCCACCACTTTCCGCAAGACCGCGCCGATCCCCGTAGCCCTGGGGCTGGCACGGTGATGAGCTTCTACGAAGACGCACAGGGCATCCTGTGGATGGGCAGTGTGGAGGGCGGGCTGGTGCGTTACGACAGGGACACGCAGACCTTCACCCGTTATGTGCCGGATGCAGGCCCCGACAGGTACGTGAGTTGTGTTCAGGGCGACGCCCAGGGCTTCTTGTGGATGGGCACCGAGATGGGCCTGGCGCGCTTCGATCCGCGCACGGAGAGGTTCTCCTACTTCGATGCCCGCGATGGCCTGGTGATCAGCGAAGAGTCCGAAGGATCGGCGTGCTTCCAGAACCGGCAGGGTGAGATGTTCTTCGGCAGCAGCCAGGGCCTCAACACCTTCTTCCCGGACCAGCTCCGCGACAACCCCAACCTGCCGGTAGCGGCGATCACTGCGCTCAATCTGAAGAACCAGCCGCTACGCACCGACCTGCTTCCTGATGAGCAGCATCAAGCTGTCCTATCGGGAGAACTACCTTTCCTTCGATTTCGCTGCCCTGGACTATACCGCCCCGGCTAAAAACCAATACGCCTATAAGATGGAAGGGCTCGACGCTGACTGGATCGAAGCCGGCACACGCCGCCATGCCGACTACCCGGACCTCAAACCGGGAACCTACACCTTCCGTGTCAAAGCCTCGAACAACAGCGGGGTCTGGAATGAGCAGGGCGCGGCGGTGCAGATCACCATCACACCACCCTTCTGGCAGACCTGGTGGTTCATCGGATTGCTGGGCGTGGCGCTGGCTGGTGCTGTTGCCGGGGGCGTCCGGCTGCGC
>CAVPJC010000011.1:0-47287 GCA_963705155.1 uncultured Chloroflexia bacterium | reverse complement strand
TTGTTCGATTATCTTTCCAGCGGGTTAGCGGTGGTCAGCACGTACCAACCGCAGGTTAGTGAGATTCTTGGCCGTTTGGAAGCGACTGATCTGTTGGTGCCTTTCGATGATCCTCAAGCATTGGGGCAAACCTTGTTACGCCTCGCGGCCAATCGAGAAAGATTGACCTCGCTGGGTGAAAGCGGCCGGCAGTTGGTGATTGAAAAATATAACTGGAAGAGTTTGGTCAACGAAATATTTAACGAGATCGAAGCAGTCAGGGACGAGAAAAAATCGCTGAAAGTTTATTTGCGGGTTCAAAAAAAGCCCGCAGCGCAAAAGGGTATGCAGCGATGAAAACAATCATACTGGCGGGAGGCATGGGCACTCGGCTGGCCGAAGAGACCGATGTCCGTCCCAAGCCGATGGTCGAAATTGGTGGAAAGCCTATCCTCTGGCACATCTTAAAGCACTATGCCAGCTTTGGAGAAAAGGAATTTATCATAGCCCTGGGTTATAAGGGTGACGTAATTAAACGCTATTTTCTGGATTTCTACAGTCACAACGCTGGTATAAAGATCGACTTCCGTTCTGAAAGTATGATGATCGATGAAATCGATCGTGAGGATTGGATCGTCCACCTGATCCAGACAGGGCTGAACACAGCCACCGGTGGTCGGGTGAAACGGCTGGAGAGATGGTTGGACGGCGATACTTTTATGGTCACCTACGGGGATGGTGTCGCCGATATCGACTTGAGTGAGCTGGTGCGTTTCCATCGAGCTCACGGACGAATTGCTACCATAACTGCTGTGCGTCCACCAGCCCGCTTCGGGGGCCTGGTTATTAGCCAGGACCTGGTGACTAGCTTTTCAGAAAAACCGCAAACGGGCGAAGGGTGGATCAATGGAGGTTTTATGGTTTTCGAGCCAGACATATTTCACTTTCTTAAGGGAGATGAGACCATCCTTGAGAAGGATGTTTTGGAACGATTGGCGCTCGACCAGGAACTGGCTGCATACCAGCACAACGGGTTCTGGCAATGCATGGATACCATTCGAGATAAACAATTCCTCGAAAATTTGTGGCGAGATGGGCAGGCGCCCTGGTGCGTCTGGCAGGATCGGGGATCCAAAACTGTGCAGGAAACATCCCACATAGCTCAAAAAGTAGCTTTCAATTTGCCAGATTGGGGCAGGAAATGAAGAGAGATAAATGTCGTTCCTGCAATTCAAAAGAACTGGTGCCGATCCTTTCACTGGGGGAATCGCCCCTTGCAAATGCGCTTCTGAACTCAGGAACAGTTAGCCCGGCCAGAACCCACGTATCCTTTGGAACTGGTTTTCTGTACACACTGTAATTTAGTGCAGATCACCGAGACTATACCTCCAGAGCAGTTGTTTCGTGAATACCTCTACTTTTCATCCTTTTCAGATACCGTGTTACAGAATGCCCGACAGATTGTCGAACGTCTGGTGCAACAGCGGAAATTTTCGCGAGAAAGCCTGGTGATCGAAATCGCCAGCAATGACGGCTACCTGCTCCAGTATTACAAGGCCAATCGTGTTCCAGTTTTAGGGATCGAACCAGCCATTAATATTGCCAAAGTTGCTATTGAACGAGGTATTCCAACACTCGCCGAGTTTTTCAATCAAAGCCTGGCCCAGGAATTGCGATTACAAGGTAAACTGGCAGATGCTATCCACGCAAATAACGTCCTGGCTCATGTTGCCGATCTGAATGGCCTTGTATCCGGGATTGCCACCATATTGAAGGAAGACGGCGTGGCGGTGATCGAGGTGCCATACGTCAAGGATTTGATCGACTTTGTTGAATTCGATACGATCTACCACGAACACCTGTGCTACTTTTCACTTACTTCAATCGACTTTTTGTTCCGCAAACATGGTTTGGCCGTAACAGACGTTGAGCGCCTCCCCATCCATGGCGGCAGCTTGCGTTTGTTTATCCATCACCAAACAAGTGGTCAGCCGGTCTCGTCTGCAGTTACGCAAATGCTAATCGAGGAGGCGAATTGGGGAGTCCACCATCAAAGTTTTTACCAGGCTTTTGGCCAGGATGTAAACCGCCTCCGCCAGGATTTACTCGACTGTTTAATCGAATTGAAAGCGAGTGGTAAGCGCATGGCTGCTTACGGAGCCTCGGCCAAAGGAACGACCCTTTTGAACTATTTTGGCATTGGGGCAGAGTACCTGGAATACGTAGTTGACCGGAGTACTGTCAAACAGGGCCTTTACACACCTGGCACCCACCTGCCGATATTATCTCCTGAAGAGCTGCTCAGGCGTAAGCCCGATTACGTGCTTTTGCTAACCTGGAATTTTGCCGACGAGATCCTGGCTCAACAGGAGCAATACCGTACCCGGGGTGGAAAATTCATCATTCCTATCCCTCAAGTACGCATCGTTTAGACTGTCTGTACCTTAAAGGAAATACATGAACATTTTTGCCATTATTCCTGCTCGCCTGGATTCCACCCGATTACCCCGCAAAGTGCTTGCCGATATTCACGGAAAGCCGATGGTGTGGCACATCTGGCAGCGGGTTCAACAGGTTCAGGGTTTGGATCAGGTGCTGGTCGCCACAGATTCGATTGAAGTCTACAACGCGGTCGAAAGCTGGGGGGGAAAAGCAATAATGACCAGCACTGATTGCCGTTCAGGGACTGAGCGGGTTTCGTCGATAATCGATCGTGTGGATGCCGATTGTGTATTAAACGTACAGGGAGATGAGCCTCTGATTGACCCAAAAATGTTGGAGAACCTGGTGGCTTCCTGGAGTGTAGTGGGGGGTGATCTGATCACACCGGTATTCCAAATTCAGACCCAGAGCGACTTGTTCAACCCTAATATCGTCAAGGTCGTTCGTGGTCTGGATGGGCGGGCGCTATATTTTTCACGCAGTCCCATCCCTTTCGTACGAGATATCCCACCTGAGCGCTGGCTCGAATTGCAGGTATTCTGGGGCCATATTGGTGTGTATGGCTATCGCAAGGAGGTCCTGATGCGCTATCCATCTCTCCCGGAAAGCCCATTAGAAATGGCTGAAAAACTGGAGCAGCTGCGGTTCCTGGATGCCGGTTATCGAATTCAAACAACCGAAACAAATTACCGCTCGGTTGCAGTCGACACTTTCGCAGACCTCGAACATGTACGCTTGATCTTTGGACAATCAGGATGACAACTCGAGAACAGGCAGCCAAATGGCTAAGTGTGGCACGGATTTCGCTGGAAATTGAGGCGAAAGCGATTGAAAATGCTTCCGCCCGCCTGGATGGCAGCTTGACTCGTGCAGTCGAGATCATTCTGAACCACCAGGGAAAGGTCATGGTCAGCGGGATTGGTAAATCGGGTCATATAGCCCAAAAGATTGCGGCCACGTTTTGTAGTACGGGTACTCCATCCGTGTTCCTGCACGCTGCTGAAGCCTTACATGGTGACCTGGGTGTGTACACCCCGGGCGATCCCACAATATTGGTTTCGAATAGCGGCGCGACAGGAGAGCTGGTGAGACTCATCCCCATCCTTCGCCAGTTCCAATCTCCTTTGATCGCCATCGTTGGCAATCTCAACTCGGTGTTGTGTCGGGAAGCAGACGTAGTTCTGGACAGCCGCGTTACAACCGAAGCAGATCCGTTAGGAATCGTTCCAACAGCCAGTGCGGTTGTAGCGTTAGCGCTCGGTGATGCCCTGGCTGCGGCATTGATGCAAGCCCGGGGCTTTACCGAGCAGGATTTTGTCCGTTTCCATCCGGGCGGGCAGTTGGGACGAAATCTCTGGCTGCATGTTTCAGATGTGATGCACCGCGCAAATGAGGTAGCCTGGGTTGGCCCTGAAACATCCCTCAGGGAGGTGGTCATTGCTATGACCAGGCATCCATTGGGCGCGACTTGCGTGGTAGATAGTGATTTCCATCTTTTAGGTTTTATCACAGATGGAGATGTCCGTAGAGCACTGCAAATTTACGATGACATCCGCCCGCTCCAGGCAAAGCACGTTATGACGGTTAACCCGGTAAGCATTTTTTCAAATGCCACATTGAAAGATGCGGTTCGGCTCATGGAAGACCGTCCTTCTCAAATCTCAGTTTTACCGGTCCAGGATCCGGATAGCAACTGCTGCCTGGGGTTGATCCGGATTCATGATATTTACCAGGCCAATCTAAAATGAACGAATACATGCACAAAATCCGTTGTCAAACTGGCCCCCGGTGTGATGCTGGGCGGCGATCAGCCAGTGCTGATTGCTGGCCCCTGCGCTATCGAGTTCAGCAGAAATTGCGATGCAAACCGCCAATTTCCTGGCTGCTATTTGCCGCGATCTGGGCGTTCCATACGTGTTTAAATCTTCCTATGACAAAGCCAACCGCACTTCTCATGAAACATTCCGCTCGATCGGATTTGAAGCAGCTTTGCAAGTGCTCGAGCGGGTCAAGAACGATGTGGGCGTGCCGATCCTGACAGATGTCCATGAGACAACCCAGGTCGAGCGGGTAGCACAAGCAGCCGACATTCTGCAAATCCCTGCTTTTCTTTGCCGGCAGACCGATTTAATTCAGGCCGCTGCGCGCACAGGCCGGGTCATCAACCTGAAGCGTGGTCAGTTCATGGCGCCCGAGGATATGGCTTATGCCGTAGAGAAAGTTCGCTCCACCGGAAATGACCGTGTTTTCATTACAGAGCGTGGAAGTTCATTTGGGTATCATAACCTGGTGGTGGATATGCGGGCCTTACCCATAATGCGCCGTTTCGCGCCGGTGGTGTTCGATGTTACCCACAGCGTGCAAATGCCAGGTTCGGCGGGGGGAAAATCAGGTGGACAGCGTGAGTTTGGCCCATACCTGGCGCGTGGAGCGGCGGGAGTAGGCGTAGATGGCTTTTTCATCGAGACACATCCAGACCCGGAGCGCGCCCTGAGCGATGGTCCAAACATGGTTCCGCTGGCTGAAATGCCCGCCCTGTTGAAAGCGATCCTGGCCGTGTGGAGAGCCAGCCGGCCTTTCGTGGATTAGCTTGCATAGCATCGTTCCCGGAATAAATCGGGTATTAATCTTTCCTTTTTGACCTTTGCAGGATCGTCTGAATGCGTTGCCCCACACTAACAGAATTGCCCGCTCCCGATCCTCTCAAAAGTGGTTGGCCCTGGACGGAACAAACAGATTTTCTTCCCGAGGTAATGCCGGATGGACAACCCTGGCCGCGGATAAGCATTGTTACCCCCAGTTACAACCAGGCAGCTTTCCTGGAGGAAACTATCCGATCGGTTCTCTTGCAAGGTTATCCAGACATTGAATTTGTAGTGATCGACGGGGGCAGCCAGGATAAGAGCGCTGAGCTTATTCGGAAGTATGAGCCCTGGTTAAATACTGGGTCAGCGAGTTTGACCGCGGCCAGAGCCATGCCATCAACAAAGGTTGGACAATCGCTACTGGGGATCTGATCGCCTATATTAACAGTGATGATTTTTACACTTTGGGAGCGTTCGAGAAAGTAGCCAGGGCCTGGGGGTGGAATCAGGAGGTCGCTCTGGTGATCGGAGCGGTTGCATCAATCGATGAATCTTCCCGGATATCCAAAGAAAAAAAGCCTTTTCTTATGTCCAATTCGCCATTGGATCTTTCATTACTCCAGCCCTCTGACTGGTATCTCCCTCAGCAGTCGACCTTTTTTATACGTGAACACTTAGACCGGGTAAATCGCTATCTTCGAGAAGATCTTCATTACACAATGGATCGAGAATTGATGTACCGGATTTGCCGTCAAGGACGGGTTCTCCTGATCGAAGACTGTCTATCGGCGGATCGATCCCATCCCGACAGCAAGCGGATCAACCAAACATTAGCAATGTACCAGGAAGATGCACTGGCTCTTTCTTACTGCAGCTGGGGTGGAGCTAAAGAAGCCGCCCGCCGAAAACAGGTAGCCCGCTGGCGGATGGCGCAAGGTCACTATCGTTATGCAAGCCAACATCCATCCGGTACGATCGCTCTCTATCATTTTATTTTGGCGGCATATTATCGTCCCGCATATCTGAGAAGCCGAAATTTTCTCAAAACCTGTCTGCGCGCAAGCGGTAAGATATTATCCGAAGAGTTGGAACAATATGCCTGGACAGTGAATGCATATCAAATGTACTGAGGGAGTCTTCATCGCGATATGACCGAAATCGTTATCTTAGGAACAAGGGGCTTTTCGCAACATCAGGAACCCTTGCTTAACCATTTTAATAACCGCATTACCGTCGAGGCGGATTATCTTCCGGAAACTATTGCGGCTCATCAACCCGACCTGGTGATCTCTTTTGAGGCCAGCAACTGCCAGCGAGGATTGTGCCTGGCCGAGATGGCCCGCCGCCAAATAGCCACGTTGCAGATCATGGACGGTATACCAGAGTGGCGCAACACCTGGACCCGGCGTGAATTACCCTTTCAAAGGCCATTGAATCAACCTGTACTCGCTCATAAGGTCGCCTGCCTGGGTCGAGCAGATGCCAGGTTGTATGAGTCTTGGGGTAACGTTGGTAAATGTGAAGTGGTGGGCGTTCCCCGGTTTGATCCATTGATTGCAAAAGCTAAGCCGATGAGGGTAGCATCGGTGAATGGGCGTCCATTGCGTTTACTGGTAATGACAGCCCGGACCCCGGGTTTTAATAAAGAAGAAGTTGAGATCACTTATCAGTCCCTGGCCGACTTGAAAGAAAATTTATCCCATCAGCCTGATATCCAGGTTGTGTGGCGTCTGACAAAAGGCTTGCACAAACGTTTACAGGTTCAAAACACCTTCACCGAAGCGACCGGAAAAGAGTTGCACGAGTTGTTAGATGAGATGGATGCTGTAATCACAACTCCATCTACGGCGATGCTGGAAGCTATGCTCTTCGGTCTGCCGGTGGCGCTGTTGGATTATCATAATTGTCCGAGCTATATTCCGGCGGTCTGGCATATCAAGTGTTCCGGTCAAATTGCCCCGATCATGGATTTCCTGCGTAATCCTCCTTTGGAACACATGCTTCACCAACAATACCTTCTTCAAGATGCTCTTGCATGCAGGACTCCGGCGATGCCACGCTTGGTAGGGCTGATCGAGGAGATGATCCGAATCAGACGAGAACATAACGCTCATCCTGTGGGCGAGCTGCAATTCCCACACCGCATCTTAACCGATCCGGAGGAGCAAATTGCCTGGCCCAGCGTATCCTATAATATTGAAATGCTGTATCCAAATCATCCGGTGTTTGGACAGCGCGATCTGCTTAAGCTTCAGGCCGAGTTGGATTTTGCCCTGGGAGCGATTGCTCAAGTAAAGAATCAAGTTGAGATCCTGGAAAACAGGCTTCATCGCATCCCGGGGTACCGGCTGGCAACCCACCTGATAAAAGCATTTCAGAAAAAGTTTCGCTAACGACATCATATCCATGCATTTGCTTGTGGCCCACTTTCGTCCAGACGTAATCAGCGGCGCCGAGCTGGCGATTGCTGATTTCGCCGACCAGGCGAGCAATTCAATGATGATTACCATGCTTGTACCAGGTGCCGGGCAGTTGTCTGCTTTCTACCAGGAAAAAGGCTACAATGTCTGGAAAAAAAAGTTTGAGACTAAACGACGTCGCTATCCGGGTTTGCACTTTGTGCATTCTTTGTTGCTCGCCCGTGACCTGAAGACTCGAGCAGTTGACTTCAGTTCTTTGCAACACATTCGCAGCTGCCAGTAGAGTGGCAACAGGCAGCAGAATAGCCCGGATACCGTATGCGATTTATGTGCGCGAATATATCCGTGATACCCCTCTTCACCGAAATATCTTATCGCGAGCGAATCGGGTAATTGCCGTTTCTAGAGATGTGCAAGATTATGTACGCAATTTGATTTCGCCAGACCGTACAGTCGTTTGTTACGACCCGATCAACGCTCAACCGATTGAAGAGCGAATGAAGAGGCACCCGGCTGGTGGAGAACGTCTGTTGCCATTTTCAATAATTGAGCCTGTTATCGGCCTGGTTGGCAGAATTACTCCATATAAACAGCCTCATCTGTTCGTTCAATCGATCCCCGAAGTCCTTAAAGTCGTTCCTGAAGCGCGCTTCGTCATCGTGGGGTCTGCAAGCCCTAAGGAAAAGAATTATGAGACCTGGGTCAGGGGTTTGCCAGTCGAATTAGGGGTTGAAAATAAAATAGCCTTTTTGGGTGCTCGCTCCGATGCCGTTGAATTGATCAGTGAGATGAAGATTTTTTGTGTGACATCCTCACGAGAGCCGTTTGCAAGGGTAATTTTGGAAGCCCAGGTCATTGGCTGCCCGGTGATTGCTCCCAACACTGGTGGCCCACCAGAAGCAATACAAGATGGGGAAACCGGACTGCTGTTCTCTTCCACGGCTCCAGACAGTCCTATCCAGCTTGCAACCAAGATCATCAAGCTGCTTCAAGATGAAAACCTGCGTATGAATCTGGCAATTCGAGCGCGGCAACAGGTTTACCAGACCTATGCAGGACATCTTCCAGTCAAAAAGCTGGAGAATGAGTTGGAAAAACTCAGCAGTAAGGGTTCTCTGGTATAAGTCGTCATGACCAAGAAAGTTGGCATCTTCTACCGTCTGGATCGTCCTGGTGGTATCCAATCCTGTGCGATGGCAGTCATTAAAGGGCTAAACCAGAGAGGTGTAATTCCAGATGTGCTGTGGGACGTGGAACCAGATAGGAATTTGTTAAGCCGGAACAACCTTCAGGCAAATTTCAAGCCGATCCAATTTCCTATTCCCACGTTGTTCATAGATAAGCTGCCTGATACGTTGCGTTACCTCGCATGGATTGTGAACGGGGTTGACAGTCAACGCTTAAACCTGAATTACGACTTTTATTACATTTTTCATTTCTGTTTATTAGTCCCTGAAGGGACACCTCACCTTCGCTACATGCCCGGTCCGCCGATCTTGCCTAAGTTGGAAACGCTGCCCAAAGGGCCAGCTGGAATTCCCCTGCAATTCTTCGAGTGGGTGTACAAAAGGTTTTTCCGTAAAGTCAAGCCGGTTTATGAGTTTCACCCAAACGATCAATATATCACCATTTCTCAGTTTACCGCGAGCCTATTCCAGGAAACCTACGGCGCAGAATTACCGGTGATCTATCCTCCAGTCAACTTAGCCAGGCATTCATTCAGGTTTGATGATCTAAAAGACCGTGACACCCTCACCTTCTTTTCTCGGTTTGTTGATTACAAACGTCCTGAGATGGTTCTGGAATTAGCCAGCCATTACCCGGATATGCGCTGTGTACTGATGGGAGGTGTACCTGCCCACAGGCATGCTTACTACGAATCCCTTAAGGATCTGGCAGCGACTAAAAACATGGCGAATATTCATTTCCAGGCCAATCCATCGCAGGCGGAGGTAGACGAAGAATTAACCAGGACCCGTTTTTATATGTTCCCGGTGATTAACGAGCACTTCGGGATGACGACGGTAGAAGCGATCGCTTCTGGAGCGGTGCCGTTTGTCCATGATTTTGGCGGGCAAAGAGAGATTGTTTTTGACGATCGATTACGATTTTCTGACTCAGACATCTTAACGCGCTTCGGGTATCTCAACAGACTGAATGAGAATGGTTTAAATGAGATCCGGCAATCTTTGTCCGCGCACATCAGGCAATATTCTGAAGAGAGTTTCATAACCAAAATGCTCGCTTATTTACCTGTTTGACCTGATTCTTCATCATGACCGGAAAGCTGTTTTTATTTTGGGACTACGATACTCAATGGGGAGCAGACCGTTCGCGTTCCGGGCAAGGCCAAAAAGATTGGGGACACCTGGAATTTGAAAATACCAGCCGTCTGTTGGAAATCCTCGCCCATTACAATCTGCATGCCTGCTTTGCCATCGTCGGAGCAGCCGCGTTAGCTGGAAAACGCCCCTATCACGATCCAGACCAGATCCGCCTGATCCACCAGCAGGGGCATGAGATTGCCAGCCACTCGATGTATCACGAATGGCTGCCTGGTCTGGGAGTTGCCAAACTGGCTCAAACGCTTCGAGATAGTAAAGATGCCCTCGAGCAGTGCACAGGCAGCCCCGTGGTATCTTTCGTTCCACCCTTCAACCAGCCTTTTGACTTTCCCGCCCGGTGGGCTTTCAGCCTCTCGGAGAGGCGTATGGTAAGATCCGATCGGATTGACCTGCACCAGTTATGTGAAACCCTTGGGGAGTGTGGTTACAAATTTTGCCGTATATCTTACCGGTCGCTTCACAGGCTTCTCCGAGAAAAGTTGCTCGGAGACCACAAACCAATCTGCTCTAAATTGGAAAGAGTATATGGTATTTTCTGCGCCCGGCTTACCGGCCGGGCCGGCTTTCAGCAGCAGGAGGTTGATTTGTTAATGCGGTGTGCGAATAAAGATAGCCTGGCGTTGGTTTACGGACACCCCCACTCTCTTTCATCTGACGGGCCTCAAAGCGAGACCAACCTGATCCGGTTTTTGGAACAAGCGAAGACACTGGTGCTTGAGGGGCGTCTGCAAGTTGTCTTACCCGGAGCTGAAATACTGTACAAGGAAAAACAATGAGGTTATGCGTGGTCTCATCCAAGGAATGCTGGCAGGAAGATTTTGGAAAATGGGCGTCCTCCGGCGGCTTCCCCTTTCAAATACACTCGATCAGCTCGCTGTTTGACGAGACAGAGCTGGTGGTGCTGCAAGACAGGGTTCAGGGCGGTGGTGTTTCTTATCCGAAACTATTGAAAGTAAACCCGTTGTTAATCCCGATTGGCAAGGAGTTCGGACGCAAGATCTCGGTCACGTTTTTGTTACCCTATTATTTGTCGAAGATTGGGATGGCGGTATCCAGGGCAGATGTTATCTACATTCCTTTACCAGGTGACATTTCATTATTAGGCCTGCTGACCGCCTTGGTTTTCCGCAAACATCTGATTGCCCGTTACGGCGGCTCCTGGGAGACAACATCAGTCACCACGCGGATGAACAGGGTCACCAAAGCAATCATGCGCATGTTTGCTGGAGGCCGCAATGTGATGATTGCTACCGGAATGGGGGCAGAACCCCCTGCCCGGAAGATGCACTGGTTGTTCGTCTCGGTGATATCCAATGCGGAATTACTAGCTATAAAACCCGACCTCTCCAGACTGCCCGGAACACCCTTGCAGATGGTTTATGCAGGGCGTCTCTCACCCGAAAAAGGGATACCGGCCTGCTTCACGC
This sequence comes from uncultured Chloroflexia bacterium, assembly GCA_963705155.1. Lineage (GTDB taxonomy): Bacteria > Chloroflexota > Anaerolineae > Anaerolineales > UBA4823 > CAVPJC01. Next base: position 36,089 of record CAVPJC010000011.1, on the reverse strand, counting down.
GTTAGGTGACTTAAAGAAAGAGGGGTCTTTCGGCCCGTTTCGCCTGACATTGATCGGCGAAGGACCACTCCGAGCAGAATTGGCTGCACTGGTTCAGGCAGAAAATCTTAGCGCAGAGGTGACCTTTTGCGGGCAACTGCCACGACCTGCTCTCTTAGAGCAGATGCTGGGAATGGACGTGTGCATCTTGCCCTCATTAACAGAAAGCTTCTGCAAAGCCAGATTGGATGCATTTCTTTGCGGCGTTCCGGTGATCACCACAGATGTTGGTTTTGGACGTGAGATCGTTGGATCGGACGGCGAAAGAGGTTGGATATTACCCAACCACGATGCCCAGGATTTAGCTGCCGTCATAAAACGGGCGGTCAAAATGACTGGCGATTGGCCATCCCTCCGCGCTCGCTGCCGTAAATTCGCCGAGGGTTTCACGCTAGAACAATGGACAGAGGCAATAGCAGGTATCTGTACAGAACAGTGGAAAATCTCATCCCGGGAAGGAAAAATACAGGCATGACTGTCAGGGCCAGGTTGCGCGGTCTGGTGGATTCCCAAGGTAAGGCAATAACTGTCGACCAACGCAGCGAGGCGGATATTTGGGGACCGCGTTTTGCCATCCTGATATCACTGGTTTGGCTGGCAAGTCTCGCAACTGGTTTCGTCTGGGCTGTCCAGGTCCTCACCCTGATCGGATTCTGTGGAGCCGTATTAGGGCTGAGATACCCCTCTGTTGGCCTGATATCGGTCGGGATGCTGGCGACCCTCGATCCGGTCAGCCGGGTCTATGTTTTTACAGGCGGGTTGCTTCGCTGGCATACATTCAATTATTGGTTGGTTATCGTGATTTTGCTCTCTTTGCCTTTGGTGCTTTATTTTCACGATCTAAGCAGCCGTTTGCTGCAGGTATTCTTGATCTTAATCACCTTGGAGATCGCCTTCAGCCCAAACGTTTCGCAGGGAATTGAACAAGTTCTAAACATTGGTACATCCTTCGGCCTTATGGTCTATTTTGCTCGCGGATCGAAAGATGATCGCTCTTATTTCTGGTTAGGCGTGGTGGGCAGTCTGCTCGCAGCCGCAGGAGGGCTGGTATTTTACTTACAACAAGATTCTATACGCAATATCAATTCAAATGCATGGGCGATTTTCCCGCTTACTGGCTTGATTGCGGTTTGTATTGGATCTGCAGTCACGCACAAGAACCGTAAGGGTCGCCCCCTGCTTCTCTCATTGGCCGCCATAAATTTTGCCTGGATTTATTTGAGCGGCAGCCGGGGCACTTTCTTGATTGGCCTGTGCTGCCTGGTCTTTTTATTCCTCAGCACACGCAGCCTTACCTTGAACACTGTACTTCTGGCAGGGCTCGCGGCAGCCGCTTTATGGATATCATCATCTCTTGTCGAACAACAGATTTACGCCCTGTCTCGAATTGAGCGACTATTCGATACGAGTTACTCCCTGGAAGATCGGACCAGCGGGCGCTCTGTCATCGCCCAGGCAGGTTGGAATATTTTTCTTGAGAACCCCCTGGGTGTTGGAACCGGCGGTTTTCAACAACAAGCTTCAGATTTCGAGCAATTTAAAGGAAAAGAATTTCAAGCTCATTCAGCCTGGATTAAAACTCTTGCCGAAAACGGTCTCCCGGGAGTTATATTGCTGGCTGCGTTTCTTCTTCTCTTTACTTCCCAGGCCTTTCGCAGCCAGGATAAGAACGATCGGTTACTGGGTTTGCTCGTTACAACTGCCTTCACCATCGCGTTTTTATCCAAAGAATTCCAGGGTAAGAGCTTGTGGCTTTTATCTGCAGGTGTAATTGCTCTGGTGCAGAAAGAGGATTTACTGAATTATTTTAAATCTCCTCATGCAGCCTGGAAAATACGCAAGTATCAACGCTTTCAGCGGGCGAGACGTGGAAGATAAAACGCGGACGGCTGCGGGTAGCCCTGGTGGTGGGAGAGCTGGGCAAGGGTGGGGCAGAAAAGCAAGCCTATTATCTGGCGAAAGCTCTCCTGTCGCTTCAGGTGGACTTGCGGGTTTATTGCCTCAACAGGGCGGTGATTACGAACAGGCCTTTTGCCAGCTTGGCCTGCCCCCTGTATGGATAGGTCGTTTTACACACCCGCTCATTCGCCTGGCTGCTTTACTTCGGCACATGTGGTCTTTTAGACCACATATCATTCAGGCCACACACTTTTATGCAAACCTTTACTGCGCGGTTGCGGCCTGGTGCAGTGGGGCGATTTCAATCGGGGCCGCACGCAGTGATGTCATCACTGAAGTGCGGTTGAATGGCTTATGGGGTCGCTGGCTTCTCTCTCTGCCTTCAGTGATGCTGGTCAATTCAGCGTCAGCCAAACAAAACGCACTCAAAGCAGGACTGGCGGGGAGCAAGGTTTTTATTCTTCCCAACGTCGTGGACTTGGCGAGTTTTGATCATAAATTTGAGCGCCAGACACTCTCACCAGATGCTCCAAATGAACTGATTGCTCTTGCAGTGGCGCGGCTCATCCCTGTCAAACGCCTGGATTTATTTCTCAGAGCGCTATCTTTAGCCCGGAATAGCGAACCGGAGTTGAGTGGCGTTATCGCCGGGGATGGACCGGAACGAGAGAATTTGCAGCATTTAGCTGATGAGCTGGGCCTCTCGGGCGAGGACGTGAACTTCCTGGGCCTTCGGGATGATATCCCCAATATTTTGAACAGGGCTGACTTGCTTGTGTTGACCTCAGATCGGGAGGGTTTCCCGAATGTGCTCATCGAGGCAATGGCAGCCGGTTTGCCGGTGATCACCACGCCCGCCGGCGAAGCAGCAACCATCGTCCAGGATCGGGAAACTGGTTTTGTGGTGCCATTTGACGATGCTGTGATCCTGGCAGATCGGATGATCGAGCTCCGCGATGAGCCGATCTGCGCAAACGCTTCGGCGAGAATGGTCGCCGCCGTGTTGAGCAGTTGTACAGCTTTGATTCACTGGCAGGACGATTGGTTGGGCTGTACTGTGAAATCTTACCCTGCTTAACCGATCTATTCCATTACTCCTGAGGGTCAGGATGATGCCTGAAGAGAAGGGAATCCGTCTCTGTTTTGTCGGACCCATGCTGGGCAAGCACCCCGGATGGGTGGTAACCCAGGAGAAATATTAGCTCATCTTTTTACTCAAGACGGTTACCAGGTGTGCCTGACTTCGACCATTCCGTCGCGGATCTTGCGGCTGATTGACACCGTGGCGTCGCTCATTTTGTGGAGGAATAAGTTTGATCTAACTATCCTTTCGGTCTTCAGCGGTCCTGGTTTTGGGATTGCCGATATTGCCAGTCTTGTTGCGAGGCTGCTCGGCAAGCCACTCGTCTTTGTCTTGCACGGCGGGAACTTGCCGGCCTTTTCCAGGCGTCACCCGCATTGGGTACGCCGGGTGCTGGAACGTTGTGATGTACTGGTTTCCCCGTCTGGTTTCCTGGCAAGTTTTTTTACCGGTTGGGGGTTCGACGTCAAGATCATTCCCAATGTCCTGCAAATGGATCACTATCCTTATCGCCTGCGCCAGGAGGTCCAGCCTCACCTGCTCTGGATGCGGACATTCCATCCGGCTTACAACCCCGAGATGGCAGTGGAAGTGTTGAAGCGTTTGCGTGGGACATTTCCTCAAGCCCGCCTGACGATGGCCGGACAGGAAAAAGGGCAATTAGAACAGGTAAAGCGCCTGGCAGCGCACTACGATCTATTGGAGGCAACACGCTTCACGGGTTTCCTGGATATGTCCGCAAAACAGCGGGAATTCTCTTCTCACGATATCTTTTTGAACACCAACCGGGTGGACAATATGCCGGTGAGTGTGCTTGAAGCTGCCGCATTCGGGTTGCCAGTGGTGGCAACGGAGGTCGGGGGAATTCCATACCTGTTAAAGAATGAGCATACAGCCCTTTTGGTGAAGAATGAAGATGTGCAGGCGATGGTGGCATCAGTTTGCCGCCTGGTCGCTGAGCCGGACTCTGTAGAAATTTGTCTGAGAACGGACGACGGCTGGCAAATTCATGCGCCTGGCCCAGGGTGAGAACACTGTGGGAAAACCTTTTACCCAATTTTTGGATTAACCAGTAAGGTCGCTTAATCGATGGACAAATTTCTTCGGATCTATCATCATCTCCCATATCCTTTTCGCGTTTTGGCAGCCAGTGCGCACGGTTACAACTTACGCAGGCTGCGTTCGGGTCGTTCAACCGACCGCTTCAAGAAGAAGCGCTGGAGCAAGAAGACAGTCGGGCGCCGGAGAAGTGGAAAGACTGGCAAGAGGAGCGCCTGGCAACCTTGCTCCACCGGGCAGCTACGAAGGTGCCTTATTATCGGGAACAATGGTCTGCCAGGCGAAGAAAGAATGATCGAGCATCGTGGGAGTACCTGGAGAACTGGCCTGTCCTCGAGAAAGAACCACTGCGGGTACAGGCACCCGCTTTTGTAGCTGAAGACTGCGACATTAGTAAAATGATCCGCGACAGCACCAGCGGCACGACCGGTAAACCAGTGAGAAGTCTTGGTTGAGCCGTGAGACCGTGCAGAAATGGTATGCATTATGTGAGGCGCGCATTCACATATGGCATGGTGTCTCTCGAAAAAAAAGCTGGGCAATGCTCGGCGGCCAACTCATAGCACCCTTCTCACAGTCTCGACCACCTTTCTGGGTATGGAATTCAGGATTAAATCAACTGTACATGTCTGCCTACCATCTTTCACCGAACTACGTCCCGGTTTACTTGGAGGCTATGCGTCAATATAAGGTCGAATATTTGCTCGGTTTTAGCTTCCTCGAATGCATGCCCTGGCTCAAATCGCACTCGATCTTGGGTTGGAGGCACCGGTTTTGAAGGTTGCCATTAGCAATGGCGAGCCTTTGTATCCTAATCGCCGCAAAACGACATCCCTAACATTCCAGTGTCCTGTACGAGACACATACGGGATGGTCGAGATCGTTAGTGCGGCAAGCGAATGCAAAGAAGGAAATATGCACCTTTGGCCAGAGGTGGGTATTGTTGAGAAGTAATGTAACAGATCAGGGTAGTGAGAAGGTTTAGAACCTGGGCAAACCGGGCGTTTTATTTGTACCGGTCTACTGAATGCTGATATGCCTTTTGATCCGCTATGCATTAGGCGACCGTGGTGAAATTGCTAGTCCTGGGACAGCTTGTGCATGTGGACGCACTTTACCTCTTTTGCAGATGCTGGATGGTCGTCACGATGACATCATCCTCACTCACGATGGTCGTAGGGTAGGCTGTGTAGATACCGTTTTCAAGGAAAACCTTCCAGTTCGAGAAGCCCGGATCATACAGGAAAGCCTGGATCGAATTCGAGTGCGTTACATCCCTGCACGATGACTTTAGACAGAGAGGATGGGGAGTCGATTGTAAACGGCATGCACGAGAGGTTGGGTGATGTAGAGGTGATCCTGGATCCGGTCGACTTTATACCTCGACATGCCAATGGTAAGGCGAAAGTGATTAAATCATATTTGGCAGACGCAAAATCCGAGTGATGATCACTTTACCGTCTTGGTAAGGAGCTTTTGCGCATCGATGCACACCTGGGGAAATCCCGGGGTGGTGAGTGGATTTCTCGTTATTTCCCTGTCCAGGAAAACCCCAAATTGAGGGAAAGTGCTTGGCTCGAGTGGTTCGTTCCAACCAGTTGGTATTGCAACAGTCCAACCAGTCATGGGGATGTTGATCGGTTTGCCATCATAGGTCCCTTCAATCTTCTCATTAATATAATTCTGCGTATTATGAAGGACATATTTCTGACCAATTTGTAAACCAACTCTGGAAACATCTACGGATACTGAATTCGCGCCCTCCCAGTTATAGATAATAATGTGCGCTCGCTGGGTTTCGTATTCATTTGGGCGAACGATAACATCGACCCCGGAAGGCGAACTGGTTGTAATCGAGCTATTTTGGTCAAACCCGGTTTCATTTCTCCATTGTTCCCAATTCATCAGGTCATCATTTATCAAGAAAGACTCACTGTCAGGCGTGAAATATACATTGTTGTCCCAGTGGTAAGAACCGTGTGTATTTGGATAGGTTAGAGACACATTTTTTGTGGCATCGTTCCAAATCCTATTTCCACTAACATCTACTTCCTGCCACCACTTGATGTCCAATGTATTCGATCCCTGGGCTCCGAAATAGTTATTTTTCAAAGTGATATTCTGGTTATTTTGGTTGCGGTATCCAAATCGTATCGGACTTCGGTAGAAATAATTATCAATAAGGGTGATGTCACCGGCCGGCTGTAAACCACCAATGAGAAATTGACCGTTAAAGTCAACATTACCTTCAAATCGAAAACCGACAAGCTGAATGCTTTCACCATAAACATGGACGCCATAACCACCGAAGTTGTTGAACGATATATTGTCGCGGATGAACTTCGTGCCCGTCTCATTTTGTGCGTAGATGCTGTAACCATGTCCCCGGTCTGGGCCCTGCCAGCCATTGTTATATACAATATTGCCATATAATTCTGCGTTTACCGCTTGTTTCCAGAACCCAAAGCCTTCCCCCTGGTCGTGTACGATGTTGTTAATAAACTTTGTGTTTGGCGCAAGAACGTTAAAACCAGCAGAACGGAGAATATCCCTGGGTATCGACCCTTCAATCGTAGTTGATCGTTTTGGATCAGAATTCAATACTTCCAGGCCCCAAAAGGTTGTATATTCACGATATACCATGACCGAGCCATCTATCACGGGTTGTTCGCCTGGAAATGCCCGAACGGTAATCGGTTTGCCTGCATTGCCAACCAGCTTACTATTAAATATTGTAGAACCACCAGTGCCATATTGACCTCCCCGAATCCAGATGGTATCCCCGGGCTTAACAACAGAAGGATTGTTCAATGCGGTTTGCAGATCCCAGGGATTATTTAGGCTGCCATCTCCATGGGGTGATCCATTGGGTGCTACATAAAACTCGGGAAGGGTTTTTTTGATGAGGGGCAGGTAGATCGTGGGAGTGGGAGCGTTTGGCGAGACAGTTCCGTCGACCTGTCGTGTTGAGATAGCAGGTTCACTTGCATGCAATTGGGGGATCGAAGTTTGTCCAACTATGGGTAAAGGCATGGCCGTTCCGCTAACCGGCGGTACAGGGATGGCTGTACAACTTACAATTAAACTGATGAGAACTGGTACGAATAAACTCAAGATCTGCTTCTTTTTCATGAATTCCCTTATCTGGCGCTCAGCTAGGGTATTTCCCCGCCACTGGATTGATGATGAGGCCGAATATCGACCTGTTTAGACTGGCAAGTTTATAGTTCTGCATTTCAGCAGGATTACCCTTATCGATTTTCATAATCAACGAGTATAACAACAATGTTGGCATATTAAAGGGTAAATCCATTATGTGTCGATTAAGTTCTAATTAAAGATGAAAAGTATCGACTTTCAATTGGATTCGGATTCAAAATCCATCAACTATTACCGCTGCTTCAAATTCACTCAATGCATATCCCAGATAGATCTACCGACTTGGGGGGCTCCATGACCATCCACACAGAGACCAATCCAAATGCCCGGACCGGCACCAGGTACTATGAACAGTTGCCTCTGGTCACTGTGATCATGCCGATCCGCAACGAAGCCGACTATATCCACCGCAGCCTCGGAGCCGTCCTTTCGCAAGACTATCCCGACCACCTGATGGAGGTCGTTGTAGTTGATGGCGCATCAACGGATCAAACCAGGAATATCGTCCAGGAATACCAGAGCAAACATCCCAATATTAAATTAATCGATAACCCGAAGAAAATCGTTCCATCCAGCTTGAACCTTGCCCTGGGCCAGGCCAGAGGTGACATCCTCGTCCGTGTGGATGGTCACTGCGAGATCGCACCCGACTATGTGCGTATGTGCGTGAGGCGCTTGCGTCAAACCCGGGTCGATTGTGTTGGCGGTCCCATCGATACGGTTGGCGAGTCAAAAACTGCGCAGACGATCGCACTTGCTATGAGCTCCCCTTTTGGTGTGGGTGGGTCTCCATTCCGCACAATCAAAGATCGCAGCCTGCTGGTCGATTCCGTAGCTTTCCCGGCTTACACCCGGCGGGCTGTTGAAAAGGCAGGGCCTTTCGACGAGGAGCTTGTCCGAAACCAGGATGACGAGTACAACTACCGCCTGCGTAAGCTTGGTGGTAGGGTGTTGTTATCACCGGAAATACGCTCCCGTTATTACAGCCGCTCATCACTACCTTCGCTCTGGCGCCAGTACTTCCAATATGGTTTCTGGAAAGTGCGAGTGATGCAGAAGCACCCAAAGCAAATGGCCCTGCGCCAATTCATCCCACCGATCTTCGTTTTGGCGCTGATCGTCTCGGGACTGCTAACGGCAATCTTCCCTGCGGGCTGGATGTTCCTGGCAGCACTTGGTCTGACCTACACCACAGCAAACCTGGCAGCCTCGTTCTGGCTGGCATCACGCTCTGCCTGGCGACATATTTTTTTGTTGCCAACCGTGTTCGCAATTTTGCACATTAGTTACGGCTTGGGCTTTCTGCTCGGTCTCGTGAAATTTGCTACCCTCTGGCGGAAGGAGAAAACGGAATTACCCCAAAAGCAGCCGGCGGCTGCTTCAGAATCACTTGTGGTGCCGCGCCTGGAAAAACAGGTTGATTTTCCGTCCTGGATTGCCTATCTGGATAATTTTGCGCGGCGTATGCTGGATATCGTTATCTCTGCAGTCGGACTGATCTTCCTATCGCCGATATTCCTGCTGATTGTGTTATTGATTAAGCGGAATTCTCCAGGTCCAGGAATATATCGTGGGCCGCGCTCCGGCTTGAACGGCAAGATTTTTAACATCCTGAAATTCCGAACGATGTACGAATTCTGAAGATACCTACAATGGCTCTAGAGTTACCGCGCAGGACGATGCGCGCATCACTCCTTTCGGGCGTTGGCTCCGGGAAACCAAATTGAACGAATTTCCTCAGCTATGGAATGTTTTGGTTGGCGAGATGAGTCTGGTCGGGCCACGGCCTGAAGATCCGGAGATCGTAAAAAAATGGCCAGACGAACTTCGCCAGGAGCTTCTATCCGTTCGACCTGGTATCACCAGCCCGGCATCCATCCTTTACCGGAACGAAGAGAAGATGTTCCGCTCGAAGAATGTCATGGATGAGTATCTTAAGAGCATCATGCCGAGTAAGCTCAGGCTGGATTTGCTTTTTATCCGGCACAGGACGATCATCACGGACCTGGATGTGATTTTCTGGACATCGATCCTCCTGTTGCCTCGCCTCAGAAGGTTAAAAGTTCCTGATCGCCTGCTCTTTTTCGGTCCGTTGTCTCAATTTATTGATCGCTACCTGAAATGGTTCTTAACGGATATCTTCGTCTCAATGGTTGCTATCGCCGCGGCAGGCGTCATCTGGCGGATCGGCGAGCCATTGCACTTGGGGATCGATCTGGCAGCCGGGATCGCTTTGGTGATCGCATTCTTTTTCAGTTTAATCAACTCCATCGTCGGGATCAATCGGATCGACTGGTCGCATGCTCGTGATCGAGATGTCATCAAACTGGGTTTATCGAGTGGTTTTGTCACATAGCGCGGCATTCACGGCGAACATGCTCTGGGGGCCTTTTCTCCCCCCCAGTCTGGTAATAATTACGGGCATGTTCTCCTTTTTTGGCTTCGTTTCTGTGCGTTATCACAGCCGCCTGGTGACAGGATTGTCTACGCGTTGGATCCACCTGCGAGGAAATAAAATCAGCGTTCTTGGAGAACGGGTCTTGATTGTTGGCGCCGGCGAGGTGGCTCAGTTTGCTCTCTGGTTGCTCAGAAATGGCGACCTGGCAAATGCCTTTACCGTTGTGGGAATGGTGGACGATGATCATCGAAGGAGCGGTATGCAGATTGACGGCTGCCAGGTAATCGGTGATACCAGGGACATACCTAAATTGGTGGACACTCTTGATATCGGGTTGATTTTGTACGCCCTCACGGATGTTCATCCGAATGAACGCGAGAGCATCCTCTCCACTTGCCAGTCCATTCCCGTTCGCGTGATCATGATGCCAGACATCCTGGATACGCTGCGCGCCTACTTCCCTTCTGATGAGAAGGACAAAAACGAGCTATTCGGGAAGGTGATCCAAAACACCACGATCGATAAATTAACTGGCATATACAATAGTAACCAGTTGTTGCTGTTGGCAGAGAAAGAACGGCCACGGGCGCGACGATATAATTTCCCCCTCTCAGTGCTCATAATATCTACAGATTATAAACAACCACTAAGCGTAACAATTACCTCAGGCACCGCAGTAAATGTGTTGCAGTTCATCGCAGAAAATTGCCAGAGAAATATCCGTGAAGTGGATATATTAGGGAGATATAATAATAACGAGCTCGTTATCATACTTCCTGAAACTGACGCACTGGGTGCAAAACACCTGGCAGAACGCCTGTATCAGGAGATAAGCGTCAATTCCTTCCAGACCGAATCTGGCAGCTCCCTGGTATCCTTCAAGATTGGGATTGCCGAGGATAGCGCGGATTTCCCGGATGCTAAGACCCTCATTGAGAGCGCTAAAAAATCGATGGAAGCCAACCAATAAGGAAAACTGGAGAAATCACGGATGGAACTAAGTTACTATTTAGCACTCTTTAAGACGCTGGATTTGGCTGCTTGCAACCGGAGCGGTATTGGGAATATTGATTGGCTACATAGTCAGCCGCTACCAGACCCCCCTCTATCAATCCACTACAAAGGTATTGATCATGCAGGCTCCAGAGGATCGGGTTCTAAACCTGTTCACCCCAAATGACCAGCAGTTAGCCCAAACGTTTATTGAGCTCCTGGGGACACGGCCAGTCATTCAGGGCACATCCGAAAGGCTCGGCTACCCGGTCAGTTCGAGCCAGGTGGATGTGGAGCGCGTGGGTGATGCCGAGGTGATCCAGGTCAAGGTCGAGGCCAGCGACCCCCAGCGCGCGGCTGAGATCGCCAACACATTGGTGAAAGTCTTTATCGACCAGAACGATGCCCTCCAATCCGGCCGGTTTGCTGCCTCCGAAGAAAGTATGCAGGCGCAAATCCAACAAGTGGAAAAACAGATTACTGAACTACAAAATCAATTAACCCAGTTATCAACACAATCCTTCGATTCTCAAACCCTGGAAGTGGCGAAGACAATATCCGACTTGCAGGAGGAGATTCGGACTTTGCAGCAAGAAATTGTCAGGCTGGAATATCCCGGAGCTATGGTTATCGCCAGAGACCAACAGGGAAGAGAGATTCAGGTGACACCTACACCCTCTCTGGATAACCTGCAGGAGCTGACGATAAAAAAAGACCGCCTGAATGAACTTATATCCCTGCGGGATATGTACCAGAGCGTTTATGTGAACCTGTCGCTGGCAAAAAGCGGCAGCGGTAACGGGGGATCTGCGAACGCCGATCAAATCCAGGCGGCTGTGAGTCTCTATCAACAGATATATTCAAACCTGTTGAGCAATTACGAGGCAATCCGCCTGGCAAAGTTAAAAAGCACCCCCAACATTGTTCAGGTAGAGGAAGCTCAACCGAGCAAAACACCCATCCGCCCCCGCCCGCTCAACAACATGATGATAGGTGGCATACTTGGGCTGTTTGCCGCGGGCGCCATTGGTTTTCTTGTGGAATACCAGGACGATACCTTCCGGACCTCTGAGGAAGTCTCAGAAGTGCTCAAACTCCCCATCCTGGGCCATATTGCAGAAATAAATCGCTCCCAAATAAAAGGGGATACCAATCACAAGGTTTTTGTGATTTCGAACCCGCGATCACCTGTAACAGAAGCGTTCAGGTCACTACGCACCAACCTGGAGTTTGCCGAATTAGATAAGCCTTTGAAGATCATCCTGGTTACAAGCCCTGGAGTTTCTGAAGGGAAAACTACGGTCGCTGTTAATCTGGCGCTCGTGATCGCCCAAACCGGCAAACGAGTTGCCCTGGTAGATGCAGACTTGCGCCGTCCGCAAATTCATCAGGTTCTCGGTATCCCCAACACCCTTGGATTAAGCGATATCCTGCGCAATAACGGGGAGATCGAGGCTGTTGCGCAGGTCCTGGATCACGGTCAGCTATCTGTAATAACAAGTGGCAGCCTGCCCCCCAACCCGGTGGAGGTGCTGAGTTCTGCAAGGATGAGTCAGATCCTATCTGATCTTAGGACCAGTTTTGATACTGTCATTATGGATGCTCCACCTTTCGTCCTGGCAGATGCCTCGGTATTATCATCCAGAGTCGATGGAGTGTTGCTTGTTATTCGGCTTAAGCAAACGCCTGCTACGATCGCCTTGTCGATGTTGGAACAGCTAGACAGGGCTGGCGCTCGGATTGTGGGTGTCGCTATCAACCGTGTCAGGAGAAAGGAATCGGATTACATCTACCGCGGTTTACGAAAATACCGTACATATTCCAGCGAAAATACTAATGATGGCGATGGCGTAATAAAATCTCCTCAGAAGGAAAATCAAAAAATCACCGATGTCTAGATGTAGTTATTTGGGATTACAGGATGATCCCAAAACCGCACTTGAGTTTGCCTCAGATGGCAACTTCTGCCATCACGCCTTGCCTGCAGCTCCCCCCAACCCGGCCCACCAAAAAAGGTTCTGCCTCTCTTCCGAGCACACTTCCTGTCCGGTTTTCCTCCTAACAAATCAAGGGCCGCTGCCAAATGACATTATCTTACCCGGCTATAGGCAAAGATTAAACATCAGCCTGGTTTACCGTGGAATTTTGCTCTTGATCCTGCTTGCTATCCTGGTAATAGCACTGGGAGCAGTTTCTGGCTTGAAAGGAATTTCTCCATCCCCAAGCCTGATGCCAGAAGAAACGATCGTTGTACCATCGATCCGGCCTGAGCTTGTCGTCGTAACAGGTAGTTCACCTTTGCCCACCCCGCCAGGTCTTTCGGTCAGGCCAACCAAAACCCTGAATTCAACGATATCAGATTGCATACCGCCAGATGGATGGACGCTCTACACCGTCATACCCACCGACTCGATTTTTAGGCTCAGTCTAATTTTCGGGATTAGCGTGATCGACCTCCAATCAGCGAACTGCCTGGGCGATGATAGTATCCTGCGGCCCGGTGATCAGATTTACGTGCCACCTTCTCAGACAAGTACGCCAACCCTCGATGAACTATTGCCTACACCGACCAGGACTCAACAATCTGCACCAACATCATCACCCAGGCCCATACCGATTTATACCCCTACCCCAACAAAAGAACCTAAGCCCAGACCACCCTCTCCCATTCCTCCAACTAGAGAACCCCCGCCTAGTGACACCCCGATGCCGGTGGTTCCTACTCCAACATCTCCACCCCCAAATCCAACCGCGCAGCCAACGAACACCACTGCGCCACAACCAGCTACTCCAACATCTCCTCCTCCACCAACACCTTGATGGTGAATCAAATGAAAAGAGAGATGATTGTTCGGGTTTTTTGGTCAGGCATGTCCATCCTCCTGATGGGGATACTGATTACCCCTCTCGAGAAGGCAGCCGCCACAAACGTTCATAGCCCTCTGGATAACGAGATAAGCGTCAATCCTACCGCAGGCTGCTCACCACCGAAGCCGGCGGGACAGCCACCTTCACGATCGTCCTGACCAGCCTGCCGGAGTTTGCCGTGACGATCGGGTTGAGCAGCTTGGATACCACCGAAGGCACGGTCTCACCCGCCATTCTGACCTTTACTCCCGGCAATTGGGACGCTGAGCAAACGGTGACAGTGACAGGGGTGGACGACCTGGCAGTTGACGGAGATATCCCCTATCAGGTCGTCACAGCTCCAGCCGACAGCAGCGACCCACATTACGATGGCCTGGACCCGCAGATGTATCAGTGACCAATCAAGATGACGACACCGCCGGGATCACCGTCAATCCTACCGTAGGTCTGATCACCACCGAAGCCGGCGGGACGGCCACCTTCACGGTCGTCCTGACCAGCCAGCCAGGCTCTTCCGTGACGATCGGGCTGATCAGCTCGGATATCACCGAAGGCACGGTCTCACCAACCAGCCTGACCTTTACTTCCGGCAATTGGTCCGCTGAGCAGACGGTGACCGTGACCGGGGTGGACGACCTGATCGTTGATGGGAATATCCTCTATCAGGTCATCACAGCTGCAGCTTCCAGCAGCGACCCGAATTACAATGGCCTGAACGCTGCCAATGTATCAGTGACCAATCAAGATAACGACACCGCCGGGATCACCGTCAATCCTACCGTGGGTCTGATCACCACCGAAGCCGGCGGGACGGCCACATTCACGATCGTCCTGACCAGCCAGCCAGGCTCTTCCGTGACGATCGGGCTGATCAGCTCGGATACCACCGAAGGCACGGTCTCACCAACCAGCCTGACCTTTACTTCCAGCAACTGGTCCGTTGAGCAGACGGCGACCGTGACCGGGGTGGACGACCTGATCGTTGATGGGAATATCCCCTATCAAGTCATCACAACTCCAGCTTCCAGCAGCGACCCGAATTACAATGGCCTGAACGCTGCCAATGTATCGGTGACCAATCAAGATAATGACACTGCCGGGATCACCGTCAATCCTACCGTGGGTCTGATCACCACCGAAGCCGGCGGGACAGCCACCTTCACGATCGTCCTGACCAGCCAGCCAGGCTCTTCCGTGACGATCGGGCTGAGCAGCTCGGATACCACCGAAGGCACGGTCTCACCAGCCAGCCTGACCTTTACTTCCGGCAACTGGTCCGTTGAGCAGACGGTGACCGTGACCGGGGTGGACGACCTGATCGTTGATGGGAATATCCCCTATCAGGTCATCACAACTCCAGCTTCCAGCAGCGACCCGAATTACAATGGCCTGAACGCTGCCAATGTATCGGTGACCAATCAAGATAACGACACCGCCGGGATCACTGTTAATCCTACCGTCGGGTCTGATCACCACCGAAGCTGGCGGGACGGCCACCTTCACGATCGTCCTGACCAGCCAGCCAGGCTCTTCCGTGACGATCGGGCTGATCAGCTCGGATACCACCGAAGGCACGGTCTCACCAGCCAGCCTGACCTTTACCTCCGGCAACTGGTCCATTGAGCAGACGGTGACCGTGACCGGGGTGGACGACCTGATCGTTGATGGGAATATCCTCTATCAGGTCATCACAGCTGCAGCTTCCAGCAGCGACCCGAATTACAATGGCCTGAACGCTGCCAATGTATCGGTGACCAATCAAGACAATGACACTGCCGGGATCACCGTCAATCCTACCGTGGGTCTGATCACCACCGAATCTGGCGGGACGGCTACCTTCACCGTCGTCCTGACCAGCCAGCCGGGCTCTTCCGTGACGATCGGGCTGAGCAGCTCGGATACCACCGAAGGTACGGTATCACCAACCAGCCTGACCTTTACCTCCGGCAACTGGTCCATTGAGCAGACGGCGACCGTGACCGGGGTGGACGACCTGATCGTTGATGGGAATATCCCCTATCAGGCCATCACAGCTCCAGCTTCCAGCAGCGACCCGAATTACAATGGCCTGAACGCTGCCAATGTATCAGTGACCAATCAAGACAATGACACTGCCGGGATCACCGTCAATCCTACCGTGGGTCTGATCACCACCGAAGCCGGCGGGACAGCTACATTCGAAATTTTCCTCAATAACCAGCCTCTTGCTGATGTAACCATCGGGCTCACCAGTTCAGATACAGGTGAAGCGAGCATCTCCCCGAACCAGTTGACGTTTTCTCCCTCCGATTGGTCTATCGCTCATGTGGCCACGGTTACAGGCATAGATGACCTGCTTGACGACGGTGACCAATCCTATCTGATAATTACAGGCTTCGCCAGCAGCACGGACCCAGCCTACGATAGCCTGGATGTTGCCAATGTCTCCGGGATCAATATCAACGATGATTTTGCGCCAGTCGCAACCGAAGATAACTACTTAACCAATGCAAAGCCGGATCAACCTTTAATAATCAGTTTTCCAGGTGTGTTGAGCAACGACACAGATGCAAATAATGACCCTTTGGTTGCAGCCAAAATGAGTGACCCACAAAAAGGGATGCTCGATTTAGAAATAAATGGTGCATTCGTTTATACACCGACTCAAAGTTTTACCCAGGTAGATACCGACCTCTTTGCCTACGTGGCAAACGATGGCGCCAATGACTCGGAATTAACAACCGTTCAGATAACTATTGATCCGATCATTCCAACGATCAACTGGATTTCACCAGTGGGAAATGGGGAGATCTACGAGGTTTATGACCAATTGGTGCAGTTGGAAGCAAATGCAGCCGATAATCATTCCATGCAACAGGTGCGCTTTTTCCGTTGGGACGCACCCATGAACAGATACGTAGATATTGGCATAGTTGACAATAGCCCTTATCAGTGGGATTTAGATACCCGATCTTTGAATTATGGTTGGAATCAAATCTTTGTCACAGCAAGGGACGGAGCTGGAAACCTATCGCTGCTACAGTTTATCTGGATTTACAGGAATCTTTTGCCCCGGATTTTCATGCCAATCATCGGGGGTTAATTTACGGTCATTTCAATCATCTGTCAACTCCAGATTTGTGGGTGGCACACTCGCACGATAACGAATACAATACTTTGTGACGCGTAATACGACCGGGACGCTCAGGGTAAAAGCGCTCGGTCGTATTGTTTTAACTCGGGTTTTAAAGCATTCATCCCGACCGTCACCTTACTAATTTGCCGGGCAGTGCTGCCAGTATTTGGCGCTATTCAAAGCGCGGCATGGCAATAAACTGCTCCACCGGAAGAGGTTTCGGTTCGGGATAAACCCGTCTAGCTGCCCCACGGTGGTGGGGCAGCTTTATTTTTTCATTGCACGATTTCACCAGTAGTGCGCATCCAAATAGCAGACACACACACCCCAGGCCGGTCATCGAAAGGTTGAACGCATCTGCATAATTGACGTTATTCCAGGTATGCGTAGATCCCATCGTATATTGAATGGTAAGCGCCAACAGGCCGAGTATGATAGCCGCCGCGCCGCTGGCAGGCCTGTTAGATTTAGCGTCACTTCCTGCAAAATTCACGCCCTGCCAGATGGAAGGGATGCGGAACAGCAGGAAGATGATCAACGTCAGGACGGTTGTGTACACCACAGCATCTACAGGCATGGAGCTGCCACGTAGCGCCCGCGAGGCGAAGATGTGGATGGCACCGATTACCACGCCGGAAATCAACACAAGCAATGCCTGGCGATAGGATTTCTCTGTCCCCTTTACGAGCAAGATCGTGGCGCGGATGCCCAGGATGCCGAGGGCGATACCCACCAGCACGAACAAAATATACAGCCACTGGAATGGTACTAGTGGCGTCATACTATCCCAGTTGGTAGGGAAGAGCGCAGCGCAGCTCGTGCCGGCGCCGCCCAGCAGGGTAAACCCGGCCGTCAGCCCCATCAACACGATACCCATAAAACGGAGGAACTTTGCGAGGAAACTATTCTTGGCCATTCTTTCTCCTTTCAGAACTCGGTCAGAAATCGGTTGATTTTCTGAATTGTCAGTTACCCAAACGCGAATCCTGCCACAAAGCAAATCGTCATGAGCAGTAACAACCCTGGTAAGATTTTCAGGATCGTCTCTCTTGAAAGGACAGGCTTACCCGCCTTCAGGAATGAGAACAAGAGACCGCCGACGCCAATCAGCGCTCCGCCCACACCAACGAGAGAGAAAGCCGCGCCCGTCGCGCCCTGCAGTGCAAGCAATAATGGCAGTAAGAAGATCGTCATTCCTGCCACACCATGCACCAGGGCCAGAACCATCGTTGGTAATTTGCTCGGCATGGCGATCGCGCGAGTGATGGCAATCGCCAGGAACCCTATCATTGCAAAGATCAGGTAGGCACTGCGGAAAGCGGGGAGATGTTGCCACACCAGGCCAAGGGACAATGAAAGTGGAATAATCGTCGAGACAACGATCACGATGGCCGAATCCAGCACTTCAAAGCCGAGGATCATCAGCAGCAGTCCCGCAATCAGGAGCACGCCAAAAGCAATGGTGTAGGCGATGATGGGAAGTGTGGCGAAGCCATCAATACCAATGGCCACCTGGTAAGCGGCAAGCAGGCCAGTGATGAGCAATAGAATCCGGTCAAGAATAGATATTTTCATGATGTTTATCCATCCGCTAGAGCATCATCAATAGCATGGAGGAAAGCATATAGACCGAAGCATATTTAAACAATCCAAAGTTGATACGCTCTGAAGGGCGGAAGATCATGCTGATCGCCAGGACGAACAGACCAACCGATAGCACCCCCAGCAATCGCAAAAAGCCCCATTCCATGCCGATGCCCCAGGCTGCGAAGCCCATGGCAAGCGCGGCCAGGATGCTCGATAGCGCAATCGTTGCCCGGGTAAAGCCAAACCCATAGGTAGATGGGAATGTAGGCACGCCTGCTGCCTGGTAATCATCAAAATACCGCATGCTAAAAGTCATGATATGGGTCGGGATCCAGAGCAGGATGCCAAGAGAAATTAATACCCCGACCCAATCCAGACCACCCACACCCAGAACCCGCCCGGCCAGGATGGGCATGCCGCCCGAAATGCCGCCCCAGACGATGCTCCAACAGGTGCGCCGCTTGAGCCAAATGGTATAAACAACTACATCAAAGAACAACCCTGCAAAGATAACCAGGCCATACAGGGTATCCAAAGCTACCGCCAAACCCACACCCAGCACACAGAGCGCCAGCCCCACACGCAAGGCCGCAGTAGGGTTAATATTGCCAGATGCCAGTGGTCGTTTTTTTGTGCGATCCATTTTAGCGTCAATATCGCGATCCCACCACATGTTGAGAATGGTACTGCCGCTGATGGAAGCCACCAGGCTGACCAACAACCCGGCCATGGTGGGCAGGTTGAAGATGGGGCAGCGGGCGCTCATATAACCTGCCAGGCCGGTAGATACGAGCAGGCCGGTTTGCAGGCTTTTAATGAGCGGCCAATAGAAGCGGATTTTGGCAAGTACAGTGTTCATGCTTTTGCTCTTACAAGATAAAAAGGTGGGCGGGTTTACCGCATCCTGCCTTTTGGGAAAATTACTTATCACGGGCGCAGCGGAACCCTACGCCCGGGCTGAAATAAGTAGGCGTGGCATTATTGCGCACCCACAATCTCAAGTCCATATCATAGGTGTCCTTCGATCCGCCGCGCATAAAGCGGTAATGCATCCCTTCGTAAACGTTGCCGGTCCACTGCCAAACATTACCCGCCATGTCGTATAAGCCGTAGGGTGAGGCGGAATCGAGCGTAACATAGCCATCATAGGTTCTGCCATTGTAGAAGCCGACGGGGGTAGTGCGTGATCCGAAGGAGCTCATATCCTCGAACGGATCTCGGCTGGCATAGAAATTCGCGTTTGTGCGCAGGATGTCATCACCCCACGGTAAAGGCCGCGCATCCGTACCTCGTCCAGCTTTTTCCCATTCCACTTCAGTCGGCAGCCGCCAATCGTTATATCCGCAGTAGCCCCAGGCTCCAAACCAGCTCACCATCGTCATGGGGTGGTTCTCATATCCTGGCTGGACGGTGAAGGTGGTACCATCAAACCGGATGCGCTGGGATGGATCGTTCAATGGGATGAAGATCCAATCGCCAGCCTCGATGGGCTCTTCGTGCTTCACGCCGTGAAACCCGTCGCCGGGATAGTAGCCGACGATCTGCTCATCATCCACTTTCACATAGCCGTCTGTCAGTGCCTGGTTGAGGAAGGCCGCGTACTGCGCCGTGGTAACGTCGGTGAGCATGATCTCGTAAACACCTGTGGTTTCGATATCGTCATGCTGACCAAAGTAGAAATCGCCTGCCGGGATCTGCGTCCAGGCGTCCGAGTCTACACCCGTGTCGAAGATGGGAAGGGGTGCATTCAAATCTACGGGAGCACACGCAGACAGGAACACAGCCAACAGGAAAATGGGGAGGATGCGACTCACTTCGCCACCTCCTGCGAAAGTTCGTGGCTCAATTCTTCTGTCCACCGCCCCTTTGACTTGAACAGATCTACCAGACGCCAGACCATCACAATCGCCAGTAACAACAGCAGCATGGCCAGGCCAAATTCCATGGTGTACATCAGCACATTGACCAATGGCTGCTGTTCTGCTTCGCTGATAAAGAGGCGTTTCATCTCAAAGACCGTGACAGCAGCAAAAGCGATATCCGACAGTGCGATCAGGCTCCAGCCATACAACTGGCGGACTTTGCCTTTCAGGCCGATCATATCGCCATAGTACATCAGGATGATGGTGGCAACAATGGCTGAAAGAACATGCCAGTGGCCGGTCAGCTCAATACGCTCCTCGCGTGCCGGCCAGACGCGGAATATCTCATCCAGTTTGACAGCCATGAAGATGCCGATTCCGGAGGTGGTGAAGTTCATGAAGAGCATTTGCCAGGTTGGGCCAAACTTGAGCGGGTCGTGCAGCAGGGCGCTGATCTTCTGTCCAAAGTTGGGCTTCTGGAGATGCGCAGTGCCATCTTGCATCAGCTTGGCCCAGCTCCAAATGAGCAAGAAGAGCGCCGCCAGCATAGAGGGCGTAGCCCCAACGTAGATGATCATATGCGCAACCGGCTCAAGCGGGGTAACCACGCCCCACACGCCCAGGTTGAGCACGATGGCGCCCAAAATCATCAGCGGCATGGCAATCTTGTGCAAGATGCCCTTGAAGTTAAGCCAGCGGCCAACGATGAGCGTGATCATGATGCAAATCAGCGCCAGCATGATATGCAGGTGACCGATGACCGAATACTCCAGCGTGCTTTTATCAGGGAGGCGGATGATGTTTTCGGCGAGGAACGCTTCGAACCCGTTGCCAAACATCGAGCCAGGCACTGCACCGAACAGCGCCGAAATGACCGTCGTTAGAGCGGTAACGAAGAAGGCCGCTCGCTCGAGGTCCAGTCTGCCGAGATGCGCATAAGCCTTGTCGGTGTTGCGGTAGGCCGGGTCCCAGGGCCAGAGAGCAACTACCATCAGCACGCCGGCGAAGAAAATCAGCGACAGACCGGCGATATACAATCCGTGGAAAGCCCAGTTATGGCCAAAGTAAGCAAAACCCAGGCCGAAGATCATCGTCACGATGTAACCAACCGTGATGAGAACGTTGATGGCCGTCTTGAAGAAGGGCTTGATCTTCAGCAGGCTGGTGATCATGTAGGTTTCGATGGCAACCACAGCCATAGCAATAGAATGGTACAGGATGATGATGCGCCCCTCGCGGTCGGCCTGCGCCATATCCATACCCAACAGCCTGACCACCACTTCACGCACGCCCAATTCGGCCATTGGGCCGGAGAGCATCCCCCAGACAGCGGTGACCATGGCGATCATGGCAATCGCCACCAATATCAAGCCCTTGGTTGAGCCGAACAGGTAGTTGAAACGCGATTGGATGAATTTCATGGGAGGTGCCTCAACCGGTTCAAACCCCCGAGATGTTCCATGTTTCAAGCATTTTTCGCGTGCCAGGCAGCAGCAGGTAGATCATTAGACCCGTGCTGAGGAGCGGAGCGGGCAGGAACATGGAAAAGCGATGTACCTCGATCAGCGCGTTGTGGAGTCCCAGCGGGTATCCGGCCAACATGGACATGACTCCTGCGAAGATGCCCACCGGAATAGCCCACGATTTTTTCTTCAATACGGCGAAGATGAAGATAGCCCAGGCAGCCGCCCCCCACCAACTGACCTGCTGCGACATGACATACATGCCATTCCAGAAAGGATCGTCGTGCGAGGTGGTGTACTTGGCGATGGGGGCCACGCCATCAATGAAGGTCAGGACGTAGGCCAATCCAGCAACGAAGGTCAGGCCAATGATCTTTTTGTCAATGCCGCCGATGAAGAGCATGCCAAACCATAAGATGGCGGCCAGGATAAAAACGACGATCGTGGGTGTGGGCAAGTGACTATCCATGGCCGGGATCATCGGGAAGAATCCCACCAGCAGTTGGATGGTCCCGGCGACTGCACCCCAGAACCAGGCCCATATTTCTTTTTGAGAAAAGCCATACAAGACCGCTGCCCACAGCGCCCCGGCGGCAATGCCGATCCACCCGAGCACAGCATAGGTGATTCTGACTGAAGTTGCCTCGTCGATCCGGCCATCCACCACTTTGGAATCAATGACGAGATTGTATTGAGCGGCCAATAGGTAAAAAATGAGCAGGCTGGTCAAAATACCAACCACTGCTAATACAGCTCCTAATTTATGGTTATTCTTCATTTTATCCTTCCTTTTAGTTTAATCCTGCTGTAACGCGTTGTTGGCTGGCTGAGAGACAACCGCTTTCTTCTTGCGTTGTCCCTTGACGATATAAGGCAACAGGAATAAGTACGCCCCACTGATCGCCATCACCAACATCAGGATGGACGGGACTTTGTCCAGCTTCTCCCAGGCGGCGATAACCTCAGGGCTTCCAACCAGCTTGATGATCACCGCTACAGGAATCAGTAAGGCGGTCGGAACCGCGATCCAGCGGTGAAATTTACGAAACCACTTGCTCAGTAACTTGGTCATTTACTCACACCTCTTCATCTGGGATAGGATATTTTTGATCACCTAAATCTAGATTGACTGTCCGCGCCGGGCTGGGCGCTCCAGGAGCTTCGATACGGTTCACCACCCCGCGCACGCCGTCCACGCGTTGTATTATTTCTTCTGCCGCGGCGCGTTCCACCAACGTACCAACCCTGCCTGCCAGGTGAGCAATACCATTCAGCACGCCCACGCGCAGCTCAGCGCTGGCGGTCCGCTGATCAGCCGCTAATTTAGCTAAAACAGCTGTCCGCAAGCTCTCATCGGGGATGGAAGGGGGATTTTGCATGGGCTTTCTTCAATTGCCATCCAACTTGTCTGGATCGCGTTCAAGGTCTACGCTGCCTGGTGTTTGCGTCGCTGTAGGAACATCAACCCTAGAATGATTGCCCAGGCCACCCACCGGATGGTCATTGCAATGACACTATCAGGTGCAACAACGCTGCGATACGCTGTTTGCAGAACAAGCATCACCAGGGTATGCAGGCTGAAAGTTCCAATGGCTGCCGGTAAAGCTAACCTGCCATTGTTCCAGATGAGGATCGCCGTGACAAAAACCGTCAAAATGCCAATTGTGTAGTTATAGAGCAAAAGCCAGTTAATAACGTAGTAACCAGGATCTTTCCCCAGCAAGGCCTGCCCACCAGCGAAGATCGCCATCACCCCGATGATGAAGGCCAGAATAGATGCAATTTTATTAAGGCTCGTTTTCATTCAGTCCTCTTCTTGGCTGTACCTTATGGATAGGTTACTGTTTTCAGTATAGAGTCTTTTATCAAGGTTGTAAACGACAAAAGTCGTATCACAAAACTCTCTCCGGGGGTATGCTTGACATAACCGGAGCTGTTATGTTGTTAGGGAATCGAGGAGAATTACAACGTGCAAATCACAAAAGACACTCGTATTTCAGACATTTTGTTGGAATATGGCGATATTGCTGAAGTGATGGAGGTTTTCGGCGTCAAACGGGTGGGACGATATTCCTTGCGGATGTTCCTTGCACAGGCGCTCACGGTGGAATGGGCGGCGCGTATCCATCGCGTCCCGCTGGGTGAATTTCTCGAAATTCTTCACCAGGCGGTCACAAGAAAAGAGCAAGCCTCCTGATATGACACAACCCAAGGAACACCCCGAGAATCTCAGGCGCAGGGTGATCGCCCTTTTCTTTTTAGGTCTTCTGTTGATGGCGGTTTTCGCAGTATGGCTTGGATGGGCTTGCGCAGGCTGGGGGAGATTTTAATCTTGGCTGGTTGAATCAGACCTTCGGGCCTGCTTTGATTGTGGCAGGGTTAGCCCTGGTGGTGTGGTCAGTGCGCGTCCAGTATGATACTGGCAAAGGCACGCCTGCGCCGAAGGTTGCCACACGAGAATTGGTAACACAGGGGCCGTATGCTTATTCACGCAACCCGATGACGCTGGGAGCGCTGCTGTTCTATCTTGGAATTGGTGTTTGGATAGGATCGGGTGTGGTGATCATCCTGATCGTGATCGTATTCTGCGGATTGCTCACATATATCTACGTTCACGAGACGCTCGAACTGGCTGAGCGGTTTGGCGATGCGTACCTGGAATACAGGCAACGAACGCCGTTTTTACTGCCGCGCTGGCGACATCCACGTTAAATTTTTTACCGGGGGATTTTGTATCACCGATCGGCGCGTTCTGCCAGGCTCTTCGGGTCGAGCAGGATAATGCTCTGCTTCTCCACCGTGAGGAGCTTCTCCGTTTCAAGTGTTTTCAGCGCCCGGCTGAGCACATCGCGCACCGTTCCCAGGCGCACAGCCATCTGGTCGAAAGTTGTCCAATCGCGGCGGGGAACAATCAGTTGCCCATCGCGAAGTTCTGCATAATGCAACAGGGTGTGCGCCAGCCGAGACTCCACACTACGCAGAGAAAGATCTTCGACCAGGTTGATATAGTGAAGCACACGCTCGCCTAGATGATGGATGACAGACAGTGCAAACGTGGGATGGCGCTGGATGAGGTCGAGGATGGTGTGCGCAGGGATAACCCACACTGCTACATCTTCAAGTGCAGTCACGGTGCCTGGATAAGGAACGCCAGTTAGCACGGCGATGTCACCAAACACTTCGGTGGGGCGCAGGAACATCATGGCCTGCTCGCGGCCATCGCGAGTACATACGCGTGGCTTTGATCCAGCCTGATTTCGAGAATATATACCGATTCAGCCGGCTCACCTTCCAGGTAAATCACTTGCCCGCCACTAAAATGGCGGTAGACAGCAGACGAAGCAAGCGCCTGTTGGGCTTCATTTGCCAGTCCATTAAATTGGGAGATTCTCTGTAAAGTCCTTTTGAATTGCGAGACGTCAGTCATAAGAGCCTGCCATTATATTTATCATACCATAGGCGATCCATGAAAAACCTTAATCGGTCGTTGAGACGGTAAACATGACACCTCCCGGAATTAATATTCGGGAGGTGTTGTTTTAAGGGGATAGAAAAAAAGAAGACCTTCTGGTATGTTTATTCTGCCAAGAAAAAACAAAAACAGGAGGTCTTCATATGGAAAAGCATACGCCTCATTCGGATAAAGGTCAAGATGGATGTCAGCAATCGGAAGCGCTGGCCGATTTGTGCTACCGCTTTGGGCGACCGCTGCTGGAGAAGTTGTACACGAAACTCGACCGGCGGCTGGTGCAAACTCTGCTTCACTTGATGATTGTGATTGTGATGCACCGGCATCGTAACCATGGTTTGCTTTTGAGTGAGTTAGGGGGCCATTTGTTGGATGGCGAGCACGCCCCGGCTGGAACGAAACGTATCCACAACTTGCTGCGTCATCCGGGCTGGGAAGCGCAAGCGATCAGCGACTATCTGTGGCAGCAGGCCGATCAAGCCGTCGAGCAGCGCCTGAACCCTCAGGATGATGTATATGTGATTTGGGATGAGAGTGTCATCGAGAAGTCTGAAAGCTTGAAGCCGGAACGCTTGTGTGCCGTGCGCTCCAGCAAAGCCCGCCGCTTGAAGCGGATCAAGCCGGGCTATTACAACCCGCCTGGGGGACGTCCAATCTTTGTACCTGGTTTCAATTGGCTTCAAATGCTCGTAACGGGGATGCGGGGGGTCCCAGCTCTGGCCCATCTCCGCTATTGGACGACCCGTGGCGAAGCGCAAACCACCAAGCGTCAAGAAGAACACCAGGTACTCCAACAGGTAGCCAAACGCTGGGGACGGATGGTGATCCATATCTGGGATCGCGGCTTTGCGGGGGCGCCCTGGCTGGGATTTGCGCTGCTCTACCAAGTGCGCTTCATTGTGCGCTGGCAAAAAGGCTACAATTTGCTCACCGCAGATGGACGCTTGCTCAAAGCCTGGCAATGTACCCGGGGCAAGCGCTCTTTTGACCATCGTTTGATCTATGATGCCGTCCGCCGTTGTGAGCGCAAGACCGGGATCGTCTATGTACCGGTGTGCGTGCCCGACTACCCGGATGTCCCCCTGACCCTGGTCGTCTCTCGGCCAGGTAAAGGGCGTACGCCTTGGTATCTGATTACCAACGAACCCATTCAGACGGTGGCAGATGCTTGGCGGATTGTCTTGGCCTACAACCGCCGCTGGCAGGTCGAAGTCTCTATCCGATATAGCAAATCCGAATTGGCCTTTGAAAGCCCGCGCCTGTTGAAATGGGACCGCCGAGAAAAACTCTTGGCGATTGCCGCCTTGGTTCAGGCTTTCCTGTTTTCTCTGTTGGACCCTGACTTCGACATCTTGCGAACCCGCCTGCTCCGAGCGTGGTGTCATAGAACCGGAAAGCGGAACCGCTCTATAGCAGTTCCGCTTTACCGTTTGCGTTTGGCCCTTAGCTCGCTGTGGCTCGCTTTCAGGCCCCTTGTACTCCCTAGATTAATTTAGGGAGGTGTCATGTTCTACACTTACAAACAAGACACACAATTTTCCAGGTGCCCCCACGGGGGAACCGTACGTTAACGTGTCTTAGACGCGAAAGGGTGGCTCACGATTGCCCGAACTGAAACGATTCGCGCCAAAGATGACCAGCGCCTGAACCGCCTATGGTTCGAACGAGGCAAGAAATTGGACAGTGGCTTCTGTCACTTGTAGCCATTGGCTTTCAGGCGAAATGGTAGCCGGGTTATCGCCTGGCTGAGAGCCATAATCAGCAAACTGGGCATGATTACCGCCCTGGATGACCACGAATTGGGTATCTGCCGGTTCATAGGTTTTATATTGCTCGATTTTCGCGCCATGATCCAACCCGCCATCTTCTGTGCCGTAGATGGACAGCATCTTGATTCCCGTCTCTTTGAGCCGGTCATCTGCCGGGTAGGAAGCCCAGAAAACGATCCCCTTGATTTCGGGGTGAGCAGCGGCAAAATAGGCAGAGGCCACTCCGCCCAGGGAATGACCTCCTGTAACCCAGGTGGTAACCTGAGGAAAATCTCTGAAGGCCGGTGCGCCCGCATTAATATCAAAAAAAGCCAGGTTGAGCTTGACGCGTACAAGGACAACCAGGTAGCCATGTTCGGCAATTCGGCGAAGGATCGGCGAGTAGGCGCGAAAATCCACATGCCCACCGGGATAAAAGAGGAAGGCCGTGGATGATTGTTGCCCGATTGGCTCGAAAGAAATATAGTTGCCATGCTCCACAACCTGCACGGCGCTGTCCGATTGCAGCGCCGCCAGGGCCTCTGAACGGGGTCGGGAAGGCGTTTCTGCCCAAACGAAGAATCCGACCAGCGCCAGAACAACCAGGGCGCCCAACCCCAGAACAACACGTTGGATGTTTTTTTTCATTTTAGTTTTCCTCATCCGACCGGCGGTACACTGCGCATGTGAATCTCTGGTATATCCGCAGGGCGGCGGGTCACCAGGCGCACCCCTTCTTTTATCACCCCTTCCAACACCCCGCGTAATGAAGAACTGTTGATCAACAGGCCGGTCTTGCCATCTGTGGCAGACGAAGCCGCCCAGACGGCTTTACGAGCGGGGTAATCAGGCTTGCGGCCAAGCATCCGCACCACGGCCGGAAAGATCTTCAACCGGTGTTCGTGGCCTTCGATCACATCGATCTGGGTTAGCATATCGGTGATAACTAACCCGGGGTTGAAATTGAAGATGCCGACCCCGCTGTCGGCGTATTCCTGTGCCAGCGATTTGGTGAAGGAAAGCACCCAGGCTTTGGAGGCCCCGTAGGCGTTCTGATAGGGCACCGGGCCTTTATAGCCCCTTCCCACCATGTTGAGCAATTTGCCTGAGCGCTGGGGCAGGAAGAGCTGCAAGGCGGCGTGCGAACCGTAATAGACCCCCATGATATTGGTTTGTACGACCCGGGTAAAATCCTCCGACGGAATAGCTCATCGTCGGACCATAGGCTGTCTCCAGCCCGGCGTTGTTGAACCAAATATCCACCTTGCCAAAGTTTTGCATGGCGAAATTTGCCAGCGCCAGTACCTGCTCCTGTTGCGATACATCACAGGCCAGGCCAGCCGCCTTGCTGCCTGCCTCCCGTAGATGCTTCACTGCCTTATCCACGGCAGCCTGCGAGCGGGAGGAAACCACCAGCTTTGCCCCTTCTAGGGCATACGCTTCTGCAATCCCCAGGCCAATGCCTCGTGTGCTACCTGTAATTACTGCTACTTTACCATCCAACCTACCCATATTTTCTCCCATCGGATATAATTCATATGTATATATTATTCACTATCATTAACTATAATCCCGTTGCATTGGCTTGTCAATGCAAAGAACATGGTGGAATAAGTAGATATGGAAACAGAAGAGTTTTCACGCAGCCTGCTCGACGGAATGGCGCTTTTGATGCGGGTCTCGCTCCGAGACTTAATGGGCTACGTTCACCGCAAGGGCATCTCAATGGCTCAGATCAACGTGCTGTATCAGGTGTACTATCGTGGACCATGTGAGGTGCTGGCCTTCACCCATACGCTTTCTCTTTCACCGGCGGGCGCCAGCCAGTTGATAGAGCGGATGGTGCGGCAGGGATGGGTGGAGCGCCTGGACGATCCTGCCGACCGCCGGGTGCGGCGCGTTTATCTGACCGAGCCCGGCCGGCTACTGGTGGCCGAAAGCATAGCGGTGCGCGACGAGTGGATCCAACGTTTCGGCGCCAGACTGACCGGCGAGGAAAAGCAGCAGGTTGCTCAGGCGTTCCGATTGCTGGCAGAAAAAATTGAGGAATCATGAAAAAGTCGCATTTACAGTTAATCTTCCGGATTTTGCTAGGTGCATTCCTGATCTTTACTGGGGTAAATCATCTCACCTTTGCGCGTGTGGAGTTCCTGACTCAGGTTCCGCCGTGGGTGCCGCTGGATGGCAACCTGGTGGTGGTCTTATCAGGCATTGCGGAAATCGCGCTGGGGCTTGGCTTGGTATTGCTGTCCAGGCAGCAGCGCGCTGGTGGGCCTGGCTACGGCGGCATTCTTTGTGATCATCTTCCCCGGTAATATCTCGCAGTACGTCAACCGGATTGATGCCTTTGGGTTGAATACTGACCAGGCCCGTTTCATTCGCCTGTTTTTCCAGCCCCTGCTGGTGATCTGGGCTTTATGGGCCACCGGCGCATGGCGCGCGCTGCGTGACGCGTTTTGTCCACTACGGGCACAGCATGAGTGATATTCCCAGCAGCCAGGAAATCCTGGCCCTGGCAATTGAAATAAACAAAAAGCAGGAGAAGATTCCATGAAGACCACTTCAATTTTGCAAAACGTTCTCCGGATTGCCGGAACAATTCAATTGATCTCAGGGATCGTTTTTTGGATAGGGAATGCCGAAACGCTTGTCATTAGCCATATTGTGCTTGGCTCTCTTCTGACGCTGGCTCTGTTTGCGCTGGCCTACCAGGCTTATCGCGCCGAAGTTTCACCTAAGCTGGTGCTTGTCGCCGCCGTCTGGGGCCTGGGGCTTCCAATTTGGGGTCTGGCGTAGGAGAAGATTTCCCTGGAGCCAACAACTGGATTGCGCAGGTTCTGCACCTGTTGTGCGGCGTTGGCGCGATTGGGTTGGCAGAAATGCTGGCCACCCAAATTCACAAGAAAAGCAGTTGATTTTTCGTTCACAGAAATGACCAGGGGAGCGCGTCTATATCATCCTGAGCCTGTCGGCTAAAACCGTGCTGTGCTGGCTGATCTGGACCAAGACACTGGCGCCGGTATAGCGAAAGGTTTTTGGGGTTATTTTTGGCGGCTTCGCCGCCAAAAATAACCCCCAGTGAAAGGACAATGGAACCCTATGAAAACAATGGATTATAAGGCGCTCATCGTTTTTTCGGTGTTGATCTTGATCGGCCTCTTGGCGGCGCTTGCGGGCAGCCAGGGCAGCAGCCGGGTTGCCGGTATCCCGGTTTTTGCCCTGATCGTTGGCCTGGCTTTTCTCATACAATGGCTGGTCTTTATCCCGGCTTACGTGGGCCAGACTGAGAAGTTCTTCGATCTGACCGGCAGCCTCACGTATATCACTCTTAGCACGCTGGCCCTGCTTTTAAGCGCCAACCAGGATGGCAGAGCCATCCTGGTGTGGGTGCTGGTTGTGATCTGGGCAGCCCGCCTGGGTACGTTCCTGTTTGGCCGCATAAAAAAGGCGGGCAAGGATGACCGCTTCGATGAGATCAAGCCGTCTTTTATCCGCTTTTTGAACGTTTGGACCATCCAGGGCTTGTGGATCACCTTCACCATGGCTGCTGCGTTGGTCACGATCACCACCACGAACCGTAAAGAGCTGGATCTGTTTGCCCTGGTTGGCTTCCTGGTGTGGGTTTTCGGATTTACGATGGAGGCGGTGGCGGATTATCAAAAAAGCCGCTTCAATACTGATCCCAATAACAAAGGCAAGTTCATCCAAACCGGGTTGTGGTCTCGCTCGCGTCACCCCAACTACTTTGGAGAGATTGTCTTGTGGATTGGCGTCATGATCATCACCCTGCCTGTTCTGCAAGGTTGGCAGTGGGTGGCCCTGATTTCCCCGATCTTTGTCACCCTGCTGCTCACCCGCGTCAGCGGCATCCCACTGCTTGAAAAGAAGGCCGATCAGAAATGGGGCGGGCAGGAAAATTATGAAGCTTACAAAAAGACAACGCCGGTGTTGATCCCCAGGTTGTAATATCTAGCAGGTTGCACTATGACAGTTCGAATTGTTACCGACAGCACTTGTGATTTACCTGCCGAGATCATTGCTCGCTATGGCATCTCGGTTGTACCGCTCTATATTAACGTGGGCAACCAGGGCTTTTTAGATGGCATTGACATGAAACGCGATGAATTTTACACGCGGTTGCCCTCATTCTCAACCCATCCCCCCACCGCCGTGCCATCGCCGCAAAAATTCCATGCCATCTATCAGGCGCTGGCCGATGAAGGCGCCAGCGAGATTTTATCCATTCATATTTCAGCAACTTTGAGTGGTACAGTTGATGTGGCGCGCTCAGCCGCACAAGAAACAACACCGGCGCTGGTTAAGGTGTTCGATTCGCAGCAGTTGAGCCTGGGAACCGGTTTCCTGGTGGAGACGGCGGCGAAGATGGCGGCTGCAGGCAGTTCGGTGAAGGAAATCCTGGCTGCTCTAACGGATCAGGTTCAACGCAGTCATGTCTTTGCCGCCCTGGATACGCTAGAATTCCTCCAGCGCAGCGGGCGGATGAACAAATACCTGGCCGGCCTTGCCTCCCTGCTGCAGATCAAGCCCATCCTAACGATGCACAATGGCAAACCCGGCACCGAGCGTGTGCGCACACGAGAGCGCGCCATGAAACGCGTGGTAGAGATGCTGGCCGCTGTTGGCGCGTTGGAACGCGCCGCAATTGTGCATACGCACGCGCAGCTTGAACGCCTCGCTGAACTGCGTGCTATGGGGGCGGGCTTGCTCCCACAAGGCGATATCCTCACCGAAGATATCACCCCGGTGATTGGAGCGCATATTGGCCCAGGCGCGCTTGGGTTTGCCGTGGTTGCAGCATCAAAACAATAAAGAGAGGGTATAACCATGAAAATTGCTAAACTGATTGCTCTGGCCGGCCTGCTAGCCATGACGGGCATCCTGATTTACGGCTTCACAGTGGGAGATTTCGCGGCTGAGGGAGCCAAGCTACTGGCCATGCCCTGGGGCATTGTCTCGCTGGTAGACCTGTACGTGGGTTTTGCACTCTTCTCCTGTTGGATCGTCTTCCGTGAAAAGGCGCTGTTTCCTTCGGTTATCTGGGTGATCCTGATGATGGTTTTGGGCTTCTGGGCCGGCGCGCTGTATACCCTCATCGCGCTCCAGACCAGCGGCGGGGACTGGAAGCGCTTCTGGTATGGGCGGCGCGCTTAAGGTTGAAGGGGTTGCAAAAAAATAATGAAAAACTCTCGCTTGCTAACTATTTTCGTCATCGTTTTTGTGGATCTGCTGGGCTTTGGTCTGATCCTGCCCCTGTTACCCTACTATGCTGATTCCTATGGCGCTACGCCAGTGCTTGTAGGGTTGCTGGTGGCTTCTTACGCGGCTGCGCAGTTGCTTAGCGCGCCTCTGTTGGGCCGCCTGTCAGATCGCCTGGGCCGCCGTCCTGTGCTGCTCATTTCTGTAGCTGGCACCTTTGTGGGTTTCCTGCTGTTGGGTTTTGCCGCCCCGCTGGGACAGCTTCTGGCTGCATGGGTGGCGCCCCAGGCTGTCAATGCAGTGATCCTGGGGGTGCTCTTTCTCAGTAGAATTATCGCCGGTTTGACCGGCGGTAATATTACGGTGGCCCAGGCCTATATTGCGGATGTGACCGATGAACAAAACCGCGCCAAAGGCCTGGGGCTGATCGGCGCAGCCTTTGGGCTGGGTTTTATCATTGGGCCGGCGGCGGGCGGGGCGCTCAGCCAATGGGGGTACAGCACGCCGGCTTTTGTGGCCGCCGCTGTGTCATTCTCAAACCTGGTAGCCATCTTCTTCCTCCTACCCGAAAGCCTCACCGCAGAGCGGCGTTTAGCGATGGCCCAGAATCAGCGCCCTCCGTTCACGCTTAATGCCCTGTTTCAGACGCTGAACCGGCCTAAAGTGGGGCCTTTGCTGCACATCCGCTTTTTTTATGGGCTGGCTTTTGCCACTTTTCAAGGCGTTTTTTCACTGTATGCCCAATCCATTGGCCTGACCTCGCAAACTACGGGCTACGTTTTGGCATACGTGGGGCTTATTTCGGTGATCACGCAGGCCGGGTTAATCGGCATGCTGACGCGGCGTTTCCGTGAGAATTGGCTCATCGTGACCGGACTATGGGTCATGGCTGGTGCACTGTTTGCCTGGGCCTTCACGGACCGGCTCTGGCTGCTGCTGATTGTGATTCTCCCGTTGGCGCTCTCTGGCGGTGTGCTCAATACGGTTCTGCAAAGCGCCATCAGCAAATCGGTTAGCCGAGATGAAATCGGCGGCACTCTGGGTATCGCTGGCTCGCTGGAGGCCATCACGCGCGTGATTGCCCCCACGCTGGGTGGTTTTCTCATTCAGCAAGTCGGACGTTGGGCGCCGGGCATCTTCAGCGCGCTGGTGATGGCCTGGGTGATCATTTTTGTGTACCGGCGCGTCGTCCTTCCTGCCCGACGTGACCGCCTGACGGCAGAGCAGGAGGCAGCCCATGCATAAGGCGAGGCTTCCTATACATTTTACCTATCGGGCATGGATAACAAAGAGGATATTAAGATGATTCGTAATCAATGGTATGTCGTACTAGAGTCAAACGAAGTCGGTGCCGCCCCCATTGGGGTTACCCGGATGGGCGAAAAAATGGTCTTTTGGCGGGATAACACCGGCAAAGTCAGCGCGGCAGTAGATCGCTGTCCGCACCGCGGCGTGGCGTTGAGCGTAGGGAAGGTTCAGGATGGACATATCCAGTGCCCGTTCCACGGCTTTGAGTTTGATGCCTCAGGGAAATGCATCTTGATCCCTGCCAATGGGCGCAATGGCGTCGTTACCGGCGCCATACGGCTGAACGCTTACCCCACATACGAAGCGCATGGGTTCATCTGGCTTTTGTGGGGCGATTCAACAACTCAAGAGCAGCCTGCGCCAGAATTCTTCGACAACTTAGATGATTCCTTCTACTACGGCTCGGCGCATGACCCGTGGGAGGCGCATTATTCGCGCGTCATTGAAAACCAGTTGGATGTCGTCCATCTCCCCTTCATTCATCGCAATACGATTGGGCGGGGCAACCGCACTGTGGTGGATGGGCCAGTGGTAGAGTGGAAAGGCGACAAGCTGCTTTACACCTACGTTTTCAACCGCCTGGATGACGGAACGCCGCCGCGCCGCTCGCGTGATCTCTCGCCAAAACCCCCTACCAACCAACATCTAGAATTCATCTTCCCGAACCTGTGGCAAAACTACATCAGCCCGGATGTACGCGTGTTAGCGGCCTTTGTTCCAGTGGATGATGAGCATACCTTGCTATACCTGCGCTTCTACCAGAAATTTATGCGCTTGCCCGTGCTGGGCAAGCTGATTGCCCAGATGGCCATGCCAAGCAATGTTCACATTGCTCACGAGGACCGGCGCGTGGTCATCACGCAACAGCCCAAGGCCAGCGGGCTGAAGATCGGCGAGATCCTGATCCAGGGCGACCTGCCCATCATTGAGTATCGCAAAAAGCGCTCCGCCTTGCAAAGCCTGGGACAGCAGTCCTGATTGGGTTATCAACCATGAACAAGAAAAAACAACTGCTGATCATCATCCTGGTCGGGGGAATTGCTGTACTCTTGAGTTATGTGCTGGGCCCACTGACCCGGCCTGGCGCGCCCGGCCTGTTATGGGGTGGCGTGCCCCAGGGGCTTCGCCCCTTCTACACGGTTGGCATGTTCTTGGGCGCCGGCGGTTATTTTGCCTTCACTTATTTTTTGCTCTTTCGATTGGCGCCGGATACGGCACGGGTAGCCAGCCGGTTTGGATTTGGTCTTTTCAATGCCCTATATGCCGCCATTTTGCTTCCCTCTGCGCTGTGGATGCCGCTGACATTACTGGCGGCAGAGCAGCCCAGCCCAGTTTTGTTGTGGCTGGTGAGGCTGGACTTATGGACAGTAGCAGCCACATCGCTGGGCCTTTTATGGGCCCTGCTGGCTGTTGAGCCTCGCCAATCCCGCTGGGCGCACCGGCTGGCCCTGGTCGGCAGTATCCTTTTTTGCCTGCAAACGGTTATTCTGGATGCCATTATCTGGGTAAGGTTCTTCAAAATCTAAGTCGGATTGTATGCTATGACCATACGCATTGTCACCGACAGCACCTGCAATTTGCCCGCTGAGACTATTGCTCAGTATAGAGTCCATGATGAAAAGAGCGAACAGCAAAACGGGCAGGTAGATTACACATACGTCATTTAACCCAAATAAATTCAGGCCAATTTACTTTGCTGCTTTTTCATTGCCCAGTAAATTGCCCGCACCCTTGACTCTGATATCCCAAACATCTCCCCCAATTCTCGCACCGTCTTCCCCGCCTTATGCAGCTCATAGATCTGCACATCCCGCTCCGAGGGTCCCTTCGGCTCGGATTTCAGGTGTTGGCGCGTCTTTTTCCCCTCGATCATGAAGGTCGTCAGGATCGAGCCGCTTGCCGTCGCACCCCGAACGCCGCCAGGCGCAAGCGCATCCAGCGGGAAAGATTCAACCGACACTCTCTGATTGGCCTTTAAACCACAGCATCATCTGATCCAGGGATACCAAGTACTTGGCGCACTGAAGTGTGAAAACCTCCAATTCTTGGTTGCTGGCTGTTATGCGATAGCCGTTCGGTCGCAAGAACAACCCGACCGCTGTGATAGCGGTCCGTTTGTTGCCATCCACAAAAGCATGATTACCAATCAGGCTTTCCAACAGAGCAGCCGCTTTCGAGAATAGCCCAGGATAAAGATCCTGCCCGTCAAAAAAACTTGCGGGCGCGCCACAGCCGATTGAAGCAAGCCAAGGTCAAGCACACCATGCTCATCGCCAGTTTCTGCGATCAGGCGGGCGTGGATAAATAAGACCTGCTCTGCGGTCAGATACTTCATCGCCTATTTGGCCAGCTCTTTCAGTGCGGGGCGATACTGCTCGATAAATTCAGCCACCTGGTGGGCAAAATTTTCATCCACGCCTGAAATGGCCAGGGGCATTTCCACAGGCTTGAGGATAACCTGGCGATTCCCACGATCAAGGTTAACCTCAATCTCAGCCCCTTCTTGAATATTTAGGTAATCCAGCGCTTCACGAGGCAGCGAAACCACCACACTATTCCCAGTACGAAAAACTTTGCGTAACATGTTCACCTGCGCGTGCTTACACTGTAAGCGTATCATGCACTAGAATTAAAAGAAAGCGTGTCGCATCTTACCGATACGACACGCGAACTTCAGGTGCCCCCACAGGGATTCGAACCCTGGTTTTAGCCTTGAAAGGGCTGCGTCCTGGTCCCCTAGACGATGGGGGCGTCTGAGCGGGTGGATTTTACCACAAACTATTGTGGTGGGAAAGGGATTATTTCGGAATTGTCAAGCTGCTTT
>CAVPJC010000010.1:0-38866 GCA_963705155.1 uncultured Chloroflexia bacterium | reverse complement strand
CGTCGCACCACCGGCAGTTTTAACCAAAAATTCAGGCGGAGGGGTGACCCATGAATCCAATCGGCAATTTCTCCCGGATGCGCACCGTCGTCTTCGTATTCATCCTGGCATGTTCCCTGATCACCCCGCAGCCCGGCCGTGTTTCCAGCGGCTGTGATCCATTTTACAGCCGCTGTGATTGATTTCACAGCCGTTTACAGCCCGGGCCAGATCGCCGTGGCCTGGGAGACAGCGGAAGAAATCGACACAAACGGTTTTTACCTGCGCCGCAGTTTCCAGTCAACCGCCGGCTTTGTGCGCATCTCTGCTTTCATCCCCGCCGAAGGCGACGCCCTTACCGGCGCGCATTACGCCTTCGTTGACAGCGGGATTGTCGAAGGCGAACTTTATTTTTACCAGCTCGAAATCGTGGCAGCCGATGCCAGCTCCGATACCCTCGGCCCGATCGCGGTTTTCGCAGGAGAGGCAAATTTTGAGCTTAATATATGGAAGAGCCACGGGCCTGAAGGCGGAAGCATCCACGCCCTGGCGGTTGACCCGCACGCGCCCGCCACCCTCTACGCCGGGTCGGCGGGCAGC
Source organism: uncultured Chloroflexia bacterium (assembly GCA_963705155.1). Taxonomy (GTDB): domain Bacteria; phylum Chloroflexota; class Anaerolineae; order Anaerolineales; family UBA4823; genus CAVPJC01. The sequence continues at coordinate 38,287 of CAVPJC010000010.1, read as the reverse complement.
GGCGTGTTCAAGAGCATCGACGGCGGCGCTCACTGGAGCGCGGCCAACGACGGCCTGGCATCGGTTGAGATTGAAACCCTGGCGATAAACCCGATAACATCCACGATAATCTACGCCGGCTCGTGGGGCGGCGGCGTCTTCAAATCGATCAACGGCGGCGGTAGCTGGATCGAAGCCAGCACCGGTATGACCGGAACGCTAAGCAACTACATCAGCGCCCTGGTGGTGGACCCCGTGACCCCGGCCAACCTCTACGCCGGCGTGGGCAGCGCCGTGTACAGAAGCCTCAACGGCGGCCAATCCTGGAGCCCGGCCAGCGCCGGGCTGCCCGTAACCGGCATCCACGCCCTGGCGATTAACCCGGCAGCGCCGGACACGCTCTACGCCGGCACCTACACCGGCGTGTTCAAAACCGAAGACGGCGGCGACAGTTGGAATATCGCCAGCGCCGGCCTGCCCGCCAACGCAGTGCGCGCCCTGGCGATTGACCCGGCTGCCCCGGATACCCTGTACGCCGGACTGTACGGCGGCGGTGTGTACAGCTCCACCAACGGCGGCGGGTTGTGGAACCCGGCGAACCCTTCCCCCTTTAATAATAATTTTGTCTGGGCGCTGGCCCTCGACCCGGCCGCTCCGGGCGTGGTGTACGCCGGGACGCACGGCGGCGGCGTTTACAAGAGCATCAACGCGGGGATGGACTGGGCCGAGGCCAGCAGCGGCCTGGCGAATACCTATGTCTGGGCGCTGGCGCTGGGCGCAGGCAGCCAGTTCGCCGGCACGGATGGCGGCGGCGTCTTCGCCAGCACAGATGGAGCCGCTTCCTGGACTGCCGCCAACCGCGGCCTGACCGCCTCGCGGGTGATTTCCCTGGCTGTCAACCCGCTGGCCCCGGCCAGCCTGTTTGCCGGCAGCGAAGACGGGCTGTTCAAAACCACGCAGCACGGCATGAGCTGGAGCGCCGTCGAGACCGGCCTATCCATCCGGTATGTCCGCACCGTGGTGATCGACCCTCTCACGCCAGAAAATGTCTACCTGGCCACGCCCGATGGCGTGTTTAAAAGCCTCGACGGCGGCTGGAGCTGGGCTCCTGCCAGCACGGGCATCACCAATACCCTCCTGCTCGCCCTGGTCATCGACCCGCTCGACCCGGATACGCTCTATGCCGGCACGCTGGATGGCGTTTACAAGAGCGAGGATGGCGGCCAGGTCTGGGTAGAACGCAGCGCCGGCCTGACCGCCCTGGATGTGGATGCTCTGGCGGTTGACCCGCAAAATCCCGCTACCCTGTATGCCGCGACCGGCAGCGGCGGCGTCTTCAAGTCCACAGACCGCGGCCTGAATTGGCAGCCCGCCAACGACGGTCTGGATGATTATGCCTATGTGCAGACCCTGGCGATTGACCCGGCGGCGCCCGCCACGCTCTACGCCGGCGGGGATGGCGGGGTGTATAAAAGCATTAACGGCGGCGGGCACTGGAGCAAGGTGACTGCAGGGTGGGACAATACCTATGTGCGCGCCCTGGCCATCCACCCGGCCCGGCCGTCCACCCTGTACGCCGGCACGCTGACCGGGATATTGAAAAGCATGGACGGCGGCGCAAGCTGGAGGCCGCTCAACACCGGCCTGACCAACACCGATGTGCGCGCCCTGGCCATCGACCCGCTGCAGCCGGCCCGCGTGTACGCCGCCACCTACGGCGGCGGCGTTTTCGCCATTCAGGACGTTGGCTTTCGCATTTACCTGCCTCTCGCTCGCCGCGGCCAGTAGCCTGTCAGCCCCCTCCTGCAGCCCGTGCATTCCGATGCCCGGGGGTTCAAAGGCCGTGGAAGCAAGCCCCGGCGGCATGGGATGCCGCCTCTTCAATAATACCCAGAAGCCCCGGCATCCGTCGATGAAGCCCCGTCATCCCCATGCCGGGGGGGGTGGTGGAGAAGAGCTCGCCAATGTCATTGCGAACGAGCGCTCCTGGCGAGTGAAGCAATCTCTCGCCCGGCCCTTCATCCATTGAAATCCCGCTACCTCCCCATCTAGCAGCCCGTGCATTCCTCTCCACGGGGTTCAGGGCATGTGGAAACAGGCCCTGGCCATCCACAGATGAAAGGCTACGAATGCCTGGGTGGGGTTCGTGTATTTCGTGTCGTTCGTGGTTAACGGTTTTTCTTAATCGGGCTCAGGGATTTGCATATAATTGAACCTGCCCCCCGTAAAATTCGCGGCTCCGGATTAATTTCTTCCGGGATGCAAACGTTTGCGGGATCAGCCCCAACGGATCGGTGTACGAGTCATGGCTGTACACCAGCCAGACTCGGTTATGCGCGCTCAACAATGAAATTAACCCGGGTATATCCTCAGCCGTCATCCTGGGCTCCAGAACGCCGCTATCGAACAGATCCAGCGGAATTCCACGTTTCTCCACCCGGACGGAATAATGTTCTTCGTAGGTTTTGAAATAATAGTCGAATGGGATGATCACAAAGTTTGAGTTGAAAAGGACCAGATCATCCTTTTCAGCGAAAAGGGCGACATAACCGGCGGCGCTGTACCAATCCTCTTTTTGATAGAACCTGTAATAATCGACGGTGGAAAACAGGTAGTTTGTCGCCAAAATCGCCAGCACGGTGATCATAAGCAGGCGGAATCTTAGTTGGACGATACCTGCCGCCAGCAGCAGGAAGGCCGGTATCGTGATCCAGATCAAGGTTCGATCAGAAAAAATTGGCCGGCGGATGCTCACGATCAGCTCGCCCAGGAAGGGGACGGCGAACAGGGCAGCCAGAAACAGGAAGATTGAAAGTTTACTGCGGTAATACACCAGCCCCAAACAAAGCACAACGCACAGGATCCACATCATAACGACCTGGCTGGACAGACCTGGCGCAGAGGCATTCAATAAGAGTCGAAGCGTCTCAGCAATGCTGTCCCAGGTTGGTTTCGGGATCCAAAATTCCTGAGAGACTCGGCTGGCTTGCCTGACAAAGACGAGGATCCATGGACTCCACAGGATGAGGATACCAATCTGAGCCTTGATCCAATTCGCCAGAGAGGGAGCCTGAAAGGCAGGTGCAGCCCCTGATTTCTTTATTCTTTGATAGAGAATCAGGCCAAAAACAAAGATATTGGTGGCTAAAAAGAAAAAGACCGCCGTGTTGTGGCTGAGCAGGGTGGCAGCCGTGAATACGATCAGTGCAACCCAGGCCAGGTCAGTCTCAATCGCCCGGATGGATGGCCAACGCTGGCGGGAGAACCAGGCCCTCCATCCGCTCCGGGGGGTCTCAGCCTGATAGCGGAACTCATCTCGGCGGTCCGGTGCCACAGCCCCGCCGGTGCGCCAGGTATGCAGGGTTTCCCGAAACTGGCTGCCGATGGGCATGACCGAGCGCGCATCCGTCATCAGCCTGACCAGGGCATAAATCGCTACGGCTGCATTGAAGGTCAGCAGGGTGTACATGCGCGTTTCCTGGGCATAGTAGATGTGGAAAAGCGAAAAAGTCAGAAACACGGCTGCCGCCAATCCCACCACCGCGCCGGATATGCGTTTGCCGGTCAGGTAGATGATCGGGATTGTGCCTGCGCCGAACAGGGCAGAGAGCAGGCGGACATCATAGGGGGTATCCCCGTTGAAGGCTATCCAGGAATGCAGCAGAAGATAATACAGGGGTGGGTGTTGGTCAATCTTGACGATCCAGTGCAGCATATCGGCAAGGCTCTGGTTTGCCAGCCACACGCTGAATGTTTCATCCAACCACAACCCTTTGCTATCGAGTAGAAACGTGCGCAGAAAACCCCCGATCAAGGTGAAGATGATGACCAACCAGGGCGCCAGGTCTTCAATTCCGATTTCTTCTTTCATCTTTCTCTGGATCCGTCAACCAATGATATTTTACAGAATTTCCAATTGGATGTCATGTGTTGTTTGTCACCAAACAGGGCCGGCGGTAAGGAAGATTGGTGTGGATTTGTGATTCGTGTTTGGGTATCTCAATCTTCCGAATGCCTGCGGCTCCTCATCGTTCGGATAATATCCCGGCACTTCTCGCAGGTCACAGCTTGCGGATCCTCCGTGGCAATGCCTTCAACCTCAGCGCGGTGAGCAGCTTCACGGTCTCGGGGATTGCAGGCAACCATACCATCTTCGTTCAAGAAATGCAGGTCTCGATGCTGGCGCTGACGCCGCCCTTGTGTCTTCATCTGGATTACTCTGATCCACATTCACTTTGTCGATTTTTTCAGTGCGTGTTCGATATCCTTGACGCGATGGTAGCTGGAGTGACCGTCAAGATCAAAGGGCCATTCAGGCCGGCGCTCCCGGTCAGTGAACCATGCTTCAGGTGCAGCTTGAAGCGCTGCCAGTGCATCCACCTGAACTTGCCTGTGCCAGGCTAAAGCCTCCTGTGGGGAGCGATCTCGCCAACGCTCGTAGATGAGGTGGTTCCCATCCGTCCAATTGAGCCCTTTCTCCTCTACCGGTACGGGTTGTTTCTTGATTTTTCTGACCTCATCAGCCTTCCAATGGGTGATATGCGCTAAGGCATCTTTCACGGTCCAGGGGTCTTTGGTCTCGGATCTGGTTAGCAATCTATTCCAATCCTGATCGGTAAGGTCGTTAACCAGACGATCCAGGCGTTCGAATTCCCGGATAGTGCGCGTGATGACTTCCTGGCGAGTATGGCGCATAAACACAAACCTCCTTCATATACTAACCCTGCTCGGGCTCTGACTGCGTGTACCGCCTGATTGCGCCGCCGGTCTGAGCACTGCTAACAAATTCTGGATTGAATCCAACTAGATTTATATGCTCAACCCATCAATGTCGGGAAGCTTCACAACCCTTCACGAGCCGCGCAAAATCTTCTCCATCTTCCTGCCCTTCGCCAACTCATCCACCAGCTTATCCAGATACCTTACCTGCTGCGTCAAAGGATCTTCAATTTCCTCCAAACGAACCCCACAGATTACTCCGGTGATGAGGTGCGCATTGGGGTTGAGCGAAGCCTGTTGGAAGAATGTTTCAAAAGTCACATTTTCCTTGATCAGTTCGTCTAGCTTCTTATTATCAAAGTTTGTTAACCACTCGATGACCTGATGCAATTCACCTTCGGTTCTGCCTTTCTTTTCGATCTTTACGAGATACATTGGATAGACCGAAGCGAAGGTCATTTTTGCGATGCGTTGATTGTGTGTATTGGGATTTTTCATAGTTACCTTGTATTTTAGCGTTAACCTTTCAAATTATTTCAACTCGGACGGGTCGCCGGTGACTTTACAAACTGTCGGTATGGATGTCTCTTTGCTTTCGATCTGTAAACCGCACCATCAACTTCCGGTCGTGATCCCGCCTGCACGCTCGTAATTCACGACAATGACGCCGTTCGGGGTGACTTTGCTTTCCGTCACCTTGAACGCCATCGGGATCGTGCCACCGGCAAACAACCGCTTTCCAACCCCCAACGTTATCGGATAGATCATCAGCCAGAACACATCGACCAAATCCTGCTGGATAAGCGTCTGAATCAGATGACCACTTCCCCAAACGTGCAAATCTGGCCCTGGCTGTTGCTTGATTTTGGCAACTTTTTCTGCAATATCTCCGTTTAAGAACACGGCCGGCTGCCATTCGCCAGACGTCAAGGTATTCGAGGCGACGTACTTGGTCGCCGCGTTGACCCCCGGCCATGCGTCCGCATGCTGCGGCCAGTACGGCGCCCAGATTTCAAAGGTTTTGCGCCCCAACAGCAGGTCGAACGGCAAATTCATCTGCCTTCTCAGGAGCGTTCCAAGAATCGCGTCGGAATAGGGCGCGATCCACCCGCCATACGTGAAGCCGCCGCTGGTATCTTCGTCTGGCCCGCCGGGGGCCTGTATGACACCATCCAGGGAGATATGTTCAAGCACAATAACTTTTCTCATGACTGAATTCCTACACCATCTGGGTTACTATCTGGTTACCTCGTTTAATACAGGTAAACAACATCTCAACTGTACCGCAAAACATCCCGGTCATTCGCGCGGTGGCAGCCGGTGTTATCCTGTCCGTACAAATATTATACCCCGGCGCGAAACAGGCGATCTCCCGTGTCTGATCCAGCTTCACAGTGGGCCTGAAAAGCTTCTGAGTCATCCGGGTGACGCCAGCCGCGGCCAACACTTATCCTGATCAATCGAAAAAACGCATTACGGATGGCGCGGGATGGCAAAAACGAAAAAGACCGCTATAATAAGGCCATCATGACCGGCTGTTGTGCAGGGATGGGTGCGGATTGACTGCGCGGGTGAGGGCTGGCGGCCTTATTCTGGGGATGTTTGCCTGCGCTGCCTGCCTGGCCCTCCTGTTGATCGAAACCCGCACGCACTCGATCAGGCGTTTGGTGGATGATGTCATCTACGACAACCGGGGCCATTACCTGCCCTGCGAGCAGCTGCCGGAAATATCACTCGTGGAAAGCGTTGTGGCCGGGCGCCGGGATGTCATCCGCCAGATCGAGCAGATCCACCCGGGAAATGTGGGCGTCGAAGTTGATGCAACCACATGCCCCGGCAAAGCCGATCTGCTCATCTGGTACGCCTCCCACGCCGACCGCCTGCGTATCGAAGCGATTCTCGATGCAGACACCTTTTTTGGCATCCCGTACCGGCTTCAGAACCGTTGAATCTTACTGTTGGAGAAAGAGGATAAAAATGACCCCGAATTGGATTGGTAAACGCATGATCTCCACCGCCCGCCTGGCCCTGCTCCTGGCGGCGTTGATCCTGCTGGCAGCCTGCGGCGCACCGGCCCCGGAAACCCCCGCTCCCACCATCGCAAAGGCCGAAGCGACCGCCGGGGCTGATCCCACCGCCCGAGCCGTCACCGAGCCTGAGGCCGGCACCGCGCCCGGGCCCGCCGCCGCAACCCAGGTCGAGCCGCCCGCCCCGGCCCTCAGCGCTCCGGTCTGCACGGCCCCCGCCTCCCTGACCCCGGCCCTCACCGAAGGCCCCTACTACACGGCCAATTCGCCCGAGCGCACCTCGCTGCTCGAGACCGACACCGCCGGGACGAAGCTAATCCTCACCGGTTATGTCCTCACCCCCGACTGCCAGCCGGTTGCCGGCGCCTTCCTGGATTTCTGGCAAGCCGACGCCAACGGCGTCTATGACAACGCCGGTTACACCCTGCGCGGCCACCAGTTCAGCGATGCGCAGGGCGCCTATTCCCTCACCACCGTCGTTCCCGGGCTGTACACCGGGCGCACCGAGCACATCCACGTCAAAGTGCAGGCGCCCGGCGGCCCCGTCCTGACCACGCAGCTCTTCTTCCCCGGTGTGGCAGAGAATTCAACGGATAACATCTTCGACCCCGGCCTGGTGCTGCCTATCCAGGAAACCGCAGACGGCCAGACCGCGGTCTTCAATTTCATCGTCAGCCCACCGTGAGGTTTATCCGGTTGATCGCACTAAAATCCACCACAGATGCACACAGATGGCAGAGGATCAACACAGATAGGTAAATAATATTTGGGTCTTATGCTAATTCGAGAAAGCCAGGGACTTGATCTGCAAGAACTCTGGTTTTCCCAACAACCGGTTGATATATATGCACAAAGTATGCGCAGCCAATTTGGTATATAGCCTGGTACACAGGCCCCAGAATGTGTGAGCGTGATTGGTCTCGATCTGGAACAATTCTGAGAGCTGATGGTTAACGGTTTCGATCATTTGGCGAACGCTATTCAGAAAAGTACGTTGTTTAGCCGACATTTGCACTTTCTGATTCTGGCGTGGAAGGGTCATCAGCCGGATGCGGTTGTTGGCCAAGAGTTCGGCTGCTTTATCAGCGCTGATGTAAGCCTTATCACCCAAAACACTCAAGTCTGTATGTTCGCAAAGCATTTCAAAGCCCACTTCCAGATCGGTGACATTGGCTGGCGCCAGCTCAAAATCGAGGATCAATCCGCCCAGGGTAATGAGCAAGTGCAGCTTGAAACCGAAGATCGTCTGCTTCTTCGAAGGCACTTTGCCGTAAGTGGCTTCAAAAGCTCGCCAATCGCCCGTCGAGCTGGGCACCAGATAGAACTGCACCACCGGCAAAGGCAAGCTGTCGATCACACACTGTCGATCCTGAGCAATATCCAGGCTTTTCAGGGTCACTTGGCGGATCAGGTTGAAGGCATACATCAAATTTCGCCGACGACGGTTGAAGCGGCTCTGCGACGGAATGTTGGGAAACAGATGACGATGTTCTCGCCACTGGCTCAACATTTCTGTTTCCAGGTTCCAGCCACGACATTCGCCAATCAAAGCCATGCTCAATAACTCACTGTCGCTGCATAAGGGTGCAGGCCCAGGTCGATCAAATAGAGGAGCGATTTGTTGCCAGATATCATCCACGATGACGTACATCCACACACAGAAATCCGAAAAGTCGCTTATCATTGGGGTTGTCCTCCGGCGTTCTTGGGTTGCGGCAACTTCCCAATATAACGTCAGAGGACTTTTTGTCAATGGTTTTCAACTAGCATAAGACCCTATTTGTATAAATCCGGATCGTATCTGTGTTCATCGGTGGATTCTTTTTCCACGGGGCATCTCCACGCCCCGCAGCAACCCCTAACGCAGCGGAAGATAACTCGGGCAGCACGGCGCGCCACCCGACATTCGCTTTCCTTCCCCTGTCCATTCGGACAGTGCCAATACTCCCCCACTAACGGGGGCTTTTTATCGCCTGCGCGCTTATCCTATATTCATCCAGAGTTCGTTGAAACATCTAACCAATGTTGACGTATAATCTTTATGTGCAACCATGAAAATCCTTGCCAGCCGTCCTTAAACCCTGTGTTCAACCGGTCATACCCTGGCAGGGTTTTTTGATGCAGGAGGCGGTATGAAACTCTTCAAGCGCAGAAAAAACCCTCTCGACCATCCCGATGGCGGCGACAAATCTCTCATCCACCTGCACCAGGTCGTCAAGACCTTTTCAAATGCCGCCGGTAACTTCACCGTGCTCAAAGACATCAACGCCGATTTTCAAGCCGGCGAATTCGTTGGCATCATCGGCAAATCCGGCTCCGGCAAATCCACCCTGGTCAACATGATCACCGGCATCGACCGGCCCACCACCGGCGAAATCTGGGTGGATGGCACCCCCGTGCATGACCTCAGCGAAAACCAGATGGCTATCTGGCGCGGCCGCAAGCTGGGCATCGTCTTCCAGTTTTTCCAGCTCCTGCCGATGCTGTCCATCATGGAAAACATCATGCTCCCCATGGATTTTTGCAATGTTTACACCCCACGCGAGCGTAAAAAACGCGCCATGGAGCTGCTGCAGCATGATGGAAATGGATCAATACGCCACCAAGCTCCCCACCGAAGTCTCGGGCGGGCAGCAGCAGCGCGTCGCCATCGCCCGCGCCCTGGCCAATGACCCGCCCATCCTGCTGGCCGATGAGCCCACCGGCAACCTGGATTCGCGCACCGCCGAGATCGTTTTTGGCATCTTTTCTGACCTGGTAAAGCAGGGCAAGACCGTCGTCATGGTCACGCACGATTCCAGCCTGGCCCGGCGCGTCAACCGCACCGTGCTGATTGTGGACGGTGAGATCGTCAACGAGTATGTCGCCCGGGCCTTCCCGCTCCTCACCACCCAGCAAATGCTCAAAGCCACCCAGATGCTTGAAACATTGCACTACGAACCCGGCGCCATCATCCTCAATGAGGGCGAGCCGGCCGATAAATTCTATATCATCACCAAAGGCCGCGCCGAAATTGGCCTCAAACGCCCGGGTGGGTACGATGTGGTCGTCTTCCGCCCCGGCGTAGGCGAATATTTTGGCGAAGTCGAGCTGCTGCACGACCGCGCCAATATCGCCTCGGCGCGCGCTTCCATGGAAGGCCCGGTGGAAGCCGTTGCCCTGGAACGGCATGAATTCTTCGAGCTGCTCTCCGAATCCGAAGAGACGCGCGGCGCCATCGACCGCATCGTGGCTGCCCGCGAAGCCGAAAACATCGCCGCCCGGGCGGGAGGGCAGCCGGTATGAGCCCACGTTGGCGCAAGGTCTTAAAAGATCTAACCGGCAATAAAATGCGCACCTTTCTGGTGGTGCTCACCATCATGGTGGGTGTGTTTGCGGTGGGCTTCGTGGCCAACCTGATCCAGATCGTCACCGGGAATATGGACGCCGACTTCCAGAGAGCCAATGTTAGCGGAGCAACCTATTTACACCGATCTCTTCGACGAAGACCTGCTGCACAACCTGGAAAACATCCCCGGTGTGGCAGATATTGCCGGTGTGACCCAGGCAGGCGGTAAAACTAAGGCTCCCAACGGCAGTGAAGTGGGCGTGAGCGTTACCGCTATCAACGGCATCCAGAGCATGGAGGTCAACAAGCTGGTTGCGGTTGACCCGCCGGATGCGAACCTTCCCGGCAAACACGAAGTCTTTGTCGAACGGTCGGCCATGCAGGGGCTGGGTCTCAAACTGGGCGATACGATCAATGTCGAGCTGGACAATGGGTATATCCGCAAGCTGCGCATTGTTGGCATTGTGCATGCCGCTTCCGGTTTTCCCTATCAATTTACCCGGAGTATCGATACCTACGCCAACCGCGACACCGTGGAATGGATGGGTGGTTCGCGCCTCTATTCGCAAATGGCGATCACCGTCGAAGAAAACACAACCGACGATGCCCATGTGCGCGCCGTGGCTGCCCGTGTAGCCGAAAAGGTCGAGCAGAGCGGGCGGACGGTTTACTATACCCAGGTCTTCCGGCCAGGCCGCCATTTTGCCTATGATATTACCAACTCGCTGGGCGCATTGATGGGTTTCTTTGGCTTGCTGTCGGTTCTGCTCAGCGCCTTCCTGGTGATCAACACCATCAACGCCCTGCTGGGGCAGCATGTGCGCCAGATCGGGGTGATGAAGGCCGTGGAGCGCGCACCGGGCAGATGGTGGGCATGTATCTGGCCCTGGTGCTGTGCTTTGGCCTGATCTCGCTGGCGATCTCCATCCCGGCAGCCGGTTATGCTGGCAACATCATCGCCGCAGGCATGGGCGCTTACCTCAACGTTGATCCTGGGCCACAGCGCATCCCGCCTGCCACCATCGTGCTGCAAACCTTTGTAGCCCTGGTGATCCCGCTGGGCGCGGCGATTTTGCCCGTCATCAAAGGCACCCGCATCACCATCCGGGAGGCCATCACCTCCTACGGTTTGGGCAGCGGCCGCTTTGGCGCCAGCCTGATCGACCGCCTGGTGGAGCGCATCCGCGGCCTGCCCCGCCCGCTGCTGATTTCCATTCGCAACACCTTCCGGCGCAAGCTGCGCCTGGCGCTGACCCTCTCGGGCCTCACCCTGGCCGGAGCGATCTTCATCGCCGTCTTCAACATGAAGGCCTCGCTGGATTTGGCGATTGAGGAGATCCTGGGGTATGTGCTATCGGATGTCAACATCAACTTCAGCGAGTGGTACCGCATGCAAAAGGTGGAGGCGATCGCCGACAGCATTCCGGGCGTGGTGCATGCCGAGGGCTGGGGAATTGCGGCGGGGAGCGTGCTCACCGCAGATCGCAAGACCTCCACCCAGGTGCAGTTGATTGGCCCGCCGGCGAATTCGACACTGATCGACCCCACCATCACCCAGGGACGCTGGCTGCGCCCCGATGATGAAAATGCGGTGGTGATCGGCAACAGTATGACTGCCGCCCGCCCCGAGCTCAAGGTGGGCGATACCATCACCATCCAGATCGACGAAAAAGAAACCGAGTGGCGCATTGTGGGCGTTTACCGCATGGGCGGCAACCCCAAATCGCCCATCCTGTATGCCAATTACGAGTATTTGGGCCGGGTGATGGGCACGATCAACCAGGTGTTCGCCCTGCGCGTCGTCACCGCGCAACACGACGGGGCATTTCAGGATCGGATATCTGAACAACTGAAAGCTGCCTATGCCGCCAAGGGCGTGAAGGTGGGCAACATCACCACCGGCGCTTTTGTCATTGCTCAAAATATGGAAACCACCGACATCCTGGTTTACTTCCTGCTGGTGATGGCAGTGCTGATCGCCGTGGTGGGTGGGTTGGGCCTGACCAGCACGATGAGTATTAACGTCATCGAGCGCACACGCGAGATCGGCGTGCTGCGCGCCATCGGCGCTTCCAACCGCTCGGTGCAGTCCATCATCATCGTCGAAGGCATGATGATCGGCATCATCAGCTGGATTCTGGGCGCCTTGCTGGCCATCCCCATCGGCATTGCGGTGGCCAATGTGGTTGGCCTCTTGTTCCTGCAAAGCCCGATGGAATTCGTCTTTTCGATGAACGGCTTTTTGATCTGGCTGGTGATTGTGTTGATCATCTCATCCGCTGCATCCTATCTGCCGGCGCGCAGCGCATCGCGCCTCACGGTTCGTGAAGTGCTGGCCTATGATGGCTAGATGAGACCGGATTTTCGCAGACGCTGTCATTATACAAAAGTGAAATGCAATAAAAGGAGAACAAATGAAGAAAAACCCCGCCATCATCTTAGTGATTGCCCTCGCCGGTCTGGCGCTGGCAGCCTGCACCCTGGCCAACCCGGCCGCCAGCCAGCCCACCCCAACGGTGGTGCCGGTTGCCATCGCCGAAGGCTCCATTGTGGTGGAAGGCCGGCTGGCGCCGCGCGATTCGGTCGAGCTGGCATTTGACACCGCCGGCGAAGTCGCCGAAGTCCTGGTCGAAGAAGGCGATGTGGTCAAAGCCGGCGATGTGCTCGCCCGCCTGGGCAACCGCGAGGCCCTGGAAAGCAGCATTGCCGCCACCCGCCTGGAGGCCGCCTCGGCTCAACAGGAGCTGCTCAACGCCGAGAACGACCTGAAAGTGCTCAACGACAACCTGCCCGAAGACCGCACCGCCGCCCTGGACACGCTCACTTCGGCCCGTGACGCCCTGCGCGACGCCGACCGCTGGTATAAGACCACCCAAAGCCCGGCCTCCGAAGCCGATATAAATGAAGCCTTTGCCACCCTGGTGCTGGCCAAAGATGTCTATGAAAAAGCCCAGGAAGATTACGAGCCTTTCGAGAAACGCTCCGAAGATAACATTGGCCGCGCCGCAGCCCTCAATCGCCTGGCCGACGCACAGCGCAAGTACGAAAATGCCACCCGCCGCTACAACGGCGTCAAGGCTGGCTCCAACGTCTTCGATGTGGAACAGGCTAAAACCGAGTTTGAGATTGCCCAGCAGCGCCTGGAGCAAGCCCAGAAAAAAGTGGATCTGCTCGCAAACGGCCCCGACCCCGATAAAGTCGCCCTGATCCAGGCCCGCATGGAAACCGCCAAAACCCGCATCGCCGCCGCCCAGGCCTCCCTGGCAGCTGCCGAAGCCGCCCTCAAAGACCTGGAACTCAAAGCCACCATCAATGGCACGGTCGTCAAACTGGAGCTGATCCCCGGGCAGCGCGTTTCTCCCGGCGCCATCGTCGTCCAGCTGGCCGATTTTTCGCAGTGGTATGTGGAAACCGATAACCTGACCGAGATCGACGTGGTCAACATCTCCGCCGGTCAGACCGCCAGCGTCACCGCCGACGCCCTGCCAGAGCTTTCCTTCGATGCCAGCGTTGACCGCATCAGCGATGTCTTCGAAGAGAAGCGCGGCGATATCACCTACACCGCCCGCCTGCTGCTTTCCCAGACCGACCCCCGCCTGCGCTGGGGCATGACCGTGGTGGTCAACTTCGAATAATCCCCCCTCAACCCCGGCCCTTCCCCCCGGTGGGGGGAAGGGAGCGCTCCGCCCCCTCTCCCTTAGGGAGAGGGCGGCAGCTTCGCTGCCGACGGGGTGAGGTCTTCCTCTCCCTGAAAACCTATTTCACAGACGAAACCCGAACCGCCGCGCCGCAACGCGCCGATTCCTGGGCTGCCAGCGTAAATTGTAGAATATCGCGCCCCTGTTCACCGGTCAGGCATGGGCGGTTCTTTTTTGAAATACGCCTCGATAAAATGGCGGGTTGAGTTGATAAAACTGTGCTCCCAGCCAACCGGCATATCTGAGAATGTGTAGGTTTTCATGTCACGATACATCACCACCGGCGGCACATCCATCATCTTGCCGTGCCCACGCGTAACCCAGATGACACCTTTTGTGCCTGTGATTTCAATCCGGTCATCTTGAGCGTAATGGTTGGTATCCAGGATCATCTCGGGTGAAAACACAACCTCGAGCGAGCCGAACCGGTTGCCAGGAAATTTCCAGGAAACGATAGCGGGAAAATCGATAATACCCACTTCGCCGCCCAGCGGAGCTTCCAACTTGCCAATCCAGGCATGCACCTCCTCAGCGGTGCCTCCCATAAAATACCACGCCAGTGAAAACTTGTGGTGCCCATCGTCGAAGACCAGAGGCCCCCCACCGCTCAACGCCGGATCAAAACGCCAGGTTTGAGCGGCGCGCGGGATTGGCCATGAATTTGGGCTGTTACCCGCATTACTTTTGATTCGAATCGTCAACGGCTCACCGATCTCACCGGCGTCGATCAGCTCTTTTGCGCGCATGACCGGCGGGTAGAAGATAAAATTCTCAAAGACTTTAAAGATCACGCCAGCCTTTTTTGCCGCGGCAATCATCTCATTGGCTTCGGCCATATTTAAGGCCATTGGTTTTTGCAGCGAGATGTGTTTGCCGGCTGCGGCAGCATCCAGCGTATGCTGGCGGTGCAGGTGGTGGGGGGTCAGGATTTCCACCAGATCCACATCTTTTAGCGCCAGTAAATCCTGGTAATCTGTGAAAACGCGGTTCGATGGCACACCCCAGGCGGCTGCGCGCCTTTGTGCGGTCTGCAGGTCTGTATCGCAGACAGCGATGAGTTCGGCGCGCTCGTTTCTAAGATATTCGAGGGCGTGTAAATCGGAAATACGACCTGCCCCAATAAATCCAACTCGAAGTTTCTCCATGCAATTCCTTCTCCGATTGAAGATTTCTTGCCCGCCCAATCGCTCACTCCACCGGTTTGAAACTTAAGCGTGCAGAAAGGGTCTGCCCAATTTCCTGGACTGATTTGGCCACGGCGGCGATATTCTCCAATGGCAGGCGGCTGGTCGGTCCAGAGATGCCGATTGCTGCCACGCAGCGATCGTGATAGTCAAATAATGGCACGGCAATGCAGCGGACACCCGGGCTGTACTCCTCATCATCGATGGCGTAACCAAGACTTCTGACCTGCTCCAGATGGTGCTGGAGAGTCGCCGGATCTGTGATCGTACGGAATGTATAGCTTTAAATCTTTTCAGGTAACTCCGCGCCGGCAAAGGCCAGCAGTATTTTCCCCAGCGCTGTGCAGTGCAGTGGGGCCAATGTTCCCACCCCGGTGGTAACCCGCAAAGCCGATGGAGATTCTGCCTGATCCAGATACAGCGCCTCGCCTTTTGCCAGGATCGCCAGGTGGGCGCACTCTCCGGTAAGATCAACCAGCTTTTGCAAATAGGGCTTGGCTGTTTCCCGCAGCGGCATTACGTTGAGCGCCATACGGCTTAACCGCACGATTTGCGGCCCCAAAAAGTACTTGCGCGTGCGTTCATCTTTTTCAGCAAAACCATATTTCGAGAGGGTTTGCACCAACCGCGACATACTCCCCTTATCCACCTCGAATATTTCGGCCAGCTCGGTTATTCCGAGCCCATCCTGCGCATCCGCCAACTTCTCAGAGAATCATCAATCCTCTGGCCAGCGTTTGAACATCCGACATATCAGTTTTCCTTCTCGGTCTTAAGGATCGACCAGGTATAATTTAATTTGAAACCTATTCCGACTGTTCGATGAATGCCTCGATAACTGCCGCGATATTCTCACACGGCGTCTCCGGCTGGATTTCCTTCGCCGGGCCAAGAATATACCCGCCTCCCTTGCTCATTTCTTGACATAAATGCCGCACCTCGGTTTTGATCTCCGAAGGCGATGCGAAAGGTATCATGTTCTGCGACCCCAGCCCCCCCAGAATGTGATTTTGTCACCGTACTTCATTTTGAGATCATAAGGATTATTATTCCTGGCCTCAGGCTGAACGCTTTGATAGACGTCCAGACCAATCTCAATCACATCCGGCAGGATTTTCTCAATACTTCCACAGCAGTGCGACAATACATATTTGCCCGCTTCATGCGTGCGGCGGTACAGACGTTCGTAACGGCCTTTAAACAACCTGCGCCAGCGCTCAGGGCCAATTAACACGCCCTGTTGAAATCCCCAATCATCAAAAAACCAGATGCCATCGACCGGAAGTTTTAACAGCCTGTCCAGTATTTCCATCTGGTGATCGACGAGCTTATCCAATAACTCTTCATAAAAATCCAAATTCGCCACCACATCCATCAGCACATTCTCAAACCCGCGCAGCACCCAGCTTCGCTCGAATAAACCGAACCCGTATGCCGCGACAATAAAATGATCTTTTTGCTGCTCAATAATTCCAAGCGCATTGACTTCAAAATCTGCATCAAAGAGATCGTCAACCGCCGGGAAGGTGTAATTCGCCAGGCTGGGTTGAGATAAGGCTGGTTTTTCAAGCGAAAAAGGGCGTAAGTCTGAGCGCCATTCACTTCCATAGGCGTCTATATAACTTCGTCTTGCCCAGTTCCAAATTAATCCCCAAACTGGGAAGGGGCAGCTGGAAAATTGCATTATCAATCTTGCTGCGCCAGGCGTTATCGCCATAATACTCATCCAGCCTTTCTTCGATTTTCGAACCTGGATCAAAAGTAAGGTGATAGGGGACACGATCTGTTTCTTGGTGTTCGATTTGAGCGATGACGCGTTCTTTTTGAGTGATCGACATAAAAAATTTCCTGTATTAGCCTTTGACGGATCCCAGGGTCATGCCTTTGATGAAATATCGTTGGAAGAAAATGAAGATGATCAAAGTTGGTAAGCTTGCAATAACTGCCATTGCGCCTTGCGCGCCATAAGCGATGCTGTACTGTCCTTTCATGGCAATCAGACCCACCATGATCGTGCGCATCGTATCTGACTGGGTAAAGATGATCGGAAAAAGAAAATCATTCCAGATCCACGTAAATTGAAGGGTTGCCAGCACGGCCACGGCTGGCAGGCTGACAGGCAGCATGATCCTCGTTAAAACCTGGGGTTCGCTCGCCCCATCGATAATGGCCGCTTCTCGAATTGCCTTCGGGATGGAAGAAAAGAAATTCCGCATGATTAATGTGCAAATGGGTAACCCGAAAGCGGAATGGGTAATGATCATCGGCCAGAGCGTATCGTATAGTTTAATGTCGTTATAAAACTTAAACAGGGGGATCAATACGATTTGGGGAGGAAAGAACATGCCAGCGAGAACGAACATATACAGAACCTCGCTTCCTTTGAATGGCAGCATGCTGAATACATACCCCATCAGGATTCCCAGAGCAATGGAAATAAGAGTCGCCGGTATGGTCACGGTAAACGAATTCTTTAGATAGGTTTGAATGTTCGCACCAACCCAGATTTCCTTATAGTTATCCAGATGCAGCACTTTGGGCAATATCCACAAACCCTCCCTGGCAATCTCGGAGTTCAATTTAAAAGAGAGTAAGATAACCCCAAGGTCGGGAGAATGTACACAAAGGCAATGATGGTGATGATCGTGTACAGCAGGATCATTCTAATTACTGACCCACCGGATCTGCGCCAGCTTCTCACAGTGCGCCGGTTCTCGATTGCAGACGCATCAGTCATATAAGTGTTCCAATTCTCGCACCTGGCGAAAATAAAAGGCGATGATCAGCATGGCAATCAAGAAAAGCACCACGGCGATAGCGCTGCCGTATCCCATGTAGTATTTTTTAAAGGATTCGAGGTACATAAACATCGCCAGGGTATCCGTTGAGTGGAACGGGCCGCCCTGGGTCATCATGTATACGACGTCAAAACTTTTCAACGAATTGATGATCGATAATGCGATGACGACAACCGTAGCCGGGCTCAGCAGCGGGATTACGATGTAACGAAGTGATTTCAGATAAGATGCGCCATCGATCTCGGCGGCTTCCAGTAATTCGGAGGGGATTGATGTGAGACCCGCCAGGAAGATCACCATCGCCAGACCGATCTGCTGCCATGCCCAGGCAACGATGACTGCGGCTAACGCAGTCTGTGGTTTTGCCAGCCAGGCCATCGTCAGGTGATCCAGGTGGATTTCGCGTAGAAATGTATTAATTAATCCCCAGTTCGGTTGGTAGATCCAGATCCAGACCTGTCCAATCACTGCCAGGGCAAGACAGATGGGAAGATAAAATAAGGATTTAAAAAAGTTTGCTCCCCATATGCCTTCATGTAAAAGCAGGGCCAGGAATAACCCACCGCCCACCGGTAAAATGACCGCGGCAGACATCCAGATGGCTGTGTTCTTAATCGCATTAATGAAAAGCTTGTCTTGAAAGACTTTTGCGAAGTTATCCAAACCTATCCAGTTGTAATCCTGTCGAAATCCGTTCCAATCGGTAAAACTGTAATAGAACGAGTTCAGCAGTGGGACAATAACGATAATTGTGTAAATGGCCAGCGGCAGGATAGAAAACAGGATAATCCACTTGCGGCGGTTCAAGACCATGAGCGGCTCCGTTTATTGATGAACGAATGGGCAGCCCCGGATCAGGGACTGCCCATTACATCATCCTCTAGCGCTACTTCTTAAATACTTCGGCTGATTGGACCTCGGCATCTGCCAGATAGGTGGCATATTCAGAAGGATCATTCATCATTTGCGCACCCAGGTTCAAGCCGATTTCCGCATTGGGTGGGGTTGTGGATAAGTCATATGCAGGTAGCCATATTGTACCACTGGCGATATAGTCCAGCGCTTTCTTCATGACCGGGTTGAATGTAGATGTGTCAACCAGCGATGAAGCGGGAAGCGCTCCCTGGCCTTTAGCCCACAAGAGCTGCATGTCTGGTTTGAGAGCCCAGACGATGAACTCTTTGGCGCAATCTGCGTTCTTGGCCTGAGCGGGTATTGTCCAGGAATCAGTGGATGCAAAGGTGGATGGGCGGAATACTGGGATCGATGATCGGGAAGGGGAATACATCATAATCCTGCCCTGCTACGAGACCGTTTTCATCCCAATAACCGGTGATCCAGGTGCCCATCAAGGTCATGCCCGCTTCGCCATTTGCAACCTGGTCGGCTGCATCCGTCCATTCATAGGCGTTCGCGTCTGGATAGAAGTATCCCTTGTCGTACAGTTCCTTCCACAGTTCCATCGCTTTCATCACTTCAGGATCATCGAAGGCTGCTTCGCCAGCTTGAAGCTTGGCTCGATACTCGTGCCCTGCTGTGTAGCTGACCAGAAAGTCGATATAGAACTGGGCAGGCCAACGGCTCAAGGAACCCAAAGCAATTGGGGCGATTCCGGCTGCTTTCAATTTATCCGCCGCAGCGAGAAATTCATCCCATGTCTTGGGCGTTTCAGTGATACCCGCCTGAGCAAATGCTTTGGGGTTGTAGAACCAGCCAACATAATGGAAGTTTTGGGGAATGGAGTAAACCCCACCGTTATATTGGGATGATCCCTGGATGCCCGGAACAATCACGTCGTCCAGTTTTTCTTGAGCCCAGAAATCAGACAACTCCATCAAAGCATCGCTGTCCACCACAAACTGAACACGGGCGCCAGCCCAGTAAGAGAAAATATCCGGCGGGTTTTCGCCAGCCAGCATCACCAGGATCTGGGTCTTGAAATCTTCATGTCCGGTTGTGTTATCCACCATCTCGCATTTTTCACTCTGGGCATTAAATTGGTTAATGATGGTTGACATATCCTTCAAGCCCAATTCGCCAGAGTAGTAATGGACGAGGTTCGTTTTCACTTTTTCCACTGGAGCCGGCACATCGGTAGGCTTGGGGGCTTCAGTAGGCTTAGGTGCCTCAGTAGGTGCGGGCGCTTGAGTAGCTTCAGGTACTGTGGGGGCCTCGGGGGGGGAGGTTGGTTGGGGAACTGGAGTTCGCAGCCGGCGCACAAGCCGCCAGGATGAAAGCCCCAATCAGGACTAAAGTGAGTAATTGCCAGACGAACTTTTTCATCTCTTTCCTCCACAAATATTCAGATACAAGGGTGGGATCACTCAGGTGACAGACCAGCAGTTCTTACAAGCCAGATCGCTTATGCATCACCTCCTATTGAGATTTAGTCTGGATCCCCGGATTTCTCAACGAACAGGCGGCGCCTGTGTGGGGGCGGGATCATCTCAGCCAACGGAAACAATGTTTTCAATGCATTGCCAAATTATACAACAGGTTTGCTATAAATGCAACAACATAATCTGTGTTTTTAGAAAAGAGCTCTAATTCTGGCGCAATATTCGGTTATTATTGACTTATAAACAACAGAGTTGTATAATTTGCAGGAATAGACCACAGCTCTTCTTAGCAACCCACCGACAGGGCATAAGACGAGAGACCCATGATGGAAAAACTATTTGTTGAAAAAAGAGATCGCCTGGCTGAAGAACGCCTCCTGCGTGCACAGACGATTGCACGCCTCGGCGGCCTTGCCGCAGCACGCGCTGCCGGCGCCCTGCCGCAGTACCTGGATATCAGCGTTTCTGAAGCCATCGTCCTGGGATTACTTCAACAAGGTGTCGGTGCCTTTGTGGTAGTTTTCGGCCACGGTTCGACTGAGATTGGCGAGGTACTGCGCATCTACCACAATGCTGGCCTGGTGCGTGTGTTGGGCGTGCGCAGCGAAATCGAAGCCTCGCATGCCGCCACAGCCTTGCGCTGGACGACGGGCGAAAAAGCAGCCGTGGTTACCTCGATCGGTCCGGGGGCTTTACATGCCCTGTCGGCCTCGTTGGTGCCGGCCAGTGATGGACTGGGGGTCTGGTATTTACTCGGGGATGAAACCACGGAAGATGAGGGCCCGAACATGCAGCAGATCCCCCGCAATGAGCAGGCCCTTTTCCTGAAGCTGTTTTCTCATATGGGGCAGGCCTACAGTTTACATACGCCGCTGGCATTGCCAACCGCTCTCCGGCGCGGCTTAAATACCGTCGACCACCCTCATCGAGCCGGCCCTTTCTTCCTGCTGCTGCCCATGAATGTGCAGGCGCAGACTATGTCTCGCTTCAACCTGGATGAGCTTCCCAGCGGAGCGCCGCCTCGCCTTGGAGCAGCCGCAGAGATGGACGCTTACACTCAGGCGGCGGACGCCATCCTGCACGCCAATAGAATTCTCCTCCGATTGGGTGGAGGCTCCCGCGCAGCCGGTCCTGAAATCCTGGAAATGTCGGAAATTACCGATGCCGTGGCCATCACCGCGCCGGTGGCGCTGGGGGTCATTCCTGATCACCATCCCCGCAATATGACCATTGGAGGCTCAAAAGGCTCGCTCAGCGGCGACTTCGCCATGGAAAACGCCGACCTGCTGGTGGTGATCGGATCCAGGGCAGTGTGCCAGTCCGACTGTTCGCGCACCGGATACCCCGGGGTGAAACACGTCATCAATATCAATGTCGATATCGAGGCGGCAATGCATTATGGCAATACCACTGCCCTGCTGGGAGACGCCGCCCCGACCTTGAGAAAGCTGCTGGAAATCCTGCGGCAGCGCGGTGCCCAAGCGCCCGCTGCGCCATCGGCGTGGTTTGCCATGTGCGCTCAGAAACGCCAGGAATGGAACGATTTTAGAGCCGCCCGGTATAACCAGCCAACCCTTTTTGACCATGTCTGGGGTCGTGAGGTGCTCACCCAGCCTGCGGCGATCAAGGTTGCCACAGACTGGGCAAAATCTCACGCGGTTGTTTGCTTCTTTGATGCCGGCGATGTGCAGGCCAACGGCTTCCAGATTATGGAAACGGAAAAACTCGGCCAAACCATCACAGATTGCGGAGCCAGTTATATGGGATTTGCCGTCTCTGCACTGCTGGCAACCGCCCTCGCCAGAGAACCTTTTTATGGTCTGGCATTGAGCGGGGATGGCTCTTTCACCATGAACCCACAAATCCTTATCGATGGGGTTCAGCACGGGGCGCAAGGCTGCATTTTATTACTGGATAACCGGCGCATGGCTGCCATCTCCGGCTTGCAGATAGACCAGTACGGGCAAGATTTCGCCACCCAGGATGGCGTTGAGGTCGATTATGTCGCCTGGGCGAAATCCGTCAAGGGCGTCCAGTCGCTGCACGGCGGTTATTCGCCTTCCTCCCTGCTGGCGGCTCTTGAACAGGCAAAAGCGTACCCTGGATTGTCTCTAATCCACCTGCCCGTATATTTTGGGCCGGATGAACTGGGTGGGATGGGGGTTTTCGGTCGATGGAATGTCGGCAACTGGGCGGCTGACGTGCAGCGGTTGCGGCATCAAATTGGGTTGTAATTACCGGATGGAGGGTTGCGAATGAAAATTGCTGTCATTAATGAAACCAGCGCGGCAGACAGGAACGCCGATATTCTGGCAGCCCTGGATGGACGCGGTCATGAAATGATCAATGCCGGAATGCGTAAAAATGGCAAATCGCCCGAGCTGCAGTACATCCACACGGGATTGCTGGCCGCGATTTTGTTAAATCTCAAGCGGGTGGATTTCGTGGTGGGCGGCTGCGGTACCGGCCAGGGGTTTTTGAATGCCGTGGTGCAGTACCCCGGCGTGATCTGCGGCCATATCCTGACAGACCTGGACGCCTGGCTGTTTGCCCAGATCAACGCCGGCAACTGCATCTCGCTGGCCCTCAACCAGGGCTACGGGTGGGCCGCCAATGTCAACCTGAAGTTCATATTTGACCGGTACTTCAGCGTGGAAGCCGGGCAGGGTTACCCGGCTCACCGGCGCGAGCCTCAGGCTCAGTCTCGCCACACCCTGGAAAGCATCTCGTCGCTGGCACACCGGCCGATGGCTGAAATCATCAACAACTTGCCAGATCATGTTTTAAACCCGGTGCTCGCCTATCCGGGCGTGAGAGAGCTGATCGCCCTGGAAACGATTTCTGAGCCAGCCCTGAAGGATGCACTTGCGCGGCGCTACACCCGGTTGTAATCACACACCCTGCATGGAGGTATTATGCTCCACTCGCACAATGAACCGCTGGTCACACAATTGCAAGAAAAGGCGCGCCAGATCCGTCTGGATGTCCTGGATATGGTTTACCGCCGACAGGCCGGGCATCCTGGCGGGTCTTTTTCATGCGCCGAAATTCTGGCATGTTTGTATTTCCACCAGCTCAAGATTGATCCCGTCCAGCCCCAGTGGGAGAGGCGCGACCGGTTTATTCTGAGCAAAGGTCACGCTGCCGCCGCCCTGTATTCCATCCTTGCCCAGCGCGGCTTTTTCCCGCCAGCCGATCTTGAAACCTGGGGCCACCTGGACTCCCATTTGCAGGGCCATCCAGACCGGATCAAGACCCCCGGTGTGGACATGTCATCCGGTTTTCTGGGGCATGGCATATCGATCGGCAGCGGGTTGTCGCTGGCGCAGCGCCTGGGTGGACCTCGTTTTCATACCTACGTTCTGGTCAGCGAAGGCGATATGCAATCCGGGGTCGCCTGGGAAGGCGCCATGACGGCTGCTAAATTCCGCATCACCGAGATGACCGTCATCATGGATTACAACAATGTGCAGTTGGACGGCAGCGGGAGCGACATCATGCCTTTGGAACCGATTATCGAAAAATGGCAGGCTTTTGGTTTTCAGGTGCTCGAAATCAATGGGCATAACATCCGCCAGATTCTGGATGCTCTGGATACCGCCCTTGAAATTCACAGCAAGCCGGCGGTTATTCTGGCGCACACCACCAAGGGAAAAGGGGTCTCCTTCATGGAAAATTCCTCCGTCTGGCATGGGGCGGTTCCGACGCCGGCTCAATACCAGGCGGCCCGCCTGGAATTGGAAGGTGACCGGTGAGCACACATGCGATTCGATTAGCTGATGCATCACAGCGCCAAGCCTATGGGTTGGCGCTCGCCGAGTACGGCGCGGTCAATCCATCTGTGGTCGTTTTGGACGCAGATGTTTCTTCATCCACTTTGACTGCCACCTTTGCCAAACGATTCCCGGACAGGTTTTTTAATATGGGGGTCACCGAAGCCTCCATGGTGGATGTGGCCGTCGGTATGGCCCTGGCCGGAAAAATTCCCTTTGTGAATACCTTTGCAGCTCTGCTGACACTGCGCGCCTGCGAGCAAATTCGCACTTGCGTATGCTATGCAAACACCAATGTCAAATTGATCGGAGGCTACGCAGGCGTTTCGGATTACAAGGATGGCCCCACGCATTTTGCCGTCAATGACCTGGCTGTGATGCGCTCAATGCCCAACATGACGGTTATCGCTCCCGCAGACAACGTTGAAGTTGCCAGAATGGTCCCAGCGATAGCCGAATACCCGGGTCCAGTTTACATGCGCATCAGCCGGGCTTCAGTCGGCGATGTATTTGATGCGAGCTATGCGCCAGAAATTGGCAAAGGGACCCTTCTTCGCCAGGGGAGCGCAGTCACGCTGGTGGGGACCGGCAGCATGCTGGGCCGCTGCATAGCCGCCGCCGCAGTGCTGGCAGCCCAGGGCATCGACGTCCGTCTGATTGGGATGGCCACGATAAAACCAATCGACGCGCAACTGCTCATCCAGGCGGCTCGCGAAACAGGCGTTATCGTCACCGCCGAGGAACATTCCACGGTCGGCGGGCTGGCCGGAGCGGTAGCCGAGTGCCTGGCTTATCACTATCCGGTTCCTGTAGTATCCGTTGGCCTGGACGATACTTTTGCCAGAACCGGCCTGGATCCTGAAAGCCTGATGGATGCGTGCGGCCTGGCAGTGGCGGATATTGTCGAGGCGGTCCAATGTGCGCTTACGCGCAAGAAATAACTGGCTGGCTGCCCGGTGGTCTGAAACTGGTGAAAAGCAGGTTTTTCGCCAGATTAAATCCGCATCCCCTTTGAGAATGGAAAATATGCAAAAAATACTGAACTACATCAATGGACAATGGGTCGAACCGAACGTTTCCGAGTTTGCGGATGTGATCAACCCGGCTACCGGCGTCATGCTCGCACAGACGCCTCTCAGCGGGGCTGCCGATGTCAACACGGCAGCTCAGTCGGCTGCGAACGCCTTTCCGGCCTGGCAGCGCACCCCGGCCCAGGAGCGGGTGCAGTACCTGTTCAAGCTGCGCGATCTGCTCAAAGCCAACATGGATGAAATCGCCCGCACCATCACCAATGAATGCGGCAAGACCTTGGATGAAGCCAAAGCCGAGATGGTGCGCGCCTGCGAGAACGTAGAAGTGGCCTGCGGTATACCCATGATGTCAAAAGGCGAAATCAGCGAAGATATCGCCCCGGGTATCGACGAGATCATGCTTCGCCAGCCGGTGGGCGTTTGCGCCACGATTGCGCCGTTCAACTTCCCGGGCATGATTCCGTTCTGGTATCTGCCTTACGCGCTGGCTTGCGGCAACACGTACATCGTCAAACCGTCCGAAAGAGTGCCGATGACGATGCAGTTTATTTTTGGGCTGATCGAGCAGGCCGGTTTCCCGGCGGGCGTCGTCAACCTGGTTCAGGGAGCCAAAGGTGCGGTGGATGCCATTCTCGACCATCCGGTGATCCGCGCGGTTACATTTGTCGGATCGACCGCCACGGCGCGCTACATCTACCGGCGCGCCGCGGAGAACGGGAAACGCGTCCAGGCTCAGGGCGGGGCAAAGAACCCGGTGGTTGTGCTTCCCGATGCAGATTTTGAAATGGCAACGAAAATCATCGCCGATTCGGCCTTTGGCTGCGCCGGCCAGCGCTGCCTGGCCATTTCATGGGCGGTGCTTGTCGGTGAAGCGTATAACCCATTCACGGAGATGATTTGTGATGCCGCGGCTACCCGCAAGGTGGGCTACGGCCTGGATGACGGTGTGCAGATGGGTCCGGTGATCAATTCAGCCAGCAAGGGCCGCATCGAGCAGTTAAATCGGCGCCGGAGTGAACGGCGGGGCGTCTATTCCAGTGGATGGACGCGGGGCGATGATCAAAGGTTACGAAAACGGCGCATTTGTGCGGCCCACCATCCTGGCAGATGTTAAACCGGGCAGCGATATCGCCAGGACTGAAATATTTGGGCCGGTGCTCAGCCTGATGCACGTCCATACCATCGATGAGGCGATCTCGCTGGCAAACGGCGGCGAATACGGCAACCAGGCCAGCCTGTTCACCTCCAGCGGCTCGGCAGCGCGGAAGTTTCGTAATGAAGTTCAGGCCGGGAATATTGGCATCAACATCGGCGTTGCCGCGCCGATGGCGTTTTTCCCGTTTTCCGGCTGGAAGGAATCGTTTTTTGGCGATATGCATGGCCAGGGGATGGATGCGGTCGAGTTCTTTACCCAGAAGAAGGTCATTGTGGAACGCTGGCCCAAGGAATGGACGCGGCAAGTTCTAAGCTGATGTTAAGGAGGGTTCATGAAAGCGAATTTCTTTCCAGCCGGGTTTAACATTGGATTATCTGTGGACTTGATGCGCCAGGCTGGCGTGGATGGCGTCCTGATCACTTCACCGGAAAATGTCTGTTATGTAACAGGTTATCCGGTTCTACCCAGCAGCGGCAACCCGATTTTGTTCGCCATTCGCAACCATTACCCCTTTTTTGGTTATATCAACGCCAAAGGTGAAACCTTTCTGATTGCCTGGGAATATTCCTTACTGGATATTGATCTTGGCGCTGACCATCTCATCAAGCATATCAATGAAGAACAGGCTCTTAAAGGCTTGCGTGAATTGTTGCAGAAAGAATTGGGAGAAGGCAAAAACCTGGGGCTGGAATTGACCTGCCCGTTCGAGCTTACGACCCTGATTTAACAGTGGGCGTCGCCAGACAAATTAACGGTTGTCGATCCAATCTTTGAGCAGCTGCGCCTGATTAAAAGCCCGGTGGAATTGTCGTACCTGAAGAAAAGCTGCCAGACGGCAGAACAAACGCTCCTGGATCTCATTCCGCTCGTAAAACCCGGATTGCACCGCAGTGATTTGATCACGGCTGCCAAAGTCGGGATGCTGCGCAACGGGGCCAGTGGCATAGGGCATTGCACGATCTCTTTCGGCGCCTCAAACCCTGAAGTCGAAATCAATGAAGTGTTGGAGAAAGATCGTCTTGTGATCCTTGATCTTGGAGCCATGGTTTACGGTTATGCCTCGGATATCCGCAGGATGCTGTACACGGGCCAAACCCCGGAAAAAATGAGACAGCTCCATTTTGTCATGTGTGAAATTGTCCAGGCAATCGGCAATGCGCTGGTTCCCGGCGCGGAGGTGCAGCAACTTTGCGCCCTGGCAGAGGCGCTTTACATTCAAAATGGTCTGGAACCGAATTTTACGCACATCGGGCACACCATGGGATTGCAAACCGAAGAGGTCTGGTTCGACCGGAAGAACACGCTGAGATTGCAGCCGGGTATGGTGGTCAATATTGAGCTCTATTCCATGCTGGAGAGCGGAGAAAATATCGGCGATGAAGAGACCTACATCGTTACGGATGGACAACCCGAATGTATCACGCAATTACCCAAAGAGATACGCAGGGCGCAAAGCCACCTGTAGGGGCGAAGCGATGCCCTATACGGAATATATGGCGGTATTACGACGCTTCGCCCTGCTGCTTTTTGGACGGCCCTGTGTAAGTCCTGTGCCCGTATAAAGGCGGTGAACATGGGAAAGAAAATTCAACTGGGGATCATCGGGTTGGGAATCATCTCCGCTGCACACGAATTGGGTCTGGGGCATGCCCGGGATGAAGCGGAAATTGCTGCGATTTGTGACATCAACCGGGAGCGGGCGGAAGAGCGGGCAAAAAAATATGGTGCGAGAGTTTATACCCGCTATCAAGATATACTGGCAGACAAAGATATTGATGTGGTGGACATCATCCTCCCCCACGACCTGCATTATCCGGTATGCAAAGCGGCATTGTCGGCGGGGAAACATGTGCTCATGGAAAAACCCATGACGATCAGACCTGAAGATGGGCTTGAGCTCATTGCTCTTGCTCAGACTCGGGGTATGAAGTTTATGGTCGCCGAAAACACCCGCTTTGTGCGCGCTTATCTGGAAGTCCAAAAGTTGTTAAGGGAGAACAGGTTGGGTGAAATCTACCTCATCCGGACTTTCATTGCCGGGACCGAGATCTACCGGATGATCGACCCCAACAACTGGAAAGGCAGAAAAAAAGGCTCAGGCGGCGGCGTGATCATGGACGCTGCTCCACACTCGTTTTACCTGCTGCGGTGGTTGTTCGGCGATATTGCAGAGCTGGCGCGCCTATGCGAACCAGATCGTCCCCGGCGGCGAAGTGGAAGATAATGCGCTCATATTTGGCCGGCTGGAGTCCGGAGCCCAATTTAATCTTGAATTCAGTTTTACAGTTCAGGCGCCCTGGACCGAGCGGTTGGAAGTGTACGGCAGCCAGGGCTCGGTGATTGTCGATCAAATCTTGAACCCGCCCACGCTGTATTACACCCATTCGGAAGATTTTAATCCACAGCCGCTGGAGGACGTTCCCTATAATCCCGTCCATTGGAAGACCGAATCAATTGCGATGGGAGTGCGCAAATTTATCGAATCTGGTAATCAGCGACACTGAACCACCGGTAAAGCTGATGGATACCTATTATGCGGTTGCAGCCTGTGCAAGCGCATATCAATCGCTGATAACGAACAAGATGGAACCGGTGATTACCCGTTAACCGATAGGAGTTTGAAATGGATCCCCTGATCATCATTGCCACCCCCAATATCTGCTGGCTAAATCCACACGAAGTGGATTACCCCAAAACTCCCGAAGCGATTGCGGATGAAGCACTGCTTTGCCGCCAGGCTGGAGCTTCGATTTTGCACACGCATGCAGAAATGCTCTGGAAAGAAACCATTGCGGCTGTGCAGGCAAAAACGGACATCGTTATCCAGACTGGGTATGTCCAGCCTGCCCATTCCAGCGAGAGATGAAGTCTTACCAATGCCATGGGTGAGATGATCTCGATCATTCTCAACCATCACGATGAAGCCTTTGCAGAAACCGAATGCCTGGTGTTGCACTCCAGGGAAGAGCTCGAAGAATACGCAGTTCTATGCCGCCAGTACGGGGTAGCGCCCGAATTTGAAGTCTGGCATACCGGATCGATCTGGAACTTGAACTATTTGATTAAGAAAGGATTGCTCGATAAGCCCTACATTACCACGTTATTCTTTGGTTGGCCGGGTGGCACCTGGTCTCCGCCTACGATTGAAGAATACTTATACCGGCGAAAGTGTATGCCTGAAGGTTGCGCCATTAACGTGAGTATTATGGGGAAGGAGCAGTTGGAAATCGCAACGGCTGCAGATACTGATGGGAGACCATGTTCGAGTCTGGAACGGAGGACTACCCTTACAATCATCAGGGTGATATCGCGACCATGCCACGAATTTGTAGCAGAAATGGCTGAAATTGCCCGCGCCCTGGGCCGGCCGATCGCAACCCCGGAACAGGTTAGGAAGATGCTCGATATCCCACGAGGGCAGAAAATGAACGCAAAAAAAGTGGCTCTGATCACCGGCGCTGCCGCCGGTATTGGAAAGGCCTGCGCGGCAGATCTTTGCCCGCAAGGGGTACTGCGTAGGGATGCTTGACATCAATGAAACCGAGGGGAGGATAGCCGAACAGGAAGATATGGATACGGGCGGCGACGCCCTTTTTATCGCCTGCGATGTAGCCGTTGAAGCTTCGGTTGCAGCCTCCGTCGATCAGGTGAATCAAAAATATGGCGGCATTGATGTACTGGTGAACAATGCCGGCATTGTGCTTGTCCGCCCTTTTGATGAGATCGAATGGGCCGATTTTATGCGGGTGGTCAATGTTAATCTGGGTGGCACTTTCTTACTGTGCAAATATGTTCTGCCGGTTATGAAAAGTAAGCGCTCAGGCTCCATTGTAAATATGGCCTCAGTTTCCGGGCATGTGGGTCAAACAGAGCATGTTGTTTATGGAGCGACAAAAGGGGCTATCCTTTCTTTGACCAGAGCATTGGCCTGGGAAGTGGCGAAATGGAATATTCGGGTAAATTCCATCAGCCCGGGATCTGTGGATACGCCCATGCTGCGGAGCGATATTTCCCTGGAAGCCAACCGGACACATAAAACATTCGAAGAAGTTAAGCGCATCAGAGAAGCCGAACAAGCCTTTAACCGGTGGGCTGATCCTATGGAAATCGCTGAAGCAGTTTATTTTCTGTCGAGCGAAGCTGCATCCTTTATTACCGGAAGTGATTTACTGGTAGACTGCGGCTGGGTAGCCAAATAACCCATTCCGGTCAGGAATTTTCCGTGAGTTTCATCTGCCCTGGCGCCTCCTACCCGACCGCCCGTAGAGAGGCCTCCCTGTGCCCCATGAACCCCCTCCTTCAGAACATAAGCCAGGGTGAGGCTAAATCACATTCACATTAAGCCTGCCTGGCAAATCTTTATAGACACAAAAACCATAACACCTCATATATCAATCGCCCACCTGTAGAAATTCTTTAGCGTCTCCTCGCTGCCATCCCACTCAATCCTGAGACTGAGCCGGTTGCTTCGTACTCCTCCATCCCAATTCATTACTTTCGATCTCAGAATACACGTCGATTGAAAATTTATAATCATTCTGGCTCTTAAGATATTCCAAGATCTTATCAGGATGCATTGGTCTCCCAATATAAAAACCCTGTCCAAATTCACAATCCAGAGATTTTAATTGCTCAAGTTGATTTCTCAGTTTCTACACCCTCAGCAATGGAATCAACACCCAGCGAGTGCGCCAGGAGGATGATGGTTTTGACGATCTCTGCGCGATCTCCACTCGTTCCAATCCGGTTTACAAAAGAATAATCTATTTTTAATGTATCAATTGGGAAACGTTGTAAGTAACTCAGGGAAGAGTAACCGGTTCCAAAGTCGTCAACATGCAGCCCTACACCCAGACAACGTAATTGGTTAAGAAAAACTATCATCGACTCCGCGTTTTCCATGAGCACATTTTCCGTGATCTCGAGATTTAAGCAAGGGGATTAACCCTGTTTCGCTCAATACATTTTGGATCTGCTGCAAGAGGTCTGGCTGGTTGAATTGCCTTTGAGAAATATTGATGCTGACTTGCATACCGTTTAAACCAGGGAATTGCTCCTGCCATTTACGCATCTGGCTGCAAGCTTGATGAAGCACCCAATACCCAATTTCCAATATTAAGCCGGTTTCTTCCGCCAGTGGGATGAATTCTATCGGTTCGATACACCCTTTCTCCGGGTGTTGCCAACGTATCAAAGCTTCAAATCCAGAGATACTATTATCTTTCAGAAGCACAATCGGCTGATAATGAAGTTCGAATTCGCCCCGCACCAGTGCATGGCGTAGATCATTCTCAAGCTGCAGGCGAGCAATCGCCTGGCTACGCATGGATGTGTCAAAGATCACATATTGAGCCTTCCCCAACATTTTCGCCTGGTACATAGCAATATCTGCATCGCGCAGCACATCCTCTCTGGAAATATAGCCCACTGTGCTCAACACAATTCCTATGCTCGTGGATGTGAATACCTGAGACTCTCCCACCAGAAACGGGTTTTCCAGAACTTCCTGGATCCGACCCGCTACCAGGAGGGCATCGTGGATATCATGAATATCCTCAAGCAAGATGACGAACTCATCCCCGCCAAACCTGGCTACTGTATCGCCCGAGCGCATGCAGGTTTTGAGGACCTTTGAAATTTCAATTAAAAGCTGGTCGCCAACCACGTGCCCCAAACTGTCATTGATTATTTTAAAACGATCCAAATCCAGGAAAAGTACTGCAAACAGATAATCGTCGTAACGCCGGCTGTGCTCGATCGTTCGGCCCAGCCGATCCAGGAACAAGGATCGGTTAGGCAGGCCGGTCAATACATCATGGAATGCATCGTGGACAAGCTGCTCCTCAGCATTCTTACGCGCAGTTATGTCAGTTTGGGATCCCGCCATACGATAAGCGATACCGTTTGGCTGCCGCACCGCCAGACCGCGCACCAACATCCAGCGGTATTTTCCGTCACGGTGCATCATGCGGTGTTCGCTTTCGAAATGAGCTGTATGCCCGTTTAGGTGAGATGAAAGCGCAAGTGAAACGCTCTCGCGATCATCCGGATGAATACGGCTAAACCACTCATCAATCGAAGCAGTGATCTCATCTTCAACATATCCCAGTATGGCTTTCCAGCGCGGCGAGTAGTACACCTGCTCTTTCCGAATATTCCAATCCCACAAACCATCATTGGCGCCGCGCACAGCCAGGATATAGCGTTCCTCGCTCTCTTTGAGCGTCTCTTGGGCTTCTTTTCTCAAGCTGATATCCCGCACTAACACAACCCAATGGCTCATCTGCGAAGGATCATCTTGCAGGGCCACATAGGAAAATTCAGCAAAAAAATAATCACCGTTTTTACGCCGCAGGGCCATCTCCTGAATTGCACCACGTTGAATGTTGCTAGAAACAAGGGTATCGATCGATACTATACTCGATCCCGGCTTTGTGTTGAGTAGGAAAACAGCTTGCTTGCCGATCATCTCTTCCCTTGAGTAACCGAAGATCTCTGAGGCCGCCTGGTTACAATTGGCAATAACGAGTGAATGGGAATTGATGATAAAAACAGCATCTATTAAATTTGAAAATATTTTTTCAAAAAGCTGCTCAGATTTGCGCAAAGCGTCCGCCGATCTTTTGCGCTCCATTGCGTAGCGCACAGCGCGCGCCAGCAGGTTGCCGTCCAGGTTTCCTTTCGCCAGGTAATCCTGGGCTCCATCCCGCACAGCGCGCAAACCGAGCCCTTCATCCTCCAACCCAGTGAGCAACACCACCGGCGTCTGAGGAAAGCGCTTGTGCAATTGTTGAAAAGTTTCGTATCCGCTGCTGTCCGGCAAAGTCAGGTCCAGAACTACCACATCGATCCAGCTAGACTCAAGACATGACAATCCCATCGAAAGACGGTCAACCCATTCCAATACAAACGAAAATCCTTGGATGTCTTTGAGCATCTCGTCGATCAGACGCGTGTCGCCAGGGTTATCCTCAATGAGCAATACTCTGACTGCATTATCCGACATGCTGTTAATCCTCAGGAAGCTGAACAATGCTCAGCCAGAATGATTTGATCGCCTGGACCACATCAATAAATTGCTCCAGGTCAATCGGTTTTGTCAGATAGCAATTGGCATAATGATTGTATGCCCTGGCAATATCCTCTTCAGCCTGGGATGCGGTCAGAATGACTACCGGGATACGTCGCAAGCGCTCATCATCCTTAATCTCCACCAGCACTTCACTGCCGTTCTTCTTAGGCAGGTTCAAATCCAGCAATATCAAATCCGGCCTGGGGGCGTTCTTATAGGTGCCTTTTTGGTGTAAAAACGTCATAGCTTCCTCACCATCGCGGGTGACTTCGAGCTTGTTGCAGATCTTCCCCTCTCGAAAGATTTCCTGTACCAGGCGCACATCTCCAGGATTATCTTCTACCAACAATATGGTAATCAACTTAATTACACCGGTTCGGCTCATCCTGACCCTCATCCTTTGCAGGGATAGTAAAATGAAATTCTGACCCTTCACCCACGTCTCGAACTCAACCCAAATACGACCACCATGACGTTCAACTATTCGCTTGCAAATAGCTAGACCAATGCCTGTACCCGGATATTCCTCCCGATTGTGTAACCGCTGGAAAATCAAAAAAATTCGTTCGGCGTACTGCGGCTCAATACCGATCCCATTGTCCGAAACCGCTAAGTGATAGGCGCCATTTTTGCTCTCGTTTGAGATACGTATCACAGGGATTTGCTCACCGTGGAATTTGATTGCGTTTCCGATCAGGTTCTGAAATAACTGTGTTAGCTGTGTGTCATCACCGAAAACCACAGGCAGTGGGTCGCATCGAATACATGCCTGGGTCTCTTCAATCGCGATCTTGAGGTTATTTTGTGCTTGCTGTACAACTTGTTGCAGGTCAACTTCATCAAATGATTTCCCCCGCGTCCCTACGTGAGTAGGCCAACAGATCGTTGATCAAGGCCTGCATTCGTTTGGCTCCATCTACCGCAAAATCGATAAAGTCTTTGGCGTCGCCTTGAAAGTGCTCTCCATAGCGCCGTTCCAGCAGTTGCAGATAGCTTGATACCATCCTCAGGGGTTCTTGCAGGTCGTGGGATGCCACATAGGCAAACTGCTGTAACTCCTGGTTGCTTCGTTCCAACTCTGTCGTATAGCGCTTGATCGCTTCTTCTGCGCGCAGACGTTCTACATTCTCGGCTTTGAGCGCCTCGTTGGCCTTTGCCAGGTCAGCCGTGCGTTCCTGCACGCGCTGCTCAAGTTCATCATGCGTCTTACGCAGCGCTTCAAGAGTGCCTTCCAATTGCCAGTACAGGCGGGCGTTTTCAATCGCCACGGCGGTTTGGTTCGCCAGGGTCGTCAGCGTAAGCACATCATCCTGAGAATATCCTTCCTCTGAGCGTTTCAGGCTGAGTGTGAATATGCCAACCAGCTCTTTTTTGGCGATCACCGGGATAAAGAGTTCTGCGTCCAATTGTTCAAGCTGGTCCTTTTCCCGTCCCCATAAGGCTTTGAATTGCGGCAGCATTTCAATTTCAGAGTGGGCCAGCGCTTTTTCGTTCTTTGTCAACCAGCCGATGATTGGATGGTCTTCGCGAAAGACATACTCCATCTGATTGTCCAGCCCACGTTGGGCGGTGAGATGGAATTCACCGGATTTCTCGTGCTTCAGGAAAAAGGCTACCTTATCGATATGGATGGTTCGGGTTACTTCCTCCAGGATCATGCGCGTCAGGCTTTCAAGATTCAACATCGAAGCTGCTGTGCGGCTCAAGCGTTGCAGCATTTGCGTTGAGTTATATTTCTCCCGAAAGAATAATCGGTCCACCCATGATTGCGCTCGGATTTGCAGCGGTTGGGCAACCAGGGCTGTCAGCACCGCCAATCCGAGCGAAATATAGATTTGAACATCTCCGGATGCATGAAAAATGCTGATCGCCGCCGTGATCAGCAGGAAATATGCAGTCGCAATGATGACGGTTGGGATGGAGTATAAAAGTCCCTTGCGCACCACAATCGAAATATCCAGCAGCTTGTGGCGCCCATCGCAGTCGCAATGATCGCCGCATTCAATACGTTTGCAGTAACATCGATCGGAAAAGATTGCAGGTGCGGGTACAGGTTTGAGAATGCTCCAATTGCGATCACTGCTGCACCGAAGTACAGGTAGCGAATCCGGTTGCGTTGTTGGTGTGATTTACTCTGCCGGTAGGCTTGTACGAGGCGAAATACTCCGTAAGTCAGATAAAAATAAGCAATCCCACCCACCAGAGGCACCAATAAACCAAAAGTTGGCACATACAGGCCGGTAACAGGACTGAGAACGACATCGCTGATGATCAAGTCGGTTCGGAAAGATAACAACAGCGCTGTAAACAACAGCCAACCCGTTACGAAAATAAAGCGCTGCCCTTTGAACTCCAGGAACACAAGTACAAACAGACAGTAAAAAATAAATTGTCCGCCCATACCGGCTGTCATCAATCGGTACCACGATAAAGCCGGAGCCGGGTCATTCATGAAACTGACCATGACCGCGGCCAGTTGCCAGAAAACCATGGCACCCAGATATACGATAAATGCCTGGTTCACCTTCCTGCGCCCATTTTGACGCAGTGAGATGAATATCAATGCCAGGTAACCAAAGAGGGCTACCAGGGATATGATTTTGGCGAGAACCATTCGCGATACCTATCCTAAGCGTCAGGATGCTTTCATCAGCAGCCTTATCGTTTCATCCTTCGAATTCATTCTGGGTGGTTTGAGATGAGCCATATCCGCGCCAGCATGCCGTTTGGTATCAAAATAATTCTGAAACGCCCCTTGTGGCAGCAATGTGACATGGAGCGGGTATACGCCTAACATCGCTTCCAGGTCAGCATAACCCGAATTTCTTCTTTTAGCTTGTTGTGCACAGCCTGACTGACTTCTTCGGCATGATGCCCATTCGTCGATTCCAGGTAAAGATGGATGATGGGTTTATCTCGATTGTATTCTTTTCGGATCGTCCATCCAACGTTGCTTACGCCAGATTCTTCGATCGCCTTCCATACCGATTTCTCGGTTATCCGGGTAAACCCGCTAATGTCAATAATGCCATCCACCCGAGCGTGAAACACCATTTGTGGAATTTCAATGTTCTGTTCTTCGTCTTGAAGCGACACAATCTCAATAAAATCCCCTGTCCGATAACGCATAAAGGCATTGCCGTGAAAATTGGTTACGACCAGCTCATAGATACCCGGTGTGACCTCGTTGAGGGTTCTTGTGCTAGGTGTAAAACCCGGATCATCGACATTTCGGTAGAAATCTATTTCCGGGATAAATTCCAGGAAATTACAATCCGGTAGAAAAGTCATTGCTTTGTGATTCCAGGTTGAGTGCTACCCCTCCCACCTCCGTGCCGCCGTAACCCTCCAACGGCTTGACACCCCAATATGCTTCGATCTTATCACGGTAAAATGCTGTGTCCATACCCCCTGCGATGATGCCTTTGACATTCCACAAATCTTTTGGCAGTAGCGCCCGGCGTTGAAGCTTGCTCTTGACCAGCCCTTTCACCAGCCGCGAAATAATCTGAGGGTCCAGCATATCCATAGAAAATTTTGTTGTGCCAGAACCACGTTCGAATTGCTCACCAATCGCTACCAGCACACTGGATAAACCGTAAAATAGATCGATGCCATTCTTAAACCCGGCCGGAAGCCCTCCTTGATCCGTTGCTCAAATTCCATCTTGTCGCCCTGCTCAAGGGGAGGAATAAACATCGGGTTCAACTCTTGTTCGAAGCCTGGGCGATCACCCCGCCGGTATAATATGGAGCCGGTGCCAGCGTATACAAAGTTACATCCCCAGGTTCGAGGCGCACATCGCCGCGGCCCGAACACGAAGCCAGCAGGAAGCTGGTCACGACAAATTCACCCACCTTTTTTACCATATCCCGCGAGTATCGCCCTCAAATCCATACTCAGAGAACAACCTGAGGTACGCCCCACGAGTCGGCTCGCTGGGCAGCACACCGGGTTCCACACTCGGGTTGCTCAAAAAATATGGCAGATAGTCAACATAAGTCGTCAGAGGAACCCTGGAGCGAAATTCTGCCAGAGATCGAGGCATCATGCTACCAAAAAAGCCCTGACCCAACCTGCACTGGCTGAGGATGTCTATTTGTTCCGTTAGAGCCTCTCCTGAATCTCCATAAACTTGTTCATCGACAGATCCAGAAATCCGCAATATTTGCGCCACACTTCTTCGCGTAGTCCTTGTGAAAGCATTTCAGCAGCAGTAGCCATTTTTACTCTCTCTCAACTGACATTATCTTGAATTACGTCAATACCTCATACTCCCAAGTCGGCTCTTAACGTCAGTCCGCTTGAATACCAGGGGACGCGGTTTGACTTCATCGATACGTACCCTTACAAATCCACAATCCCTCAGCAGATTAACCATTCCTCCGCGGTGCGGACATTTTTGAAGGCTTCAATCTCTGCCTGGTTCCTGGCGCTCTTGTTGATTAATCCATACTGAAGCATGAGCAGCCAGAGGATCATTTCCCGGTGAAGGAGCGCCAGAATGAAGTTGCGCCTACATCGCAAATAATTAAGCGCCCCTTCTGTGTCAGTACTCGTTTTGCCTCCCGCAGCATACTGGGTACATCCATGTGGTGAGTGCCAAGCCCACATATGACCGCCTCAAAAACCCCATCGGCAAACGGCATGCTCATCGCCGAGGCGTCAAACCAGATCAATTCTTTTCTTTTCACCTTTCTTATAAATTTCCTTGTGCCCTTCTTTGAGCATAGCTGGAGTGATATCCAATCCAACCACCTGGTCTTGACCCTGGCGCATCATTTAAGTCTTAAGGGGATCACGGCTGTGCCGGTGGCAATATCCAATACTTTTTCACCCGGGCTTACGGCAGCCACGTTCACCAGGGTCTCCACAAATGTCTGATAGCTGATCCCCGAAAATTGGGTCGTTCCTTATCCATGGTTCGGATATAGCTTGGAGCCAGTTCTGCGAAGGCTTCCTTTACATGATCAATTTCGGACATAGGGTCCTTCTTCGTAATCCTTGATCTTCCGGTTTCTTATCAAATTTCAGGTGCATTTTAACCCCAGCCTGGTTACACCCTAGATGGGAGACTCCCATACAAGCATTTTAACCAATAAGGTTAAGATAGTGCAGTTTTCATTACTGTTTGGCGAAGACTTATTGTATGAACATAAATGCAAGGTTAAATTAACACAGTG
>CAVPJC010000009.1:0-56411 GCA_963705155.1 uncultured Chloroflexia bacterium | reverse complement strand
CACCAACACCGTCGGGCGCGTGCTGGCGCGCCTGGGCATTGAGAATCAGGGGTACACCGAATGGACCGGAATGCAAAAATAGCCTACCCGGCGCTCTTTGAGCTGCTCGATCTGGCTGCCATGACCCTCGCCACCTGTGGGGAGAATGGCGAGCCGCATGCCGCGCCGGTCTATTTTGCTGCCAACGAGCAGTGGGAGCTGTACTTCTTTTCCGACCCGCTGAGCCAGCACAGCGTCGATCTGGCGCATACCCCGCGCCTCGCTGCCGCCATTTACCCGGAATGTTCTGGCTGGCAGGAAATCCGCGGGCTGCAGCTGCGCGGCTCCGCCCGGCTGCTGCCCGCCGGGCCTGCCTGGGATGCCGCCTGGCAGGTTTATGTGCAAAAATTCCCGTTCGTGAAGGTTATGAAAGCGGTGGTGAGGCGTAACGCTCTGTATGCCTTCCAGCCGGAATGGGTGCGCCTGGTGGATA
This sequence comes from uncultured Chloroflexia bacterium, assembly GCA_963705155.1. Classification (GTDB taxonomy): domain Bacteria; phylum Chloroflexota; class Anaerolineae; order Anaerolineales; family UBA4823; genus CAVPJC01. Next base: position 55,939 of record CAVPJC010000009.1, on the reverse strand, counting down.
ACCGCCAGGGCTTTGGTTTCAAACAGGAATGGACCCTGCCTTGAGCCAGACGACAGGCAGGGATATGGAAAAAGCCGCCCTGCGCGGCGAGCCTTCTTACGTCTGGCGCGCCGGGCAGGAGCGGCGCCTGAACATGGTGCTCGAGGCCGCCGGAGAGCGCATCGGTGAATCTGTGCTGGAAAACGGCTGCGGTGTGGGCATGTATGTGCAGCATCTGACGCCGTATGCCAGCCGGGTCGTGGGATTGGAATATGAATTTGAGCGCGCCTGCCAGGCGCATTCCAATTCTACCCGCATTGTCAATGCTGCCGGCGAACACCTGCCCTTCCCGCAGGAAACCTTTGCTTTCATTCTCAGCCACGAGGTGCTGGAGCATGTACAGGACGACCGCCTTGCCGTGCAGGAAATGGTGCGAGACATTGCGCCCGGGTGGGCGCATGGCGATTTTTGTGCCCAACCGGGGATACCCTTTTGAGACTCACGGCGTCTACTGGCGCGGCCGATACCACTTTGGCAACATCCCGCTGGTAAATTATTTGCCGCGCCGGCTGCGCAACCGCCTGGCGCCGCATGTGCGTGTGTACTCAGGCGCCGACTTGCAGCGGCTGTTTACAGGCCTCCCGGTGCGCATCCTCCAGCGCACGATCATCTTCGGGGCTTATGACAACATCATCGCCCGCTCGCCCCGGCTCGGGAACGTGCTGCGCGCCCTGTTGCACAGGCTGGAAAACACCCCTCTGCGCATTCTGGGTTTATCGCACTTCTGGGTTGTTGAAAAGCTGAATTAGTGGAACTGGTATATCCCATCCCGGTATTCCCAGCGCCGGGCGCAGGCAGGGCACAGCATAGCCTGCGGTGTTTCCACCAGGGGGAAAGTTTCGCATTCCGGGCAGCAGAAGAAATCAGCAACTGATTTGGGCTGCAAGACCGCCGCACCCTGCCCTCGGCCCGGGCGAGCACAAATACACTGGGGGTCAATTGCCACCAGTTGCCGCTGAGCTGCGCCAGGGCATCCATCGCCACCAGCATGCGCAATGGCACCATGCGCTTGAGCAGCCCGGTGCGGAAGTGTGAAACGGTCAACTGGCGCTCCACCACAAACCGGTTCTCACCCAGCCAGGCGCGCACCGCACGCGGGTGAAAATCGAAATTGAGCGTGGCAAACTCAACCGGCTCCAGGCTGAAGGGGCTCCAGGCCTGGCTGCGGAACGCATAACGCACGATGGCCTTCAAGTTTTGCTTGTTGGCAAATTCCAGGATAAACCTTCCCCCCGGTTGCAGCACACGCCGCACCTGGGCCAGGGCACGCGGCGCATCTGCCATGTGGTGCAGGGTACGGATCATCGTTGCGGTGTCGAACAATCCCGGCACGAAGGGCAGACGGTAGGCATCAGCCGCAACATAGATATACCGCTCGCTCTCTCCCAGGCGCTGGCGGGCCTGCTCCAACTGGGTGCGCGAATAATCCAGCAGCACGATCCGCTTAAAGTTGTGGTAGCGGGGTGTGTTTCGCCCGGCGCCGGCGCCAATTTCCAGCAATAGCCTGCCGCTGGCTGGCAGAAGCCGCCGCAGGGCAACTGCCTCCGTCTGGTCTTCATAGGCGCGGCCGCCCTGCTCCCAGAAAGTGGTCTGATAATCTGATCCTTCGTAGTTGCACACCGCCGGGCGGCGGTCGTTCTTTTGCATGCTGGTTTCCGTTCCTGGTGTCTTTGATGCCGGTTGTCTGCTGAAAAACCGGGACTCAGAGGCGCTGTACGCCCCGGAATCCCGGCATTTGCGTTCGATTAATCTGTTCCCGGCAGGTCTTGCAGGTTACCTCTACAATGAGGCCTTGATGAATTCGGACCGGGTATGGTCTTCATTCTTGGCATCGCCGTAGCCACGGCCCAGGCCGCGATACTGGAAGCCCAGGCGATCCATCACATCGGGATCATAGATATTACGACCGTCAAACATCACCGGCTGGCGCATCAGCTGGCGAACGCGTTCCAGATCCAGCTGCTTAAACTCATTCCATTCTGTGATGACCATCAGGGCATCACAACCTTCGGCCATCGAATACGGGTCATCAAACATTTCGACCCCGGGCAGCAGGTTTTTAGCAATCTCCATCGCCACAGGATCGTAGGCGCGCACTGTGGCGCCGGCCGAATCAGATTTTCGGCAATGGTGATCGCCGGAGCATCGCGCATGTCATCAGTGTTGGGTTTGAAGGAAAGCCCCAGCAATCCCACCGTGCGCCCCATCAGATTGCCCATCATATCCTTCAAGCGGGCCACCGCCATTGGACGGCGGTCGTTGTTAATTTCCATTACTGCGTTCAAAAGCTGTGGGTGGCGCCCTTTTTCAGCCGCCATGAAAGCCAATGCTTTGACATCCTTGGGAAAACACGAGCCGCCGTAACCCAGGCCTGCATCCAGGAAGTACGGGCCAATGCGCTTGTCGTAGCCCATTCCTGCCGCAACTTCCTTAACATCAGCCCCCAGCGCCTCGCAAACATTGGCAATCTCGTTGATAAACGAAATCTTGGTCGCCAGAAATGCATTGGAGGCATATTTGATCATTTCGGCTGTGCGCAGGTCGGTGATAACGATCGGGGCGCGCAGCGGCAGGTGCAGTTGCGCCACTTTGTTGGCAGCATCGGCGTCCAGCGAACCGAGCACTGTGCGGTGCGGCTGCATGAAATCGCTGATGGCAGAACCTTCCCGCAGAAACTCAGGGCAGGAAACCACCGCAAAGGGGATTGGGGTTTTCTGGTTGCTGCGAATGATATCCGCCACCCAGTCTCCGGTGCCCACCGGGACAGTTGATTTGTTGATCACGATGGTTGGTCCGGTCATATGCTCGGCAATCGCCCGCCGCAGATGCCACATAGCGCAGGTCGGCTTCGCCGTCCACACCGGAGGGTGTCCCCACGGCAATGAAGACAAATTCACTGCCCTTCAACCCCTCCGCGTAGGAGGTGGTGAATGTGATGCGCCCGGCGTGCACATTGCGGTCGACAAGATCTTTCAGTCCCGGCTCATAGATGGGCATTTCACCGCGCTTGAGGCCGTCGATCTTTTCCTGGCTGATGTCCAGGGCGTTGACGTGATTACCAAGATCGGCAAAACAGGCCGCGGTGACAATCCCAACGTAACCGACACCAATAACACAAATTTGTTTCATATAGCTAAACCTCCGAAAATATTGGAATTGCGTTTCTTTCGCCTTCAGAATGTGGTCTGAAGAATAATTGCAGAAGTGAGAATAAATCCTTGCATGTCATTGTGGTTTTTTAGAACACGCCGCTTATCTTACCATAACTTGCCCTTTCTTCAGTTCACAAAATAGCAAATTGTCATCTAAATAAGATGACCGTCATCCAATTTGGATGATATCTGTCACTTGTGAATAGGCTAAAACCAGTCTAAAATATCATTGTTTAATCTTATTTGTAAAAATTTAACCAGGAGTATCTACAATGCAAATCACTCGTCAAGCTGATTACGCAGTCCGAGCAGTCCATTATCTTTCGCAACTGGAACCCGACCAACGCGCCGCCACCAGTCACATCGCCCAGGAACAACACATTCCACCATCCTTCCTGGCAAAGATTGTATCGCAGTTGTCTGTGGCAGGTTTGCTGCAAACTTCGCGTGGCGCCCGCGGTGGCGTCTCGCTTGCCCGCCCGGCCGGTGAAATCTCTTTACTGGAAGTTATCGAAGCTATTGATGGCCCGATTTTACTCAACGAATGCGTGGCTGATCGCGGTGGCTCGTGCCAGTTTGGGGAAGATTGCCCCATGCGTCCGGTGTGGTGCGAAGCCCAGGTGGATCTGGTTGAGCGTTTGAAGGCTACGACTTTTAATCATTTCATCCAACGCCAGCCCGCCTGATCAATTCTTCAGGTCGCGTGCCAGTATATCAATTCAGCTCTTACGAGTTCGATTGTGTAACCATTTGGGCGGTGGCCTGCTGCCGCCCAAATTTTTATATTCCATCCAATGAATTGCTTGTCCATTCGTCACAGCGTATAATCAAAGCTGAGAGGGATTTTATGGTATGCAATGCTGTGGGGAAATGCTGCACGTCGACCCCGGCTTAGCCTGTAAAAAATCTCCCCGGATGTATTCTTTCTACTACAGGAGGCAAGCATGTCTGGTCAAAGAGTCGTTCGCGCCCCGCATGGCACTCAGCTTCATTGTAAATCCTGGCTTACAGAAGCCGCCTACCGGATGATCCAAAATAACCTAGATCCGGATGTTGCCGAGCGCCCGCAAGACCTGGTGGTCTATGGCGGGCGTGGTCAGGCTGCCCGCAGCTGGGAAGCCTTCGACGCCATTCTGGACAGCCTGCGCGATCTGGAAAACGATGAGACACTGCTGGTCCAATCGGGAAAACCCGTGGTGATCTTTAAGACCCACACGGATGCCCCGCGTGTCTTGATCGCCAACTCCAACCTCGTACCCCACTGGGCCACCCAGCAGCATTTTGATGAGCTGGCAGCCAGGGGCTTGATCATGTATGGTCAGATGACTGCCGGATCGTGGATCTACATCGGAACCCAGGGCATCCTGCAGGGCACCTACGAAACTCTGGGATCGCTGGCGCGCCAGCGCGGCTGGCCTTCTCTCAGGGGAAAGTTTGTCCTCACTGCCGGCCTGGGCGGCATGGGCGGCGCACAACCCCTGGCAATCACCATGAATGAAGGCATTGGCTTGATTGTGGAAGCCGACCCCGCCCGCGCCCTGCGCCGCCAGCAGATTGGTTACGTGGATGTGGTGGTAGATAGCCTCGAAGAGGCCATGACCCTGGTGGAAGCCTGCAAACAGGACGAGACCCCCAGGTCGATTGCTCTGATCGGCAACGCGGCCGAGATCTATCCGGAATTGGCCATGCGCGGCGTGATCCCCGATGTGGTCACCGACCAGACCCCTGCTCATGACGTCAGCATGTACATCCCTGCCGGGTTGAGCGTGACCCAGGCGGATGCCCTGCGCGCCGCCGACCCGGAGGAATATGCCCGGCGTTCAATGCAGTCCATGGCTAAACACGTGCAGGCCATGTTGGATTTCCAGCGCCACGGCGCCGAAGTATTCGATTATGGTAACAACCTGCGCCAGCGTGCCTACGATGAGGGCGTCAAAGATGCTTTCAATTTCCCCGGATTTGTTCCTGCCTATATCCGCCCGCTGTTTTGCGAGGGCAAAGGCCCCTTCCGCTGGGTGGCGCTCTCCGGCGATCCCGAAGACATCTACCGCACCGACGAAGCCGTGATGGAATTGTTCCCGGAAGATCAACACCTGCTGCGTTGGATGCGCATGGCACGCGAGAAGATCCCCTTCCAGGGTCTTCCATCTCGGATTTGCTGGCTGGGTTATGGCGAGCGCGCCCTGGCCGGGCAGGTATTCAATAACCTGGTGGCTGAGGGCATCGTCAGAGCGCCCATCGTCATCGGCCGGGATCATCTGGATGCCGGTTCAGTAGCCTCTCCCAACCGTGAGACAGAAGGCATGCTGGATGGCACCGATGCGGTCAGCGATTGGCCCATCTTGAATGCCCTGGTCAACGCCGTGGGCGGCGCTACCTGGGTTTCATTCCACCACGGCGGGGGCGTGGGCATCGGCTACAGCCAGCACGCCGGGCAGGTCATTGTGGCCGATGGCACACCCGAGGCTGCCGCTCGCCTGGAGCGTGTGCTCACCAGCGACCCGGGGATGGGTGTTGTGCGTCACGCCGATGCCGGATACGAGATCGCCATCCGGGCAGCCAGGCGGCACGGCATCAAAATGCCCATGCTGCCCCCCGAGCATTGAGCCTGCCTCAGGATAAGCCATTGGGACGCCGTACTGTCTTTAAGCTTTACCGGCCGGCTTCGGTCGTGAATAAAAGTACGCGCCCCGACCACTGGTTCTGGTGCCGCTATTCCGCCTACCCGTACCTGGGCTGCCAGCACGGCTGCCTGTTTTGCTACTGCCGTGAGCGCAAATATTCACCCTATGATGACCCGGGTGATTTCGCCTATCAGATCCAGGTTAAAGAAAATGCCGCCGAGCTGCTGCGGCGCGGATTAAGCGGCGCCGCACTGGACGCAGTCTTCACCGGCGATTACCAGCCCGCTGAGCGCAAATTTCTGCTCTCGCGCGAAGATGCTCCAGGTTTGCAGCGAGCTGGGTTTTCCGGTGTTGGTTTTGGAACGCTCTCCACTGGTGCTGCGCGATCTGGATATCTTGCAGGATATTCAGGCGCGATCCCGGGCTGTTGTGGCCTTCAGTATCATTTCCACACCCGATTCACCGGGCTATCCTCGCGCCCGCCAGATGGAAAACCTGGCTCCGCCTCCCGGAAAGCGCTTCGAGGCCATGGCAAAACTTGCCGCGGCAGGTATTCTTACCGGAACCTGCCTGATGCCGGTCTTGCCGGGTGTTTGCGATGATGATGCCAATTTGCAGCAGGTAGTGCGCTGGACGGCAGATCACGGGGGACAATTTGTGCTCTGCAGCACGTTGACACTGGCCGACCAGCAACGCGATTTCTTCCTCTCAGCCGTCGGCCAGCGTTTTCCAGACCTGCTTGCCCGGTATCAGGAACTCTATCCACCTGGCAGCTACGGCCCTGCTGGAGATCACCATCTGCGGCTAGCGCGACGCATACGTGAATTGTGCGAACAATACCATATTCAAGACCGGATGCCGCGCCCGATCATCCCGGGCGAGCGGCGCGAACTGAATAAAACCATTGTCGAATACCTGGCCAATCGTGCCTATTCCCTGGAGCTGGATGGAGCCAGTCAGGGCAGGGTGTGGGAGTATCGTAAAGCTGCCTGGGCTATTGAAGACCTGGTTCAAGATGCCGGCCTGGTTTATCGCACGCTCGGGTACAAAGGTATCTTGAGCATTCCCAATATGACCTCCGATACCGCCCGGGCAGTGGAGCAATCGGTACTGAAAGGTCGGGTCATGGCACAATAGGATAAAATGATTTATGGCTGATCAACAGGTAATTTACTCCATGGTGCGCGTTGGGCGGATCTACCCGCCCAACAAGCAGGTATTACGTGATATTTCGCTGGGCTTTTACTACGGCGCTAAAATTGGCGTACTCGGTCTGAACGGTTCAGGCAAAAGCACCCTGCTGCGCATTATGGCAGGCGTGGATAACGATTACATTGGTGAGACGGCGCTATCCAAAGGCTACAGTGTGGGCTTGCTGGAACAGGAACCCGTGCTGGATGCCGGTAAAACGGTTAAGCAGGTGGTCGAGGAAGCCGTCCAACCGATTGTTGCCATGTTGCAGCAATTTGATGAAGTGAGCGCAAAGTTTGCCGAGCCAGACGCAGACTTTGATACGCTGATTGCTGAACAATCCCGCCTGCAGGAAGAGCTGGATAAGCACGAAGCCTGGACGTTGGACAGCCGCCTGGATATGGCCATGGACGCCCTGCGCTGCCCGCCCGGTGATACGCCGGTTTCAATTCTTTCCGGCGGCGAACGCCGCCGCGTGGCCCTCACCCGCCTGTTGCTTACAGAACCGGATATCCTGCTTCTGGATGAGCCAACCAACCACCTGGACGCCGAATCGGTGGCCTGGCTGGAGCGCCACCTGCAGCAGTACAAGGGCACTGTCATTGCCGTCACGCATGATCGCTACTTCCTGGACAATGTGGCGGGCTGGATCCTGGAGCTGGATCGCGGTTTTGGCATTCCCTGGAAAGGAAATTACTCTTCGTGGCTGGAACAGAAGAAAGACCGCCTTGCCAAGGAAGAAAAAACCGAAACCAAACGCCAGAAGACGCTCGAACGTGAGCTGGAATGGATCAGCATGTCGCCCAAAGCGCGCCAGGCCAAGGGCAAGGCGCGCGTTACAGCCTATGAGAAACTGCTGGGCCAGGAGTATGAGCAACGCCGCGAAAATCTGGAGATCTACATTCCGCCTGGCCCACGCCTGGGGGATATCGTCGTTGAGCTCAAGGGGGTGACCAAGGCATATGGCGACCGGCTTTTGCTCGATCAGGCCACTTTTAGTATTCCACCGGGCAGCATTGTGGGCGTCATCGGCCCCAACGGCGCCGGGAAAACCACCCTGTTGCGCATGATTACCAGCCAGGAAACCCCCGATTCTGGAACGATCAAAATCGGCGACACTGTCTTGCTGGCTTACGTAGATCAGAGCCGCGCCGCCCTGGATGCAGAAAAAACCGTGTGGGAGGAAATTACCGCAGGAGAAGAGCTGCTTGTGCTGGGCAGCCGCAAGATGAACTCACGCGCTTATGTCTCCAGCTTCAATTTTCTGGGCTCCGACCAGCAAAAGAAGGTTGGCGCGCTTTCAGGCGGCGAGCGTAACCGCGTCCATCTGGCAAAAATGCTCACCCACCAGGCCAATGTGATCCTGTTGGATGAGCCCACCAACGATCTGGATGTGAACACGCTGCGTTCGCTCGAGGAAGCCATCGAGAATTTTGCCGGCTGCGCTGTTATCGTCTCGCATGACCGCTGGTTTCTCGACCGGGTATGCACACACATCCTGGCTTTTGAAGGCGATTCACAGGTGCGTTGGTTTGAAGGCACCTGGTCGGATTACGAAGCCGACCGTAAGAAACGCCTGGGCCAGGAGGCAGACCGGCCGCACCGGATTAAATATCGAGGTCTGACCCGTTAGGATATATTGAAATGGACACCTTCATTCGACTTAAAAACCGGTATTATCATCCGTTCCTTGGGCTTTTCCTGGCTTTTTTGTGCCTGGGGACTATCCTGGGGCTGCCGGGTGTGCGTGCCCGGACGGTGCAGGCCGCGCCTGATATCGTCTTCCAGAATCTCGTTGCGCATTTATTTGCATCTGACCCCGCCGTAGGCGACGAATTTGGCTTCGATGTTGCCATCGACGGTGGAGTTGCTGTTATCACAGCAGCTTTCGATGATATTGGCTTGGATGATAACCAGGGTTCAGCCTATATTTTTTACCAGGATCAGGGTACCCCCGACCTTTGGACCGAGTTTAAGGAGCTAACCGCCAGCGATGGCTCCGGTGGAGATTTATTCGGTTGGTCGGCAGCGATTTACGCGAATACAGTGGCCATCGGATCTCCCAATGCCAGCAATACAATTTTGCCTGACCAGGGCGCTGTTTATATTTTCGAGCGCGACCAGGGCGGAAGCGATAACTGGGGCCAGGTTAAAGATCTTCTTTGCTGCTTCCGGATCAGATCTTTTTGGCAGGTCGATTGCCCTCTACGGTGATACATTGGTGGTGGGTGCGCCATTTACGGATGGCTCGGGTGGGGTCGACCAGGGTTCTGTTTTGATTTTTTACCGAAACCTGGGCGGCCCGAACAACTGGGGCCTGGTTAAGGAAATATATGCGAGCAATCCATCACCCGGGGAGAATTTTGGGGAATCTGTGGCTCTGTATCAGGACACGCTTTCTGTCGGAGCGCCGCTGGCAGATGGCAGCGCTGGCGCTGATCAGGGAGCGGTATATGTCTTCTACCGTAATTTCGGCGGTACAGATGCCTGGGGCGAGATTGCCCGGAAGACCGCCAGCGACGCCTCGGTTGGAGATAATCTCGGGGCCAGTGTCGATCTCGAAGGTGACCGGATGGTTTCTGGAGCGATGTTTGCCGATGGCAGTGGAGGGCCGAATCAGGGCGCGGTGTTCACTTTCTTGCGCGATCAGGGCGGGCCGGATCACTGGGGGCAGACCAGTCGTATCGATGCCAGCAATGCGGCAGCCTCAGATCAATTTGGCAGCAGCCTGGCAATACAGAACGACTATTTGGTTGTGGGCGCGCCAAAGAAGAGAGGTCCTTTGGAGCGAACCAGGGACGAGCATACCTTTTCAAGGCAGATCCGAACCTGCCGGGCGTATGGGGAGAAGAAACAGACCTGACATCCAGTGATATCCGTGGAGACGACTGGTTTGGTAATGCTGTTAACATTTCCGGTGATTATTTTCTTGTCGGCGCTCTTAACGATGATGGGTTCATCGGCCTGGATGAAGGGTCTGCCTACTTATACAAAATAATCCACGCCCCGCCGGTGGCTTCCGATAATCGTTACACCACCGATGAGCAAACCAGCATCCAGCGCAATCTAATCCTGGACGATACCGGCCAGGGTGTGGATGTTGACCCGGAAGGAACATCGCTTTCGGTGTCTGCCATTAACACTGATCCGGCGGCAGTGGGCAGTCTGGTAATCCTGGGCTCGGGCAGTCAATTGACCGTCGCTGCCGACGGCTCATTCGATTACCATCCGCTCACTTCCGCCTCCTGGGATGCGCTGGCAGCGGGCGAAGCAGGCCAGGAGGTCTTTACCTATACGATCCTGGACGGCGACGGGATCACCGATACCGCCGCTGTAACATTAACCATCAATGGTGTAAATGATGCGCCCCAGATCGTAGACAGCGATCTGGGCTTAAACCAGACAACGATTACTGAAAACAACGTGGCGGTTTTGAATGGCAGTTTTGAAGACGTGGATGCCAGCAACGCCCATACCGTTACCATCCAGTGGGGGGATGGCCTGCAGACCATTTTAAATCTATCTGCCGGTCAATCGAGTTTCGATGCCGACCATCTTTACCGGGACGATCCTGCGAGTTCTGACCAACGACACGTACAATATTACCGTCAGTGTAAGCGATGGACTGGCAGTTGATACTGCAGTTGCCAGCATCACGGTCAACAACGTATCTCCAGAGTTGACCAGTCTCAACGCGCCGGTTGTTTTTGAAAATGATAATGCGAGCATCAGTGGAAATATATCCGATCCCGGAGCGTTGGATGAATTTACCATGATCATTGATTGGGGTGATGGCAGCATCTCTAACATCAACCTCGCCGCCGGTACGACCAGCTTCAATCAGCAGCACACATATCTCGATGACAATCCGACGGGCACTGCGCAGGATGTTTATGCGATCAACATTACATTGTCGGATGGCGATGGCGGTCAGGATGCTGGCGTTACCCAGACCACGGTGCGCAACGCTGCGCCCAGCGTAGCCGCAGGGCTAGACCTGACGGCTATGCAGGAAGTGCCGGTAGTTTTTAATGGCGCATTCACCGACCAGGGAACGGCAGATACACACACCATCCTGTGGGATTTTGGCGATGGGGCCAACGCAAGTGGCACGCTGACGCCCGTTCACAGCTTTGCTGCCCTGGGCACCTACACGGTGACCCTGAGTGTTGTAGATGACGACGGCGGTACCGATACCGACAGCTTGCAGGTGACAGTTATTGACCGGCGCTACTGGCTCTATCTGCCAACTGTTTCGCGCTAGGAATTTGCGCTGTAATCATGCCGCTCAACATCAAGCCGCTGCCCAGCAACTGCAGCGGTGTAAAATGCTCGCCCAGGAATAACCAGCCTCCCAGGGCGGCAAACACCGCCTCAAAACTCAGAATAATGGCAGCATCTGCAGCCGGGGACACCTTCTGCCCCACGGCCTGCAGGGTATATCCCACCCCGATGGAAAGCACTCCGGTGTACAAGATGGGCCACCAGGCATTCACTGAAGAAATCAGCGTACTGCCCTCCCAGGTGAAGGCCACTGCCAGGCTGAGCACTGCGCAAACAATGTTTTGCCCGATTGCAAGTTGCAGTACATCCATGCGCCGCACCATCCGCCCGATCCACAGCACATGCAGCGCCCACATCAGCGCACACAGCAGCTCCAGTGCATCGCCGGGAGCCAGCCTGAACTGGCCGCCGGTGCTGAGCAAAAACAGCCCTGCGGCAGCCAGGATCGAGGCCAGCCACACCACGCTTCTCGCCGGACGGTGTAGAAAAACCGCCTGGATCACCGGGATCAAGACGACATACAACCCGGTGATGAAGCCGGCATTTCCGGCAGTGGTGAAACGCAGCCCCAGCTGCTGTGCGGAAGCTCCGGCAAACATCAAACCGCCTGCCAGCAGCACAGCCGGCAAATTTTTCCCTGACAGATCTTTGATACCCTTCACCCCAACCAGCGGCAGCAAAACCAGACCACCCAATAGAAATCGGAGGCCGTTGAACAGGTAAGCTCCCAGGCTGAGGGCGGCCACACGCTGCGTCACAAAGGCGCTGCCCCAGATGACAGCCACCAGCAGCAGGGTCAGATCAGCCCGCAGGCGTGTGCTGCGATGGGATGCTGAGCCGTGAATCATCCGGTTATTATAGCGGCATGGCATGAAAACGACAAATATTGCCCGCTGGTTGACAGCCGGGCAGGGGTGCAGTAAGCTATGCACAAGGAACAAACTGTGAAAAACCTGGCTTTTATCTTTGATATGGACGGCACCCTGGTGGACAATATGCGCTTCCACACCGAAGTCTGGTTGGATGTGTTAGCTTCCCAGGGCGTGGTAATCGATTCTGACACGTTTAAACGGCAGACCGCCGGCAAGACGAATACTCAAATTCTGCGCGAACAACTGGGTAAGGATCTCAGGGATGACGAGATCAATTCTGTGTCCGAACAGAAAGAGTCGCTTTACCGCCAACGATACCGGTCGCATCTCAAGCCTGTGCAGGGATTGCGAGATTTTGTGGATGGCGCCCGCCGGCTAAAAATCCCCTTGGCGCTGGCAACTTCGGCCGGCAGCGCCAATGTGGCTTTCACCCTCTCTGCGCTGGAGATGGGCGCCTGTTTCCAGGCAGTTATCGACTGCACCGGAGTGCAGCACGGCAAACCCCATCCGGAGATATTCCTGATGGCGGCCAGCCAATTGCAAGTCCCCCCGGAGGCCTGTGTCGTTTTTGAGGATTCCATGGCCGGCATCGAGGCTGCCCGCCGGGCTGGCATGCAAACCGTTGTGATTACAACCACACTCCACGCTGAAGAATTAGCCGGGCGCTCCTCCGTATTGCTGGCAGTGCCAGATTACACCACCCTGGATCCTGCCGTTCTGATCAATGGGAGTGGTTAGGCACCGTCAGCACGTGCCACTGCTCATTCTCAGGGATCAACTCCCAGGCGTTCTGCAGAGGCATACCCGAAAAATGCGCCCGGATCACCGCCACCGCAAATCCGTGTGAAACCACCGCCACACACTGCCCGGGATGGCGGCGGCAGATGGCTTGCAGCGCTGCCACAAGCCGGTCGCGCAGTTGCGCCAGCGTTTCACCGCCAGGCGGTGCAAACGCGGCCGGGTCATTGGTAGTGCGCTCATAGGCATCCCGGTAGCGGGCGCGGATCTCACCAATCTCCAATCCCTGCCATTCGCCCTGGTGGATCTCACGCAGGCGTTTATCCACATGCACGTTCAGCCCGGTGGCTTTGCCCAGAGTCCGGGCTGTTTGCCGTGCCCGCCTGAGATCGCTGGAATAAATCGCGGTGATGCCCTCGCTCGCCAGTGCAGCCGCCACGCGGGCAGCCTGCTCGTGACCACGCGCATTCAAAGGGATATCGGCATGCCCCTGCCAGCGGCCTGCGATATTCCAATCGGTTTGGCCATGACGAATGAGCACCAGGCGGGTCATCGCTCTCCTGCTGAGGGTTGAGCCTGATCCGGAAGGGCCACTACGACCAGGCTGCGGGCCTCTGCACGCGCAAAGTGGGCGCGGTAGGCAGCCGTTTCTTCCAACAGCATTTTCATCTGGGCGCCCATTTGCTGCAGTGTATCTGCGCTGACGCCATCGCTGCCGGCCAGCGCCAGGCTGCCGTTGGGCTGCTGCAAAACCTGGATATAGCCGCGGGCTTCCAGCCAATCCAAACCGGCGCGAACGGTGGCCTCCCGCTGCGCAGTGGCTGCTGCCAGCGCCTGCAACTCCACCTGCCCCTGGTTGTGTTTGAGAGCATGCCGGACAAGCCCCGAAAGCCGTGTGAGGAATTTTTCGGCGCGGTCTTCGCCGGGATCAACCCCAAACAAATACACTTTCCGGGGTGCAGCTTTTTCAATGGCAGCCTTTAAATTCTCGCGGCCCGGCAGGTGAAGTCCAGATCACCAGGGCACGGCAGGCATGCAGGTGAAACCGGTCCGCTCCTTCCAACCGGGAGACAGCCTCCCCCTCGCGCCACACCAGCACATCTTCCTGGCGCTGGATTTGCTGCAAAATAGCCAGAGGGTGCGCCTCTCCCCGATAATCGATCACTTCGACCGGATCGGGGGCGGCAGCCGGCGTCATCGCGGCTTGCTCCAGCGGGCGGGCGTGGATCCACTCCACCTGGACATCGCGCCGCCCGCGGTAAGTGCTGGCGCGCACGCTGTAAGCCAGGTCAAAGCGGCCTTCCGGCAGCGGCCAACCGGCGCCCTGCCACCAGATCACCCGTCTGGCATTGCCCATCTCGTCCTCGACGGTGAGCTGCAGGTGTTCGTCGTTGCGCCCCACCGGGGCATATCCGGTCAGCACGAGGCTCCGGCTGGCCAGGTTGAGCGGCGGGTTGCCCGGCCCAAAAGGGGCCAGCCTGTCCAGATCGGCCACCAGGTCCAGGGAAAGATCATTGAGCCCGACAAATCCATCGATCTTCAGACTGGCGTCTCGAGGCGCATCACCCATCATGCGTTGCACGGTGCGGGACAGCGCCCGCCGGAATTCTGGAATGCGGTCCGGCTGTATGGCAAGACCCGCTGCCATCGGGTGCCCCCCGAACTGCTGCAGCATGTCCTGGTGGGCGGCAATTGCAGCGGTGATATTGATGCCTTCAATGGAGCGCGCCGAACCGCGTCCGGTCTCGCCAGGTGGAGAGGAAATGAGCACTGCCGGGCGCTGGTAGTGTTCCACCAGCCGGCTGGCGACGATGCCGATGACCCCTGAAGGCCACTCCGGGTGCGAAAGGACCAGTACAGACCCATCCAGCAGGGAAGGATCCTGATCAATTTGAGCCCTGGCAGCCTGGAATACCTGGTTGCTGAGCAGGCGGCGCCGCGCATTCAAGCCCTCCAGCTGCAGCGCCAGCAGGCGGGCGCGGCCTGTATCCTGCGTGGTCAGCAGCTCCACGATGGGGTTGGCGTCATCCAGCCGCCCCAGGGCATTCAACCGTGGCGCAATTAGATAACCGATGTGATCTTCCGTCAGGTGAGCCGGGTCCAGCTCATTGAGTTTAAAAATCTCCTGCAGCCCCAGGCGGCTGTTCTGGCGCAGGGCCTCCAAACCGCGCTGCAGCAGCCAGCGGGTATCGCCTGCTAAAAGCGCCACATCGGCCACAATCCCGAGGGCAACCAGATCCAGGTACTGCTCGCTCCCCCCGGGGCGACCCGCCTGGCGGTAAAGCTCGTCTGCCAGTTGATAGGCCACACCCACACCCGGCAAAGCCGCCAGGGCATGTCCTGCTGGCAAAAGTTTGGGGTTGACCACGGCGCAGGCCTGTGGAAGTTCCGGCTGGCCCCCGGGTTCATCTGGCGATGGCAGATCGTGATGATCGGTGATGATCATATCGACGCCGCGGCTGATGGCATAAGCGGCGGCATCGACGGCGGCAATCCCCGTATCACAGGTCACCACCAGGTTGGCGCCGTCGTCAAGGATCGTTTTAAGCACATTCAGGTTTACGCCGTGCGATTCCACCGCCCGGATGGGAATGTGATAACGCACCCGGGCGCCGAGCTCACTCAGCGCCGAAACCAGCAAGGTGGTGGCGGTCTGTCCATCTACATCAAAATCGCCCCATACACAGACCTCCTCCCCTAGCTCAATGGCGCGCTGCAGGCGTTCTACCGCGGCTTGCATACCGGGCAGCTCCAGCGGGTCTGCCGGCTGGTAAGCCTGCGGATCCATGAAAGCGCGCGCCGCTGCTTCACTTAAGATACCCCGCCGCGCCAGCACCTGCGCCACCAGCGGGTGACCACCCACCGCGACGCGCAGTTCTTCCGGCACAGGTATCTCTGCAAGCTCCGTCCAGGCAGGTATGGGCAGGCTCAATATTCGATCTCCGCAATCTGCTCAAAATCGATATCCAGGAGCGCCTCGGCTGCCTCGCCCGGTAGATCAAGATCCTCCAGCGAACCGGCGCGCACCCCTCGCTCGCACAACGACCGGTAGGTGCAAAAAGCACAGCGCTTCTCGTCGTTGGTGCGCTCAAATTCATGCTCATCCAGGCGCTGCAGCGCAGCCAGCAGGCCCTTCAGGTAAGCCTCATCCTTCTGGTAAGATTGCAGATTGTACTCAAATCGTTCGGGGTTCTCTGGAAAATCAGCAAACCAGTAAATCATCTCCACATTATCCGGAGAGACAGGCTGCCCGCCGTTGAAGGCTGCCCCGGCGCGCGCCAGCAGGTAGGGATACAAACGGGTTTGCAGGCGCGCCGCCAACCAGGCCCGCTTTGGCCGTTTGCGGGCAGTTTTCCAATCCACGATCCGCAGGCGCCCCTGCGGAAGGGCCACGATCAGGTCGCACTGGGCCACCAGGCGGAAGCCATCCAGCGCAGCGGAAAGAGAAAATTCAGGCCAACGCAGCCCGGCCTGCCCCGGTGTGTTGGTGACAAGCTGTGGAGCAAAGCGCAGGTAGTTATCCCACCAGCGCTGCAGATCGTCATTATGTATCTGCCGGGTCAGCATCTCGGCGGGCAGGCCCAGCAGGTGCTGGTGCACCATTTGATGAAAGCGCTGGCCTTGCTGCATATAGCGCTCGTTTTCGAGAACCGGTTCCGATTCGACAGCCGGCCAGGCCAGTTGCTTGAGGTAGCGCAGTTGAAAACGACGGCGGCAGTCGGTAAAATCCTGCATATTTCCCTGGCTAAAGAGAAATCCTTCCGGAATGGTCATCGTTGCTGCCCCTCCCACCAGCTTTGCAGCGCCACAAATGGCTGTGCGGGCTGGCTATCGCCCCGCCGCCCGCTGTTCCAGGTCATCACCAGCTCTTTCCTGGCGCGGGTGATGCCCACATACAGCAAGCGCAGACGCTCACGCACAAAGTCAAGGCGGGCTTTCTGGGTAGCCTGCCCTTCCTGGTACCAGTGATATTCATCTGTTGAAAGCGCCGCATCGATCTGCGCCAGGGCTTCGGCTTCCAGGTTGAGCCCGCCGCGAATATACCATTTCTCAGGCATATACTGGTCGTAGGCCATCCCGGATGGATAGTCGTAATTATTGACCGAAGTCATATAAACCCGATCCCACTCGAGCCCTTTGGCTTTGTGCATGGTGGCAACCACTACCCTGCCGGGGTATTTTTCGGGATTGAAACCGGTCTCATCCTCGCTGAAACCCAGGAAGCGGCGCTCATTCCGGGCGATCACCGCCAGCTCGCCGGTCAATTCGGGCAAGCGCCAGGCCGGGTGGTCATCACTGGCCCGCCGCAGCAACACGGCCAGTTTGTGACTGACTGCCAGCTCAGACGGTTCGTCAAACAGGTCTTGAGCCAGGCTGAGCAAGATTTGATCCACCGGTAAGAGAATACCGGCTTGCCATCGGCGGATAAGCTGGCGGAAAGTGGATAATTCATCAAACACCACGGGCTCAGTTTGCGCCAGACCCAAATCTTCCAACCAGTCATTTTCCGGACCCGGGTAAAGATAATTCTCCACCCGCGGGCATTTTTTGAGCAGATCAACACAGCGCTCGCGGCGGGCCTTGCCGCCATCCTCATCGCTTTCATTGCGACGCCAGACCTTGAAGACCACCGAGAGTTTGGAGGCCGACCCGGGATCAGCCAGATAGCGCAGCAGGTTGCCCAGCACACCCGCCGAAGCGCGTGTGGAGCTGGTGCTGCGCAGTAAATCGTCCACCACCGGCAGGCCGCGTCGCTGCAGCGCATCCACGAACTCAAAAGCGCGCAGATTGCGCGGGTCCAGCACCGCCACCGTGCTTTCCGGGTGTTCCGGCAGCCAGCGCGCCAGTGAATCAACTACCGCGGCGATCTCCTCCTGCGGAGTGTACTTGCGCATCACAAGATGCACCTGCGCCGGGTCATCCGGCGGGTTGGCGCCCCCTTCGCCCTCTGGCACCGGCTCGATCAGGGGTGGAGACTGCAAGGCATCCCGCGCTTCAGGCGCGGGGTGCTCATTTTCTGTCCATTTCACCAGGTAGTTTGCCAGGTCGATGATGCTGGCAGTGGAGCGTCCCGATCCGGGCAGTTCGCGGCGCACAACATCCCGTCGGGCAATAAAATCGCGCAAATGGCGCGGGTTGGCGGTTGTAAAAGTCTCGTAGATCGCCTGGTTGGGGTCGCCCACCCGCACCCAATTTCCGCCTCGGCCGGCGAGCAGGCTCAATATCTCTTGTTGCAAACGGCTACTGTCCTGGGCTTCATCTTCCAGGATATACGGCCATTTATGGCGCAGGCTTTCCGTCAGCTGCTCATCGCTCTGCAGCGCCTGCAGCGCCAGGCGGATCAGGTCGTCAAAATCGACGGCGCCGCGATAATTCAGGGCGCGCTGGTAATCGGCGTAAATGGCGTGCCCCATCTCTGCCAGGGCAAGCGGCAGGGGCACCTGCTCCAGTTGAGCGTGCAAGCGCTCCGGGGTGAGCTGGTAATCCTTGGCCGTGCGGATCATTGCCAGGGCCATGCCGTTCACCAGATCGGGAAACTGCTCGCGACGCACCCAGTCGCGTTTGCCTTCATCCAGTTCGGCGCCCAGGTATTCATCCAGTTCGTAGGGGTGGCTGTGCAGCCAGGCCTGAACAACACCTTCGCGAATTGAATCGGCCTCGCGTTCATCGATGATCTGAAAATTCTCAGAGAGCCCCACGAGCTCCGGTCGCATGCGCACAATATCATGCGCCAGGCCGTGCAGTGTGCGCACCCGGTAGCCCCAGCGTGAAAGCAAGCCGCCCTGGCCTCTGGCGCCGGGATCTTTCAGGAACTGCTCGACGCGCTGGTAGAAGTTATCGACTGCCGAGTTGACCAGCGTAACCACCAGCACTTCCTGGTCTTCATCCAATTGGCTGTGCAGGAGCAGGTTGGCAGCCAGATGGGAGAGAGTCCAGGTCTTGCCGCTGCCCGGTACAGCCGCCACACCCATCAGGCCGCCGGTGTATTTGAGGATCTCTTGCTGTTTGAGACGCGGGGTAACAGACAGGTTGGTCATTGTCTGGGCCTGGTTAAAAAGATTGAGTGTGTCACGCTGACCTCTCCACCAGCATGCGGTGCAAGGCGCGCAGCAAAGGGCCGCGTTGTTCGTAGCCCTGCTCACCCAGCTGGCTGATCCCCAGGAAGACACCGCGGCGGCAGCGGCGCACCAACCCAAGCGCCAGGCGGTAAAGTGCATCGCCGCCGGTTTCGGCCTCGTCCAGCTCATTCCAGGTGCGGCCGGCAGGCCAGGCGCGGCTGAGCACATAGGGATGCGTGAGCGGCTGGTAAAGGCGTTCAAACCAACCCTGGCTGCCCACGTCCAGCCAGAACTGGTAATCCACCGGGCGGTTGCCCATCAGGAAAGTATAAGCCGGCGCCAGAAAGACCGCCTCCTGGGGCTGCTCCTGCCAGCTGCGGATGTATTGAGCAGCGATGACCCCATCTTCCACCATGAGCAGATACTCCCTGCCCACCGGAGTTCCATCTGCCTGCAGGATGCGGTCCGTTGCCCAGCGGAATTTCTGAATGGATTCGACCAGGTTGGCGGTCACCGCGCCGGCAGAAAAGCTGGCATGGAAACCAAAACCGGGTTGAGACAGCACCTCGCCGAACAGGCGGCTGAGAAAAATATCCAGCTCCTCCTGCGGTCCATCCCGGTACTCCTGCAGCCACAGGCGCAGGGTTTCATAGCGCATGCCCATCCGGTAGGTGATGCGCTCCTGCACCTCGGGCAGGATCTGGTCAAAGGGCAGCAGCACCCCTTGGCCCTGGCGGGTGCGGTAAACGATTTCTGCCAGCAGTTGGGCGCGCACCAGGTCCAATCCTTCCACGCTTTGCAGCAGGGCGTAGGCCACATCGAAACGGGCGGGCGGGTCGCCCCAATTGGGGTGCGCCAGGCGCGCCAGGGTGAGCAGGCACAGGGCAGCGGGCTCATCGCGCAAGGATCGCGAAGGCCGGTGTGAGCGGGCGGGTATGCCCAGCTCTTGCAGGCGGCTGGCCAACGAAAATCGCAGCGCATCCGACAGGAACGGCGCCAGCACCGCGATCTGACCGGGCGGCGTGCCCTCTTCATTTACCAGGGCGGCAATCTGCCCGGCAGCCCAGTCCATCATTTGCGGATAAAAACGGATTTCGTTGGGATAGCTCAACGCCAGATCTGGAGGATTAGCAGGTTTTAGCTCGGGAAGCACAGCGGGGGGCAGGTCTTTGCCGCGGAGCACGCGCCTCAGGCCCTCACCGAGAGCGTGGACGCCGGGCGAATCCACAAACGATTGATCGAAGAGCGCCTGGTGGGTGCACAAATTCCGCAGGCTGAGGGCATTTTCTGGATCGGCTCCCAGGAAGCGGCGGTAGCCGGCCTGTTGGTCATAGATCAGCAAGGCCGAATCAAGCTGCGGCAGCCATTCTGCCAGCAGGTCGTGAGCCACGGGTGTGTCTTCTTCAATGTTTTCAAAAATAATGTGCCGGAAACTTTCCAGCAGGTGCTGGCGGCAGAGCGGCACTTGCCACAATTGGCGGCGGAAGACTTCGACCTGGAGTGAAAAATCGAGCAGGTTGTGTTCCAGGCAGTATGCGCGGAAGCGGTTGGCGCAGGCCTGGGCGTCATCGTACACCCGCGCCTGGGCCGGGCTGCCCACGTACGCTGCCTTCAGGCGCGCCCCAATCTCGCTGTGCGGGAAACCCACCACGGCAGCCTTGTTGAGGTTGTCGATGATCTGGCTGTACAACCGGTTGCGTTCGACCGTGATCGAATCAAAGTAGCCTTCATCGAGCAGCGGGCGCACCAGGTGAGCCATGTAATACTGGGCGGTTTCCAGGGTCAGGAAGACCGGGGGTTCGTCGGGATGTGAAAAACCGGCAGCTTCCGCCGCCAACGGCCAGAAAAGCTCCACCATGCGGCGGGCCAGGCCGCCCACCGTGAGCACCGTCACCATGCCGCCCGCCACCACGCCGGGCAGGTGCAGGGCTTCCACGTAGGGGGCAGCCAGCGTGCGCTGCGGCGCCAGCAGCAAGATACTGCTGCCCGGCACGCCCTGCTGCATCAGGTGCAGCAGGCGCTCCACACCGGCGCTGGTCTTGCCGCAGCCCGCCGGTCCTTCCAGAAAGATGCGGGCATCCAGCGGTTGCTCAACCAGGTCCAACTGAGCTGGAGACAGACGCTTAAGGGTCATTGTGCCGCTCGCTTTGCCCGGAGACTGCCTCGACGAAGCCGTCTTTGATCCACTGGGTA
Organism: uncultured Chloroflexia bacterium; assembly: GCA_963705155.1. GTDB lineage: Bacteria > Chloroflexota > Anaerolineae > Anaerolineales > UBA4823 > CAVPJC01. The sequence continues at coordinate 34,787 of CAVPJC010000009.1, read as the reverse complement.
ACCTTGTATGCAGTTTGTGGATAGTGGTGCCCTGATTTTTTAGCCGTTTCCTCTGCCAGCCACTGGAACAGCTCCAGCGTAGCCAGCAGGGCGCGCCACAGGTCGTCTTGATCGAAGGCCGCAAATGTGCCGGGCAGCTCTTGCAGGGCGCGCCGGTCGGCCCATTCCATAAGATAGCGGCCTCCATACCAGGTATCTTCCCCGGGTTTATGGCTGGCGCGGGCGTGCCATTCCAGCATGGTCAGCAGGCTGGCCTTAAGTTCACCATCCACCGCCATCTTGGCCCGCCACAGGTCGCCGCGCCGCACCAGCTTGGCTGCCCGAGCTGCCTGCACCAGGAACCGCTGGATCAAAGCCTCAAAGTCGCGCTGCGTCGGGTGCGCCGCCGGCTGCTGGCGAGGAGTTCGAAAAAAAATCGACGCCTTGCGAAGCGGTTTTATCCACCAGGACACGCAGACCACGCCTCAGCACCTCTTCATGCGGCGTGTCTGTCAGGATTTGCTCCAGGCTGAGCAGGCCGCCTTGAGGTCTTCGGAGAGGTGAGAGATAAAAATCCGCCTTGAGGCCGCCGGCATACAGCACCAGCCACTCAGCTGATCCTGCGCCAGCCGGGTCCAAGCTGGCAGCCCACACCTCGCCAAACTGCGCCAGCCATTGGTCGTCTTGAGCAAGGGATGAGACCTCGTCCACGTACAAGATCAGGTCGAGATCCGAAAATGCATCGGCGGAGTGACTCTTGCGCGCCCGCGAACCCACCACGATCACCGCCTGCACTTCGGCGCGTTCCAAAGCCCAGGTGCGAATATTGTTTTCCAGGGCTGTATACGCAGCCTCGATATCTGTCACCATCCCACCTCAACCAGAACTGCAGGATGGTCGCTCGCCGGGCCGGTCAGGTACTGTGCATCCAGCGCCTCCAAGCCCGGTGAAAGGAAGACGTGGTCAATCCGATCTACAGGGTGCAGCCCCTGATCGTCGATGCCCTCGGGCCATTTGAGCATCCAGGCATCTTCCAGTGAGCTTCTGGTCAGCCGGTATTGATCTGTGTCCGGCTTAAAGTTGAAATCTCCCATGGCGATGATATTGCTTTTGCCTGATGCCACCTGGAGGAATTGCTCCTGCTGCACCAACGGGCCGCCGTTGCCCAGGTGGGTGACGAAGATATTGAAGGCTCTGCCCCCCACCAGGACCTCAGCCCAGATGGCAGCCGTTTGCTCACCCTGGCTGTACATAAAGAAACTCACCGGTTTCTGGATGGGGTAGCGTGAGAGCAGGGCAATGCCAAAGGTGCCCACTACCGGGCCAGGCCCATAATACGAGTACATCTTCAGGTTGTCGGCGAAATAGCGCACCAGATCAGCGTTGCCCCCGGCGATACGGTTGGTATCGCTTTCCTGAAGTCCGATCAAATCCGCATCGGCAGCCTGCAGCACAGCCAGTTGTTCATTGAAACTGCGTTGGCCCGTTTCGCCATATCCCTGCTGGATGTTGTAGGTGAATACCTTGATGGAAGATCGCTCAGTAGAAGTGAGGGCCAGCCGCTGGCTGGAAAGCCCGGCTCCGATGGTAGATAGGACGGCGGGAGCCAGGATCGCCACGGCAACCCCCCACGACATTCTGAACCCAACCGGCGATATACCAGCACGATTTAAGAATAGAAGCGGCAGGATCAAGCCGGCGCCGCCCATCAGATACACCAGCCAGAAGCGGTCGCGGAAAAACGGCCCAACTACAGGGATGTAATCATAAACCGTGGTGAATACATGGGCAAAAATCATCACCAGGATAAACAGTGCGGCAAAAGAAAAACCAGCGCCCAGGGCTTTTGGCGCGGGCCTCGCCTGGATCAGGCTGCGGGAAAATAGATAAAAATCCACCAGCAAGACGGGTGAAAATATCAGCATGACAGCCAACCCGGCCCATCCCCAGGCCGGCGCCGGAAGTTCGTAGATTGGATAAGCGCCTGCATCTCCCGGGAAGGTAATCTGCCGCGAAAGGATGGTTATGACCAGGGCAGCGACAAAGACCAGGTTCGCGCTCCACACTGCCGGAGCACGGTTGAGCGTCAGGGCGGGTTTCCACACCAGGAATAAATAGCCAGCCAGGTGGATCGTCCCAACCAGGAGGTAGATGAGGTAGGAAATATCGTCCTTCAGACCTGCCCAGCGTACGATGATATTTAAACTGGCGAAGGCAAAATAATAGAGCACCAAAACAGCCGCTAAACCCATGCACATAACGACAACACCCATCAAGCTGGCCGGTGGGCGGGTGGTCTCATGGTCAGCTTCATCATGGGTGTTTCCCAAACGCCGCCAGATATACCAGAGTGCAAACAGCGCCAGCGGCCAGGCGAGCGCCTGAGAGACTCCGTATATGGTCAGGTCCAGACCCGAGTTGAGCGCTTTGAACAGGTTCAATGAGGCTGCCGCCAGATACAAGCCGGCAGCCAGCGCCGCCGGGCGGCGCTTCTGATCTTCCCCAGACGCCGCAAGCAGGCCGGGCAAAAAGAGCAGCCAGCAGCTCACTCCCAGACCGGCAACAAGCATCCGCCCGCGCGTATCGAGCAGCGGTTCGGCCAGCCGGGCAACCAGCATCATAGTGCCGGTGACAGCCAGCGGCTTCCCCGTGATCCCATTCCTCAAGAAAAGCAGCACCAGCGGGGAGAAGAAAAACAGCACGCTGGCAATCTCTGGAGGAATGCTGGTCCCCAAAAGGCCAAAAGCATAGATGGCTTCAACAAAGTCGGAGATCAGTTGAAAGAAGGTGAGAAAGAAGGTCCAGAAGAACAAGACCTCCAGGATCCAGGGATTGGCCGCTGCTCTGGATTTGTTCATCATGCCCCAATTACTGCTTGTAGCCAATCATGCGCAGGAAGCCCTTGCGCCAGGCGATCTCCTCTTCGCCCTCGATGCCCGCCGGTGACGAGCCATCCACCACTCCCAGGATGCCGCGCCCCTGGGCGGTTTCAGCCACGATGACCTCTGTTGGATTGGCCGTGGCGCAAAAGATGCGGCAGACCTCAGGCACGTTGCGCACCGCGTTGAGCACGTTGACGGGATAAAATCCATCGCCCAGGAACAGGATAAAACTGTGACCTGCACCGATCTTGATGGCATTCTTCTGCGCCAGGTCAATCATCGCCGGGTCGCTGCCACTCCAGCGCACCAGGCACTTACCGGAGGCCTCGCAAAAAGCCAGGCCGAACTTGATCCCCGGCACGGCTCCCACCAGGGCTTCATGAATATCTTCCACTGTTTTAATGAAATGAGACTGGCCGAGAATGAAGTTGATGTCTTCCGGTTTTTCAATCGCCACAGTTGTGAGGTGCATGGGCCATCTCCTGGTCTGAATAGGATCTGAAACGGAATTTATTCATTATACCCATTTCTGCCTAGATTCACCCGAATGTGCAGGCCGGAATGGAGCAGTAAGGGCCTATGAAAACAAGGCTGGAGCCAGCCCAAGCGGTTATAATCGGAGAGAAAATCACCTACAACTCCAGGGACCGGCGTGGATTATAAAAAATTTGACGATGAGACACTCCTGCGGCTGATCGCCCGGGCGAATGAAAACGCCCTGGGTGAAATTTACGACCGTTATGGCCGGCTGGTTTACAGCCTGGCCTTGCGGGCGGTAAATGACCCCGCGGTTGCCGAAGAAATCACGCAAGATGTGTTCATGCGTGTATGGGAGAAGGCCGATACTTACCGGGTTGACCAGGGTAAGGTTGCCACCTGGTTAACCAGGATCACACGCAACCGCGCCATCGATATGTTCCGCCGCCGTAAAATCCGCCCTGAAGGCAACCGCGCCGACTGGGCTGCAGACGGTTCGCCGGATCTGCCCGATGGTACAAATGTGGAAGCCGAGGTAGCCAATCTACAGCACAGGCAGGAGGTGCAGCAGGCTCTGGCAAAATTGCCGCCAGAGCAGCGCGTGGTGCTGGCTTATGCCTTCTTCCAGGGTTATTCACACAGCGAAATTGCTGAAATATTGCACGAGCCGCTGGGTACGGTTAAAACTCGTATTCGCCTGGCAATGCAAAAGCTGCGCCAGCTGCTTCAGGATATAGAGCCTCTATCAGAATAAATCTGATATCAGTGCTGCTGCGTATGATACATTAGAGGTAAATGAGATGGTAGGCGAAGAACATGTACTTGATCTGATTTCATCCTATGCGCTGGGATGCCTGGATGAAAGCGATGAAATCCTGGTAGCAGAGCATATTGCAGTCTGTGCAGAATGCCGCACTGAACTGTTGGATTACCAGCAGTTGGTCGATGAGCTTTCCGGCGCGGTTGCGCTGAGCGAACCGCCCGCGCAGTTGAAGGCGCGCATCTTGCAGCGCGCCCGGGAGAGCCGGGCGCCCTCAAGCAGCCCCCGCCAGCCTGTCCTGGGAAGAACTCAATAATTTCCTGCGCGGCGCTTCACCCATCTGGGGTGCGGCCAGCCTGGTGCTTGTTCTTCTGCTGGGGATCAATAATCTCTACCTCTCCCGGCGTATCAATACCATCGAAAATACCCGCTCGGGCGGGTTGATGACACTGGCTCTGACCGGCAGCCAGTTCTCGCCGGACGCCATCGGCACGCTGGTCATCAGCAAAGATGGTGACCACGGCACCCTGGTGGTGGATGGGCTGCCGGTTTTGGATGGGGAGCACCAATACCAGGTGTGGCTCATCCGTGACGGCTCCCGCGCCAGTGGTGGTGTCTTTTCTGTGGATAAATTCGGATATGGCGCCCTGTGGATCAGCTCACCTGAACCGTTGAAGAACTACCAGGCCTTCGGGGTGACCATCGAACCCACCGGAGGCAGTCCCGGCCCCACCGGCAACAAGGTTCTGGGCGGACAATTCTAAGGGTTACCCGCTCACCAGCGCGCCTGGTGTTCCTCGGCAAAGCCGATCAAACCGGCAATCTGGATTACCCTCCCGTCATCGGCGGTCACCTGGCCCGAGTAACGGCCAAACATCTGGTGCACCTGGCTGAAGATCACTCCCAGGTTGGTGCGCGCCGTGCGATCCTTGAAAGGCGTAAATTCCAATGCCAGCCGCCCCTGGTTATCGCTAAATTTCCAGGGTTTCGAATAGTCGCTCGGGTTGTAATCGAAACGCACCTGATCCAATTTGTGAATGCGGCCATCCAGCACCAGGCAGTTCTCCGTGGCAGCAGAGGTATCTCCGAAACCGCAGCCCATATTTAACCCAATGGCGCGGCCATCTGGCAAAAAACCGGAAGCGCTCGCCCAGTTCCAGAAACTGCGATATTCCCACACGCCGCGCCCCCAATCCAGAGAACCGCTGCAGTTGGAAGGTTGTAGATCTTCACGCAGACTGCCGTACTGAATGAAGCCCTCCGCCGGCAGACAGTTGATCTTCCGGTTATAGTAAAACCGGCGGCTTCCGATGGGGATCACCAGCGTCATCGATTCGTGCCCGGGCAGCTCCCCCAGGATGATCTCGGCCTGGATGCCGCGTCCGTCGTGAAATCCCGGCCAGGATACCGAAATTTCTCGCCCACGATTGGTCAGGCGAAAATCCAGACGAGCCTTGTTATCTTGAAAGTGAGCATCACCCTCTGTGCTGTTGCGCGGCAGGCTGACCCGCGCGCCAGGGGGATAACCAGCCCTTCCTCGTGAAGCTCGCCGCTCTCAAAATCCAATGTGTAAACAAAAATATTCCCGGCGTAGCCCAGGTCTGCAATGGTCGCCGAGAAAAAACGGCGTGGTGTGAACACGGCATAATAGTCCCAGCGCTTCATGCGAAAGCGCTGCAGTGGGCGAAACGCATAAAAGCTGGCCTCTTCCAGATTGCAATCGAGCAGCGGTTGGCGAGACCAGCCCGGAACTGCCGGCCGGCCGCGCGTATCCAACAAAGTACCTTGTTGTGTGATTTCGTTTTGCATGGCTTGCCTTTAACTCGGGAGTCTCTGCTTGAAGAGCGGTTGGGTTTTGCCTTGAGTGTAGTATAAAGCCGGGTTGGAGTCAACACGTCGATTAGTTAATAAAAATGGATATATTTGGTCTGATTTCTGACGAATCGTTGACAGTTTGAAATATCGATTGACTTTTACCATTGCCGGATGTAATATACTCGTTATACTATCGTCAGTAATATCCGATTTTGCCCAAGGAGGTTCGTATGTCCACTAAAAATAAACTGTTTATTTACGCGATCATTGTGGCGCTGGTAATGGCGCTCCCGGTGACAGCGCTTGCCAATAAAAAGATCTGGACTGCCAAGCTGACCACCGGCGCCGAGCTGCACGAGGTCGTCGGTTCCCGGGCAGCTGGTTCTGCTGTTTTTGCCACCAGCATCGATGGGAGAAAGGTGAATTTCAACCTGATCGTCTTCAATCTTTCCGGCGCTCCCACTGCGGCACATATTCACGGCCCCGCAAGCACAAGTGAAAACGGCCCTGTAATCATCACCTTGTGTTCAGGTGGTGGCTGTACATTCGATTCAAACACCAACACGATGAGTATCTCGGGAAGCATCACTTCTTCCACACTGAATCAGGCTGGCGTTTCGCCGCAAGATTTCTTCAGCTGGTTGGATGATGGTATGCTCTATGTAAACGTCCACACCGCCCTGAACCCTGCCGGAGAAGCCCGCGGGCAGATTCACCCTCAGTAAATCAATATTCTTACCAGCAATCCCATATCAAGCGGGCGCATCTGCGCCCGCTTGAATTTTTTATTAATGTAAAATGACGATATAATTTGGCGGTCAGGCATCATTATGGATTTATTGCTCACCGCTCTCATCGTTCTGCTGGCTGTCTTCACGCAGAGCCTCACCGGCTTTGGCAGCGCACTGGTGGCTATGGCGCTGCTGCCAGGTCTGATCGGCATGCAGTCCGCCACACCCCTGGTGGCGCTGATGAGTTTGACGGTGGAACTGGTGTTGCTGGCACGCTATCACAGCTCCCTCAATATTTCGGCGGTCTGGCGGTTGGTTCTGGCATCCTTGTTTGGCATTCCCCTGGGGATACTATTCCTGAGCCGGGTAAACGAGGGGCTTGTGATGACCTTGCTGGGGATGATCATCGCGGGTTATGCTATCTACGCACTCCTCGATATCCGTTTGCCGGAACTAAAAAACCCGGCGTGGGCCTACGGCTTTGGATTTTTTGCCGGCATGCTGGGAGGCGCATACAACACGTCTGGGCCGCCCGTCGTTATCTATGGCAACTGCCGGCGCTGGCTGCCTGCCGAGTTTAAGAGCAATATCCAGGGCTTTTTTGCGATCAACAGCGTGCTGGTCGTCTCCGGGCATGCCTGGAGTGGAAATTTCACTCCACTGGTATTAAAATCCTATGCCTACGCCTTTCCAGCGATACTGCTGGGCATGCTGCTGGGCATTGGCCTGGACCGTTACCTGAAACCCGAGCTTTTTCGCAAGCTTGTGCTGCTTCTGCTACTGGTCATGGGTGTGCGCATGCTGTTTTAGGGCGCCCGCTTGGCCTCCCGCTCCCGTCGTTGGACAAGCAAACGGCGAATGCGGGCATGGCGCTCACGGCTGAGCGGGTAAAACCAGGCCAGTACAATGGCGCTTACCAGCAGCAGCGCACCGATCGGTCCGGTGAGCAGCCGGATGGCAGCCAGGGCGGATTCTGATTGGCTGAACTGGACAGCTCCATCGGGCGGCGACTGGTAGCCAAACCAGCCCAGCACCTGCAATGCAAAGAATATCGCCAGTGCTCCGGTGAGCTTGCGCACAAAGTTCTTGGCGCCGTAGTAAATCCCCTCGTGGCGGCGGCGTGTGCGCAGCTCATCCCATTCGATCACATCCGGGAATATCGAATTGGGCAGCACGTGGGCAGTAGAAACACTCAACCCGGCCAGCACCGCCAGCAGCAGCACATAAGATACCTGCCCGGGCTGTACACTCAGCAGCACCATTTGCACCACCGCCCAGAAGCTCATGCCAATCACATATGCGCTGCGCTTGCTCAGACGGTGTGCAAGCCACATCCAGAACGGCAGCGCTGCCACAGCTGTGATCAGCAGCAGCCCCAGCACCACCGATTCGAGTGCAATTTTTTCTCCAAATAGGTTAGCCGAAGCCAGCAGGTCGCCGCGTGCCACCCAGTAAACCAGGAAGAAAGGCAGCATCAGCGCCACCAGGTCGAATGTGATCCAGTTCAGCATATACAAACCGGTGGCAAATCGAAAGGGCACATTGCTCCAGGCGGTTTTCAAGATCTCAGACAGCGAGATGGCCTGGGTGTCAGCACCGGGTGCATCCCGACGCTCGCGCACAAAAGCAAATATTAACAGGAAAGGCAGCGCTGCCAGGCCGCCAAAAGCCGCCGCGACAGTCATATAACCCTGCTGGAGCGTAGCGCCGCTATTGATCGCCGCGTCTACAATCATCGGAGCCGCAACTGCTGTCGCCAGAGAGGCCAGCAGGTTAAAAGAACATGCGGAAACCGGTGATTGAAGTGCGTTCATCATAATCACGGGTGATATCGGGTGTGAGTGCAAAAAAAGGCACCACCACCAGAGTTTGTAACGTATCGCTGATCATGAACGCCAGTGTGACCGTCACCATCAAGGCGATCTGGCTTTCCCAGGGCGGCGCCCACCACAACAGGAAGAAACTCAGACCCAAACGGGATGGAAAAGAAAAGCAGAAATGGCCTGCGCCGCCCCCAGCGGGAGTGGAAGCGGTCGCTCAACACGCCGACGATCGGGTCGTTGATGGCGTCCCAGATCACGCCGATCAGCGCTGCCACCGAGGCCAGGCGCGCATCCAGTCCGACCACATCCGTCAGGAAGATGGCGTAAAATATCTGGCGCAGCGTACCGAAGCTGGCCATGCCCCAATCGCCCGATCCGTACACCAGTTTGATCCACAGCGGCACCCGCACGGATTGATCTTTCAGTGTGACTTGAGAGGAAGGATTGCCATCATTCATTGCGTCTGCCTCCCTGTTTCTTGCTCACCGCGCCCAAACCGGGAAGTTCGGGCGCTCCCAGATCACGCATGCGTTTCTCTTCACTTTTGCGGCTGATTTGCGGGCCTTCCACCCATTCGCAGCCAATAATCTCTTCGGTTGCCAGCCGGGCTGCATCTTGTGGAGAAGCTGCCCAGACGATTTTGGCGTAAGGCTCCACTCCAGCCTTCTTTCGCGATCCCTTCTTGCGATACACACCCTCCACCCAGTACTGGTTCATGGCTGCCTCGGTTTTTTTTTGATTATGTTCGGCGGCCGGGTTTAGCCAGACGCCCCAGCAGTTTGCGTTTTGCCATGCGGGCAATGGAGGGATCATCCACCACCGCGCCGCCGCGCACGGTCGCACCGATCACCAGCGCAGCACTGATCAACACCAGATTCTTTATAATGTACTGTCCTTCCAGGGTAGGTGCATAGGGGATGGCGGTGAAAACCTCCGCCGGGAAGAAAAACACCGGTGTGATCGTACCAATCATTTGCACAAAGAGCAAAAGCAATGTCCCGCGCATAAATACACCAAAGATCAGCCCCAGGCCAATCAGGCATTCCCAGCCCGCCAGGATGAGCAGGGAAACCTGCGTAGAAAGCAATCCGAAAGTCAGGCGTTCGATCGTGCGGGAGGCCAGATCCTGAGCAGGGCTCAGACCGGGGAAGAATTTGAGTGCGCCAAACCAGAAGAAGACGACACCCATGCTGATTCGCAGTAATAAAATTCCGTATTTCGCCATCCAACGCGTGATAAGCTCGTCATAATAGGTGAATCTGGCATTTAATTTGGAGCGATTCTTTTGGGCTTTCATGTACTAAAACTCTCCAGGAATATTTTGCGAAAATGGGTATGGATAGGTGGATTATATCATCGGCAGGGCAAAGCCCTAATCATCCACACGCCGGCGCAGCTTTTTCACTTCACTGCGCTGGCGTTTTTTATGCAGGCGTTCCAACTTGGAAGCCAGGGTGGGACGGGTTTTTTTGCGGGTTCTGGGTCTGGCAGCCGCTTTGCGCACCAGCTCCACCAGGCGCTCCAGTGCATCCTGGCGGTTTTGCTCCTGGGTGCGGTAGCGGTGGGCGTCAATGATCAGAACACCTTCATCGGTCAATCGTTTCCCCGCCAGCCGCACCAGCCGGCCGCGCACATCGTCATCCAATGCAAGCGTATTTACATTCAAGCGCAACTGAACAGCCGTGGCAACCTTAATCATACCTTGTAGAACAGGCAGTACATTTCTCGCTTCCATTTAGCTACCTACGAGAACCCAGTCATAGAAGCAGGAAAAGAAAAGTTACTCCCACTCCGCCGGATCAAAACGACGTGTCTGTTTGATCTCACCACGCTTTTTCTTGTCACCTACCCGAGCCGCCTTCGCTGTGAGGCTCGGGCGGGTTGCTTTCCGAACTTTCGGTTTCTCCAGCGCCCTCTGTATCAAAGTGATCAAACGCTCGGTGGCATCGAATTGGTTTTGTTCCTGTGTGCGGTATCTTTTCGCCTCAATAATCAGTATGCCATCCTCCGTCACTCGATTACCAGCCAGCTTGATCAATCGTTCCTTGACATCCGGATCCAGGGAGGGGAATTATGAACATCAAAACGGAGTTGAACTGAAGACGCGACCTTATTTACGTTTTGACCTCCTGGACCTGACGTGTGGATGAAATCGTAATGAATTTCGCTTTCATCGATTTTTACAGTTGAAGTAACTTCAATCATGATTTAAGTATATCAGTTCGCTCGTGATCGCGGAAACCTCTTCGGCACATACTTGTATGTCACATCAATCCGGGCATGTCCTAACAATTCAGACACGCTGCGGCGTGCCTCACGCTCATCCATTCCCTGGGTAAGAAAATCCTGATATTTATTCTGGGCAAAATTAGCGCGCAGCCGATGAACTCCGCTGATCTCAATTCCAAGTGTTTTGGTCGCTTCTCGCACTGTTCGACGGAAGCCGGCTCGCCAGGAAGCGCTGGGTGTAAACAGATATTGTTTAGAGCGGTTCAGCTGGTTGAGCAAATCTTCCGGAATAGGCACCGGACGATAACGCCCACCTTTACCAGTGATATGAAGCAGCTTTTGTTCCACATCGATATTTTCCCCTTTTAACCCAGCGATTTCATCCTCCCGCAGCCCACAGCGCAAAGCCAGTTCCGCCGGCAGGGCATAGGCAGATTTTTTCTTTTTCAGTAAATGCGACCACTTTCTCTGCATCTTCTGGCCTGTAACCAAACCTTGGTGAACGAACATCGCTGTCATCACGAAATGACTTTACCCATTCACGCAGTTCCGGGGTAATTGGGCAAGGCTCTTTTGTCCAGCCGAGTTTGGTACAACCCAGGTGAACTTTCTCAAGCGCTGCCAGCAATTTATTCACTGTACCTGGTGCAGCATCCGTATAGTGCTCTTCAAAAGTGGTCATGATGATGTCTGGATCCAAAAGATTGGCCAGCAAACCCTCATCGGTGATTTCCTCAGCGCGTTTGAAGAATAAAGTGGCTGTCTGAAAATAAGTTCGACGGGTGTTGATGCCCAGAATGACTGGTAGGGGTTGGGTTGGATCTCCGCCTGGTCGCAGCGATTTCTTGACAGATGTTACTCCCTGTTCAGCCTGGTACTCTGCAATTTGTTCTTTATTCCAGGTGACTTTGGCCAGGGCATGGTTGACCTGGTTGGAAATGGATGACAATGACAATTTACACCGCCTTCGACGGCTTTGGATCTCGCTTCCAGCCGTTTCTAGTATTAAGAGATGTTTTTTGTGTGCCGTTAAGCCTTTCGTCGAGATAATCTCGACGTACAACAGGGTTTTGCACTTCGCGATGCCGGCGACCCTGAAGCGCCCTGCCTGGCATCTGCGGACTGGTTTTCGCCTGTCATGTTCGTGAACAGGCCGGCAAGCGCAGGTCTTGCCTTATCTATGCCCCATGAATAACCTAGCGTTGAAATTACTCTACATTAGGGGGAACCAGCCAACGTTGAGAAAAGCAATTTTGTCTGCAAAGAGACAAGATATACTCTTACTAAACCATAAAACAATCATTTATTGCAAGTACCCAATTTTAGATGGTCTCCTTCAATAGTGTTTTTTTTGGTTAAGATTGGTGCAAGTATATCCCCAGGGAGACAATATGGAAAACTTGCACGAAGCGGAGATTTTTGTCCAAATGCAGCTTGCCCGGATTTCGGGAAGTTGCAGAGCGATCAGGCTACACCGAACCTTAAAAAGATCGGCAAAACGCCACGAGGAGTACAGCGCTACCAATGTAAGACGTGTGGCAAAACCTTCACTAAAACCACGGGGACGATTTTCTTCCGCAAAAACGCCGAGGAGCTAAAATCCTGGAAGTGTTGGCCTTGCTGGCAGAAGGCAATCGGATTAGCACACTGACCCGGGTCAAAGGGATCAAGGAAGACGCCATCTTACGCTGGTTACAAGAAGCCGCCTGGTATGCCGACGCACTGGAGGCTGTGCTGATGAAGGACTTCCGTCTCAAGCGTGCCCAATTGGACGGCCTGTGGTCCTACGTGTACAACAAGAGCGAAAAAAAGCTATCCGGAAACGGATGAAAGTGGCACGTTCTGGATTTCGACCCTGCGGGACGTCTATTGTCGCCTGCGCGTGGCCCGCTGGATTGGCAAGTTTGAGACGCAAGCCAGCCTGAAGGTCTTTCAAACCCTACAGCAGCGCGGTCATCCACAAGTTCTGCCACCCTTAATCTCCGATGGTTAGGGCGGCATTGACGACGTTATGCTCGCCGTGTATGGGTTAGTTCCGGAGAACTCTGGGCTTGGTCGTCTCACCCACTCGTCCTCAGCCTGAAGAGGATTGGCTTTACCTGCAGATGGTCAAACAGCGGGATGAGCATGGTCGATTGCAAGTAGTCAAATTGATAGCCGTTTGGGGCAGACAGAATGAACTCGTTGAACTGCTGGGCAAGAGCATGTCCTACATCGAGCGGAGCAACCTGACGGAACGTCTCTTTAGTGCTCGTTTGATCCGCAAAACCCTGGCTTTCTCGAAAGACCTGGATTTGCACTTGGCTGCCGTGACGTGGGAAGACGCTTACTACAACTGGGTCCGTCCGTACAAGAGCTTGCGGGTTGAAGTGATCAATGATCCCCAGCGCAAATGGACGCCCCGCACGCCAGCCGTGGCGGCAAGCCTGACCAATCATATTTGGGCTGCTAAAGAACTATTGACGATGGTTCCTGTACCAAGTGCTAAAAACACTTGTTAGGGAGACTATCAGCGCTGTACTTCCCCCAAAAAGTGTACACTTTGCGCCCGAAACGGTGTGCACCTTACTCCGTTTCACTGTGCGGCTTGCTCCGTAATATGCACAATCGGTTTGTTTGTCCGTCCTTTCCGATAGCAAGCTCCCCAGAGATATGGATGGTATGTTCCTTCTTCTTTCGCAAATCGCTTTCTTATGGTAGCAAGGACCTTACTAACTTTTGCTTTAGTCTCCAATTCGGGATCGATTTGTTGAATAGCCAGCGCAACCCCATAGTTCTTCCGACTGATCATGGATCAGGTTCGGATCAACTATAAATAGTTCTGTTATCTTCCGAGTTTGCATTTCACTACAGCACTACCAAGATCAGTTCCATGATCTATTGCACTCCGAACGCATATTCTATGCCAGCGGACAAACGTGTGACACCAACAACCACAGGATTTTCTATACGATTTCTGAGCGAAATTAACCGCTGGCGTACTGTGTTTCATTTTGGAGATCTTCATACACACAAACTTGCCAGTACAGACCGAACTGGATCACTTCTTATCTTCCTTGTCTACCATATGATGGATTAATTGTCGTCCGGCAGTCTAATCCAGCCCAAGCCAAGCTCAGCCAGCTTTTCGGGACCAGGTAAGCCAGTATCGACATCCCATCCGAGGAATTCATAATATTGATCCAATGCCTGCTCAAACTCCGCACGGGGAATGTAAACCCCGTCGGATGGCCCACCCTTTAGTGGTTGGTCGAAAAGACGTTTAGGGAGAATATCCTGCTCGCGGCGTGCCCCTTCCAGGGCATTGAAGGCGCGGATCATATTCAACCGGCGCTCTCCGAGCAATTGAATTTCCTCGAGGGTAATGTCCCAGCCTGTCACAGCTCTCATCAGGGAAACCTGATCATACGGGCCGTACAAATGCCACGCCGGACCCCATACGAACTGGCACAAGTTTGCAACGTCTGTAAAACTATAATTGAATTGTGTGACCGCGGCAAACTTGATCTTCTCAAAATTCATGGCCCGACTATCTTGTGGCTTATCCAAACCCAGCTGTGCCAGGCGTTCCAGAGGTTCACCCAGGACTTCTGTGCGCGGCGGCTCATAAACTGGGTCGTGTTCACTGGATTGGTGATCAGCACCAAAGGGGTTTGTTGCGTAGATAATCGCCAGGCTCCGTTTTGTGTGCGGCATATGAGCGGGTAATTCTTGCTGCTTGACGGCAACGACCAGGTCCTCCGCGCCGTTTCCCAACTCTTCAGCTGCCCTGGCCGAACCTTCTGCCAGCAGATTGCCAATGCCTTCCCTTCGAGTGATTTTTTCCAATACAGCCAGCATGGCATCTACATTACCGAAGCGCAAATCAATTCCATCGGTCATCCCGGCAGTCAGGATGCCTTTCTCAAAACACTCCATTGCAAATGCAATGGTCGCCCCACAACTGATCGTGTCAAGCCCATTTTCATTGCAAATTTGGCTTGCCAGGGCGATGGCATTCAGATCCGAAATACCGCAATAGGAGCCAAAGGTGGCAATGGTTTCGTACTCAGGACCACCCGAGAGCGGGGAAACTTTTTGCGCACGATATTCAGTTTCAACCACCCGTTTACAGCGAACGGCACATGCATAGCACGTATCATTTTTGAGGAGTATGGTGTCCGCCATAGTTTCACCAGTAATGTCCTCATAATTTTCGAAGACTCCGCTTGTGAAATTGTAAGTGGGTAGTCCACCGCTTGCATGCAATCCAGCGAGGCCGCCCGCAGTGCCGTACTTTTGCAGGCCGAGCATTTCTGAATTAATCGGGATATTCTTTGCCCCCTGGCGGGCAAGTAGAGCCAGGGCTTTCGGATCAGCTACTTTTACTTTTAAAGTGTCCGCGTACTGCAATGGCCTTTAGATTCTTACTCCCCATGACTGCGCCCATGCCGGTTCTGCCGTGAGCTCGATTCGACATGTTAACAATCGAAGCATAGCGAACGCACTTTTCACCTCCCGGCCCGATTTGGGCAATCTCAATTTTAGGATCGCCCAGCTCTTCCCGGATAAGACGCTCACTATCATTTGTTGTTCTCCCCCACAAATGGGCGGCGTTCCTTAACTCAGCTTTTCCGTCTTTTATCCATAGATAAACCGGTTGGGGTGATTTTCCGGTCAGGACAATGCCGTCAAAACCCGCAAATTTTAACTCTGCCGGCCAGAAGCCGCCTGCCTGGCTATCTCCGATCAAACCAGTGAGCGGTGATTTTGCGGTCGCCGTCGCCCGCGATTGTCCGGAGATCGCAACCCCGGTACTCGCCCCAAGCATAAAACACAGTACGTTTTCTGGACTCAGTGGATCGATCTTCGGAGACGTCTTGGTCAGGAGATAGTACAACCCCAAACCGCTTCCACCTCCATAGGTGCGATAAAAAGCTTCATCTGGGTGTTCGATCTCAATCTGGCCTGAGCTCAGGTTAACATGTAAGATATTACCTTGAAATCCGTACATTTTCTGGCTCCCTTCTACCGCAAACATCAAAAGCGAGTATCATCCACCTGCGATAGGCGGGATGATTTCCACACTGTCACCATCTTCAAGCTTTGTCTGGAGTTCGGCAACTTCACCATTAACACGTAAGATCCAGATTTTGGCATCTACCATTACCAAATATGTCAGCAAGTCAATGATTTGGCTCGCTTCGGGAAGATCGACAACTCGATTTTTCCCAACCCGTTCGCGCAATAAGCCATAAGTCTTTATATGAACTTGCATATAACTCCGTATACCGCTTTCCGTTTTCACGCGAAAAGCAATTCTCGATCAGGGCATTCCAAATGCTTCGATAGATTTAATGATAGCAGGAAAACTTGTTCGCCAGACGTCCAAGGGCACATTTTCCGATATCTGGATCTGCAGGCGTCCGGTATGACCTGCAGCGTCCAATATCTCTTCGGTTGTGGCGCGGATCTGTGCTGGTGTTTCCAAATGTACGGAGGATGGGAAGTTAATCATGAGAATCTTGTCTGGCCAAAGTGCGACCGCCTCAGCTACGGTTGTGTCACAGTCTGGCACAGGTGTGAAAGATTCAACGCCTTTAATCAAAGAGTTAGCAATATCATTCCACAGCGGCTTCAGCATCCCATCGAAATGAACCACGACGGGTGCGCCGCGCTCGGCCAGCATCCCAGCCAGCTCATTATGGAGAGGTACACAGTATTTGCGAAAACGCGCCACCCCGATCGCCGGCGCGGTCAAGTTCTCTGGAATACTGATAAATGGAGCAGGAGAACGGTAGGCAATCTCAAATATCTGCCGCTCGCGGCGCGTCAGGAGATCAAAGGTATGCTCAACATAGTCCGCGTAGTCAATCAGGTGGTAGGACAGGGCTTCCAAACCCACCCAGACGATCCACAGCTGCTGCCAGGGGGTTTTTTCAGTCACCGCCATGACCAGGCCGTCCTCGCCAAGTTCAGCTTCGTCGCGGTAATACTGGTCGAAATTATCCAGGATTACAGAATCCTCCAAATAACTCCATAAAGCCTCATAATCATTGGGAGTTTCGATAAAATGCTTGCGGCCGTCGAGCTATCATAGGCGGGCTCGAATACTCTGATCTCTTCCAGGTCACCCTTAGGCGTGTGGAGAACATTACGCTGACATTTGATCTCACCCTCTCTGAAAAACTCCCTTTCGAAACGGCATTGGGGATGCTCGGCCCGGAATATTGGAGGATAGCGTATAATGCCGATATGGCCACGCCCCAGGTGCTCGAAGGCTTGCTCGGGAGGAACATTTCTTCATACATTGCAAACGGTATACGATCATGTTCACGTCCCAGGACCACAGCCAGCATGCGGTCATGCATCGTCATCGTTTCCATCATTGCTTAGCTCCTGGCAGTTGATTTCTGGATTTGTTTACGTTCCTTGTTCGAGGCAGATTGTTTCAATCTTATTGTCTCAACAATTACGATAAATCTTTCCTTGTTTCATAATAAAATCTACGCTTTTAAGAGCTTGAATCTGCTCGAGGGGATCTCCCTGGATCGCGATAATGTCAGCAAGTTTTCCCGGTTCAAGCGTACCAGTCTGGTGTGCAATCCCCAACACAACAGATCCCCCTGTGGTGGCCGACTGCAAGGCGGCAAACGTGCTCATGCCATCTTGAATTATTCGTTCGATTTCTCCGGCCAGGCTGCCTCGCGGGGGGACGGGCTCCACCACATCGGTCCCAGCGGCTATGGTGACACCTGCATCACAGGCAAGCCTGAAACTCCCGCGGTGACTTTCCAGGTAGCTCTCGTAATCGGATCGTTTATCAGTCATTGAGTAATAAGGTTCACCCTCGCTCTCAAATACGCTTAAGGTCGGCACCAAGCATACATTATGATCCACCATCATCTTTACGGCAACTTCATCCAATACAGTTCCATGTTCAATCGCATCAACGCCAGCTCGGATCACTGCTTTAGCAGCCTCCAAGCCCTCCACGTGACAACTAATTCGCCGTCCGAGAGTATGGGCCTCTTCTACAGCCGCCAGGATCTCTTCGTCTGTCAAATAACGGATAAATGATTTCCAGTCGCTTTCTTCTGTGGCCTGGCTGACAATGATCTTAATCCAATCAGCCCCTGCCTCTACCAACTTGCGTACTTCATTACGCATTGACCAGGGACCCCTCACATAGCAATTTCGCCAGCTCTGCGGGGCAGCCCGACCGGTTGGGTTCGGGCCAGAAGCGTAAATTTGTGGGCCAGGCATTAAGCCATCTTCGATGGCGCGCTTTAGTGTGAATATTCCATAATGACGGCATCCGGGATCCCTGACCGTTGTGATTCCATCCTCCAGGGTCTCTTTTGCGACAATTACCCCCAATATCGTTCCGGATACCATCAATTCGGTAGTGACCTTCTCGCCGCTTTTCCCAAGGATATGCCGGTGAGCATCGATCAAGCCAGGCAGAATGGTGCGGTTTCCGAGATCAATACGTTGCGCATCGGGGTACTCATGCAATAACTTTTCCTGCGGCTCTACTGCCAGGATCTTCTTGCCATGTACTAATACACCCCAGCCTTTACGGATGTGATCTTCGTTGCCGGTAAACATCCTTTCGGCCAAGAGCAGTATCTCGGCCAGTTCAATGGACATCTGGAATCTCCAGGTGGTGAATGGTGATTGCGGAATAACCTCCATCTACGGAGAAGATCACACCTGTAATCCAGGAAGCTTCATCCGAAACCAGAAACAACGCCGCTCTGGCCACGTCTTCGGGTTGCCCAAAACGCCGCATGGGAATTCGATCCAGATGAATGTTCCCGGGCAAAGAATCGGTCTGCCGCATTAATGGAGTTTCGATCGGACCGGGAGCCAGGCAGTTGACTCGAATATTACGAGGCCCGTATTTCACTGCCAACGCCTGCGTCAGGGTAAACACCCCTCCTTTGCTGACCGCGTAGGCATCTTGCGAAAAGGTCACACCCCTCAGAGCAACGAAGGACCCCGTGTTCAAGATGGCGCCGCCCTCATTTTTGAGCAATTCGGGAATAGCGTACTTGCATGTAAGATAAGTCCCGGTAAGGTTGACCTTGATATTCCGTTCCCACACGTCTAAAGCCGGTAACGAGCCATCTTCGTTGATGAATATGCCGGCATTGTTATACAACACATCGATTCGTCCGAATTTGGCCATTGTCTCGGAAATCAATCTTTGAACATGTTTCTCTTCCGAGATATCGGCAACCACAACCAAACATTCACCATTTGCTTGAGAAATCAGATCCGCGGTTTGCATCGCCCTGGATTTGTCAACATCGTTGACGATGACTTTGGCGCCTTCTCGAGCAAAAAGCAATGCAGCAGCCTGCCCAACCCCCTGGCCCGCACCCGTGATAATGGTGATTTTATTCTGTAGTCTCATGTGGTTCTCCACTGTATACGCTCTGAAATTCGTCATAGCCAAGCAATCTATCCATTTTTACGATTTGTTTGTATTTATAGGCCTTGCTAGTGCCGGAACCGTAATCCAGCAGGGCTTCGGTCAGCAACAAAGCGCTGATCAGGCCCACAACTACAGGAACGTGGATGGCTTTCGAAATCTCATCTTGTGAGCCAGCCATCACCGAACCGGTTAATACAATTACTTCTGCCATATCTTCCAGGACTGCTTTTTGGGAAGCTTCGATAATTCGATTGAACATTGCTTTCCGGTCGGCGAGCTCGGCCGTAGTCATTTGAATGGGTCGTATAGAAGTCAGGCGGGTCGATAAACCATAGCGGGCAACCAGATCTTCGATTTGTGGAATTTCCTCTTTCAGCGTGGTGATAATCGAGAACTTATGCCCAAGTGTGCATGCCAATAACATGGCTGCTTCAGCGATCCCAACCACCGGCTGGGTGACAATCTGCCGGCATGCATCCAACCCCGGGTCGATCCCACAAGCCAGGATGAAGGCATCATAATCATTTCGGTTTGCTGCAACGATCTTTGCGGCTTCGATCGAGGAAATGGCAATATCCAAATAGGTGTCTATTCCCTGGGGGCCATTCTCTGCATTCACGCACTTAATCTGGGTTCCAGGACGGACAAAAGGCTGAAGTTTCGACTCAATGATTTGAGTTGCTACTGGATTGGTGTTCGGATTGATGATTAATATCTTACGTTTTACTTCTTGAAGCATCGATCCACCTCGCTGACTGCCTCCTGGTAGATCTGGTGAAGATGAGGGTAAATCCGCTTGCTTGTTGTGACAGCATGTTTGCGAAACTCATCCAGCTTTGGTTGGTAAATCCTCAGCTCATCCAGAATGTCCCGCTCATTGACTGTTGTCAACTTGCGATCCTCCATAACGACCTTACCATTGATAATTACAGTCTCTACCGAGCTCCCATTTTCAGCGAACACCAATTGATCCACCACATTGTTCAGTGGAATAAAGCTCTCGGTTAATCGATCAAGTATGATCAAATCGGCCTTTTTGCCTGCAGAAAGTTCACCAATTTGGTTATCAAGCCCCATTCCAAGGTTACCTTCTCTGGTAGCCATTCGAAGGACATCCAATGAGGTCGGCCAGTCTTCAAGCTGTGGGGTCGAAAGATTGTGCATCAGAGAGGCTGTCTTCATCGAATCAAACATCGACATATTGCCACTTCCAGCAACCCCATCGGAACCAAGGGCAATGTGGATCCCTCTTTCCTTCATCTTTCGATATGGCATCACCCCGCTTCCCATATAATGGTTGCAAATTGGGAGATGCACAACGCAGCAGTTATTTCTGGCCAAGCGGTCCAGGTCATCATCCGTCACCCAAATTACATGGGCATAACTGGATCTGGGCCATAGCAGCCCGAGATCATCCAGATAGCGCACGATGGAGCCGTTAAAGCGTTGGCGCCGGCCCAACGAAAACTGGATCCGCGTTTCAAGCAGGTGAGATGTGTAGGCAAGATCATACTCTCTTGCAATCTCTCCCAGCTTTACCAGCATTTCCTCTGTGCAGCGTTGCGGAGCCGATGGACTGATCGTGACTGAAAATCTGCCGTCATAACCATGCCACTGGTCAATGTATGTCCTACACAGGCCGATCACTTCATCCATTTTGGATAATTTCCAGTGCGATTCCAGGTCTCCACCCTTCATCTCAGCTAATATGTCTTCAGGAAGCCTATCCGCAAGGTCCGGAATAGTGTCATACCAGGGAACATCTACAATGTCGATGGCGATGGCTGTTCGCAACCCGGTTTGCTCATATGCCGAAAAATATGCCTGTGGTGCGTCTGGATGGGGAACCAGGGACCATTCCCGGCTTTGATCGTGAACTGATGTGACCCCATTTTTTACACTTTCGATCGCGCCAAGGATTGTTTGCAAATAGAGTAAACGTGGATCCAATTCAAATGCTGTGCCAATAGCTGGATATACAAAAAGATTCCACAGTTCATTTGGGTAACCAGATGCCATACCCCGCATCAACCGTTCCCCGCTATGAAAATGGGCGTTTACCAACCCCGGCATGACGATCTTTTCCGAGGCATCGATGATCTTATCCGCCTTGCCCTGTTGGGGTTCGATGCCGGTCCCCACGGAACGAATCAAATCATCCTCGATCCATACATCGCCCCGCTCAAAAATTGTATTTTGATCGTCCAATGTAAGGACGTAACCGTTTTTTACGAGAATTCTCATCTACCTGTACCTTTCTAACGGAATGGAATTACACCTCTTTTGGAGGATTTTCGATCAATCTGGATAACACCGCCAAAAATCGCGCCGCAGGCACGCCATCGATCAGGCGATGGTCGAAGGTTATCGATAAATTCAACATCCGGCGAACCATGAACGCTCCCGTGTCTTCTTTGACCACAAGCTTCTGAACAATCCGACCCACTCCCAGAATACCGCACTCGGGAGGATTGAGGATCGGGGTGAAGGTATCCACGCCAAAACTGCCAAGATTGGTGATCGTAAAGGTACCTTCGGACAAATCCTCAGTTGTAGCCCGATTTTGTTTGACGCGTTCCATCAGGCGGCTGACATCGGCACGGATCTCATTGATCGATTTCCTGTCAGCGTTCTTAATCACCGGGACCACCAAACCGCGCTCGGTATCGATCGCCAAACCAATATTGACCATTTCCAATTGGACGATCGTATTTTCCACCAGGCGGCAGTTCATCTCCGGGAACTCGCTTAGGGCGCGTGCGACCAAATGGATGAACAGCACATTGAAGGAAACCTGATCAGCTTCCGCACGAGCCTGCGTTAATCTCATTTCGCCATTGAACCAATTCGGTTGCATCCACTTCCCTGCACAGAGTCAACTGTGCGCTCCCCACCAGTGACCCGACCATGCGCTCAGCAATCACCCGCCGCACGCCCTGGAATTGAACCTCTCGTCTCGCCTTCGGGCTGGGGCCAGGAACTGAGTTCTGCTTTCGATTTAAGCGCATTGAGCACATCAGCTTCGGTGATTCTCCCACCCGGTCCGCTGCCCTGGACTGTAGAGAGGTCAATGCCTTTTTCCTTCGCCAACCTCTTGGCAATTGGAGAGGCGAGGATCTCCCTTTCGGGTTTTGCTTTCAGAGCCGTAGACTCAGAGCGCATCACCTGTGCCGGTGCTTGCTCACTCTCAATTGCCTGGGGCAGATCAGCCAATGTCTCTCCTGACTCGAGGATATAAGCGATCACGGTGCCGATGATGGCTGTTTCCCCTTCTTTCAACAGGTGAGGTCCAAGGACACCCGATACCTGGGCATCGATCTCATGCACCGCTTTTTCGTTCTCAACTTCAAACAAAATAGTACCAGCAGTTACAGGCTGGCCTTCGTCGACCAGCCAATGAACAATGGTTCCTTCTTTCATGGTCAAACCGAGTTTGGGCATAAATACTTTTGTTGCCATAAGTTGTCCCTTTAAGTAATAAAACTAAGAAAACACAGGGGCTATGAATGGAGATCGATGGATGAATTGACCATCCCCCGGATTTCCAAGATAGTGTTCCCCGTCTGTAATGATCTTGCCGCGCAGCATAGTCAGGATGGGTTTGCCGGTGACATTCATGCCTTCGTATGGACTCCAACCATAATCAACGTGTAGATTCTTTGCAGATATCTTCCATTCGAATTGATGGTCCAGGATGCATATATCAGCGTCACTGCCTGGCAGCAAAGTGCCCTTACTGGGATACAGCCCGAAAATTTTGGCTGCATTGGTTGACATGACTTCCACAAAACGGGATAAACTAATCCGTCCTTTAACCACACCTTCAGAGAACATAACCGGTACACGCGACTCCAACGTCGGAAGTCCTTTTATGTTGGTCCGAAAGTCATCCTTGCTGAGCACTTTTTGGGCAAGGGAAAATCCGCAGTGATCGGATCCTACCGTACGGATGGTTCCGTCAACTATACCTGCCCAAAGTAGCTCATTATCCATCGAGGTACGGATGGGAGGGCAACAAAGAAAAGCTGGACCATCCGGCGATCTGTAGACCTCATCTGTTAAAACCAGGTAATGGGGTCCCGTTTCTCCAAATACTGGCAGCCCGCGGCTTTGCGCCTCCCGTATCAATCGCACGGCTGCTCCGGACGAAATATGGACGATGTAAATTGCTGCCCCTGTATACTCAGCAATCAATATGGCTTGTTGTACGGTCGTCACCTCTGTCATCTCAGGTCTGGAGGCTGGAAATTCGCTCGTTTTAAAATTTCCTCTCCCAGCCAGTACCGACTCGTACCCGCGAAATCAGCGATGCGTTTTCGGCATGGAACATCACCAATATGCCGTGCTTTTTTACCTGGGCACAGAGCTTGGTTACCTCCCAGTCATCAGTCATGCTCCCAAAAGTTGTGAACGCCTTTACGGAGTTTATACCCAGCCCAGGTAATTCAGACAGGCGTTGCCCGTCAATATCCTCACTCTGGTCGACCACAACATGCAACGAGTAATCAACGGCAACCTGTCCATCAGCGCCTGCCCTCCTATTGGCGGCAGCGACTCCGGCTTCTTTACCATCGATTGGCACAGCAAAATCGAGTAAGGTCGTGTTCCCACCAAACGCAGCCGCGACCGAAGCGGTATGGAAGTCGTCTATGGCGGTAAGGTCTGAGTCGAGGATCGTAATCAGAGAAATGGATGTGTGGATCGATCATTCCAGGCAAAACCAATTTATCCCCGGCATCGATCAACCGGTCAGTTTGATGAGTATCGAGCTCCCCTATAGCAACGATCTTCCCATTTTTAATACCAAGATCGGATTGGTATAAGCCCGTCGGTAAAAAGACCTTCCCATTCGTGATGATCGTCTCGTATTGGTTTGCCATAAATCTATTCCAAAACCTCCTTTACCGCCCTTATGATACTGTCAACATTGGGAATAACATGGTCCTCCATGATGGGACTAAGTGGAAT
Source organism: uncultured Chloroflexia bacterium (assembly GCA_963705155.1). Classification (GTDB taxonomy): domain Bacteria; phylum Chloroflexota; class Anaerolineae; order Anaerolineales; family UBA4823; genus CAVPJC01. The sequence goes on along the minus strand of CAVPJC010000009.1, from coordinate 10,701 downwards.
TGGGACATTAGGCACACCGAGAAGCTTGGGTGGGGCATCCATATGATAAAAAGCATCCTGAACGGCGATAGCAGCAATCTCGCTTTGAACACCTCCGCTCAGATTACACTCATCTACCACTACGAGATGTTTTGTTTTTTTGATGGAATTAACAATCGTTTCCCGGTCAAGGGGCACCAATGAACGTATATCGATCACCTCGACAGAAATCCCTTCTTTTTCCAGCTTCTCAGCCGCTGCAAGTGCGTGGTAAACCATGTATTGGACGGCTACAACCGTTACGTCTGTACCTTCTCTTTTAATTTCCGCTTTGCCAATTGGAATGAGATAATCCCCATCCGGAATCTCACCCTTTATATCGTACAAACTTTTATGCTCGAAGAAAAGCACGGGATTATCGTCACGAATACTGCTCTTTAATAATCCGTACACATCTGCGGGAGTGGAAGGCAGCACCACTTTTACTCCAGGCAAATTCATAAACCAGGGGTGCAAGCTTTGTGAGTGTTGGGCAGCTGCTCTTAATCCCGCTCCGTTACTGGTTCGAAGAGTGATCGGTAAAATGACCTGGCCTCCAGACATATAACGCGCTTTTGCCATCTGGTTCGCAATCTGATCCATCGCCAGGGTTAAAAAATCAGCAAACATGATCTCGGGAACAGGGCGCAGCCCAGTTACGGCCGCGCCAACTGCCAGGCCAACGATGATATTTTCAGAGATGGGGGTATCACGAACACGATTTTCTCCAAACTTTTCAACCAGGCCTTTGGTCGCCTGGAAGGCCCCGCCGGCATGTCCCACATCTTCTCCCCAGATGACAACACGTTCATCGCGCTGCATCTCTTCATGCAACGCCTCAATAATTGCTTGGGTGTAAGTCATGGTTCTCATTTAGATTTCATCCTTATACGTAGAGATCTTCAAAAGCTTCTTCAGGCGCTGGGAAAGGACTGTCTTCAGCAAAAGTGACGGCATCTGCTACCTCCTGTCGGATATCTGTATCCCAGCCGTCAATCACCTGTTGTGTTATTTTTCCAGATTGGATGAGCATTGCCGACAAGGTGTTGATCGGATCCCGTCTCTTGTACGCGTCAATTTCGGCCTGAGGCCGTGGGACTTTTGGCCCACCGATGGAATGGCCAAAGTAGCGATAGGTTACACACTCGAGCAGGGTTGGACCATCGCCACGCCGTGCTCGCTGCACTGCCTCCACAGCTGCGCGATAAACTGCTAGAACATCCATACCATCAACCCGTAAACCGGGAATCCCGTATCCAACGCCACTGAGCGATAGATCTTCAATGCTGTGCTGCTTCGAATAATGCGTCCATTCCCCGTAAAGATTATTTTCAATGACATAAACGATGGGCAGTTTCCATAACCCAGCAACATTTAAACTTTCGTGATACATGCCTTCCGCCACTGCGCCGTCCCCAAAGAAACAAGCGCATACGCGCCCATCATTCTGGATTTGAGCGGAGAGAGCCGCGCCTGTAGCGATCGGGATGCCGCCGCCTACGATGCCATTTGCACCGATCACCCCTTTCTTAAAATCGGCAACGTGCATTGATCCGCCTTTACCATGGCAAAAGCCGGTCTTTTTTCCCATCAGCTCGGCGTACATGCGCTTAAGATCCATTCCCTTTGCCACACAGTGTCCGTGACCCCGGTGGGTGCAGGTGAGATAATCTTGCTCTTCCAGCGCCAAGCATACCCCTGCGGCAACAGCCTCTTGCCCAATCGTGACGTGCGAAAACCCGGGTATTTTGTTGTTCAAGAATAGCTCCATCAGCTTTTCTTCAATCTCCTGATCCGCATCATGGTATGGAGCAGCTTTAGTTCAATCTCTTCTGTATGGCTCATAGTAGTTCCTTCCTTTAGTATTTATTAGCAATCTCGGTTACGCTCAGTTTTATTAGCCCCTTGACAGCTTCAGCAACCGACCACCATCGATGACTACAATGGTTCCGGTAATGTAGGAGGCTTCCGGGGATACCAGGAATAACATAGCCTGGGCAACTTCTTGTGGGGTACCCAGGCGTTTCAACACGGTCTTGGCGATTACAGCTCTGTGTTCTTTCTCTGGATCTGGTTCGTCTTTCTCTATAGAATTTCGCAACATGGGTGTATCAATTTCGCCCGGGCAAACACAATTTACCCGAATCCCATTTTCCCCATACTCCAAAGCGATCAATTTCGTAAGATAAGTTACGGCTGCTTTTGATGATCCATACGCGGCATTTTTTTCAACCGGATGCAACCCGATCGCAGAGCCTAAGGTAATGATACTCCCACCGCCACTCTGAATCATGGCGGGGATACAATGTTTGGCGCATAAAAACGTGCCTTTGAGGTTAATATCGATCTGAGAATCCCAATCCTCTTCGCTGAGAGCGGCCGTTTTTGCCAGCCTGATAATTCCGGCCGATGTGATCAAAATATCCAGTCGCCCGAATTTTTCGAGAGTCTGATGGACCATCGACTGCACCTGGGCGGAGCTGGAAACGTCTGTTTTTACAAAAATGCTATCGCCGCCCTGTGCCTGGATGGAGGCAACCGTTCCACTCCCTCCCCGATCGTCGATATCAACTACGACAACCTGCGCTCCCTCTTGGGCGAAGAGGTGGGCAGCCGCTTGCCCTAACCCAGATCCACCGCCGGTGATCACCGCAGTGTGTCCTTCTAGTTTCAATTTATACCTCCATTTGTGGGTGCTAAACCCTGGGATCGCGATTTATATTTTTATAGAGGAGATATGCGGTACGTTCCCAACCTGTACTGAAATAGTATTGTGGGCAATAAGGCCCCATCCAGATGAAATCTTCAGCCTGCACTTCGTACATCTCTCCCGCCAGGTAATAAATCCCTTTACCCGATAACATGTATATCCCATGCTCCATGATATGGGTTTCAACACACTCGAAATAGGCTCCCGGCTCCAGAATCACAATTTTCATTGACATATCAAATGCCAGGTCTTCCTCGATCGAGAAGATATTGCGCAAAGCCGCCAGGGATCACCTCGTCAGGGATCTCGGGTCGAGTATTCCTAGTAGCGATTTGTGGAGCAGGGGGAGATAAGTGGATCCGGTCATATTGCCGTTTTATCCATATCAGGCTTGTGTTCTCAGCAGCATCAAATAAATTGAATGAACAATCAACAGGGATATAAGCGTATCCACTACGGATTAATCGGTCTTCACTTTCATTGATTTTTATACACACACTACCTTCAACAACATAAATGAAGTGTTCAAGACCATCATTGATCGCGACCCGGGTTCCACCTCCCGAATCCATTTTTAGCAGCATTTGCACAAACCTGGCATTTCCGATATCCGGCGATACCTGAATATAGGCTTTCGTGCCGATAAAATCAGGTAGCTTGCTATCGGGAATTCCTTCTGGGGGCAATAAAGAATATAAATGCGTGACGGCCGCCCGACTCTTCGATAAAACTAATGGAAGCACGATTTACCTCCTGAACAGGATCCGGTCAATCAAGCAAAATTGAGCTTGCATCAAATCTCGGCTGATTTGTTCCACCATAGCATCTTTTCTTGTATTACTCGCAAAACTAATTCAGAGAGCATACCCAGGATACCGATAATGCCCATGGCAAGCAGAACCAGCTGCATATTAAAAACCACCCGCCCAGCCATAACCATTTGGCCAAGGCCGGTTTGAGCCCCGATAAATTCAGCAACCAGAAGGCTCATCCAGGCGGCGTAAAAGTTCATGCGCAGCGAAAAAAATAGCTCTGGTATGATGGCAGGGATGGTCACATGGATCATGATCTGCCAACGGCTGGCTCCAAGTACTTTCGCCACGTTGATGTATTTCTTCTCGACATTCTCAATACTGCCTATTGTCCCTAATGTAAGGATAAAGAATAAGGCAACAAAAATAACAGTGACGATTGCAGTATCCCCGACCCCAATAAAAAACTGGATTAGAGGCAACCAGGCGATGGGGGATATTGGCGCCAACAAACGAATGATTGGCAGGATCAAACGACGAAATCCGAGGATATAGCTGATCATTAGGCCCAGCACGAAGCTGGATACAAATGCGATCGACAACCCTAAAAATACTCGCCGCATGGACACATAAATGGTGGTGGGTAGATTAAAGAAATTGCCACGTCTGGGAATGTATTCCAGCTTGAAAAAATCGGGGTGTCGATTGATTTCTGAGATAATCAAGTGCGGAGGGGGTAGGAATTTTCGATTGATCATACCCAATGCGAACAGTGATTCCCAAATGATAATAAAAATCGCGATGGAAACTACCCATTGCAACAAACCACTTTGCCAGAAGGATTTCGGTTGTCCATCTACTGTCTGGCCGAACAAAATCCTGGCCATTTTTTGACTTGCCGTCAAGTTGCCATTTCCTGGTTGGGATGCACTTGCATTATTTTCCATACGACCCTCTTCTTAACCTGATTAATTCTCAAAGCGCCAACCAAAGTTATTGGGACTGAGAAAGGTTCGCAAGGTTGTACCAAAAGATTTTCTTTTCAATCCAACGCAAGATCAAGTCTACGATATAACCACAAACGCCAATAATTACGATTGTCGACCAGGCCAGCCTTGCATTCAACAACGCGCGGGACAGGGTAATGATCACCCCCAGCCCCCATTTGACATCAAACGTCTCCGCCAACAGAACTGTCATCCAGGCTGCAAAAAAATTCATACGCATCAACGTATATAGCTTCGGTAGGCTATAAGGTAAGATTACCTGCAGAAAGATCTGCCTGCGACTGGCACCCAATACTTTGCCAGTATTTAAATATGAGACGGGTATGCCTTTTATGGTTTCACTCACTGAAAGGGCAACGATAAAAACTATTGATAGCGCGACCAGAACCCAAGCAATAATATCGCCTTTTTTTAGAAGTACGACCGCTAATGGAAGCCAGGCGACTGCAGAAATGCTTGCCAGCAGGCGCAACACAGGGACGGTAATGTAGCCGAACCACTTCAGATAATGAATAAGGAAGCCCATGATGGCGCCAGCCGTAAAGCCAACCAATAAACCAAGGCCGACTCTCGAAAAGGTGGCTGCGATCGTCATGGGTAGGAATATCCACTGCGAGTTAATTGCATATCTCTCAGCCGAGACGCCCGTCCCAAATGGTTCAAATAAAAAGGGCTCGACCAAGGCATGCAGGAAATCATGCGGTGGTGGAAAAAAATAGGGGTCGATCCAACCCACAAACGATGCCAGCTCCCATGATCCGACAAATAATCCGATCGACACCAGCCACCACCAAAAATCCTGTTTACCCGACAACCAATTCACAAGCGTTCGTTTTTGGGATATCATGCGTTCATCCTGTCTGGTATTAATCGGATCCTTACCTTGGGCCTTGCGCCATTTGGGATGGCGCAAGGCCAAGAGAAGGGAGATCGACCTTGGGGTCGGTAAACCAAGCTTTACAAAACCTTATCCATAAGGACCCCAATTAACCTCAACGGGTTACTTACTTTTCCGCTGCAACGCGTTGTACAGATCTGGGTTATTCTTAATCACATTCTCCAGGAATGACCAGTCAAACACCTTTTCCGGTGAGTCTACCTGTGATTTCAAGTCCTGCGGGAGATAACCCAATTCCAACATGAAATCCAACCCATTCATAATAAATTGCGTGTTGTCACGCTGATCAATCATAGGGTGGACACGCTCCATAGCCCGCTCAGCGATGCCGATGTCCGAAACCTTGAACCACTTCCCAAAAGCGAGCTGGAGGTTGGCACTCAAATCCGCCTCAATGGCTGCCTGGGCACGCATCAAGACCGTAATAAGACCCTCGATCACCTGAGGTTCGTTTTCCATCATCTGTTTGCTTGTGGTCATCACACAATCACTGTAGTCAGGGCCAAAGACGTCCTCGCCATTGGCGAGCAGTGTGGCATCATATTGTGTGACAAAATCATCGCAGTATGGCTGGACGCAATTCACAACATCCAACTTATTAGACACCCAGGATCCCATGATATCTACACCAGCCGCTTCATACACGATCTCAATATCATCGTAGCTCATGCCATTGGCTTCCAACCACTTATAGCCCAAGACCTCCAGCGTATCGCTCGGTGACAAACCCCATTTGGAGCCCTTCAAGGTTTCAGGAGTATCTTTACCCTTGTGAGCGATTAAACCAAGACCGCCAACGCCGATCCCGGTCACAATCTTAACATTGCCATCCGATTGAGCGATCGAAGCCAACTGAGAGGTGTACGGGGCGCCAGCGAAATCAACCAGTCCCCCATTCATTGCTGCCACCTGTTCCGTAATCGACGGAGACGGGACACTCTCAGGGCTCAATCCTACTTCTGCCCACCATTCCGGATGTTCGAAGGCGACGAATAATGGCAGGTTGCACAGGCTGCCACCGTGGGTCAAGCGGACAGTTCGTAGTGGACCAATCGGTGCCGTGACCTCCTTCTCCACCTCCACAGTTTTTATGACCTCTACCTCCACAGTCTTTACGACCTCAACCGGTTTCTCAACCACAACCGTTTTCTCAACAATCTGTGGTGCGGCTGGTGTTGGAGCCGGGGCACACATTGTGGTGATGAAAACCAGGGCCATCATCAGGACGAATACTTTCAACAAACCGCTCTTGTTACTCATGGCATTCTCCTCTTCATGATATCCTTTATCTCTCGTCTGTGAATGAAATCACTCCCAAGTTTCACTCGGGAAAATCACAACATATTCCAGGTGATGGGCTTAAGTCAATAGCGATATCTTCACCTCCATCTTTTCCTCCTTCACTATTTTATTCTCGTGTCTAACACTTCCATCAATTCTTGTTCTGCAAAGGCTTTTGATACCTCACTGCGTAGCCTTTCGAAGAATTGGCTGCGATATTCATCAAATGCTTTACTGCCCACATTTCTCGGTCTAGGCATGGTAATCTCAACTTTCTCGAGGACCCTCCCCGGGCGGGCCGTTAAGACTAGCACCCAATCGGCCAGGTTGATCGCCTCATCGATGTGATGGGTAACAAAAACGATCGTTGTTTTTGTTTTTTCCCATATTTCAAGTAAAAAGTTTTGTAGCTTATAACGGGTCTGAACATCCAAGGCGGCAAAAGGTTCATCCATCAGCAGCACCTTTGGCTCCAGACACAGCGCCCGGGCAATCGCCACTCTTTGCTTCATACCGCCGGATAACTCGTGGGGGTATTTTTTGTGGGAATCACCCAGGCCAACTTGATTTAGAAAATGGGTGGCGCGATCCCGGCGTTCGGCTTTCGGCATGCTCCTGATCCTGAGGCCCCACTCGACATTATCAATGACAGAAAGCCAGGGAAATAAAGACGGGTCCTGAAAGATGAGTGACCTGTCCGGGCTGGTACCAGATATCGGTTTTCCCTCAAGCTTCATATCCCCGGATGTAGGCTTTTCCAGTCCTGCGATCATGTAGAGCAGTGTACTTTTTCCACAACCGCTCGGTCCAATGATGACCGAGAACTCCTCATTCTGAACGGTGAAATTGATATTTTCCAGGGCGGTAACCGCACGGTTTGTACCAGGTGACCACACCTTACTTACATCATTTACACGAAGCATCTCATTGGTCATAATTTCCTGCCAGGGTTCCCGGATAATTTTTTGATGTTGAGCTTAATGATATCTCCAACTCATTTCATCTGAACTTGATTAATGAGAAGTCAGACATATTATTGTTGGACAGCAGACATCCTACCAAAATCATGATATCAACTTTATCTGAGATTGTCAATTCCCAATTTTGCCTGTCCAAACTCCTGGGGTATTAATACATTTCTAAAAGATTAAAAATCAGCGAGCAAATCCAGATCAGCTCATTAGATTTGCTCGCTACTTGTTGCTGAGTGGCTACATCCCAGCCCGTAGTTCTTTGGTGGCTTTCTCAGCTCGCTCCAGGGCTTCATCAATGTCTTTCTCTGTGTGGGCAGTGGAGATAAAGAAGCACTCAAATTGACTCGGATGCACGTACAACCCGTTTCTCTGGAGATGCGTGTTGCCAACGCCGGAACAGATCCCCATCACTATACCGGGCAGCTTCTCGATAATTGGTGACCCGCACTCCCGGCTCGTGGGTTAGAAATGTTTGGAACATCCCTGGCGCACCTTGCGCTGAACAGTAAATGTCATTTCGCTCCAGGATCTCCTTCAGCCCCGCCAGCATCCGTTTCGTTAGCTGCTCCAACCGGGGGTAGATGCTTGCCTTGTTTTCCTTGATCTCAGTCAGAACAGCCTCGGTTGCAGCCAGCACCAGCGGGTTTCCACTGTAGGTGCCTCCATGGAAGACTTCATTGGTCGCTTCCAGTTCCATCACCTCTCTCGATCCCCCAAACGCTGCAACCGGGAAGCCACCCCCCATCGCTTTCGCCATGGTGCACAGGTCCGGCGTTACTCCATACAGTTCCTGGGCGCCGCCCGGTGATACCCGAAATCCCGTGATGACTTCATCGAAAATAAGCAATATTCCCAGCTCTCGGGTGAGATCCCGCATGAACTGCAGGTAACCCGGCTCAGGCTCGATCACCCCGGTGTTCCCCATGATCGGTTCGGTTAAACACACGCGATTTCGTGCTGGTGTCGCCTGAGGGTCTCCTCCAACATTTCAGGCCGGTTCCACGAGACCGTCAGGGTCTCATCCAGGGCGCCGGTCGTCAGGCCGGTCGTCATCGGCAGCGACCGTGGATACCGTTCGCGGCCGGCCGCACTCAACGATGGGTGGTTGGCGCGAAAAACAGGTTCGGCCCAGCCATGATAGTGGCCTTCAAAGGTCACGATCTTCTGCTTCCCTGTATAGGATCGAGCCAGGCGGATCACGGATGCCACTGCTTCGGTTCCCGAGTTGGCAAATCGCACAAGATCTATGCAGGGAACAAGCTCCTGGATCAGCTCACCCACTCGATAATCCAGCTCATGCGGGAAACCATAATCCGAGCCACCCTCTGTTAGTTGCTTGATCACCGCCGCGGTCGGTTTTTCTGGCATTTGACCCATAAACAATGGGCCATAGGCGATGTTGAAATCAATATACTCATTTCCATCCACGTCCCAAAATCGGGATCCTTTGCCGTGGCTCATCACGGTTGGCAAATGTCCATATCCAATCCGGACGTAGCTGGATTCCCCACCTGCTACTGATTTTTTGATACGCTCAAAGATTTCCTGAGAGCGGGCGAGCGAATAATTCGTAGACATATACACCTCCAAGTCATGGTTATAGGAATACGGCTTCTATTTAATTGTGGAAACAGAGGAGATTTGAAAAACGGTGTTATAACCGTGTTTTATCTTATCCAGATAAGATGAGCGAGACAGAAAAGGGATGTCCGACAAGTGATGTCTGATACCCACGTGTCTGCGCTGATTTTAGCATTGTATTTTTGCGTTGTCAATGGGGAAATGATTAAGGTAGAGGGCATTAACATTCTCATTTAGGTGACAACCGCGTAGAAGGGCATCAGCAGGGCAAGCCGAAAAGTGCGTCTTGCTTGGGCGGCATCGGAGCCATGTACACGCAAACATAAACCGATCACCAAGTTGTTCAAGGCCGCCATGACCGTCCAGCATTCCCCAGGGTCAGGCGATAGCATCTTCATGAAAGGTGACATCTCGGCGATGATGCAAGCCATTTTCAATCCCCCAATAGGCGTGGGTCAGCTCGAGCAAATGCTGCGGTGAAGAGCGCTCCGGAGGCCGGCTAGTCAGCCCATAGATCACCTGGCGTGTTCTGCCGCGAAATGCGGATGCCAACGGTTCCGCTCAGGCGAAAGACTTGCGCGACATGCGGCCAATCCAAATAATCATTCGACAACTTGCTGACGAACATGGTGCGTTTCCAAGCGCCCATGCCCCTTACTCACCTGGACACAAGTTTGGAAGTCCTTGTCCAGAGAAGCTCCCTGACGCAGGTTACACATTTCATGCACAAACAGCTTTTGAATGGCCCACTCGGTCCGGGCCTAATTCCTTTGACAAACCAAACATAATCACCACCCGCCTCTACGATTTGCGGGGGTCTCTCGTTGAGTATGCATGGCATCTCCCATCACAATTGCACCTGCAGGTTCACCTGCTTCAAGACGTGTGGTGCGACCACAATCTCGTCTCCTTGTGATCCACTTGGGCTTGCACCAGCGCCAATCCTTGGTCAGGCACATAGACGGTTAGCAGATGCGTGCCTGTGTTTCCCCGCGGGATCGTGCCTCGCAGCGTTTTCCCATCCATTGTCAGGATGATCTCCTGCTCGGTTTTCAGGCGCTGGATGGTAGTCGTGAGCAGTTGGTCCCATTCATCGGCCAGGATGATCGTTTGCATCACCCGCCGGTAGGTCATGTGACAGGGGGCTTGCGGACGCTTGATGATTTCATCTCGCTCACGTCCGCACCCGCCCATGACCCAATCGCAGATCCCACTCGGTTTGTCTTCTCCACACAGCTTCGCCAGGATCATGACCAACAACAGGGTCGCCAAGGGATAGCGCTTGCCCTTGGCTTGCCGATATCGGTGATGTCCCCCAGATACTCGTACAAGCTGCTGGTGGTGAAGATCAGCCCATTCTCATCGACGGTGCGGTTGGGGGCGTGACTGTTATAATCCATTGGGTCTTCTCCGGTTCTTGATGTTTGAGCGCAACAAGTATACCGAAGAAGACCTTTTTGTCTCATTATTCAGATTAGAA
>CAVPJC010000008.1:0-49574 GCA_963705155.1 uncultured Chloroflexia bacterium | reverse complement strand
TGCAAATTCGCGAGTGGTTTGTCACTGCCGAGGACGGTAAAGAAGTCGACCCTCATGGGCATCCCGTTGTCCCATGTGTATGGGATGGTGGTCGGGGATGAACTTTGCCATGGGGACGTGTGGAGCATCGCTGGTGATGGTGCCCAACCCGCGCAATCTGATCGAAATTTTGACAAACATCCAAATGTACCAAGCCACGGTTTTTCCCAGGTGTTCCTACGCTTTACAATGCGATCAATAACCACCCGGACGTGCTGGCTGGGAAATATACCCTGAGTTCGGATCAAGGCTTGCATCTCCGGCTCAGCCCTATTGATGGAGAGACGAAAGAGAAGTTTGAAGCGCTTACCGGCGGGAAACCAATCGAGGGCTACGGACTGTCGGACGCCCCCGCCACACACTGCAACCCGGTATTGGGTGAAAATCGCACCGGTTCGATCGGCCTGCCCCTGCCGGATGTCGATCTGCGCATCGTCAGGCTGGAGATGGGCGACGTCCTCCCGTCAGGCGAGTCGGCAAGCTTTTGATCCCGGCCGCAGGTGATGACTGCTTATCATCATCTGCCTGAGAGACGGCCAAGCCTGCGGGATTGCTGCTCCACACCGGCGATATCGCCCGGATGGACGCCGGGGGTTATTTTTATATCGTCGACCGGAAGAAAGCCTTGATTAAGCTGGGCGGGCTGCAGGTCTGGCCGCGTGAGGTCGAGGAACAGGGGCTCCAGGCCCATCCCAAGGTGCTCGAAGCCGGAGTAGCCGGTATCCCTGACCCGCACCGCTACGAGACGGTCAAAGCCTGGGTGGTGCTCAAGCCCGGCGAAAACCTGACCGAGGAAGAGGTGCGTGATTGGTGCAAAGATCGCCTGGCCAAATTCAAAGTACCCACCCATGTGGAATTCCGCACCGAGCTGCCAAAAACCACCGTAGGTAAGATCCTGCGCCGTGAGTTGGTGCGGCAGCACAAAGAGACAGTCAAGTAACCTGTACGATGTCAGGCAGGGAGCCAGGCGAGGTCCAGTCTGGCTCCTTTTGTTTAACTGCCGCGGCAAATCCGATAGGGCTTTGCGAGAGCAATTTTTCTTAATCAAATTTCCACCCAAAGATGGAGGTAACTGTGGAATAATTGCCAACCATGAACTCAAATAACTGCCGCGTAGTGATCACCGGTATGGGCGTCATTTCGCCGGTTGGGCTGGATGTCAACACCGCCTGGAATAACCTGGTGGCTGGGCGCTCGGGGATTGCCCCCATCAGCCTGTTTGATGCCAGCGGTTTCGATGTACGCATTGCCGGCGAAGCCCACGGCTTTGATCCCCTAACCTGCATGGATGCCCGGGATGCCCGGAGAGCTGACCGTTTCACCCAGTTTGCCCTGGCGGCCCTGGAACAGGCCCTTGACCAGGCTCAATTCTCGATAAAGCAGTTCGATCCCTACGAAGTGGGCGTGATCGTTGGCTCAGGGGTAGGTGGAATCCAAACCTATACCAGCGAGCTCAACGTGCTCAAAGAAAAGGGTCCACGGCGGGTCAACCCTTTCCTCATTCCTACGATCACCATCGATGTGCCCGCCGTGCAAATCGCCATTCGCACCGGAGCGCGGCGGACCAAATTTTGGTGTCGGGTCAGCCTGCGCCACCGGAGCTGATGCTGTTGGGCAGGCTTTTGAAACCATCCGCCGCGGGCATGCGCAGGCCATGCTGACCGGCGGGTTCGCCCCTGCCGTCACCCCCATCGGTGTAGCCGCTTTTGACCGCATGCGCGCCCTCTCACACCGCAACGATGATCCCGGCGGGGCCAGCCGGCCCTTTGACGTGGATCGGGGTCTATGGCTTCGTCATTGCCGAGGGCGGCGCTCTGCTGGTGTTGGAAGACTTGGATGTGGCTTTGCAGCGCGGCGCCCTGCCCCTGCTTGAGCTGATCGCTTATGCTGCCACGTCAGATGCCCCCCACCCCACCGCCCCGGATACCCGGGGCCTGGGTGCAGCCGCCTGTATTCGGCTGGCTTCGCCGCGTTCCGGCCTGGCGCCCAACCGGCTGTCCTACATCAACGCCCACGGCACTGCCACACCCGGCGGCGATCCCGCCGGAAACGCGTGCGATCCACGCCGTGCTGGGAGAAGCCGCACAGATGATCCCGGTCAGCTCAACCAAATCTTGCACGGGTCACATGCTTGCCGGCGCCGGAGCGTTTGAAGCCGTGGTATGCACCCAGGCTATCCTGAAAGGCCGCGTTCCACCCACCATCAACCTGACCAGCCCCGATCCCCAGTGCGACCTGGACTACGTCCCCCTGCAGGGCGCGTTCTGTTGCAGTGGAAACAGCCATGTCGCTTTCCCTCGGCTTTGGTGGGCACAATTCAGCCTTGAATCTTCCAGCGTGTCTCTGAATAGAGAAGCTGGTAGAAACAGCCCCTGGTTCCATACTGAAAGCGCAGTCACACCAACCCGGTTTATCCTTGAAAATTAGGGATGAGAGCCTTGATGCACTCCGCCCGGGACGATCCTTCCCTACATTGTACATTGCTCAGATGAGCGACTTCACCGGGTAATAGCACAATCCTGCTGTTCCCGGGCCGGTATGCACTCCCAGCGCCGGTGAAAGCTCGGCGATGATGGTTTCCACACATTCTATCCGTTCTTCCACCATGCTGCGAATTTTCTCGGCTTCCTCTCGCGCCGTGGCGTGCACATAGGAACCTTCACCTTTCCCATGGATCCTACGGCGGCCTCGATTTTTTCCACCATCATCCGGTAAGCCTGGCCGCGGGCTGCGCGCTGTTCTAACCGGCACAATAACCCCATCTTCCATGCTGATCAGTGGTTTGATGTTCAGAAGCGTACCCACCAGGTGCTTGGCCTTGCCAATCCGCCCACCCATATACAGGTATCTGAGCGTATCTGCCGTCTGGATCATTTTGGTCAACGGTATCAATGCTTTGACTTGTGCGACGATCGTGCTCAACGGATGGCCGAGCAAGGCTTCGCGCGCCGCTTCAATCACCATCCATCCATGGCACATGGAAACGTTGAAGGTATCAATGACCTCAATTTTGAGCTTCGGAAGCATCTCACGGGCGATGTCCTGTGCTGCCACTGCCGCCTGGTAAGCTCCGCTGCCGCGCGAGGTCATGTGGATGCTGACCACCTCTTCCACTCCCTCGTCAACAAGTTTCTCATATACCGTCAGGTAATCACCCGTCCGGGCTGGCTGTTTTAGGCAGCTCCCGAGCTGTTGGCAGCCAGTTGTAAAATGCCTCACGCTGGATGGTGACCAGATCACGCAGCACTTCACTGCCGCGGTGAATATAATACGGCACCCATTGGATATTCAGCGATTCCAGCAGGCTTTCCGGAATGCTGGCGCAGCTATCGGTGACAATCGCAACATTGGGCATGACACACTCCTCTCCCAGCCAAGGATTGAGGGGTATCAATCAGACAAAAGGTTATTCCCCCCACCTGTAATTAATTATATATCCAAAACCGGCGCCGGATAAAGGCAGATCAGCCGCCTAACTGGACGCTAGCAAAAAATCGAGCACCGCCGGCGCTACACCCAACAGGCTGGCAGAATCAGGCATTGCACCAACAAATTTTCGCCGCAGCGCTGTCTCCCCCACCAGCAATCCCGGCACCGGGTTAGGCGTATGCCGGCGAGTGGTCAAATCTTCCAGATCGCCATGATCCGAGGTGATCAGCACCAATCCCTGGTCATCTTGCCAGGCTTCCACCAGCCCGCCCAGCACCTGGTCAAATTGCGCCAGCAGCGCCAGGGCTGGTTCCATCTCCTGCTTGTGTCCGGCATAATCGGTCAGCCAATACTCAAAAAAGGTCAGGTCAAATCCCGTACACAGCTCTGCCAGTTTCCGGCCTGCCTGCCAGGGGCTGAACAGCGGCGCTCCCTGCAGACCGAGCTGCTCAAGCCATCCACGGAGGTGAAATCGGCTGACAATGCCCTGCCGGCGTTGAGATCATCCGAAGTCATCAACGGGATACCCGCGCTGGTTACTGCCAGCGGTATCGAGGAGAAAATGCGCCGCCCAGACTGGATGGCCTCAAAATACCGCGGCGGGTAGGCATTGATCAGCGTGGCACGACGCCCTTGCTTCCGCAGTGTGTTGAACAGGTTACCGTTGCGCAAATAAGCAGCCACAGCCGGGTTGGGTTTGGGCCCGTAGTGGTAGCCAATATCAACCGGGATGTTCTGCCCGGTAAGCAGCACGGCCTGCCCGGTAGCCGACTGAGGGAGACCTTCAACACCCAGACCGGCATCCAGCGCCAGCAGCGTTGCCCGCTCAGTTTCCAACACCGGCTTGCCGTCCAGCGCTGCCAGAGTCAACGCCCGGCCTCCCAGCAGAGCCCAAAGGTGGGGCATCTCCGCCCGGGCAAACGGATTGGTTGCCTCATCTGCTGAACCCAGACCCCACACCATCCAAAAATAAAAATAAAAGTCGCATACCATTACCCATAAAGTTCAAACCGGAGCCAGGCTGAGGGTCTCATACCACGATCACTGCCATCCTGGCGCTCCACCAGGCGCAGCCGGTCGTTCAAAAGATCAAGCTCATCAGGCAGCAAGCCGATTCCCAACTCGTCTGCTTTCATCACAAAAGTGTACATCAAAAATGTACCACCAGGGTTGAGCAGCCCGGGTAGTCTGGCAGCCAGGGATGCTTTACCCTCCGGCGTCAGGCTGTGAAAACAACCAATATCCAGCACCAGGTCAAACAGACCCGTGATGCCTTCCAGCCGCGTGACGTCGCCCACGTGGAAATCAATCACCACACCGGCTTTAATCGCCTTGCGCCTGGCAAGTCGGATCGCTTTCATCGCAAAATCGATCCCGGTTACCTGCCAGCCGTACTGCGCCAGGGTGATGGCATTCGTCCCGGTGCCGCAACCCAGATCCAGGGCGCGGCCGCTCGGACGAGATGCCAGGAACGCCATCAGTTCGGGCGGAGTGATGCCCGTATCCCAGGGAGGACTGCGGAAATACCACAGGTTGAATGACATACGCCGGAAAAAGGCCTGCATA
This sequence comes from uncultured Chloroflexia bacterium, assembly GCA_963705155.1. GTDB lineage: Bacteria > Chloroflexota > Anaerolineae > Anaerolineales > UBA4823 > CAVPJC01. Next base: position 44,540 of record CAVPJC010000008.1, on the reverse strand, counting down.
ATTAACCCATTTTACTCCATAAATTCCGGTCTACATCTGATCTTGACAGCTCAAGCAGCCATCTTTGTGAGTCACTGGTAAAATGCCAGCATGCTCGAACGCCGTCACTTGCCCGATGCAGACCGGCTGAGTGTGCTGGCGGCCGCCATCTTGCTGGCGTATGCGCTGGCGCGCTTTGTAGATATTCCCGTCCGGGAGCTGTCTTTGCAGCTGCCTGGCGTTTACATGGAAGTCCAGATCAACATCCGCACCGCCATCGCCTTGTTGGTAGCAGGGCTGACCGCCACCGGAGCGGATTGGCTCTTACGCCAGCACCCGGCAGTGCACTCCCACAGCAACCTGGAACATTGGCTGCTGCCAGCCCTGACCGCATGGGTTATCGGGTTACCCCTTTACCAGTTGCCCCTCGGACTTCAATGGTGGGCCAGCTTTGCCCTGGGTGGCGCGCTGCTTATGCTGGTGTTGGTGGCAGAATACATCACCATTGATCCTGAAGATGTACGCCAGCCGGTCGCAGCGGCTGGTCTCACCGCCCTGTCTTTTGCCCTGTTCCTCACCTTGACCATATCCTTGCGTTATGGCGGCGCTCGTCTTTTTCTGGTTTTACCTGCGGTGTTGTTCGCAGCCGGTATGGTAAGCTTGCGAAGTCTGCACCTGCGGTTGCACGGAGTTTGGGCTTTTTCACTGGCGGGGGTGGTTGCCCTGGTATGCGCCCAACTGGCTGCTGCCTTGCATTATCTACCCATATCGCCGGTAGCTTTTGGCCTGGCGCTGATTGCCCCGGCTTATGCTCTCACCAGTCTCATGGCCGGGCTTGCAGAAGGCGAACCCGTGAACAAAGCATTGCGCGAGCCAGCGATTATTCTGGTGATCCTCCTGGCGGCGGCTGTGTGGCTGCGTTGACTTCCTCGATCCATACTAATTTTTACATTCCCGTGGCTCTGTGGGAGCAAATGCGCGCCGATGTGATTGCGCATCTTCCCGAAGAAGCCTGCGGTTTGCTTGCCGGGCTTGGCGAGCGAGCCAGGGTTGTCATGCCCATAACCAACACTCTCCACAGCCCGGTGCGTTTCCGCCTGGACGCCCGCCAGCAATTGGATGCATTCGTTTGGATGGAAAACCAGGCTCTGGAGCTGGTGGGCATTTACCACTCCCACCCGGCTGGCCCGGATGCGCCTTCGGTCACAGATCTTGCGGAGTGCTATTACCCGGAAGCCGTCCATTTGATCTGGTCACCCATGAAGGGGGACTGGCTGTGCCGGGGTTACAGAATTATCGATCAATCTGCCGCAGAAGTGTCGTTGCTGGTGGAATAATCCACGCTCAAGCAACTCTTTCGTGTTCTACGTGTTATTGTTATCGCCAAAAGGACAGTCTGTCGACCACCGGGCGGCTGGTGATGCCTGGAATTAAGAGGAGGAATAACAGAGCATGCAAATTCTGGCCCCCATGCTGGTTTTACTGGTCTCTTACCTATCCGGATCCATTCCGTTCGGATTGCTCATCGTAAAGCTGCGAACCGGCAAAGATATCCGCCAGGTGGAAAGCGGGCGCACCGGCGGCACGAATGCCATGCGCGCAGCCGGTGTATGGGCCGGGCTGGCAACTGCTTTTGCAGATATGCTCAAAGCAGCGGCTACGGTTTGGCTGGCACGCGCAACTACACCGGGCAACCCCTGGATTGAGATACTTGCGCCTGTAATGGCCATCCTGGGTCACAATTATTCCGTTTTCCTCCTGGAGCGCAATGATCAGGGTCGCCTGCGTTTTCGCGGCGGGGCCGGTGGGGCGCCCTGCGTCGGTGGTTCGGTGGGTTTGTGGTTTCCCAGCCTCCTCATCATCGTCCCATTGGGAGCCATCATCCTGTATTTTGGCGGCTACGCTTCGGTCACCACCATGAGCGCCGCACTCATCTCTACCCTGATTTTCGCTTATCGTGCCTGGCTCGGTGCTTCCCCCTGGGAATATGCCTTGTATGGCATCATCTCCTTACTTGTGTTGATGTGGGCGCTGCGGCCCAACATCAAGCGCCTGCTGAATGGCACGGAGCGCGTTGTGGGTTTTCGCGCCCGGCGAAAAGCAACCCCGGAAAAATAAAACAACGCCGCAGGTGAACAGCCCTGCGGCGTTGTCATTTCAAATCTTATTCCTCTTCGTCTTCCTCTTCCTCGTAGTCCTCAAAATCTTCATCATCCTCGCTGGAAGCCAGAGGGATTACACCGTAAATTTGCTTATACAGCGCCCGCAAATTACGGTGGTGGAGCTCTTCAGCCAACCCTCCGATGAGCACGCGGCTCTTCCCGCACGAATCCACGCTAACATCTTCGAGTAGATCGGCCGGGTACTTGCGTTTAGCGGCCCTGCGCACTGCTTTACGGATATTGGAGAGGTAAGAAAGATTATCCTTGATGTAACTATCGATTTCACCGCGCAGAATAATATCGCCATGTCCCTGCACGATGTTTTCCAGGCCCATCTTGGCCACTTTTTTCATCGAAGTCACCATGTCATCAATATTGCCGTCCACGATGTAGGGCAGCGGCATACAGGTATCTCCGGCAAAGAGCACCCGATCTTCCTCCACCAGCACAGCCAGGTTATCTGCGCAGTGTCCAGGCAACGGGAAAAGGTTGAGCGTCTTCTTCCCTACTCTCAAACTCAACATGCCATCCGAAAATGTTACCTGGGGCAGTACAATCTTAACATTGCGAAATGATGAGTTGTGTTTACGCACCGAATCCATCGATGCAATCCCACGCCCCTCCAGCCACTTGCGGCAGAGTACATGGCTGATCACCGTGGCGCCAGGAAAGAAGTAATTACCCCAGGCATGGTCGGCATGGTAATGGGTATTCACCACATATCGAACCGGCACACCCAGTTCCTGCTCGATAAAATCCCGGATCGCCAGAGATTCTTCGGGCAAAGCCAGGGTATCGATGACAACCGCCCAGTTGGGTCCGATCACCGCCCCGGCAGTCACCTGGGCATATAAATCACTTTGAAATGAGTAAACGTTGTCTGCAATTCTTTCTCGCTGCACAGTTTGCCTTCCCCGACGATTAATGTTCGCGCAATATAGCACAAAAACAACTGCAGAGTTCAAGAAATTTTAACGAAACGTTAATAATAACTCGGTGGAGGTGGAAATATTTTTACAGGCACACCGTTGACCGGCCTGCCGCTCCGTGTTAAACTAAATGTTTGCCATGCGCCGTTTCATCTTCCTTTTACTGATGATTTCAATATTTAGCCTCCTGCCGGGTTTACGCTCCAGCGCCCGGCAGACGGGCGCCGAGTCCACCCCCACCCAGGCTGCCACATCGGCAAATGGAACACCTACCGCAACTGCACAACCCCAGGCGCTCATCCTATTCCCTCAGACAGGGCAGGCGGTACAAGGCAATGTGACCATCACCGGCAGCAGCGACGTGCCGGGTTTCGCCAGAGCAGAAGTGTATTTCTCATATTCGAATGACCCTACGCAAACCTGGTTTCTGATCGGCGCAATCACCCAGACGATAGCCGCTGCTTCCCTGGTTGCGTGGGATACAACGACAATCACCGATGGCGAGTATGATCTGCGCCTGGTCGTCACCTTGCAGGATGGCAGCCAGTCTATCGCGAGCGTCAAAGGCCTGCGTGTACGCAACTACTCGCCCATAGAGACCAGCACGCCCACACCGGTAACACCCACCGCCACCAGCCTGCCCGGCGATACACCCGCGCCCACCGCCACCCTGGTGCCCACCCAGACGCCGCTTCCACCCACACCGACATCCCTGCCAGCCAATCCGGCAGAGATAAACAACGCGCAAATTGGTGAGAACGCTCTGAAGGGCGCTTTGATTCTGGCAGGTTTCTTTGCGCTGGCTGGTGTTTATTTAATGATTAAAAAGTTGCGTTACCGTGGATAAAAAATCATCAATTGCCAATGGCAAATTCTGGTATCAAAATGGCTGATCTACTAAGGAGATTGATCCGGGCTGTGATGAGCATAGAGACAGAACCTTCGGGTATCTCCAACCCGGAGCAAAATTTGCGCAGCGACGAACCTGCATACCTGGTCGTTGGGCTGGGAAATCCCGGGCGGGAATATCGGGAAACCCGCCACAATGTGGGTTTTATGCTGGCAGACCGCCTGGCGCAGCGCCTGGGGGTAACTTTTTCGCGGGTTGAAATCGAAGGCTCTGGTGACCAAAGCAGACTACCAGGGACGCCGCATCATACTGGCAAAACCACAAACTTTTATGAACCTTTCCGGTCAGGCCGTTGGATCACTGCTGCGTTTTTATAAATTCCTCTGGATCACCTGCTGGTCGCCTACGATGATGTCGATTTGCCGCTGGGTACATTGCGCCTGAGATCGGAGGGCGGCTCGGCAGGGCAAAAAGGCATGAAGTCGATCATGGAAACCACCGGTACTCAGGAGTTTCCCCGCCTGCGAATTGGCATCGATCGACCACCCGGCCGGATGGATGCGGCTGATTACGTGCTCCAAAATTTTAGTAAGGATCAGGTCGAACTCTTGCCAAACGTACTGGACCGCGCCGCAGACGCAGCCCTCTTGTTTATTCTACAGGGCATTCAGCCTGCAATGAACCAGTTTAATGTCCAGACCCGTGAATGACCGGTGCACCGTTTATGTCGCTTCAACAATTAATCGACCGCATCGCCAGCACGACAACTGACCTGGCTGCTATGCTGGCAGCCGGAAAACCTGTACCGGCGCTCAACCTGCGCCGCTCGGCGCGTATGCCCGTCCTGGCTGCCCTGCACAGCATCCTGCAGCGCCCCATTGTGTTGATCACCGACCGGGCCGACCACGCTTAACCCTCTTCGATGAGCTGGCGCTCTGGGCGCCGGGAGCTACACGCCTTTTGTTCAACGAACCTGCGCCGCTTTTTTATGAAAATGCCCCGTGGGGGGAGAACACGCGCCACGAACGCCTCAAAGTTTTGACCGCCCTGGCTGTTCACCATATCCCTGGAGCGCAGGTTACCGATTCCGCCCTGTCAGCGCCGCTCATTATTGCCCCGGCACGCGCCATCATGGCGCGCACGCTGCCTCGCCGTGATTTCCTGCGGCACACCCGTTCATTTCGCCCGGGCATAACTGCCCGACCCGAAGAGCTGGCGCGGAACTGGGTGAGCCTGGGATATGAAAACACGAACACGGTGATTGCACCGGGTCAATTCGCCCGGCGGGGAGGCATCGTCGATCTCTGGTCACCGGCGTCGCCACATCCGGTTCGCATGGAATTCTTTGGCGATGAGATTGAAACTCTGCGCTCCTTTGACCCCGCTACCCAGCGCACGACCGGTATATTGGAGCGCTTGATGGTGACCCCGGCACGTGAGTTCATCCTGCCTGCCGAAGGGACTGAGCTTCCCGCGGAAGTCTCCGAATTTCACCTTCCACTTTTCCACCCCACACCGGCCAGCTTGCTGGATTATCTACCGCGGCAAGCTGTTGTTATGGTCGATGATCTGCAATCGCTGCAAGATGCTATTACCGATGTAGAGGAACAGGCCGTCAGATCTCGGCAAGAATTGATCAAAGACAACCTGCTGCCGGTTGATTTTCCGGTACCTTATCTAAGCTGGACCGAGATTGCCGATTCCCTTCCCAGGCAGGCCCTGGTTGAGCTTGGCGGATTACCCGCACTGGATGGCGACATAAGCCAGGAGAGACCGGGTTTTCCCGCCCTGAGTGAGCGCTTTCTCTCGGGGGCTCGCTTCGGCGGGCGCCTGAAACAATTTATCGATTACCTGGTCAACCTGGTAAACAATGGCGATCATGTCACGATTGTTTCACGCCAATCGCCGCGTCTCGCCGAGCTGTGGGCCGAACAATCCCCGCTGCTGCATCCCATGTCACCGCAGCCGGTATTCCGGGAAGGCAGTCTGACCGAGGGCTGGATATTTATTGCCCGCGAGACACCGCGCCTGCATCTTTTCACCGATGGTGAAATCTTCGGCTGGCGCCGCCCTGAACCCCGGCAACGCCCACGCGTGGTGGCCGAATCGCCCGAGGCGGGTTATAGCGACCTGCAAGCCGGCGATTATGTCGTCCATGTGGACCACGGAATTGGGATATTCATCGGACTGGTAAGTCGCACCATCGATGGCCTGGAACGAGAATATCTGTGTGTGGAATATGCCGATCAAGCTCAGCTGTTTGTACCGGTGCACCAGGCCGACCGGGTGACCAGGTACGTGGGAGCAGACAGGCGCCCGCCGGCGCTCAGCCGCCTGGGCAGCGCAGAGTGGCGCAGCTCCAAGGGCAGCGCCAGAGAAGCTGTTGAAGAGGTAGCCGAAGAACTGCTTGAGCTGTACGCCAAGCGCAATGTGGTGCAGGGGCACGCTTTTTCGCCCAACTCAGCCTGGCAGCAAGAACTGGAAGCCAGTTTCCCATACATTGAAACGGATGACCAGATCCGCGTTCTGGCTGAGGTGAAGCGGGACATGGAAAATCCACGCCCGATGGACCGCCTGATCTGCGGGGACGTGGGGTATGGCAAAACCGAGGTAGCCTTACGGGCTGCGTTCAAAGCCGTCATGGATGGCAAACAGGTGGCAGTGCTTGTCCCGACCACCGTGCTGGCCCAACAGCATTTCCAAACCTTTCGCCAGAGGCTGGCAGCCTTCCCTGCCGAGGTGGAAATGCTGTCCCGCTTCCGCACACCCCAACAGCAGAAAGAAATCATTGCCCGCCTGGAAGATGGAAGTGTTGATATCGTCATTGGCACTCACCGGCTGCTATCCTCCGACGTGCGCTTTAAAGATCTGGGGCTGTTGATCATCGATGAAGAGCAGCGTTTCGGCGTGACCCACAAAGAATCGTTAAAGCAATTGCGCACTGAGATCGACGTGCTGACGTTGACTGCCACGCCCATACCACGCACGTTGTACATGACTCTTACAGGTGTACGTGATATCTCAACGATCAACACACCCCCCGAAGAACGCCTGCCTATCGTAACCCACGTAGGGCCCTATTCTCCCAAACTCGTACGCCAGGCAATCCTGCGGGAGATCGAGCGCGGCGGGCAGGTCTTTTTTGTCCATAACCGCGTTCAGACCATCGGAGCCATGCACAGCCACCTGGAACGACTGGTGCCGGAAGCCCGCATTGCAGTGGCGCACGGCCAGATGCACGAAAACGAGCTTTCGGAACGCATGAAACAGTTTACCAATGGCGATGTGGAAATCCTGCTGAGCACGTCGATCATCGAATCCGGATTAGACATTCCGAATGCCAACACGCTCATCGTCGATCGCGCCGACACATTCGGCCTGGCGCAGTTATACCAATTGCGCGGCCGGGTTGGACGTGGGGCGCAGCGGGCATACAGCTACTTTTTCCGCCACACGCGCAAACAACCCACCCTGGATGGACGAGAGCGCATGGAAACCATTGCTGAAAACACACAGTTGGGAGCAGGGTACTCGATTGCCATGCGCGATCTCGAGATCCGGGGTACCGGCGATATCCTTGGAACTCGCCAGCACGGGCATATTGCCGCTGTGGGTTTCTATCTGTACACTCGCTTGTTGGCAGAGGCCATCCGGCGAATGCAGCCAGCGGGTATGCGCTCTCAATCCATCACGGCAGCGGCATTGGCAAATATTCACCTGCCGCCATCTGCACCCGCCAATGTGGACCTGCCTCTGCCGGCAGGCATTCCATCCGATTATGTGGCTGAAAAGGCCATGCGACTGCGCCTGTACCGCCGCCTGGCAGACATGCAAAGTCTCAGCGAGCTGGATGCCATTACGGAAGAGTTCCTCGACCGGTTTGGGCCTTTGCCGGAGACCTTTAATAATCTGCTTTACCAGTTGAAAGTCAAGCTCCTGGCAGAAAAAGTGGGTCTGGTCTCTGTGAGCAGCGAAAACGGGCAAATTGTGCTGCGGTATCTCGAAGGAAGCATGCCGGGATGGCTGCCAGACCTGGGTCCCTACATTCGTGTCGGGAAGTCAGCGCTGTGGATGCCTTTCAACCAGGCAGGCGACTGGCGGACAACCCTGCTGGATGTACTGCACCGGCTGTCCAACCGGCCAAACGGAAGCAAGAGCTGATCCCAGATGGAAGTCCACCCGCGATGAACCGAGTACCCATCTCCAAACGCATCTTTGATCTGGCGTTGACCCTTCCGGCGACCCTGATGCTTTTACCCGGTCCTGGCAGTCAGTGGCGCTTCTGGTGCGATTTTTCCTGGGAAAACCGGTTCTCTTCCGCCAGTTGCGGCCCGGCTATCGGGGGCAGCCTTTCTACGTGTACAAATTCCGCAGCATGACAGATCAACGCGAACTCCCGGGGCAACTTGCTGCCAGATGAAATGCGCCTGACCCGCCTGGGAAAGTTTCTGCGTGCCAGCAGCCTGGATGAGCTTCCGGAGTTTTTTCTGGTCTTGAGCGGTAAAATGAGCCTGGTGGGACCCCGGCCGCTGCTCATGCAGTATCTGGAGCGTTACACACCCGAACAGGCCCGCCGTCACGAGGTGCTGCCGGGGATCACCGGTTGGGCGCAAATCAACGGTCGCAACGCCCTGACCTGGGAAAATAAATTCAAGCTCGATGTGTGGTACGTCGATCACTGGTCGCTGTGGCTCGACATCAAAATACTGGCGCTTACTGCGTGGAAAGTGCTCCATAGGGAGGGCATTACCCAACCAGGCCAGGCTACGGCCGAGGAATTCATGGGTCTTGCCGCCGTGGAAGCGGCTGAACCGGGCGATCCATCCGAAAGGGAGCTTTAATGTTTCTCTACCTGGGTGAGCTGGCTGCCCTGGGCACATCACTCTGCTTCACCACAGGCTCGGTCTTTTTCACCCGGGCCAGCCGGCTGGTAGGCGCTCTTGTGCTCAACCGCACGCGCTTGCTCGTTGCCCTGGTTTTGCTGGGTGTGGCGCATCTGCTGCTGCTGGGCGAACCTTTTCCCACGCAGGCCGGGGTTCAGCAGTGGTTCTGGCTCGGGCTTTCGGGCATGGTTGGCCTTGCGCTCGGTGATGTCTTTCTCTTTCAGGGATACACCTGGATTGGGCCGCGCCTGACGATGCTGATGATGAGCCTCTCGCCCCTGATGAGCACCCTCTTAGCCTGGATTTTTCTCAAAGAGCGGATCAGCGCCTGGCAGACTGCAGGAATAGCCATCACACTGGCAGGGATAGCCTGGGTTGTCATGGAAAAAAATGGCGAAAGCGGCCAGGCAGTGCAAAATGGGCGCTACTTCGCCGGACTGCTCGCCGGTCTGGGTGCGTCCGCCTGCCAGGCAGTCGGGCTGGTACTGGCGCGGCAGGGTCTGGGTGCAGATTTTTCACCCCTATCGGCTAATTTCATCCGCATGCTGGTGGCTGCTGCTGCTATCTGGCTGTTTACCATCTTCCAGGGGCAGGCAAAACAAACGCTGCAAACTCTGCGCCAGAACCCGTACGCAGGCCGCTTCATCGTTATGGGCGCATTCATGGGCCCATTTCTGGGGGTCTCGCTATCGCTGGTCGCGCTGCAGAACACCGAAGTTGGGATCGCCAGCACGCTCAGCTCTTTGCCGCCGGTGTTCCTGTTGCCTGTCAGTTACATCGTTTTCAAAGAACGTTATGGATGGCAGGCAATCGCTGGAACACTCCTGGCTATCGCCGGCTGCGCCTTGTTGTTTCTTGTGTAAGGTTGCCTGATGCCTGATAACCCCGATATCGAGACTCTTTACCGCACCATGGTTTTGATACGCCGTTTTGAAGAAACGGTGCTGGAAAATTTTTCGCGCGGGGTATTCTTTGGCACCACCCACACCTATCTGGGACAGGAAGCCGATGCCGCCGGTGTGCTGTGCCATCTGCAGCCGCAGGATATCGTCTTCAGCAACCATCGCTGTCACGGGCATTTTTTGGCCTACGGCGGAGAGCCGGTTGCTTTGTTTGCCGAGTTGATGGGTCGGGAGGGCGGTGTGTGCGGCGGAAGAGGCGGTTCGCAGCATTTGCATTGGCGCAATTTCTATTCCAATGGCGTCCAGGGCGGCATCGTACCGGTTGCCACCGGCATGGCCCTCGCTGAAAAAATCAAGCAAAGCCAGGCAATTGTGATCGCCTTCCTGGGTGATGGCACGCTGGGCGAGGGTGTGGTGTATGAAGCCTTAAATATGGGCGCATTGTGGCAGGCTCCTATTTTGTATGTGTTGGAAAACAACCACATCGCCCAGACAACACCCGTAAACTCAGCCCTGGCTGGCAGCATCCCGGCTCGCTTCGAGGCTTTTGGGATTGCCTGTGATGAAATCGATACCTCCGATGTGCTTGAGGTCTCTGAAACAGCAGGCCGTCTGGTAGAGGCCGTGCGGATTTCCGGTTCACCCCGGGCGCTGGTCATCCATACCTGCCGCTTTGGGCCGCACTCCAAAGGCGATGACACCCGCCAAGAGGAGGAAGTCCAGGCCTTGCGACGCAACCGTGACCCGCTGACCCTTCACGCCGGACGGCTGCTGGATGCCGCGCGGAATTCAATCGAAAGAGAGCTGGATGACCAGGTGCAAAATGCCTTCCGGCAGGCCATGAGCCAGCCTTTTCCAAAAGGTGGCCTATGAAAACCGTCCTGGAGTTCTTAAACCTGGGGCTGCTGCATGCCTTTACCGCCGATGAGCGCGTTATCCTGCTGGGCGAAGATGTGCTCGATCCCTACGGCGGGGCCTTTAAGGTCACCCGTGGTCTTTCCAACGCGTTCCCCGGTCGGGTGTGGAACACGCCGATCTCCGAAGCGGGCATCACCGGGGTGGCTGCCGGAATGGCGTTGCGCGGGCTGCGTCCGGTCGTCGAGATCATGTTCGGCGATTTCCTGACCCTGGCCGCCGACCAGCTGATCAACCATATCGCCAAGTTCCGCTGGATGTACAACGACCAGGTGCGCCTCCCTCTGGTCATCCGCACACCCATGGGTGGGCGGCGGGGTTACGGCCCCACCCACAGCCAGAGCCTGGAAAAACACTTTCTGGGAGTTCCGGGTCTGCGGGTGCTGGCGCCGGCCGCACTCGGTGACCCTGGCGCGCTGCTCTCTTCCGCCATCCTGGAAACCGAAGACCCGGTATTGTTTGTTGAAAACAAGCTGCTATACTTGCTGCCAGTGCAGGATGAAAGCACCGTCCCGGATTTTACCATCCGGCCGGGCGGGATAAAACCGGCCAGCGGTTATACATTGACCATGACAGGAGCGCCGGCGGCGGTTCTTACCATCACTGCCTACGGCTATATGAGTGATCTGGCCCGCCAGGCTGTCTTGAAGCTGGCCTATGATCACGAAATAATCGCCGAGCTGGTTGTTTTGGAACAACTATCCCCGTTTGAGCTTGAGCCCCGTGCTCGACTCGGTGCGCCGCACAGGTCGTCTGCTGGCATTGGAAGAGGGCGCCCTCAGCCTGGGCTGGGGAGCCGAAATCCTCGCTCGCGCTGCCGAAACGCATGGCCTGCGTTTGCGCAGCGCACGTCGGCTGGCGGCTCGTGACCTGCCAGTTCCAGCATCGGGACCTCTGGAAGCCGCTGTGCTCCCGGGTGTTGATGACATCATCCAGGTCGCCCTAAATATGCTCAAAGAGGTGGTATAGTACAGCCACCAAACCGCCCCGGCGGCTCATCAAAACCATGAATGGCATTCCAATGGCAGATGTAACTGAAGTTATCATCCCTTTACTCAACCCGAATGAACCCGAAGCGCTGCTGGCAGGTCTGCATGTCAGCGAGGGCCAGCAGGTGTCAGCCGGTGAGGCGTTGTGCACGCTGGAGACCACCAAGTCTGCCGCTGACGTAGTGGCGGAAGTTGGCGGTTATATTGCCGGGCTGCGCTTCCAGGCCGGGCAAACCCTGCGCGCCGGTGAACGATTGTGCTTCCTTGCGCCAGACCCGCATTGGCAGCCTCCAGCAGAGCAAAACCAACCGGCTCTCTCTGAAGGTTCAGTTCTGCTTCCAGGTCTGCGCATCACCCAACCCGCCCTGGCGCTGGCAAAGACACTCGGTCTCGACCTGAGCCGCCTGCCGGTTGGACCTCTGATCACCGAAACCGTCCTGCGCGAGCTGCTCGAACATAAAGCCAGGCCGGAACTGTCACCCCCTGCGGCGACCTTCGATGCCTCCGCCATCATCGTTTACGGCGGGGGAGGGCACGGTAAATCGGTTATCGAAATGCTGCGCCTCCTGGGCGGGTACCGGATTGCCGGTGTATTGGATGATGGTCTTCCTGCCGGCAGCCTCATCCTGGACGTGCCGGTATTGGGGGGTGGCGAGGCGCTGCCCGCATTGTACGAATTAGGGACGCGCCTGGCAGTCAATGCGGTCGGTGGAATTGGAAATGTACAGGTAAGGATCAAAATTTTTGAACGGCTGGCGCAGGCCGGTTTTGCCTGCCCCGCAGTGTTGCACCCCACAGCTTTTATGGAAGCCAGCGCAAAACTGGCCCCCGGCGTGCAGGTTTTTCCACACGCCTATGTGGGGAGCGATGCAAGGGTTGGTTACGGCTCGATTGTCAACACCGGGGCGGTTGTTTCCCACGACTGCCTGCTGGGCGATTATGTCAACATTTCCCCGGGGGCGTTGCTCGCCGGAGGGGTGCAGGTTGGCAGCGCTACCCTGGTGGGCATGGGCGCCACAATCAACCTGGAAGCAAAAATCGGGGCGGGAGCACGTATCGGCAACGGCGCCACGGTCAAGAGTGATGTCCCTGCCGGCGGTGTGGTGCGCGCCGGCTCGGTGTGGCCTGCTTAATTCACAAAATTCCCTCACGAGGCACAACCAGATGACCATCAACGAAATCCTCGTTCCCATGTCTTCACCCGATTTGACGGACGCCGAGCGCGCCGCGGTAGCCGCCGTCCTGCAGACACCCAATCTCAGTATGGGCGGCGAAATACTGGCCTTTGAGGCCGCTTTTCGGTCAGCCACCGGAGCAAAACACGCCATCGGGGTAAGTTCTGGCACCTCCGGGCTTCACCTATGTGTTCGGGCTGCCGGCCTGGGAGATGGCGACCTGGTGATCACAACCCCGTTCTCTTTTGTGGCCTCCGCTAATGTACTGCTGTTTGAAAACGCCATTCCTGTCTTTGTGGATGTGGATCCGCTCAGCGGAAATATTGACCCGCAGCGCGTACAGCAAGCTGCCAGTGATCTCATGGCGGGCGGAAAGGCATCCAGCCAGTGGTTGCCACGGCGCGGCGCGGAGCGTGCCACCCGTTTGAAAGCAATCCTGCCTGTGGATGTTTTTGGCCAGCCGGCGGATCTGGACCCGCTCATCGCCACAGCCCGCCAGTACGGTTTGAAAGTCATCGAAGATGCCTGCGAAGCCCTGGGGGCGCAATACAAGGGCTGCCCGGCCGGCACGCTTGGCGATTACGGCGTATATGCCTTTTATCCCAACAAGCAAATCACCACCGGCGAAGGAGCCATGATCGTCACCGATGATGACCAGGCAGCGGCGATGATGCTGGCTCTGCGCAACCAGGGCCGCGCCCCCGGCGATACCTGGCTGCAGCACACCTATCTGGGGTATAACTACCGTCTGGACGAAATGAGCGCCGCCCTGGGCCGCGTGCAGATGAGCCGGCTGCAGGAGCTGATGGACAGGCGCCAACGGGTGGCCGGATGGTACGCAGATTGCCTGTCAGAAATCCCAACGGTCGAAACCCCTTATGTTATGCCTGAAACCACCCGGGCGAGCTGGTTTGTTTATGTGGTGCGCTTTGCACCCGGCATCGACCGCGACCTCGTGGCCCGGCGCCTGGGCCAGCGCGGCATCCCCGCCCGGCCCTATTTCCTTCCCATTCACCTGCAGCCCTACATGGTTGAACGCTTCGGTTACCAGCCTGGCGATTTCCCGGTTACAGAAGATCTGGGCCGGCGCGGGCTGGCCTTGCCTTTCTCAGGGGTGATGAGCGAGGCGCAGGTGGAGCAAGTCTGCCGGGCGCTGGACGAAGTGCTCCAGGAAATCACCTGAGAAAAATACCATCCCTGTAAAAAATGACAGCGCCGGGAGCATTGAAGTTTAACCTCAACATCCCGGCGTTTCGATGTGATTTTTAACCCGCTCAGTGTCTGCCAACCGCCACCAGGCGGGCCAGGTACCTGCCATCATTCAGGTTATCCATCCCGACCAGGACTGCCATACCGGGTTTTATATCTTGCAGGCCTTGCACCTTCCCGGCGCCTCCACGGTAGATGGTTTCCTCATCCACCGCCAGTGTGATCTGCTCACCGTTGCGCGCTTTCAGGACGAAACCGTCATTTCCCACGCTGACGATACGCCCGGATCGTCGCTGGTCATACACTGGCAGGTCGTCCGGTGACCCCAGGACCAGGTTGACTGCCGTCAGGCTTCCATCCGTTTCGGCGACAGCAGCCACCCCGGCCAGCATCCCCGGTAAAACGTCCTCCAGGCTGTCAATCGCCCCATCCCGGCTGTGAAACCGGGTGGTTTCGATGACGCCGAACCTGAGCAAACTCGCCTTTGCGGGTTTTAAGCTCAAACCACCCGCCGGCTGCATCCACAGATGTCACTTCCCCGGCGTGGCGGATGAGCGGTCGCCGTGCCACCACCACCAATGCCAGCCGGCTGCCATCCATCTGCTGGAAGGCGCCCACAGCCGCCCGCATACCGGTCTGCAGGTCCTGTAAGGTGGTTACACCGCCCTCAAAGATCGTGTTTGCGTTGGTTGTAAAGGTCAGGTCTTCGCCGCGCAGAGTGTGTAGCGTGAAATTTCTACCCGTGACATCCACCTCAGTGATCGACCCGCCGAAACGGATCGCCCAGCCGTTGAGAGGGGTCGTAATCACCGGGCAGCCGGATCACCAGGCGCGCCAGAAGCTTACCCTGCGGTTCAGGAGCGGTAATCCCCGCCACCCAATCACCAGGCTGTAGATCAGAGAGAGCCAGCATATCACCCGTGTGGCTGCGCATGTGCGTGTTCTCGTCCACCAGGAAAGTGCGCTCGTTTCCGGGACGGGTTTCGATCGTGAAGCTGTTGTTTCCAACCGATATCAGCTTACCTACCCCGCGCCGGGCGCCGTGCACTTCTCTCCCAGCAGGCGTATTCCCTTGAGCCTGCCCGGTCGTGCTGAAAATTGCCCCGAACAGCAGGGCGAGCAGCAGGGCAAAACTTATCTTGTTACGCATTGGAACACCTCCGTTGTGCAGATTCAGGCGCAGCGCGCCCGTTGGTTACTGCTTCAAGGATACAACGAAGGTATGAACGGCATTGGAACGCCGTGTAAATTATCGGTAAAAAGGGGTTATTTAAACACCACTTCTTCGCGCCCTGCCAGTTTATCCTGGATACGGCTCACCACAATATCCAGGTGTTGGGTCTGGTGGACAAAATCCAGGTCATCGGTGCGGATGGTGAGCACCGGGCACAGGTCAAAGCCATCCATCCATTCGTCGTAAAAGGATTCGAGCAGGGCCAGGTACTCTTCGCTGATGCCGGTTTCAATCGAGCGGCCGCGGCGGCGGATACGCTCCATCAAAACCTTCACGGGCGCACGCAGGTAAATGAGCAGGTCGGGGGCAGGCAGTGTGGAAACCAGCAGTTCAAAGACGCGGCGGTAAGAAAGGAAATCTCGCTCGCTCAGGTTGCCCATGTGATGCAGGGCGGCGCAAAAATATAGGCGTCTTCATAAATGCTGCGGTCGCAGATGGTCGACTGGGGCATGGATGCCAGATCAAGGTGCTGCTGGGCACGGTGACCCAGAAAAAACACCTGCAGGTGAAATGACCAGGTGCGCATATCTGCATAAAAATCCGGCAGATAGGGATTATCGGACGACCGACTCGAAAGCGGTGTGCCAGCCCAGGCGTGAACCCAGGCGTTCTGTCAGGGAGGTTTTTCCGGCTCCGATGTTGCCGGCGACGAGGACAAGGCGTTTAGTCATAAGGGAAGTCGGCTGCTTGTTTTTGCTCGCTTTAGGAGTAGGGTAATGATTAGAACTCGATTCTACCATGCTGTTTTCTGTCAACACAGGCATTTGGTGGCAAAATCGTGAGGAGGGCTGGGCAATTACAGGCCTCAATTGGGTATCTCGGGCAACCTTTCAATATTGAAAAATCGCAACCATCAGAGCAAAACGAACAAATCAGACTGGTATAATATCTTTTACTGATGGTCACAAGTTTGTTTAACATTCTATCCGTGAATGCCAGGCAATGAAAAACCTTACGCTGCAACCCAAGACCCACGCTCAATTGACGAAAGAGCGAGATGAGCTGGAACGACGCCTTTCAGAGCTGGAAGGCAGGTATAACGAACTACACCAGCTCATCGACAGCCTGCAGGAGAGTGAAGAAAAATACCGCATTTTGCTGGACGAATCCAGCAACCCGATCTTCACCTTTTACCCGGATGGCACCTATCGTTACGTCAACCAGGCCTTCGCTAACGGCGTTGGTCGAAACATTGATGAGATTATCGGCCGTAAAATCTGGGATGTTTTTCCAAAAGAAGAAGCTGATAAACGCTACTCGGTGCTGAGCTGGGTCTTTGAGCACGGTGAAACCAGAGTTTTTGAAGTGCGCGTCCCCGGCCGGATCACGACCTGTACTTCATCACCACCGTCAAGCCGATGCTTGACAACCTTGGACAGGTTAATCGGTCATCTGCATTTCAAAAGAAATCACCGAGCGCAAGCAAATGGAGAGCGAGCTGCGCCATATCAGCACGCATGACACCTTGACCGGGCTGTACAACCGCAATTATTTCGAGCTCGAACTGGCCCGTCTCCAACACAGCCGACTGTTTCCAGTGAGCATTGTCATCCTTGATTTGGATAACCTCAAAAATATCAACGATTGCTCGGGGCACGCCTCCGGAGATGAAATGCTCCGCAGAGCAGCTGATGTGATACGCAAATCGATCCGCGAAGAAGATATTGCCGCCCGCATTGGCGGCGACGAATTTGCCATCCTGCTTCCGCACACCGCTGAGACGACTGTCGGCTCGGTATTGAACCGCATTCAGTCAAACCTGAAGAGCTATTCCGATCACCGGCTCAATATTTCAATGGGCGCTGCCACCGGGGAAGACGGGGAAGACCTTCTCGAGGTGCTGCGCATTGCAGATGACCGTATGTACCGCGAAAAACAGGCTCATAAGCTGGATAAAGCTGTATCCTGATCTTCACCCCACAGGACAACAATGACTGCGCCTGAAACCTTCCCATCCGGCGGGCGCCGCATCCAACGACCCCGCTCGGTGCAGGTCTGCCCCGCCTGCGGCGAATCGCTGGGAGGCGGGTATGCCAGCTGTGATACCTGCCGCTTCGCAATTGAATCCATCTGGCTGGCCGATTGGCAGGCGCTTCTGGATCAGGAAGGGATCACACCCGGCTCTCCCGATGAAGAGCTGCTCGCCCGGGTGGTGCTGAGCGAATATGAACGCCACCCCTGGACGGTTGTCGATATCGCCATGAGCCTGCTCAAATGCAGCCTGTGCGGCAGCGAGTTGGGCGAGCGTTACTCTGATTGCGCTGAGTGCGGCATGGCCTTCGGTTCCTCCATCCTGGCAGAGGTGGGCGCAACCGCCAACGAGCACGCCCTGCACATCGGGCGCTGGGTGCATGCGCTACCCCGATCGCCACCCGCCCAATGCCGTCACCGGTTGGCGGTTGAGTATGCCCCGCCTTCTCACCGGCTGGCTGCCCACGACCCGGAGTGCCCAACACATCGAGCGCGCTGATCAAAGCCGGGCAGATCGAGGCGGTCAAACATCTGGTTGCAGAAATAGATCGGGAAATCAACCGGCAGTCAGATAAGCGATAGAAATGTTAGAATTTACCTGTGGAAAATCGAGAAAGAGGAGATAAAAATGACCCAGGAGATTAAAAACCAATCTTTCTTGAATGGCTTTTTTATCGTTATGAAGGAAACTTTTGAAGAATCGTGTGGCTATTATCTGGATGGTGACAATTCCATCTTCGAGACCCTTGCACAAATATCGGCAGCCGAGGCTTCCCGACCGGTTTCAGAAAAATGTGCTTCGATTGCAGCCCAGGTTAAACATGTCAATTTTCACATCGAGGTTCTCGAGCGTTTTCTCATGACCGGAAAGCATGAAGATATAGATTGGGGTGAGGTGTGGCGTACCACGCGTGAAGTGACCCCCGATGAGTGGGACGCCCTAACAAAGCAATTAGGGGCGACTTATCAGCGCATTCTGCAGCTCATCTGCAGCGTCCCCACCTGGGATGATGAAAGCGCAATCGCCGGGGCGCTTTCGCTGCTGGCGCACTCCGCCTATCATCTGGGAGAGATCCGCCAGGCGACCTGCACTGTTCAGGGATCTGCCTGATTAAGGTACAGCCACAGGCCACAGAATTTCAACCGGGCGGGTATAGCCGTGCTTCTCAACAAAATACAGGCGCCCGCGGGATGGCGTGGTACACCCTTGCTCATCCGCAATCTCAACTGCGGTCTGGTACGTGCCCACCGGTGTGAAGACCTGCTGGCCTTGCTGGCAGACCCACGCCTCCACCAGATAGGTGACCTGCCCTGAATCATCCCCCGCCCGCATTCCCACCGGGCTCCAGAAAACCGTCACCACAGCGCCTTCCCGCCGGGCTGATACGCCCCGGGGAGGGCTGTAATAAGGCGACTGAGGCAGTTTCACCTCCTCCGGAGCTACCGGCGCCACGGTCATTACATCTCCCCGGATGTCCATCAGGCTGGCTTTGACCCAACACGGGTTGCTCCCGCCAATGGCGCGGATTTCGATCCATGTGCCCAGCGCATTGCGCCCGATGATCTCCAGATTGCTGCCGCCCACCAGACCGTATTTATACAGGTAGGGCGCTCCCGGACCGTAGCGGCAGTTGGCGTGCTCAACGTTCACCTCTCCGCGCAGGATCACATAGGTGGGGATGGGCGTCCAGGTAGGCGTCCAGGTAGGCTCCAGGGTGGGTGTCAGGGATGGAGGTAATGTCCGGGTGGGCGTGACCGTCGAACTGGGCTGGGGAGAGGGCGTGACGGAGGCTGAGGGCCGTGTCGCAAAAGGCGCGGATGGGGTGCTGGCGGCGGGCGCACCTTGTATCGATAGATCTCCAAACAAACGACAGGCTGCCAGCCCCAGTAAAATCACCACGAGCAGCCCCAGAGTCTGAAGATGTCTTCATAACTTGATTATAATGGGAGTATGATTCATCCAGAAAGGCTGGTTCGAAATGACAGGCCATGAAAAATTAATCAAAATGACACAGGCCTGGGCGCTGCGGTGGAAATTCGACATCCAGGAAGCTACCCGGCTGCGCCGGGAAGTCATCCTGGCAAACCATGCCCACTACCTGGCAAATATACCGGTCTACCGGCGCTTTACAGAGCAGGAAAGCATCTGTCAGCTGGAGGATATCGAACCGCTCAAGCGCAGCCTGATGTTCCCGGATGAACTCTTCAAAAGCTACGACCAGCGCTGGTTGGACGAGGTGAACTTCGCCCGCATGAACGAATGGCTGGGTGAAATTCACCACCGCCGGGTGGAAGTGGATGTGAGTGATGTGACCAGCATCGATGTCTGGATCGAACGGCTGGCCGCCGCCGGCCTGCGCCTGGTGTACAGCTCCGGGACCTCCGGCAATTTCTCCTTTGTGCCGCGTGACGCCCCCAACTGGGACCTGTTCCGCCTGGCAAGCAGCGCCTACATCATCCCACTGCTGCTCCATCACGGGCTGGGCACAGCCTGTGCAGCGGCTGCTGGCGCCCATCGCTTACCGGCTGCTCCCACCGGGTGCGCTTGCGCGGATTGGTCAGAAAACGGGCGTCAAAGATTACGATGCTGTCTTTCTGGATTTCAATCAGGGACACACCGGCAACCAGACGCTCGAACAGGAGCTGGCGCCGCTCTTCCGCCAGCACACCTTTTTGTATGAAACCAGTCTCTCACCTTCCGTGCTGCGCCTGGCGCGGCGCGGGCCAGCCAATGATGAAGAGCGCCAGCAGCTTATGGCGCTGCAAGACCTGCTGAGCAGCCGCAAGGAAGGTAACTACCAGCGGGTCATCACCAGCCTGCAGAACTCCACCGCCATGGGGCAAAAACTGTTTGTATTCGGCACCACCAGCCAGTACAAGGAGCTGAGCGAGATGATCATCGCCTCCGGCAAGCCGCTGGAGCTGCGCAAGGGCAGCCTGGTGCTGTTTGGCGGCGGCTGGAAGTCATTTACCGGGCAGCGCAT
Organism: uncultured Chloroflexia bacterium; assembly: GCA_963705155.1. Classification (GTDB taxonomy): domain Bacteria; phylum Chloroflexota; class Anaerolineae; order Anaerolineales; family UBA4823; genus CAVPJC01. Next base: position 24,358 of record CAVPJC010000008.1, on the reverse strand, counting down.
CCAGCGCGACCAGCTGGTGGCCATGATGAGCGAAGCCTTGGGCCTGCCCCAGGAGCGCATTCTGGAAGGCTACTCGATGACCGAGATCAACGCCTTCACCCTGCGCTGCGAGCACGGACGCTTTCACATCCCACCTTTCATTGAGCCGGTTATTTTTAATGAGGAGCTCGAACCGCTGACCGGCAGCGATCTACACGGTGTTTTTGGCTTTCTCGACCCCTTCGCCACCTCTTACCCGGGTTTCCTGATCAGCGGCGATGAGGTGCACTTTGTTGATGGCGAGTGCCCCTGCGGTCTCAGCGGCGCGGCGGTGACCGAGATCGGCCGCGCCCGTGAACGCGAGAAGTGAAAGGCTGCGGAGGGCATCATGTCTTCGCTGGCAGCATGATGGACGATCTGAGTAAGACTTATCCGCTATTGGAAGAGGGCAGACGGCGTGGTCCACCTGCCGTTCCTGATCAAAGGCAGGCTGGTAGCGCCCACCAGGCTGGAGCGGGCCGAGATCGAAGCCGCTTTCGCCCGGACGGAAGACAACGCCCTCTACACACGCCTGCCCCAGGCCCAGCTCATACGCGAGCCGGTCATCGACCGGGACAGCATGCAGCCCACCGGCGAATTTCTCTATCAGGTGATGCCCGCCCTTCAGCCGCTGGAGTTGATCGACACCGATTTTGACGGTCTGGCAGGCGGACCCTTCGCCCTGTCCGTCGGCCAGGTTTTGGCTTTCCTTCAGGCCGTGGCCCGCTGGTTCGAAACCAATCCGGCCACCCTTGATCAGGCTCGCCGGCTCAGCCTGGTGTGTTCGCAGCACCCCGACCATTTCCTGAACCTGGCTTTCGCCTCGCTGGTGGCAGGGCTGGACCCGCACTCGGCGCGGGCGATGATCGACAACGAGCTTTCGGCCTGGAACATCCCCGGCGGCCGTTTTCTGGAGGGTTGGGTGGAGCTGCCCGCCCGCCCGCTGCCTGAGGTTACCTCCCTGCTGGCGCGCCTCCTGCCGGGATCAACGGCAGACGTATCTTCTGCGCCGGTTTACCTGCGCGCCATGCCCACCCGCCAGCTTCACATCACCGCCGGAAATGCTCCCGAAGTGCCCTGGGTTTCGGCCCTGCGCCTGCTGCTCAGCAAGTCTGCGGGAGTGGTGAAAATGCCTTTCGGCTCGACGATCTCCGGGGCGCTGCTGGCGTTGGCGGCAGCCGGCGCAGACCCCGGCCATCCCCTGGTGCAGCACCTCTCGATTGTGTACTGGCAAGGTGGCGATCCAGGCGTGGAAGACCTGCTTTTCACACCCGGCGCTTTTGACCGCGTCGTGGTGTGGGGCGCGCCGGAGGCGGTCGCCTCGGTTCAGTCCCGCCTCGCCTTTACCAAAACGGTGAGCTTCAACCCGCGCTACGGCGCCAGCCTGATCGGACGGGAGGCCTTTGCCGGTGGGCTGCAAGAAGTTGCCGCCGCGGCTGCCCGGGATGTGATGATCTACAGCCAGAAATCCTGCACGGCATCGCTGGTGCAGTACATCGAGGCCGACGAGAGCCAGGCCAGGCAGTATGCCAGCTTGCTGCGGGAGGCCTTGCAGGCCTGGGATGGGCTGGCCCCGCCCTACGTCCCGCCTGCCGTCCGCGGCCAGATTAAGCGCATGAAACGCGGGCGTTACGGGCGCGCCGGATGGCTGGAAAACGCAAACCGCTATGGTTTCAATTCGGGAGTGGTTGTATTGGATGAAGAATTCAACATCCTCGACCACCCCATGAGCCGCCTGGCTGTCGTGCGCCCGGTGGCAGATCTGCGCCAGGCCCTGCGCTACCTGCACGCCGGCGTCTCGACGGTGGGCGTTTACCCCGAGGCGCGCCGCCGGGAGCTGCGCGACCTCATCGCTGTGCGCGGCGTCTCCAGCATCCTGCCGCTGGGTCACTGCGAGCGCATCTTCCCCGGCGTGCCGCAGGACGGCATGCTGACTCTCAGCGAGCTGGTGGATTGGAAAGTGGCTTAACGGCTAGTCTTAAGCTATAATATCTGTATGGCATCCACTTTTTCCCCGCAATCTCCTTACCGCAAACTGGCGCACAGCCTGGACGCCCTGCCCAACGGCTTCCCGCCCGCCGCAGACGGATCCGATCTGCGCCTGTTAGCCCGGCTTTTCACACCCGAAGAAGCCGCTCTGGCGGCGGACCTGCTCACCACACTGGAGACGCCCGATCAGGTCGCTGAACGCCTGGGCCGCGACCCGCAGGAAGTGCGCCTGCTGCTCAAAGTGATGTCCCGCAAGGGGTTGATCGCCGCCGGGAAAACCGTAGGATGGCCTGGGCTTTGGCATCCTGCCGTTTGTGGTGGGGATTTACGAAGCGCAGGCCGGGCGCATCGACGCCAGCCTGGCGCAGTTGTTTGAAAGCTATTACCAGCAGGCCTTCGGGCGCTTGCTCTCCGTCCAGCCGCAGGTGCACCGCGTCATCCCGGTGGGCGAGAGCATCAAGAACGACATGCAAGTTCAGCCCTTCGAGAGCGTCTCCGGCCTGATCGAAGGGGCCAAAGCGTGGGGCGTGCTCGACTGCATCTGCCGCACGCAAAAAGCCCTGATCGGCGACCCCTGCCAGCACCCGGTGGATGTGTGCATGGTGCTCAGCCAGCGCCCCGACGCCTTTGCCGGCAGCCCGACCCTGAAAGCCCTGACCCGTGAAGAAGCCTACCAGACCCTGCAGCGCGCTGCCCGGGCCGGGTTGGTGCACTGCGTCAGCAACAACCAGCGTGACCTGTGGTACATCTGCAACTGCTGCACCTGCTCGTGCGGCATCCTGCGCGGTATGGCGGAGATGGGCATCGCCAACGTTGTGGCGACTTCGGCCTTTATCAACCGCGTGGATGTGGACCTGTGCATGAACTGCGGCGATTGCGTGCCCTCCTGCCAGTTCAGGGCCTTGAACCTGGGAGAATTCGTGGTGCAGATCAACGAGATGCGCTGCACCGGCTGCGGCGTGTGTATTTCCACCTGTCCGCAGGAGGCGCTGAGCCTGGTGCGCCGCCCGGACGCCGCCCTACCGCCCGTCAATGAGCAGGACTGGGGTCGGGAACGGCTGGCAGCCCGCCAGGCCGCGGGTTAATTCCCTACTCGAAGAAGATAAAGTCAATATCGCCCGGCGAATGCCCTTTTAGGGTCAGCAGATGGGCGATTTCGGTGTGGTGCTGCATGCCGTGCAGCACCAGGTGCTGCAGTATGCGCCAGCGCGGGCAGGCTGTGCGTGGCGCCGCGCCGGTCGGTCAGGTCGAAAACGCCCTCGATTTCTTCGGGGGTCAATTTTTCGAGCAGCGCCTGCCAGGCCAGCTCCTCATCCGCCAATCCCTGCTGCAGCGCTTCCAGCGTCGGAAAATCCCCCGGGCGCACGGGCGCCTGCTGGGCGCCGGTCTCCAGCCCCAGCCGCCAGCCGTAATCTGTGCGCAGGATGTGAAAAAGCAGGTCATGGATTGACCCGTGCCCGTAGCCGGGGTTATCCTGGTATTCTTGCGCGGGTAGCTGCTCTGCAATCTTGATCAGGCGCTGTGTGGTGTGCCAGTGATAGGCAAACAATGTCTGGAATTGCGCTTTACTGAACATCGGCTGCATCCTTAATCCTGTAAATCAGGGAATGAGATATTTTTCAACTATCTTTCTGACGGTATTGATCCCGCGGCAGGGTGGCTTTTAGGCGCAGGTTTTTCTCCAACACGCTGTTCGAGAAGGTCGATCCACTTTGCTTTTTCAGGCACAGCCAGTAGATCTCCCTGCCGTGCACATGGAAATCGTCGATATCCGTTTTCAACCCCATCAGCACGCGGCGTGGCTTCATCGTTCAATGGGTCTGACACGAAAGCCACGTTCAGTGCGGCAGCCGCATCCACAGCCGGCTGTGAGAAAGGCTGGTAACTGGCAATGGCTGCCAGCTCCACATCCGTGCGGATAAAAGTGGCAACCTCAAAACCCAGGGCAGTGTGCAGTTTTCCCTCAATGCTTTTTTCCAGCATCCGGAGGTCATCCCCGGTCGCATTGAAGATCACGTTCCCGCTGGCAATAAAGGTTTCCACATCCCTGAAGCCCCAGTTCTCGAAGGACTGGCGCAGAAGATCCATCTTGACAGTATGACCACCAACGTTGATGGCGCGCAGGAAAGTAAAATATTTCGACATAGGTGAGGGTTCAGACTCGCCCGCTCACGCAGGTAAAGAAGCAGGTCCAGATCGCCCGGCGAATGTCCGCAGGCCGTCAGGGCGATGCCGGCCTCCGCCCGGAACTGGGTGCCGTGATTAACGACATGCGCCAGAAGCTGCCAGAGCACGTTCTCATAGGGAACGCCTTTGGTGGTGGTGTAGCGCACCGGCTGCTGAAGGTCCTCATCGCTCAGGGAGGCCAGGTAGAGGCGCATCCTGCCTTCTTCAGCCAGCCAGGCGGCGCGCAGGCTCTCCAGCGTGGGGTAATCAGCCTCGGCGGGCAGCGCCCTCGGCGAGACCCCCTCCTGGCAGCGCATGCGCCAGACGACCTCCGCCGCGTAGATGTGCACCAGCGCCCCGCGCAGGCTGCCGTGGCTCAGACCGGCAGGGGCGATGAACTGCTCGGCGGTGACAAGCCCGGCGGCGCTTAACACCCGCTGGTTAGCCCAGTAACTGTAGTTATAGAGGGTGAGGAGGTCGGAATTGTTCATGCGATGGCTGGTCGAGAGCTTTAGCCTGGTTCACCATAGCCTTCTAAAATTTTCCGATGCGACATTCGTGCCGTGAAGAGGCGCATTTGCTCAGAAGTTTCCGGTTGGTCGGAATAAGCGATGTTTATCAATTCAAGCAGTAACTGGTTTTGGTAATATTGGATTTACCGTTCGATCGCCAGGACGAATAAGCGATTGCGGGAGATATTAAATAATCGAGCTAATGTCTCGACCTTTTTATAAGTGGATTTATCGATTGAAATCTCGGCTTTGATGGTTTTTGTCATCAACTTCTGCCTAAAATCCGGCGTGACTGGCTGAATTTCCCCAATTTAACCGACAAGGCGAAGTTACCCAGTTTTGTTCTTGATCATCTTTTCGTCTGTTGTCGTCTTATCTCTCTTTTCGCCATTATAACAAATCAGATAAGGGATGTCAGATTAAATCACGACTATCACAGATTATTGTAGATAATTAATTCTAGAGTTATTCATTACCTCAATTTCGAAATCCAAATTAATTTTTCTGTTCAGGAATTGTTTTAATCGGATTACTTGAACTTTGTGAGCAATACGCTTGTTGTTCAAAAAGTATATCGGATTTCCATCTTCATCAAGTGCAGTTTCCAATTTTCTGACATCATTATCTTCAATTCCACGAAGCTCAGCGCCTTCAAATATATTCTTGTCAAAATCCCAGCAAACCAACCATCTCAAGTATCGATATGCATGATTTATTCTAGATTGAAGTTTATATTTAAGCTCAATATATCCATGCTCACCTTCGGTGATTCAATTCGCCGATTTATGGACACGCAATTATGTCAACCCCTTTCGTTGTGTTGTACCGTCTGGGATTTCAAAATCAAATAATTCTGGATGCACAAGATAGATGGCGATAAACCAGCCAAATCACTCGAACCCATTAGAAGGCTCTTCCAGTTTTAGTTTTTCTTGATTTGCAACCCGCCGCCCCTTCAAAGAGCTTTGAATCGCCTTTCGTACTCAGCTTTTTCCTGCTTTATTGTAATTTCTTCTTCCTGCCAAGTTCTGAGAGTATATACGCCTTTGTTTCTCAATTCTTCATCTATTTTATTTACCAGATCTTGAATTTCAGATTTCAATTCTTCAAGAATTTGGGGGTCAGTATTTGCAATAGTTGCCTCAATTCGCTGTTAACTTCAACGATTGGCGATTAACTAAACCATCAATAATAAGCATTTGATCCTGATCCAAATCCAGTAATCCATTCGTTTACTCGAACAACCGGGATGTAATCTTTTGCCGACCAGATCCCGTATCTATCTGCTACACGATAACGCCCAGGTTTTTCGGAACGAACTGGTTTCCAAATCATCGGATTATACTCTCGTTTTGCTTTATCGCCCTCAACATAGATAACGGCCTGAAATGTGACTTCGGGATGATTTTTTAATCGTTTATTCTCAATAATATATCTTTTGACATATAAATCTGCGGCGTCAAGTTGATATTCTCCAAATAACTTGTCGATATCATGATTCTTCTTGGAAAAGTATGTCCAAAAGGTATATCTTCATATTCTCGCGATCCAAACATTTTAATAAAATTCTAATGCCTTTATATTTCGTAATACCGAATTCTCGTTCAACTGATCCTATCTTAGTGAACCAAAGTATATAATCCTTAACAATATCCTGAACAAATTTCGATCGCTCGTTATCGTTATACCCTTCGATTTTAATGATTGTCCCAGTATTTTTTTCTAAAAAAGGTTCAATGGCCTTTATTTTTGGTTTGTGAAGAGTGTGCGATGATAGTGCACCCAAAGGAAAATCACACTCAGAAAGGTAAGATCCTTCCTGGCTTTGTGTTTTGACTGAAACCTTTTCCGATCGAAGATAAATTTTAGTGCCATGCCCCTTTTCACCAATTGTGTCTTGCCTATCCCTAGATGGTGAAAAACCTAGACCCCAAAAAATCTCTCCCCAATATTTCCCTAGTCATTCCTTCCCCATTATCCTGGAAAGTTATTACAAGTTTTTTACGCCCAGCAATAACCTCAACGTCTATACCAATTTTCACGGATGTAGCACGTGCATCAATTGCGTTAGAGATTGCCTCGCGAAAAACTTCCAATGGATCTCCAAAATCGTTTACAATCTCAAAGAACTCAGCCTCAGAGTTAACTTTGGGTTGGATAATTTCCCATTCAAATGGAGAGTGCCTTACATCTTGCATTCTATTTCCCTTTTTATGTTTATAGGTCTATATTATTAGAGTCCGGAAAAGTCGTTTGTTTTCTTGGTTCGTAGGCACGTTAACCATGTAACTATATGTTTAAATTTCTAGCGAATGTATCTTCACGATCTCTTAAAGCGTTATAAAATCGATATTGTGTATCACAATAATTTGCTTTTAGGGAGCTTGACATTTTATGATGTTCCAGAATTAATTCTGATACTTCTACTAAATAAAATGATTATTGATTCTGGTGGATCAATAATGTTCTTAGGCTCTGGTTTTGCGAAAGGAATAACAATATAATCACCCCGTTTGTCTTGATTCCTATTTACTTCTTCGATAAATCCAAATACAAGTTGGCTCACATCTACTTAAGCCTCAATACCCTCATTAAACCTTTCACTCATGGCTTTGAATAGACTCTCTGCTCGGTCAAGTACTTCGCAAGGTAGTGATTCCGGCATTGCAGTAGACCACTTTACAGTTAGACGCCGAGCAATTTCGGCCTTCCACCCACGAGGAAGTTCCTCCCCAGAACGAGCCACAGCCCATGAAATTTGGTCGGCTAAGCTTCCCTTGGTACGGTCATCGGCGTTTAAAACGATCTGTCTACCTAGAAAATCAGAGATTAGAGGAAGCAGTACTTCCTCTCCGAGAATATCCTCAATTTCGCACTCTGGGAAGCCGAGAGTTCTCACTCAGCATGAGGACCGCTCGTTCCTTTCCATTATAGAGTTCCCTAAGTAGTGCGTCTCGTCGCACTCGACCGGCATCATCACCATCAAGAAGAACTAATGGACGCACCTTTTGCCCAAGGAATAATGAAGCAAGGTGTCCAATCTGTTTGGTTCCCCCACACGGGGTAACGTAAATGTCATCAGGAAGTGTAGCACGGCTTGTCGCCCGGCACATAAGGTCGAGCGTATAAAGGTAGAGATAGTCAGAAATTCCCTCGACCAGTACGTTTTTCTTGTGCTGGAATAGACCGCGTACCATCGCATATCCAGTACTGCAGCCTGAAGCGGAAAGATAGTTTCGCGATCATTCGGCCAACCATCAGTGGATATACGCGAGTGGCCTGTCTCATCCTCTGTCACCGGACGAACACGATGTATGTGCTCACCATCAATCAAGAATGGAGAATGAGTGCTGTAGATGAGTATATTACTATTGGCCAATTCATCGAAGAACGCGATGAGCTCCTGCTGTGCTGTTGGATGCAGATGTAGACCGGGCTCATCGAGAAGAAGCACTGCATCCTTGTGACTGAGTTCAAATTTCGACCAAGAAGACCAGGTAAAATGAGAAGAACCACTGAAAACCTTTGCTCCGTGATTCAAGCTCAATCTCGACACCAGGTCTCCTTTCGTCTGAGATCCAAATCCTAAAATAGTCACCATCCACGTGATATCGGATGTTGTGCCGACGTTGATGGAACCATTCAGAGAAACGTTGCGTAATATCGAGAGATGCCGAGTTCGTCTTGACTGCACGCAACTCCTTCCGTTCCTGATCATGCCGAATCATATCCTCCGTGATTGATTGCCCTGCCCGCTTGGCGTCCCAAAGCCTCCTCTCGTCCGAGTTCTCTTATGTCCTTCGCCTCGAGCCCAACATGTTTAAACGTTTCGTCGATGGTGCGGGTTTTTGGTTCGTTGGGTGAACGGGAGAGGTCGTCGAGAAACCGCGGGAGGTATACAGCACTATCAAGAATCCCATAATTCTCGAAGTAGATGAAGACCGGCATAGCTTCCTTAATTGCTGCATCTAATCGTTCCGGCAGAGGTTCAGTCTGAGCACGTTTGAGAGAGATTTAAGCGTCTCTTGAAGGGCCTCTATGATGTCGGCTGTCTTGGGATTAGACAACTCGTTAGCTTCATCGCAGACGGTCTTGAGTAATTTAACTCCGGCTGGGTTCTTCAGATCATGAAGAGCCGATAACATTTCCTGCTTTGCTCCTGCCCAGCTTATGAGTGATTTTCGGAGCTGTTTGGTTTGTTCTTCGTGCTCTGAAGCGGTGGTGGCAAGACGCCTCGCAGCTTTCGAGAAAAGTATCTAGCGCTTTTGTAAATTCGGCCGGTAGTACTGGTTCTTCCGACATGGCAGTATCGTATGAGATTTTTAATGATCCGTCATAGTAACGTGTGCAAATCGCTTTGGAGGGAATGTCCGTGTCGATCTCTGCCTTCAGCAACGCTCGAAATGTCGGTGAGAGCTCTGAACTCCACCGCACAAACTTGCCAATCACTTCCATTTTTATAATCTCGTGTGAAGCGATCTCTAGGAAACTCCCGCTGTGGGTTGTAGTGTTCGGTGGTAGCAGGGTTAAACTTGTGGAGAGCTTTGAGCAGCGCACTCTTTCCGGATTCGTTCCGCCCGACTAACGCCGTTACCCGCTCAAGGGGAATCCAATCGCTATCATCGATATTCCTGTAGTTGGTGACCTTGAACTGCGTAGGGATGAGTTTGTTTTGCATAAATTTACTCTTTCGTAAGTGATTGCCAGTTGTACTAGTAGGGCTTCTTGGCAATATACCCGCCTGAAAAATAATCTACGAGTACTATGGTAGGCAGCCATTTAGCTCATTCTTTTTCACATAATCATAAGCACATTTGTCTCGAGTTAAGTGGATATTTTGTTACTCAAGTTCCAAGATATTGTGCTCAATTCATTAGGTAAGCGCCGCTTCTCAGCACTCGCTGAACCCGCAGCTATAGCACTTCCGGCAGCCTTCCTCGTTCACCACGCTGGCCTGCCCGCACTCCGGGCACAGGTCGCCGATCTTGAACAGCGACGGCTGCTCGAAATGGCTTTCCCCGCCATCCGCATTGCCCTCCTGGGCGTCTTCAGACAGTTTGTGGAAGCCGTTGCCGTTTTCTTCCGCAGCCGCTTCCTGCTCTTCGAAGCTTTCCAGGTATTCCGCCAGGGTTTGCGCCACGCCGTCTGGCAGGGAGCGCACCCTCTTGGGGCCGAACCCCAGCGATCGCCCGCCGCCGATGCCCGAGAGCTGGCGCCAGACTTCTTTCAGCCGGTCGCGCGGGGCGCACCGAAGAGCTCAGACGCAGAATATAGGAGATCAGCCGACCGATCGCCTCCGAGACGGCAGCCGTATCCGAACCGGCTTTTGCCGTGTTGATGAAGACCTCGAAGGGCTGGTCGCCGCCGTTTTCGTTGATCGTCACAAAGGCCTTGCCCAGCGGCGTGCTGACGCTGTAGGTGTAGCCCTTCAGGCTGCGCGGGCGCGGTTTCTTTTTGTCATGCCAGATGGGCAGCTGCTCGGCCTGGGCGGGAACCGGTGCAGGCGCCGGCAGCGGGGCAGCCTCCTCCCCGGTCTGTTTCTGCCGGGCGGTGGCTTTGGTCTCCAGCACCACCTTCTGGCGTGAGCCGGTGACATACACGGTGATGCCCTTGCAGCCCAGCTCCCAGGCCAGCTGGTAGGCATGCGCCACATCCGCCTCGCTGGCATCGGATGGGAAATTGACCGTCTTGCTCAGGCTGTTATCCACAAATGCCTGCAGGGCGGCCTGCATACGCACATGCTCCTCGGCAGTGATATCCGGCGGAAACCACGATAGGTGTGCCGGATATCTGCAGGCACTTCAGCCACGCCCTGGCAGGAGCCCTGCTCCATGACGTGATCGACGATGGCTTGGCGCGTCGGCTTCCTCCAGACCCGCCTCCACCAGCGCCTGCTCGAACTGCGGGCTGGCATAGGTCAATTGCAGGTCCTTGCCGTGGTCGTTGACATGCCGGATGTAAGCCAGGGCAAACACCGGCTCGCAGCCGTAGCCTTCGCAGCCAGCCACCGTGGCAATCGTGCCGGTGGGCGCCACCGTGGTCTGGGCGGCGTTGCGGATGCCATATTGTCGGATGCCATCCACCACCTTGCCCCAATCCACCTGCGGACGGCCCCAGTCACGGCGGTATGGCGTCAGCGGTTGGGGCGGCTGCCAGCTCAGGTTTTCCGGGTCATAGATGCTGCCCTCGATTGCCGGGAAAGCGCCGCGCCGGTCGGCCAGCTCGATGCTGGTCAGCATGGAATGGTAGCGCACAAACTCCATCACCTGCGCGCCAAACTCCTGGCCCTCTTCCGAGCCATAGCGGATGCCGGCGTGGTACATCAGGTCGGCCAGGCCCATGATCCCCAGGCCAATCCGGCGGGCGCGGTGAGCCGCCTCCGTGAGCTGCGGCACAGCCGGGACGTAAGCATTGGCCTCGACAACATCATCCAGGAAGAGCGTCGAAAGCGCCACATTCTGGCGCAGCTTTTCCCAATCCACCGCGCCGTTCGGGACCAAAGTGCTGGGCCAGGTTCACCGAGCCCAGGCAGCAGTTTTCGTAAGGACCCAGCCATTGTTCTCCGCACGGATTTGTAGCTTCCAGCTGCGTACAAATGCGGCACCGGGTTGGAGCGGTTGGAGGCGTCCAGGAATAGCACGCCCGGCTCGCCGTTGTGATGCGCCTGGTTGACGATTTTATCGAACAGGTCGCGCGCCCGCACGGTCCTGTAGACCTTGATGGGCACGCCCCGGGCCTCAGCCTGTTCCAGCGTGCCGCTGAAGCCGTGATACTCTCTGGATGTGACATCTGGAAAACGCAAATCCCACATCGCGTCCTCTTTCACGGCGCGCATGAAGGCATCGGTGATCCCCACCGAGATGTTGAAGTTGGTGATGGCATTCTCGTCCGTCTTACAGGTGATAAACTCTTCGATATCCGGGTGATCCACCCGCAGCACGGCCATGTTGGCGCCGCGCCGGGTGCCGCCCTGTGCAATCTCACCAAAAGCTTTGTCGTAAACGCGCAGGAAACCCACCGGCCCGGTGGCCTGCCCTGCAGATGACTTTACCAGCGTTCCCTGCGGGCGCAGGCGGGAAAACGAAAAACCATTGCCGCCGCCGGTCTGCTGGATGAGGGCGGCGTCCCGCAGCGATTGAAAGATCCCCGCCGCATCTCGGCCCATATCATCGCTGATGGGCAGCACAAAACACGCCGCCAACTGCCCCAGCGGTGTGCCTGCCCCGGTGAAGGTGGGTGAATTTGGAAAGAAGCTCTTGGAGGAGAGCAGCTCATAAAATTCGGCGGCTCGCTGCATGAAATCATCACCCCAGGTTTCTTCAACTTTTGCTACATGGTAAGCCACCCGCCAGAACATCTCTTCCACCGTTTCTGCCGGCTTGCCATCGGCAGCCCGGCGCACATACCGGCGCACCAGCACCTGACGGGCGTTCTCCGTCAGTTCAACTGGTTTTAAGCTCTCCGGCAGGGGTGGGGTTGGTAGCAGCCCATTTTTTAAATCTTGATAGGTGTCTTTTCGTGCAGCATGGGACATGTCTCCTCGATTATCCGGTAAATTTGTTACAACAAATCGCCACAGCCAGCCCTGGGCGGAGGCATAACTGCGGTCAGCTTTCTAGAATACGATCGATTTCCTGGCGGATGGAACGTAAATCGTCCAGGCCGAGGTAAACAATCGCATAACGGATATAGGCAATCTGGTCGATCTCTTTCAACCCTGCGATCACCATATCCCCCACCACGCGTGATGAGACTTCGGCCCGCCCCATGGCTTGCAGGGCAGCCTCGATCTCCCCCACCAGGCGCTCGATATCGGCAGCCGACACCGGGCGTTTGGCGCAGGAGATGCGAATCCCGCGGATCAGCTTCTCCCGGTCAAACTCTTCGCGGGTACCGTCTTGTTTGACAATCAGCGGCGTCGCCAGGATGGGCCGCTCATAGGTGCTGAAACGCTCGCCCGCAATTTTCACACTCCCTGCGGCGGCGTACTCCACCGCGGACATCGTGGGTGGTATCCACCACTCTGGAATTTCGTGTTTGCAGTATGGACAGCGCATAAAATCCCTGGATAATTATAGAACATATGTAACCGCCATAGACAGGGGTATAGCTTGCTACTCCCCCTACCTGTGGCATCAAGTGGACGCAATTTTAGCATAACCATACCGTAGCGCAAGGTAAAAAAGTACCAACTTAGATTAGAGTTTTTTGTGGAGAAATTAGAGAACAGGGCGCGGCAGCGCCGCGCCCTGTTCGGGCGCTCCTCATGCGAAGGCAGAGATGAGGAGCGGTTGTTATCCAAACCAGCTGCAGGCAGCCAGAAGCAACCGGGAGGAGGAGGCCGGCTGCTGCTGGCGTGCAGTTATACAGTTTTCGGGAGGCATGCGCCTACCGGCCGCGGTTACGCAGGAAGGTCGGGATATCCAGGTCTTCTGTGTTGAACGCGCGCGGCTGGAATTCACGGGCCGGTGTACTCACCGGCGCCGGAGGCATGTCGTGGTGCGGAGGTTCGCTCACCGGCTGCTCCACAATGCGGCGGGGCACACCGGTGCGCTCAAAACCCGTGGCAATAACGGTGATGCGCACATTGTCCTTCATGTCCGGGTCGATAACCGCACCAAAGATCAGGTTCACATCCGGGTGGGCGGTTTCCTTGATGATGGCTGCCGCCTGGTTGACCTCGAACAGGGTCAGTTCAGGTCCACCGGTGACATTGAACAGGATGCCGCGCGCCCCGTCGATGGTGATGTCCAGCAGTTGGCTGGAGATCGCCTGCTCAGCAGCCATGCGGGCGCCGTCTTCGCCGTTACCCGTACCCACCGCCATCAGAGCCGCGCCGCCTTCAGACATGATCGTGCGCACATCGGCGAAGTCCAGGTTGATCAGACCCGGGACGGTGATCAGTTCAGAAATGCCCTGCACGCCCTGGCGTAAAACGTCATCTGCCAGGCGGAAGGCCTGCTGCAGGTTGGCGCGCTTATCCACAATTTGCAGCAGCCGGTCGTTCGGGATCACGATCAGGGTATCGGCGTGCTCTTTGAGCTTGGTGATGCCTGCCTCGGCAGACTGGATGCGGCGTGAGCCTTCGAAGGTGAACGGGCGGGTAACCACACCAATCGTCAGGGCGCCCACTTCTTTGGCGATCTGCGAGACGATGGCGCACGCGCCGGTGCCGGTGCCGCCGCCCATGCCTGCCGTGATGAAGACCATATCGGAGCCTTTGAGCACTTCGTACATCTCTTCCGCCGATTCTTCAGCCAGCCTTGCGTCCCATCTCGGGGTCGCCGCCAGAACCCAGGCCGCGGGTGAGCTTCTCACCGATGCGCACCCGGGTGGGCGCTTTGGAGAGCATCAGGGCCTGGGCATCGGTGTTGACTGCCACAAAGTCCACACCGTGCAGACCTTCATCGATCATCCGGTTGACGGCATTACAGCCGCCCCCACCCACGCCCACGACTTTGATGCGAGCAAACGATTCGAGCTGGTTGGGTAAATTCATATCTGGTGTCATTGTTCGTTCCTCCTCAAAATGATTATCTGTAATCTTCTTGTTTTCCAGGTTACTGGACGGTAGATTGAATAGGTTGAATGATAGTTGTCCTGGTATCTGCGGTCTCTGGTCATGGTAATAGTCTTCTAAGCCAATTCTTGATTTTTTCCCAATCAAGCGCACCTCCTTGCGACTCTGCGACATTCCGTTGAACGCTGGGCCGGCGTTTACCACCCTGGGGGGCAAACTCACTCATCAAGAAGGCCCAGCGGAGCAGACCTACACTGGTGGAATAAGCCGGTGAATCCAGTTTATCGGCCATCCCGATCAGATTTTCCGGCTTGGCAATCCGCACCGGCACCCCCAGAACGCTGTTGGCCAGGGTGCGGATGCCCGGCAAGGCGCTGGCGCCGCCGGTCAGCACCATACCGGCCGGCAGCAGCCCATCATATCCCGAGCGCTTGATCTCCTGCAAAACCAGGCCGAAGATCTCTTCAGCGCGGGCTTCGACGATGTTCGAAAGCTCCTGACGGTTGATCTGCACGGATTCCTGCTCGCCAAATGGACGCATATTGAAGAATTCCGCCGGACCCACCTCAGATTGGATGGCGTGACCGTGAGCGATCTTGATCTCCTCCGCCTGCGACATGGGCAGGCGCAGTCCGTGGGCAATATCGGAGGTGACATGATTGCCGCCAACTGAAAGCACGGAGGTGTACCACACGTCGCCGTCGATGAAAATGGCCATATCGGTGGTGCCGCCGCCCATATCCACCACCACAGCACCCATCTGCCGCTCGGTTTCGGTCAGCACCACTTCGGCGGAAGCCAGGGGATTGAGAACAAATTGCGAAATCTCAACCCCCGATGCTCCCACGCACTGGCGCAGGTTTTCCACCGAAGCCGCCGAGGCGGTGATGATGTGCGTTTCCACCTCCAGGCGGTAGCCGTGCATGCCCAACGGGTTGCGGATGCCTTCCTGACCATCCACGTTGAAACCACGCTGGATCACATGGATGATTTCGCGGTTGTGCGGGATAGCCACCGCCCGGGCAGCTTCGATGGCTCGGGCAACATCATCCTGGTCGATGATCCCGCCGTTGATCCCCACCACCCCCCGGCTGTTCACCGATGAGACCTGCGAGCCCGCCAGGCTGACCAGGGCCGAAGTGATCTCCAACCCGGATGTGCGCTCGGCTTTTTCTATCGAGCGTGAAACTGCCTGGGAGGCAGCCGCCAGGTCAACCACCACACCTTTGCGGATGCCCTGCGATGGCTCAATGCCCACCCCGACAATGCTGATCTGCCCCGGAGCTTCCTCCCGGGCCACCAGCGTGCATATTTTTGTTGTGCCTACATCAATTCCAACGACAACGGGTTGATCCATCTGCCGCCTGCTCCATTGGCCTTCAGCCGTGATTATTCATCCAACCGGTAGTATGGAGTATGAACATGCTCCACACTGATCATCGATGGCCGAATGCCCTCTTTATCAAATTTCGCCACCAGAGCCTTGTAAACATTCAGCTTGGTGTCGATATCACGTACATCACCAAAATACACATCCCAACCTTTTTGATCCTTCCACCCCAGACCGTGAACACGGTCGTACACCAGGGGTGTGTCCGCCGGCGCCTGAGCGCTCATCGACAGGATGGCTGAAACCATCTCAACCGGCATAAACTGAGCCAGTATTGGCGTTTCACCGTCTTTCAAATCCCCTGCTGCAACGGGCGCAGCCGGGGCGCTGGAGGCATCCACCACGACCGCTGTGGTGGTTTCCACCTGGTCACGGGCAGGGAATGAAATCCCTGAGGCATCCACCAGTATGGTGCGCCCGTCCTGCCGCCAGGTGAGGATCGGCTGGCGCTCCACCACTTCGATTTGCACATTGTTGGGCAGGCCTACAGCCACGCTCACCGACATAAATTCTGGAAAGGCTGCCTGCAGTGTTTTCTCCAGCTCCTTGGGCGATACGGAAAACACCGGTTCACCCTCCAGGTCGATCACAGCATTTACATCCCGCCCGGTGATGCGCTGCAGCCCAACCACCTCAGCCGCTTCCACCTTGTAGGCAGGCGAATTCCACACGTAGTACACAAGCGCAGCCAACGCCAACACCATCACACCCGAAATCAGCCGGTATCCAAACGCTATTTGTGGCAGTGAGGGCAGGCGCATCTCAGCGCCAGGTATGTTCAATGCCACATCGTACCGGCGGCGCGCCTTGTTGCTCACGCCTTTACGCGCTTGCAGCGGCATACCTGCCAGACCGCCCCGCACCATCACAGGCGGCATGCGCCGTTCGGCGAACTCGCGTCCCCGATTTTTCTTCACCACCGGCACCGGCTTGCGCGGATGATCGGCAGAGCGCTGGCGCCGCTGGCGGGCTTTATCGAATTGATTGTTGAAGAAAGAGTTTGTCCAGGCCATAGTCTGCAATCCCAGTCAGTCTTAAGATCGGTAAAATCTGCGTTCAGTGTGGTCGCGCTCTTGTTTTTCTTTCCATCCCAAGCTCAATCAACCGGTCAACCAGCGCCGGATAGGATATTCCGCTGGCATTCCACAGCTTGGGGTACATGCTGATACTGGTAAATCCCGGTAATGGTGTTTATTTCATTCAGAAACAGCTCATCCGTCTCTTTGTCCAGCAGGAAATCCACCCGCGCCATCCCGGAGCAATCGATGGCTTTGAAGCAGCGCACTGCCAGTGATTGCACCTTTTGCATAAGCTCAGCCGAGATAGGCGCCGGGATGAGCAGCTGCGAGCGGTCATCAATATACTTGGCATTGTAGGAATAAAAATCATCCGAAGGTATGACCTCGCCGGCTTTCGATGCCTGGGGCTGGTCATTGCCAAGCACACTCACCTCGATCTCACGGGCGTTAACGCCTCTCTCGACCAGAACACGGCGGTCATACCGGGCGGCATCCATCAGGCCTTCCAACAGATCCGAGCGGTTGCGGCATTTGCTTACACCCACCGACGAGCCCAGGTTGGCTGGCTTGACGAACAGCGGATACTCCGAGATCTGCTCTGCCTTTGCCAGCACGCCATCCATATCCTCCTCAATTTCACGGCGCAGCACAATCATCGAGTTTACCACAGGGATCTGATTCGAAATCATCACATCCTTGAAAATCCCTTTATCCATACCCACTGCCGAACCTACCACGCCGGCGCCCACGTAGGCCAGGTCTGCCATTTCAAACAGGCCCTGGATCGTGCCATCCTCACCATAAGTGCCATGCAGCACCGGCCAAACGATATCCAGACCGGCAAAGGTTTCCAGAACTTCACCCTCCTGTGAATCGCGAATGGCAAACACGTTGTGGCGGGTGGGATCAGCCAGAATGGTTGCCGGCGTCAGGCGGGAATAAGCCATTTGTTCCATGGCCTGCAGCACACCCGGGCCTACCAGCCAGGTGCCTTCGTGGGTGATGCCGATCTGTGTTATGGCATATTTGCGTGGATGCATGGCAGCCAGGATGGAATGGGCGCTGCGCAGCGAGATTTCATGCTCGCCGGAACGACCTCCAAAGATCACACCCACACGTAGTTTGTTTTGACTGCTCATGATTCGCACAATTTCCTTATTACGATCCCAATATCCGCAAATTACCAGGCTCCAACCAGCTCAACTTCCAGTTCCAACAAAACACCAAATCGATCGGCCACGCTCTTGCGGGCCATCTGGATCAGGGCATAAATGTCTGCTGCCCAAGCCTGACCCAGGTTCACAAAAAAGTTCGCATGCAGTCTGCTGATCTCCGCCTCGCCGATCCGGCTGCCTTTCAACCCGGCTGCTTCGATCAATCGCCCGGCATAATCGCCAGGGGGGTTCTTGAACATCGACCCCATGCTGGCTCCCGGTGGCTGTGTGCGGCGGCGATACTGGACGAGTTCATCCATCCTGTTCCTGAACCGCTTGCTCTGTGCTGGCTTCCAACCGCAGGCTGGCTGCCAGAACCACCGCTTTGCCCGCCAAACGCTTCAAAATGCTGCTCCTGTACGAGAACTCCAGCCGCTCCAGCGGCCAAACTTCTCGAACGGGCAATCCGGCTTGCGCGCTTTCATCACGGTGCAAGATTTCTGCCAGCAATAAATTGCCAGCCATGTCGCCACCATGGGCGCCGGCATTTCCAACCACCGCCCCACCGACCGTGCCGGGTATTCCGGCCGCCCACTCCAGGCCTGCCAGCCCCCTGGCGGCAGCCTGCCGGGCAACAACGCCAAAGTTGGCGCCCGATTCGCACCAGACGGCCAGGGGGGCTGCTTCAGCTCAAAACGCACCCGGCGAGCCCGGTTCAGCACCACCACACCCCGCACCCCTGCATCGCTAACCAGCATATTTGAGCCGCCGCCCAGGATGGTGAAGGGCACATCGTGCTCCCAGATCACCTGCATGGCCTGAGTCAGCTCGTCAACCGAGTTGACTGCCAGGAGTCGTCTGCCGGCCCGCCTACGCGGGCGCTGGTGTAGCGCGAAAGAGGCGCTCCTCGCTTCAGATGGTTGCCAAAAACCGACTGCAATGCCTCCACTTGGTAAGGTTCCAACACTCTGACTTCAATCTATCTTTGCTTGATCTTCTCGATCAGGCGCAAGCACGAGGTCGCGCGATTCAGGCACAATCAGCTTGGCTGATGGTGCAGCTGTCCTGACCCACGATCCTCGTCCTCGGGTCGGGGCCGCTGCTGCAGTTTGAGTGGTTTGCCCGAAACAATTTCTGACTGGTACTTTCGCTTCTTATCCGCCATTTCACTCTCTCCTAGTTTAAACCGGCGAGGCGGGTGTTGCTGCAATGCAGCAACAAACCGGCGCTCATCCGGTCGGCATCCCCCGCCGAAAACACCAGAACAACATCACCCGGCTTCACCGCTCCAACAATATCGCCTGTGTCTCCGCCAGGCTGGCGGAATACTGTACATCGGGATGACGCATCGCCTGCACCACCTGGCGGGACGAAAACCATCCGCCGGTGCGCTTCACGGGCAGCATAAATATCGGTTACCAGAACGGGATCAGCATCATCAAAGCACCTGCAAATCCATCCATCAGGCTGCGGGTGCGCGAATAAGTATGTGGCTGCCAGACCGCCCACAGCTTCCGGTCACCATAGCGGGCACGGGCGGCTGCAAGGGTGGCGCGGATTTCCGTTGGGTGGTGGGCGTAATCATCGACCACAATTACGCCTGCTGCTTCGCCACGCACTTCAAAGCTTCTCCCGGTGCCAGAAAAATCCCCAAGGGCCGACCGCGGCCTGGTCCATCGGCAAACCCAGAAGGTGCGCCACGCCCAGGGCCGCCACGGCGTTAAAGACATTGTGTATCCCGGGCACTTGCAGCGAAACCTGTACCGCCTTTTCCGGTTCGTCCAGCGAAAAAACTCGAAATCAAACCCGCCGCGCTCGTTTGGCTGCGCATCTCCCAGCATAATCCGGCCCGGAATAACCTGCCCAAGCGCCAGGCCCGTAAGAACACCTGTTGGCCTTCCCGCTCATCCTGCATCAAACGCCGCGCCCCGGGATCGTCATTGCACGCCAGCAGGATGCCACCCGCTTCGATCTGGCCGCAAATTCTCGAAATGCCTGGTAAAAATCATCTGCGGTCGGGTAGCAATCGGGATGATCGTGCTCGATATTGGTCACCACGGCTATCTTGGGGTCAAGCCCAGGAACATGCGGTCGTATTCATCCGCCTCGATCACAAAATACGGCCCATTTCCGGCATGGGCATTGCTGCCCAAGTTTGCGGAAACCCCACCGATGATATAAGATGGGATCCTGCTTCAGCGCAGTCAGCATCCAGGCTGTCATCGCTGTGGTCGTAGTCTTGCCATGTGTCCCTGCCACCGCGATCCCAATCTGTTTTTCCATCAGTTTGCCCAAGAAATCCGAGCGCTTCAACACCGGTATGCCTTCTGCCAGGGCAGCCTGGACTTCCACATTATCATCTGCGATGGCCGATGAGCGGATCACCAGGTCTGCGCCCTGGATATTCTCCGGCCCGGTGACCCACATACACCGCGCGCACCGGCCTCCTGCAGAGCTCCGCGCCAGCGCCGAAAGCTGTCGGTCCGAGCCGCTAACCTGCAGCCGCCTTTCCAACAGCACCCGCGCAATCGCCGACAGGCCCGTGCCGCCGATCCCGATCAAATGCACTGCAGAGAATTTCCGAGAACATATCATGACCTAAGATAAACACCACGATCACAAAAACGAACGCCAACGCCACCGCAATGTACAGCATATTGCCCTTCAGCCAGGCAGGCGCCAGCCAGGGGTACAGCCTGAAAGCCGCATCGGTAAATGGATCACCCTGTCAGGGGCGAGGATGTATCTGGGGAATGGTAGCCTGCCTCTTTCATGATAAAACCACAGCGCCCCTGCCACCAGAAAACCGTTCAACGCACCCAAGAAAAGCCCAGAGAACATCCTGCAGGCGCTCATCCGTGCAAACCTGCCCGCTCGAGATCTTGGGCAGGTTGGGCGTTTGGTAGCCAAAGAAAACCAGGATGATCAGAAGGCCGGCTCGCAGCCAAAAATAAGCTGCCGTACCTGCCGGGTAGGTATTCAATAACCCCGGAATGATGCCCTGCATAATATACAAGATGAAGATGCCAAGATGACACTGAAAGTGACCATCATCTCCTTAGCCCAGCCGCGCAGCGATCCAATCACGGCGAAGATCGCTGTCAAAAAGAAGAAGACGAAAGATAAAGTAGCCATATGAGTTCCTTTAGCTGCCCTGCTCCCAGGTCGAGTAAAATATCTGGCAATCGCTCGGCTGCTTCGGGTTGAGTCAGACTTTGCATGCCTGTACGCTCATCTCCTGCCGGTGGGTGGTCAGCACAGCTCCTTGACCAGCGACAGTAGCGGCCGAGAGTCAGCATCTTTCAGCATCACTGCTGCCCCGCGTTCACCAGGTATTGCGCATTTACCCTCTGGTACCGCCAGGCATGCGGATAAGGCACCAGGATCGCCGGCAGCCCAAACATGGGCAGCTCTCCCAGGCTCGAAGCCCCCGCCCGGGCAAGCGCCAGGTCTGCAGCCGAAAACGCTGCGCCCATCTCCTCATGCAGGTAAGGAATAGGCACGGTAGCGTTCCAGCAGTTCTGCCGGCATTCCCTGGCGGTTGTTCCACTTCTTGCCAATCGAGCTGCCCGCTGATATGGATCACCTGCATCTCGGCCAAAATTTGTGGCAACACCGTCTGTAATGCCCGGTTGATCGAACGCGCCCCTTTGCTGCCTCCCAAAACCAAGAAAACCGGCAGCTCAGGATCCAGCCCAAAGAACGGCAGGCTTCCCCTCGGTCAGTTTTCTCAATCTTGTCCGCACAGGGTATCCAGTCACCGTCACCCGCTCATGGGAGGGAAAATTTGCTCGTGTCGTCCGCTGACCGCCACCGCATCTGTCAACAACGCGAACAAAACCTTCAATGCCAGTCCTGGTTCGATATCCGGCACATAAATCAGCCATTGGGCCGGTTGCAAGCCTCGCCAGCGGCAGGCGCGCCGCCAGCGCCATTGGCACCGCCAGGTACCCGCCCGTGAAGAACAGCACCTCTGGGCGGAATGGCTGCAAAATCCGCCGCGCCAGCGGCAAGCCCTGCGCGCAATTTGCACCAGGTTGCGCTGGCAAGGCGCGCAACCCACGCCATGCACACCTGCTGCAGGGATTGTTCAAACGGAACACCTTCTCGTTTCACCAAGTCAACTTCCATACCTCCTCGCCGCCGATCCATAGGAGATCATCGAACGTCTCGGAATCCATCAGCCCGATCCAACTGCCTGCCTCCCAGCTCTGTGGCCTTATCTCCGGTTCAACGCTTGTAGAACGGACAGAGCGGGATACACGCCGCCGCCTGTCCCTCCCGCGCATATCAACAACCGCACTGAATGATCTCTCCTCTTCTTGCTTTTCTTCACCGACTGCCGTGGAATATTGGTGATAATCCCAACGGCTGACATCGATCATCAGCAGGCTCGAACCGCCTGAACTGATAAACGGCAAAGCATTTCCTGCAAATGGCATCAAGCCGACCATCACCGCCATGTTGATCGTCGCCTCCGTTGCCAGCCAGAATGCCAACCCCCCAGCCAGCAGCTTTCCCAGTCGGTCTGGAGCGTTCTGCGAAATTTCCATTCCTCGCCAGACGCATCACCCACATACAGAAGCACCAGCGACCACTGCGCCAAAAACGCCCAGTCTCCTCTCCAACCACCGCAAAAATGCTGTCAGTGTGCGGGAAGGGCAAGCCGGTCATCTTGGTCGTCGATCTGCCGATCCCAACTCCAAACCACCCGCCTTTAGCAAAAGCTTCCAAGGAGCGCTTCACGTGATCAGAGGAATTGAGTAAGATTGGGGACCCGTTCAGAAAATCTGTGATCCGTTCACGCCCGGTCGTAAAGATCGGCACAAGGTCAGCAAAACCAGATGAAATCAACCACTACCATCCCCAACGATGATCAGATCACGATCTGCTTCAGATCACCGCCTGCCAGGAAGAACATGATCCCGCCCAAGATAGAAGATCGTCATCACCGCGCTCAGGTCAGGCTGCAGCAAGATCAAACCGCCCACCACCCCCAGGATCCCGCCAAGGGCACGCAGACCCAAATGACATCGTTCTCAACTGGTCCTTGTGGCTGTCCAACCACACTGCCAGGTATAAGATGATCACCAATTTTGCCAGCTCCGATGGCTGGATCGATCCTCCAATCAGGCCCGCGATGCCCCGAAGCGAGTGTTAGCCAGCACCAGCACCACCACCAAGACGACAATCGTCACAGACCATCGCGCCCACCACCAGGCTGCTTCCAAAAGCGGTAATTGAAAAAAGAAAGGAAAACCGCCGTAATTGTCCAGCGATACCCAGCCAGATCAATTGGCGCTTGAACATGTAGATCGGATCGCCCGTGGCACGGTAAGCAAAATCCCAGCTTGCAGAATAAACCATCACCAGCCCATAGATCATCAGGGTAATCAGTGATGAGCAACAAGGGTACATCCAAACCCAAGTGCACCTGCCGCCGCCCTTTTTCCCCGGGACCTGAACGCCCAACCTCCCAACAAAATCGATTAAAGTTCTCAACCCATTTCCGGTAAGCCTCCCCACGCTCTTCAAAGTCGCGGAATTCATCAAAACTTGTTCCGCCTGGCGAGAGTAAGACAATGTCGCCCGTCTCTACCTGCTCGGCTGCCACCTTTACAGCATCGTGCAGCCTCTTGCAGTCCGTAATGTGAATGGTCTCCCGCCAGCCTTCAGCGGTCCAATTGCCTTCTGGATCTTCTCGGCTGCTTCACCAAACAATACCAGGTGGTCAACTCGCTTCCTGACCAGCTCAGCAAAATCTTCCCAGGGTAGATCTTTATCTCTCCCACCAGCCAGGAGAACGATCGGCCACGCTTCAAAGGAACGGATTGCCGCCATGCTGCGCTCAGGAGCGGTGGCGATCGAATTGTTGTACCAGTGCGCACCTCTCCAGGTGCGCACAAATTCCAAACGGTGCGGCACGCCCGTAAAGCCCAAAATCCCACTGCGGATCGCTTCAGCAGGCAAGCCGGCCGCAGCAGCAATCGCACAGGCAGCCATACATTGAGCAGGTTGTGCTCGCCGCGCAGCCGGATGTTCGCTGTTGCCGTGATTGGTACGTGCCTGCCCTGGTGGAACAAAATAATCTCTCCATCCTTCAAATAAGTTCCATCCAATTCACCCGGATGGCTCAGCCCAAAGGTCATCAGTCTGCCGTGAACCCCTCCCGCCAGCCCGATCGACCCGGGATCGTCACGGTTTAACACTGCAATATCCGTGCCGGACTGGAATGCCAGTATCCGGGCTTTCGCGGCGGTGTATGCCAGCATATTGCCGTGCCGGTCGAGGTGATTTGGCGTTATGTTGAGCACTGCCGCCACCTGGGGGGATCGGGTCATTATTTCCAGCTGGAAGCTGGAAAGCTCCATCACTGCCAGGTCTTCCGGTTTCATGCGCTCCACATCCGCGATGAGCGGGCTGCCAATGTTGCCGCCCACCCAACCGCCTTCGCCGCACCATCCTGCCTACCAGGGTGGTGGTGGTGGTTTTTCCCGCCGAACCGGTAATGCCAATCACTTTGCAAGGTGCAGTCTCCAAAAAAATCTGCGAATTGTTAGCAAACACCAACGAACCAGTAGACGACATAA